>NZ_JBFTHV010000004.1:0-478427 GCF_056394405.1 Leifsonia sp. 10N434 | reverse complement strand
CCTCGAAACTGATTTCCGGGTAATTCGTGCGCGCTATCTCAATGAGCCGGGGTGAAAGGTCGATGCCACTGATGTTGAGACCGCGGTCGCGCAGGTAGGCCGTGACCCAACCAGGGCCGCAGCCTGCGTCGAGGACGCGCCCCTCCCGTCCAACAAGCGATGAGAAGAGGTCCAAGAATGAATTTGCGACCGGCACCCGATCCATCGCAGCCCGAGTGAAGTCCGCGTAGTTAGCTGCAACGGTGTCATACGACTGGCGAGTGGTTTCAATCCAATTCGGGTCGCCCACCCGCCCACCATAGAGATCCGATCAATTCCCCGGCGCTACAACACGCTCGAGGCGGCGAACCGGTCACAGAGCGATCGTCACCTATCGCCCGTAAGCCGATCCCTCTGCGGGCACAGGTCCGCACGTAGCTTTGCTTCACAGGAGGGCGCCCGAGCGCGAGTCGCTGCCCCTATGCTCGGCTCCTAATTCGGCAGCCGCGATCATGTGCGTCGCATACGCGCGGGCGGTCGGACCTGTACTGACTTTGCTGGCTACCCACTATCGGGGCCTATCCGCTAGATTCGGTCGTTGGCTGCGGTGTCTGTTATCCGAGGAACGGTTGATCGCGCCGCGGCCCACACACTTCACAAGCTCGTACTCGAGCCAGCGTATTTACCAGAATTGGACCGACCAACGATGAAGCCACACCAGCCGGGGGTGGGCGGCGATGATCTACACGAGACGGCCCGGCAGCGCACCCTCCGTTCCAGCCTTCTCCTCACCGTGGCCGTCCAGACCGGTGCGTTCCTTCTGATCGCGGTCGTGCTTCGGCTCCTCGACGCGCTGACCGATTCGATGGTCTTCGGCATTCTGGGGGCATGGGTGGGACTGACCTTGTGGGAGATCTTCAAGCAATGGCAGGCCCGCCACCCGGCAACACATGGCCGGAACCCGACAGACGGAGAGGTCGACCTCTGAACGCAACTCGGTCGACTACCCGTCGCTGGTCAGTGTTGCCACCCGCAGCGTCCACGGGCTCTCGAGGTCGAACAATGATCGCGGTGTACGAATCTGTCGGATGAACGAGACCCCCTACAGCGCCGCGTGCAGGCGGCGCTACCGGCGGGGAGGGATCGTGTTACGCGCACGACGGCTGACGACGCTCAGAGGTTCGGTGGTGCGGCGTTGCTGGTCACTGGGGCGGAGAGGCTAAGCCGAACCATATTGCGCGCGCCGAGCGCGAGGTTGTGGCGCTGGGTGTGTGATCAGAGGGGCCGTCCGTGGCGCGAAGGCGTCTCGCCCTTGACGCGAAAGATGATGTCGCGCCACGCGCTCTCTCGCATCGCCGCCAGATTGACCGTCCTGGGCAGGGGTCACGTAGCCTGTGTGTAGGGGGAATTGATGAGTTCGAAGTGGGCGCGTTTCGCACTGATTGCTATTGCCACTATGTGCGTCGGTGGGTGCTCAGATCATCCCGCCGAGATTGTCCACAATTCCAACTCATCGTCGTCATCTCCAACGAGTTCAACGATCGCAACCGTGACGATCAGCGCAGCGGAGATTGAGCGATGCGGTGATGAATCCATTCGAACTCGTATCGCTGACGCGTTGTCGCAGACCAATATCTCAGAAGACAACAGTCCGCTTGCTCTCCCGCAGGATCTCGTCAGCCCCGACCTAGCGGCGAAGCAGCTGCTGAAATGGGACACGCTCTCGAGTGCTGAACGCGCCTACCAGCTCTGCTTCAACTACCAGCAGGGGAGTTTCAACTCTTCCGCGATCATTGAACAGTGATCGACCTGAAAGAGGAGCCACCTGAACCCAGACGGTCGGAGCCGAGGGCGGAGCGCACGATGACCACGACGAGTCCAACGGCCAGCTCCTCCGGATGGAGAATGCTCCGTTGGTACATCATCGCGGCGATTCCCATGTTCTTCCTCTACCTGTTCATGGGAGCCCTGCCGTTTCGATGGGCCGCTGAACTCGGGTGGTGGCCAGCGGACTACAACACCGACCTCGGCGAGGCGCAAGTGGCGTTCCAGCTCGGCGGGTACGGCTGTGTGGTGGTGCTTGCTTTCGCAGTTCCCCTCATAACAGTTCAGACGGCGCAAGGACTGAGGTTGCGCGTCAACGCGACCGCTGTCCTGCTTCTCGTTGTCGCCCTGCCCGTCGTCTCCTGGGGAATCGGCTTAGCACTCTGGTTCATTTGACGATCGCTTACCGAGAATTCTCGGATGAGGGCTGCTGGTTCAAGGCGTCACGGCCCGCGACCGGGGTGATCACGGCGGCACCCTCGATAAGGTGCGGGTCATCTGTGACGAGAAGATCAGCTTGAAGGCGAGCCACTGCGAGGTACTCAGCCGGTCGAGGATCGGGCCATCCGAGGTCACGGGCGATCCTCCACGCGGTCGCACGTGAGACCCGATCTCCCAAGAGCCGGATCTTCATCTCGGCGAACTGTTCCAACTCACGCCGGCCCTCGTTCTCACTCAGATGTCCTGCCCGAACTTCGCTGAACAGTAGGCACAACACGTCTGACCGGAGGACGGCGGGTGCAACGAGCTGATGGCCAGCAGAAAGAGCGACGTGGTGCCGGATGAGGGCCATACATGTTGGGGCGTCGATGGCGAACCGGGTCATCTGTCGATCATCCGCGATTCCTACCGCAAGCACCACCGGATGTTCGTCGAGCAGGGACCTCTCGCTTGCTTCGGACATCGATCGCTGACCGAAGGCTTCGATGGCGGATCGCTCACCGGGACAACGAGCTGGCTCTGAAGTGCCCCGTAATCCGTGCGGCGTCAGCCGGCTAGTGGTCTTACGCGACCGCCGGCCGTGAGCTGGAGGTGCGCTCCCCACTGGCCGCACTGCCCGTCGGAGAGACGAGCAATCGCCTGGATGGACCCGACCGGAGTCGAGTCGCGGATCGGATCAATTGTGACGTCGACTGTATCGCCGTGGTGGAACGGTGTCATCGGGTCCTGCCCCGTGACCACGACATTGCTGTTTCCGGCGGTGCAGTTGCCGCCGACGCATACCCGCACGTTGGTGTCCGGATGAGCTTTGATCCAAGCCTTCACATCCACCGAGATTTGGGGAGCTGGCGTGACCGCCATGCCGCAGCCTCCGGCCTGGCCGCAGCCTGTCAGGCCAATGCTTAGCAGCACGACAACCGTCGCTGCCCACCCGGAGCTTTTCTGTCGACTTCGCACACCGCGACGCTATCGCTGAGTGGCGGTTAGTCGCTTCGGTTGTGGTAGACGTGTCTCAGGCGTCGTGGGCGCAAGCGGATCCATCAGCGGGCGGCGTGGCCTTGGTTGGATCGGGATGCCCCTCTCACCAGGTGGCGGGGTGTACGAAGTCTGCCGCTGGCCGGCCGAGCCATTGCGTGAGCCGCATGGTGAGATCCATGTCGGCCAGCCGTGCCGTGCGTAAGTTGGTTAGGCGGCTCGGCGTGCACCCGAACTGGGCGGCCAGTGCAGTCCAGGTGAGTTCGTGCCTGCGCCGCTGATCGTTCACGGCGGCGTAAAGCTGAGGTAGGTCCCACCGCAGGCGAACGTCAGTCCCGATGGTGGGTAAGCGTGTGTCATCGAGCTCCCGCCGGTCTCCGATCAGGAATTCCTCGGGGGCTCGGTCGAGCCATTGCAGCAGCATCAGGGCGTACTGACAGGACATCGAGCCGCGCTTGACTGTGCGGACCAATGCGCCTGAACAGACCGCGTGGTCGTTCAGCGCAGCCCTCAACCTGCTTGACTGGTCGGTCAGTTCCTGTGCCAGGTCGGGCCACCCGAGGCCCAACTCGGAGCGTCGGGCGTCTAGCGCAGCGACCAAGGCGTCCCCGTTGAACACGGGAGCGATTGCCATGGGTGGAGTAAACCACGTCCACGCCGTCATATCCAGCGCACCCCAGCGTCTGTTTCATTAGCCGGTCGATCAGCGCGACGCCCATTGCGCCCGGCGCTAATTCGGTGGCTAGCGCATTTCGCGGCAGCGCAATTCCCATAAGACCCGCCCGCAAACATGCCCGGCGATGGTGCCTCAAACGCTACCGCCCGAAGTGTGCTCATCGGTGACGCACGCGTCTTCACCAAACGTCCAAGATCTCACGCGCAACACAACGCGCTCTATACCCTCGACGTCGACGAGGAGAAATCCCCGTCGACGACGGCCTCACGGGAACCGATCGTGAACGGCCCGGGCACCGCGAAGCGCTGGCAGCGGTATGCGCCGGCCACTAAGTGGCCATCGCGAAGCTCGACCGGTTCCTGCCAGAAGCACATGAGAGGGTTCGTTCGCCGGTTGAGATCGCCCGCCATCGTCCTGGAAGTTGGGCCATCCTTGTCGGTATTGCGCTAGCCACGCTGGCAACTTGAGGGGCCACGCCGTGCGGTTCGCTGCTTGACCGGTCTCATCCATCCGCCCCGCTCGAGGCATTCTCGCGCGCTGAGCGACCGCGTCAAGGGTGCAGCTCCGCTGCATCGCGGAGCGACGCGCAGGGCCCTTGACCCGGTCGCTCAACGCGCCATTCTCAGCCGTCGGGGCGGACGAAGGCACTGTGGGATTCCTGGCAAGGATGTGGTTTGCGCGCCAAATCGAGGGCGAAACCACAACGTGTAAGTGAGGGCGTTTTTTCGAGTGGCCTTTCCGCCGCCCGGACAGTGTCGGCGGGCGGCTGGATACTCACGAACGGGGTGAGGTCGATGGGGAGCATAAGCGCGTACGACACGGCCGCCGGGCGGCGCTACCGGGTCCGATACCGTACGCCGGGCCACCAGCAGACCGACAAGCGGGGATTCAGAACCAAGTACGAGGCCCAGCTCTATTTGGCCTCGCTCGAATTGGCGAAAGCTCGAGGCGACTATGTGCCCGCTGCTCGCGCTGGCATCGACTTCGGGGCCTGGAGCGAAAAGTGGATCGACTCGCTCGTGCAGGTCAAACCCAGCACGCTCCAGGGTTACGTCTCGATCACCAGGGGCCGTCTTCAGCCGCGCTGGGGTTCGACGCCGTTGAACGCGATCACGCACTCGGACCTCCAGTCCTGGATCTCTGACGAGAACAGCAGAGTGGGCGCCCGGACGGTCCGTTCATATCACCGGGTGTTCTCGATGATTCTCAAGTACGCCGTCCGCGATGGACGGCTGGGCCGCAACCCGGCCGACGGTATCCGACTGCCTCGAATTCGGCCGAAGAAGCATCCATACCTGACTCACGCCCAATTGCACGAGCTGGCCGAGTTGTGCGGCTCAGAGGGCCTTGTGGTGCTGTTCCTCGGCTACACCGGCTTGCGTTGGGGTGAGCTGGCAGCGCTCGAAGTCCGGAATGTCGAATTCGCTCGTCGGCGGATCCAAGTAGAGCGGGCCGTCGTGGAACTCACCGATGGCAGGTTGGTCTATGGCACTCCGAAGAATCACCAGCAGCGCAGCGTTCCCTTCCCCGCTTTTCTTGCGGACGAGCTCACGGATCTGGTCCGCGAAAGAGGCTCCCGCGAACTGCTCTTCCGGTCGCCGAACGGTCACCCGCTCCGCGTGAACAACTGGAAGCGGAAGGCGTTCGACAAAGCAGCGGACGAGCTGAGCGAGAGGCACCCGGATCTCCTGCGGCCGACGGTCCACGACCTTCGTCACACCGCGGCAAGCCTGGCAATTTCGGCGGGCGCGAACGTCAAAGCGGTGCAGCGGATGCTCGGTCACGCCTCCGCAGCGATGACACTCGACGTCTACGCCGACCTCTTCGACGATGACCTGGATGCCGTTGGAGACGCATTGAGCCGCCTTGGGTCCCCAGAAGTTGTGGGCAAACCGTGGGCAAATCCAGAAATTGCGACTTCGGGAGTGGCTGGAAACGGCGTCGGGTCCCTTTGATTCACTGGGTGGGCCCGGTGGGGCTCGAACCCACGACCCGCGGATTAAAAGTCCGATGCTCTGCCAACTGAGCTACAGGCCCATACGTTTCTAATCTAGCGTGAATCGCGGAGCCCTTCGAACGTGCCGTCGGGGGTTCCGCGTGCGGCGAAATGATTTCGGCTCGGGGCGCAAGCGGGCGGAGAATGGAGCCCATGACGGAGCACTTCCACAAGCCGACGACGTTCCCGAGCGGCATGTTCGAGGCCTTCATGGGCGGCGAGGATCCGGCGCAGATCAGCCGGGTCGCCCACGAGACGGCGCACGCCCTGCTGAACCGGGTGCGCGCGGATCCGGATGCGCAGATCGTGGACCGGCTCGTCGAGTTCACCGACGCCCACGGCATCGACGCCATCGCCGAGCTGTGGTCGCGGTCCAACGCACGCAGTCTTCCGGGGGCGCTCTGGCGCATCTACCTGCTGCGGTTGCTGATCCGGCAGGATCCGGTGGGCACCGCCTTCTTCTTCCAGCGCGGTTCCGAGATCGTCCCCACCATCGACCCCGTAGTGGCCGGCGCATCGACGCCGACCGGACCCGACGAGATCACCGACCTCGCCGACCGCATCCTGCGCGGACTGTTCGAGGGGGACTTCGCCGTCGCGCTCGACCGGGCGGCCGCGTTCTGCCGCGTGACAGCTGCCGGATGCGCATCCGTCGCCGACGATCAGGATGCGACGGCTCCCGAACGTGCGAGCGAGCTGACGACACGTGCACTCCGCTTCACCCGCACCGCCGAGGAGCTCACCTCGTGCGCGCGGCTGTGGCGCCACGAGTCGCTCGACTGACCCGGCCCGCACACCCGCGAGCGCACGGGCCCGCGTACGAGCGCACCCGCGCACGCGCACGCGCACCCGCCAGCGCACGCACACCGCCGCGCACGAGCGCGCCCGCCCACGCAAGATCACCCTCCCGGGGTGACGCCGTCGCCCGCGGCCGTTCCTAACGTGTGAGGCATGACCACCACGCCCGAATCTCAGACCGGCACGTCCTCTTCGCGCCCCAGCAGCACGCCCGTCCACGCGTTCACCGGGATCGGCGACCACAACCAGCTGAATCCGCTCTTCGCCCGCGTGGGCGAGTCCACCGACTTTCCGCTCAACACCCTGCCGCCGGGGGAGACCCTCCCGGAGACCGCGTACCAGGTGGTGCACGACGAGTCGATGCTCGACGGGAACGCCCGCCTGAACCTCGCCACCTTCGTGGGCACGTGGATGGACGACTACGCGACCAAGCTGTACGCCGAGTCCCTCGACAAGAACATGATCGACAAAGACGAGTACCCGCAGACGGCGGCCATCGAGACGCGCTGCTGGAAGATGCTCGCCGGTCTCTGGAACGCTCCCGACCCGGAGAACGCCCTCGGCACCTCGACCATCGGTTCGTCCGAAGCGTGCATGCTCGGCGGTCTCTCGCTCAAGCGCCGGTGGCAGAAGGCGCGTCGAGCGCAGGGCAAGCCGACGGACAAGCCCAACCTGATCCTCTCCAGCGCCGTGCAGGTGTGCTGGGAGAAGTTCTGCAACTACTGGGATGTCGAGGCCCGCTACGTCCCCATCTCCCTCGAGCACAAGGTCCTCGACGGCCACGACCTCGAGAACTACGTCGACGAGAACACCATCGGCGTCGTCGGGATCATGGGCGTCACCTACACCGGGATGTACGAGCCCATCGCCGAGATCTCCGCAGCGCTCGACCGCATCCAGGAGAAGAGCGGCTGGGATGTCAAGATCCACGTCGACGGAGCATCCGGCGGCATGATCGCCCCCTTCCTCCAGCCCGAGCTGCACTGGGACTTCCGCGTCGACCGGGTCGTCTCGATCAGCACCTCGGCGCACAAGTACGGGCTGGTGTATCCCGGTCTGGGCTGGGTCATCTGGCGCACCGCCGCCGACCTCGACCCCGACCTCGTGTTCGACGTCACCTACCTCGGCGGCCACATGCCCACCTTCGCGCTCAACTTCTCGCGGCCCGGTGCGCAGGTGCTCCTGCAGTACTACCTGTTCCTCCGGCTGGGCTGGGACGGCTACTACCGCGTGCAGAAGGCCTGTCAGGATGTCGCCCTGTACCTTTCGGGCGAGATCGCGAAGATCGACGCATTCGAGTTGTGGAACGACGGGGGAGACATCCCGGTATTCGCCTGGCAGCTGCGGAAGGGCTACACGGACAAGTGGAACCTCTATCACCTGTCCGAGCGGCTGCGGCTCAAGGGCTGGCTGATCCCGGCCTATCCCATGCCCGACGATCTCGCCGACCTCGTGGTGCAGCGCATCGTGGTGCGCAACGGGCTCAGCCGTAACCTCGCCGAATCGCTCGTGCTCGACATCCGGGACGCCGTCGAGTACCTCGACCGCCTGGAGGCGCCGATGCCGACCGAGGGTCTCGTGTCGACCTTCACGCATTGAGGTGCGCCGACCGGTTCGGCCAGCGCTCCCGGCTGACACCCCCGGCCGGCTGAGCCGCGTGCGATGTTCTCCCGCTGCGAACGCCACGCCGTGACCGCCGGCCGGATGCTCGGGTAAACTTGATCAGTGCCGGGCCGCAGTAACCCCGGGCTCCAAAATTAGCCGCTCCGAGCGGCCTCGCGCCGAGAGGCGTTCTGCGGCCCGGCGCTTCTCGTTCGCGGATCGTCAGGGTACTGTCGACGCCGTGGTGTTCGCGCGTGAGCCGGCGGGGACCTGCGATGCTGGAACTATGCCGGAAGAGAGCGGGAACGACGTGGATGACGCCGCAGCCGTGACTCTCGACGACCTCCTGCGTTCCACGGCCACGGGAGACCAGGCCGCCTTCTCCGAGCTCTACGACCAGACGGCACCGCGCGTGCTCGGGCTCGTCCGCCGGGTTCTCGTCGATCCGTCGCAGTCCGAGGAGGTCGCCCAGGAGGTCTTCCTCGAGATCTGGCAATCCGCTTCGCGGTTCGATCCGAATAAAGGTCGAGCGCTGACGTGGATCATGACCATGGCCCACCGCCGCGCGATCGACCGGGTCCGCGCCGCGCAGGCGTCGAGGAACCGGGATACGGCTGTCGGGATCCGTGACATCCCCGTCGGCTACGACCAGGTGGCGGAGACCGTCGAGGTGCGTGTCGAGCACGAAAGGGTGGAGGTGGCGATGGCCAAGCTGTCGGACGCCCAACGCCAAGCCGTGATGCTCGCGTACTACGGCGGACTCAGTCAGAGCGAGGTGGCCGAGCACCTCGGGATCCCGCTCGGCACAGCGAAAACTCGGCTGCGCGATGCGATGATACGGCTACGAGACGAACTGGGGGTGACACCATGACCGACGGCAGGCAGGACACCCCTGCGCGCCTAGGCTACGAGCTCGGCGCCGAGACGCCGGACGAGGCGCTCGAGTTCGAGTCGGTGGCGGCCCAGCTGGGTCTGGCCGCCGATGCGGTCGCCCCGCCGCCGTCGCTCAAGGCGGACCTCTTCGCCAAGCTCGCGTCCACCCCGCAACTCCCCGCGACCCCGGATGCGGCCCAGCCGGCCGTCGAGACCCCGGATGCGGCCCCATCCGTCGCGCCTGTCGCTGACACGCGCGCAGAGACACGCACAGAGACCGGCACCGAGACGCGCGCCGAGACCGGCACAGGCACAGAGACGCGCGCAGAGACCGGCACAGGCACAGAGACGCGCGCCGAGACCAAGGCCCGCGCGCGCTGGTTCACGCGTCCGGTCGCGATCGTCTCCGCCGCGGCGGCCGCCGTGCTGCTCTTCGTCGGGGGCGTGTTCCTCGGCAACAGCATCGGAGCGGGCAACTCGTTCCAGGTGCAGCAGGCAACGGCTCTCGCCAGCATCAACGCCGCCCCGGACGTGCAGCGCGCCACCGCGCCGGTCGAAGGCGGCGGAACGGCCACCCTCGTCTGGTCGGGCGAACTGGGCAAGTCGGCGCTCGTCGCGAAGGACCTGCCCGCGCTGCCGAACGACAAGACCTACGAGCTCTGGTACATCCGCGACGGCACGGCGACCCCGGCGGGAACGATGACCGCCTCCGAGGCCGGCGCCACGTGGCGTGTGCTCGCCGGCACCATGTCGGCCGGCGACGCCGTCGGTGTCACCGTCGAGCCCGCCGGAGGCTCGAAGCAGCCGACGACCAAGCCGATCGTCGCCATCGCCTCCTGAGTGTGCTCGCGCATCGCGCATCCCGCCCGCGCGCATCCGGCCCGGCTCACACGCAATCGAGTCCGAACTTATTGCGGTGAAACGCCGGGTTTCAGGGCAACAAGTTCGGACTCGATTGTGTGCAGCGCCCGGTGTGAAAAGCCGGGGCGGATCAGCCGAAGCGGCCGGAGACGTAGTCTTCCGTGGCCTGCACGCTCGGGTTCGAGAAGATCATGTTCGTGTCGTTGTACTCGATGAGCTTGCCGGGCTTGCCGGTGCCCGCGATGTTGAAGAACGCGGTGCGGTCGGAGACGCGCGACGCCTGCTGCATGTTGTGGGTCACGATCACGATCGTGTAGTCGTTCTTGAGCTCCTCGATCAGGTCCTCGATCGCGAGGGTCGAGATCGGGTCGAGGGCCGAGCAGGGCTCGTCCATCAGCAGCACATCGGGGGAGACGGCGATCGCCCGCGCGATGCAGAGACGCTGCTGCTGGCCGCCCGACAGGCCGGAGCCCGGCAGCGCGAGGCGGTCCTTCACCTCGTTCCAGAGGTTGGCGCCGCGCAGCGACGACTCGACCAGCTCGTCCGCCTCGGACTTCGACATCCGGCGGTTGTTGAGCTTGACGCCCGCGAGCACGTTGTCGCGGATCGACATGGTCGGGAACGGGTTGGGGCGCTGGAAGACCATGCCCACCTGGCGACGCACCAGCACCGGGTCGACGCCCGGGCCGTAGAGGTTGTTGCCGTCGATCATGACCTCGCCGTCGACGCGGGCGCCGGGGATCACCTCGTGCATCCGGTTGAGGGTGCGGAGGAAGGTCGACTTGCCGCAGCCCGACGGGCCGATGAAGGCCGTGACGGTGCGGGGCTCGATGGTGAGGGAGACGCCCTCGACGGCCAGGAAGCTGCTGTAGTAGACGTTCAGGTCGTTGACTTCGATGCGCTTGGACACGTGTGGGTTCCTTGGGTCGGGTCGGTGACGGCTCAGCGGCCGTACTTGGGGGCGAAGGCTTTGGCGATGATGCGGGCGACGAGGTTCAGCAGCATCACGATGATGATCAGGGCGAGCGCGCCGGTCCAGGCCCGGTCGATGGACGCCTGCGCGTGCAGGCCGGCCGCCTGCGTGTACTGCGTGTACACGAACACCGGAAGGGTCATCATCCGGTCGTTGAACAGGTCGTAGTTCATGCTCGTCGTGAAGCCGGCGACGATCAGCAGCGGGGCCGTCTCGCCGATCACGCGGGCGATCGAGAGCATGATGCCCGTGGTCAGACCGGCGAGGGAGGTCGGGAGCACGATCTTGAGAACCGTGAGCCACTTCGGCACGCCAAGTGCGTAGGACGCCTCGCGCAGCTCGTTCGGCACGAGCCGCAGGATCTCCTCGCTCGAGCGCACGACGACCGGGATCATCAGCACCGAGAGGGCGATCGACCCCATGAAGCCGCTGCGCACGCCCGGTCCGAAGAACAGGGCGAACAGCGCGTAGGCGAAGAGGCCGGCGACGATCGACGGGATGCCCGTCATGACGTCGACGAAGAAGGTGATGCCCCTGGCGAGCATCCCGCGGCCGTACTCGACCAGGTAGATCGACGTGAGCAGACCGATCGGAACCGAGATCAGCGCCGCCATGAGCGTGATCAGCAGGGTGCCGACGATCGCGTGCAGCGCGCCGCCGCCATCGCCGATCACGTTGCGCATCGACTCCGAGAAGAACTGCAGGTCGAAACGGGCGAGGCCGCTGACGATGACCGTCCAGCCGAGCGAGATGAGGGGGAGGAGCGCGATGATGAACGCGGTGGCCACCAGGGAGGTGACCAGCCGGTCCTTCGCCTTGCGCGAGCCTTCGACCAGCAGCGACGTGAGGTAGATCACCACGTCGAACAGCACCGTTCCGAAGAAGATCGCGCCGACGATGTTGAAGTCCTTCGTCGCACCGCTGGCGGCGAGGATCGCGAAGATCGCGCCGAAGACGATCCAGGAGCCGACCAGCATCATCCACGCGGACCCGCGCGGGAGCTTGCCGGCGGTGAGCGAGTTCGTCATCGGCCGGGAGAGCGTCGCAGTGGTCATCAGTTCGCTCCAGAGAATGCCTTGCGGCGGTTGACGATGTAGCGGGCCAGCATGTTGATGAGCAGCGTCACCACGAACAGCACCAGGCCGGATGCGATGAGGGCGTTCGTCGATACCCCTGTCGCCTCGGGGAACTGGAGCGCGATGTTGGCCGCGATCGTGTTCGGACTCTGCGCCTGCAGCACCGCGAACTTCACGATGAGCGCCGGCGAGAGCACCATGGCGATGGCCAGCGTCTCGCCCAGCGCGCGGCCGAGGCCGAGCATGATGGCGGAGATGATGCCCGACCGGGCGAACGGCAGCACGGCCATCCTGACCATCTCCCAGCGGGTGGCGCCGAGGGCGAGGGCGGCCTCCTCGTGGAGGCGCGGCGTCTGCAGGAAGACCTCGCGGCAGATCGCGGTCATGATCGGGATGACCATCACGGCGAGCACGATCGCGGCGGTGAGGATGGTGCGGCCGGTGCCGGAGATGGGCGGCGCGAAGAGCGGGATCCAGCCGAGGTTCTCCCCGAGCCACACGTAGAACGGCTGCACGAAGGTGGCGAGCGTCGCGATGCCCCAGAGGCCGAAGACGACCGAGGGCACCGCGGCGAGGAGGTCGATGATGTAGCCGAGGGTCTGAGCGACACGCCTCGGTGCGTAGTGCGAGATGAAGAGCGCGATGCCGATCGAGAGCGGTGTCGCAATGATCAGGGCGAGCAGGGCCGCCCAGATCGTGCCGAACACGAGCGGCCAGACGAAGGTCCAGAAGTTGGTCGCGTCGTTGGGGAGGGTCCCCGGCTTCGCGAAGATCGCGGGAAGGCTCTGGACGATGAGGAAGATCGCGACGGCCGCGAGCACGGCCAGGATCAGGGATCCGGCTACGACGGTGCTGGTGGAGAACACACGATCGCCGAGGCGGATCTTCGCCTTCGGCTTGATGGCACCTGCTGTTCCGGCGGTCATTCCTGTTTCTCTCGTCGGGTTCGGGTGGGGTGATGCGGGGCGCTGCTGGGTGGTGCGGGAGCACCGCTCGGCCCGGGCTCATTATCAGCCCAGGCCGAGCGGCGACGGAACTACTTGATGGTGGCGACGGCCTTGCTGACCTTGCTCGCGAGGTCGCTCGACAGCGGCGCGGAACCGGCCTGCTCGGCGGCGGCCTTCTGGGCGGCGTCGCTCACGACGTAGTCGACGTAGCCCTTGACGAGGTCGGCCTTGGCCGAGTCCTTGTACTCCTGGCACGCGATCACGTAGCTGACCAGGACCAGCGGCCAGGCACCCTTGGTGGTGTCCTTGCGGTTGATCTGGATGGCCAGGTCGTTGGCCTCGCGGCCCGAGGCGATCGGCGACGCGGCGACGACAGCGGCAGCACCGTCGGCGCTGATCTTCTCGAAGTTGTCGCCCACCTTGAGCTGCGCGATGCTGAGGCCGGCCGAACCGGACTCGTCGATGTAGGTGATCGAGTTCTTGGCGTTCTTCGTGGCGTCTGCGACACCCGAGGTGCCCTTGGCGGCGTCACCGACCTGGAACGGGAACGTCTGCCCAGCCGGCTTCGTCCACACCTCGGGGGCGTTGGCCGCGAGGTAGTCGGTGAAGTTCTGCGTGGTGCCCGAGTCGTCGGAGCGGTGCACGACCGTGATGTTCGCCGAGGGGAGCGTGGCGCCGGAGTTCAGGGCCGCGATCTTCGGGTCGTTCCAGGTCTTGATGGCGCCCGAGAAGATGCCGGCGATGGTAGCGGCGTCGAGCTTGAGGTCCTTCAGGCCGTCGACGTTGTACGCGATGGCGATCGGGGAGATGTAGACGGGGAGGTCGATGCCCTTGGAGCCCGCGGCGCAACCGGCGAAGGTGCTGGCCAGCTCGGTGTCCTTGAGCGCGGCGTCGGAGCCCGCGTAGTCGGCGGCACCCGAGATGAAGCTGGTGCGGCCGGCGCCGGAACCCTGCGGGTCGTAGTTGATGGTGACCTTGGGGTTGTCCTGCTGGAAGCCGGCGATCCAGGTGGTCTGCGCGGTGCCCTGGGCGGACGAGCCGATGCCGTTCAACGTGCCAGAGAGGTTCGACGGGGCGGCCGAGGTGGTCGCCGGGGTGCTGCCCTCGTTCGACGCACAGGCCGTGAGAGAGATGGCGGCAGCGGCCAGGATGGCCAGAGGAGCGCCAAGACGCTTGAGTTTCACAGTTGTCCCTTCCGGGGATCAGTAACAACAGGACGGGGTCGGTGCGACCCGCGTGCGACGCTATTCCCGGTGTCTGACCAGAGTCCCCCGCACTGGTAAACGGAAGGTTAACGAGACGTGTGCTCTTGGGTGCCTTCGGTGCCGGCGTTCAGGGTATTCGCGGACTCCGCGGACTTCGCGGACTCCGCGGCCTCGCGATCCCGCGGCGGCCTTGGCCGTGCGCGCGGCAACCTGGCGGTCCCGTCGTCGAGCAACTCCCGGATGTCGTCCGCCGTCAGCGCCGCGTCGAACATCTCGCCGTCGTCGAGTACCGCATCGAACAGCCGGGACTTCTTCGCCTTGAGCTCCATCACCTTCTCTTCGATGGTGCCTGCGGCCACGAGCCGGTAGACCATCACGCGCTTCGTCTGGCCGATGCGGTGCGCGCGGTCGACCGCCTGGTTCTCCACAGCCGGATTCCACCAGGGATCGAGCAGGAACACGTAGTCGGCCTCGACCAGGTTGAGGCCGAAGCCGCCCGCGCGCAGGCTGATCAGGAACACGGGCGCCTCGCCATCCCGGAACCCGTCGATCACCTCCGCGCGGCGACGCGTCGAGCCGTCGAGGTACACGTGGTCGATGCCGTGCTCGGTCAGTCGTTCCGAGACCTTCGCGAGATAGGTCGTGAACTGACTGAAGACCAGCGCCCGGTGTCCCTCGGCCAGCACGTCGTCGAGCTGCTCGAGCAGGGCGTCGATCTTGCTCGACGGAACGTGCGCGAACTCGCCGTGGGGCCGCCCCTCGTCGTCGACCGTGTCGATGAGCGATGCATCGAGGCTGAGCCGCCGGAGCAGGGTGAGCGAGCGCAGCACGTTGAACCGCTGGCGGTCGAGATCGTCGACCAGGTCGAGGATCTTCTGGCGTTCCCGCTGCAGGTACGCGTCGTAGAGGCGACGGTGCGCGGGCGCGAGCTCGACCGACAGCGTCTGCTCCTGCTTCTCGGGCAGTTCGGGCGCGACGTCGTCTTTGGTGCGGCGCAGCATCAGCGGCCGGATGCGGCGCCGCAGCGTCGCGAGGCGTCGTTCGGCCACCTCGTCGGCGGCCTCGATCGGCCGGGCGTAGTGCAGTGCGAACCGGTGGACCGGCGGGAGCAGCCCCGGCGCGACGATCGCGAGCAGCGCCCACAGTTCGAGCAGGTCGTTCTCGAGCGGCGTCCCCGTGATCGCGAGTTTGAACGGGGCATCCAGGTCGCGCGCGCAGCGATGGATGCGGGACGTGCGGTTCTTGACGAACTGCGCCTCGTCGAGGATCAGGCCGGACCAGCGCAGGGCGCGGAACCGGTCGAAGTCGAGCCGGAACACCGCGTACGACACGACGACCATGTCGGCTCCGGCGGCTGCGGTCGCGAGGGTGCGCCCCGCCTTCTCGCGACCCGACACCGTCACCACGGACAGCTGCGGAGCGAAGCGGGCCGCCTCGCTCACCCAGTTCGACACCACGGAGGCGGGTGCCACGACCAGGAACGGGGCGGCGAGTGCGGTGCCCGCGGCTTCTGCCTCTTCCTTCGCGCGGGCGATCAGGGCCAGCGTCTGCAGCGTCTTGCCGAGCCCCATGTCGTCGGCCAGGATGCCGCCCAGTCGCTGGCTCCAGAGGAAGTGCAGCCAGCGGTAGCCGGTCTCCTGGTACGGCCGGAGAGTCGCCTGCACGGGCGGGAGCGGTACCGCGCGCACCACCTCGGGCGTTCCGGAGCCATCCTGCGCGGCGAACGCCAGCAGCCCCTCCACCGCAGTGCGCCAGCGCGGATCCTGCTCCGTCTCGTCGGCGAGCTCCTCGAACTCGCTCCACGCCGCGGCCTGCGAACGGCTCAGCCGGAGTTCGCCCGTCTCCCATTCCGGGAACGTCGCCGCGTCGTCGATGAGCTCGCGCAGACTCTGGAAGACCGGGCGATCGAGCGTGAGGTACGAGTTGTCGACGAGCAGCAGCTTCTTCGCGCCGCGGGAGAGCGCGCGGAACAGGGGAGTGAACGGAATCGTCCGCCCCTCCACCGTCACCACCACGCCGAGGTCGAACCAGTCCGTGCGCTCGCTCTCCTTCGCGGTGATCGTGAGCTCCGGCACTCCGTCCAGTTCGCGGTAGTCCGGCCGGTGGCCGCGTTCCTCGACCGTGAGTTCGCGCAGCCGCAGCAGCTCGGGCAGCACGTGCTCCGTGAACGCCGCCGCGTCGAGACCGCGGAGCGTGTCCGGCGTGCCGGGCACCAGCGGGCCAGGCACCACTGCCGCCGCCGTCGCGAGCACCTCGGCCTCGGCGCCCTCGTCGTGGAAGGTCTCCGCCCCACCGGGCGTGCCGACCGGGCGACGCGAGGTCGCCCTGCCCGTGCGGTAGACCCACTCCCAGCTGAGCTCGACGCTCTGGCCCGCGCGGTGCTGCACGACCAGGGTCAGCGCGGGGGGAGCGATCGCCGGGAACGCGACCGACCCATCCGGGCTCGCGATCCGCACCGTCTGCCGGAGCCGGGGGTAGGCATCCGAGAAGAACTCCGCGACGCCGGCCGCCGGGATGCTGATAGAACGTCGATCGAGAAGCCGCTGCTGCTCGATCGTGAGCCCGCCGGCGACCGGGGCGAGCACGATCGACGGCGGCGACGACGGCGATCCCTCCCACTCGACCGCGTACAGCCCGTGATCCGCGATTCGTCCCACCCGATCGACCGGATGCACGTGCCCGTCGATCGTCGCCGCCGTCGACAGCCGCAGGCCGCCATCCGTCGTGCGCGTGGCGTCGAGGGAGATCGAGCCGTCGCCCGCGACCCGCACCACGCCGTTGGCCTTGCTCGTGACGAGCTCGACGCCGGCCGCGCCGGCGTCGGCGAGGAGGTTCCAGAGCAGCGGGCTCTCGTAGTCGTCGAGCAGGATGCGGTCCCTGTCTTGCGCGTAGCCGGGAGGCGTCGACGGCCGGAGCGCGGCGAGCTGGCTGAACCACGCCGTCTGGCGTCGGTCGATCGAGAGCCGGTGCACGTGGAACTGCAGCGTCCCCCAGCCGATCCCCGACGTCGTCCAGCGTCCAGAGCTCCCGAGCACCGCCGGTCGGACCGCGAGCACGAGCGGCTCCGTCGAGCCTGGCGTCGCGGTCACCGTCGTCGGCGCCGAGTGCTGCCACCGTTCGCTCGGCTTGCGGGTGCGCTGCCGCACGTCGAACTGCAACGCCACGCGGCCGCCTCCCGTCTGCGGTCCGGAGGGATCCGGGCGCGAGAGGCCGGCGAGCGTGTCTTTCCAGGACGGGTCGGCGGAAGGCACCCGTCCAGACTCTCACGTGCGGCGGACATCCGACGCGGGCCGCCATCCGCCTCAGGCGATCGGCGAGTACGTCTCGATCGAGATGATGCCCGAGCTCGGGTTCGTCACCGAGAGGTGCACCACCGAGAATCCGCCCGTATCGAGGTCGGCCGCCTCGTTGAGGTATGCCCCGGGCATCGTCCCCGTCGCCAGCGCGATCTCGCGCATGATCTCGGGGAGCACGGGGCCGTGGCTGCAGAGCACCGCCGTCTTGCGGGAGCGGATGCGCTTGCCGACGATCTCGCGCGCCGTGCCCTGCCCCTCCTCGTACGCTTCCTGACTGATGCCGTGATCCTTGTGCGGCTTGATCCCCGTCGCCGCCGCGATCGGCGCCACCGTGCCAACGCAGCGCACCGCGTCGCTCGTCACGATGCGGCGCGGCTGCCAGGCCAGGAGCGTCGGCACATTGCTGAATGCCTGCTTCACCCCGCGGTCCGTCAGCGGCCGGGACGCATCACTGCCGTTCCAGTCGCCCCGCGGGACCGCCTTGCCGTGGCGCAGTGCGATCAGTGCGAACGTCGACGTGATCCCCTGTCGCAGCAAGCGCGCGAACTCGTCGAGGATCTCCACATCCCGTTCGTACGTCAGGTAGCCCCTGGCCTTCTTCACCGTCACCCATTCGATCGCCGCGATCTCACCGTTCGGCACGAACGTCGAGTGCGCGATCGCCTTGTCGCTGACCTCCGCCGCCCAGTAGTGCACGATCTTGTCGCGACCGCTGCTGAGCGGATACGTCGACACCCCGAGCGGCACGCCGAGGGCGACCGACAGGCCCGTCTCCTCCTCGATCTCGCGCACCGCCGTCTGCGGCAGCGTCTCTCCGGGATCGACCTTTCCCTTGGGGATCGTCACGTCGCCGTACTTCGTGCGGTGCACCACGAGAACGACGACCTTGTCGTCCACGATGCGCCAGCACACGGCGCCCGCGGCGTAGATGGCCGAGCTCACCGCCTGGTTCCCGTGCGGGTCGAACGGGGACGGTGGCCGAGCTGCTGGATCAGCTTGGTCTGAAGGTCGTCGAGCGGCTTACCGTTCTCGTCGAGGTGGTGACGCGTCCAGACGCCAGAGGACTCGAGCGTCCACGCCGACGTGCGCTCGTCGAACGCGCGGTCGAACAGGGCGTCGAGCTCGCGCAGGTGATCCGGATCCGTGAGCCGCACCAGCGCCTCCACGCGACGGTCGAGGTTGCGGTGCATCATGTCCGCGCTGCCGATGTACACCTGCGGGTCGCCGTCGTTCACGAACGAGAAGATCCGCGAGTGCTCCAGGTAGCGGCCCAGGATCGAGCGCACCCGGATGTTCGACGACAGTCCCGGCTCGCCAGGACGCAGACCGCAGATCCCGCGCACCCAGAGGTCGACAGGCACGCCCGCCTCGCTCGCCCGGTACAGCGCGTCGATGATCGCCTCGTCCACGATCGAGTTCAGCTTGATCCGGATGCCCGACGGCTTGCCCGCCGCCGCATTCGCCGTCTCCGTCTGGATGCGCTTCAGCAGTCCCTTGCGCAGGTGCAGCGGAGCGACCAGCAGCCGCTTGAACTTCTTCTCGATCGCGTAGCCCGAGAGCTCGTTGAACAGACGCGTCAGGTCTTTGCCCACCTGGTCGTCCGCCGTCAGCAGCCCCAGGTCTTCGTAGATGCGCGACGTCTTCGGGTTGTAGTTTCCCGTGCCGATGTGGCTGTAGTGCCGCAGGACGCCCTTCTCCTCGCGCACCACCAGCGCCAGCTTGCAGTGCGTCTTCAGGCCCACGAGCCCGTAGACCACGTGCACCCCCGCCTTCTCGAGCTTTCGCGCCCACGAGATGTTGTTCTGCTCGTCGAAGCGCGCCTTGATCTCCACCAGCGCCAGCACCTGCTTGCCCGACTCCGCCGCGTCGATCAGCGCTTCCACGATCGGGCTGTCGCCTGACGTGCGGTACAGCGTCTGCTTGATCGCGAGCACGTGCGGGTCCGCCGCCGCCTGCTCCAGGAACGCCTGCACACTCGTCGCGAACGACTCGTACGGGTGGTGGAGCAGGATGTCCTGACGGGCCACTGCCGAGAACACATCCGGCTTGGCGTTCGGCTCGCTCGGCATCAGCTGCGGCGCCGTCGTCGGCACGTGGTTCGGGTAGTGCAGGTCGGGCCGGTCGATCTTCGCCAGGTCGAACAGACCGCCCAGGTCGAGCGGCGACGGCAGGCGATAGACCTCCTGCTCCGTCACATCGAGTTCGCGCACCAGCAGACCGAGCGTCACGTCGTCCATGTCGTCGGTCACCTCGAGGCGGATCGGCGGACCGAACCGGCGGCGCAGCAGCTCACGCTCCAGCGCTTGGATCAGGTTCTCCGTCTCGTCCTCGTCGACCTCGACGTCTTCGTTGCGTGTCACGCGGAACACGTGGTGGTCGAGGATCTCCATCCCCGGGAACAGGTCGCCGAGGTGGTTCGCGATGAGGTCTTCGAGCGGGATGAACCGCATCTGGTCGACCGTCTCGCGCTGGTCGATGCGGACGAACCGCGGCAGCATCTGCGGCACCTTCAGGCGGGCGAACTGCTCCTTGCCCGTGCGAGAGTTGCGCACCCGCACCGAGAGGTTGAGCGACAGGCCCGAGATGTAGGGGAACGGGTGCGCCGGGTCCACCGCCAGGGGCATCAGCACCGGGAAGATCTGCTGCGAGAACACCTCGCGCATCTGTGCGCGGTCCGCCTCGTCCAGCTCGGACCAGACCGCCACCGTGATGCCGGCCTCCTCGAGGGCGGGGAGCACCTGGTCGCGGTACACCTTCGCGTGGCGTGCCTGCAGCTCGTGCGCCTTCTCCGAGATGTCCGCCAGCACATCGACGGGCGCGCGGCCCACATTCGTCGGCACCGCCAGTCCCGTCGCGATGCGGCGCTTGAGGCCGGCGACGCGCACCATGAAGAACTCGTCGAGGTTCGTCGCGAAGATCGCGAGGAAGTTGGCGCGCTCGAGCACCGGGAGGCTCGGGTCTTCCGCCAGCTCCAGCACACGCTGGTTGAACGCCAGCCAGCTGACCTCGCGGTCGAGGTAGCGGTTCTCCGGAAGCGTGGGGTCGGGTTCGTAGACGAACGGCGCGAAGTCGTCGTCGAAGTCACTGCCGAAGCTTCCGCTCAGTCCCGTGTCAAGGAGTGTGTTCTCGCCGTCCATTCCAACATCATTGCACCCGGCGCGAGGTAGGGGCAGCGCCCCAGGTTAACTGTGGGGAAACCCGGCGTGCCGGCCGGGCGTGGCGGCGTGGCCGGCGACGTGCGCGCGGGCATCGGCGAGGGGTGGCCGGGAGCGTTGACAGGGCGCGATGGTGGTGCTTGTCGCCGGGCTGCGGCAGGTTGGGAGTGAGTGCCGGCGCCCCGACGCGCCGGCGTGCTCGCTGGCACCAGACGCGCAGGGGTGACCACTCGAGTGTGGATGCGTGGAGGATCACCCCGCGTGGTCAGGAGGCGACGCGATCCGGGAGCGCGATGCGTTCCCCCTCGTCGTGCCCGGCGACGTGGGTCGACGTGGGGCGGCGGGATGAAGTAGGGCACGCGGTCGCGCACCTCGATCTGCCATTCGTCGTCGTGGATGCGGTGGTGATGCCGGCTGCACAGGAGGACGCCGTTGTCGAGATCGGTCGTTCCGCCGTGCGCGTTCCACCAGCGGATGTGGTGGGCTTCCGTGTACGAGGGCGGATGCGGGCATCCGGCCCAGGCGCACCCGCCGTCGCGTTCGGCCAGGGCGAGCTTCTGGGCACGGCTGAACAGCCGGCGTGCGCGACCGAGATCGAGCACCTCGCCTTCTGCGCCGAGGACGACCGGGATGATGTTCGCGTCGGCGGCCATGCGCCGCACGGTGGATGCACTCAGCGGAGCTTCGACTCCGTCGATCTCCCCTCGCCCGACGCCGCTGGTGAGCGCGTCGAGGCTCATGCGCACCACGATCGTGACGGGCGGCCGCCCGGCCGTCGTCGGCTGCGTGCAGCCCGCGATGTGACGGAACACCTCGGTGGCCTCATCGGACCGGAGCTGATCGAGCGTGCGCGGTTCGGCGATTCCGTCGGCTCCGCTGCCGTTCGCGCCGACCGGCTCGGTGTCGGTGAAGCGGACCGTGCGCAGGTGGGCGCCGACGAGACTGTCGATGCCGCTGACGACGTAGGCCGCGGACTCCGGGTCGAGGTACCAGTCGATGTGCGTGAGGCCCTCGCGCGTGGTGCGGATGGTGAGTGAGCGCCGGCGGTGCTGCAGTTGCTCCCGGGGCTCGATGCCGTCGTCATCGAGCCGGTCGCGCACGTGGCCGGCGAGAACCCGCACCTCCTCGACGGTCAGGTCGGGCGCGTGCTCGACGAGAAGTCGTTCCCCCGCGGAGAGCGCATCGGTGCCGCAGCCTGGCGCGGCCTTGTCGAGCTCGCGAACGATCACCGCCGCCTGATCGACGCTGACCCGGCCGAGGCGCTCGAACTCGCTGGGCAACGCCATCGCGTCGTCAGTAGCAGTGTCGGCTGTAGCAGTGTCGGCTGTAGCAGTGTCGGCTGTAGCAGTGTCGGCTGTAGCAGTGTCGGCTGTAGCAGTGTCGTCTGTAGCAGTGTCGGCTGTAGCAGTGTCGGCTGTAGCAGTGTCGGCTGTAGCAGTGTCGGCTGTAGCAGTGTCGGCTGTAGCAGTGTCGTCTGTAGCCGCGTCGTCTGTAGCCGCGTCGGCGATCGCGTCTGCGGGGGCGTCGAGCGCGGCGGCGAGCAACGGGTACGTGGCCGGTAGCCGTTCCCCGAGGAGACTCAGTCGCCCGCGGGTCGAGGCCCCGACCCGGCACAGCTGCCGGGCTGCACCGATCGGGATGCGCCACCGCTCCGCCAGCAGCGCGGCGGCGCTGCCGTGCCCACCGGCCGTGACGGGATTGCCGTCACCGAGTTCCATGGATCGGTGAACCAGCTCTCCGGCGACGCGGACCTTGAGAGCATCCAGCACCGCTTGCATGTCGGCGAGCGTCGTCGTCGCGTTCAGCAGTTCGTCCCGGCGCAACCGCGTCGCGTCGCCGATCCGCTCGACGAGAGCGCCGAGTGCGGAGACCGGGTTGCTGGACATGACTCCATCGAACCATGACCCACCGACATTCAGTCGGCGATTTTAGCCCTCTGACCAGCTTATTTTCTGTGGATAACTATCGGGATGACCAGCCTGTGGAGGACGCTCGGTGCCCGTGACCCGCCCGTGACCAGCCGTCAACACCCCGTCACCAGCCGGACTTCGCCTCAGCAGAGTCGACAGCGCGGCGATACTGAACGTCGACGGTCTTCTCCACGAACCCGGCCGAACGGTACAGCTGCACCGCGGCCACGTTGTCCGCCTCGACGTAGAGACCGGCCGTCGTGCATCCCCGGTCGGCGAGGCGCGTCAGTCCGGCATACAAGAGGTGACGCCCGAGTCCGTGCCCGGCGAGTGCCGCATCCACGCCGAGCACGTAGATCTCACCCTCGAGAGACCCGCCATCCGACCCGGCATCCGTTCCCGCGCCCTGGGCCTCCACCTTCACCCAGTCGTACCCTACGAGCCGACCCGACGCATCCCGCAGCAGGAGCACATCGCCGGCGTCGAACCAGGGCTCCGCCTGGCGGGCGTGCAGATCGTCGAGTGTGAGGCGCCCCTGTTCCGGATGCTGGTCGAAGATGCGCGCGTTGAGGGACACCCATTCCTCGTCGTCGGCTCCGGCCAGCATCGGCTGGAGGGTGAAACCCGCGGGCAGCGGAGGGACGTTCACTCCCGCCGCGCCCGGCACGGCTGCGCCTCCCAGCCCGGCTGCCGCGCCCGGCCCCGCTGCGCCTCCCAGCCCGGCCGCGTCTCCCGACCCCGCCGCCCCCGGCACCGGTGCCACGAGGTGCAGCAGCGTGCGGTCCAGCACGAAGCCGTGCCGTTCCGCCAGCCGCCTCGCCGCCGGATGGTCGCCGTGCGACCACGCGCTGAGGGTGCCCCGGGCGGTGGCGAGGAGGCCGCGGAGCGCCTGCTCTCCATAACCCTTGCCGCGGAACAGGGGATCGATGACGAAGTCGAGCTCGCCGCGTCCGAGGATGGCGGCACCGACGGGCCGGTCGAGGGGCAGCTCCGAGTCGCCGGGCCAGAGCCTGACGATCACGGGCGAACGGCGGCCCGATTCGACGTCGAGCCGGGACTGCTCGTTGAACGGGTCGTAGCCGTCGACGTCGATGGCGGCCGCTGCGACGTCGAAGAACGCAGCGCGCTGAACGGAGTCGGCGAAGTCAGGGACGAAGAGGCGAAGGGAGTCGCTCATTGTCTTCTTCGTACACGTTGAAGCGGTAGCCGACGTTGCGGACCGTACCGATCAGCGACTCGAGGTCGCCGAGCTTCGCCCGCAACCGCCGCACATGCACGTCGACGGTGCGCGTGCCGCCGAAGTAGTCGTAGCCCCACACCTCGCTGAGCAGCTGCTCGCGGGTGAACACCCGGGACGGATGCGTGGCGAAGAAGCGTAGGAGCTCGAACTCCTTGAAGGTGAGGTCGAGCTGCCGGCCGTGCGCCTTCGCCGAATAGCTGGCCTCGTCGATGGTGACGCCGGATGCCTGGATCTTCGTCTGCGAGTGCTCCTGCGTCTGCCGCCCGATCGCGAGCCGGATGCGCGCATCCACCTCGGCCGGCCCCGCGGTCTCGAGCACGACGTCGTTGACGCCCCAGTCGGCGCTGACGGCGGTGAGGCCGCCCTCGGTGAGAACGAGGAGCAGCGGCACCGTGATGCCGGTGGTCGTGAGGATCTTGCAGAGGGATTTGGCGCTCGCGAGGTCGCGTCGCGCATCCACGAAGATCAGGTCGCAGCTCGGGGCGTTGACGAGCGCTGCGGGCTCCGCGGGGATCTGGCGGGTGCGATGGCTCAGCAGGGCGAGCGACGGCAGCACCTCCGCGTCTGGCGCAGAGGTGAGGATCAACAACTGCGCCACTCAAGCCTCCTGAACGTGCTGTGCGGCAATGCTACCGGAAATGCATTCGCCGCTTTCCCGCATGCGATCCGGGGCACAATGGAGGGGTGAGCGAAACGACACCCGTATCCGGCGACCAGCCCCGCCTGTCCCGTGGCGCGCGCTTCGGCAGCGTCGGGACCATCTGGCTCCTCTCCCTCGTGTTCGCCGTGATCATCGCATCGGTGTCGCACGTCGATCAGTATGCGACCTGGCTCTCGCTGGCGCTCGCGGCCTGCGTGCTGGGCGCCCTGGTGGCGCAGCTCGCCACCCAGCAGAAGGACGGCTTCGTCGACCGGCTGGCGGCGAGTGTGACGGGGGCCTTCATCGTTCTCGGGGTGACCGGCGGCATCCTGGCGATCGTCGCGGCGTCGCAGTAGGCGTCGCAGTATTCGAAGCACTCCGCACAGTAGGTAGACTCGTCAGCATGCTGGTTGCCCTCGAACTCTTCTTCGTCGGACTCCTGGGTCTGGCCTCCCTCGCCATCGCGGGCGTCTCCGTGGTGGTCGTCTACAACCTGTTCCGGGGTCAGCGCTAGGAGCGTCACGATCCATGATCGAGATCCCGACCGACCTTCCCGCCGAACTGGTCCCGCTCTCCTGGTTGCTGGGGGTGTGGGAGGGCACGGGTGTGCTCGACTACGCCGTCGATGAGGCCCACACCGAACTGGAGTTCGGTCAGCGCATCAGCTTCAGCCACGACGGTCAGCCCTACCTCAACTACTCGGCCACGTCCTGGGTCCTCGACGAGAACCACACGCCGCTCGCGGCGGAGACCGGATACTGGCGCCTCAGCCGCACGCTCATCGAGGGCGACGCCGGACCGGCCATGCTCCCCGGAATCGGCGCCCAGCCGTTCACGACGGCCCAGTCGGTCGAGGCGCTGCGCAACTCGCACGGCGGCTTCGACATCGACGTCTCGATCATCCATCCGGATGGCGTGAGCGAGCTCTACCTGGGACAGGTGGCCGGCCCCCGCATCGATCTGGCCACGGATGCCGTGGTCCGCACCGCGGGCGCCAAGGAGTACACGGCCGCCACCCGCCTCTACGGGCTCGTCGAGAACCACCTGCTCTGGGCCTGGGACATCGCCGCGCTCGGCCAGGAGTTGCGCACGCACGCGTCCGCCCGGCTCGCCAAGGCCGAGTGATGGACTCCACCGCTTCGCCGTTCCTCTCCCTCCCCGGTGCCGTCGACACGGCCGGGATGCACGCCCGCGCCAGCACCGCCGACACACCCGACGGCGCTCCTGCCGGCTCGGGTCACGATGCCGGCATCCCCGCGCACTACGGCAACCCGCTCGGCGAGCAGCGCGCACTGGCCGAAGGTCGCGCGATCGTCGACCTCTCCGACCGCTCCGTGCTCACGATCACCGGCCCCGACCGGCTCAGCTGGCTGAACTCGCTCACCAGCCAGAGCCTGCTCGGGCTGCAGCCGGGGGAGTCGTCGGAGACCCTGCTGCTCGATGTGACCGGCCGGCTGGAGTACGCGGTGCGGCTCGTCGACGACGGCGAGACCCTCTGGATGCTCGTCGAGCGCGACGAGGCGGAGGGACTGCTCGCCTGGCTCGACCGGATGCGCTTCATGCTCCGCGTCGAACTCGCCGACCGCTCGGCGGACCTCGCCACCATCGGAACCCTCGGCGATCCCGCCCTTCCGATCGCGGCGCCCAACGGTGTGCCGCTGATCTGGCACGACCCCTGGCATGCCGTGACACCCGGTGGCCACCAGTACGCCCAGGGCGAGCATCCGGGCGCCGATTGGTCGTACAGCGAGCGGCTGGTGCCACGGGATGCGCTGCCGTCGATCGTCACGCGCGTCACGTCGGGCGAGTTCTCGGCTGCCGGACTGCTGGCGCTCGAGGCGATGCGGATCGCGGCCTGGCGCCCCCGGTTCGCCACCGAGGTCGACGAGAAGACGATCCCGCACGAGCTGGACTGGCTGCGCACGGCCGTGCACCTCACGAAGGGCTGCTACCGCGGCCAGGAGACCGTGGCGAAGGTGCACAACCTGGGACACCCGCCGCGGCGTCTCGTGATGCTGCACCTCGACGGGTCGGAGGGTGTGCATCCGGTTCGTGGCGCCGTCGTGTCTCTCGAGGGACGTGAGGTCGGCGTGGTGACGTCGACCGCGCTCCACTACGAGCTCGGTCCGATCGCGCTCGCCGTGGTGAAGCGGTCGACGGATGCTGCGGCCACCCTCACGGTCGACGCCGACGGCACGCCGGTCGCCGCCGCGCAGGAGATCGTGGTGCCGCCGGAAGCGGGCGCCGAAGCCCATGTGCCGCGCCTGCCGCGGATCGGCGCTGTCACGCGGCAGCCGCGCGGCTGACCTGCGCCCGCGCTGCCTGCACTGCCTGCACTGCCTGCACCTCGGGCCCCGCACCTGCACCCCGTCCCACGCCCTTTCCGCCTCCGCGCACCCTCCCCGCCTCCACGCTCAAAACGAGGGGTCCCAACACGCCGCGTGCGTGAAAGCCGAGCGGCGTGTTGGGACCCCTCGTTTCGAGCAGCGGGGCGGCTACCAGGCGAAGCCGCGCGGCGCGACGGCGGCCCAGTCGACGGTGAGTTCGCCGAGGCGCCAGCGCGCGGTGCTCGCGCGCACCGGCCAGCCCGCGTCGCGCATCCCACGGGCGACCGCGATCCAGCGCTGCGTCGGTCCGTAGGCGGCGAGCGGGGAGTGCACGCGCCAGAGGCGGTCGAGGTCGCGCATCAACTCGTGCACGGGCTCGCCGGGGACGTTGCGATGGATGAGGATCTTCGGCAGCCGCTCGGCCACCACCGAGGGCAGTTCGAGCTCGGCCAGCCGCAGCGAGATCGTCAGGTGCCTCGGGCCGTCCGCCGTCACGTCGACCCAGCTCGCGATGCGCCCGATCTCGTCGCAGGTGCCGTCGACGAGCACGCCCGGGGCGCGCGGGTCGCCGGGCTGCAAGCGGGTGACGAGGCGTCGCCAGGCCGGGGCGACCTCCGCCTCGTCGTACTGCCGCAGCACGTTGAAGGCCCGGATGATCGCAGCACGACGCCCGTCGGGTAGGGGCACCTCGAAACCGCCCAGCGCGAAGTCGATGCGGGCGTCTGGGGAGAACCCCGTACGACCCTCCCTGACGACGCGCAGCTGGTCGAGGGCTGTGCGCACGCGGCCCGGTTCGATCTCGAGTCCGAGCACGTCGACATCCGGTCGTGCCTTCGCCAGACGCTGGTGGAGCTCGAGGGCGGTGACGCTGCTGGCGCCGTAGCCGAGGTCCACCACGAGCGGGTCCGACGTGCGGCGGAGCACCGGCAGAGTCGCCATCCAGCGGTCGACCCGGCGGAGGCGATTGGTGTTCGTGGTGCCGCGGGTCACCGTGCCGATCACGCCTGCCGATGCCATACGAACAGTCTCGCAAACCCCGATAGATTAGAAGGCATGTCCGCGCCTTACACACTGATCCTCCTCCGCCACGGCAACAGTGAGTGGAACCAGCAGAACCTGTTCACCGGCTGGGTCGACGTCCGCCTGAGCGAGCAGGGCGTCGCCGAAGCGAAGCGTGCGGGCGAACTGCTCGCCGAGTCGGGGCTGCACCCCGACATCCTGTACACGTCGGTGCTCACCCGCGCCATCCAGACCGCGAACCTCGCACTCGAGGTGGCCGACCGGCTGTGGATCGACGTCAAGCGCTCCTGGCGGCTCAACGAGCGCCACTACGGTGCTCTCCAGGGGCTGGACAAGGCCGAGACCCTCGAGAAGTACGGCCCGGAGCAGTTCCAGCTGTGGCGCCGCTCGTTCGACGTGCCGCCGCCACCGCTCTCCGACGACAGCGAGTGGTCGCAGGCGCACGACCCGCGCTACGCGGGCCTGGGCGACGACCTGCCGCGCACCGAGTGCCTCAAAGACGTGATCGAGCGGATGCTCCCCTACTGGGAGTCCGACATCACGGGTGACCTGGCGGCCGGCAAGACGGTGCTCGTCACCGCTCACGGCAACTCGCTGCGCGCCCTGGTGAAGCACCTCGACGGCATCTCCGACGACGACATCGCCGAGCTGAACATCCCGACGGGCATCCCGCTGGTCTACCGGCTCGATGAGAACTTCGCGCCGATCGCCCCCGGTGAGTACCTCGACCCCGAGGCCGCTGCCGCCGGCGCCGCGGCCGTCGCCGCGCAGGGCAAGAAGTAGCGGCAGCAGCCACGAATCACAGCTTCGTCGTCGTCGCGTTCCTCTCGGAGCGCGGCGACGACGTGTTTCCGGCCTCGGACTGGCCGCCGCATGTGACCGTCGTCCCGCCGTTCGAGACCGAGCTGTCGGCGGATGCGGTGGCCGGCCTGTTCCCGCCGGCGCGCCCGATCGCGGTGCGGGTCGGGGAGCCGGAGCTCTTCGGATCCCGGCGCACGGTGCCCGTGCTGCTGGTCGAGCCGTCGGACGCGCTGGCGGCGCTGCACGTCGCGCTCGTCGACGCTCTGGAGGCGTCCGGCGCGCGCATCGGCGACGTGCGGCACGTGCGCGACGGGTACCGGCCGCACATCACGGTGCGGCGTGCGGCGGCGGTGCGTGGTGCGGCGGGTGAGTCGGGCGGCGCGGCGGGTGAGTCGGGTGCAGCGTGGGAGTCGGGTGCGGCGGGGCAGTCGGGCGCAGCGGCGGAGTCGGGTGCGGCGGGGCGGTCGGGCGCGGCGGGCGAGTCGGGCTCGGCAGAGCAATCGGGGACGGCGGGCGAGTCGGGCACGGCAGAGCAATCGGGCACGGCAGAGCAATCGGGCGCGACGGGTGCGGCGAGCGAGGCCGGTGGGGCGGATGCCGCGAGCGAGGCCGGTGGGGCGGATGCCGCAGCCGTGCATCCCGGAGCGCAGTTCGTGCTCGGCGCCCTCGCGCTCGTCGATCGCGCGCCCGAGGGCCAGCGCGGCTCCCGTCGCGTCGTCGCGCGCGTACCGCTCGCCTGACGCTGACGGCCCGAATCGCGGAACTCTCTCCGACCCAACCCGACCCGATGCGTTGAGTGAAGGCGGTCCGAATCGAGTCGGGGCTTAATCACGCTCCCGGCCGAAATCGCGGGACTTTTCCCCGACTCGACCCGAGCCGAGCCGAGCGGAGCCGATGCGCTGGGCGAAGGTGGTCAGAATCGAGTCGGGGCTTAATCGCGTTCTCGGGCGGAAACGCGGGACTTTTCCCCGACTCGATGAGCAGGGTCGTTGAGCGGGGTCGTTGAGCAGGGTCGGGCGAGCGCAGCGGGGCGGGCGAGCGCAGCGGGGCGGGCGAGCGCAGCACGGCGGCGCGGTCAGCGGCGCAGGGCGGTCTCCCGCTGCATGTGCGACAGCTTCTCCGGGTTGCGCACGGTGTAGAGGCCGGCGATGCGCCCGTTCTCGATCCGCACCGTCAACACGCCCTCGAGCCCGTCGCCTGAACGGAGCACGAGGGCCGGCCGGCCGTTCACCTCGACCGCCCGCACCGACGTCGCTGCGCCGCCGATCCGCGTCAGCAGTGTGACCACGGCGTCGACACCCTCGATCGGCACCAGGCTGGCCTGCACGACGCCGCCGCCGTCGCCGAGCAGCACGACATCCGGCGCCAGGATGTCGAACAACCCCTGCACATCACCGCCCGAGACCGCCCGCTGGAACGCGTCGAGCACCGCCCGCGTCTCGGCGGCCGACACTGCCACACGCGGACGCCGGGCCGCAACGTGCTCCCGAGCCCGATGCGCGATCTGGCGCACAGCCGCGGGGGACTTGTCGACGGCGTGCGCGATCTCGTCGTAGTCGACGTCGAACACTTCGCGTAGCACGAACACGGCGCGCTCGGCCGGGGTGAGCGTCTCGAGCACCAGCAGCATCGCCGTCGAGACGCTCTCGGCGAGCTCGACGTCGTCGGCGACGTCCGGGCTGGTGAGAAGCGGCTCGGGCAGCCACGGCCCGACATACAGCTCCTTGCGGCGATCGAGGGCCCGGATGCGGGTGAGCGCCAGGCGCGTCGCGATCCGCACCAGGTAGGCGCGCTGATTCTCCACGATGTCCTGGTCCACCCCCGACCAGCGCAGCCAGGTCTCCTGCAGCACATCCTCGGCGTCGGCGGCGGACCCGAGCATCTCGTAGACGACCGTGAACAGCAGATTCCGATGGGCGACGAACGCGTCGAGGGCCGCATCCGGTCCGCTGTTCATCGCACCGGTCTCCTGTGTGTGCGCGACGCTTTCGCGCTCGGACGGCGTCCCCGCCATGTGCCACCCCATTTCACTGACCAACTGTGTCACTCATCAGACGCCGAACGCACCCGTTCTGTGACACGCGGTCCGCGACAGGCGCAAAGGGTGCCGGATGTCACAGCACGGCGGCGCCCGGCGTCCTATGGATGACCCGGAAAATCCCGTCAGCAGAAGGAGACATCCATGAGCTCAGTGCTCGAAACCATCGGTCGTGACTTCGGTGGCGACATCATCGAACCGGATGCGGCAGCCTACGAGTCGGCGCGTCGCACCGTCCTGGCGTCCGGAAGCCCGGCGTACGTGTTCCGGCCGGAGAGCGTCGCCGACGTGCAGGCGGCCGTGCGCTTCACCGCGCAAGCCGGCCTTGCGCTGTCGGTGCGCGGCGGCGGCCACGCCTTCGCGGGATTCGGCACGAACGACGGCGGAGTGGTGATCGACCTGGGCCGGCTCGCGGCCGTGGAGGTCATCGACGGCGAGCGTCACGTCGTGCGGATCGGCGGGGGAGCGACCTGGGGCCAGGTCGCCGACGCGCTCGCCCCGCTCGGTCTCGCCATCTCCTCCGGCGACACGAAGAGCGTCGGGGTCGGCGGGCTGACGCTGTCGGGCGGCATCGGCTGGAAGGTCAGAAGATACGGACTGGCCCTGGACAACGTGGTCTCCGCCGAGTTGGTCACGGCAGCGGGCGAGCTCGTGCGGGCGAGCGCCGACGAGAACGCCGACCTGTTCTGGGCGATCCGTGGTGGCGGCGGAAACCTCGGGATCGTCACTGCGTTCGAGTTCGCCGCGCATCCGACGACCGCGGTGTTCTCGGGCATGATCGCCTTCCCCGCCGCCGAAGCAGATGGCGTGCTCCAGGGCTGGGCGGAATACCTCCGCACGGCCCCGGAGGAGCTCACGTCGACAGCGGATCTCGCCAATCCCTTCGCCGGCGGCCCGGATGCCCCGGTGACGATCCACGTCGTGTTCGACGGTGACGACCCGGAGCTCGCGGCGGCAGCCCTCGACCCGATCCGCCGGCTCGGCACGGTGATCGCCGACGATGTCGCCCTGAAGCCATACGCCGAGATACTCGTCGAGGGCGCGACGCCGCCCGCTGGCATCCTGTTCATCACCCGGAGCGCGTTCGCGGATCCGGGGTCGGTGCCCGAGGTGCTGCGGACCCTCGTCGACATCGGGTCGACGGCAGGGTCGCCCTTCATCGCGGTGCGCAGCCTCGGCGGCGCCGTGTCACGTGTGCCCGAGGACGCGACCGCCTACGCCCATCGCCGGGCGGAACTGATGGTCGTGACGACCATCGCGGGACCGGCGCCGGTCGTCGACGCGGCGCGAGCGGGCTTCGACGCGGCCTGGACGAGGCTCGCTCCGCTGGTCGACGGCGCCTACGCGAACTTCCTCAGCTCGGCCACCGACGAGGATGTGCACGCGATCTACCCGCCGGCGACCTACCGACGGCTCGCCGAGGTCAAGCGGAAATACGACCCCGAGAACCTGTTCGCCGGCAACCACAACGTGCGACCGGCGTAACAGGAGGGACGGGACCAGCGGGAGCGGCAGACACCGCAGGAGCAGCGCCGGGGCGGGCGCTCAGGACGCGAGTTCGGGCGCCCAGTCCCCGGTGCCGAGGTACTGGACCTTCTTGGCGATCGAGACCGCGTGGTCGGCGAAACGCTCGTGGTAGCGGGAGGCCAGGGTGGCGTCGACCGTGTCGACGGCCTCGCCCTTCCAGGTCTCGCCGAGCACCTTGTCGAAGACGCTCACGTGCAGCTCGTCGATCTCGTCGTCTTCGTTGCGGATCTCGTCGGCGAGGGCCAGGTCCTGCGTGCGCAGCAGCTCGGCGAGCTTGGTCGCGATCAGCACGTCGAGACGGCCCATCTCGGCGAAGGTGCTGCGGAGGCTCTTCGGAACGACCTTGTCCGGGAAGCGGTAGCGCGCGAGCTGGGCGATGTGCTCGGCCATGTCGCCCATCCGCTCGAGCGAGGCGCTGATGCGCAGCGCGCTGACGACGATGCGGAGGTCGCGGGCGACAGGCTGCTGCCGCGCGAGGATCTGGATGGAGAGCTCGTCGAGCAGCACCGTGAGCTCGTCGATCTTGTTGTCGTTCGCGATGACCTCTTCGGCCAGGCTGACGTCGGACTTGTTGAAGGCCTGCGTCGCATTCTGGATGGAGATGACGACGAGTTCGGCGATCTCCACCAGACGATCCTGAACTTCTCGCAGCTCCTGCTGGAATACTTCGCGCATGGGGTGTGGTCCTTCCTGGCGTGCGTGCGCACGCAGAATGCGGGGCCTTCTGGCCCTGCTCAGCATGTTCCCTTCGTCAGGTTAACGAACGGTGCCGTACGCCTGAACACTGTCTAAAGTACCCGCGAAACTGCGGGCTTCGGTGCGGGATGCGTCGTTCGCGCCCGTTCGGGATGCGTACTCTTGGATTCATGGACTCCGCCTGGTTGGTGCTGCTGTCTCTGGCACTCGGCCTCGCAGTGGGCGCCGGATTCGTCTGGCTGCTGCACATCGCCGCGCGCCGGGGCGACCACGCCGTTCAGGTGGCGAGTCCGACAGTGCCGGATGGCGTGGATCAGGTGCTCGACGCGCTCGAGTCCGCGGGCGTCGTGCTCGACCCGTCGAACAATGTCATCAAGGCGTCGCCCGGAGCGCACTCGATCGGTCTGGTGTGGAACGGCGCGCTCGTGCATCCGCATCTCGTCGAGCTCGTCGATCAGGTGCGGCGCAACGGGGAGCCGGTCACCGAGGACTGCGAGCTCGCCCGCGGACCGTTCGGCGACGCGAGCATCTACCTGAGCGTGCGCGTGGCACGGCTCGGGACCCGGTACGTGCTGCTGCTGGCCGAGGACCGCACGGAGTCGTTCCGGCTCGAGACGGTGCGCCGCGACTTCGTGGCGAACATCAGCCACGAGCTCAAGACGCCGATCGGCGCGGTCGGCCTGCTCGCCGAAGCGCTCAACGACGCGTCCGACGATCCCGACCAGGTGCGCCGGTTCGCCCACCGCCTCACGGAGGAGTCGCACCGCCTGGCCCGGATCACGCAGGACATCATCGAACTCAGCCGGCTGCAGGCGGCCGACGCCTTCACCAACGCCGAGCGGGTGTCGGCGAACAAGGTGGTCTCGGCCGCGCTCGACCAGAACCGGGTGGCGGCGGAGGCCCGCGGCATCGAGCTGGCGGTCAAGGGCGACAAATCCGCCCAGGTCATCGGCGAGGAGGCCCTGCTGGTGACCGCGGTGCACAACCTCGTATCGAACGCCATCCAGTACTCGCCGGACGACTCGCGTGTCGGCATCGGCGTGCGCACCATCGACGGTGTCGTCGAGATCGCCGTGACCGACCAGGGCGAGGGCATCCCCGAGGACGACCTGGACCGCGTCTTCGAGCGGTTCTTCCGGGTCGACCAGGCGCGTTCGCGCCACACCGGAGGCACCGGCCTCGGCCTCGCGATCGTCAAGCACGCCGTTCAGAACCACGGCGGCGAGGTGCGCGTCTGGTCCCAGCCCGGCCGCGGGTCGACTTTCACCATCCGGCTTCCCGAAGCATCCAGCGTCGCTCGTCCCCCGATAGGAGAACCCACGTGACATCGATCCTGCTCGTCGAGGATGAGGCATCCCTCAGCGAACCGCTCGCCTACCTGCTCAAGCGCGAAGGCTTCGAGGTGACGGTGGCCGAGGACGGACCGACCGCCATCGCCGAGTTCGACAAGGGCGGCACCGACCTCATCCTGCTCGACCTGATGCTCCCCGGCATCCCGGGAACCGAGGTGTGCCGCGAGATCCGCACCCGGTCGTCCGTGCCGATCATCATGCTGACGGCCAAGGACTCCGAGGTCGACATCGTGGTCGGCCTCGAGCTCGGCGCCGACGACTACGTGACCAAGCCGTACTCGTCGCGCGAGCTGCTGGCGCGCATCCGGGCCGTGATGCGGCGCCGGGTGGAGTCGGAGGAGATGGAGGACGACAGCGTCCTCGAGGCCGGGTCCGTCAAGATGGACGTCGACCGCCACACGGTGGCCGTGAACGGCGCCGAGATCTCCATGCCGCTCAAGGAATTCGAGTTGCTCGAGCTGCTGCTGCGCAACGCCGGGCGCGTGCTGACCCGCGGTCAACTCATCGACCGGGTGTGGGGGAGCGACTACTTCGGCGACACCAAGACGCTCGATGTGCACATCAAGCGCATCCGCTCGCGCATCGAGGAGAGCCCGTCGGACCCGAGCATGCTGGTCACGGTACGTGGACTGGGGTACCGCTTCAACGCGTGACCTCCGGAACGCGTTACGAGTGACGCGGAACGCGAAAGGGCCGGGACCCCGCGGGGTACCGGCCCTTTCTGCTGTCTGTGGGGCTCAGCCCTGAGCGGGCAGGATCGCCGGGGGGACGAGAGCGGTGTACTCGGGGAGCTGCCCGTCGAGCACGGGCACCTTGAGCTGGACCCCGGTCTCGTCGGCGTACTGGAAGTACACCGGGTACAAGCTGCCCGGAATCGAGGTGAAGTTGCTGAGGAAGACGTTTCCGGTGGCGGCTTCCGGCTTGCTGCCCACCTGCTTGACCTCGCCCGGCTGCACGGTGACGTACACGGAGGCAGCGGAGGAGTCGCCGGCCTGGACGGCCACACGGTGGCTCTTGGTGTCGTTGTTGACCAGGGTCATGACGAGGTTGCCCACGTCGCCGCCCTTGGTGTCGGTGACGATGATGGCGTTGCGCACGTCGATCTGGCCGACGTTGCCGCTCACTCCGTCGCTGGCGTCGTAGTGCTTCGTGGTGGCCTGCGGAGCGATGAAACCACAACCTGCGGTTCCGAAGGCGACCGCCAGAGCGAGGACGACGGATGCCACGACACGAGCTTTCACTGATGACCCTCCAGATCGTTTCCGCCGGCCATGAGAAGGCCGTGAGAGAAGCGGAATGCGATTCGAGTTTACCGTATGCGTGCGGGCGCTCAGGCGCGTGAGGGCGAACATTAGCACGTGCCTCGTGTGGTATCCTAGTAGTTGCTGAAGGGACATCAATCTATGCTTTTCGAGGTTGGCGAAACCGTCGTTTACCCGCATCACGGGGCCGCAACGATCACCGAAGTCAAGAAACGAATCATCAAGGGTGAAGAGAAGCTCTACCTCAAGCTCAATGTGACGCAGGGAGACCTCACGATCGAGGTCCCTGCAGAGAACGTCGACCTGGTCGGCGTTCGCGATGTGATCGGCAAGGAGGGCCTCGACCGCGTGTTCGAGGTGCTGCGAGCTCCGTTCACCGAGGAACCCACCAACTGGTCGCGCCGCTACAAGGCGAACCTCGAGAAGCTCGCCTCCGGCGATGTGATCAAGGTCTCCGAGGTCGTCCGCGACCTCTGGCGCCGTGATCAGGACCGCGGGCTGTCGGCCGGCGAGAAGCGCATGCTCGCCAAGGCACGTCAGATCCTAATCTCCGAGCTCGCCCTGGCTGAGAAGACCGACGACGAGAAGGCCTCCAGCCTGCTCGACGAGGTTCTCGCCTCCTAGGCGTCGCGTCCGTGGCCCGGGTCGCGGTGGTGGTCGTCGCCGCCGGTAATGGAACGCGCCTCGGCGCGGAACTTCCGAAGGCGTTCGTCACCCTCGCCGGGTCCACGCTGCTCGAGCGCTCGCTGCATGCCGTCGCCGGTATGCGCGAGCGCCCCGAGGTGATCGTCGTCGCGCCCGCCGAACTGGTCGCCGAGGCGCGCAGTCTCGCCGACGCGTCGTTCGGCGCTGCGGTGACGGTCGTGCCCGGCGGTGCGACCCGCCAGCGCTCCGTCGCGGCGGGGCTCGCCGCGCTCAGCGCCACCGTCGAGGTGGTGCTCGTGCACGATGCGGCCCGCGCCCTCACGCCGTCGTCGCTGTTCGATGCGGTGGTGCGCGACGTCGACCATCACGGGCACGGGGTGATCCCCGGCCTGCCGGTGAGCGACACGATCAAGCGCGTCGGCTCCGACGGCGAGATCCACGAGACGGTTGACCGCTCGGTGCTCTCCGCGGTGCAGACCCCGCAGGCCTTCCCCCGCGCCGACCTCGACGCCGCGTATGCCGCCGCGACCTCCGACGAGACCGATGACGCTGCGCTGGTTGCCGCGGCCGGGCATCCGGTGTCGGTGGTACCGGGCGACGCCCTCGCCTTCAAGATCACTACCCCGTGGGACCTGCGGCGTGCGCAGGAGCTCCTCGACGCGCCATCGACCCCGCTACCGCGCATCGGCCTGGGGACCGACACGCACGGCTTCGACCCCTCCGCCGAGCTCTGGCTCGCCGGGCTGCACTGGCCGGGTGAGGTCGGGCTTGCGGGCCACAGCGACGGGGATGCCGTTTCGCACGCGATCACGGACGCCCTGCTCTCGGCCGCCGCGCTCGGCGACATCGGTGGCGTCTTCGGCACGAGCGATCCGCGGTTCGACGGGGCGCGGGGAGAAGTGTTCCTGAGCGAGACACGACGGCTCGTCGAGTCGGCCGGGTTCCGGATCGGGAACGTCTCCGTACAGCTGATCGGCAACAGCCCCCGGTTCTCGCCGCGTCGCGCGGAGGCGGAGGCCGTGCTCTCCGGTGTGCTCGGTGCGCCGGTGACGGTGAGCGCGACGACGACGGACGGCCTCGGCTTCACCGGCCGCGGCGAAGGCGTGACGGCCATCGCGACGGCCCTGCTGCTGCAGAGCCCCCGCGGCTGACCCGCCGTAACCGGCGGGTGGCGGTCCCGTAGGCTATGGGGCGTGACTGTGCGACTCTACGACACGAAGGCCGGCGCCCTTCGCGACTTCATCCCGATTCGCGACGGTGAAGTAGGCATCTACGTCTGCGGCCCGACCGTGCAGTCGTCCCCGCACATCGGGCACCTGCGTTCCGCACTGGTCTACGACCAGCTGAGGCGCTGGCTGAACTACCGCGGCTACGCCGTCACCCTCGTGCGCAACGTCACCGACATCGACGACAAAATTCTCGTGAACGCCGCGGCCGCCCAGGCCGAGGGCGGCTCCGAGGAGTGGTGGGCCCTCGCCTACCGGTTCGAACTCGAATTCACGGCCGGGTACACGGCACTCGGCGTGCAGCCGCCGACCTACGAGCCCCGCGCGACCGCGAGCATCCCGCAGATGCAGGAGATCATCGCGCGCCTCATCGACCGCGGGCACGCCTATGCCGCCGCCGACGGCTCCGGCGACGTGTACTTCGACGTGAAGAGCTGGCCGGCGTACGGTGAACTCACGCGTCAGAGCATCGACAATATGGAAGCGGCGGCCGACGCCGATCCACGCGACAAGCGCGACCCGCGCGACTTCGCCCTCTGGAAGGGCCGCAAGAACGACGAGCCGGCGTCCGCGTCGTTCCCGTCGCCCTGGGGCGACGGTCGTCCCGGCTGGCACATCGAGTGCTCCGCGATGTCGCGCCGTTATCTCGGCGCCGAGTTCGACATCCACGGCGGCGGGCTCGACCTGCGCTTCCCGCATCACGAGAACGAGATCGCCCAGTCGACCGCTGCCGGCGACGCGTTCGCGCGCTACTGGGTGCACAACGGACTCGTGAACGTCAACGGTCAGAAGATGAGCAAGTCGCTCGGCAACTCCGTGTACGCCGCCGACCTGCTCGGCGCCGCCCGGCCGCTCGTAGTGCGGTACTACCTGGGCTCTGCGCACTACCGGTCGACGATCGACTTCCACGACGGCTCGCTCCTCGAGGCCGAGGCGGCCCTCGACCGGATCGCCGGATTCTTCGAGCGCGTCGACCGGCGCCTCGCGTCGACCCGGTTCGCCGGGAGCGGTGTCGAGGTCGTGCCCGCCGCGTTCGCCGAGGCGATGGACGACGATCTGGCCATCCCGCAGGCCCTCGCGGTGCTGCACGACACCGTACGCACAGGAAACGCGGCGCTGGATGCGGAAGACTTGGAGGCTGCGGCCACGGCACGCGGGCAGGCGCTCGCGATGACGGAGGTCCTCGGCATCAATCCATTGTCACCGCAATGGAGTTCGGCGGGATCGTCCGCAGCCGACGCAGCCCTGGCACAATTGGTCGATCGGCTCCTCGCCGACCGGCAGGCCGCGAGGGCGAATCGCGACTTCGCCGCAGCAGACCGTATCCGCGACGAACTGACGAGCGCGGGAATCACCATCGAAGACACCCCCACGGGGTCGCATTGGAGCATTGAACAATGAAGAACTCGGGTGGAAAGCCCCGCGCCGGAGCGGTGCGCAAGAGCAGGAAGGGCCCGCAGGTCGGGTCCGGCGGTCAAGGTCGTCAGGCGCTGGAAGGCAAGAAGCCGACCCCGAAGGCCGAGGACCGCCCGTACCACCCCGCCGGCAAGGCGAAGGCGGCGCGCGAGCGCTACGCAGCGGCCGGCGGCCGGGGCAAGCCGGGTCAGTCCGGTCAGTCGCAGCGCGGCGGCCGCGGTGACACCGCTCCCCGTGGTGCGTCGGGTGCTGCCCGCCGGTCGAAGAGCGGCGACGAGAGCGAGATCGTGACCGGTCGCAACTCGGTGGTCGAGGCCCTGCGCGCGAACATCCCGAGCACGAACCTCTACATCGCGGCGCGCATCGAGACGGACGACCGGGTCAAGGAGATCCTGTCGATCGCGACCGGCAAGGGTATCCCGATCCTCGAGGTGATGCGGCCGGAACTCGACCGCCTCGCCGGCCGCGACGCGGTGCACCAGGGCGTGGCGTTGAAGGTGCCGCCGTACGAGTACGCGCACCCGACCGACCTGCTCGAGAAGACCCTGCGATCCGGCCAGACGCCGCTGTTCGTCGCGCTGGACGGCATCACCGACCCGCGCAACCTCGGGGCGATCATCCGGTCGACGGCGGCGTTCGGCGGTCAGGGTGTCATCGTGCCGCAGCGTCGCTCGGTCGGCATGACCGCATCGGCGTGGAAGACCTCCGCCGGTGCGGCTGCCCGCACCCCCGTAGCGATGGCGTCGAACCTCACTCAGACGCTCAAGGCGTTCAAGGAGGCCGGCGTCTTCGTGCTCGGTCTCGACGGCGGCGGCGACGTGTCGCTGCCGGGGCTCTCGTTCGCCGACCGGCCCGTGGTGGTCGTCGTCGGGAGCGAGGGCAAAGGCCTGTCTCGCCTGGTCACCGAGACCTGCGACGCCATCGTGTCGATCCCGATCACCGCGACCACCGAGTCGCTGAACGCCGGCATCGCCACGAGCGTCACGCTCTACGAGATCGCGAAACTGCGCGCGGAGGCGGCGCAGAAGTAGCGGGAAACGTCTGACCTGTCGCCCGCCGGCGGCGGGTCAGACCTTGGAGCGCCAGTCGTCGTCGTCTTCGTCGGTCGCGCCGGTGCCCGGCTCCGAGGCGAGCACCGGGATGCTGATGGTCTCGGTCGGGGGCTCGATCACCGTCGCCTCGTCGCGACGGTGGCGCAGGATGTCGTTGATGTACGAGGTGAGGGCCTCCGCGAGCGGCACGTCGCGACCCTCGGCCTGCGACATGAACCAGCGGTGCTCGAGCAGCTGGTGGAAGACCTCGGCCGGCTCGAGCTTTCCCTTGAGGTCGGTCGGGATGGCACGCACGACCGGCTCGAACACGCGCATCAGCCACTCGTGGGCGGCGGCTTCTTCGTCGAGACCCTGCTTGCCGAGGGTCGCCGAGTAGGAGTCGAGGTCGTTGAGCAGGCGTCTTGCCTGGTTCTCGCCGGTGTCCAGCCCCGTGAGACGCAGGAGGCGACGCTGGTGGTGACCCGCGTCCACGACCTTCGGCTGGATGCGCACCGTCGTGCCCTGGTCCGAGGTCTTGATCGCCAGTTCCTCGATGTCGAAGCCCAGGTCGTTGAGCCGGTCGACGCGCTGGCTGATCCGCCACCGCTCGGACGACGAGAAGGACTCGCTGCCGGTGAGCTCCTTCCAGAGCGAACGATAGGCGGCGACGATGCCGTTCGAGACCTTGATCGGGTCGAGCGCCTCATCGACGCGGCCGCCGGCCTCGAGGTCCATCAGCTCGCCGGCGATGTTGACGCGGGCGATCTCGAGGTCGTTCTCGCGCTGGCCGTTCGAGAGGCCGCCGTCGTAGAGCTGACCCGTCTCGGCATCCACGAGGTAGGCCGCGAAGGCGCCGGCGTCGCGGCGGAAGAGCGTGTTCGAGAGCGAGACGTCGCCCCAGAAGAAGCCGACGATGTGCAGCCGGACGAGCAGCACGGCCAGCGCGTCGACGAGGCGGGTCGCGGTGTCCGGTCGCAGGGTCTGTGAGAAGAGCGCGCGATAAGGGAGCGAGAATTTGAGGTGGCGCGTGACGAGGGCGGCCTTCAGCGGCGTGCCCTCTTCGTCTTCGCGGTTGTTGATGATCGCGACGGGGTCGACGCACGGGATGTCCATCCGCTGCAGGGTGCGCAGCATCTCGTACTCGCGTTTGGCCATCTCGGCCGTGGTCTCTTTGATGGCGATGACGTAGCCGGACATGTTGGCGAACCGCACCAGGTGGCGGGAGATGCCCTTGGGCAGGATCGCGATGTGCTCGTTCGACCACTCGTCGAGCGGGATGTTCCAGGGGAGGTCGAGGAGGGCGGGATCGACGGTCGCCGCGGTGATGTTCAGGGAGCCGGCCATGAGGAAAACCTATCGGATGCGGCGGCCGCCGGAATGAACGGGAGAACCGCCGGGGAGAAGCACAGTGCCGCAGCCCGGAAGGACTGCGGCACTGTGATGGAACGGATGTGCGACCTTAGTCGACGACGGCACCGCCGAGGCGCTCGCCGGACTCGGCGTGGAAAGCGTGGACGTGTCCCGGCTTCGGGGTGATGTACACCGTGTCGCCCGCGTTCGGGTGGATGCGACCGTCGACGCGGCCGACGATGTCGGTGCGCTTTCCGTCGATCTCCGAGTGGCCGTACAGGTAGCCGTCGGCGCCGAGCTCCTCGACGAGGTCGACCGTGACCTTGAGCCCGGTGTTCTCGGTGGCGGAGACCACGACGTCTTCCGGACGGACACCGATGGTGACCGACGGGCCGGCGTTCGCGATGATCTCGCGCTCGATCGGGACGATCGAGGTGCCGAACTTGACGCCGCCCTCGGTGACGTCGGCCGAGAACAGGTTCATGGCCGGGCTGCCGATGAAGCCGGCGACGAACACGTTGTTCGGCTGCGCGTACAGGTCGCGCGGGGTGCCGACCTGCTGCAGGACGCCGTCCTTGAGCACCGCGATGCGGTCGCCCATGGTGAGCGCCTCGGTCTGGTCGTGGGTGACGTAGACCGTGGTGACACCGAGACGACGCGTCAGCGACGCGATCTGGGTGCGGGTCTGGACGCGGAGCTTGGCGTCGAGGTTCGACAGCGGCTCGTCCATGAGGAACACCTGAGGGCTGCGGACGATCGCACGGCCCATCGCGACGCGCTGACGCTGACCACCCGAGAGGGCCTTCGGCTTGCGGCCGAGGTACGGCTCGAGGTCGAGGAGCTTGGCTGCCTCGAGAACGCGGGTGGCGCGCTCGTCCTTGTTGACGCCGGCGATCTTGAGCGCGAAGCCCATGTTCTCGGCGACGGTCATGTGCGGGTAGAGAGCGTAGTTCTGGAAGACCATCGCGATGTCGCGGTCCTTCGGCGGGACGTCGGTGACGTTGCGCTCGCCGATGAAGATGTTGCCGTCGTTGACCTCTTCGAGGCCGGCGAGCATGCGGAGCGACGTGGACTTACCGCAGCCGGAGGGGCCGACGAGGACGAGGAACTCGCCATCTGCGATGTCGAGGTCGAGCTGATCGACCGCGGGACGGTTGGAACCCGGGTACAGACGGGTTGCCTTGTCATAGGTGACTGACGCCATTGTTTTTCTTACTCCTTCACCGGCAGGTACGTGCCGGACGATCCGTTGTGAATGGGTAGGTGGAACTGTCGCCCTGGGGCGACGGTGCCACGACCCCATAGTATGTCATCGGCGAAGACGCCGTGACCAGTACGCGGGTCACGGCTCGGTAACCGCCCGGTGGCGTTCAGCCACCGTCTGGGTGATTCCCAGACTGCCGAAATACGATCGTCCGGTTGCGCCTGCACGAAGCTCCGTGCGCGACCACCGAGCCGCTTCCCCCCGCGGCGCCCACGAAATGACCCCCGGAGTGACATCCATGACCGACGGCCCCGAAGACAGCCGCCCAGCGAACGAACGGCGTGAAGCTGCGCGGGAGAAGGCTCTCCAGCTGCGCACGACGCAGCAGCGCAAAGACCGCAGGAACAGGGTCTTCGTGACCGGCGGCATCGTCGTCGGCGTGCTCGCCGTCGTCGCTGTCGTCGCGGTGATCATCGTGACCGCCATCCGGCCGTCGGTGCCCGGCCCCGCCAACATGGCGAGCGACGGCGTCGTCATCGGCTCCGGCCTCAAGGTGAAGCAGACCCCCTCCCTGGCCGCCGACGCGTCGCCGATCGCGTCGACGCCCGACCCCAGCGGCAGTGTCGTGAGCATCCGGGTGTACTCCGACTACCTCTGCGCCCTCTGCGGCGACTTCCAGCGCACGAACGGCGAGCAGCTCGAGCCGCTGATCAAGAACGGCGCGGTGACTGTCGAGCTCCACCCGATCGCCATCCTCACGAGCCACTCGGCCGGAACCAAGTACTCGCTCCGAGCGGCCAACGCCGCCGCGTGCGTGGCGAACTACGCGCCCGACAGTTTCTGGGCGTTCAACAACGCCCTCTTCGTCAAGCAGCCGGAGGAGGGGAGCGCCGGTCTGACCGACGCTCAGCTGAAGAAGCGCGTCGCCGACTCGGGAGCGACCTCGCTCTCGTCGATCGACAGCTGCATCGACGACGGCACGTACAAGAACTGGGTGACCTCGGCCAGCGACCGGGCTCTCACCGGGCCCATCCCGAACTCGTCGGTGAAGCAGCTCACGGTGGCGCCGCTGGTGCTGGTGAACGGCAAGCAGTACACCGGCTCGCTGAAGAGTTCGGACGACTTCCAGGCCTTCGTGCTGCAGGCGCAGGGCGACCAGTACTCGTCGACGCCGACGCCGTCGCCGGTGCCCGGAAAGACCTCGACGCCCACGCCGACGGTGAAGAAGTAGGCACCGTCCCGCGCGCGTCTTCGCGGATGTCGCGGCCCCGGCCGTCCTCTAGGATGGTCTCGCGAGTGGGCCGCGCCCGCTCCGGCCGGCCTGGCGCAATTGGTAGCGCACCGCTCTTGTAAAGCGGGGGTTACGGGTTCGAGTCCCGTGGCCGGCTCTCTGTGGGACCGCCCGCTCCGGCGTATCGCTCACTCCGGGGGTGCGTTGATCGTGCCGTCGCTGATGGTGCAGCGGGGCGTGTCTCCCTCGAATCGTGGATTCTTGAAGGTGACGTGCATTTCGGGCTCGTCCTCGGTCGGCGTCCAGTCGGTGGAGCAGCCGTCGACGATCGTGATCCGGGTCTTCACGTGCATCGGGACGGTGAAGGTCCTGTAGAAGCCGGCGCGCAGGGTGACCCGGATGGCCTTGTGATGCGCTGGCGCGATGATGAATTCGTTGGTGGCGGTGGAGTGCACGTCGGAGAAGCCCACCATCACCGCTCCGCTTGATGGCGACGGAGCACAGCCGGCCAAGGCGCCGAGAAGGACAGTACCGGCCAACGCCGCGACGATGCGTCGACGGACACCGGCGCCGTACCGGACTCGGGCCGCTGTTCGGGAGGTCATGGTCGCCACTCTCCCTCGCAGTCCACGATGCCGCCACCAGCCCTGGATGACGAACGGCGACGGTCCGGATCTGATCGTGCCAGTCGACGCGCGGCGGCGTCAATCCGGATCGCGGACCGATGCGGCACGTGCCCCCCGCGCGGCGAGCAGGTCGACCCATCTGGAGCCCGCCGTTGGTGCTTCCGCCGACGACTCCGCGGGCTGTACCCTTCGGAAAAAGGGGGTGTCGTGATGAGTGTTCACATGGCAGAGCTGGAGCGCGTGGCCGGTATCAGGAGGCGTGTGGGAACGCTGGTGACGCTGGCCGTGATCGCCGGTGTCGGCGCGTGGCTGGCCGGGCCGTTCGGGGTCGTGCTCCTGGTGGCCGGTGACGATGCCGGATGGCTGTTGGTGGGCGCGGGGACGCTGCTGCTCGCGGCGTGCGTGACCGCGATCGTGTTCGCGGCGCGCATCCGGCGCGCGATCGCCCAGCAGAGTCTCCCCGGCAAGGAGAACCCGCACTTCGACGAGCCGGTTCCCTCGCAGGACCCGCGACCCGGAATCGCATGGGCCGGATCGCAGCTCGGCTCGAGCTGACGGCCTACCCCGCTTCCTACTGAGGCCGCTGGAACTGCGGCCGCTCGAAGCCGCCGATCGTCTGCTCCAGCAGCTCCGCGAGCCGCAGCGTGGTGCGGTCCTCGAACATCGGGCCGATGAGCTGCACACCGACGGGCAGTCCTTCGGGGGACCGGCCGGCGGGGATCGCGGTGGCGGGCAGTCCGGGCATGGTGGAGAGGCCCGCCCACACGGACTGATCCGAGTAGGGGTGCTCGACGCCGTCGATGAGGATCTGCCTGTCCCCGCGGTCGGAGGTGTGGTCGTGCGGGAACGCGGGCGTCGACGTGACCGGGCAGACGACGGCGTCGAACTCCGCGAAGAACTCTCGCCAGCTCTGGCGGTGCAGTTCGCGGCGGCCATCCGCCTCGATGAAGTCGCGATGGCTGAGGACCATGCCGCGGACCCGGGCGGCACTGAGGCTCGTGTCCTCAGCTCTGAGGCTGCCGGCGAGGGTTCGCAGCTGCTCGTATCCCCTGGGCGGGATGCGTGCTCCGGTGTTCGAGAACATCAGCAGCGCGTAGAGCGTGGCGGCCTCGGCCAGATCGGGCAGGAGCGGGCTGTGACGCTCGACGCGGGCTCCGGCGTCCGCGAGCGCGGCAGCGACCCGGTTCACCCCGTCCCGCACCGCGGAACCGGTCGCAACGAGCGGATGCTCGTCGAGAACCAGAACGCGGAAGTCGGAGAGTCTCTCGTGGCGAGCGGGAGGCAGGTTCAGGTCGTAGGCAACGCCGAGCGTGAGCGGGTCCGGTCCCGCCATCACATCCAGCAGAAGGGTGAGGTCGCGGGCGGTGCGGGCCATCGGTCCGCAGACGCCGAGGTCCCCCTCGACCGGGAGTGCGGGGGCCGGCGGGGGCACCATCCCACGGGTCGCGACGAGTCCGAAGGTCGGCTTGTGCGCGTAGACGCCGCAGAAGTGGGCCGGGTTGCGCAGCGAGCCGGCGAGGTCGGAGCCGACCGAGAGCGCGCCGAATCCCGACGCCAGCGCTGCCGCCGAGCCGCCGGAGGATCCGCCCGGGGTGCGGCCGAGATCCCACGGGTTGTTGGTGGTGCCGTAGAGCTCATTGAAGCTCTGCCAGTCCTGCAGCATGTACGGCACATTCGTCTTGCCGAGGATCACGGCGCCCGCCGCCTTCAGGCGCGACACCACGACCGCGTCCTCGGTCGGCACATAGTCTGCGAAACGCGGCATCCCCCAGGTCGTCGGGAGGCCGGTGACGTTGTACGACTCTTTGACCGTCACCGGGAGGCCGAGCAGCGGTCGGTCCTCGCCGCGGGCCAGAGCTTCGTCGGCCCGGCGCGCGGCCGCACGTGCGCGGTCGAAGTCCGGCACGCAGATCGCGTTGATGGCTGTGTCATCCCGCTCGATACGGGAGATCGCGTCGTCGGTCAGCTCCACCGACGTCACCTCGCCGGCACGCAAGGCGGCCGTGAGTTCGTGCGCCGAAAGGAAACCCCACTCCACGGACCAATGCTAGCGATCGGCGGCATGCGCTGGCCGCACAGCCGACGTCCGGCGACCCGCACGCACCGCCGCATCCAGGACGCTCGATCAAGCGCGCGGGACGCTCGGTCAGGCGCACGCGTCGCGCGTGCGCGAGGCTGAGGTCATGTCCGTCGATACCGCCTCCCTGCACGCACTCGAGCGCGCGCCTGCGCGACGCTCCTCCTGGCTGGGCGTCGTCGCGCTCATGTTCGGGATCTTCGCCCTCGTTACGAGCGAGTTCCTGCCCGCGAGCCTGCTCTCGCCGATCGCGGCCGAGCTCGGCGTGTCCGACGGCACGGCCGGGCAGGCGGTGACCGCGACCGCGATCATCGGGATCGTCGCCGGACCCGGCGTCGGACTGCTCTTCCCTCGGCTGAACCGGCGCTACCTGATGGTGGGTCTGGCGCTGCTCGCCGCGGTGTCCAACCTGCTCGTGGCCGTCGCTCCGGAGTTCTGGATGCTCCTCGCGGCCCGGGTGCTGCTGGGCGTGGCGATCTCGGGGTACTGGTCGATGGCGCTCGCCGTGACGGCACGGCTGGTGCCGGCGGCGCACCTCGGACGGGCGATGATGATCGTGAACACCGGGGTCTCGATGGCGACGGTCGTCGCGGTGCCGCTCGGCGCCTTCCTGGGTGCGGTGTGGGGATGGCGCGCGGTGTTCCTGTCGGTGGCGATCGTTGCGCTGGTCGCCGCGGTGATCCTGTTCGTCTGCCTACCGCCGGTGGCAGCGGCGAAGGAGGCGGGATTCCGGTCGCTGGTCGACACGCTCCGGTCGCCGGTGATGATCGTGGGGCTGGTCGCCGTCATCCTCCTCGCGGGTGGACACTTCGCCGGCTTCACGTACATCCGGCTCGGTTCGGCGGAGATCCCGGACCTCACGGCGGGCGGACTCGCCCTGCTGCTGGCGATCTACGGGGCCGGCGGTTTCGTGGGCAACCTCGTGGCGGGAATCCTGGCCGATCGCCGGCTGAGGCTGGCGCTCGTGCTGATGCCGGCCATCCTCGGAGTGGCGGTCGCGACGTTCGCGATCCTGCCCGGGATCGTGCCGCTCGCGTTCGTCGCGGTCGGGCTCTGGGGCTTCGCGTTCGGCGGCGTGCCCACGCTGGTGCAGACCTGGTCGGCCCGCGTCGAGCCCGATCGGATGGAGGCAGCCGGCGGACTGGTGGTGGCGGGCTTCCAGACCGCGATCACGCTCGGCGCCGCCCTCGGCGGTCTGCTGGTGGACGGCGCGGGGGTGGAGGCGACGCTCGTCTCCGGGGCGGTCTCCGCGGTGCTCGGCGGGGTGCTGCTCGGCACGGTCAGCCGCGGTCGTGTGGGAACGGCGGCCGACCAGGCGAACGGCGCGACGAACAGCGCGGCGACCGGCACGGCGCAGGCGTAGCCGCCGCGGTCGCCCGCCCGCCCGGTCAGCTCCCGAGCAACAGGTCGGCGACCGCTCCCGGAGCCTCGCGCATGGCGTCGTGGGCGGTCGGGAGGTCGTGGACGCGCCAGTCCGGATCCGCAGCGAGTCGGGCCCGGAGGCCGGTGAAGGGCGTGCCCTCCCATCCGGAGCAGTACACGAATTCGCGGCGAGGGACGCGGTCGACCGCGCCGGTGAGCCGCACCGCCTGCAGGAGCGAGGCGATGGGATGCGGGCGGCGGCGTGGGTCGCGGCCAGGACGGTCGGGCGGACGCACCGCGTATCCGGTGCCGGCAGCGCCGGCTGCGAACGCCTGCCGGTACGCCTCGGTGGTCGACGACCAGCACGAGTCGCCGTCGCTGGGCACGTACGCGTCGAGGTGCACCAGCCGTGACACCCGACCGCCCGCGCGGTCGGCGGCGGCGGCGATGACCATCCCGCCGTAGCTGTGGCCGACCAGCGTCACCCCGGTGAGGTGCTCACGATCCAGGAGTGCCAGCACGTCGTCGGCGTGCGTGTCGAGGGTGGCGGTCGCGACCGTTGTTTCGTCGTCATCCGGCCGCAGCCCGGTCAGCGTCAGCGCGTGCACGGCGTGACCGGCGCGCTCCAGCAAGGGGATGACCCCCTCGAAGGCCCAGCCTCCATGCCACGCCCCAGGTATGAGTACGAACGTCTCCATCGGTTTCTCCCTGCTTTCGATCCGTGGATCCAGCCCATCAGATCGGCCGCTGGCGTGCTACCGATAAACTGCCACATCATGATCGCTCGCCGCCAAAGCAACCTCAGCAGCCGAAGCAGCCGAACCAGCCGAACTCCCGCGGCACAGCCGGAGTCGTCGCACATCTGGCCGTCGGGCGGACGCCATCTGTGGCCGTCCGGCGGCGTGAGTGCGCGGCAGTCGCACGACCGCGGCCACCTGGTCTACGCGGCCTCCGGCGTGCTGGCGGTTCACACCGATCGCGGCACGTCGATCGTCCCGGCGAACCGGGTGGCGTGGACCCCCGCCGGGTACAGCCACCGGCACGAGGCCCACGGCGACACCGATATGCGGATCGTGTTCCTCGAGCCGGCACTCGCGCGGCACCTGCCCGACCGTCCCGCCGTGTTCCTCGCCTCCGGCATCGCGCGCGAGATCCTGCTCGCTCTGACCGGGCCCGAGAACGACGACCGCTCCACCCCGGCGCACCCCAGCGCCGCGGGCTCGCGCCTCCTCCGGGTGCTCGTGGACGAGCTCTGGGAGGCGCAGGAGCAGCCGCTGCACTTTCCCGAACCGCAGGATGACCGGCTGCAGGCGATGGCGCGGCTGCTGTCCGAACGTCCGGCGGACAACGCGTCGCTGGCCGAACTCGGCCGCACGATCGGTGCGAGTTCCCGCACGCTCAGCCGGCTGCTGCACGACGAGCTCGGCATGACCTTCTACGAGTGGCGCACCCAGCTACGCATCTACCACGCGCTCGTGCTGCTGGCCGAGGGTCACGACACCACCCAGACCGCTCACGCCTGCGGATGGGCCAATCCGAGCACGTTCATCGCGGCCTTCGCCGCCATCATCGGCACCACCCCCGGCCGCTATCGGGCCGGTCGGCAGAGCGCTGCTCCAGGGGACTAGGCGTTGGGCTGCAGAGCCCGGCGCCGCCACGTCGCCGGGCTCTCGCCGGCGTGACGGCGGAAGGCGCGGCTGAACGCGGCGTCGGAGCCGTAGCCGAGACGTTGCGCTGCCTCGCCGATGGTCAGGCGTTCGCTCCGGAGGAGCCGCTCGGCCTGCTCCATCCGCAGGGCGGTGAGGTAGCGGGTCGGCGACTCTCCGACGAGTTCGCGGAACCGGCCGGCGAAGACGGACCGCGAGGAGCGGGCGACCCGCGCGAGGCTCTCGAGGGTCCAGGCATTGCCGGGGTCACCCCGCATCGCCTCGATCGCGCGCGCGATGTGCGGGTCGCGCTGTCCCACGAGCCACGACTCGAGCGCACCGCCGTTCTCGGCCCACGACCGCACCGCGGCCGAAGCGATGAGGGTCGCGAACCGATCGGCGATGACACTCGACCCCGGCCGCCCGTCGCTGCCGGCGACCTCGCGCACGAGGATCTCGACGAGCTGGGCCATGTCGGGATCGCGGGTGCTGAAGCCGCAGGCGACGAGCACGTCGGGCAGCACGCCGACCAGCCGGGTGGTGTCGCATCCGGCGCATTGGAGGGCGCCCGTGACGACGGCGGCCGGTTCGGCGGCCGTCACCTCATGCGGCGCGACGCCGCTGAGCAGCACGAAGTCGCCCGCTCGGAGGGTCAGACTCTCGCCGGGCGTGCGCAGGTCGAGCGATCCGGTGACCACGTAGTGGAAGCGCATCGTGCCGCCGGGAAGGGTCGTTCGCCGCAGCTCGGGGAGCTCGACGCGGCTCGCCTCGAGCAGGCGCCATTCGAGCGTCGCGAGGGCGCGCTCGAGGCTCGTGTCCTCCGTGACCGCCGCGAGTGTCATGAAGGAACGAACCACCGACGGGATGCGCGCATTCCCGCACGACGACGGTGCGCGGGCGGTCACCGGATGCAGGCCCGTCGGGCGTCTCGCGAGCGTTGTGCGCGGCAACCGCCCTGCGCTAACCTGCAGACCTCGGAGCTTCACCTCAGCCGGTCGGCGTTTCGTCGGTGAATCGACTCAGGCCGCGGGCTCTGCGCACGGGACGACCCGACCTCGTGAATCGAGATGGCGACCATGGCAGTTGACGAGCGCGTGCCCGCCGCGGGGCCCCCGGAGGCGGTCACGGACCGAGCGACGGATCGAGCGACCGACCGAGCCGCGCCTGACGACTCCGCGGCGGACACGCAGCGGTGGCTGCGCGAGATGGGAGCGCTCCTCGCGCTGCCCGCATTGTGGGTGGATCACGAACCCCCGGAGATCGCCACCGGCCTCCTGAGCGTGCTGTTCGGCATGCTGCGCCTCGAGGGCGCGTACGTGCGCTTCGACGACCCCAGGGCCGAGCATCCACTCGAGCTCTGGCGCCCGTCGGGGGAGCAGCCCCCGGCCGAGCTGGTGGGCGCGTTCGACGAGGACGACGTGCCGGCGTCCGGCGTCACGACCTGCGTCGTCCGACTGCCGGCGCGGGGGGTGCTCTCGGTCGTGAGCGTGCGACTCGCGCTTCCCTGGGAGAGCGCCCGCGTGTCGGTGTCGGCCCGACGGGACGGATTCCCGACCGAGATGGAGACCCACCTGCTGCGGGTCGCCGTGAGCCAGGCGGCGATCGCCATCCACACGGCTCGGCGGCTCGCCACGGAGCACGGCGCACGGGCAGAGGCCGAGGAGCTGCTGCTGCGGCAGAACGAGGTGCTCCGCACCCTGGTGGACGACGTGGAACCGTCGCTCGCCGCGATGACCAGACGGGTTCGGGAGGCATCCCGGCTCGTCGCCGAGCTCGATGCAGCCTCCGGATCGCGGCACTCCGGTCGCGTGGCCGGCGCTGTCGCCACCGCGGCACCCGGAGATCCGGCGGGACGCGCCCCGGCGCGCACCGCCCTGCTGCGCCTGACGCCTCGGGAGCTCGAAGTGCTCGGCCTCCTCGCGCAGGGCCTCAGCAACAAAGAGATCGCCGGCGTGATGTGGCTGAGCGACCGCACGGTCGAGCGCCACATCACGAGCCTGTACCGCAAGATCGGGGTGGCACGCCGCAGCGAGGCGACCGCCTTCGCACTCCGGCACGGCGTGGGGTGAACCGCTCGGGCCCCGTCAGCCGAAGGTCATGCAGTACGCCGCCGCCCCGGCTTCGGGGAACTCGATCTCGACCACGCGCTCGGCGACGGCATCCGGCTGGCGGATGAGCTGGTACGTGCCCGGGCTGTCGATCACGCCGCGGCCGTCGTCATCGACGTCGGTCCCGTGCGCGCGGCCGGGAGGCCGCCCGTCGAGGGTCACGCGCACCGGGATCGCTGAGCCGGAGGCCGACGGCGCGACCACCAGGTTCACGTCGCGCGCCTGGAACGCGAACGAGATCCGGCCGCCGCCCTCGTTCACCACAGCTGCGTGCCGTGACACGGTCCAGTCGCCGGTGAGGTCCCACTCGTTGAGCCGAAGCCGCTCGTGCCCGGCGTACACGTGGGCGCGGTCGTAGAGGTCGGCGTCCTCCGAAACGAAGCCGCTGCTCTGCCCGTACCCGAGATACGACTCGGGCGAACGCAGCGTCGACCAGTCGGCGGCGACCTCCAAGCCGCGCGGTTCGACCGCGACGAGGTCGGGTCCGGTATCCGGTGCACCCGCCTCGGCGAGCAACTGCTGGATCACCATCTCGGTCATCGCGTACTCGCCCTCGCCGAAGTGGTGGTACCGGATGCGCCCCGCCGCATCGGCGAGGTAGAGCGCCGGCCAGTAGCGGTTCGCGAAGTCGTCCCACACCCCGTAGTCGGCGTCGAGGGCGACCGGGTACTCGACGCCGAGCGCGCGTGCGTGGGCCGTGACATTCGCCACGTCGTGCTCGAAGCCGAACTCCGGGGTGTGCACGCCGACGATGGTCAGCCCGGCATCCGCGTACTTCGCGTTCCACGCGCGGAGGTAGGGCAGCGTGCGCAGCCAGTTGACGCAGGTGTAGGTCCAGAAGTCGACCAGCACCACCCGCCCGCGCAGCGCCTCCGGTGTCAGCGGTGCGGAGCCGATCCAGCCGGTCGCCCGGTCGAACGGTGCGAGCCGCCCCTCATCGGGGAGCGTTCTTCCGCCATCCGCCGGCCGATGCGCGATGGAACGGAACAGGCCGCTCACCGCAGTGACCGGAAGGCGGCGCGCAGCTCCTGCGAGAACAGCTCGGGCTGCTCCCAGGCCGCGAAGTGGCCGCCGCGGTCGAGCCGGTTGAAGTGGATCAGGTTCGGGTACGCCTGCGTCGCCCAGCTGCGCGGCGCCGCGTAGATCTCGTCGGGGAACACGCTGACGGCGACCGGTAGCGTCACACCCTTCGGCGCGAAGAAGGGGAGCTTGCTCTCCCAGTACAGCCGTGCGGAGGAGACCGCCGTGTTGGTGAGCCAGTAGAGCGTCACGTTGTCGAGGATGTCGTCGCGCGTCAGCCCCTCCGACCCGCCGGCGAACACGCGTGCGATCAGGTCGTAGCTGCGGGCGTCGTGGTCGAGCATCCACGCCGCGAGCCCCACCGGCGAGTCCGCGATCCCGTACAGCGTCTGGGGCCGGTTGCTCATCTCCTGGGCGTACGAGAGCCCGTGCGCGTAGAAGAACTCCAGTTGATCCCACGCCCCGCGCTCCTCGTCGGAGAGATCGGCCGGGGCCGGTTCGTGGTTGTCGAGTGCCGCCTGGATGGCGTCGGGCACGGTGGCCGCCATGTTCGTGTGGATGCCGATCAGGCCGGGAGGCGTCAGCAGCGCCAGCTGCTCCGTGACGGCGTTGCCCCAGTCCCCGCCCTGAGCGACGTAGCGGTCGTAGCCGAGACGCTGCATCAGCTCGCTCCAGGCGCGGGCGATCCGGATGGGGTCCCAGCCGAGCTCCCGCGGAATGCCGGAGAAGCCGTGACCCGGGAGCGAGGGGATGACGAGGTCGAACGCGTCCTCCGCACTGGCGCCGTACGACGTCGGATCGGTGAGCGGACCGACGATCTTCAGCTGCTCGATGATCGACCCGGGCCAGCCATGGGTGACGATCAACGGGAGCGCGTTCTCGTGCTGCGACCGCGCGTGGATGAAGTGGATGTCGACCCCGTCGATCTCAGTGACGAACTGCGGGAGCGCGTTGAGGCGGGCTTCGACCGCGCGCCAGTCGTGCCCGTCCGTCCAGTGCTGTGCGAGCTGCTGCACGACCTGGAGCTGAACGCCTTGCGACGCGTCGTCGACGAGCTCCTTGTCGGGCCAGCGCGTCTCGCGCACGCGTCGGTGCAGGTCGTCGAGGTCGGCCTGGGGGATCGAGACGCTGAAGGGGCGGATGGCGGAGCGGTCGTCGCTCTGGCCCGCGTCGGAACGCGGGGTGGTGATGGTCATGGTCGTCTCCTCGGGATTCGGGGCGACGGATCGGGATGCGCTCGCCGCCGTGACCGACTCTTCCGCTGCACGGTGCGGGGCTGCATCCGGGGCACCCCTCACAATCCGGGGCGGGATGGCGGTCGCGCTGGGGAGAACCCCTCACCCTCTTTCGGTCATGCGCGGCTCGGGTGACGCCAGAGCCGTCGAGGAGCACAATGGGGCGAGGAGGACACGATGACGAACAAGACCCCGCGTGAAGAAGAGATCCAGAAGGAGCAGGAGCGCCGCGACGAGGAGAAGCGCCGCGAGGAGGAGGCCGAGGAGCGCCGACTGAGCTGACCTGCGCCGCGCGCCGTGCCGTGCCGTGCCGCTACGGCCGGTATCGCTGCAGCAGGCGCTCGCTGGGCGCGAAGCCAGCACGCTCATACACGGTGAGGGCTTCTTCGCTCGAGTGCACGGTCACGCGCTCGGCGCCGAGGGTCCAGGCCCGATCGAGCACCGCGGCGAGCAGCCGGCCGCCGACGCCCGCATTGCGCTCCGCCGGGATCACGTAGACCGACTGCACGTCCGCCGACAGCCGGTCGACCGAGCGCGGGGTGGGAACGCGTGCGATGACGGCCAGCCACGCCATCCCGACGATCGCGCCGTCACGCACGACCACCGTGCAGTGATGGCTGGACGCGTTACTGCGGTACCAGCGCTCGGCGGAGTCCAGGAACTCGTCGCGGGAGATCGGGGGCTCCACGCCGTTCTCGAGGTCCCAGCGCCAGCGCAGTTCCGCCGCTGCCCGCACCTCGTCGTCGTGCAACTCCCGGATCAGCACCCCAGCCATTCGTCCATCCTGGCAGGGCGGTGTTCGGACGGCGACGCAAGCTGGGGTTGACAAACAGGGTATCTGTCAAGCAATACTTGACAGATGACGATGAGTTCTGCGGCGGTCTCGGCGTTTCTCGCGTCGGCGCAAGCCCTAGCGGCCGGGGTCGGTCGCGCGCCGGACCGCGAACATGCGCTCGAGAGCGTGAGACGCGCGTCCGCGCTCACAAGCGAACTGGATGCGCTGCTGCAGGTGATCGTCGACGACGCGCGTGCAGCGGGTGTCACCTGGCAGAGCATCGGGGAGATCCTCGGGGTCTCGCGACAGGCGGCATTCCAGCGTTTCGGACATCCCATCGACCCCAGAACAGGAGAACCGATGAACACCACCCCGCTCGACGGCGCCGAGGAGATCGCGATCGCCGTCTTCGCCGACCTCGCGGCAGCGCGCTGGTCCGCGGTGACCGATCGCTTCGACGCGACAATGGCCGAGGCCCTCGCCGCGGAGGACCTCGCGGCGGTCTGGGCCCAGCTGATCGGCACCGTCGGCGTGTTCGAACGAAGCACTGCCCCGACGGCGCGGCGCACGGCCGATGTCACCGTCGTCGACGTTCCGCTGGAGTTCGAGGCGGGGGACATGGTCGGCCGCGTGAGCGTGCGCGACGACCGCGCGATCGCCGGGCTGTTCGTGCTCACCCCGGCAGCGGCGGCTTCGGGCTCATGACCGGGATGGCGCACGCGGGAGGCGAGCCGGCGGTGGGCGGCCCGACGGCCGAGGAGCCGACGGTGGGCGAGCCCACGGTGGGCGAGCCTGCTCGAACGGCCGCGCAGCCCGCCTCGGGACCGAGCAACCGACCGCAGCGCGTCCCGTGGCCGGCGGTCGCCGCCTTCGTCGTGATCTCGTTCGGACTGGCCTGGCTCGCTGTCCTTCCCCTGTGGATGAACGGCGGGCTGCGGAACCCGCTGGCGGGCATCCTGTTGCCGGTCATGATGTTCACGCCGCTGATCGCCGCGCTGCTCGTCGTGTTCTTCGTGCAGAAGCCCCGGCCGCACCGCATTCCGGAGTACCTCGGGCTGTGGCCGCTCCGCCCGGTGTGGCGCGTGGTCGGTCTGAGCCTGGCCGGACTCTTCGGCAGCGTGCTGCTCGTCTTCGCCGGGGTGTTCCTGGCGGCGGCACTCGGGATCGTGCGCCTCGACCTGGTGCACTTCTCCGGCTTCGCGGCTCTGATCGACGAGCAGCTCGCCGCGCAGGGGGCCGGATCGCTGCCGCTGCCGATCGGCGTGCTCGTGCTCGTGCAACTCGCCGCGATCCCGGTCGGCGCCATCGTGAACGGGTTCGTCACCGTGGGCGAGGAGCTCGGCTGGCGCGGCTGGCTGCTGCCCAGCCTGCGTCCGCTCGGCACCTGGCCCGCTCTGGTGATCACGGGAGTGATCTGGGGGCTGTGGCACAGCCCGGTCATCCTGCTCGGCTACAACTTCGGTCAGCCGGACCTGCTCGGCGTCGCGCTGATGGTCGGCGGCTGCACGCTCTACGGGATCCTGATCGGCTGGCTGCGACTGCGGTCGGGGTCGGTGTGGCCGGCCGTGTTCGCGCACGGTGCCTTCAACGCGGCAGCGGGCGTAGCCGTGCTGCTCACCGCCGCCGGGTCGACCGCACCCGCGTCCGCTCTGAACCCGCTCGGCTGGGTGACCTGGATCGTGATGGCCCTCGTGATCCTGGTGCTCGCGCTCAGCGGTCAGTTCGCGAAGCAGCCGGCGCTGGAACGCCGGACCCGGCGTACGTCGTAGCCATTGCGCCCCACCCCGGGAATCCCTATGGTCGGGACTATCGACGATGACGGAGGCCACGATGGCGTATCCGGAGCGGCAGGCAGCGCTGCCCGACTTCTCGACTCCCGACGATCAGGCGCACGGGGTCCCTGCTGAGCCCGCCGCCGTATCGACGGGAAGTCTTCCCAGCCCCGAGCGTGTGAAGGCGTTGCTCGAGGAGGCCCACGATCGGTACCGCGACCTCGACGATGGGGCGGTAGCCGACTACATCCCGTCGCTGGGGCGGGCAGACCCCGGTCTGTTCGGGTTGAGCATCTGCGGGGTCCGCGGGCAGTCCGCCAGCACGGGCGACGCCGCACTGCGCATCTCGATCCAGTCGATCTCCAAGGTGTTCGTGTTCGCGCTGGTCTGCCATGCGCTGGGACACGCGGAGGTCTCGCGGCGGGTCGGCGTCAACAACACGGGTCTCCCGTTCAACTCGGTGATGGCGATCGAGCTGAGCGACGGCGACCCGAGGAATCCGCTGGTCAACGCGGGCGCGATCACGACGACGGGGCTCGCGCCGGGGGCGACCGCCGCGGAGAAGTGGACGTTCATCCAGGACGGCCTCTCGCGCTTCGCGGGGCATCCGCTCGAGCTCGACGACGAGGTCTACGCGTCGGAGGCCGCGACGAATCAGCGCAACATGGCCATCGCCCGGCTGCTGCAGAGCTACGGGCGGATCGACGTCGACCCGATCGAGACAACGGACGTGTACACGAAGCAGTGCTCGCTCCTCGTCTCGACGGAGGACCTCGCTGTGATGGCGGCCACGCTCGCGAACGGCGGGACCAACCCCGTCACCCGCGAGCAGGTGATCGACGCGGCGGTCTGTCGGGACACCCTCGCGGTGATGGCCACCTCGGGGCTCTACGAGTTCTCGGGCGACTGGCTGTTCGAGGTGGGGGTGCCGGGCAAGAGCGGCGTCTCGGGCGGCATCATCACCGTCGCGCCGGGCAAGGGCGGGCTCGGCACGTTCTCGCCGCGGCTCGACCCGGCTGGGAACAGCGTGCGCGGCCAGCGCGCCGCGCGCTTCCTCTCCCATGCGCTCGGGCTCGACGTGTTCGCCTCGAAACCGTTCGATCCCGCCGGCGCCTGACGTACGCGCATCCGGCTCGGAAATCAACGGGAGCGTGCCGAACTTGCTAGTTCCGTGAACTAGTTGTTCGATGGGTCAGGCCGCAGATCCGCCGCGGCACCCGACAGAAGGCAGCCATGACCGACGCGAGCGCAGAGACCCAGGAGCCGGTGGAATTCCCGGACGACGAATACGCCTACGGCGGCTACACCGTGCGCCTGGTCCCGGTGCCGGATGCGCGCGGGACGTGGCGCGTGGAGAACGACGAGCGGTACTTCGGTCTCGTCACCCTGGCGGACCCGGTGAACGGCGATCCCGGCGTGCACTTCGCCAGCCGCTTCCCGGGCGAGGAGGACATCCCGCCGACCACGGTCGACAGCGACTGGACGAAAGCGGTGCAGTTCCTGATCGACGCCAAGGACTGACCGGGGCTGCGTGACCGGCCGGGCGCGCGCATCCGGCCTGTCGTCACGGCTGGTCGGGTGACGACACCCTCGTCTTGATCGCGCCCTGTGCCGCGCCGGAGCCGGCGATCCCACCGCCGCGCCCCCGCAGCACGAACGCGACCCCGACGGCGACGACGGCGCCGGCGATGGGCCCGGCCACGTACACCCAGTACGCCGTGAAGTCCCCGGCGACGAGGTCGGGGCCGAAGGTGCGGGCCGGGTTCATCGACGCCCCCGAGATCGGGCTGCCCCACAGCCCTGCCAGGATGATGTACGCGCCGACTCCGAACGCGCCGACGATGCCCACGTTCTGCGCTCCGGAGGCGGTGCCCAGGATGACGCTGACCAGCCCGAACGTCAGCACGAGCTCCATGACGAAGGCGATGCCGTCGGCGTAGCCTTTCGCCGGGTAGTTCGAGCCGGCCGACGCCGAGACGGGGAGCACCGCCGTCAGGAACCAGGCGGCGAGCGAGGCTCCGGCGAGCTGGACGATGATGTAGCCGGGCACGCGCGCCCAGGGGAAGTCGCCGCGCAGCGCGAACGCGATGCTCACCGCCGGGTTGAGGTGCGCGCCCGAGACCTTGCCCATGAACAGGATGATGGCGAACACCATCAGTCCGGGAGCGACGACGGCATCGGTGCGCGTGATGGTGTTCGCAAAGGCTTGCCCCATCATCCCGCCGCCCGCGGCGACGAGCACGAGGAAGAACGTCCCCAGCAGCTCGGAGAACAGCCGCCGCCATTCCTGGGACGAATCGTGGAAATCCTCGATGGACTGATCGATGCTGACCGGGAGGTGCAGGATCCGGCCATGCACCAGGTCCGACAGCACCGTGCCCGCCGGCTTGTCCAGCTCGCGTTCCTCTGTCATCCCGTCACGGTAGCGGCCGCTGAGCGATCTGCGATCACCCGGAAAGGATGATGTCTGCCGGCCGCCGCGCGGCGGGGTGGCTGGGAATCGCGGCCCGGCCGTAGCGCCTCGAGAATTTGCTAGCTAAGCTAGTTATATGCCGTCCTAGGAGGCGCAGCTCGATGAAGAAACCGCAGAACATCCGGGTCGTGGAGTACGACCGAACCGGTGGAGTCGAGGTGCTCGAACTCCGCGAGCATCCGGTGCCGGAGCCAGGTGACGGGCAGGTGCTCGTCGAGGTGATCGCCGCCGGGATCAACCACATCGAGGCGTTCATCCGCGCCGGCCGCGAGCCCGAGGTGCGCACGCCCTTCCCGCGACGGCAGGGCAGCGACTTCGCCGGGATCGTCGTCGCGATCGGGCCGGGCGTCGCGGGATTCCGGCCGGGCGCCGACGTCGTCGGGCACGTGTCGGCGGGAGCCCATGCGACGCACGTGCTCGTCGCCGCCGATGCCCTCGTCGCCAAGCCGAAGGCGCTCGCCTGGGAGGTCGCGGGCAGCCTGTATCTGGCCGGCGTCTGCGCCCTCGACACCCTCGACGAGCTCCGGATCGGCGCCGGAGACACGCTCGTCGTCTCGGCGGCCGCCGGCGGGGTCGGCAGCATCGAGACGCAGCTCGCGAAGCGCGCGGGTGCGACCGTGATCGGCACGTGCGGCGAGCGCAACTTCGACTACCTGCGCCAGCTCGGGATCAAGCCGGTGCTGTACGGCCCGGGAATCGCCGACCGCATCCGCGCCGTCGCGCCCGGGGGCGTGACAGCCTTCATCGACAACTTCGGCCAGGACGGCCGAGCGCTCGCCGACGAGCTCGGCGTCCCGTCGGCGCGGTACCGGTCGAGCGAAGACCGGAGGCAGCGCGAACTGGCCGCGCTCGACGACGATCCGGAGGCGCGCGAGCGGTCGACGCGCCAGCTTGCGCGCATCGTGACGCTCGCCGCCGAACACGCGATCACGGTGCTGATCTCCGGCTTCTATCCGCTGGACGACATCCGTGGCGCGTTCGACGACCTCGAGAAGCTGCACGCCCGCGGCAAGATCGTGCTCGGCACCCGGCCGGTGTCGCCCTTCCGGGTACTCAAGGCGCGTGACGTCGCCGACGCGCGCGCGTGAGCGGGGCCGCTCCGGCCCTGGCTGGGAGGGTGAACACGCAGATGAGTGCCGTATTCTTCTGGAGACGGCACCGGGCCGTCCTGACTGAGCCGAATGATCGGAGAACATGACCGCTGGTAGCGCCGCGACCCACAACTTCTCGCTGGAGCCGACAACTGAACCCGACGGAGAATTCGGGCCGTCGAGCGGAGCGGGGACCGTCTCGAGATCGTGGCCGACCACGCACAATCGAGCCGACGTCGTGGTGCGCAAGGGCGTGGCCCGCCTGGTCAATACGACGCTCACGCCGCATCAGGCCCTCGTCGAAGACCTCCTCTTCATCGGTGACGTGCTGACCGCCGCCGGCATCGACTTCCTCTTGGTGCGCGGCAACGACGAGCGCCCGGTCATCGCGCTCGACCAGTCCCTCAAGGGTCGGCTCACCGAGGTCCTGGCCGACGCGTGCGTCGACGAACCGCTCTACTCCAAGACGATCGACGGCAAAGACGCCCGGCCGGTACTGGTGAGCTCGGGTTCCCTCTCTCCCAAGCGCAAGGCCCGCATCTTCCGTCTCTACCGCCCGCGGATCGAACCGGTCGGCGGACTCAGCTACGGCGCGTCCACCGGCATCGAGGTGCAGTTGTGGCGATTCGGCGACGACGTGATCGACTGCCCGGTGGAGAACTCGCTCACCCGGCGCCTGCTGCCGAAGGCGGAGGCCGTGCGCGCGACCGTCGACCTGTACGGCCGCACCTGGAACACACTGCGCGGGATGTTCGACCCGCACGCCTCCGACGTGCGCTTCGACATCGACATCGTGTTCTCGTGGGTCGACGGAACGGACCTCGAGTTCCAGCGGGCACGCGCGAAGCGGATGCAGAACTACGTGGTCGGCGAAGGCGACGACTCGGAGGCGCGGTTCCGGCAGATCAACGAGCTGAAGTTCGCGCTGCGATCGATCTACCTGTTCGCCCCCTGGATCCGGCAGATCTTCATCGTGACGGACTCGCCGCGTCCGGCGTGGCTCGACGAGCATCCGTCGGTGCGCATCGTGCGGAGCGAGGAGTTCTTCGACGACCCGGAGGCGCTGCCGACCCACAATTCGCACGCCATCGAGAGTCGCCTGCACCACATCGAGGGGCTCAGCGAGCACTTCCTGTACTCGAACGACGACATGTTCTTCGGGCGGCCGGTGCAGCCGAGCATGTTCTTCTCGCCGGGTGGCGTCACCAAGTTCATCGAGGCGCAGACCCGCATCGGGCTCGGGGAGAACGACCCCGCGCGCAGCGGGTTCGAGAACTCCGCCCGCGTGAACCGCCGCCTGCTCTGGGAGCGGTTCGGCCGCGTCATCACGCGTCACCTCGAGCACACGGCGGCGCCGTTGCGCACGAGCGTGCTGTACGAGCTGGAGCGGGCGTTCCCGGAGGACTTCGAACGCACGCAGCGCAGCCAGTTCCGCGCGAGCACCGACATCTCGGTCACCAACTCGCTTTACCACTACTACGCGCTGATGACCGGCCGCGCCGTTCAGCAGGACAGCGCAGAGGTGCTCTACGTCGACACGACATCGCGTGCGGGGCTGGGGATGCTGCCGGGGATGCTCAAGAAGCGCGACGTCGACCTGTTCTGTCTCAACGACGGGAGCTTCCCGGAGGTGTCGGCCGATGAGCGCACGGCCGTCGTCACGGAGTTCCTCGAGCGCTACTATCCGATCGCGGCGCCGTGGGAGAAACCGGCAGAGGTCGGGGCGGCCGAACCCGAGGTCTCCGCTCTGGCGTGACGTCCGGCCGGATGCTCAGGCGGGCGTCGCCGCAAGCGTCGCGAGCGCCGGGTCGTCCACGAGGGCGAGCGCGGGTTCGACGGCATGCGTCGTCGCGGCCGCAGGCGGGATGACGATGCCCGAGCGTTCGAGCCGGCCGGCCGACTCCTCCGGCGTCACGTAGCTCACGGTCGGGTAGTGCCCGATCGGGACGACCGAGTGCAGCACGGTCGAGCCGAACACGTGCACGAGATTGAAGGCCTGGGCGCCGTCGCGGCCGCGGGTGCCGCCGGCCGCGACGTTGAGATCCTGGGTGTAGCAGGTCGCGGAGGCGACGGAGACCGGGATCCCCGCGAAGGTCGCGTTCGTCGAGTAGTGCAGGTGCCCGGCGATGATGCTGCGGACATCCGAGCCCTCGAGCACCTCGGCGAGCGACCACTGGTCGCGCAGCTCGACGGAGACGGCCAGGTCGAGCACACTCGGCACGGGCGGGTGGTGCATGGCCAGGATGGTGCCGTGCGGCGCGGGGCTCGCGAGCTCTTCGGCGAGCCAGTCGAGCTGGGCCTCCGTAACCTCGCCGTGGTGGGCGCCGGGGACGGTCGAGTCGAGGGTGATCACACGCAGGCCGGCGAGGTCGGTGACGCGATCGACGGGCGCCATCGAGGGGGCGAGCCCGAGCAGTTCGGAACGGAAGGCGGCGCGGTTGTCGTGGTTGCCCATCACCCAGATGACCTGGGTGCCCATGCGGGCGGCGGCTGGCTCGACGATGCTGCGGAGCTTCGCGTAGGCGGCCGGATCGCCCTTGTCGGCCAGATCTCCGGTGAAGACGATCGCGTCGGGGCGGGCGCCCGCCTCCTCGAACTCTTCGAAGAGCCGGCGGAGGTGCGCGTCCGCGTCGACCTTGTCGTAGAGCAGGCGGTCCCCGGTGATGAGGTGGGTGTCGCTCAGGTGGAGGAGGAAATGGCTGGGCCGGGGGTACTCCGCGATTCGCGTGGCCTGCGCCTGCGTGCTCATGGCGACATCCCATCAGGTGTTTCTGAACGGGAAGTGGACAAACGCCCGCGAGTTGCAAGGCCGATCGGTGAATCGGCGGGGTGCGGGAGGGGGTTACGGCTCGTCGGTCAGCGCGCCGAGACGAGCTCGGATGCCGAGACGGCGGTGGCGTAGCTGCCGGCGAGAGCGGCCATGAAGGCCGCGTGCACGCTCGCGCCGGGAACGACCGTGTCGCCGAATTCCAGGTCGGGCGCCGCGCAGGCGTCGTGCACGACCGTCACGGAGAAACCGAGATCGGACGCGGCACGCACGGTGGCGTCGACGCACATGCTCGACATCATGCCGAGCACGACGACATCATCGATGCCGGCGCCACGCAGCGTGGACTCGAGGGGCGTGCCGAGGAACGCATTCGGCTCGGCCTTCCGGATGATCGTCTCGCCCGCGAGCGGCGTGACCGATGGGTGGATCTCGACGCCGGCGGTGCCCGGGCGCATGAACGTCGCATCCGGCGCGTCCCAGACGTGCTGGATGTGCACCACGGCGTCGCCGGCCGCTCGGAAGGCGTCGAGCACGGTCGCGGCGTTGGCCGCCGCTGCCTCCGGCTCGACGAGCGGGAAGGCGCCACCGGGGAAGTAGTCGTTCTGGATGTCGACGATCACGAGTGCGCGGGACATGGAGCCTTTCAGTCGAGATCGTCGATCGTCAGCGGGATCGTGGCGATGTAGGGGTACGACGGCATGGGGGAGCCGTCGGTGTCGTCGTCGAGTTCGTAGATGTCGTACGCGAGCGCGCCGCCGAACGTGGTGGCCACCCTGATCTGGCCGGGCGGGCATCCGCCGATCAGGGGCACGACCACGACGCTGTCCAGCGTCTGGCCGTCTTCGTAGAAGAGGGCTGCTTCGATGGTTCGCTGCGAGGCGTCCATGCGGCGGAGCCTACGCCCGCGCGGGCGCACCGCCGCGGATGCGCGCCGCGCGTCGTTCTTCGGCACATCTCGGCCCGACGCTCTGGCCGTGTCGTGCTCGCGGGAAAGGCTTGTACATCGTTGTAGGGTTCCAACTGAACTGAGGAGGGCTCGTGGCGGTCACGCTGCACGACGTCGCGCGGGCGGCGGGGGTGTCGATCAAGACGGTTTCGAACGTCATCAACGATTACCCGCACATCCGCGAATCCACGCGCGCACGGGTGCTCGAGGCCATCGCCGAGCTCGGGTACCAGCCGAACCTCTCGGCCAGGGGGCTGCGGTCGGGGCGCACGGGAGCGATCAGCCTGATCATCCCGGATCTCAAGAACGCCTACTTCGCAGAGCTGGCCGACGCGGTCATGCGGGCGGCCGGCGAGCACGATCTGGTCGTGATGATCCAGCAGAGCGGCGGGATGCGCGAGCGCGAGCTGGAGGTGCTCCACGGTCCCCGGATGCGCATGGTCGACGGCGTGCTGTTCAGCGTTCTCGCCCTCGGCCAGGACGACGCCCACCTGCTCGACATCCCCACGCCCCTGGTGATGCTCGGCGAGCGGATCTTCAACGGACCCGCCGACCATGTGACGATGAAGAACGTCGAGGCATCGCGCGCGGCGACCGAGCACCTGATCGGGCTGGGCCGCCGCCGCATCCTGGCCTTCGGGGCCCACGAGAACGAGGTCATCGGATCGGCCGGCCTCCGGCTGACCGGCTACAAGCAGGCGATCGAGGCGGCGGACCGCCCCCTCGACGAGTCGCTGATCGTCAACGTGGGCAACTGGCACCGCTCCGACGGTGCGGAGGCGATGCGTGCGGCGCTCGCGCGCGGGCTGCAGTTCGACGGTCTCGTGGCGTTCAACGACTCGATCGCGCTCGGTGCGATGCGCGTGCTGCAGGAGGCGGGCATCCGGATCCCCGAGGACGTCGCGGTGATCGGCTTCGACGACATCGACGAGACGCGGTACTCCCTGCCGTCGCTGTCGACGATCGATCCGGGGCGCGAGGAGATCGCCAGGACGGCCGTATCGGTGCTGATGGAACGCATAGCCGACCCCGCCTCTGAGCGCCCACCGCGCGAATACGAGGCTGACTTCCGGGTCGTCGTCCGCGAGTCGACGATGGGCCGCGCGAGCTGACGTATTCGTTCTGCGGCGATTCTTGACATCGGCGGCGGCGACTCGCCATGATGTATCTACAACGTTTACCTACAACGTTGTAGATCGCCTCTCGCAGGCGAGCAACCCCATGCACACAACGGCGTCAGCAGGTGGCATCCACCGGTACAGGAGACGTCGGCTCCACCGTGGAGCGAAGCAGACAAAGGTGTCTTGCACACCGCGAAAGGAACTGAAATGAAACGGCTCCTCGCAGCGGGCGTCGCGCTCGCAGCCGTCGCCATCGGGCTGACCGGATGCTCGGGCAGTGACGCATCCAGTTGCCAGAACAAGATCGTCAAGCCCGACGCCACCCAGGTCACCATGTGGGCCTGGTACCCGGAGTTCGAACCGGTCGTCGACCTCTTCAACAACAGCCACGACGACGTGCAGATCTGCTGGACGAACGCGGGCGCCGGCAACGACGAGTACACGAAGTTCTCGACGGCCACAGAGGCGGGTTCCGGTGCACCCGACGTCGTCATGCTCGAGACGGAGGTCGTTCCGAGCTACATCGCGCAGGGGGCGATCGAGAACCTCAGCAAGCTCGGCGCCGACAAGGTCAAGGACAACTACTCGGAGGGCGCCTGGTCCGACGAGTCGAGCAACGGCTCCGCCTATGCGATCCCGGTCGACGGTGGTCCCGTCGGCATGCTCTACCGCCAGGACATCCTCGACAAGTACGGCATCGCCGTTCCCACGACGTGGGAGGAGTACGCCGCGGCGGCGCAGAAGCTCAAGGACGCCGGTTCGACGTCGAAGCTGACCAACTTCCCCGGCAACGGCCGCTCGTACCAGCAGGCACTGTTCGCCCAGGCCGGTTCCGCCCCGTACACCGTCTCGAGCAAGACCGATGTCTCGGTCAAGCTGAACGACGAGCCCAGCAACAAGGTGCTCAGCTACTGGAACGACCTCGTGCAGAAGAAGCTCGTCGGAACCGAGGACGCCTCGACCACCGACTACAACACCCACCTGGTCGACGGGACCTACGCCAGCGTCATCGCGGCGGCGTGGCTGCCCGGCTATCTCAAGGGCTTCACCGGCGCCGACAAGAACGCCGTCTGGCGTGCGGCACCGCTTCCGCAGTGGAAGGGCGCCGCCGCGACACAGGTCAACATCGGCGGTTCGGCCTTCGCCGTGAGCAGCCAGGCCAAGGACAAGAAAGCGGCAGCCGAGGTCGCCATGGGCATCTTCGGCACCGAAGCGGCGTGGAAGCTCGGAATCGAGAAGGCGGCACTGTTCCCGCTGTGGAAACCGATCCTCACGTCGGACTACTTCCAGAATCTCCAGTACCCGTTCTTCGGCGGCCAGGAGATCAACAAGGATGTCTTTCTCACCGCGGCGACGGACTACAAGGGCTTCCAGTTCAGCCCGTTCCAGAACCTCGCGTACGACAAGCTCACCGAGGCGATCAACGCGACCAACAAGGGCAAGAAGTCGCCGTCTGAGGCGCTCGACACCTATCAGAAGGCCGTCGTCGACTATGCCAAGGGCCAGGGCTACACGGTCGCACAGTGACCGGATGCGCGGTGGGGCCGGACGATCGCTCGGCCCCACCGCGCACCAGCCCTTGGCAGCCCCTGGCACTCAGAAAGGATTGACCATGGCCGATACGGCCCTCGCTCCCTCGCTCGTCGACGCGCGACCGCGCCGACGTCGGCGTGATCCCGTCGCAACGCGGCGCGCCCGCTGGGGATGGTACTTCGTCGCACCGTTCGCGGTGTTCCTCACGCTCTTCCTCATCATCCCGCTGGTCTACGCCTTCGTGCTCAGCATGCAGAACAAGACCGTCGCGACGGGCAACCAGTGGGTGTGGTTCGACAACTACGCGAAGGCGTTCAGCGACCCGCTGTTCCTGCAGGGCGTCGGGCTCGTCGTCGGCTTCTCGCTGGTGCTGATCCCGATCCAGATGCTGGTCTCGCTCGTCGCCGCCCTGCTCCTGGATTCGCTCGCTTCACGGTTCTCGCGCTTCTCGCGGTTGATGATCTTCGTGCCGTACGCGGTACCGGCGGTCATCGGCGCACTGATGTGGGGCTTCCTCTACAGCCCGAGTTTCGGGCCGGCGGCCGAGATCTTCGGCTGGTTCGGGTTGGACGCGCCGAACTTCTTCTCCGACGGCAACATCTTCGGCAGCCTGGTGAACATCGTCACCTGGCAGTGGGCCGGCTACTACATGATCATCCTGTACGCGGCGTTGCAGGGCGTCGACCCGTCGATCTACGAAGCGGCGCGCGTCGACGGTGCGAATGCGTGGCAGACCGCCGTGCGCATCAAGATCCCGATGATCTCGTCGGCGCTGGTGCTGATCCTCGTGTTCGCGCTGATCGGTACGCTGCAGTTCTTCACGGAGCCGCAGATCCTCCGCGGCCTCGCGTCCGGGTCGATCACCGCCAGCTACACCCCGAACATCTATGCGTACACGCTGGCGTTCTCCTACCACCAGTTCAACTACGCGTCGGCGATCTCGTTCGCGCTCGGTCTCGTCGTCTTCATCGGGTCGTACATCTTCATGTTCGCCACCCGCAAGAGAAGTGGATTCATGTCATGACAACCGCAACCGCACCCGCGCGAACGCGACGACGCGCACAGCCGGGGCACACCCGCGAACTCCGCACGGGGCGGCGTCTCGTTCCCCACCTGATCCTCGCCGCCTTCATCATCTATTTCGCCCTGCCGTTCTGGTGGCTCATCGTCGCCAGCACCAAGAGCCAGCAGAACCTGTTCGACGGCTCGACCAGCCCGCTGTGGTTCGCCGGCGACTTCGACCTCTTCTCGAACATCGGGTCACTCTTCAGCTACTCGGGTGGTCTCTACCTGCGTTGGCTCGGCAACTCCTTCCTGTATGCGCTCGCCGGCGGCATCGGTGCCACGGTCATCTCGGTGCTGGCCGGGTACGGATTCGCGCAGTACGCGTTCCGGGGGCGCACCGCGTTCTTCGCCATCGTGCTGGGCTCCGTGATGGTGCCCGCGACCGCACTCGTCATCCCCCTCTTCGTGCTGATGAGCGGGGCGCATCTGACGAACACCGTCTGGGCCGTCATCCTGCCGTCGATGCTCAACCCCTTCGCGGTGTACCTGATGAAGGTGTACGCGCAGGATGCGATCCCGAGCGAGATGCTCGACGCGGCCAGGGTGGACGGCGCAGGGGAGATCCGCATCTTCGCGACCGTCGCGCTCCCGCTGCTGCGCCCCGCGCTCGTCACGGTGCTGCTGCTGTCGATCGTCGGCACCTGGAACAACTTCTTCCTGCCCCTGGTGATGTTCTCCAATCCGCAGCTGTTCCCCGTGACGGTCGGACTCGGCGCATTGCAGGCACAGGCTCAGGTGAACACGGGTGGACAATCCTTGTGGAACCTCGTGATCACGGGAGCACTCATCTCGATCATCCCGCTGGTGGTGTCTTTCCTCACCCTGCAGCGCTACTGGCAGGGCGGCCTCTCCATCGGCAGCGTCAAGTAGCCGCCGGCTCCTCCGATCCATCGATCCCACCCAGAAAGTAAGGAAACAGAACCCATGCCAAACGCCTCCGTGGCCCTCGATCGCGGTGCCGTGGTCGCTCCCGTCAACCGCCGGCTCTTCGGCTCGTTCGTCGAGCACCTCGGCCGCTGCGTGTACGACGGGATCTACGAACCAGGGCACCCGACGGCCGACGAAGACGGTTTCCGCCGCGACGTGGTCGACCTCGTGCGCGAGCTCGGCTCGTCGACCATCCGCTACCCCGGCGGCAACTTCGTCTCGGGGTACAAGTGGGAGGACGGCATCGGCCCGCGCGAGGACCGCCCGGTGCGCCGCGATCTCGCCTGGCACTCGCTCGAGTCGAACCAGGTCGGCGTCGACGAGTTCGCCCGCTGGTGCGCGCTCACCGGCTCCGAGCTCATGATGGCCGTCAACCTCGGAACGCGCGGCATCGCAGAGGCGTTGGACCTGCTCGAGTACACCAACCACCCGTCGGGAACCGCGCTCAGCGATCTGCGCATCGCCAACGGCGCGACGGAACCGTACGACATCCGGATGTGGTGCCTCGGCAACGAGATGGACGGCCCCTGGCAGCTGGGCCACATGAACGCAGAGGACTACGGAAAGCTCGCCGCGCGCACCGCCTCCGCGATGAAGATGGTCGACAAAGACCTGGAGCTCGTGGTCTGCGGATCGTCGGGCTCCGGGATGCCGACCTTCGGCGAGTGGGAGCGCGTGGTGCTCGAGCACAGTTACGAGAACGTCGACTTCGTCAGCTGCCACGCCTACTACCAGGAGCGCAAGGGCGACCTCGGCTCGTACCTCGCGTCGTCGCTCGACATGCAGTACTTCATCGAGACGGTCGTCGCGACGGCCGACCACGTGAAGCACAAGCTGAAGAGCAAGAAGACCATCAACCTCTCGTTCGACGAGTGGAACATCTGGTACCTCGACGAGCACCAGGCCTCCGACGAGGTCAACGACGAGTGGCGGTTCGCCCCGCGTCAGCTCGAGGACGTGTACTCGGTGGCGGATGCCGTGGTGCTGGGCAACCTGCTGATCACGCTGCTCAAGAACAGCGATCGCGTGACCTCGGCGAGCCTCGCCCAGCTGGTCAACGTCATCGCGCCGATCATGACCGAGCCGGGCGGCGACGCGTGGCGGCAGACGACGTTCTTCCCGTTCTCCGTGACCAGCCGGCTGGCGGAGGGCGTCGTGGTTCGCCCGTCGATCTCGGCAGGAACGTACGAGACCGAGGTCTACGGCACCGCTTCGTTGCTGGACTCGGTCGCCACCTTCGATGAGGAGTCGGGTCGCAGCGCCGTCTTCCTGGTGAACCGCAGCCAGACCGAATCGCTCACCGTGACGGTGGATGCGCGGAGTTTCGACGCGGCTCGGATCGCCGAGGCGGTCTCGCTCCACGACGACGACGTGTACGCGAAGAACACGCACGAGGACCAGAACCGCGTGGGACTGACGGCCAACGAGTCGGCCGCGCTCGCCGACGGCGTTCTCACGGTCACGCTGCCGCCGGTCTCCTGGACGGCCGTCGCGCTGACGCGCTGAGCAGTTTCCGTCGTTTCGTTCCGTTTCGCTCCGTTCTAGTTTCGTTGAGGGGCGGCGAACGCAGCCAAAACCGCCGTTTTGGCTGCGTTAGCCGCCCCTCAACTAGTTAAGAGTTGGGGCGGGGCCCGTGCTGCTGCGCACGACGAGGCGCGTCGGCATGCTCGAGAGCGCTGCCGGCTCCGGGTGCGACTCGATCTCGGCGATGAGCAGCTCGACGGCGCGACGTCCGGTGGCCTCGAACTCCTGGTGGATGGTCGTCAGGGGCGGCCAGAACGAGTCCGACTCCGCCATGTCGTCGAAGCCGACGACGCTCACGTCTTCGGGAACGCGGCGTCCGTTCTCGTGCAGGGCGCGCAGCACGCCGAGCGCCATCTGATCGTTCGCCGCGAACACGGCGGTGATCTCCAGATGCGCGGCGATCGTCAGCCCGTGCTCGTAGCCGGCCGTCGTCGACCAGTCGCCCTGCATGAGCTCGGGCACGACGCGGCCGTTCTCTTCCAGCACCGCGCGCCAGGTCTGCGCGCGGCGGGTGGCTGAATAGGAGTCGGCGGGCCCGGCGATGTGCCACACAGTCGAGTGGCCGAGGGAGAGCAGATGCTCGGTCGCGAGGCGGGCGCCCTGGGCCTGGTCGGTGTCGACCTGCGGGTAGTCGCTGCGCTCGGTGGAGTCGATGACGACCACGGAGAGTCCCGGCGGCAGCTCCACATCCGCTCGATCGATGATGTGCGCCTCGATGACGATGATGATGCCGTCGACGGCGAGCCCGAGCAGTCGCGAGAACGCGACGCTGACGTCTTTCTGCGTCGGCTTCTCGACGGGCACGACGTTGATCGAATAGCCGGCGGTCGCGGCGGAGACCGCGATGGCGTCGAGCGTGCGCATATTGCCGTAGGAGGAGAGCGTGAACATGATCACGCCGAGGCTGCGGAAGTGTCCCGACCGCAGAGCGCGCGCCGCGCGGTTGGGGCGGTAGCCGAGCTCCTGCATCGAGCGGAGCACGCGATCACGGGTGGCGGCCTCGACATTGGTGAGGCCGTTGGCCACCCGCGAGACGGTCTGGGTGGAGACCCCAGCGAGTCCGGCGACATCGGCGAGTGATGGTCCGCGGCGCGCCCGCGCCGACTGCGGCAACGGTGCGCCGATCACGGGTTCGGTCATGCCGGTGGCTCTTCTCTCCATTGTGCGGGCCAGGTTTCATACTCTCGCAGATCCGCGTTCGGGTTGCGTCATGTTGACGTCAACATGCTATGGTACCCGAAGCGATGTTGACGTGAACATCGAGGTTCGACAAGGAAGCTGCCATGACAACGACGTCCGTCCCCACGGCATCGCCCACCCTGGTCAAGCGCAGGCGTGAACGCCGCGATTGGCGCGGCTGGGCGTTCGTGGCCCCGTTCATGATCGTGTTCGTGCTGATGATCATCGTGCCGGTGGTCTACGCGATCTATCTCAGCTTCTTCCGCGAGCAGCTGATCGGCGGCAACGTCTTCGCCGGGCTGCAGAACTACGTGAAGGTCTTCACCGACGAGAAGTTCTGGAACGGCTTCTTCCGGGTCACGGTCTTCCTCGTGGTGCAGGTGCCGATCATGCTGGCCCTGTCGCTCACCGCGGCACTCGCGATCGACAGCGCACGGCTGCACGGCGCGGGCTTCTTCCGCATCGCGATCTTCCTGCCGTACGCCGTTCCCGGTGTCGTGGCCGCGCTCATCTGGGGCTTCATCTACGGGGACCAGTTCGGTCTGACCGCCAGCGTGAACAGCCTGCTCGGCACCCACCTCGCACCGCTCAGCGGCGGCTGGATCCTCGCCTCGATCGGCAACATCGTCACCTGGGAGTTCATGGGCTACAACATGCTCATCTTCTACGCGGCCCTCCGCACCATCCCCACCGAGCTCTACGAGGCGGCGGAGATCGACGGCGCGGGCGCCTTCCGCACCGTGTTCAGCATCAAGATCCCGGCTCTGCGCGGTGCGATCGTGATCGCCACGATCTTCTCGATCATCGGCAGCTTCCAGCTCTTCAACGAGCCCAACCTGCTCAAGGTGCTCGCACCGAACGCGATCACCAGCTTCTTCACACCCAACATGTACGCCTACAACCTGTCGTTCGCCGGCCAGCAGTTCAACTACGCGGCCACGGTGGCGATCGTCATGGGTGTGATCACCGCGGTCATCGCCTACATCGTCCAGCTCCGCGGCACCAGACAGGAGAACCGCTGATGGCCACCATCGCCCCCATCGCCCCGAGCGCCGACAAGCCCCGCCGGGCGAACCGCTCCCCGATGCCGCGCGGCAACCGGCGCGCCCCGCGTGCGCGCAAGTCGATCGTGCTCACGATCGTCATGGTCATCTTCGTGATCTACTCGCTCGTTCCGCTCGCCTGGCTCATCATCAACGCGACCAAGGACCAGCCGAGCCTGTTCTCGTCGTTCGGTCTCTGGTTCGGCGACGGCTTCTCGCTGTTCAAGAACATCGGCGACACCCTCACCTACCGCGACGGCATCTTCGTCAAGTGGCTCGGCAACACGCTGCTCTACGTGATCGTGGGCGCCGGCGGCGCCACCCTGTTGGCGACGGTCGCCGGCTACGGGCTCGCGAAGTACAAGTTCCCCGGCAAGCGCGCGGTGTTCGCCGTGGTGCTCGGAGCGGTCGCGGTGCCGGGTACGGCGCTCGCGGTGCCGACCTTCCTGCTCTTCAGCCAGGTCGGCCTGACCAACACCCCGTGGGCGGTCATCCTGCCCTCGCTGATCAGCCCGTTCGGGCTCTACCTCATCTGGACCTACACGGTCGACGCCGTTCCCACCGAGCTCCTCGAGGCGGCGCGGATGGACGGGGCCGGCGAGTTCCGCACCTTCTTCACGATCTCGCTGCGGCTGCTCACACCCGGCATCGTGACCGTGCTCCTGTTCGCCATCGTGGCGACCTGGAACAACTACTTCCTGCCGTTGATCATGCTGAGCGACCCGCAGTGGTACCCGCTCACCGTCGGCCTCAGCCAGTGGAGCGCCCAGGCCACCGGCGTCTCCGCCCAGCCGATCTACAACCTGGTCATCACCGGGTCCCTCCTGACGATCGTCCCGATCGTCGTCGCCTTCCTCTTCCTGCAGCGGTACTGGCAGTCGGGGTTGAGCGCCGGAAGCGTCAAGCAGTGACGGGAGAACACTGCTCGATCTGCACACCTCCCTCCCTGGGCGTCCTGCCCGTCCTCATCCCGAAGAAGTGAAAGGAACACCATGAACAGCAAGTCACGCTCGGCGAGCGTGCTGCGCAGGGTCGCGACCGCGATCGCCGCGAGTGCCGTGCTCGGCGCCACCCTGGTCGCCTGCTCCAGCGGCGGCGGCTCCACCGCGAGCGGCAGCGCCTCCGACATCGAGGCGGCCCTCAAAAAGGGCGGCACGATCACGTACTGGTCGTGGACCCCGTCGGCCGAGGCGCAGGTCGCCGCGTTCGAGAAGGAGTACCCGAAGGTCAAGGTCAACCTGGTCAACGCCGGCACCAACACCACCGAGTACACCAAGCTGCAGAACGCCATCAAGGCCGGCTCCGGTGCACCCGACGTCGCGCAGGTCGAGTACTACGCCATCCCGCAGTTCGCGCTCGGCGACGCCCTGGTCGACCTCAAGTCGTACGGCTTCGACTCGCTCAAGTCAGACTACAGCACCGGCCCGTGGAACTCGGTCAACATCAACGGCGGCCTCTACGGCCTTCCGCAGGACTCGGGTCCCATGGCGCTGTTCTACAACAAGACGGTGTTCGACAAGTACGGCCTGACGGTCCCGAAGACCTGGGACGAGTACGTCGCCGACGCGAAGAAGCTGCACGCGGCCGACCCGACGAAGTACATCACCAGCGACTCCGGCGACTCGGGCTTCACGACCAGCATGATCTGGCAGGCCGGCGGCCGCCCGTTCTCGTCCGACGGCACGAACGTGTCGATCAACCTGCAGGACGAGGGCACCAAGAAGTGGACCTCCACCTGGAACCAGTTGGTCGAGGGCAAGCTCCTGTCGACCATCCCGGGCTGGAGCGACGACTGGTACAAGGCGCTCGGCAACGGCACCATCGCGACCCTCGTGACCGGCGCCTGGATGCCCGGCGTGCTCGAGTCCTCGGTGAAGGACGCCTCCGGCGCCTGGCGCGTCGCCCCGATGCCCACCTATGACGGCACCGCGGCGAACGCCGAGAACGGCGGCGGAGGCCAGGTCGTGCTCAAGCAGAGCAAGAACCCGGCGCTCGCGGCCGGCTTCCTCAAGTGGCTGAACAACAGCTCGAGCTCCGTCAAGGTGTTCCTGGCGTCGGGCGGATTCCCCTCCACCACGGCCGACCTGAACTCCAAGGACTTCCTCGCGACCGCTCCCGAGTACTTCGGCGGCCAGAAGATCAACGAGGTGCTGGTCGACGGTGCGAAGAACGTGTCGAGCGGCTTCCAGTACCTGCCGTTCCAGGTCTACGCCAACAGCATCTACGGTGACACCGTCGGGCAGGCGTACGCCTCGAACAGCGACCTCAACGCCGGCCTGACGGCGTGGCAGAAGTCGCTCGTGGACTACGGAAACCAGCAGGGCTTCAAAGTCACCAGCAAGTAGAACCGTGCACTGGGCGTGGCCGGCCGGAACCGATCCGGCCGGCCACGTTCGCTCTGCATCCAGGCAGCAGTATCAGCGCCATCACCAGCGGCAGCAGCATCAGCACTGAGGAGATCCACCGCATGTCCACGTTCGAGATCGCCGGCGACGACTTCGTTCTCGACGGAGAGCCCTTCCGCATCCTGTCGGGGGCCATCCACTACTTCCGCGTCCACCCCGACGACTGGGCGGACCGCATCCGCAAGGCGCGCCTGATGGGACTCAACACCATCGAGACGTACGTGCCGTGGAACGCGCACGAACCGCATCCGGGCGAGTGGGATGTGTCGGGTCGCCTGGATCTCGCCCGCTTCCTGCGAGTTGTCGCCGACGAGGGCATGTACGCGATCGTGCGCCCGGGCCCGTACATCTGCGCGGAGTGGGACAACGGCGGACTGCCCGCGTGGCTGTTCACGGACCCGGAGGTGGGCATCCGGCGCGGTGAGCCGAAGTTCGTCGCGGCCGTCAGTGCGTACCTCGAGCGCGTGCTCGCGATCGTCGCGCCGCTGCAGCTCGGGGAGGGCGGCCCGGTCATCCTGGTGCAGGTGGAGAACGAGTACGGCGCCTACGGCGACGACAAGGAGTACCTCCGCATCCTCACCGACCTCACCCGCGCATCCGGCATCGTGGTGCCGCTCACCACCGTCGACCAGCCGCAGGACGACATGCTCGAGAACGGCTCGCTCCCCGACCTGCACAAGACGGCATCGTTCGGTTCGCGCTCGGTCGAGCGCCTCGCGACGCTTCGCCGCCATCAGCCGACCGGTCCGCTGATGTGCTCGGAGTTCTGGGACGGCTGGTTCGACAACTGGGGCGCCCACCACCACACGACGCCCTTCGACCAGACGGCGGCCGACCTCGAGGCCCTGCTCGACGCCGGAGCCTCGGTCAATCTGTACATGTTCCACGGCGGCACCAACTTCGGGTTCACCAACGGGGCCAACGACAAGGGCGTGTACCAGCCGATCGTCACCAGCTACGACTACGACGCCCCGCTGGACGAGGCGGGGAACCCCACGGCCAAGTACTGGGCGTTCCGCGAGGTGCTCGCGAAGTTCGTCGAGCTGCCGGATGAGGTCCCGCCCGCCGCGACGCCGGCGCCGTCGTTCACCGCGCCGCTCACGGACGCCGTGCCGCTGCTCTCCGTGGCCGACCGGCTGGGGGAGTGGACGTGGACCGACGACCTGCCGACGATGGATGCGCTCGGCCACTACACGGGGTTCGCGATCTACCAGACGGAGATCGACGTCGCCGAGCCCGCCGTGCTCTCGATCGGGGAGGTGCGTGACCGCGCGCACGTACTCGTGGGGTCCGCGCACGTCGGCACGCTCGACAGAGACCACCACGATCACGCCATCACGCTCGCGCCCAGCCGCGGAACGCTCACCCTGCTGGTCGAAGACCAGGGCCGGGTGGACTACGGGCCCCGGATCGGCGAGCCGAAAGGGCTGATCGGCCCGGCGACCCTGGACGGCGAGGAGCTCAGCCGGTGGGCGGTGCTTCCCGTCCGCCTCGAGTCGCTCGAATCGGTGCGCGAGGCGTTCGCGCCGCTCGGAAAGCCCGGCCTCGCCGGCCCCGTCTTCGCCCGTGGCACGTTCGACCTCGCCGAAGCCGCCGATCTCTTTCTCGACACGTCGGCCTGGGGCAAGGGCGTGGTGTGGATCAACGGCTTCAACCTCGGCCGGTACTGGACGCGCGGTCCCCAGCGCACGCTGTTCGTCCCGGCGGCGGTCGTCGCCGCCGGTGCCAACGAGCTGATCGTGCTCGAGCTGGACGCGTCGCCGTCGACCACGATCAGCTTCGTCGAAGCGCCCTCCCTCGGTCACACCGACTTCTAGCCGGCCCGACCCGGCCCTGTCAGACGTTGAGGGGCGGCAAACGCATCCAAAACCGCGGTTTTGGATGCGTTCGCCGCCCCTCAACGAAAGCCGGTGGCTAGATGCCGCGGGCGAGGCGGTAGTAGGCCGCGTTCCAGCGCAGCTCGTTCGTGAAGGCGCGCAGCTCGGTCGCGTCGTCGATCACGACGAGCTCCGTCTCGGCCATCCGGGCGTAGTCCTCGAACGCCTCGAGACCGACCGCGGTCGACATGACGGTGTGGTGCGCGGCGCCGGCTTCGAGCCAGGCGGTGGCCGACGTGCGGAAGTCGGGCTCCGGCTTCCAGACGGCCCGGCCGACCGGGAGCTTCGGCAGCGGAGCGGTCGGCTCGACCACCTCGACGACGTTCGCGACGAGCCGGAACCGGTCGCGCATGTCGCTGAGTGCGACGACGACACCGGGCCCGGGATCGGCCGTGAAGACCAGCCGTACCGGGTCGTCCTTGCCGCCGATGCCGAGCGGGTGCACCTCGAGCGTCGGACGCGCCGACGTGAGGGCCGGGCTGACCTCGAGCATGTGCGCTCCGAGGATGCGCTCGTCGCCGGGGGTCAGATCGTAGGTGTAGTCCTCCATCAGCGACGCGCCGCCGGGGAGCCCGGTACCCATCACGTTGGCGGCCCGCACCAGGATGGCCGTCTTCCAGTCGCCCTCAGCGCCGAAGCCGTAGCCGTCGGCCATCAGGCGCTGCACCGCGAGCCCGGGGAGCTGCTTGAGCGCGCCGAGGTCTTCGAAGCTGGTGGTGAAGGCGCCGAAGCCGCCGGCCTCGAGGAAGGAGCGCAGGCCCAGCTCGATCGCCGCGCCATCGCGCAGCGAGCTGTGGCGCTCGCCGCCCGCGCGGAGTTCGGGGACGACGTCGTAGAGTTCCTCGTACTCGGCCACCAGGTCGTCGATGTCGGACTCGGAGGCCGCCGCCACGGCATCCGCCAGATCGTTGACGCCCCAGGTGTTCACCTGCACGCCGAACCGCAGCTCGGCCTCGGTCTTGTCACCCTCGGTGACGGCGACGAACCGCATGTTGTCGCCGAAGCGGGCGAGCTTGAGCGATCGCGTCGCCGCCCAGCCCGCTGCGGCGCGCATCCAGGTGCCGACCCGGGCGGTGACCGCCGCGTCGGAGACGTGGCCGACGACCGTCGTGCGCGCGACGCCGAGCCGTGTCTGGATGTAGCCGAACTCGCGGTCGCCGTGCGCGGCCTGGTTGAGGTTCATGAAGTCGAAGTCGATCTCGGCCCAGGGCAGCTCGACGTTCGCCTGCGTGTGGAAGTGCAGCAGCGGCTTCTGCAGGGCGTCGAGGCCGGAGATCCACATCTTGGCCGGGCTGAACGTGTGCATCCACGCGATGAGGCCGATCACGGAGTCGTCGGCGTTCGCCTCGAGCGCGGTGCGCCGGATGGCGTCGGAGTCGGTGAGCACCGGCTTCCAGACCACGCGCACCGGGACATCCGGGGCGGCGCCGAGCTGCTCGGCGATCGCGCGCGACTGATCGGCGACCTGGGCCAGCGTCTCGGGACCGTAGAGGTGCTGGCTGCCGGTGAGGAACCAGACCTCGTAGTGGTCGAGGCTGGTGGATGCCAGGGGAGAGGTGGTACGGGGCATCAGCTGAGTGCTCCTTCTGGATTCTGTCCGTAGACGTTCTGATAGCGGTGGAAGAGGGCGTCGATGGCGTCCTGCGGGATCGGGACGAGCGGACCGCCCTGGCGGGCGATGTGCACGGTGCGGGCGACGTCCTCGGTCATCACGGCGGCCTTCACCGCGTCGCGAGCGTCGCGGCCGATCGTGAACACGCCGTGGTTCTGCATGAGGACCGCCCGCGAGCGGTGGCCGGAGAGGGTGGCCACGATCCCGCGGCCGATCGAGTCGTCGCCGATGATCGCGAACGGGCCGACCGGGATGTCGCCGCCGAACTCGTCGGCCATGGCGGTGATGACGCAGGGGATGGGCTCCGCACGAGCCGCCCAGGCGGTGGCATAGGTGGAGTGGGTGTGCACGACGCCGCCGACCTCCGGCATGTTGCGGTAGACATACGCGTGGGCCGCGGTGTCGCTCGACGGCGCGCGGTCCGACCCGGGGGAGCCGGGCACGACCGCGCCGTCGAGCGTGCAGACGATCATGTTCTCGGGGGCGAGGTCGTCGTAGTCGACGCCGCTCGGCTTGATGACGAACAGGTCGGCGCCGGGGACCCGCCCCGAGATGTTGCCGCCGGTCCAGACGACCAGTCCGTTGCGGGTCAGCTCGGCGTGCAGGGCGCTGACCTGTGCGCGCACCGCCTCGACGGCCGCTGTCTCTGCGCTGGGGGGAGCGTCGTTCACGGGGTGTTTCCTTCCGATGTGGGTTCGGGTCGGCTCGCGGGGGAGACGGCCGCGACGGCGGCCTGTTCGATGGCCAGGCCCACGCCGTACTGCTCGAGGTAGGCGGCGAAGCCGGCGACGTCGTCCGGATGCGGGGTCGTCGTCTCGAACTCGAAGCCGCCGAACACGCGTCGGCGCAGGTAGTCGTCGAGTGCGACACCGGAGCGGTGCGGCGCGACGTAGGCGGCGAGCACCGCGATGCCCCAGGCTCCGCCCTCCGACGCGGTCTGAGCGACAGAGACCGGGGCATCGAGCGCACCGGCCAGGAAACGCTGAGCGACACCCGCGGTGCGGAACATGCCGCCGTGGGCGAACATCCGGTCGAGCGCGACGCCCTCCTCGGTGAGGGCGCGCATCCCGAGGGCGAGGGTTCCGAAGACGCCGTAGAGCTGGGCGCGCATGAAGTTGCCGAGCGTGAACCGGCTCTCCGGTGTGCGCACGACGAGCGGCCGGCCCTCGGTGAGACCGGTGATGGGCTCACCCGCCAGATAGTTGTACGCCAGGAGGCCGCCGGCGTCACTGTCGCCGTCGAGGGCCTCGTGGAACAGCGTCTCGTAGACGGCATCGGAGTCGATGGCGAGCCCGGCGGCGGCGGTGAAGCGGCTGAACAGTCCCGCCCACGCCGCGAGCTCGCTCGCCCCGTTGTTGCAGTGCACCATTGCCACGGGGTCGCCGGCGGGCGTCGTGACCAGGTCGAGTTCGTGGTGCAGGCGCCGGAGCGGACGCTCGAGCACGACCATCGCGAAGATGCTCGTGCCGGCGCTGACGTTTCCGGTGCGCGGCGCGACGGAACTGGTCGCGACCATTCCCGTCCCGGCGTCGCCTTCCGGCGGGCAGAGCACGATGCCCGGTCGCAGGGTGCCGCTCGGGTCGAGGAGGGCGGCGCCCTCGGGCGTGAGCGTTCCCGCGTCCTCGCCGGCGACGAGCACTTCGGGCAGCACCGCGCTGAGCGAGAGACCCGGAGCACGCTCCGCCACGAGGCTGTCGTAGCGCGCCACGAGGTCGGCGTCGTAGCTCGTGGTCTGCGGGTCGATCGGGAACATGCCGGAGGCGTCGCCGACGCCCAGCACACGTCTTCCGGTGAGGCGCCAGTGCACGTAGCCGGCCAGCGTGGTGAGGAAGCTCAGCCGTGCGATGTGGGGCTCGGAGTCGATCACGGCCTGGTGGAGGTGCGCGATCGACCAGCGCAGCGGGATGTTCACGCCGAACAGGTCGGTGAGCTCGGCCGCTGCGGGCCCGGTGCTGGTGTTGCGCCACGTGCGGAACGGCACGAGCAGCTCGTCCTGAGCGTCGAACGCCAGGTAGCCGTGCATCATCGCCGAGACGCCGATGGCTCCGAAGGTCTCCGGGCGCACGCCGTAGCGTGCGTCCACGTCGGCGATCAGCTCGGAGTACGCCGCCTGCAGGCCCGACCACACGGCGTCGAGAGAGTAGGTCCACACCCGGTCGACGAACTCGTTCTCCCACTCGTGGCCGCCGACCGCCAGCACTGTCGACGGGTCGTCCGCGTCGACCAGGCACGCCTTGATGCGCGTCGAACCCAGCTCGATGCCGAGCGACGTGCGGCCGCCGATGATGGCCTCGCGATATCGCGCGGCGGTGTCGTCTGCAGGCATGTTGTCTTTCCCTCACCACATTGTGACCGGTCACATTCGTACGCGTCCAGTATCGCCGCCTCCGTGGCAGCCTGTCAATCCGAGCGGCGCGCCGTCGATTCCCGAACGACGAGCACGGGGGAGACGGCCGGCTCTCCCGACGCCGGCTCGCCGTCGATCGCCGCGAGCAGCCGCGCGACGCACCGCCGCCCCAGCTCTCCGAACTCCTGGCGCACGGTGGTCAGTGGCGGGGCGAAATACGCCGCCTCCGGGATGTCGTCGAACCCCACCACGCTCAGGTCGTCCGGCACCCGGCGGCCGCCCTCGCGCGCCGCGTGAAGGAGGCCGAGGGCCATCTGGTCGTTCGACGAGAACACGGCGGTCACGGCGGGATCGCGCAGCAGGCGACGGCCCACCTCGTAGCCGGACCGCGACGTCCAGTCGCCCGGACCGGTCACGATCCCGGTCACGCCGGAGACCTCCGCCTCGGCCAGGAAGCCGCGCTCTCTCGCGGTGGCCTCCGCCCAGTCCCGCGGGCCGGAGAGGTGGGCGACGGTGGTGTGCCCGAGTTCGATCAGGTGCCGCGTCGCGAGACGGGCGCCGGCGACCTGGTCGACGAAGACGCCGTCGCCTCCCGGCTCCTGGGCGCCGTGCAGCGTGATCGACGGAACCGAGATCTGCACGGAGCGCATCGCCTCCAGCACCGGTTCCTGGGGCGCGACCACGACGATGCCCTCGACCGCCTGTGCCACGAGGTGGTCGAGCGCGGCTTCGATCTCGGCCGGGGTCACCTCGGCGACGTGCGCGATCGTCACGTAGTAGCCGGCCTCGCGGGCGGCGTTCTCGACCGCGTCGACGCTGCTGGCCGGACCGAACATCGACGACGCCGAGGCCGCGAGGATGCCGATCGTGTTCGAGCGGCTGGTCGAGAGCATCCTGGCCGCCCGGTTGGGCCGGAACTGGAGCTCCTCCATGGCGGCCAGCACACGTAGCCGCGTGCTCTCCCGGATGCTCGGGTGATGGTTCATCACCCGCGACACGGTCTGCCGGGAGACGCCGGCCACCGCGGCGACCTCGCGCACGCCGGGTGCGCGGAGGGGAGAGTTCGAGTCCACGGGATCAGCGTATGGCCTCCCCGGAAGGACGAGCCCGGGCGCGCCACGCCTATCGGGCGTGAACGCGGCGCACCCGGGCCCGTCGCACGGGACTCAGAAGATGCGCAGCCCGATCTCGGCGGGGGCGGCGAGCAGCTGCTCGATCTCGTCGTCGAGTCGCACTAGGGTGATCGAGGCTCCGGCCATGTCGAGCGAGGTGCAGTACTCGCCGACGTAGCTGCGCCCGACGGTGATTCCGCGGGAGGCCAGAACCTCGTGAGCGTGGCCGTAGGCGATGTAGAGCTCGCTGATCGGCGTTCCGCCGAGGCCGTTGATCATCAGTGCGACCCGGTCGCCGCTCTCGTACGGCAGGTCGGCGAGCACCGGTTCGAGCAATTCGTCGACCAGTGCGTCGGACGGCTTGATCGTGTCGCGGCGACGGCCGGGCTCGCCGTGGATGCCCACGCCGATCTCGATCTCGTCGTCGCCGAGCTCGAACAAGGGCGCACCCTTCGCGGGCGGGGTGCAGGCGGTGAGAGCGAGGCCCATCGTGCGGGTGACGGAGTTGACCTTCTCGCCGATCCTCACCACCTCGTCGAGGTCGGCGCCCGCCTCCGAGGCCGCACCCACGGCCTTCATCACGAAGAAGTTCCCGGCGACGCCGCGGCGCCCGACGGTGTAGGTGGAGTCCTGCACCGAGACGTCATCGTCGATGAACAGCGTCTTCACGTTCACGCCGTCGGCGAGGCTCATCTCCTGCGCCATGTCGAACGCCATCTTGTCGCCGGTGTAGTTGTTGACGAGCAGCAGCACGCCCTTCGGGGAGGCGAGCAGCTTGGTGGTCTCGTAGACGTAGTCCATCGGGGGAGCGGCGAACACGTCTCCCGGGCAGGCTCCGTCGAGCATCCCCTTGCCGACGGTGAGCACGTGGGCAGGCTCGTGGCCGGAGCCGGAGCCCTGGATGATCGACACCTTGCCGTCGTTAGGGGCGTCCGAGCGCATGATCAGGTTGTACTCGGGCACGTAGCGGAGCGTGTCCGGGTTGGCGAGGGCGATGCCTTTCAGCATGTCCGGGACGTACTGCAGCGGGTCGTTGACGAACTTCTTCATTTTTCTCTCCACATCGAGGGGTGTTCTGGGGTTCGGGTGTTCTGGGGTTCGGTCGTGCGGGATCGGGTCACTGCGGCTGGACGGGGCGGCTCGGCCAGTCGGCGGCGAGCCGTTCGAGGATGACGGCGACGGCGACAGCGCCCGGGTCCGGCGAGCCGATGCTGCGCTCGCCGGTGTAGGACGCGCGTCCACGCCGCGCCTGCATCCCGACCGTCGCGTCGGCTGCCGTCCGGGCGGCGGTCGCCGCCGCCGTCACGATCTCTTCGGAGCCGGCGCCATCGGCGAGCCGTGCCTCGATGGTGTCGGTCATGGGGGCGATCGCGTCGAGCAGGGTCTTGTCGCCGAGTTCGGCGCTTCCCCGCGCCTTGATGCCGTCCATGGCCGAGCGGAGCATCGTGACGACGTCGTCACCGCTGAGCTCATCCCGTCCCTTGGCCACGGTCGCGGCCCGCAGGAACGCGGTTCCCCAGATCGGGCCGGATGTCCCGCCGATCCTGCTCGTGATGGCCACGGCGATCTTCTGCAGGAACGTACCGATGTCGGCGCGATCGTAGCCGTCCCAGTCGGCGAGCACGATTTCGAACCCTCGGGCCAGAGAGAAGCCGAAGTCCCCGTCGCCGACCACGGAGTCGAGGTCGCCGAAGTACTTCTCGTTGTCCACGGCCGTCTGGGCGATGGTGCGCACCACGAATTCGGTGTCGCTGAAGCTCTGGGTCGTCATCGGTGCTCCTCTGGCTGTCGGGCGGTTGCGGGGATGGGGGTCATGGCCGCGGCGCCGCCAGCACGGCGGCCAGATCGTCGAGCGTCACGAGCGGCCCAGGTCGAACGCCTGCCGGCGCATCGATGACGCGCGCGGGCTCATCCGGATCGCCGAGGGAGGAGACGACGAGCGACGCTCCCGTGAAGTCCTCGTCGGCGGTGTATGCGCTGACCGTGACGACGGTGCGCAGTCCGGCGCCGACGGCGGCCCGCACGCCGTTGCCGCTGTCCTCGATCACGACGCCGTCGTCCGCGGAGATATCCAGCTGATCGAGGGCGAGCAGGTAGATGTCGGGCGCCGGCTTCTTGTGCGCCACGATGTCGCCGGCGAACACGGCGAACCGGCCGGCGAGCTCGCTGCCGACGACGTGCTCGAGCACCGCCAGCACCGATGGTTCCGCCGAGGTCGACGCGACGGCCAGTCCCCAGCCCGACGCGTCGGCCTCGGCAACGATCCGGCGGATGCCTGGCCGGCCCGGCAGTGCACCGGATGCGACCAGCGCGGTGTAGATCGTCGTCTTGCGTCTGTGCCAGTCCGCCAGCATCGCCCGCCGGCCGTCCTCGTCCTCCGGCAGTCCGTTCGCCGCCACGAACTCGGGCGTCAGCAGGCTCGCCATCCGCTCCTTGCCGCCGCCGATGAGCACCTTCTCCCGGTAGTCGTCATCGCTCCACCAAACGGGCAGGCCGAGCTCCTCGAAGGTCTGGTTGAAGGCAGGCAGGTGACCGTACCGCTCGGTGTCGGCGAGCACGCCGTCGCAGTCGAAGATGAGGGTCGGCACGGTCACCACGCCTTCCCGGCGCTGCCGAAGGTGCGGGCGAGACCGGTGGTGAGGTCGACGATGTGCGAGCGGACATCGCGGAACAGCGACGGAGGATCCCACTTGTCGGCGCTCTCCGCGCCCTTCAGGAATGCGAGCGACGACGTCATGAACTCGATCTTGAGGGCGGTGGAGATGTTCACCTTCGCGCAGCCGCGCGAGATCAGGTCGGCGAACTGCTCGTCGGTCATGCCGCTGCCCCCATGCAGGGCGATCGGCACGCCGGTGGCCTCGACGATGTCGGTGACCCGCTGGAAGTCCAGCTCAGGGGTCTTCGAGTACACGCCGTGCGCGTTGCCGATGGACGGCGCGAACACATCCACCCCGGTCGTCCGGATGAACTCCACAGCGGTCTCGAGGCTCTGGCGCGCGGGTTCGGTGTCCGAGCCGATCCCGTCTTCGACGCCTTTGATGGCCTCGATCTCGCCCTCGACGTGCGCGCCGTAGCGGCGGGCCTCGGCGACGACCTCGACGGTCTGACGCTGGTTCTCCTCGACCGTGAGCGTCGAGGCGTCGAACAGCACGGAGTTCCACCCGCGCTCCAGGCACTCGGTGATCACGGCGCGATCGGGGCAGTGGTCGAGGTGCAGGGTGACGGGCACCTCGATACCGGCGGTCATCGCCGTCCACATCGCGAACAGCACGTCGGATCCGATCGATTGGACGGTCTTGACCGAGGTCTGCACGATCACCGGCGACTGCGCGTCGACGGCGCCGGCCAGAACGGCCTCGAGGGTCAGATCGTTGACGATGTTGATCGCGGGCACGCCGTAGCGCTCCTGGAACGCACGGTCCACGATCTCCTTGAGCGACACGACGGGCATGGCGACCTCCTCGATCCTCGCCAAGCGTATGCAGGCGAATGGATCGGCCGACACGGGAGCTTCCCCCATCCCGGCGGTAGGGAATCCCCGCACACGGTCAGCGCCGCGACACCGCCAGCCCGGCCAGCGCCGTGCGATTCGGCGCACCCGTCTTGCGCAGCACCGCGCCGACGTGCTTCTCGACGGTCTTCACCGAGATCTGCAACTGTGCTGCGATCTGCTTGTCGGGCATCCCCTGCTCCACCAGCGCGCGCACCTCGCGTTCGCGGGCGGTGAGCGGCTCGGTGCCGTCGCCGGTGAGCGAGACCGAGTACCGGCTGAGGAAGGCGGGGCTGAGCAGCAGGTCGCCGCGCGCCGCCGCGACCACCGTGCGTGCGATCGCCGCCGCATCCGCGCGCGGTTCGAGGAAACCGGCGGCGCCGACAGCGGTCGCATCCCGCAGCCGGTCGTCGCCGACCGAGCCGATCAGCAGCACGACGACCGCGCCGGGGTCGGCGGCGCGCAGATGCGCGGTGAGCTGCACACCGTCGATGTGCGGCAGGTCGAGGTCGGCCACCACGACGCTCGGGTGCAGCAGGTCGTAGGCCACCACCGCCGCTTCGGCGTCGGCCACCTCGGCGACGACCTGGATGTCCGGCTCGGCCAGCCCGAGCATCCGCACCAGGCCCGACCGGATGAGGGCGCTGTCGTGCACGACCAGAACCCGCCAGCGCGGTCGCGGCCCCTCGTCGGGCGCCGGCGGCGAGACCGGGAGCTCCGCCCGCACGCGCGTGCCCCAGTTCGGAGTCGATTCGATGTTCACTGTTCCGCCGAGGTGCTGCGCGCGTGCCGCCAGGTTCTGCAGACCGAGCCCGCGCAGCGGCCGACGGGGCGCTTTGGCCAGGCCGGTCACGTCGAAGCCGCGGCCGTCGTCCTCGACCAGCACCGTCACATCGGATTCCCCGTAGACCAAGCCGACGCGCACGTGTTTCGCGGCAGCGTGCTCGACCACGTTGGTGAGGCACTCCTGCACGATCCGGAACAGCTGGCGCACGGTCTCGGCGGCGAGCGGTCCCGGCTGTCCGACGACCACCAGTCGTGTCTCGAGGGCCGCAGCCGACTCGACCCACGCGAGTTCGAGCGAGATCGCCTCGCCGAGCGAGTGCCCGTCGAGCAGCGCCGGGCCCAGCCCGAGCACGGTCCGCTGGGTCTCGCGGAGGGCGGAGCGCGCCGCGGTGCGCGCCCGGGCGATCGCGTCGCGGGGGTCGCGGCCGGTGGCGAGCCGGCGGTCGGCCTCGTCCACGTGCAGGAGGAGATCGGCGATGCCGCGCCCGACAGTGTCGTGGACGTCGCGCACGGCGCGCTCCCGTTCCGCGATCACCGCCGCCTCCCGCGCCCGCTCCTCGGCCACCGCGTGCAGCCGGGCGTTGGTGATCGCGATCGCGGCATGGGCGGCGAATCGCTCGAGCAGGGCGGCGTCGTCGTCGGTGAACCGCCGCGCCGGGTCGCGGCTGAACAGCACGCAGGCGCCGATGATCGCCCCGTTCCAGCGGATCGGGACGCCGAGGGTGCCGTGCAGCCGCGCGCGGTCCGGCCCGGCGAGGTGGCCGCCGCGCACCTGCGCGTACTCGTCGAAGATGACGGAGCTCCTGGCGCGGACGACTTCGCCTGTCACCCCCTCGTCGAGCGGGAAGGTCTGCCCCGACTGGCAGCCGACCCCGAGGTCAACGTCTTTGCGGTACGTGCCCGCGGCCTCGTCGACCGTGCAGATCGATCCGCTGTCGCAGCCGAGCAGCTCGAGGGTGTGCCGCAGGATCCGCTCCAGCAGCGGTTCGAGCGCGAAGTGGCCCGCCAGGTCTCCTGCCATTGCGGCCAGAGTGTCGAATTGGGCGCGGACGCTCTCGGCGTCGGCGCTCGTCGAAGTCTCGGCGTCCTTCATGACGATCCTCATCGATGGTCTGTGTTCGGGTAGGCGTGCCGTGTTCATCATGCGCCTCGCGCGTCGGATGCGCTACGGCGAGGAGGGTTCGCACCGCGGCCCGACTTTGGTTAGGCTTGCCTTACCTGATCTCGACGAACCCGCGTCGGATCCCCCGAATCCCCAACGATCCCCAACGACTCCCCGGAAGGTGCGCCCGTGAGCCTCGTCGCGACGACCATCGAGAAGATCGACTGCCCGTCGTACCGTCCCTATCGGGTTCGTGTGCACGCGCTCGAATCGTTGTCGCCCCACTTCACGCGCGTGACGTTCTGGTCGGCCGACTTCGACGTCTTCGGCACCGACGGCCGCGACCAGCGGATCAAGCTCATGTTCCCGGCCCCAGACGGGAGCCTGTCGGCGTCCGACGATGAGGAGTCGATCGCGGCGGGCGACTGGTACGACCGATGGCGCCGGCTCCCGGACGACCGGCGGAGCCCCATCCGCACCTATACGGTGCGCGCGATCGATCCGGATGCGCGGCTGCTGACGGTCGACTTCGTCGCGCACGGCGACGGCGGACCGGCGGCGCGCTGGCTGCTGGCGGCACAGCCGGGTGACGAACTCGTGATCGTCGGGCCGGACGCCAGGAGCATCAACTCCGCTTCGGGCATCGACTGGCAGCCGGGCGCGGCGACCGACCTGCTCCTCGTCGGCGACGAGACGGCGGCGCCCGCCATCGCCGCGATCCTCGAGACGTTGCCGGCCGGGCAGCGCGCCCGGGCGTTCATCGAGGTGCCGGATGCGTCGGACCGGCTGAGCCCGGCGCTTCCGGCCAACGCCGAGATCACCTGGCTCGACCGCGCGGGCGGTGCGAACGGGAGCGTGCTCGTGCCGGCCGTCGAGCGGTGGGTGGCCGAGCATCCGGTCATCGTCGCGGACGCCGCGGCGGCCCGGCCGCAGCAGCTCGACGAGGTCGACATCGACCTCGAGACGCTGTGGGAGCTGCCCGAGCAGGTGAACGGCGGGTTCTATGCCTGGATCGCGGGGGAGTGCGGCACGGTGAAGACGCTGCGACGGCTCCTGGTGAGCGGCAACGGCATCGACAGGGGACGCGTGGCGTTCATGGGGTACTGGCGGCTGGGTCGCGCCGAGGGCTGACGCGCCGAGGGCTGACGCCCTGCGACTCGACCGGCCGAAGCACGGTCCCGTCGGGCGTCACTCGTCGCGGTCGACTCCGCGGAACACGTCCGGGTAGTTGCTCAGCCACGTCCAGTGGCTCACCGGCCAGCTGATGACGAACGCGCGCCCGACGACGTCGCTCAGGGGGACGAATCCTTTGCCCGGGTCGTCCATGTGATAGCGGGAGTCTGCGGAGTTGTACCGGTTGTCGCCCATCACCCACACGCTGCCCTTCGGCACCGTGACGCTGAACTCCTTCTCAGAGACCGAGTCGACGCCGGCGGGAAGCAGCACGTACGGCTCCTTCAGCGGAACGCCGTTCACACTGAGCTGCCCGAGGGCGTTGCAGCAGCTGACCTTGTCGCCCGGGAGCCCGATCAGTCGCTTGACCAGGTGCTGGTCGCTGTCCGAGGCGCCGAGCCCCACGAAGTCGAGCACAGCGCCGACGGCGTCGGCCACGGGGTTGCTCGGTTTCGGGGCGACGGGAGGCAGCCAGCCGCCCGGATCCTTGAACACGACGACATCGCCGCGCTGCAGCGGGAAGACCGACGGCTCCAGCTCGTTGACGATGATCCTGTCGTTGATCTGGAGCGTGTTCAGCATCGAACCGGACGGAACATAGAACGACCGGGCGATGAACGTCTTGATCAGGAAGCTGGCCAGCAGGGCGACGACGAAGATGACCAGGACGTCGCGCAGCAGCGTCTTCCAGGAGGTCCTCTTGGCAGAGCGGCGCGGGCGGGCGTCGGCAGTGGTGTCGGTCACAGCTGTTCACCGTATCGTGTCGACCCTGTGAGCTGCATCCGACCCTCGTTCGCGGCTCTTGTCCTGGCCCCGGCGCGGTGAGAACATCATGAGACGGGCTCATACGGCGCCAGCCGGGGGGTTCGCGTGACCATGCGGAACGCGTTCGGACGCCACAGGATGGATTCACGACGCGGAACCCCGCGCCGCGTGGGTCAGGCATGTGCCGTCGCCTTCCTGATCGTGGGGCTGACCCTCGGGACCCAGCAGAGCGCTCTCGCCGCCGGGACCCCGACACCGACGCCGACCCCGACCGTGACGCCGTCGCCGACACCGTCGCCCGCTCCCTCGGAGGAGCCGGCGCCGACTCCCACCCCGACGCCCTCGGACGAGCCGACGCCGACGCCCACACCCACGCCGACACCGACCGAGACGCCGACCCCCACCGAGACGCCGACCCCGACGCCCACACCTACTCCCACGACCACGCCCACCCCGAAGCCGACGCACAAACCGGCCCCGAAGCCGACGCCGAAGCCCGCTCCCGCCCCCGTCGACACGGTCGCGCTCGAGGTCGCGCCGCAGCTGCCGACCGGCGTGTTCGTCGACCCGACACAGGTGCAACGCGCCAGTGAGCTCGCCAGCACGCTGGCTGCCGCGCAGCAGGCGCTGACCGCCGCCAACGATGCGGCGCGCGCCGCTGAACGCGAGCAGCAGCAGGCCGAGACCGCGGCGAAGGAGCTCGCCGACCGTGCCGCGGCGGCGTCCGAGAAGGCCGCGGACTCTGCGGCGTTCGCGACGGCCCTCATCCGCTCCTCCGATTCGCGGCAGCTCACCGAGGGGCCGCTCGGCGCCGCGTTGTCCACGGGCGGCAACCTGCTCGACAAGCTCGGTGCCGTCGATCGGTTCGAGAAACTCACCGCTTCGCGCACGGCGGCGCTGAAGGCCGCGGCGGCGGATGCGAAGCGGGCAGCGAGCCTGACCGATCAGGCGGGCGCCGCGAGCGGGACGGTCGCGTCGATCGACCTGGGCGGGCGACGCCAGGCCGTGACCGCTGCGCAGGCGGATGTGGCCGCGGCGACCAAGGCGCTCGACACGCTCCCCGTGCTGCAGGCGGCCGGCGCCGGGTTCCGCTCCCTCGTCAACACGCCGACGACCACGACGGGATGGGTGGCTCCAGTGCGCGCCCCGCTGACCGACGTGTTCGGTCCGCGCCCGTCACGGCCGGCGGGCACCGCGCTCTTCCACCCCGGTGACGACCTCGGGGCGTCGTGCGGCACCACGATCGTGGCCGCCAGCGCCGGGACGGTCGTCGAGGCCGGCCCGAACGGCTCGTACGGCAACTTCGTGCTCATCGATCACGGCGATGGCGTGCAGACCGCGTACGGCCACATCGTCGACGGGGGCATCGGCGTCACGGTGGGCCAAGTGGTGAAGGCGGGCCAGCCCATCGCGCTCGTCGGCAGCACGGGCGCCTCGACCGGCTGCCACCTGCATTTCGAAGTGCGGGTGGCCGGTCTGCAGATCGATCCCCTTCCGTTCATGGCCGCTCGCGGCGTGGTTCTCGGCCGGCGCTGAGCGGGTTCCGCCTCGCGCCCACGACACCGAGCGTCATCCCGCACCGACTGTCTGAGCGGCTCCAAGCGTTTCCCCAGGCAGGGGCGTACGGTGCAGACATGACCGAACTCACCGAGCTCATCGGGTCATGGATGCGCCGCCAGCGCTGGTACTCGACCAAGAGCGTCGAACCGCGCCTCCGGCTGCTCGCCTCCGTGGAGATGGAGCCCTCGCGCGACGGCGCCCGTGTGCTCACGCACTTCTTCGCCGATGACGCCCCCCGCACGCCCCGCGTCTACCAGGTGCCCGTCGTGGCCAGAAGCAGCAGGGACGGCGACCCCGCCGCGCTGATCGGAGAGGCCGGAGGCCGCCACCTCTACGACGGCACCGCCGACGAACCCTACGTCTCCGCGCTCGCGGCCATGATGGCCGGCGCCGGGCGGGCCGAGAGCGCCGACGCGTCGGTGCGCGGACATCGGCTCGGCGACCCCGTCGTCGTGCGGTCGTCGCGCAAGCTCACCGGCGAGCAGTCGAATACGTCGATCGTCGCCGAGCTCGACGACGGCGGACTCCTGCTGATCAAGGTCTTTCGCGTCGTGCAGGACGGCCCGAACCCGGATGTCTCCACGCTCGCCGCGCTGACCGAGGGCGGCTCGCAGCGCACGCCGTCGCTGCGCGGCTGGGTGTCGGGCAGCTGGCCGGAAGCGGGCGGACCCGGGCGGGCATCCGGTGAGCTGGCTCTCGCCCAGGACTTCTTGACGGGGGCCGAGGACGGCTGGGAGCTCGCCGTCTCGGCGGCGGAGCACGCTGAGGACTTCGCGGAGCGCGCGTTCGCCCTCGGCGCGGGCACGGCCGAACTGCACGTGCAGCTGGCCAGGGTGCTGCCGACCAAACCGGCCGTGCGCGAGGACGTGGCGCTCGCGCTCGACGGGATGTTCCAGCGATTGACGATCGCGAGCACCGAGGTGCCGGCGATCGCCGAGTCGCGGGCCGGCATCGCCGCCGTCTACGAGATCGCGGCCGACTCGCCGCATCCGCTGCTGCAGCGCATCCACGGCGACCTGCACCTCGGGCAGGTGCTCCATTCGAGCGAGCGCGGCTGGCAGTTCATCGACTTCGAGGGCGAACCGCTGCGGCCCCTCGCCGAGCGCGCCCTACCGGATGCGACCCTGCGGGATGTCGCCGGCATGCTGCGTTCGTTCGACTACGTGGCCGGATCGCTCGCGCGCCGGGAGCCTCCGATCGACGCGACGGCGTGGGCGGTGCGCGCCCGCGCGTCGTATCTCGACGGCTACTCCTCGGTCGCCGGCAGCGTCGTGACCGACTTCGCCCACCTGCTCGACGCGTTCGAGCTGGACAAGGCGGTGTACGAGGTCACCTACGAGTCCCGCCACCGCCCGGCGTGGCTGCCGATCCCGCTGGCGGCCGTCGACCGCCTGCTGAGCGCGCGCGTGCTCTAGCGGCGCGAGCGGGCGGGCGGGCGCACCGCGGCGCCTGCCGCCTTACCCGTGCAGCAAGCGCCGCGTGGGACGTGCACACTTTCGAAGCCCATGCGCGCCGTCTTGGGACAGATTGTCTCGCCGAGGGAAGCTCGACAAAAGGCAGACAGCCAGTTCTACCCGCCCCCGTGACGGATGTCACGCACAGAACGTGACGGCGGTGCTGGTCACCGGTGGACCCGCGGGTCCACCATGGCGTCATGAAATCGCTCGGACGCGCGCTCACGCTGGCCCTCCTCTCCGCCATCACGGCCGAGTTCCTGCTCGGCGACCAATGGCTCTCCGGCGCCGCCCCGCTCGGGCAGCAGATCGCCGAACTGGTGCTGTACACGGCGTTCTACGGATCGGCCGCTGTGCTCATCCGCGAGATCGCACGCGGCGCCGGGCGCGGCTGGCCGAGCATCCTGCTGCTGGCGTTCGCCTTCGGGGTGATCGAGGAGGGCTTCGTCGACCAGAGCCTGTTCAACCCGGACTTCGCCGGTGAGCATCTGCTCGCCTACGGGTTCATCCCCGGCCTCGCGATCGGCGGGCCATGGACGATCTTCGTGCTGACCCTGCACGTGATCTGGAGCATGGGCGCGCCGATCGCGATCGCAGAGTCGCTGTTCCCGCGTCCGCTCGCCGGGCGCCGCGTCGTCGCGCCGCAGGTGCAGGGGCGGTGGCTGGGCGTTCCGGGGATCGTGGTGGCGTGCATCCTGTACGTGGTCGGCGGGACGGCCATCCTGTTCGCGACGGTGATCGGGCCCGGGTTCGCGGGGACGCCGTGGCAGTACCTCACCGCGGCGGTGGTCGCGGCGGTGGCGATCGTCGTCGCGCTGCGCCTGCCCCGGATGCGGCCGCGCGGGCGCGGGCCGTTCTGGTGGTCGCTGCTCACCGGGCTCGTCGCGACCAGTCTGTTCGTCGGGGCCGACCGGTTGCCGCGCGACGTCTCGCCCTGGCTGGGCTGCCTCGTGCTGCTGCTCCCGCTGGCCGCGGGCGCCGTGCTGGCCGCAGTGCTCCGGCTCGACGTGCTCGGGCTGGCGACCGGCGCCGTGCTCACCTACTGCTGGCTCGGGCTGGTGAAGGCGCTGCCGCTCGGGGTGCTGCCGGCGATCGAGCAGTGCGTGCTCGTCGCTGCGGTGATCGCGGTGTTGGTTGTCGCGTACCGGATGCGGCGCCACGTGGGCGCGCCGGTGCGGGTGCCCGCGCTCTGACACCGGCGGCCCGACGCGGTCAGACCGCCGTGCTGGCGACGGCCCCGAGCCGGTACGGCCGGCTGCAGGCATAACTCCGGAACTCGGGGCCGACGCGCCGCCTTGATGGGCACAACTCCGGACGGCGGGGGCGCATCGGCCCGATCTTCCGGAGTTGCGGCGGACGTGGCCGCGCCGCAGCAGGATCGGCGGTCAGTCGCCGACGAACCGCGGCGTTCGCCTCTGCTGGAACGCCGCGAAGCCCTCCCGGTAGTCGAGCGTGTCGCGCAGCGCTGCCTGCGCCGCGTTCTCCGCCGCCACGGCATCCCACAGCCCGAGCTGCTCGTCGCGGATGGCGCGCACCAGCTGCTTGCTCGCCAGGAACGCGCGCGTCGCGCCCGCCGCGGCCGTCGCCGCCGCCGCATCCACCGCATCCTGCAGCTCGGCCGCCGGCAGCACCCGGCTGAACAGGCCGGAGCCGACCGCCTCGGTGCCCGACATGAGCCGGCCGGTGTAGATCAGGTCGAGCGTCTTGTGGGTGCCGAGCCGGGAGACGAACAGCGAGTGGCCGCCCGAATCGAGCAGCGCGCCCAGCGCGGCGAACGGCGAGCCGATCTTGGCCGTGTCCGCCACGTAGACCACGTCCGTCGCCAGGAGCAGGCCGAGTCCGACGCCGAGGCAGGCACCGTGAGCGGCGGCGAACGTCGGAGCGGGGAACGCACTGATCCGCTGCAGCAACGGCGTCACCAGTCCGTCGAGGTAGCCGGAGACGTCGTCGGTCGCCGGGTCGACGCCGGCGATGTCGCGGCCCGCGCAGAACGCCCGGCCGGTGCCCTGCAGGATGAGCGCACGTACCCCCGCCCGCTCGGCCTCGGCATATGCGGCGTCGAGCTCGCCGAGGGCCGCGGCGTCGAGCGCGTTGAGCTTTTCCGGCGCGTCGAGGGTCACGCGGGCGATGTCGTCGGCGATCTGCAGGTCGATCATGGGCGCTCCTAGACGTCGTAGTCCACGACCACGCGGTCGGTGACGGGATGCGATTGGCAGGTGAGCACGTAGCCGCGTTCCAGCTCCTCCGGCTCGAGCGCGTAGTTCTCGGTCATCCGCACGTCGCCGGAGACGAGCCGGGCACGACAGGTGCCGCAGACACCGCCCGCGCAGGCGAACGGCACGTCGGGCCGCACGCGCAGCGCGGCGTTCAGCACGGACTCGTTCGCGTCCACCGGCGTCGTGACCGTCGACGTCTGGCCGTCGAGCGAGAACTCGATCTCGACCGTCTTGTCGCCCTCGTGGGTGATCACCGGACGCCCGGTGTCGCCGGTCACCTGGCCGGGCTCGCCCGTGGTGAACAGCTCGAAGTGGATGTGCGGTCGCTCGACGCCGAGCTCCTCCAGCACGTCGCGGCACAGCTGCACGAGCTCGAACGGCCCGCAGAGGAACCACTCGTCGACCGTCGCCGGCGGGATCAGCACGTCGAGCAGCCGGCGCAGCCGTTCCTCGTCGATGCGGCCCGAGAGGAGAGGAGCGGAGCGCTGCTCGCGCGACAGCACGTGGTGCAGTGCGAGCCGCGCGGGGTAGCGGTCTTTCAGGTCGGAGAGCTCATCGAGGAACATCACGTCGATCGCGGTGCGGTTCGTGTAGACGAGCGAGAATCGCGCGGTGTCCGACGCGGCCAGGATGCTGTGGGCCAGCGCCATCAGCGGCGTGATGCCCGAGCCCGCCGCGACGCCGACGATGTGCTTTCCGTCGAGCGCGCCGAGGTCGGTGGTGAAGGTCCCCTGCGGGCTCATCACGTCGATCCGGTCGCCGGCGGCCAGCTGCGACGTCGCCCATGTCGAGAACGCGCCACCGAGATCCCGCTTGATCGCCACGCTGATGCTGCCCGGCGTCGGCGGCCGGCAGAGCGAGTAGCTGCGGCGCAGCTCGTGGCCGTCGACGGTCGCCCGGAGCGCGACGTGCTGGCCGGGCAGGTAGTCGTAGGCGCCGCGCAGGTCGTCGGGGACGGCGAAGGTGACCTCGACGCTCGCCGCGGTCAGCGGCCGCACCTCGGCGACGGCGAGCGTGTGGAACCGTGCGCGCGCCATCAGAACGCCTTGAAGTAGTCGAATGGCTCGCCGCACGCGGCGCACTCGTAGAGCGCCTTGCACGAGGTCGAGCCGAACCGCGAGATCTCCCTGGTGTCGAGCGACTGGCAGTGCGGGCACTTCACGGCCATCCGCACGCGGACGGCGCCAATGACCGGCGCGCCCCCGCTGGGCGGCGCGATCCCGAACTCCTCGAGCGCGGCCCGGCCGGCGTCGCTGATCCAGTCGGTCGTCCAGGCAGGGGTCAGCGCGAGGCGCACCGTCACGGGGCCGAAGCCGGCGTCGCCGAGCGCGCGCTGCAGATCCTGACGGATCGCCTCCATCGCCGGGCATCCGCTGTAGGTGGGGGTCACGACGACGTTCACGCCGTCGTCGGTGACGGTGACCTCGCGCAGGATGCCGAGGTCGTCGATGGTCAGCACCGGCACCTCCGGGTCGACGACGGCGGCGGCGGCCGACCACGCGCGAACCGCGTCGGCGCTGTGGCTGCTCCAGCGTGCGACCCCGGTCACCAGCTCGCCCCCGGATGCTGCCGCGCGAGCACCTGCAGCTCCGCGAGCAGCGGGCCCAGGTACTCCGAATGGTTCCCGCGCCGGCCGCCGCCGGACGCCTCGAACGTCGACGGCGTCTCCAGCTCGCACTCGCGCAGCACGGGCGCGATGGATTCGTCGAAGGCGGCGCGCAGCGTCGACGGCCGCGGTGCGAGACCTTCGAGCCGGTCGTTCAGCGGCTCGTCCTCGAACAGTTCGGCGACCGTCGGCCACAGGTCGTCGAGCGCGATGAGCAGGCGGCGACGCGACTCGTCGGTGCCGAGCGCGAGCCGCAGCATCCACTGATCGGCGTGGTCGCGGTGGTAGTCGACCTCTTTGACGGCCTTCGCGGCGACGGCGGCGAGCACCGGATCGGTGGAGGCCCGCAGCCGGAGGTAGAGCTCGAACAGGTAGTGGGACGCAGCGAACTGTCGCACGATGGTGTGCGCGAAGTCGCCGTTGGGCTGCTCGAACAGGTGCGCCGACCGGAACTCGTGCTCGTCGCGCCAGTACGCCAGGTCGTCCTCGCTGCGCCCGGTGGCGGTGCCCGCGTAGCGCAGCAGCGAGCGGGCGTGCCCGAGCAGATCGAGGGCGATGTTGGCGAGAGCGACGTCCTCTTCGAGCTCGGGGGCGCGCGAGATCCACGCGCCGAGTCGCTGCGCGAGGATCAGCGAGTCGTCGCCCAGCCAGAGGGCGTACTCCGCGACATCCGGTGTCGCGACCTCGGTGCCGGGGGCGAAGTCGCCGGCGTACTCGGCGGCGAGCGTCACGGTGCTGACCTCGACGTGGCCGTGCTCGGCCGGGTCGCCGTGCGCGCCGGCGTCGGGCGCGCCGGCGCCGGGTGCGTGCTCGTCGCTCACAGGTGCTTCACCCCTTCGCTGGCCGTGTAGTACGTGGCGTGCCGGTAGTTCTTGCCGGCGGGCGACTCGAAGAAGGCGCCCTTGGCATCCGGATCGCTGGCGGTGATGGCGTCGGACGGCACGACCCAGATCGAGACGCCCTCGTTGCGCCGGGTATAGAGGTCGCGGGCGTTGCGCACGGCCATCGTCTCGTCGGGCGCGTGCAGCGAGCCGACGTGCACGTGGCTGAGTCCGCGGCTCGACCGCACGAAGACCTCCCAGAGGGGCCAGGTCTCGGGATGCGCGTCGCCGGGGGTCCCCGGGGCCGACATCAGGCGGCCGCCACTCGGCCGGATTGCTTCGCGGCGTAGGCGGCCGCGGCCTCCCGCACCCAGCGGCCGTCCTCGTGCGCCTCGCGCCGGCGCTGCATCCGCTGCGCGTTGCACGGACCGCGCCCGGAGAGCACCTCGTTGAACTCGGTCCAGTCGATCGGTCCGAGGTCGTACGCCTGGCGCTCTTCGTTCCAACGCAGGTCAGGGTCGGGGAGCGTGACGCCGAGCACCTCCGCCTGCGGCACGAGCATCCCGACGAAGCGCTGGCGCAGCTCGTCGTTCGAGAAGCGCTTGATCTTCCAAGCCATCGAGCGGGCGGAGTTGGGGGAGTCGTCGTCGGGCGGGCCGAACATCATCAGTGACGGCCAGTACCAGCGGTTCACCGCATCCTGGGCAAGTTGTTGCTGGGCGGACGTGCCGCGCATCAGCGAGAGCAGGATCTCGAAGCCCTGCCGCTGGTGGAACGACTCCTCTTTACAGATGCGCACCATCGCGCGGCCGTACGGCGCATACGAGGCGCGGCAGAGCGGCACCTGGTTGCAGATCGCCGCGCCGTCGACGAGCCAGCCGATCGCGCCCATGTCGGCCCAACTGACCGTGGGGTAGTTGAAGATCGAGGAGTAGCGCGCCTTGCCGGCGATGAGCTGCTCGGTCATCTCGTCGCGCGTGATCCCGAGGGTCTGGGTGGCGGAATAGAGGTAGAGCCCGTGCCCGGCCTCGTCCTGCACCTTGGCCATCAGGATGGCCTTGCGCTTGAGGCTCGGGGCGCGGGTGATCCAGTTCGCCTCCGGCTGCATGCCGATGATCTCGGAGTTCGCGTGCTGCGACATCTGCCGGATGAGCGTGCGGCGATAGTCGTCAGGCATCCAGTCGCGGGGCTCGACGCGCGAGTCGGCGGCGATGAGGTCGTCGAATCGCTGCCGGCCGGCCGCCTCCTCGGCGTCCAGGCGTGCGTCGTGCTCTGCGTGCTGCCCCGTGTCCTGCTGGGTCGTCGTCATTGACACTCCCGAATTACTGACTGATCGTTCGTTTAGTATATGCCAGTGGGTCGAGCGCATGCCACACTAGGCGGATGACCGAGACCGCACTCCGCCGCGGCCGCCCCGGCTACGACCAGCGCGGCATCCTCGAGGTCGCCGTGACGGCCTTCAACGAGTACGGCTACGACGCCACCTCGATCGGGATGCTCGCCGAACGGCTCGGGCTCTCCAAGTCGGCGATCTACCACCACGTGTCGTCGAAGGACGAGCTGCTGGCGCTCGCGCTCGACGAGGCCCTCGGCGACCTCGAGGGCGTTCTCGCGGCATCCGGTGCGACGACCGGCAGCGCCGCCGACCGGCTGGCCTCGGTGCTGCGCGGCGCGGTCGCGGTGCTCACGGACAAGCTGCCCTACGTCACGCTGCTGCTGCGGGTGCGCGGCAACACCGAGATCGAGCGGGCGGCGCTCGCCCGCCGGCGTGCGTTCGACCGGGCCGTCGCCGAGCTCGTCGTTCAGGCCCGCGACGAGGGTTCCCTGCGCGCCGACGTCGACCCCGGCATCGTGGCCCGCCTCCTGTTCGGCATGATCAACTCGATCGTGGAGTGGTACCGCCCCGACGGCCCCGAGACCCCCCAGCAGCTCGCTGACGACCTCCTCACCATCGCCTTCACCGGCCTCCGTACCCCCTGACCCCCTGACCCGCTGACCCGCTTCCGTTGAGGGGTGGCGAATCGGGGTAAACACGCCGAGGGAAGCCCGATTCGCCACCCCTCAACGAAAAACTTGGGTGCGCGGGTCAGTGCTTGGCGACGAGCGTGAGCACGTCGTAGGTCGCGACCGTCTCGTCGCGCTGGTTCGTGATCAGCGCGTCCCAGCGCACCTCGCCGTAGTCGTCCGTCTCGCGCGGCGTGATCTGCTTGGCCGTGAGCGCGACCCGGATGCTGTCGCCGGGCGACACGGGCGTCACGAACCGCAGGTTCTCGAGCCCGTAGTTGGCGAGCACCGGCCCCGGAGCGGGATCCACGAACAGCCCGGCCGCCCACGACACCAGCAGGTATCCGTGCGCAACGCGTCCGGGGAAGAACGGATTGGCCGCCGCGGCCTCCTCGTCCATGTGCGCGTAGAACGTATCGCCGGTGAACGCCGCGAACGTCTCGATGTCGTCGAGCGTCACCGCGCGCGACGCCGACCGCACCTGGTCGCCGATCGTCAGCTCCGCCAGCGACCGCCGGAACGGGTGCGGCCCCTCGGCCGAGGCGGCAGCGCCCGGGTGCCACACCCCGGTGATCGCGGTCAGCAGGTCGGGGGTGCCCTGGATCGCGGTGCGCTGCATGTGGTGCAGCACGGCCCGGATGCCGCCGAGCTCCTCCCCGCCGCCGGCGCGTCCGGGACCGCCGTGCACGAGGTGCGGCACCGGCGAGCCGTGTCCGGTGGAGGTACGGGCGTCGTCGCGATCGAGCAGGAGCACGCGGCCGTTGTACGCCGCGATCCCCGTGACGAGCTCGCGCGCGACCTCCGGGTCGTGCGTCGCCACGCTCGTCACCAGCGAACCGCCGCCGAGCGCCACCAGGCGCGCGGCCTCCGCCGTCGTCGTGTAGCCCAGGATGCTCGCCACCGGCCCGAACGCCTCGACCGTGTGCACCGCCTCGGCCGTCGCGTCGGGGAAGCGCAGCAGGATCGGCTCGACGAACGCGCCCTCCGGCGCCGCCCCGCGGGAGCCGTCGGCGCGCACGATCGTCGGCTGACCGAGCCCGCCGAGCACGAGCTCGCCGCCGCCCTCGACGAGCCGCCCGACCTGGCGCAGCACCTTCGTGCGCTGGGCGGCTGAGACCAGCGGTCCCATCGTCACGCCCTCGGCGCGCGGGTCGCCGATCACCACGCGCTCCTCGATGCGGGAGCGCACGGCGGCGATCAGGTCGCCGATCAGCGCCTCCGGCACGATCGCGCGCCGGATGGCGGTGCACTTCTGCCCGGCCTTCGCGGTCAGCTCGGCGACCAGCTGCTTGACGTACGCGTCGAACTCCGGCGTGCCCGTCACCGCATCCGGCCCGAGCACCGAGGCGTTGATCGAGTCGGTCTCGCTGGTGAACCGCACCCCGCCGGTCTGCACCGAGTCGTTCGCGCGCAGCTTCTCGGCCGTCGACGCCGAGCCTGTGAAGGCGACCAGGTCGCCGAGCCGCAGCAGGTCGAACAGGCCGGGCACCGGCCCGGAGACCAGCTGCAGCGAGCCCTCGGGCAGCAGCCCGCTCTCGAGCATCACGCGCACCATCGCTTCGGCGAGGAACGCGGTCGGCGTCGCCGGCTTGACCAGCGTGGGCATGCCCGCCAGGAACGCCGGCGCGAACTTCTCGAGTGCGCCCCACACCGGGAAGTTGAAGGCATTGATCTGCACCGCGACGCCCGGCAGTCGGGTGAAGATGTGCCGGCCGAGGAAGGAGCCGTCCTTCGAGAGCGTCTCGGCGGCGCCGTCGAGGTACACCTGTGCATTCGGCAGTTCGCGCCGTCCCTTGGACGAATACGTGAACAGCACGCCGATACCGCCGTCGATGTCGACCCAGGAATCCGCCTTCGTCGCCCCGGCACGGCTCGACAGCTCGTACAGCTCGGCCTTCCGCTCGGTGAGCGCCTGCGCGAGCTGCTTCAGCAGCACCGCGCGCTGGTGGAAGGTCAGGGCTCCGAGCGACCGCTGACCGACGGTCCGGGCGTAGTCGAGGGCGCCGGCGAGGTCGACGCCCTCGGTGCCCACCCGGGCGATCGGGGCGCCGGTCGAGGCGTCCGTCACCAGCGCGGCTCCCGCCTCCGCGCCGTCGGGCGTCCACCACGCGCCCTTCACGAAACTGGGCAGGATGCCGGGCTCACTCATGGGGGACCTCCTCGAAAGCGGCTGGGTATGCTGTGCCCATGGCCGATGGTGACTGGACGATCGAGCTCGGCGAGCTCGACGTGAAGATGGGCGTTCGCATCCTGGAGCAGTCGGCGGAACGGGTCGTGGCGACCATGCCGGTCGAGGGCAACCGCCAGTCGTTCGGTCTGCTGCACGGCGGGGCGTCCGTCGCGTTCGCCGAGGCGCTCGGCTCCTGGGCGGCGGTGATCCACGCCGGGCCGGGCCGCTCGGCGGTGGGGCTCGACATCAACGCGACGCACCACCGGTCCGTGCGCAGCGGCACCGTCACCGGCGTCGCCACCGCCATCCGGCTCGGGCGCACCATCGCCTCGCACGAGATCGTGGTGACCGACGACGAGGGCAACCGCCTCTGCACCGCGCGCATCACCAACCTCATCGTCGACGCTCCTGGTCGCTAGGCGTCGTCCCCGCCCACTCGTAGAACCCCCGGCCGGATTTGCGTCCGAGGGCGCCGTCGGCGACCATCCGGCGCAGCAGCTCCGGCGGCTCGAAGCGGGCGCCGAGGTGCGCGCTCAGGTACTCCGCGATGCCGAGCCGCACGTCCAGCCCGACGAGGTCCGTCAGCATCAGCGGGCCGACCGGATGCTTGTAGCCGAGCACCATCGCGGCGTCGATGTCCTCGGCGGTCGCGACGCCCTCCTCGAGCATCCGGATCGCCTCGAGGCCGAGGAGCACGCCGAGGCGTGACGAGGCGAACCCGGGGGAGTCGGTGACGGTCACCGGCGTCTTGCCGAGCGCCCGCACCCACGTCTCGGTGGTGGTCACGACCGCTGGGGAGGTGGCCGAGCCGATCACGACCTCGACCAGGGCGGACGAGGGGACCGGGTTGAAGAAGTGCATCCCGAGGAACCCACCCGGGCGTCCGATCCCGGTCGCGAGTTCGTCGATCGAGATGGACGACGTGTTCGTGGCCAGTACCGCGTCGGCGGCGACGACGCGTTCGACGCGGCGCAGGGCCGCGACTTTGAGTCCGCGGTCTTCCGGCACGGCCTCGATCGCCAGCCGCGCGTCCTCGAGCTCCGCTACGTCCGTCGTGACGGTGAGGCGCCCGGCCGGCGGTTCGGGGGCGCCCCGTTGCACGCTCGCCGCCACCGTCGCCAGCACGCGACTGCGCGCGGCGCTCGCCGCGGTGTCGTCCCGCTCGAGCACGGTCACCCGGGAACCCGCCATCAGAAAGGCGTGCGCGATCCCGGCGCCCATCCGGCCGCCGCCGATCACTCCGACGATCGCCGGTACGTCCGCACCGGCGTGGCCGCCCGTCGTCTCGGTCTGCTCCGCGCTCACCGTCGTCGCCGTTTCTCGAGGAAGTCGGTCATCCGTCGCTGCTTCTCCGGCGACTCGAGCAGCACGGCCTGCGCCTCCCGCTCGGCTGCCGGATGCTCGGCGCGGCCCGCGTGCAGCACCGCCTTCGTGTACCGGGTCGCCAGCGGATCGTTGGCGGCGATCCGGTCGGCGAGCGCGTGCGCGGCCGGCAGCAGGTCGGCGGGGTCGTGCAGCTCGGTGACGAGCCGCACCGCGAGCGCCTCTTCGCCGTTCAGGATGCGGCCGGCCAGCACGATCTCGGCGGCGAGCGGCTCGCCGACCAGCTCGGGCAGCCGCCATAGGGCTCCGGCCGCGGCGATGATCCCGAGCCCCGTCTCCGGGTTGCCGATGCGCAGGCGCGGAGTGGCGATGCGGAAGTCGGCCGCGTAGGCGAGTTCGGCGCCCCCGCCGAGTGCGTAGCCGTCGAGGGCGGCGATCACGGGCATGGGCAGCGCGGCCACCCGGCTGAAGATCGCCGCGTTGATGCCGAGGTGGGCGTCCGCCGCCCGTCGTTCCCTCAGCTCGGCGATGTCCGCGCCCGACGCGAAGACGCCGTCGGCGCCCGTGATGATCAGGATGCGCGGCGCCCCCTCCAGCTCGGCGCACAGCGCGTGCAGCTCGTCCACCATGGGCTGGTCGATCGCGTTGCGGGCATCCGGCCGGTTGAGCGTGGCGACGACACGGTCGGGGAGCTCCTCGATCAGCAGCGTCCCGCCGTCGTGCGCCGTCATGGCCGCTCCAGGATGAGCGCCGAGCCCTGGCCGACCCCGACGCACATCGTGGCGAGGCTGTAGCGGGAGTCCTCGCGTTCCATCCGGCCCAGCAGCGTGACCAGGATGCGCGCCCCGCTCGAGCCGAGCGCGTGCCCGAGCGCGATGGCCCCGCCGTCGGCGTTGACCCGCTCCTCGACGAGACCCAGCCTCCGGATGCACGCCAGTGCCTGGCTCGCGAACGCCTCGTTCAGCTCGATGCTGCCGATGTCGTCGAGGGCGATGCCGCTGCGCCCGAGCGCCTTCTGGGTCGCCGGCACCGGGCCGAGCCCCATGATCTCGGGGGCGAGCCCGACGCTGGCGCCGACCACGACACGGGCGCGTGGGGTCAGGCCGTACCGCTGGACCGCGGCGGCGCTGGCCACCAGCACGGCGGAAGCGCCGTCGTTGAGCGGAGAGGAGTTGCCGGCCGTCACCACCTCGCCGCCGGCGACGACGGGGCGCAGCGCGGCGAGCGCCTCCAGGCTGGTGTCCCGCCGGATGCCCTCGTCGACGACGACCTCGCCGGCCTTCGTCGCCACGGGGACGATCTCGTCGGCGAAGCGCCCGCCGTCCGTCGCGGCGGCGGCCCGCCGGTGGCTCCCGAGGGCGAAGGCGTCGGCATCCGCTCTGCTGATCCCATCGAGCCTGGCGACCTCCTCCGCCGTCTCCGGCATCGAGTACGTGGCCTTGTCGCGGGCGAGCATCCGGGGGTTGGTGAAGCGCCAGCCGATGGAGGTGTCGAACTGCGCACCCGGCTTCGCGAACGCCTTCTCCGGCTTCGCCTGCACCCACGGAGCGCGGGTCATCGACTCGACCCCGCCGGCGACGACCAGATCGGCATCGCCGGCCCGGATGCTCTGCGCGGCCATCGTCACGGCCGACAGGCCGGAGGCGCACAGCCGGTTGACGGTCACCCCGGGCACGGAGTCGGGCAGGCCGGCGAGCAGCGCGGCCATGCGGGCGACGTTGCGGTTGTCCTCGCCCGCCTGATTGGCGGCGCCGAGGATCACCTCGTCGAGCAGGAGGGGGTCGACGTTCGCGCGACGCACGGCCTCGCCGACGACGAGGGCGGCCAGATCGTCGGGCCGGATGCCGGAGAGCGCACCGCCGTACCGGCCGACGGCCGTGCGGACACCGCCCACCAGGTAGGCCTCGGCCATCGCATCTTCTCCCGACGTCGTCGTCGTTGCTTCACTGCTTCGCGCTGTCGCTGCTGTCGCTGCTTTCGCGGCGTCGCTGCCGATCGTATTTACCGACCGAACGTTCAGCAAGTAATCCTCGCAGACGCGCCGCCCGGCCACAACTCAACGTGTGTCGTGGTCCTCGAAGATCAGCGACGTCTTCGTGTCGCGCACCGACGGGATGGCGGGGAGCTCCTCCAGCACCACGCGTCGCAGGTCTTCGTTGTCGCGGGCGCGCACGAGCAGGATCACGTCGAAGTCGCCGCCGACGAGCGCGAAATGCTCCACCTCGGGGATCGACCGCAGCCGGTCGCGCAGCTCGTGCCACGACGACTGCTCCACGCGCATCGTCACGTAGGCCGAGGAACCGCGCCCGGAGCGCGCCGGGTCGACCTTGGCCGTGAATCCGGTGATCACGCCCTCATCGAGCAGGCGCGCGAGCCTCGTGTAGGCGTTCGCGCGGGAGACGTGCGCCGCATCGGCGACCGCCGTGATCGACGCCCGCCCGTCCGCGCGCAGGGCATCGACGATGCGGGAGTCGATTTCGTCCATGCGGCGGCCCTCCATCGGGTTCGATGCGAGACAGTCTGCCATCGAAATCGCCCCGACGACAGCATCCGTCTCGATATCCGCCGACAGATGGCGCACGCGGTCCAGCGAAGTCATCCTGAGAGGGAGCGACGTCTTTCAAAGGAGAACGGATGCACGCCCACGATCTGCTGCCGCGCGACACCCCCGTGCGGCTCATCGAACAGGACGGCTCGTCCCACCCGGACGAGCAGTACCCCACCCCGTCCGTCGAGCGTCTGACCGACGGCTATCGCCATCTCGTGGTCGGCCGCCGCATCAACGACCAGGCCAACGCGCTGGTGCGGCAGGGAAAGCTCGCCGTCTACCCGTCGTCGCACGGCCAGGAGGCCTGTCAGGTCGCCGCCGCGCTGGTGCTGGGCGCGGAGGACTGGCTGTTCCCGACCTACCGCGACACCGTCGCCGTGATCACCCGGGGCGTCGATCCGTTCGAGGCCTTCCTGCTGCTGCGCGGGGACTGGCACTCCGGCTACGACCCGCGCGAGCACCGAATCGCCCCGCAGGCCACCCCCCTGGCCACGCAGCTGCTGCACGCCGTCGGTTTCGCTCACGCCGCGAAACTCCGGGGTGAGGACACCGTCGTCGTCGCCCTCTGCGGCGACGGAGCGACCAGCGAGGGCGACTTTCACGAGGCGCTCAACTTCGCCGCCGTCTTCCACGTTCCCGTGGTCTTCCTCGTGCAGAACAACGGCTACGCCATCTCGGTGCCGCTGAGCAGGCAGACGGCCGCCCCGTCGATCGCGCACAAAGCGATCGGTTACGGGATACCCGGCCGCCAGGTCGACGGCAACGACCTCGCCGCTCTGCTCGCCGTGCTCGGCGAGGCCGTCGAGAACGCGCGCGGCGGGGGAGGGCCGGCCCTGATCGAGGCCATCACCTACCGGATGCAGTCCCACACCAACGCCGACGACGCCACCCGCTACCGCAGCGACGAAGAGGTGCGGCCGTGGCTCGAGCGCGACCCGCTGGTGCGCCTCCGAACCTGGCTCACGGCGCAGGGCGCGTTGAGCGAGGGCGACGACGCCGCCTTCCACGCCCAGGCCGAGCGGGTCGCCACCGACCTGCGCGCGGCGATCAACGCCGACGCCGTACCGCATCCGGACGACCTCTTCGCATTCGTCTACGCCACCCCCACGCCGCAGCTGCGCGAGCAGTCGGCCATGCTCGCCGCCGAGGAGGCCGCCCGATGACGCTCATGCACGATGCCAACGTGACGCAGGACGCCGTGTCGCAGGACGCCGCGACGCAGCCCACCACCATGACCATGGCGCAGGCGCTCAACCGCGCGCTCGCCGATGCGCTCGAGCAGGATGCGTCGGTGCTCGTCTTCGGCGAGGACGTCGGCGTGCTCGGCGGGGTCTTCCGGATCACCGACGGCCTCACCGCGCGGTTCGGGGAGCAGCGCTGCTTCGACACCCCGCTCGCCGAGGCCGGCATCGTCGGCACGGCGGTCGGCATGGCGATGAACGGGATGCGCCCCGTCGTCGAGATGCAGTTCGACGCCTTCGCGTATCCCGCGTTCGAGCAGATCGTCGACCACGTGGCCAAGATGGGCAACCGCACCCGTGGCTCCGTTCGCCTGCCGATGGTCATCCGCATCCCGTACGCGGGCGGCATCGGCGGCGTCGAGCATCACTCCGACTCCTCGGAGGGCTACTACGTGCACACGCCCGGGCTCACGGTCGTGTCCCCGGCGACGCCGCAGGACGCCTACGGGCTGCTGAGGGCGGCGATCGCGTTCCCCGACCCGGTCGTCTTCCTCGAGCCGAAGAAGCTGTACTGGTCGACGGGCGTCGTCGACGTGACCGCGCCGCTGCCCGAGCTCGGCCGCGCACGGATCGCCCGCGAGGGCACGGATGCCACCCTGATCGCCTACGGGCCGTCGGTGCCCGTGGCGCTCGCCGCCGCCGAGGCCGCCGAGCAGGAGGGGCGCAGCCTGCAGGTGATCGACCTGCGCAGTCTCGTGCCGTTCGACGACGAGACCGTGTGCGACGCCGTGCGCGCGACCGGCAGAGCGGTCGTCGTGGCGGAGGCGCCCGGGTTCGCCAGCATGGCGTCGGAGATCGCGGCGCGCGTCTCGGAACGCTGCTTCCACTACCTTGAGGCGCCGGTGCGACGCGTGACCGGCTTCGACATCCCGGCCGCGCCGCCGAAGCTCGAGCGGTACTCGCTGCCGGGAGTCGACCGGATCCTCGACGCCGTCGACGACCTGCAGTGGGAAGACGCATGACCGCCCGCGTCTTCGCGCTGCCCGACCTCGGCGAGGGCCTCACCGAGGCCGAGCTCGTGCACTGGCTCGTCGCGATCGGCGACACCGTGCGCATCGACCAGCCGATCGCCGAGGTCGAGACCGCGAAGTCGATCGTGGAGGTGCCGTCGCCGTACGCCGGCGTGATCGAGAAGCTGCACGGCGAGGAGGGCGACACGCTGGATGTCGGCGCGCCGTTCATCGAGGTGCGCGAGCCGGCCGACGATGCGGCGGCTCCCGCCCAGAGCAGCGAACCGGATGCGGCTGCGCCCGCCGCTGCCGGCTCGGGCTCCGGTCACGTGCTCGTCGGCTACGGCACGTCGGACATCCAGCATTCTGCGCGCCGCCGCCGGGGCCGCGCGTCCACGGTCACGGCCGCGCCGGCCGCGCCGGCCGCAGCGACCGCGCCGGCCGCAGCGGCCGCGCCGGTCACCGGGATCGTGCCCGTCATCTCACCCGTCGTGCGCACCCTGGCACGGACGCACGGCGTCGACCTGTCGACGATCCGTCCCACCGGCGACGGCGGCGTCGTCACCCGCCGCGACGTCGAGCAGGCGTTCGCGACCCAGGCCGAGCCGGCGATGCCGGGCACCGAGCCCGCCTCCGCACCCACTTCCGCGCCTGCGGACGGCGCTCCGGCCGACTCGCGCACCGGCCTCGCCATCGCGGCGACGACCCCGTTCAGCCTGTTCCGCCGCACGGTGGCCGCGAACATGACGCGCAGCCGCTCCGAGATCCCCGAGGCGACCGTGTGGGTCGACGTGGACGCGACCGAGCTGTGGGACGCGCGCAAGCGCATCCGGCTGGGGGACCGCACGCCGTCGCTGCTGTCGTTCGTCGCCCGCTTCACGCTGGCCGCGCTCGCCAGGCGCCCAGAACTCGCCGGCCGGGTGACCGCATCCGGCGACGGGCTCGAGACCTTCGAGGGCGTCAACCTCGGGTTCGCCGTCGACTCGCCACGCGGGCTGGTCGTTCCGGTGGTGCGCCGCGCAGACCGGATGACCATCCGCGAGCTCGACGCCGCCTTCGACCGCCTCACCCGGCAGGCACGGGAGGGATCGCTCGCCCCGGCCGAGCTCACCGGCTCCACGTTCACGATCAACAACTACGGGAGCCTCGGCGTCGACGGCAGCGCCGCGATCATCAACCACCCGGAGGTCGCCATCCTCGGGATCGGCCGGATGATCGAGCGTCCGTGGGTCGTCGACGGCGCTGTCGTGCCGCGCCGGATCGCCCAGCTGTCCCTTGTCTTCGACCACCGCGTCACCGACGGCGGTGTCGCGGCCGGGATGCTGCGCGAGGTCGCCGACGCCGTCGAGTCGCCGCTCGCGTTGCTCGCCGACGCGCCGCCGGCGTGAGCGTACGCTGAGGCGCATGACCGACAAGAAGCCCTCCGAGACCGACGACGACCACGACCTGAGCGAGGAGAAGCTCGTGGCACCCGAGGAGAACATCGACTGGCTGCCCCAGCCGGAGCCGACCGATGGCGAGGCACCGGCCCCCTGACCGCGGCCCGTAGGCTTGGGTGGTGAACACGCCGCCCAAGCCCCATCTTCCCGTCTGGGTCGCGATCGTCGCCCTGGTGCTCTGCGGCGCCCTGGTCGCGGTGCAGTCCCGCATCAACGGCGAGCTCGGCCGGCAGCTCGGCGACGGCTTCACGGCCGCGCTGATCTCCTTCGGCTCCGGCCTGGTCATCCTGGTGATCGCGCTGGCGTTCGCTCCGGCCGGCCGGCGCGGGCTGGGGCGCGTGCGCACAGCCCTCCGCGACGGCGAACTGCGCTGGTGGTACGTCTGCGGCGGCGCGGCCGGTGCGTTCCTGGTGCTCTCGCAGGGACTGACGGCCGCCGTGCTCGGCGTGGCCCTCTTCACGGTGGCGATCGTCGCCGGGCAGACGGTCAGCGGCCTCGTCTTCGACCGGATCGGTCTCGGCCCCGGCGGCAAGCGCCTGCTCACCGCTTCGAGGGTGGTCGGCGCCGTCCTCGCCCTGGTCGCCGTCACCTGGGCCGTCTCGGCGCAGCTGAGCGGCTCGGTCCCGCTCTGGATGCTCGTGCTGCCGCTGATCGCGGGGCTCGGCCTCGGCTGGCAGCAGGCGGTCAACGGGCGCGTGCGTGTCTCCTCCGGAAGCGCGCTGACCGCGACGTTCCTCAACTTCCTCGTCGGGACCGCCGTGCTGCTCGTGCTCATGGTGGTGCACTCGGCGCTCGTGGGATGGCCGACCTCGCTGCCGACCGCACCCTGGCTCTATCTCGGCGGCGCGATCGGCTGCATCTTCATCGGGGGCTCGGCGCTCCTGGTGCGCGTGACCGGAGTGCTGGTGCTCGGCCTCGCCACGGTGGCCGGTCAGCTGCTGGCGGCGCTGCTGCTCGACGTGGTTGCGCCGGCGGACGCGCATCCGGTGGCCTGGTCGACGGTCGCGGGAACACTGCTGGCCCTCGTCGCGGTCGCGGTCGCCAGCATCCGGTGGAAGCGGCCTGTCGCGTCTACTGAGGCGTAAGCCGCCGTGGCCCTCCGAGCGTGGCCCTCCGAGCGTGGCCCTAGGAGAGGGTCGTGAGGTACCGCTCCGGGTCGATCGACTTGCGGAAGCCTTCCTTCGAGCCGTCCGGGATGCCGCCGACGTAGAGCCAGCCCAGCAGCCGCTCGTTCTTCTTCAGGCCGTGCATCGCGTGCACCGCCTTCGAGCGGGTGTGGTGACCGGTGCGCCAGATCACGCCCCAGCCCGCATCGTGCAGCAACAGGCTCAGGATGTGCGCGACGCCCGAGGCCACCGCGTCCTGCTCCCAGCCGGGCACCTTCTCGCTCTTCGTGCGCACCGCGACCACGGCGAGCAGCAGAGACGAGCGGAGCGGCTTGGAGGCGAGCTTCTCCGCGTCGGAACCGTTCGCGTGGGCGTCCTTGACGAACGCCGCGCCGAGGCGCTTACGGGCGTCGCCGCGGAGTTCGATGATGCGCCACGGGTGCATCGAGCTGTGATCGGCGACGCGTCCCGCGGCTGCTACCAGGGGGAGCAGCTCCTCGTGCGACGGGGCGGCTTCGGTGACGCGCGAATAGGAGCGCCGCGACGAGACGGCGTCGACGAGGGAGACCACGGTCACTCGGCCGGGCTGAAGTTGAGCGAGATCGAGTTCATGCAGTAGCGGTCGCCCGTCGGGGTGCCGAAGCCGTCGTCGAAGACGTGGCCGAGGTGCGAGCCGCAGGCGGCGCAGCGGACCTCGGTGCGGACCATGCCCAGGCTGCGGTCCTCGATGAGCTGCACGGCCTCGGGCCGCACCGACTCGTAGAAGCTCGGCCAGCCGCATCCGGAGTCGAACTTGGTTCCGGACTTGAAGAGCTCGGCGTTGCAGGCGGCACAGGTGTAGAGGCCGGCGCGGCTCTCGTCGAGCAGCTCGCCGGTCCAGGGACGCTCCGTCGCGGCCTCGCGGAGCACCGCGTACTGCTCGGGGCTGAGCTCCTCGCGCCACTCATCGTTGCTCTTGGTGACGTCGTAGTTCATGGCGGGGTCCTTTCGTCAGACACAACACTAAACGGCGGCGGGGTCGTCCCTGTTCCCTGATTCGCCGCCTGACCTGCCACGGGATTTCCAGGCGACGTGCCGCGGGCTTGGGGCAACACACAGAATCGCGCAAATAGGATGAACCGCGAATGGCGGCTCGACATGGCAGTAGCTCGGTACGCGACGGAAGGGCGTGAGGTGGCGAACGCGGCAGACGACCAGGCTCGCTCCGCGCATCCGGACACGGGACTGAGCGAACGCGATGCCTCGATCCTCGCCTTCGAGCGGCAGTGGTGGCGTCACGCCGGCGCCAAGGAACAGGCGATCCGCGAGGAGTTCGGTCTTTCCGCGGCACGGTACTATCAGCTGCTTGGGGCGTTGATCGACTCGCCGGCCGCCCTGCAACACGACCCGATGCTCATCAAAAGGCTGCACCGCGTGCGCGAAGCTCGCATCGCCGCCCGGAGCACCAGGACGCTCGCGTCCGACAACTGAGGACCCCCGACACGATGGCTGAGAAGTACCCGAAGGACCGTTTCGACACGATCCCAGAAGACCTGCACCGCGTCGGCGCCCACCGGGCGCCCCGCGCGCGCGGCCGTGGCTGGATCGGCGTCGGCTGGGCGGCTCTCGCCACCGTCGTGCTCGTCGGCCTCGGCGTCTTCGGTCTGTCACTTGTTGACAGCGGCAACTCCTTCAACGGCGCCATCGGTTCGACGTCGAAGTCGGCGACGGCAACGCGCACGCCGACACCGACGCCGACCATCACTCCCATCGTCGACCCCAAGCTCACCGTCAACGTGCTGAACGGCACGGCGACCGCCGGGCTGGCCAACTCCGTCGGCGATGCCCTCGCCAAAGCCGGCTGGAAGGTCGGCGCTCGCGCCAACGCCAGCGAGACGGACCTGACGCAGACGATGGTCTACTACTCCGACCCCAAGAACCAGGCGGCCGCCCTCGGCGCTGCCAAGAGCCTGCCCGGTGCGAAGATCGGCCAGACGCAGGACTACGCGGAGACGGGCGCCGACCTCACCGTCGTCGTCGGCAGCGATTACAAGGGCTGATCCCCGTCGCATCCGGCCGCTCGCGGACCAGATGTTTCAGGCGTGTTTAACTTCGAACGAATTCGCGTCATTTCGTGCCTCATTCGTGAAAATGCTGGTGATTACTTGGATCGAAAGCATTAGTATCTGGATTCAACGCGCGGTGATGGGCCGTCGCTTCGAAACACAGCAATGGGAGTAATGCATGGCGAACGGAACCGTGAAGTGGTTCAACGCTGAGAAGGGCTACGGATTCATCACCGTCGACGATGGGGGACAGGACGTCTTCGTCCACTACTCCGCAATCGACATGAGCGGCTACAAGGTCCTTGAAGAGGGCCAGCAGGTCGTGTTCGAAGTCGGTAGTGGGCAGAAAGGCCCGCAGGCCGAGTCGGTTCGTCCGGCGTAGCACGCAGCTAGACCAATACAGGAGGAGCGCCGGCCCACGTGGCCGGCGCTTCTTCGTGCGCGGTGCGCCGCTCGGTGCTCCGCTCGTTGCTCCGCTCGTTGCTCCGCTCGTTGCGAACGGCGGCGTCTCGTCTTGCACTCGACAGCCCCGAGTGCCAGAATCGCTTTTAGCACTCCATCTGATCGAGTGCTAACCATTCGCATCTTTCGCAGACGTCCGGGAGGGACGAGAAACAAACATGGCAAAGATCATTGCTTTCAACGAGGACGCGCGCCGCGGCCTCGAGCGCGGCCTGAACATCCTGGCCGACACCGTCAAGGTGACGCTCGGCCCGCGCGGTCGCAACGTTGTGCTCGAGAAGAAGTGGGGCGCCCCCACCATCACGAACGACGGCGTCTCCATCGCCAAGGAGATCGAGCTCGACGACCCGTACGAGAAGATCGGCGCGGAGCTCGTCAAGGAGGTCGCCAAGAAGACCGACGACGTCGCCGGCGACGGAACCACCACCGCTACCGTGCTCGCTCAGGCGCTCGTCAAGGAGGGCCTCCGCAACGTGGCCGCCGGCGCCGACCCGATCACCCTCAAGCGTGGCATCGAGAAGGCTGTCGCCGCGGTGACCGCCGAGCTCATCGCCAACGCGAAAGAGGTCGAGACCAAGGAAGAGATCGCCGCGACCGCGTCGATCTCGGCCGGTGACTCGGTCATCGGTGAGATCATCGCCGAGGCGATCGACAAGGTCGGCAAGGAGGGCGTCGTCACCGTCGAGGAGTCGAACACCTTCGGCACCGAGCTGGAGCTCACCGAGGGCATGCGCTTCGACAAGGGCTACCTGTCGCAGTACTTCGTCACCGACCCGGAGCGCCAGGAAGCGGTCTTCGAGGACCCGTACGTCCTGATCGCCAACCAGAAGATCTCCAACATCAAGGACCTGCTGCCAATCGTCGACAAGGTGATCCAGGCGAACAAGCAGCTCCTGATCATCGCCGAGGACGTCGACGGCGAGGCTCTGGCCACGCTGATCGTCAACAAGATCCGCGGCATCTTCAAGTCGGTCGCCGTCAAGGCTCCCGGCTTCGGCGACCGCCGCAAGGCGCAGCTGCAGGACATCGCCATCCTCACCGGCGGTCAGGTCATCTCGGAGGAGGTCGGACTCAAGCTCGAGAACGTCACCCTCGACCTCCTCGGTACGGCCCGCAAGGTCACCATCACCAAGGATGAGACCACCATCGTCGAAGGCGGCGGAGACCCCGAGCAGATCGCGGGCCGCGTCGCCCAGATCCGCAACGAGATCGAGAACACCGACAGCGACTACGACCGTGAGAAGCTGCAGGAGCGCCTGGCGAAGCTCGCCGGCGGTGTTGCGGTCATCAAGGCCGGCGCCGCGACCGAGGTCGAGCTCAAGGAGCGCAAGCACCGCATCGAAGACGCCGTGCGCAACGCCAAGGCCGCTGTGGAAGAGGGCATCGTCGCCGGTGGTGGCGTCGCGCTCATCCAGGCCGGCAAGACCGCTTTCGAGAAGCTCGAGCTCACGGGCGACGAGGCGACCGGTGCGAACATCGTCAAGGTCGCCATCGAGGCTCCGCTCAAGCAGATCGCCATCAACGCGGGCCTCGAGGCCGGCGTCGTGGTCGAGAAGGTCCGCAACCTGCCGGTCGGACACGGCCTCAACGCCGCGACCGGCGAGTACGTGGACATGCTCGCCTCGGGCATCAACGACCCGGTGAAGGTCACCCGCTCGGCGCTGCAGAACGCTGCGTCGATCGCCGGACTGTTCCTCACCACCGAGGCCGTCGTCGCCGACAAGCCGGAGAAGAACCCGGCTCCGGTCGGCGACCCGACCGGTGGCATGGACTTCTAAGTCCCAGCACCTCTGCGAGAGGGCGTCTCCTTCGGGAGGCGCCCTCTTTCGTTGTGCCCGGAGGCTGTGGGCTGCGTGCCGGGGAAGCCTGCGGTCTGCATAACTCCGGAAGGTGGAGGTGACACGCCGGTCGGTTCCGCGTTCATCCGGAAGGTGGGGCGATTGCGGGCCGTTGTTCCGGAGTTGTGCGGGCGCCACCCTGTGCGGCTGTGAACGCCCTCGTGCGTAACTCCGGAAGGTTGAGGTGACACGCCGGTCGGTTCCGCGTTCATCCGGAAGGTGGGGCCATTGCGGGCTGATATTCCGGAGTTGTGCGGGTGGTAGCGGGGCGGCAGCGGGCAGCGAGGCGGCAGCAGGCCGTCGGTCGGCCCCGGCCGCGGGGCGGCCGCCGCGCCGCACGCGTCAGGCGGCGGGCGCGGTCAGCGGCTGCGGGGAGGAGGGCGACTCGGCGAGCGGCAGCGAGATGCGGAAGGTCGCCCCACCGCCCTCGGTCTCCACGACCTCCACGGTGCCGTTGTGTGCGGCGATGATCGACGACACGATCGCCAGCCCCAAGCCGCTGCCGCCCGTCTCGCGCGTGCGCGACGTGTCGGCGCGCCAGAAGCGCTGGAAGATCTTCTCGCGGATCTGCGGCGGGATGCCCTCGCCGTGGTCGCGCACCTCGAGGATCGCCCGATCGGTCTGGTGGTTCACCTGCACCACGATCTCGATGGGGCTGTCGTTGGCGGTGAAGCGCAGCGCGTTGCCCATGAGGTTCGTGACGACCTGGCGGATCTTGTTCTCCTCCGCCATGACGATCGCCGGCTCCGCGGCAGGAGCCTGGGGAAGGAGCACCTGCTCGGCCGTCTCGACCTGCATGGTCGCTCCCGTGCTCGCCCGGCGCGGACGCCGGCCGCGGAACCGCGCGAGCGTGGCGCCGGCGAAGGCGATGGGTCCGGTGGCGTTGGACGGCTTGCCCGCGTCGGGGACCGCCATCGGAACGGTGTCGAGGCCGGGCTCGTCGAGCGGGACCCGCGGAGAGAGCACGGCATCCGGGGTGAGCACGGTGACGACGCGGCCCGGTGACCCGGCCATCGCATCCATCGCGGCGTCGCGCGCGATCGGCACGAGATCGACCGGATGCAGGTCGAGCGGCTTGGTCTCGTCGAGGCGGGCCAGCTCGAGCAGGTCTTCGACGAGGACGCCCATGCGGATGGCCTCCTTCTCGATGCGGTCCATCGCCTGCGCGACGTCCTCCGGCGTCTGGAGCGCGCCCATCCGGTACAGCTCGGCGTAGCCGCGCACGGAGACGAGGGGCGTGCGCAGCTCGTGGCTGGCGTCGCCGACGAACCGGCGCATCTGCTCGATCGTCTTGGCGCGGTCGTTGAAGGCGCGGTCGATGCGGTTCAGCATCGTGTTCAGGGAGCGGTTGAGGCGGCCGACCTCGGTGTTCGGCGTGGCTCCGCCGAGGCGCTGGCTGAAGTCGCCGTCCGCGATGGACGCGGCGGTCTCCTCTACGGCACGCAGCGGCGCGAAGGTGGTGGTCACGAGCATCCGGGTGAGGCCGGCGCCGACGATCACGACGATCACGCCGAACCCGAGGAAGATCGCGAGGAAGCTCGCCATCACGGTGTCGATCTGTCCGGTGGAGGTCGCGACGATCGCGGTGCCGAGCGATCCGGCCGGCGACACGAGCGTGACCGTCTGGGTCAGCGCGCGGTAGAGCGTGTGCCCGTCGTTGCTCGGCAGGTTCGCCGCGCCCTGCTGGCTCCAGCTCTTACCCGTCGCCAGGGAGAGCTTCTCGGGGATCGCCGGGCGGCGCGACTCCGGGATGTTCGACCAGTTCGAGCGCACCAGCTTGCCGTCGGCGTCGTACAGGGCCGCGAAGTAGTTCGACGAGCTGCCGTCCGACGCGATCTTGTCGCTGTCGGACGTGCTGCTGCCGAGGTACGCGTTGAGGTTGTTCGGCTGCGAGGCGGCCCCGAGCTGAGCATCCAGCTGATTGAGCAGCACGGGCTTCAGCATCGCCATCGTGCCGATGCCCGTGACGAGCAGCCCGAGCGTCAGCATCAGCACGGTCACGCCCGTGATCTTGGTGCGGAGAGAGATCGCGTTCCAGCGATCGAGAAGGCGTGCGTGCATCAGGCCGCCAGTTTACGAAGGCAAGCTGTGGCCATGGTGTGGGCGCTCAGACTTTCGCGGCCTTCAGCATGTAGCCGAAACCGCGCTTGGTCTGGATGAGCGGCTCGCTCGAGTGCGCGTCGACCTTGCGGCGCAGGTACGAGATGTAGGACTCCACGATGCCGGCGTCGCCGTTGAAGTCGTACTCCCAGACGTGGTCGAGGATCTGCGCCTTGCTGAGCACCCGGTTGGGGTTGAGCATCAGGTAGCGCAGCAGCTTGAACTCGGTCGGGCTCAGCTCGATGGCCGTGTCGCCGACGAACACCTCGTGGGTGTCCTGATCCATGGTGAGCTCACCGGCTCGGATCACGGCGTCTTCGTCGGCCTGCATCGTGCGGCGCAGGATGGCCTTGATGCGGGCGACGATCTCGTCGAGGCTGAACGGCTTGGTGACGTAGTCGTCGCCGCCGACCGTGAGACCGGTGATCTTGTCTTCGGTGTCGTCTTTGGCCGTGAGGAACAGGATGGGCGCGGTGTACCCGGCGCCGCGGAGGCGCTTGGTGACGCCGAAGCCGTTCATGTCGGGCAGCATGACGTCGAGGATGATCAGGTCGGGTTCCTCTTCGAGGACCGCGGAGATCGCTTGAGCACCGTTGCCGACCGCACGCACGGCGAACCCGGCGAAGCGGAGGCTGGTGGTGAGGAGGTCGCGGATGTTGGGCTCGTCGTCGACGATGAGAATGCGAGGGCCAGCGTTCATGGAAATATTATCTGCGCGTCGGCTGAATCCAAGCTGTGAGTCGTCGGTGTGCGCTGAGTACACAGTGCTGGCGGCGCCCGTGTGAACGGTGGATGCTGAGAGGAGACGCTGCGAAGCCCACCAAGGAGGACGCCATGCCCACACCCACCGTCGTCATCGCCGGCGCGGGTCTCGCCGGAGCGACGACCGCCACCGAGCTGCGCGAGGGCGGGTACGAGGGCAGGATCCTGCTGCTCGGCTCCGAGGCGCATCATCCGTACATCCGGCCGCCGCTGTCGAAGGAGTACCTGAAGGGCGAGGCCGACCGCTCGGAGGCGTTCGTGCATCCGGACGAGTGGTACGCGCAGCACCACATCGAGTTCATGCCGAAGACCGAGGCGGGGTCGTTCGACGGCCCGGCGCACGAGCTGTTCGTCTCCGGGGGAGCGCGGCTCACCTTCGACAGCCTGGTGATCGCGACCGGCGCCAGCCCGCGCCACCTCGACGTGCCGGGCGCCGGCCACGGCGCCGTGTACGTGCTGCGCACGATCGACGAGAGCGAGTGGCTGCGGTCGGCGCTCTCGGTCGGCGGCCGACGCGTGGTGATCGTCGGCTCCGGCTGGATCGGCATGGAGGTCGCGGCGGCCGCTCGCGGTTACGGCAACGACGTGACGGTGCTCGGGCACGCCGCGGTGCCGCTCGCGTCGGCGATCGGTCCGGAGCTCGGGCGCGTCTACGAGCAGCTGCATCGCGATCACGGCGTGGAGTTCCGCAACGGCGTCTCCGTTGTCGCCATCGGCGGGGACGACGACGGGCCACGCGAGGTGGTCGTCTCCAACGGCGAGCGGATCACCGCCGACATCGTGGTGGTCGGCGCCGGGGCGGCTCCGAACACGCTCGTCGCCGAGCGCTCGGGACTCGACCTCAACAACGGCATCCTGGTCGACGCCGGGATGCACGCCAGCGCGGAGGACGTGTACGCCGTGGGCGACGTGGCGAACCCGTTCCTCCCGGCCATCGGGCAGCACCTGCGCAACGAGCACTGGGCGAATGCGATCGCCGGCGGAAAGGTCGCTGCCCGCAGCATCCTCGGGCAGCACGCTTCCTATGACGACATCCCGTACTTCTACTCGGACCAATACGATCTGGGCATGGAGTATTCGGGCTACGGGCCGCTGGCGGCCGACGCCGAGATCGTCTACCGCGGCGACCGGGAGGCGCGCGAGTTCATCGCGTTCTGGCTGCGCGACGACCGCGTGGTCGCCGGGATGAACGTGAACGTCTGGGACGTGAACGAGGAGGTGCAGCGGCTGATCCGCAGCGGTGAGCGCGTCGACCGAGCGCGGCTGACGGACGAGAGCATCGACCTTGCGGCCGTCTGACCCGCCCGGCTCGTCCGCCGTCTCGGCGCCCGGTCCCGGCTCGCCGTCCGCCGTCTCGGCGCCCGGCCCCAACGCACCCGCCGCAGACACGCATCCGATGTACCTGCCGCCGCTGCGCGTGCCCATCCGCTCGATCGGCGCCCGCACCTTCGACTTCTCGCGCCGCGTCGCGGTGATGGCCGTGGTGAACCGCACCCCGGACTCGTTCTTCGACCAGGGCAGCACCTTCGCCCTCGACCGTGCCGTGACCGCCTCGTTCAAGGCCGTCGAGCGCGGCGCCGACTGGGTCGACATCGGCGGGGCCCCGTTCGCGCCGGGCGCGCCCATCCCGGTGGACGAGGAGGCCGACCGGGTGGTGCCGGTGATCGCCGAGCTGCGTGCCGGTTCCGACGTGGTGATCTCGGTCGACACGTTCCACGCCGAGGTGGCTCGACGCGCCATCCGGGCCGGTGCGACCGTGATCAACGACACGACGGGCCTGAGCGATCCCGGCCTGCTGCCCGTCGTCGCCGACAGCGAGGCGACGCTCGTGCTCACCCACAGCCTCGCCCGGCCGCGCACCCCGTATCCACGACCGCAGTACGACGACATCGCGGCCGAGGTCGCGGCCTTCCTCGCCGACCGGGTGGAGCGCGCGCTGGCCGCCGGCATCCCGGAGGAACGGCTCATCGTCGACCCCGGTCACGACCTCAACAAGAACACGCTGCACTCGCTCGAACTCACCCGGCGGCTGAGCGTGATCGCCGACCTGGGGTACCCCACGCTCGCGGCGGTCTCGAACAAGGACTTCATCGGAGAGACCCTCGACGCCCCGCGCGCCGAACGGCTCGAGGGCTCGCTCGCGGCCGCCGTGGTGGCGATCGTGAACGGGGCCAGGATCATCCGGATGCACGACGTGGCGGCCTCGGTCGCGGCGGCCAGGATGACGGAGGCGATCCTCGGCCTGCGCGAACCGGCCCACCTCCGGCACAACATGGGAGACGTGAATGACTGAGCCCGGCATCACGAAGGTGCACCCGCTGCCCGCCGTCGACGGTCTCGGCGACGATGAGATCGCCGCCCTCTACGCGGAGTCCGCCGGCGACGGCCCGTGGGTGCGCGTGAACTTCGTCTCCAGCGTCGACGGTGCGGCCACGCACCAGGGGCTCTCCGGCGGATTGTCCGACGAGGCGGACAAGCGCGTCTTCGCCATCCTGCGCCGGCTCTGCGACGTGGTCGTCGTCGGCGCGGGCACGGTGCGCGCCGAGAGCTACAGCGCGATGCGCGTCGATGCGGTGTCGGAGCGCATCAGGTCCGAGGCGGGCATGACCCCGCATCCGGTGTTCGCGATCGTCTCGGCCGCCCTCGACCTCGACCCGGCGAGCCCGATCTTCGCGGATGCGCCGCTCCGGCCGATCATCCTCACCACCGAGTCGTCGAGGCCGGATGCCCGCGAGGCGCTCGCCGAGGTGGCGGATGTCGTCGTGTGCGGGCGCGACCGGGTGGAGCCCGACGTGCTCGTGCGGGTGCTGAACGAGCGTGGCCTGGGCCGCATCCACTGCGAGGGCGGCCCGCATCTGTTCGCCGACCTGATCGCGACGGGGGTGCTCGACGAGCTGTGCCTGACGATCAGTCCGCGGCTCGAGGCGGGCGTCGCGTCACGAATCTCGGCGGGGGCGTCGCCGATCGTGCCCGTCGGGCTGCGGCTGGCGCACACGCTGATCTCCGGGGACACGCTGCTGCTCCGGTACCTGCGGCGATGAGCGCGGGATGAGTCGGGGATGAGCGCGGAATGAGCGCGGGGAAGGCGTTCGACCGCGACTCCATCGACCTCGCGCTGGCCCGACGCCTCGTCGATGCGCAGTTCCCGGCGTGGCGCGACCTGCCCATCCGCCCCGTCACACTCAGCGGGTGGGACAACCGCACGTTCCGGCTCGGCGACGAGCTGAGCATCCGGATGCCCACGGGGCCCTGGTACGCGCAGCAGGTGGCGAAGGAGCAGACCTGGCTGCCGCGGCTCGCGCCGGTGCTGCCGCTGCCGATCCCGACGCCGGTGGCGGTCGGGGAGCCCGGTGACGGGTATCCGTTCCCGTGGTCGGTGTACCGCTGGATCGCGGGCGAGCCCGCCGCGTCGGCCGGACTCGGGGATGCGGTCGCCTTCGGCGAGGCGGTCGGCGGGTTCCTCGTCGCGTTGCGCGCCGCGGATGCCCGGGGCGGGCCTGCGCCAGGCGAGCACAACTTCTTCCGCGGTGACCCGCCGGCTGTGTACGCGGAGGAGACGGAGCGAGCGATCGCGGCCCTTGGTGCGGAGGGCTGGTCAGGGGCGGCGCGGGGCGCGGATGCGGACTGGGCGCGTGGCGTGTGGGCCGAGGCGCTCGACTCGCTCTGGGGCGGACACCCGGTGTGGCTGCACGGGGACATCGCGGTCGGCAACCTGCTGATGCGGGATGGACGGTTGAGCGCGGTGATCGATTTCGGCACCTCCGGTGTCGGCGATCCTGCCTGCGACCTGGTGCTGGCGTGGACGTCGCTCGAGGGCGCCGGTCGTTCGGCGTTCCGTCGGGCTGTCGGACTCGACGACGCGACCTGGGCGCGGGCGAAGGGATGGGCGCTCTGGAAGGCGCTCATCGTGCTCGCGGAGGACCGCGCGTCGGCCGAGGCGCGCACGACGCTCGCCCGGCTGCGCGCGGCCTAGGCTGCTGCGGCCTCGTCTGCGCGCGCGAGCGGCGGTGATTCTCCTCCCGAGAGTCCTCCTCCCGCGAGTCGTCCTCCCGCCAGTCGTGCGGTTGCGCGCCGCGGGCTGGGCCCGTCGTGCGTTAACGCACCACCGGGCACCCGCGTCAGGCGGCCAGCGCGTGGGCGTCGAGGATCGTGTAGCTGTAGCCCTGCTCCGCCAGGAAGCGCTGCCGGTTCTGCGCGAAGTCCTGGTCGACCGTGTCACGCGAGACCAGCGTGTAGAAGTTCGCCGAGAGGCCCGACTCCTTCGGGCGCAGCAGGCGGCCGAGGCGCTGGGCCTCTTCCTGACGCGACCCGAACGATCCGGAGACCTGGATCGCCACCGTCGCCTCCGGGAGGTCCACCGAGAAGTTCGCCACCTTGCTGACCACCAGCACCGTGGTGCGGCCCTCGCGGAACTCCTGGTACAGCCGCTCGCGCTCGTCGACCGGCGTCGCTCCGGTGAGTTTTGGTGCGTCGAGCGCCTCCGCCAGCTCGTCGATCTGGTCGAGGTACTGTCCGATGACCAGGATGCGCTCCCCGGCATGCCGCGCGACCAGCTGCCGCACGACATCCAGCTTCGCCGGCGCGGTCGCCGCGAGTCGGTAGCGCTCGTCGTCGGCGGCCGCCGCGTAGGAGAGCCGCTCGGACTGCGGCAGGTCGATGCGCACCTCGTAGCAGGCGGCGGGGGAGATGAAGCCCTGCGCCTCGATCTCCTTCCACGGGGCGTCGAACCGCTTGGGACCGATGAGACTGAACACGTCGCCCTCGCGGCCGTCCTCGCGCACGAGCGTGGCGGTGAGGCCCAGCCGACGCCGGGCCTGCAGCTCGGCGGTCAGCTTGAACACGGGGGCGGGCAGCAGGTGCACCTCGTCGTAGACCACGAGTCCCCAGTCCATCGCGTCGAGCAGCGCGAGGTGGGCGTACTCGCCCTTCCGCTTGGCGGTGAGGATCTGGTACGTGGCGATCGTGACGGGCTTGACCTCTTTGACCTGGCCCGAGTACTCGCCGATCTCCTCGGCGGTGAGCGTGGTGCGCTTCAGCAGCTCGTCGCGCCACTGCCGCGCCGAGACCGTGTTCGTCACGAGAATGAGCGTCGTCGTCTTCGCGGTCGCCATCGCTCCGGCGCCGACCAGGGTCTTGCCCGCACCACAGGGGAGCACGACGACACCGCTGCCGCCGTCGAAGAAGTTGTCGACCGCCTTGTGCTGGTAGTCGCGCAGGGCCCAGCCGTCTTCGACCAGGTCGATCGGATGCGGCGTCCCCGGGGTGTAGCCGGCGAGATCCTCGGCCGGCCAGCCGAGCTTCACGAGCTCCTGCTTGAGCTGCCCCCGCGCCCAGGCCTCGACGACGAACGTCGTGTCGTCGCGGCGTTCCAGCAGCAGCGGAGAGATGCGCTTGGCGCCGGCGACCTCGGTGAGCACCGCGAGGTCCTCCGAGCGCAGCAGCAGCACGCCCTCGTCGTCGCGCTCGATCACCAGGCGGCCGTAGCGGGCGACGGTCTCGGACATGTCGACCGAGACGGTCTGCGGGATCGGAAACTTCGAGTAGCGCTCGAGGGTCGCGAGCATGTCCTCGGCGGAGTGTCCGGCGGCGCGCGCGTTCCAGAGGCCGAGCCGGGTGATCCGGTAGGTGTGGATGTGCTCGGGAGCGCGCTCGAGCTCGGCGAAGACGGCGAGATCGTGGCGGGCGTCCTCGGCCGCCGGATGCGCGACCTCCAGGAGCACGGTGCGGTCGCTTTGGACGATCAGGGGGCCATCGGACATAACGGATGAGTCTACGCCCGCAACGCGTCCTCCCTGCTCAGGCGCCGGGCGCTGGCTCCGGGCTCGGCGCCAGGCTCAGGCGCCAGGCTCGGCCGGCCGGATCCCCCGCACGCTCGACAAGGGGAGGGTGCGCTCGATGTCGGCCGCGCGATCCCGTCCGCGCAGCCGGCCGCCGCCGACACCGGTCGGCTCGAGCACGTAGTCGAGCTGCCGGCCGTCGGGCAGCGCCACCTCGACGATCACGGTCTGCTTCGCGCGGATGGCCAGGTCGAGCTGCCGCGCGAGCCACTGCTCGTGGGTGCTCCCCTCCTCGTCGACCTCCGCCGCGCGCAGGCGGGCGATGAGGTCGGCGTACGGGACGTCATCCGAGTGCGGGCGCGGGTGGGCGAGGCGGTGCCGCCGGATGCCGACGATGTTGCCGCGCGCGTCTTCGGCGGCGACGGGGTAGCGCGCATCGCTGAGGGCCCAGAAGACGACGTCGCGGGCGAACCTGCTCTGCAGCACGTCCGGCGCGGTTCTCACGAGACCGAGGGAACTGAGCGCCTGGTCGACCTCGATGGTGCGCAGGATGCCGGCGTCCTCGCTCACGACGGCCGACCGGGCGCGCGAGCCCGGCTCGTCGACATCCCGCACCCGGATGCGGCCGTATCGCTCCGTCGCGTCGGTGATCAGGTAGTCGAGGGGCTGCGGAACACCGGTGAGCGAGACCTCCGCCAGGAACGACCGGATGCTCTCCGCCGTCTCGCCCGCGGTGATCGCCCGGTTGACGCTCGCCGCCGAGAACCGGAACGTCGACGCCAGTGCCCGGCTCTCCACGTCGGCCATGCCGCGCAGGCGCGCGTCGATGGCCGGCTCGAGCGGTCCGGGGGAGACGACGGTGAGGTCATGCTGCAGGTAGACCTTGTGGACCTCGGCCGGGAAGAGGTCGCGCAGCGCGGCCGCAGCCGCCTCCGGCCCGTGCTCGACCAGCGTGGTGCCGGCCGTGCTCGGCGCCTGGTGCGCGGTGATCCCCAGCCATTCCGCGTCGCGCATATACGCGGTGACGCGCTCCTGCGCGTTCTGACGACCGGCCGGGTAGAGCCAGGCCACATAGTCGCGCAGACTCTCGCCCCACGCGGCGCGGGAGCGGTCGGCCAGGATGCCGCGCAGGTCGTCGGGGAGGGCATCCTGCCAGGCGGTCGCCAGGGCGCGCCAGCGGTCGAGGCTGGGGGCGTGCTGCCAGGTGGAGGCGGCGTCGGTCGGCAGCCAGACGCCGTCGTCGATCGCGATCAGGCCGGCACGAGCGGCGACGGAGAGCACGGTCGGCACGGTGGAGACGTCGGTGGCGAGCGCTCCGGCGATCCGCTTGCTCGCGGGAAGGGCGAGGCCGCCCTTCTGCAGCTCGCGCGCTCCCTCGCGGGCGAGCTCGGCGATCAGCTCGGAGACCGAGGCCCCCGCCTCGAAGGCGCGTTCGGCGGCCAGCCGGTCGGTGAAGCGCCGTTCGGTGTCGGGGACCGGCGCGAGGGCGGGCGGCGGGGGAGTGTCGACGAGCGCGGCCGGCGACGGAAGGCCGATGCCCGGCCAGGCCGCGAGCTGCTCGGAGACGGCGTCGTAGACGGCGAACCGGTCGTCGCCCTCCGGATGCGCCAGCAGGGCGTCGGAGACGGCGCTGAGGGCCGCCCGAGCGGATGCGGTGCTCAGCCCCGGCGTCGCGGCGGCGGTGGAGAGTCGGGTGGCGACCGCATCCGGAGCCAGGGGCTGCTGGCTCTCGCCGAGCGCCACGAGCGTCGCGAGCAGGGTGCGGTCGAGCCCGGAGAGCACGCGCTGCACCGAGTCGCGGTCGAGGAGCGCGTCGGCGAGGTCGAAGAAGTCGGTGACGCCCTGACGGCGGAAGGTGCGGGAGGCGAGCGCGACGGAGAGCGCGTCGTCGGGCATCCCGCGCAGACGCGCTGCCAGCGCGAGCGTGTTGGTCATCGCCGCGACGCCTGGCAGCCGGTGCTAGCGCTTGCCTTTGCCGGTTGCCGCCTCTTTCGCGGCCTTCGCCTCCTGGCTGCGCTTCCTCGCCGAGACGATGAGGAGCACGATGATCAGCACGAAGGCGATCGGCAGCGCGAGATAGGGGAGAAGGAACACGGTCGGCCACAGTCCCTCACCCGAACCCTGGGCGGCGAAACCGCCGAGAGCGGTGCCGATGAGGATGGCGGCGATGCACGCGAGCGACACCGCGACGAGCGCGGCAACGATGTACGAGAGGATGCGCTGGAGGCGGCTTGCCGCGGGCGGGGTCTGTTGGGTCACGAAATCAAGGATAATTGAGGTTGGTCATTCGATCGCCCATGTGAAATGAGGTCCCCATGCCAACCGGCAAGGTCAAGTTCTACGACGACGAGAAGGGTTTCGGCTTCATCAGCTCCGATGACGGCCAGGAAGTCTTCCTGCACGCCTCGGCTCTGCCTGCCGGCACGGTTGTGAAAGCGGGCACCCGCCTGGAGTTCGGCATCGCCGACGGCAAGCGCGGTGCGCAGGCGCTGTCGGTGCGCGTGCTCGACGCACCGCCCAGCCTGGTGAAGCTCAGCCGCAAGTCGGCCGACGACATGGCGGTCATCGTCGAGGACCTCGTGAAGCTCCTCGACGGCATCGGCGCCAACCTGAAGCGCGGCAAGTACCCCGACAAGGCTCACGGCGCCAAGATCGCCGCTGTGCTGCGGCGGGTCGCGGATGATCTGGATGCCTGACACCGAGCTGCCGTTCGAGTCGGCGGAGTCCGGCGAGACCGAGTCTGCGCCTGCTGAGGGCGTGGAGACTGCCTCTGCGGCTGATGAGGCTGCCGAGGCCGTTGAGCCTGCCGCTCCGCTCGTCGCGGACGAGGTGCTGCTCGACGCCGTCGACCGCGCCCGCGCCGCTCTGCTCGAGACCACGCCCGCTTCGACCATCGGCGCGCCGCTCGGCCACCAGGTCGAGGGCGAGCACGTGCTCTCCTTGCTGTTCGCGTGCACGATGCCCGGCTATCCGGGCTGGAACTGGACGGTCACGATCTCGCGCATCGACGACGAGTCGGAGCCGAGCGTGCTCGAGGTCGAGCTGATGCCCGGCGACGGCGCGCTGCTCGCGCCCGACTGGGTGCCGTGGTCCGAGCGCCTCGCCGACTACCAGGCGTCGCAGGAGGCCCTGCACGCTGCCGAAATGGAGAACGACGACGAGACGGATGACGAGGAGTCGGACGACGAGTCGTTCGACGACGAGTCCGACGACCTCGACGACGACAGTGAAGACGACGACGACCTCGACGACGACAGCGATGTGCACGACCTGCACCTCGACGACGACAGCGATGTGCACGACCTGCACCTCGACGACATCGATGGGATCGACATCGACAGCGCGGATGCCTCGTACGACGAGGAGACGGATGTCGACGCCGACCTCGACCTCCCCGCGGAGGAGGCGGCCGCGCTCGACGACTCGGAGTCGCTCGACTCGGAGTCGCTCGACTCAGCGCCGCTTGACGGTGAGGTAGCCGAGGCCGACGAGCCCGAGAACGAGTCCGATGACGACCGTCCAGAACCACCAGCCGTCTCCGGCAGCGGAGAGCTGGCGGCCGAAGACGAGGACGACGACGAGGGCGACAAGCCACAGTCCTAGCCCGACGAGCACGGCCCGCCGGTCATCCGTCTCGACGGGCACCGGGTCGGGCCGTCGCTCGCTGTCGCGAAGCCAGAGGCGCATGATGGCTCCGGTCAGCCCAGCTGCCCGACCACGTACTCGATCGACGCGATCAGGGCGCGCACGTCATCCGGCTCGATGGCCGTGAACGTCGCGACGCGCAGCTGGTTGCGGCCGAGCTTGCGGTACGGCTCCGTGTCGACGATGCCGTTGGCGCGGAGCGTCTTGGCGATGGCCGCCGCGTCGATCGCGTCGTCGAAGTCGATCGTGACGACGACCTGCGAGCGGTGCTCCGGGTTCGTCACGAACGGGGTGGCGTAGTCCACGCTGTCGGCCCAGGTGTAAAGCGCGTTCGACGACTCCGCCGTGCGGCTCGACGCCCAGGCGAGGCCGCCGTTGCCGTTGATCCACTGCACCTGGTTCTCGAGCATGAGCAGCGTCGCGATCGCCGGGGTGTTGAGCGTCTGGTTCAGGCGCGAGTTGTCGACCGCGTTCTTGATGCTGAGGAACTCGGGGATGTAGCGGCCGCTCGCGGCGATGCGCTCGACGCGCTCGATGGCCGCGGGGGAGAAGAGGGCGAACCACAGTCCGCCGTCGGAGGCGAAGTTCTTCTGGGGCGCGAAGTAGTAGACGTCGGCCTGGGACGCGTCGATGTCGATGCCTCCGGCCGCGCTGGTGGCGTCGACCACGGTGAGCGCTCCGGCGTCGCCGTTCACGCGGCGCACGGGCGCCATCACGCCGGTCGACGTCTCGTTGTGCGGCCAGGCGTACACGTCGACGCCGTCGACGACCTCGATCTCGCTGCGCGAACCGCCGGGGGCCTCGATCACGTGCGGTGCGTCGAGCCACGGCGCCTTCGCCGCTGCGGCGAACTTGCCGCCGAACTCGCCGAACACCAGGTTCTCGCTGCGCTTCTCGATCAGACCGAATGCTGCGGCATCCCAGAACGCGGTGGAGCCGCCGTTGCCGAGCACGACCTCGTAGCCGTCGGGCAGGCGGAACAGCTCGCCCAGGCCCTCGCGTACGCGCCCGACCAGGTTCTTCACCGGAGCCTGGCGGTGGGAGGTGCCGAGGATCTCCGCGCCGGCGCCGGCCAGATACGCGACCTGTTCCTGTCGGACCTTGGAGGGTCCGCATCCGAATCGACCGTCGGCGGGCAGCAGTTCAGTGGGAATCGTCACATCCGGCATAACCAGAGTCTATTGGCTGTTGACAATCACCGAGGGCCCGTGAGCGCTGCGCACCGCGGGCCTGCGCCGTGCTGTCATCGCCAGCAAGTAGGCTCTATCAGACGCATTGCGCACAAGCACGTGGAGGGGTTCATGACCGATCTGATCGACACGACCGAGATGTACCTTCGCACCATTCTGGAGCTGGAGGAGGACAACATCGTCCCCCTGCGTGCGCGCATCTCCGAGCGTCTGGGTCACTCCGGCCCCACGGTGTCGCAGACCGTCGGCCGTATGGAGCGCGACGGTCTCGTCGTCGTCTCCGGCGACCGCCACCTCGAGCTCACCGACGACGGCCGCCGCAAGGCCGTGAACGTCATGCGCAAGCACCGTCTCGCCGAGCGCCTGCTGAGCGACGTGATCGAGCTCGAGTGGGAGTACGTGCACGAAGAGGCCTGCCGCTGGGAGCACGTGATGAGCGAGCAGGTCGAGCGCAAGCTGCTGACCATGCTGGGCCACCCGACGGAGTCGCCGTACGGCAACCCGATCCCCGGGCTCCAGGAGCTGGGCGAGGCCGCCTCCACCCCCAGTACAGAGGGTCTCGTGAACCTCGTCGAGCTGGTGGATGGCCGCGATTCGGTGGCGACTGCCAGGATCCGTCGGCTGGGCGAGCCGGCCCAGGTCGACCCCGAGCTGCTCCTCCAGCTCAAGCAGGCGGGCGTTTTTCCCGGCTCGACCGGCACTTTCGCTTCCGCCGGCTCGTACGTGATCGTGCAGATCGACGGCTTCGAGAACGGGCTCGAACTGCCCAACGAACTCGCAGCGCACATCTTCGCCGACGCGTAGATTCCGTTACCGAGTTGTTAAAAAAGCCTCAAAAGGATGTGACAAACGGGGGTACCTCCCGTAGTCTCTAACGAGTCCGAAGGGCCAGAAGCCGGCCACTGGACCCGGGTCAAGACGCTCCACCCCCCAACATCCCGTCTCTTGATCCGCGAAGCCGAAGCTATAAGCATCCAGGACGGGGCAGCTACCTAGTGCTGTGGGAGCGCAGGAGGTTTACACCTTGGCCCTATTAGGTACGCCCGGTTCTGAAGAGAGCCCTTCGAACAACCCGAAACCCACCGGACCCACCGATATCGTCTCCCGCCGCTCGCTTCGTGCTGAGCGCGAGAAGCAGGGTGCGACCGGCGCCGTTGCGACGACCCCCGCCGCTCAGAAGAGCGCGGTCGCCGCTGCCGCTGCCCGTCAGGCGACCGGTGCAGTCGCAACCCGCCCGGTGCCCACCAAGAAGAAGGTCAAGGGCGGCGTCATCAACGTCGCCGTCATGACCCTGGCCGCCGGCCTCATCGCGACCATGGCCATCCCCGCCTACGCGTTCAATCCCACTGGTGCCGATGACGCGCAGTTCAAGACCTCGGCCATCGACGGGATGAAGAAGGCGCAGCCGCAGAGCGTCGCCGTTCCGCAGACGGTCGCCGCAGCAGCCGTCTCCCGTGACGCCCGCAGCGCCACCTCGCAGTCGCAGCTCGACGCCCAGAAGGCGGCGGAAGAGGCGGCCAAGGCCGCCGAGGTCGCCCGCCAGCAGGCCGCCGTCTCGCTCGCCAACTACGCGACCAGCTACTCCGGCCCGTCCGTCTCCGACTTCCTCGCCAACCCGCCGTACCCGAGCTTCAGCCTCCCGCAGGTGTTCTCGGTGGCGCAGCAGTACATCGGCACCCCGTACGTCTTCGGCGGCTCCACGCCCGCCGGCTTCGACTGCTCGGGCTACGTGATGTTCGTCTACGCCCAGTTCGGCATCAACCTGCCGCACTCGGTCTCCGGTCAGGCGGCCATGGGCAAGCGCATCTCGATCGCCGACGCGCAGCCCGGCGACCTGGTCATCATGCCCGGCCACGACGGCTTCTACGCCGGCAACGGCAACATCATGGATGCCCCCGACACCGGCCGCAGCATCTCGATCCGCCCGATCTGGACCAGCGACTACTACATCGTGCGATTGGGCATCTGAGTCAACAGCGAGTGAACTCTGCGCAACACAGCAATGGAACGGCGTGCCACGAATATGTGGTACGCCGTTTCTGCGTTACTCTGATGCCCTGACACCGTGAGAGATCCGGGAGTGCCGATGGTACAGCTGCTCAGCGCCGCCTCCAGGCTCGAGCGCGGCCATTTCGCCCTCCGTCAGCACGACTTCCTGGCCTGCCGCCACCATTGCGTGGCCTGCCGCCGCCATGCCGCCGCTTCGCTGGGCGCTGTCCTCACGGACAGTGCCCTTTTTCTTTGGCCCCGTCCGCGGGTGTCCAGCGCACCGTCCCTCCCCGGATTGCTGGAAGGTCTGAGATGAGAACACTGGTCCTCAACGCCGGCTATGAGCCACTCGCCGTGGTGTCCTTCAAACGGGCCCTGGTGCTCGTGATGAATCAGAAGGCCACCGTCGTGGCCATCGACCAGGACCACCCGGTGTGGGGCATCTGCGAGAGCTACGAGAGACCGTCGGTGATCCTCCTGACCCGCTACGTGCGGATCCCGCGCGGCCGTGCCGTTCCCGTGTCGCGCCGGGGCGTGCTGCGACGGGATGCTCACCGCTGCGCCTACTGCGGCAAAACCGCCACCACCATCGACCACGTGCAGCCCCGCTCGCGCGGCGGCGCGGACAGCTGGGAGAACCTCGTCGCCTGCTGCCTGCGCTGCAACAACGTCAAGAGCGACCGCACGCCCGGCGAGATGGGCTGGTCGCTGCGGGTGACTCCGCGGGTGCCGCACGACGCGTCGTGGGTCGTGCGCGGCGTCGAGGGTGCTGCCCCCGAGTGGCACGACTTCCTGGAGCCGGCGGCGTAGCGCCCGTGGTGCGCAAACGCACCACCGGCTGCACCGATCGTGCCTTTGCGCACGAATCACGCTGTTCGCGCGGTGGTCGTGCGGGCGTCAAGCACGTCATTCGCTAAGCTCGACGGGTCAGCCTCTGTAGCTCAATGGAAGAGCTGCTCCGTCCTAAGGAGAAGGTTGGGGGTTCGAGTCCCTCCAGGGGCACGCATGATTGCGGGGCGACAATGCGGCGACCGGCGACCACCTGATGCGCCATGAAGGCTCAACTGACACCTCCAGCGGCCGCCAAGGCCGCACCATTCGCAGGACGAATCCACGCAGTAATGGCGCTTGCCCTGGTGGACGTCATCGGCGACGACCAGCAGGCCGGCTATCGGAAACGTCACCGAGTGACCATGTCCTTCGCCGTTGCCACAACGTGCCTGCGGTACCGACTCTTGGCCTCCTCGAGAGACACGTCGCCGAACACCATCCGGACCAGCTGCGGCGCCGCCACGTACCAGTAGCACATCGCGATGATGGAGAAGTAGATCGCCTCGGCGTCGCCATCCCCGCAAAGGGCGTCTCGCACCGCGGCGACCCGCGATCGGAAGTAGTCGGACCGCTCAGCGAGGGCCGGGACATCCTTGGTGCCGTAGTGCAGCCCCTCCTGCTCGAACAGCCAGGCCACGACCGGTTCTGCCGTGAGGAAGTCGAACAAGTCGCCGGCATACGCGGCGAGGTCGTCCGATTGGATCGCCACCCTGTCGGCCAGCTGACCGAGCTTGGTCTGCAGAGCTGCCTGGAACAGGTCGTCCTTGTTGCCGATGTAGGAGTAGATCGACGCCTTGTTGACCTCGGCCCGCTCGGCGATCCGATCGATGCGCGCGCCCCCGACGCCGTGGCGCGCGAACTCCTCGGCGCTCGCTTCCAGAAGCAGGCGGACGCTCTCGTCCCGGTCGTACCGTCTAGCCATCGATTCGGCCTCCCACTTCCATCTTTCTCTGACATGAACTACCATACAACTAAACGTTTATTTATATTGGAGGTACTCATGAACGTCGAACTCACCGCACGCACCATCAGCGAGACCCGGCTCGACGCCGCCCAGGTAGCAGAACTCAGCAGCCGTCCCCGGGCGGCCGGCCCGCAGGTGGTGCTCCAGGCCGAGGGCCTGGGCTCGCCTCGTCAGTGGACGGCCCAGCTGCCCACCGCTGCAGACCGCATCGTCGTCGAGTACGGCTCGACCGCCGGACGCTTCGAGCGCTCATGGGCACTGTCGGCACAGACCGGCAGCACCCGCTACTACACGCTGGAGCACGACACCGACGGCGGATACATCAGCCGCTGACCGCAGCGACCACGTCTGCCGGACGAAAAGGGGCGCAGCATCAGCTGCGCCCCTTTCGCTGTGCCGGCCCCTCGTTAGTGCGCCCGAGGACGAGCCGACGCATTCGTCAGTGGGCCTCCACCCAGCGCTCGATCCGTCGATGGTCCGGGGTGAAGCCGTGGTCCACTCCCCAGAGAACCGCTTGGGTGCGGCTGTCGGCTCCGATTTTGCGATAAATGCTCCGGATGTGCGACTTGACCGTGTTGGGGCTGAGATAGGTGAGCTCGGCAACCGCCGCATTGCTTTTGCCTTGCGTGATCAGTGCGAGGATTTCGGACTCGCGATCGGTGATCCCTTCCTGCCTGCCAGGCCAATCGAGTCCGTGAACGCTGCGAGCGCGTGCGGGTGACTCGCTCACCACCATGTCCCCCGAATGCACCGCCTCGAGGGCGGCGACCAGCTCCGCGGCCGTGAGGGTCTTCGAGAGGTAGCCGTGGACGCCTTGAGTGCGGGCGCTCTCGATGAGTTCGGGATGGAAGTTCCACGTGTACACCACGACATGGCGTGCGCGTGGGTTCTTCACGAGTTCGCCGATCTGCGAATGACCGGACTCGGGTTGAGCGAAGGCGTCGTACAGGACGACGTCGATCGACTCGGCCAACGGGGCGTTCGCGTCGATTTCTACGACCTCGAGTCTGTCGCCGTAGCCGTCGAACATGCGCGCCAAGCCGAGGAGCACGACGTCATAGTCGTCCACGAGCGCGATCGTGAACGGCTTCGTCGTTGCTGCGAGGGCTGCCGACATGGCGGTCACATTACACCCCTAGGGGTGAGGCGACCGACCCTGCCGAGTGGTTGCGTAGAGGTGTCAGTTCATCAACCAGAAAGGATCGTCTGATGAATATTCTTCTGATCGTCATTGCCGTGATCGCCATCATCCTGTTGTTCACCGGAGGCTTCGTCTCCTCGCTGAACTTCCTGCTCTGGGTCGGGATCGTCCTGCTCGTCATTGCTGCGATCGTGTTCCTGGTCCGGATGCTCACGGGAAGCCGACGCGTCTAAGACGCTCTTCGTAACGCGGCGAAGGCGGAGCGGTCGGCCTCGATCGTCTCCGCCGCCCCGTCTTGGAGAGCGCGATTTTCGGTCCAGGTCGCGAAAGCTCAATGGATGCGGCCTGAGACCCTTACACAGCAGACCGCGTCGCGGCCACCGCCGCGAGCTCAGCACGGTTGGCGACACCGAGCTTGGCGAAGATGTGCGAGAGGTGCGTCTTCACGGTCCCTCTGCTGATGAAGAGTCGAGCGGAGATCTGGGGGTTACTGAGTCCTTCGACGACCGTGGTAACGACCTGCAGCTCTGTCGGGGTGAGGCTTGCCCAGCCGTCGGCCGGGCGACCGCGTCGTCCGCGCATCCGCCGCGCAGAGGCCACGGCCTGATCGAGGGGGAGCAGCGCCCCTTCGGCGGCGGCCTCCTCGAAAACCTCGTCCCCGAGGACGTGACGAAGTCGTGCAACCGTCTCGTCGTACGCGGCTCGCTGCGCCGCTGAACGGGCGATCCCGATCCGCTCCCGCGCGGTTTGCGCCGCGTGCAACAGACGGACGCCATCCGGCGTGGCTGTGATTCGCGAGCCGATGCTCGCCAGAGCTTCGAGGCTGTCGAGCTGAGCGGTGACGAGGCCGTGGTCGACGCGGATCGTCAACGCCTCATGGTGGAGTTCGGCGGCACGGACCAGGCCATCGGCTTCGTGCGCGGCCAGCTCGGCCTGAGCGAACAGCGCCTCGGCGAGGGCGCCGGGGAGCTGCAACTGGCGGCACACCTCGACGGCCCGGTCCAGGATGGTCGCTGCTTCGTCCACTCGGCCCGCGTCCGCAAGCGTCGCGCCGAGCCGGGGAAGCGTACGCCCCGCGATCCAGGTGGGGGTGCCGCGCTCCGTCGAGTCCGCGGAGCGCTCCAGCCAACGGATGGCCGACGACGAGTCACCGGTGAGCGACGAGAGCAACGCCGCGGAGTGATCGAGGCCCGGAACAAAGATGTCGGCCTTCGCCGCCAGGGTCGTGATCGGCTCGAGCACCTCTTCGGCACGAGCCAGGTCGCCGCGCAGGGCGATGATCTCCGCGAGCACCGAGCGGGCGAAGCCGAGCCGCAGATAGTCGCCGAGCGGCTCGGCGATGAGCAGCGCCTCCTGGGCCAGCGCCTCCGCGCGGACGGGATCACCGCACGCGAGGGCGCCGTCGGCTTGGTAGGTGAGCAGGGTCGAGAGGATCCCGGGGTGAAAGCGCAGCGCCTGCAGCACGGCCGCGTCCGCCAGCGACTCGGCTTCCGGATGCCGGTCGCGGAGGTGCAGGATCATCGACTGAAGGGCGCGCGATCCGCCTTGCACGAACACGTTTCCACTGGAGACGGCAGCCTCGTGAGCCTGTTCGCACAGGCGCCAGGCCGCGTCGAAATCCACGTAGAACGCTCCGACCGCCAGCAGGTTCAGGCAGAGCGCGCGCAGCTCATCGTCGCCGAGTTCGTCGGCCAGCTCCAGGGCGCGGGAAGCGGCGTCGTACTCGACGTCGAGCGGTCCGGCGGTGTCGGCGACGAGAGCGAAGCCGGTCAGCAGCCGCGCCTGGAGCAGGGATCGCTCATCCGGGGCGCGTTCGATCGCCTGCCGAAGCATGGTGAGGCCTTCACGTCCGCGGTGATCGAAATGCCAGAACCAGGCGAGCAGGGCCGCGAGCCGGCGGCCCTCGCTCGGATCGTCAGCGCCGAGCGCGAAATCCAATGCAGAAATGAGGTTGTCGTACTCGATCGCCAGTGCCGCGCGCCACCGGTCGGTGTCTTGCTCACGATCGAGCTCAGCGGTCTGCACGTAATCGAGACACCACGCAAGCTGACGCGCACGTGCGAGGTCGCGGTCCTTCGCCTCGATGGCGCGCGCCGTCGCGTAGGCGCGGATGGTCTCCAGGAGCCGGTAGCGCGCGTCACCGTCGCGCTGCTCGGCGACGATAAGCGACTTGTCGACCAACCGCCCGACGGCCAGGAGGGTTTCCGCCGCGGTCAGAGCGCCGGTGCCGTCGGTGCCGTTGGTGCCGACCGTGCCGCCGCCGCCGTCGGCGCAGAGATACTGTGCAGCGTCGAGCCCGAACGACCCGGCGAACACCGAGAGGCGACGCAGCACGGCACGGTCGGCCTCGTCCAGCAGCGCGTAGCTCCAGTCGATCGACCCCGCCAACGTGAGCTGCCGGCGCTGAGCACCACGCGGGCCCCGCACCAGCAAGGCGAAGCGATCGTCCAGCCCGGCCTCCACCTGCTGCGGCGAAAGGGTGCGCATCCACGCAGCCGCGAGCTCGAGAGCGAGGGGGATGCCGTCGAGATGCGCAGCGATGGAACGGATCGCCGGCTCGGAGGCGCTGTCCAGGGCAAATGCCGGCTGCGCAAGCCGGGCGCGATCGACGAACAACTCGACGGCATCCTCGTCGGCGAGCGGAGGAACTCCCGACACGACCTCGCCCGCCAGCCCGAGCGGTTCACGGCTGGTGACAAGCACGTGCACCTCGGGACACTCCTGCAGCACCGCAGCCACCGCATCCGCGACGCCCGAGAGGAGGTGCTCGGCATTGTCGATGCACAGCAGGCACTCACGCGTGGCAAGGTGAGCGTTCAGCGCGCGGAGCTGGTCCGCGACCACAGGGGCGCCCGCTGCGAGCGCGATCGCCTCGGCCACCCGAGAGCCGTCCGCCAGAGTCGACAGGTCTACCCAGTACGCGCCATCTGCACCGCGCGACGCCTCGCTCGTCGCGACCTCCACGGCCAGCCGCGTCTTGCCGGCGCCGCCCGGTCCGGTGAGGGTCACGAGGCGATTGCGCTCCAACAGTCCCGACACCAGTTCGAGCTCCTGCGTGCGTCCGACGAAACGTGTCCGCGGAACGCCGGGCACGTTCGTCCGAGCCGTCGGCGAGCGCATCGAGTGATCGTCGCTGGCGTTCATGGGACAACACTGCCACGCGAGCCCGGCGCCCACCATTGCCACATCGGCCACCCGCACGCAAGGATCGGCCAGGTGGCCGATGTTCGCGCCGGCCGCTCTCACGAGACTCGTTCCAGAGCGATTCATCGCACGAACGGAGCAGACGGCCATGACGACCATGACGACCACACGGATGGCGACGGGACCACTCGTCGTCTCAGAGCGGAACCCGCGGTACTTCACCCCCGCATCCGGCCCCGATGCCGGGCGCGCGGTCTACCTCACGGGCTCCCACATCTGGAACAACCTGCAGGATGGCATGGGGCCCGGCCGCGAAGGACCGGCCGAACCCGAGCGGATGGACTACGACGCCTACCTCGAATTCCTGCGGCGACGTGGTCACAACTTCATCCGCCTGTGGCGGTGGGAGCAGTTCCTGTCGCAGGCCGCCGGTGGCAACTATCACCTGAACATGAGCCCGCAGCCGTGGCAGCGCACCGGCGCGGGCGTCGCGAAGGACGGCAAGCCGCGCTTCGACCTCGACCGACTCGACGACGCCTATTTCCAGCGGCTGCGCGACCGTGTCGTCGCGGCCGGCGAAGCCGGCATCTACGTCGGCGTCATGCTCTTCGACGGCTGGGCTCTCCACCTCAGCCCTGCGCCGGACCACATCGAAGGGCACCCGTTCCACAAGGACAACAACGTCAACGGCATCGGGGCCGCCTCCATCGACGACCTGCAGGTGCTGCCGCTCGACCCGCGCATCCAGTCGACTCAGGATGCGTACATCAGGAGGGTCGTCGACACGCTCCACGACCTCCCCAACGTGCTGTGGGAGGTGGCCAACGAGTCCGCAGGTGGTGGAACCGTCACCGACGAGTTCGCGGGATACCTCGGCCTGGACACGGCGCCGCGCTGGGGAGACACGACCGACTGGCAGTACCGGGTGATCGACCTGGTCAAGCAGCACGAGCAGGCGCACGGCTACGACCCGCACCCGATCGGCATGACGATGCAGTTCCCCGTCGCGGTGCAGACCGCGGTCAACGATCCGCTGCTCGAAAGTCGCGCCGAATGGATCTCGCCGGGGTACGACGACGAGATCTTCGCCGACGGGGGACACCCGATGGCGCCGGGATCTCCGCCGTCGCGCTGGTACGTGGACCCTCCTGTCGCGGACGGGACGAAGGTCGTCATCAGCGACACCGACCACTACGCGCCCGGGCAGGGCGACGCGCTCTGGGCGTGGAAGACGTTCCTGCGCGGTCACCACCCGATCCTGATGGACTACGGCCTCATCGCCGGGCTCGAACCGACCGGTGCGGAACCGGCCGACACGGGCGTGCCGCCGTTCGAGGCGTATGAGCCCGCACGGTGGGCGATGGGAGACACGCGCCGGTTCGCGGAGCGGGTCGGGCTGGTCGACATGCGGCCGGTGACGGATGTCGGCTCGGACGGCTTCGCACTGGTCAACCCTGGCGTCGAGTACCTCGTGCTCCAGGCGGACAGTGCCGCCGACGCCTTCACGATCGAGCTCGCCCCGGGTACGTATGAGGTGGAGTGGTTCGGAATCGACCGTCGCGAGACCGTGCCGGCGGACGGACTGACGGTCGACGACACGGCGAGCGTGGTCGAATTCACCTCACCGATCACGACCGGACCCGCCGTGCTGTACCTGTCGCGCACTTCTGCGACTGACGAGCACGACACGACTGACGAGCACGACGCGACTGACGAGCACTGACACGACTGACGAGCACTGACACGACTGACAAGTAGGAGGAACATCATGAGCAGAGTGATCGCCGACATCTCCATCTCGGTCGACGGCTACGTCACGGGACCCGACGCCGGGCCCACCAACGGACTCGGCACTCACGGAGAGGGCATCCACGCCTGGGTGCTCGAAGAGCCTCGATCGCCGATCGACGACGAGGTGCTCGCCCGCTCCTACGAGAGCACGGGCGCGGTCGTTCTCGGCCGCCGGCTCTTCGACGTCGTTGACGGCCCGGATGGCTGGAACGACGACGTCGGCTACGGTTACGACCAAGACCAGTCGGTCGCCCCTCCGTGCTTCGTCGTCACCCACGAACCGCCGGAGAAGGTGCGTCTCGCTTCGCGGTTCCGGTTCGTCACCGGCGGCGTCGCCGAGGCCGTCCGGGTTGCGGGCGAGGCGGCCGGCGACAAGGACGTCGTCGTCATGGGTGGCGCGAACGTCGTGGATCAATGCCTCGCGGCCGGGCTGGTGGACGAGCTGCGCATCCACTACTCGCCGTTGCTGGTCGGGGCCGGCACCCGGCTCTTCACCCTCGGGGGCAGGAGGGCGCTGGTGCAACGGGAGGTCATCGTTTCTCCGCGGGCCACGCACGTGACCTACGACGTCGTCGACGAGTCGGCGTCAGACTGACATTGCCTGACGCCGGGGTTCGACCTCTGGCGCAACCGCCGCCGTTGCGCAAGACTGGCCCATGGCCAAGGCGCAGCGGCGAGGACTCGCTCGGGTCCCGATCATCGGGCAGCTCCGCAACTATGACCGCTCGTGGCTGCGCGGCGACCTGATCGCCGGGGTCACTGTGGCCGCCCTCATCGTCCCGAAGAACCTCGGGTACGCCGGGATCGCGGGGATTCCGCTGCAGAACGGCCTCTACGCGGCGGCCGCCGGCGCCCTGGCGTACGCGATCTTCGGAACCTCCCGGCAGATCTCGATGGGTCCGAGTTCGGGACTGGCGGCGGTGGCCGCGAGTGCCGTGCTCGCGGCCGGAATCACCGGCGAGCAGGATGTCGCATCGTTCGTCGCCGGGATCACGCTGGCGTCGGGCATCCTGTTTCTGTTGCTTGCCGTGTTCAAGATGGGCTGGATCGCGCAGTTCCTGTCGCGTGCGGTGGTCACCGGCTTCCTCTTCGGTGCCGCGATCGACGTCGTGATCGGGGAGCTGCCCAAGCTCACCGGCACGAAGACCACCGGCTCCAACCCCATCCAGGAACTGTGGTCCTGGTTCGGAACCCTCGGCGACGCGCACGGGACGACGGTGCTGGTCGGCGTGATCTCGTTGGTCGTCGTCTTCGGGCTCCGGGCGATCGCTCCACGGGTGCCCGGCGCGCTCGTGCTCGTGGTGGGCGGACTGGTCGCGGCGGCGCTGTTCGACCTCGGGGCCAAGGGCGTGGCCCTGGTGGGCGACGTGCCGCGCGGTCTGCCGTCGCTGGAGGTCCCGGATCTCCAGCAGCTGTGGGAGCACGCGGGAACCGTTGCCCTCGCCGCGGTGGCGCTGGTGATGATCGGCTTCTCGCAGACCGCGGGCGATGCGCGCACGTTCGCGGCGAAGCACCGCTACCAGATCGACATCAACCAGGAGTCGGTCGCGCAGTCGCTGGCCAACATCTCCGCGGGGCTGTTCAAAGGGATGCCCGTCTCGACCAGCCTGTCCGCGAGCTCGTTGAACGACCGGTCCGGCGCGAAGACGGGAGTGGCGTCCCTGACCTCGGGCGTCACCGTGCTGCTCACCCTGCTGTTTCTGGCGCCGCTGTTCTCGAACCTCCCCAAGGCAGTGCTCGGAGCGCTGATCATCGAGGCCGTCGTGATGGGGATGATGGACCTTCCCGAGATGCGGCGGCTCTTCAAGGTGAAGAAGGTCGACTTCTGGATCGCGATCGTCGCGCTCCTCGCAACACTGGTGTTCGGCGTGCTCGCCGGAGTGATCATCGGGATCGGCCTGTCGCTGGCCTGGCTGGTCGCGGTGGCCACGCATCCGGAGATGCCGACGCTCGGTCGCGAGCGGGGTACGCAGGTCTTCCGCGAGGTCGACGCGTTCCCCGGCGACGAGATCGTGCCCGGGGTGGCGGTGGTCCGGTTCGACGGCGGCCTCTTCTTCGCCACCGCCGATGCTCTGGAGGACCATCTGCGGGAGGTCATCCATGCCAACCCGGACCTGACCGGCATCGTGATCGACTGCGGGGGCATCAACTTCATCGACTCGCAGGGCGCGGCCAAGCTGACGGATGTCGTGGCTCTCGCCCGCGACGCCGGTGTGAATCTGCGCCTCACTCGGTTGAAGCCGTCGCCCCGCGCCGTGCTCGAGCGCGACGGTGTGATCGACCTGATCGGGGCGGACCACATCCACGGCAACATCCACCGCGCGGTCGAGGCGGAGCAGGCCGACGCGAAACGGCGACGCGAAGACCACAGCTAGTCGGCTGCTGGGACGCGCTGAGCCGGCCGGGCCCGCCGGTGGACGTCCTAGTCTTGGGGGATGGCAAAGAACTGGTTCAGCACCGGGACGTCCCGCGGATGAACATCACCCTGCTCGTTCGGTTCGTCGCCGTGGCCGAGGAGCTGCACTTTCCACGTGCAGCACGCGCTCTGAACATCCCGCTCGCCTCGCTCTACTCGTCGATTGCGAAGCTCGAAGACGAGGTGGGGACTCCACTCGTCATCCGCGAGCCCACCACCCGGCTGACCAAGGCCGGAGAACTGTTTCTTGTCACGGCGCGGGACGAGATCGCCGCGACACCGGTCACGGTCGAGAAGCCGGTGAAGCCGGCCGGCGGCAAAGCCAAAGCCTCGAAGGGCAAAGGTCGTGCCCCGGCGGTGAAGGGGCAGCCGAAGCCGTTCAAGAAGCGTCAGGGCCGATAGCCCCGTTCGCCGCCGGATGGGCTCGCGTCATTCGTGTTCGGGAAGCAGCGGGGTCGACCAGCCGGGGTCGCGACCGAGCTGGGCGGCGCGAGCGACGGAGGTCGCACCGAAGCGATCGCGGACGGCGTCGAGCACGGTGTCGAGGCGCGCCCCGTCCTCCCAATCGATCGGCAGTTCGGGCTGGAAACTGTCGGATCGTCCCAGCTGCGACAGCGAAATGCCGATGAGCGTGATGCCGCGTTCCGTGACCTCGGGGAGGGCCGCAGCGAGGAGGCTTCGGGCGATCGTGAGCAGGACGGATGTCCTGTCTGACGGGAAGCCGAGCGTGCGCGACCGCGTGGCTCTGGCGAAGTCGCCGAAGCGGAGGCGCAGCACGATGGTGCGGCAGGTGCGGTCGCCGTCGCGCAGTCGTCGAGCGAGCCGATCGACGATCTGGGTGAGGATGAGGTCGAGCTCCTCGGCCGTGCGTGGGTGGCTTCCGAGCGCACGCTGGGAGCCGATGGATCCGCGGCGCTTCGTGGTGTCGACCGGCCGCGGATCCCGCAGCCGGGCCAATGCGTGCAGGTGCGCGCCGGTCGCCTTGCCGAGCAGCCGCTCTGCCGTGGCCTCTTCGAGTTCCGCCAGCTGACCGACATACCGGATGCCGAGCCGGTGCAGCTTCTCCGCGGTGACGGCGCCGACGCCCCACAGTCTTTCCACCGGAAGCGGGAGCAGGAACTCCTGTTCCCGGTCGGGTTCGACCACGAGCAGCCCATCCGGTTTGCTCACCGCGCTCGCGACCTTGGCGAGGAACTTGGTACGCGCGATCCCGACCGAGATGGCGAGACCGACCTCGGCCCGAACCCGCTCCCGCAGGCGCATCGCGATCTGCTCAGGCGTGCCCGCGATGCGCCGGAGCCCGCCGACCTCGAGGAACGCCTCGTCGATCGACAGCCCCTCCACGAGCGGCGTCGTATCGCGGAAGATCGCGAACACGTCCTTGCTCGCCGTGGAATACGCGTCCATGCGCGGCGGGACGACCACGGCCTCCGGGCACAGGTCGCGCGCCTGCCGGCCGCCCATCGCGGTGCGCACGCCCCGCGCCTTCGCCTCGTAGCTCGCCGCCAGCACCACGCCGCCGCCGACGATGACCGGGCGGCCGCGCAGCGCGGGTGCGTCGCGCTGCTCGACCGAGGCGTAGAACGCGTCGAGGTCGGCGTGCAGCACGGTCGCCTCGCCCCGCATGCCCGCCTCCGCTCACTCGCTCGTCGAGTGAATGGTCGCACGGACCGCGGACACCGGAGGTGGTGGGTGTCGACGGAACGGGCCGCGCCGGTGATAGCGTACGGAAAATGGTGGACTCTTCGATCACGCCCTTGGTCTCAGCGCTCTGGTTGACGGTCGCGATCCTGGCGGGCGGCTATGCGAGAACGCGAAACCGGTCAGCGTGGAGCTGGTTCGTGCTGACGTTCTTCTTCGGCCCGATCTCGGCCTTCTTGCTGGTCACTTGGCCGCCGCGTGACGTGCGCCCTGGGAACTCGGGGCCGAGATCCGGGGTCAATCACGATCGCGTGACGTCCGACTAGATCACGAGGCGGCGACGGCTGCCTGAATCGCGCGGATGGTCGAGCCGAGGATGCCCGAGGCGAGCAGTCCCGGACCCAGCGGACCCGCCGAGTCCTCACCGAGCGGAGGCAGCTGTCGGAGCGCGGCCCTCACCTCAGGGCTCATGTGGTCGAGTTGCCAGGCGATCTCGTCGGCGACAGCGGTGGGCTGGTCGGGAGCGGCCAGGCCGACAGCCTTTGCTGCGTAGGCGGCCGCGCCGAGAGCGTGCGCCCCCATGTGCGCCACACCGGCGGACTGTGCTGCCGCTCGCGCAGCCGCCACGGAAGCGCGAGAGCTCACAGCGTGCGCGGCTCGGCCGGCAACGAAGCGGCGCCGGATCTCACCGGCAGCATCGAGTTCGCCCCGCGCAAACGCACGCGTGCGGGCGATGGCGTCCCGTGGTCGATCGTCGGTCGGAGCCTCTGTTTCGAACACGACCAGAACGCGCTCAGCGCAGTCCGCCGCCCACGTCGCGACCAGGCGGCGATCGGTTTCGCTCAGTGACTGGGAGGACGGCATGACAGCATCCTCGCATCCGGCCCGTAGTCGATTGCGACAACGATGTGTCGGCGATCGATTCCGTCTCCGGATGCTACGCGCTTCCCGCGGTCGGGCACGCGGCTATTCGCCGCGCGCCGCGGCCCTCCGCGATCGCACGATCGCCCACCCGACGAGTGCACCCGCCACGACGGTCAGCGTCGCCCCGGCGATGGTCACAGCACCCTGGAACTCCGCCGCCTGCTGCGAGCTCCAGTGCGCCGAGGCGATGTCCCCGGTGAAGAGGGCCGCGAGGATCGTGCCCGTCACGGCGAGGCCGACGCCCGACGAGACCTCGGTCGCGGTGTCGACCAGGGCGGCACCGATGGTGGTGCGGTTCTCGGGGAGGCCGCGGAGGACGTTGACGCCCGCGACGACGCCGACCACGCGCATCCCGGCCGCCACGAGGGCGAGGGAAAGCGCGACCCAGACGTAGCCCGAGCTGCCGAGCAGCGTGTAGACGGCGAGGCCGGCGACGACGGCGATCGCGCTGATCCAGGCGGACCGCTCGAGGCCGACGCGTTCGACGAACGGGTTGATGAAGGGGCCGGCGGCGACGAGCACGATGACCTGGGGGAGCATCCCGAGCGCGGCCAGCGCGGGCGGCCACCCCCACGCGAGCTGCAGCTGCAGGGTGACCAGGTAGCCCATTCCGGCGGTCGCGAGTCCGGCGGCGGCCTTGAAGGCCAGGCCGCTGGAGACGAGCGGGCGGGCGATGAGCGCGAGATCGAGCAGCGGATGGCGTGCCGTGCGCTCCCGGATCACGAAGAGCACCGCGGCGACGACGGCCGCCGCGGTGACGGTCCACGGCACCCAGGAGCCGGCGCCCTCGTTCAGGAAGAGCGTCGGCGCGATGAGGGCGAGCACGATCGTCGCGGTGCCCAGCACGGCGCCCGCGACGTCCACGGGATCGCGGTGCAGGTCGGCGGCGTCGTCTGCGGCGATGCCGAAACGCACGCCGATGATCGCCAGGATGGCGACCGGAACGTTCACGAGCAGCAGCACCTGCCACGGAGCGATCGCGAGCACGAGGCCCCCGACGGTCGGGCCGATCGCGAGGCCGACGAGTCCGACGGTCGTGATGACGGTCAGTGCGCGCACGCGCAGGCTCTCCGTGTCGAAGAGGCGGAAGGCCAGCGCCATGGATCCGGGGGTGGTCATCGCCGCGGCGATGCCCATGGCGGCGCGCACGATGATCAGTTCCTCGGCGGTCGTGACGAATGCGGTCGCCAGGCTCGCGACGCCGAGCAGCGTCAACCCGAGCAGCATGATCCGCCGGCGGCCGAACCGGTCGGCGATCGCGCCGAAGACCAGCATCAGGCCGCCGAACACGACGGCGTAGGCGCCGGTCACCCACTGCAGGGCGATGGTCGACGCCTGCAGGTCGCGTCCGATCGTCGGCAGGGCGACGTTCAGGATCGAGTTGTCCAGCATCTCGAAGAGGAAGACGGCGGACAGGCCGGTCAGGGCCAGCCACGCCTCCCGCAGGGACCGCGGTGAGCAGCGGGGCTGCGGCGGTCGAGCGGACTGGGGTGAGCGGGTGGACGGGGGGAGGTCGTCGTGACGGTGGGCGCTCATGGGTGCTCCTTCCGGAAGGTGAGGGGGGAAGTCGGCGTGTGGATGCGCGACACGCGCCGGGCTTCGAGATACAGAGGGCGGCGATGTCGGAAGTCGTGAACGAACACTGTTCGTTGAGTACGAACACCGTTATACGCTTGGAACAACGTTCGTGTCAAGCTAGACTGAGCACCATGTCCGCCGATCCGAAACAGCGCCGCGCCGCCCGCCACGCCCCGTCAGGCGACGCCGCCGTGGCGGAGGCGCCCCGCAAGCAGCCGATCACCGTCGAGCGCATCACGGATGCCGCACTCGAGATCGTCGCCACCCAGGGCTACGACGCTCTGACCATGCGGAGCGTCGCGGCTCTGCTCGATACGGGTCCGGCCTCGCTCTACGCGCACGTGGTCAACAAGGCCGACATCGACGAGTTGATCATCGGCCGGCTCTGCAACCAGCTGGTGCTGCCCGAGCCCGACGCGGACACCTGGCGTGAGCAGATCGCCGACGTCTGCGCGCAATTGCGCGATCAATACCTGGCGTATCCGGGCATCTCGCGGGCGGCGCTGTCCATGATCGTGACCAACCTCGACGTGCTGCGCATCAACGAAGGGATGCTGGCCATCCTGATCGCGGGCGGCGTCGAACCGCAGGAGGCGGCGTGGACGATCGACGCCCTCTTCCTCTACGTGGGCGTCTACGCGCTGGAACTCTCGCTGGTCTCGCAGCGGAGGGGGCACGAGGAGGACGCCTGGTTCGTCACCCGCGAGGAGCGCGACGAGGTGGTGCGCCGATTCACTGCGCTGCCCGCCGACCGGTTCCCGCAGACGCGGCGCTACGCGGCCGAGCTGACCTCGGGCACCGGCCACGAGCGCTTCGACTTCACTGTCGGCCAGCTCCTCGCCAACCTCGCCTGAACCCGAGCGCGCGAGAGGTGCCGAATGCGCGCCATTCGAGTGGAATGACGCACATTCGGCACCTCTCGCGAGGATGGCCAGCCGCGCGCGGCTACAAGCCCTCGGCGATCCGCTTGATCGCGGCGAGGCGGCGGTCCCATTCGGCGCCGATCTCGTCGAGGCGGCGTGCCGTCTTCGCCAGCTGCGCGCCGAGCACGCGGTACCGCAGTTCGCGGCCGACCCGCACGGACTCCACCAGCCCCGCCGCCTCCAAGACGGCGAGGTGCTTGGCGATGGCCTGCCGGGTCACCGGGAGGCGCCCGGCGAGGGCGGACGCGGACGCGTCGCCCTCGCCGAGAGCCACCAGGATGCTCCAGCGGGTCTCGTCGCCGAGAGCCGCGAACACGGGAACGAGGGTGGTCGAGGTCACGCGCCGCCCTCGAGGTAGGCGACCAGCTCGTCCAGCTCGGAGTTCCAGCCGCCGCGGTTGCTCTCCATGCCGGCGGCGGGGTCGGCCAGAGTGTCGAAGCCGGTCTCGACGACCGTCAGGCGGGTGCCGCCGTCGTCGAGCGGCTCCACGGTGAAGCGGAACACGGTGGAGTGGTCGCGGTCGACCTGCGCGGCGCCGGCCGGGTCCGAGTTGCCCCAGCGGTAGGCGATCATCCGGGGCTCGTCGAGCTCTTCGATCACGAATGGCACGTCGCCGTAGTCGTCCCAGCTGAAGACGCCCGTGGCGCCCGCGCCGGAGCCGTCGAGTGTCGCCCGCTGCGGGAACCACTGGGAGATGAGCGCCGGTTCGGTGATGGCGGCCCACACCTTCTCGAGCGGCGCGGCGATTCCGATGGTGCGGCGCACGGTGAATTCGCCGGCGTCGACGACGGAGGGTTCGTTGGAGGTCACGGTCATGATTCTGGTCCTTTCGGTTGAATGCTGCAACCACATAGTTGCACCATTCAGAAGCACATGCAACCCTAAGGTTGCATTTGACCCCACAACAGAGGCACGAGCCACCACAGGGCGATGACCGCAGCGACCACGAGCCCGAGCGCCGGAAAGGCGCGACGAAGTCGACGTCCGCCGGGTGCGACGACCACGCCGGCGACGGAGCCGGCGTGGTCGTCTCCGTACCGCTCCGCGCGGCCGGTCGCCTTCGCCCCGACGGTCGACAGGATGCGGAACATCCGGCGCGCGACGCCCGGGGACGACAGCTCAAGTGCCTGCATGGAGTAGACGAACATCCAGTCGTCGACGATCTCGACGTCGAAGTCCTGCGCCTCGTCGATCAGCAGCGCCATCAGATCCGGAGTGAGCAGGTAGAGGGCGTCGCGCTCGTAGTCCTTCGGGCAATACAGCGTGAAGTAGCGGTCGAAGTCGCCTTCGAGCGAGAGCCTCTGCGACCGGGAGAACTCGGCAGGCAGGTTCGTCGCGCCGAAGAGTCCATTGTTGCTACGCGCATCCAGCACGATGTGGGGGAGCGTGTGGTCGAGTCGGATGGCGAGGTAGCCCCAGGTGTGCACCTCGCGGGACTTTCCGGACCCGGTCACGTAGCGATAGGTGGCCAGGTCGGTGAAGCGCCCCGGGTTGCCCGCGGCCGTCGTGAGCCGGTTCAGGAGGACGCGCTCCGTGCCAATCTGAAAGATCGAACCCGGATAGGCGGGCGCGTCCGCCTGTGCCGTGAAGACCATCCCGTTGGCGCGGGCGAAACGGTCGAGCCGCAGCCAGGTCGCCCAGCGGTTCCGCGAGGTGACGATCCGAACGGCGATGAGCGCGACGACGATGGCGGCGGCCACGAGCAGGGCGACGATGGCGCCGACCGGATTCGCGTCGGCGAGCGACGGCAGCAGCACGCCGAGCACGACGATCGCGGCGAGGATCCACGCGATGAGCACGATGAGCGGCATCCCGGGCGATGGCCACCGGCCGCCGGATGCGCGCGCTGCGCTGCGGAACTGCGCGGCCTCGTCTTTCGAGACCGGGCTCGAGAGGGCGGAGAGGTCGACGGAGGCGGGCGAGGTCTCGGGCACGGGCCAACCTTAGCGAGTGCCGGATGCGGCGTGCGGGCAGGCGTGCGGCTAGGTGTGCCGCTACTCCGTCAGCACCTGGTTCGACGGAATCAGCGAGATCTGGTCGGCGGTCACGCCGACGAGTCCGAGATGCACGCGCAGCAGCGCCGCGGGGACTTTGTTGTCGGGCGGGGGAGTGTCGGCGCCGAGCGTGAGCGGCGTGCCGTCGCCGAGCACGGCCGTGACCGAGTCGACGTACACCTGCACGTGACCGCGGAGTTCCATGCGACCGGCGTCGGTGAGCAGCTGCGGCCCCGTCGACTTGCGGACGTTGAGGTGGAAGTCGGTGATCACGATGTCGTCGGCCGTGAGTTTGAGCACGGGCGTCGTCGTACCGTTCGCGAGGGGGACCTTCACGACGCTGACGGTCGGGATGCCCGCGAAGGAGATCGAGCTGCCGGTGAGCTGGGCGGCGGGCAGCGTGAAGGTCGGTGCTCCGGCATCCGGTTTCGGTGCGACCGGGGGAGACGTCGGTGCGGTGGTGGCGCCGGGGGTCGGCGTGCCGGTCGAGGAACCGCCGCCCGGCAGTGGGATGGTCGGGACCGGGGCGATCGGCAGCGGGAGTCCCGAGCGGGTCGGCGTGGGGGTGGGCGTCGGCGAGGGCGACGGTGTGCCGCACGACATGAAGAGCGGGATGCACAGGTCGGCCGGGACCGCCGTGGGGACGGCCGCGACGCCGAGGCCGCAGAGGCCGACGGCGATGAACGTAGCGCCGCCGATGCGCGCTGCCGCCGCCCGGCGCCGGCGACCGGGGGCGGTCAGAGGTCCCTCCCGGGCTCGCGGTCGGGCTGCAGCTCGGGTTCCGGCTCCGGCTCCAGCTCCGTCTCCATCTCCGTCTGCGCAGACGTGGCCTCAGGCTCGGCCGCGACCACCGTCTTCGGCATCCACGCCACGACCATGATCCCGCCGATCGTCGACAGCAGCATCCCGATGAAGAAGCCGCCGAGGTTCACGCCGATCAGCGAGTAGACCGCCACGGCCAGCGCGATCACGCCGTAGAAGATGCGGTGCACCGGCATCGCCACGGCCAGGATGCCCAGCAGAACCAGCAGCACCGGGATGATCGTCGCCTGCAGCCCCTCGATGCCGAGCTGCACGTGGATCTTGCCGATGTCGAGCTGGCCCGAGAAGAACATCTCGATGCCGCCGAGCGCCGTCAGCAGTCCGCCGACGAACGGTCGTCCGCGTCGCCAGGTCGTGAACCGCGCCCACGCTCCCGGATGCACGTTCCGGTCCTTCTCGTCTCGGTTCACGTCTCGGTTCACGTTGCGCCGCGGCTCGTCCGTCAGAAGCATCCCTTGGATCCGTCCGTCAACTGCACGTGCATCCCGGTCAGGTTGAAGACCGACGCCTGGGTGCTCCACGCGGTCTGCTGCACGCCCTTGATCGAGACCGAGTCGGCGTCCTGGGCGAAGTCGCCCGCGCTCCCCTTGGCTTTGGTGTTCACCGTCGACGCGTCGACGCCGATCCGGATGTTGTTGAACGTCGCGTCACCTTTGAGGTCGGTCATGCCGATCTGCAGGTCGGTCGCCGTCGCCGGGGCTCCGCCTCCGGCCGTGATGAGCATCCCGACCTTGCCCATCGGGGTGTCGGTGATCACCGACTGGCAGAGGTCGGCGAGCTTGGCCGAGCCGATGTTCGCGATCGCGACCTGGTGGTTCTTGCCGGCGGTGTCGGGTGCGACGCCGGCGTACTGCGAGAATCCGGTGCCGTCGAGCTGGGAGGCGCTGATCTGGAACTGGCTGCCCGACACCGAGAACGACACGGGCACGGCACCGTTGGCGACGCCGGCCATCAGCACCGTCGAAACGACCGCGACGGGCACGGCGGCGAGAACGATGCGGCCGGCGTGCGAGCCGGTGAGCTTGCGGAACTTCATAGATCCTCCTCGATCTACCGTTCGAACAATGAGGGCGGCTCACCCCCATCCGGGTGACAAGCCGAACGCCCACACAGGAGACTATGCGTTATTGACGAGATGTCAATAGCGCGGGGTCGGCCGGCGCTCGGAGGGGCCGTCGCAACTCCGGAACTCTGGAACGCCACGCCTGGCGGCAGTCCACAACTCCGGATGCTCGCCGCCCCGTCGTCCCAGAGTTCCGGAGTTGTGCGGCCGTCGACCCCGTCGCAGTCGCGCGAATGCCCACGGCCCCGCCCCCGTCCGCCTCGCCGGCCCGGCCCCGTCCCCGACCTCGCCGGTAGGCTCGCTGCATGGAGGATCGGCGCACCCGCTTAACCCCCGACGAACGCCGGGCGCAGCTCGTCGCGCTCGGCGTGGCCGCGCTGGCCGAGCATCCCCTCGACGAGCTCACGATCGAGGGCCTCTCCGCCGAGGCCGGGGTGTCGCGCGGACTGCTCTTCCACTACTTCGGCTCGAAGCAGGGGCTGCACCGCGAGGTCGTGCGCACCGCCCGCGACAGCATGCTGCGAGCCACCGAGCCCCTCGCGGATCTCGCGCCGCTCGACCGCCTGCGCGACACGCTTAACCGCATCGTGCAGTTCGTGCGCGACCACCGCGGCACGTTCTACTCGTTGGTGCGCGGTGTGGCCAGCGGCGACCTCGAGGTGCGGGAGGTCGTCGAGCAGGCGCGCGAGCTGCAGGCGGAGCGGGTGGTCGCGGTGTTCCTCGAGCTGGGCGCCGCCGACACGGTGATGCTCCGGATCGCGCTGCGCTCGTGGGTGGCGTTCGCCGAGGAGGCTCTCGTCGAGAGCGCGATCGACACCGATCTCGTGTCGGAGGAAATCGCGGCGTTCCTGGAGCGGACGGTGATCGCCGTCGCAGGCGCCGTCGAGGCGTGACGGGCCCCGCGGGCATCCGGAGACGACGAAGCGGCGGTCCGGGATGTCCGGACCGCCGCTCTATCGGTGGTGCTCAGTGCCCTCTCGAGCGGGGGCGCGTTGCTGGTGAGACCGCGCGGGGTCAGGCCGCGAACGGCAGCTCCGCGAGCGCTCCGCCCGTGACCTGCAGGATGCCGTCGCGGGCATCCAGGTGCACGGTGCCGCCGTCGGTCAGCTCGCCGGTGACGAGCAGATCGGCGATGCGGTCGTCGATCTCGCGCTGGATCACGCGACGCAGCGGACGGGCACCGTACTCGGGCTCGTAGCCCGTCTCGGCGATCCACTCGACCGCGGCATCGGTGATGTCGAGGTCGATGTCACGCTGCTGTAGCCGGTGGGCCGTCGCGGTGAGCAGCAGGCGCACGATGCCACGCAGCTGCGAGGCATCGAGCTTGCGGAACAGCACGATCTCGTCGATGCGGTTGAGGAACTCCGGACGCATCGCCTCACGCAGCTTGCCCATCACGCGGTCGCGCAGGTCCTTCTCCGAGGCGAACCCGCTGGCATCGCCCGAAGCGCCGACCGGCACGAAGCCGAGTGCGCCGCTGCGGGAGGCCAGGAACTCCGAACCGAGGTTGGAGGTCATGATGATCACCGTGTTGCGGAAGTCGACCGTGCGACCCTGACCGTCGGTCAGGCGTCCGTCGTCCAGCACCTGCAGCAGCAGGTTGAAGACGTCGGGGTGGGCCTTCTCGATCTCGTCGAACAGCACGACCGAGTACGGGTTGCGGCGCACGCGCTCGGTGAGCTGTCCGGCCTCGTCGTAGCCGACGTATCCGGGAGGGGCGCCGACCAGGCGGGCGACCGTGTGGCGCTCGCCGAACTCGCTCATGTCGAACCGCAGCATCGCCTTATCGTCACCGAACAGCGATGATGCGAGGGACTTGGCCAGCTCGGTCTTGCCGACGCCGGTCGGACCCAGGAACAGGAAGCTGCCCACGGGGCGGCTCTCGTCTCCGAGGCCGGTGCGGTTGCGGCGTACGGCCTTGGCGACCGCGACGACCGCGTCGTTCTGGCCGATCACACGCTCGTGCAGCTCGGACTCGAGCCGCGCGAGGCGCTCACGGTCGGCTTCGCCGATCCGGCTGACCGGGATGCCGGTCGCACGCGAGATCACCGCGGCGATCTCGGGCTCGCCGATCACGGCATCCGGACGGGGCTTCGCCGTCAGCGACTCGAGTTCGGACTGCACCGACTCGATCTCGTCGCGGAGCCGCGAGGCCTCCTCGTAGTGCTCGGCGCCGACCGCGGCGTTCTTCGACGCCTCCAGGCCGGCGAGGCGCTCCATCAGAGCGGATGCGTCGACCCGCTTGCCCAGCGAGAGGCGCAGTCGCGCACCCGCCTGGTCGATCAGGTCGATGGCCTTGTCGGGCAGGAACCGGTCGGACACGTAGCGGGCGGAGAGCTCGACGGCGGACCGGATGGCGTCATCCGTGTACTGCACGCCGTGGTGCTCCTCGTAGGCTCCGCGCAGACCCGACAGGATCAGCACGGCGTCCTCGATGCTCGGCTCGCCGACGGTGACCGGCTGGAACCGGCGCTCGAGAGCGGGGTCCTTCTCGATCCGGCGGTACTCCTTGAGCGTGGTGGCACCCACGAGGTGCAGCTCGCCGCGGGCGAGGCGGGGCTTCAGGATGTTCCCCGCGTCCATACCGCCGCCCTCGCCGGCCCCTCCGGCGCCGACCACGGTGTGCAGCTCGTCGATGAACACGATGAGCTCGTCGCGGTGCGCGCCGATCTCGTCCATCAGGTTGGTGAGCCGCTCTTCGAAGTCGCCGCGGTATCGGGTGCCGGCGAGCATGGCGGGCAGGTCGAGCGAGACGACGCGCTTGCCGAGCAGCTGCTCGGGCACGCCGCCGTCGACGACGGCCTGCGCGAGACCCTCGACGATCGCCGTCTTACCGACGCCCGCCTCGCCGACCAGAACGGGGTTGTTCTTGGTGCGGCGGGAGAGGATCTCGATGGTCTGCTCGATCTCGTCGAGCCGGCCGATCACGGGGTCGAGCCTGCCGTCGCGGGCGAGCTCGGTGAGGTCGGTGCCGAACTGGTCGAGCATCGGGGTCTCGGACGCGTCGTTCTCGGCGTCGACGGGGGAGCCGTCGGAGCCGACGGTCGCCGGCTCGCGCATGGCGCTGGTGAGCGCGTCAGCGGTCACGCCCGCGTTCTGCAGGACCTGCCCGGCGGGCGTGTCCTGAACGATGACGAGCGCGAAGAAAAGGTGCTCGGGGTCGATGTAGGTCGAACCGGATGCCCGGGCGACCTGGTACGCGTGGAAGAGCGCACGCTGCGCGGACGGGGTGATCGACGCCGCGTCGGCGTCGACGACGTCGCCCGCCTGCGGGAGGCGCTGCTCGGCGGCGATGGCCACCTTGGCGGGGTCGACACCGATCCGGCGCATCGCGTCTGCGGCGGGCTCCTGGCTCACCATGACGCGCAGGATGTGCAGCGCGTCGAGCTCGCGGTGGCCGTGCTCCAGGGCGAAACGGCCGGCCTCGCCCAGGATCTCCTGGGTGCGTCGGCTGAGGAAGCGGCTGATGTCGATCGAGCGCGCGGCACGCGCACGCTCACCCGCGAGGTAGCGCGCGAGGAACTCGTCGAACGAGTTTCCCTCGCTGCTCTCGCTACCTTCGGGAGTGAAGTTCTCGGGCACGAAATCTCCTGTTTCTTGAAAGTTGAGTCGTGAACACTCAAGTTCAACAAACGGGCGGTGCGTTTATTCCTGCGTGCGCGGAGTCGTTCGCCGAGGGGTGCGATATGTCGCTCAAACGGCCTGTTTGAGCGACATTCGGCACCGCTCGCCGCGCGGGGCCACCGCGGGGGCTGCGCGGGGTCGAGTTGCGGCAAAATGTGCGGTTCGCCGGGGGGCGAACCGCGCTTTTCGCGCACGTCGACGGCGCGTCTGGCGAGAGTTGCCCCGCGTCGGGTAGGGCGCGCGCAGGCGCTTGCGTCGAACGGTGCGAAATGTCGCTCAAACGGCCCGTTTGAGCGACATTCGGCACCTCTCGCCACCGCGGGGCCACCACGGGGCCACCGCGGGGCCACCGCGGGGGCTGCGCGGGGTCGAGTTGCGGCAAAAGTGCGGTTCGTCGGGGCCCGAACCGCACTTTTCGCGCAAGTCGACGGCGCGTCTGGCGAGAGTTGCCCCGCGTCGCGTAGGGCGCGCAGGCGTGCGCGTCGAACGGTGCGAAAATGTCGCTCAAACGGTGTGTTTGAGCGACATTTGGCACCCCTCGGCGGGATGGGTCGCGGCGCGCGTCGGCGCGCTAGGCGCGGTCGACGGCGCGGCGGATCGCCTCGCCGAGCTCGGCCGGCTTGGTGAACTGCGGCCAGTGCCCGGTCGGCAGGTCGATCAGCTCGACGTCGCGCATCCGGGAGAGCTCCGCGACGAAGGGCAGGCCCGCGTCGAGCCAGCCGCGCAGCTGCTCGGTCGGGAACTCGCACGCGATCACGGTCGCCGGCACGTCGTAGCGGCGCTCGTCGTGCAGATGGATGGGATCGCTCGTCACGTGGCGCGGCTCGGCGATGGCACGGGCGCGGAACTGGGCGCGCAGGTCGTCGTCGAGGTCGACCAGGTCTTCGTCGTCGAACACCTCCCAGGCGGGAAGCGGCACCTCGTCACCGACCACGGGCAGCTCGTCGTTGATCACGCCGCCTTCGCCGAGGGGAGCGCTGTCCACGTAGATCGAGCGCACGACCCGGTCCGGCCGCTCGTCGATGGCGCCGTGGATGATCGCTCCTCCGCCCGAGTGGCCGACGAGGGCGACCGGTCCGTCGATCGCGTCGACCGCCGCCACCACGGCGTCGATGTGATCGCGGAGCCCGATGCCGGCGCGCGGGGCGTCCACCGCTTCGAGACCGGGGAGGGTGAGGGGATGGACGCGGTGGCCGGCCTCGACCAGCGTCGGCGTCACCTCGTCCCATGAAGATGCGTCGAGCCAGAAACCGGGAACGAGAACGATATCCATGGCACGACCCTAGGGTCAGCCGCCGACACGACAAGTCGGCCGCCGAACACTACAAGTCAGCCGCCGACCCGACGAACCAACCGCCGACACGACGAAGCAGCCGCCGACACGATGAAGCAGCCGGGCTCACGCCTCCGGATCGGTGGAGCCGCGCACCACGAGCGTCGCGACGAGCGCGGGGTCGCCGGATGCGGCATCCGTGCCGTCGATCTGCGCCAGCAGCCGTCGGGCGGCGGCGCGTCCGAGGGGTTCACCCGGCAGCCGGATCGTCGTCAGCGACGGAGACGTGACCCGCGAGTACGGCAGATCGTCGAAGCCGGTGATCGCCAGGTCGCCGGGAACGGACAGCCCGAGGGACCGCGCCGCCTCGAGGGCTCCGTAGGCGTGGGTGTCGGTGGCGCAGACCACCGCCGTCACGCCCGCCGCGTTCAGGGCGGGCCACGCGGCCACGAACGCGGACGCCGCGGCTCCCATCTCGATCACGCTGCGGGCCGCATCCGGTGCGTTCACCGTCAGCCCGCGCGCGGTCGCCGCCTCGACGAGCTGCTCGCGCCGCAGGTCGAAGGTCGTCGTTCCGGTGGTGCTGTCGAGGTAGCCGATGCTGCTGTGGCCGAGCGCGGCGAGGTGCGCGACGAGCCGGTCGATCGCGTTGGACATGTCGTAGTTGACCGCGTCGTACGCCGGCGCGATGCCGGTCGCCGCGTCACGTGCATCCGACGCGCGGGCATGCGTCGCGCGGGCATGCGACGCGCGGGCATCCGCATCACGGGCATCCGCCGCGCGAGCATCCGCCGCACGTGGGTCCGGCGCATCCAGCAGCACCAGCGGCTCGTCGCCGCTGAGTTCCGCGAGAAACGCATCCGACGGCGCGTCCACGAGCAGCCCGGCCGGTCGCAGGCCCGCGAATCGCCCGACATCGGCCGCCGTCGGCTGCACGCCGCTCGCCGTCACCGAGAGCAGCAGCTGGAAGCGTTCCCCCAGCTCCGCCTCGATGCCCCGGATCACCGCACCGAAGAACGGGTTCGACAGGTCGGGTGCGACGAGCACGATCAGGTCGCTGCGACCGCGCGCGAGGGCGCTCGCACCCCGGTCGATCACGTAGCCGAGCTCGGCGACCGCCGCGTGCACGCGATCGATGTTCGCCGCCGACACGCGCCCGTCGGTCTTCCCGTTGAGCACCAGGGAAACGGTCGCCACCGAGAGTCCCGCCCGCTCGGCCACCTGAGCGGCGGTCACGCGAGGGGAGCGGGGCATGTATCGATGCTACTGGCCCCCTGGGCGCTGTCGATTCCGGGATGATCGCCGCTTCGCGGCTCGAGGAACGAGAATCGTCCTGGAACCGATCACGCGTCGATGCGCACGCACGCCGATTTCGGGTTAAGCGCTTGACGTGATAGGCATTAAGCGCTTAACTCTGCCGGCCCGCATCCGAGGCCGACCCCCGACGAAGTGGAGCCTCATGGGCACGAAGATCATCCTCGACTGCGATCCAGGGCACGATGACGCGATAGCGATGCTGCTCGCGCACGGCAACCCCGACATCGACCTCCTCGCGGTCACGACCGTGGTGGGCAACCAGACCCTGCCGAAGGTCACGCGCAACGCGCTCGCGGTCGCCGAGATCGCGGGCATCACGGGAGTCCCGTTCGCTGCCGGCGCCACGCGTCCTCTGGTCCGCACGATCGAGAACGCCCCCGACATCCACGGCGATTCCGGAATGGACGGCCCCGTGCTCCCCGAGCCGACGCTCGAACTCGACCACCGCCACGCCGTCGACCTGATCATCGACACGATCATGGCCAACGAGCCGAAGACCGTGACCCTGGTTCCCACCGGCGGGCTGACGAACATCGCGCTCGCCGTGCGCAAGGAGCCGCGCATCGCCGAGCGCGTCAAAGAGGTCGTGCTGATGGGCGGCGGCTACCACACCGGCAACTGGAGCGCCGTCGCCGAGTTCAACATCAAGATCGACCCCGAGGCCGCCCACATCGTCTTCAACGAGAGCTGGCCCGTCGTCATGGTCGGCCTCGACCTGACGCACCAGGCGCTCGCCACCCCCGCTGTCGTCGAACGCATCGCCGCGGTCGATACCGCACCCGCGCGCTTCGTACTGGAGCTGCTCGAGTTCTTCGGCGCGACCTACAAGCAGTCCCAGGGCTTCGACTCGCCGCCCGTGCACGACCCCTGCGCGGTCGCCTACGTGATCGACCCGACCATCGTGCGCACCGTCAAGGTGCCGATCGACATCGAGCTCACCGGCACCCTCACGCTCGGGATGACCGTGGCCGACTTCCGCGCGCCCGCCCCCGACGACTGCACCACCTGGGCCGCCACGGAGCTCGACCACGAGCGCTTCTGGGCGCTGGTCGTCGACGCTCTCGAGCGCATCGGGGAGATCGCAGCATGAGCACGGTCGACACCACCGGCAACAAGACAGGCCGCACCCCCGGCTCCACCGTTCGCCTCGGCGCCCTGACCGCCGCCCTCCTCGCCGCGTGCATCGCCTTCCAGCTGAACGCCAGCATGCTGAGCCCGGTGCTCGTCACCATCGCACGCGAGCTGCACACCGACGACGCCTCCGTCGGCCTCTCGCAGACCATGTTCTTCACCCTGGCCGCGCTGTTCTCCCTCTTCCTGCCGCGGCTCAGCGACATCGTCGGGCGCAAGCGCATCCTGGCCGGGATGCTCATCGTCATGATCCTCGGAAGCATCGTCTCGGCCCTCGCCGTCAACCTCCCGATGCTCTACGTCGGCCGCGCCATCCAGGGCGTCTCCGGGCCGGTCGTCCCGGTCTGCCTGCTCATGCTGCGGGCCGAGATCTCCGACCCGAAGAAGTACGGAGCGGCCATGGGCCTGCTCACCGCGGTGAACGGCGGGATCGCCGGCATCGACGCCATCGCCGGCGGCTGGCTCGCCACCGCATTCGGCTTCCGCTCGGTGTTCTGGGTCATCGCCGCCGTCTCGGCCGTCGCCGTCGCACTCGTGTTCCTCTGGGGTGTCGAGTCGAAGCCGTCCGAGGGCACCACGATGGACTGGTGGGGCGTCCTCCCGCTCGTCATCTCGATCGGCGCCTTGCTCACCGCGCTCAACGAAGCGGGCAAGCTCGGAGCGGCCAACGGGGTCATCGTGGTCGGCGGGATCGTCGTCGCCCTGGTCGCGTTCTTCGTGTTCTGGCAGGTGGAGAACCGCCTGAAGCAACCGCTCGTGCCGCCGGCGTACCTGCGCCGCCGCAGCACCTGGGCGCTCCTGCTCACCACGCTGCTGACCATGACCGGCGTCTTCGCCGTGGTCAACGGACTCGTCACCTCGCTCGCCCAGAACGGCGCCGCCGGCTTCGGGATGGAGCCCGACCTCGCGTCGCTCGCCTTCCTCACCCCGTACGCGATCGTCGGCTGGATCGTCGGCCCGTTCGCCGGACGCCTCGCTCCGACGCTCGGCTACCGCAACGTGCTCAGGGTCGGACTCGCCGGCACCATCGTGGCCACGCTGGTCATGGCGTTCGTCGGCGTGCACTCGCTCCCGGTGCTCATCGCGGCGACCGTGCTGATCGGCATCACGTACGCGGGCATCGTCAACATCATGCTCAACGGCCTCGGCATCGTGCTCTCGCCGAGCGACAACCCCGGATTCCTGCCGGGCCTCAACGCGGGTGCGTTCAACCTCGGCGCCGGGCTGAGCTTCGCGATCCTGCCGGCCGTGCAGATCGTGCTGTCTCCCGCATCCGGATCGTCGACGACCGGCTACAGCGCCGGGATGCTCGTGGGCGCGGCGATCACTCTGGTCGCGCTGGCGATCTCGTTCCTGATCCCCAAGCCGGCCTCGGCCGAAGCCTGAGAGGCTGGTGCCATGTCACGGAACGGAATCCTGATCGTCGGCTCGCTGAACGCCGACCTGGTCGTGCGCACCGATCGTTTCCCGGCGCCGGGGGAGACGGTGCGCGGCTCGGCCCTCTCGACCCTTCCGGGAGGCAAGGGGGCGAACCAGGCGGCCGCGGCGGCGCTGCTCGGTGGCGACGTCACGATGCTGGGCGCGGTGGGCGGCGACGCGCACGGCGAACTGCTCCTGGCATCCCTCACGGATGCGGGGTCGGATGTCTCGCAGGTGCGCGTCGTCGACGGTGTGGCGACCGGAACGGCCATGATCACGGTCGACGCGCACGGTGAGAACACGATCGTGGTGAGTCCGGGAGCGAACGACGAATTGTCCGTGGACGACATCGAGGGCAGCGAGAGCTTCGGGGACCGCGCGGTGCTCGGTCTCTGCCTCGAGATCGACCTCGGCGTCGTCGCTGCGGCGGCCGGGCGGGCCCACGCTGCCGGGGCGACGGTGCTGCTGAACCTCTCGCCGTACGCCGCCGTGCCGGCCGACCTGCTCGCCGTGACGGACGTGCTGCTCGTCAACGAGCACGAGGCGTCGCTGCTGCTCTCCGTCGATGTCGAATCGGCGACCCCGTGGGCGGTCGCTGCCGCCTTCGCCGACCACGGCATCCGGCGGGCGGTCATCACCCGCGGCGGGGAGGGGAGCCTGGTGTTCGACGGCGACGAGGTGAGCACGGTGGCGGCGGTCGCCGTCACGGCCGTCGATACCACGGGATGCGGTGACGCGTTCATGGGGGCGCTCGCCGTGCGGCTCGCCGCTGGGGACGGGCTCGCCGACGCGGCCGGCTTCGCCGCCGCCGTCGGCGCGTTCGCCGCGACGAAGGAGGGCGCGCAGTCGTCGTATCCGACGCTCGCCGAACTCGAGGCGTTCCGGGCCGAGAGCGCGCGCGACGACCGCTAGGCCGGCGCCGATCGGGCGCTAGATCCCTTCTTCCTCCACGTCCTCCTCGGTGAGCACGCCCTCATCGACGTCCTCCTGAGGGTCGTGCTCATCAAGGATGGGGGAGGCCTCGCGCGGCATCCCGCCGGTGGGACCGATGCCGGGCCCGGGGAGCATCGTCTCGCCGGCGGCCGCGTCGTTCGTCACGAGTTCGTCGGCGAAATCGGCCGCGGCGATGGGGTCGTTCGCGGCGTAGTCGACTTCGCCGTCGGCGGGGTCGACCCATCCGGCGGTGTCACCCGCGTCGGCGTCACCGAGCTCGGGGATGTCTTCGTCGTACGTGCCGTCGTCGGGGAGGCGGTCTGCCATCACTGCTCCATTCGTCAGGACTGCGCTCGCGCTGTGCTGGCACGCTACACCCGCTGCCGCCGACGCAGAAGGCGGCCGGTACGAGACCGGCCGCCTTTCTGATGACGATGTCGTGCTGGATGCCTACTTGGTCGGCGTCGGCGTCGGAGTCGGCGTCGGGGTGGAGGTCGAGCCAGTCCCGGCCGTCTGAACGGCCGTGCCGACGAACGATGCGAACTGGTTCGCGTCGGTGAAGCCGCCCGAGTAGCGCTGGCCGTTGACGAAGACGGTCGGCGTTCCGAACTGACCGGTGCTCGGGTTGACGATCTTCGGATCGCTGACCACCGCCTTGGTCTGGTTCGTGACGAACGCCGAGAACGTCTGGTCGTTCACGCACTTCGTGATCGCCGACGAACTGACGCCCGCATCCTTGAAGACCTTGAGGATCTCGGCGTTCGTGAGCCCCGTGCCGGTCGATTCATCCGGCTGGTTGGCGAACAATGCACTGTTGACGTCGAAGAACTTGTTCGGGTCGTAGTTGGCGACACAGGATGCTGCGGCCGCGGCCCGGGTCGAGTACTTCTTGTTGTTCGCCGAGTCGAGGATCGCGACCGGGTGGATCTCGAGGGTCGCCTGGCCGTCCGCCATCCATTGCTTCATCTGGTCGGAGTTGGTGGTCTCGAACTGGTTGCAGTACGGGCACTGGTAGTCGAGGTAGATCGTGATGTGCGCCGTCTTGCCGTCGAGCTTCTGCGTGGTCGGCGTCGCCGAGTCGCCCTTGGCGATGGCGGGCGTGGTGACGGCCTCGCTCGCGGTGTTCAGCAGGATGCCGCCGCTGAGCATGTTCTTGGGGTTGGTGACGTTGCCGCTCGCCGAGACGCTCGCGTAGATCACGATGCCGATGATCGCGAGGATGGCGACGACGCCGGTGATGATCGAGCTCTGCAGGATGATTTTGCGGCGCTTCGACTTCTTCGCGGCCTCTTCGCGCATCAGGCGAGCGTGCTCGCGGGCTTCCTCTCGACGGTCGCGCTTATTCGGCCCGGAGGCGCCCCTACCTGTTGCCATGCGGCTTTCATCCCATCGACGGTGAACACTCTTACCGACGATGTTATTGGCAGAATCCTTTGAGCCGCCTGAGGCCGCTACCCCCCGAAGGTCCTGAGTCCCGCCCCTACCGCTTCGATGCGCTGGGGGGATCATGGGTGGGATCGGGTCGATCCGGCGGTGAAGAAGGGTTCACGAGACCATGACGAACGAAACCTCATCGGCGATTCAGCCGGATGTCCAGGTGCGAGGTGCTCGCGAGCACAACCTGCAGAACGTGGACCTCACTGTCCCACGCGATGCCATGGTCGTGTTCACCGGTGTGTCCGGGTCGGGAAAGTCGTCCCTCGCGTTCGGAACGCTCTTCGCGGAGTCGCAGCGCAGGTATCTGGAGTCCGTCGCGCCGTATGCCCGGCGTCTGATCGACCAGGCCGGTGTCCCCGACGTCGACTCGATAACCGGTATGCCGCCGGCGGTGGCGCTGCAGCAGCAGCGCGGTGGGCGAAATGCACGCTCGACGGTGGGCAGCATCACGACGCTGTCCAGTCTCGTGCGGATGCTGTACTCGCGAGCGGGCGATTACCCCGACGGTCAGCCGATGCTCTACGCGGAGGACTTCTCGGCCAACACGGTGCAGGGCGCCTGCCCGGAATGCCACGGCATCGGTCGCGTGTACGCGGTCACCGAGCGGCAGATGGTCCCGGACCCCTCGCTCACGATCCGGGAGCGGGCGATCGCCTCCTGGCCGACGGCGTGGCACGGGCAGAACCAGCGGGACATCCTGGTGTCCCTGGGCTACGACGTCGACACGCCCTGGCGCGACCTGCCGCGCGACGACCGCGACTGGATCCTCTTCACCGAGGAACGGCCAACAGTCCCGGTGTACGCAGGGCTCACGCCGGCGCAGACGCGCAGAGCGCTCTCCGCCCGGATGGAGCCGAGCTATCAGGGAACGTTCGTCGGTGCCCGTCGCTACGTGCTCGACACGTTCGCGACGACCAAGAGCGCGTCGATGAAGAGGCGTGTCGCGGAGTACCTCACCTCCGCCGTGTGCCCGGTGTGCCACGGGAAGCGCCTCAAGCAGGAGGCTCTCTCCGTGACGTTCGAAGGGCTCGACATCGCCGAGTTCTCACGACTCCCGCTCCGCGAGCTCTCCGATCGGCTCGCAGCGCTGGTCGCCGCAGCCCGCGAGGAGCTCGCCACCTCCGGGGTGGCACTCGATGAGGGTGCGCGGCGCGAGGCGACGCAGCAGAGGATCGCCGCGGGCGGAGCGTCGCACGCCGCCTCTCCGGACGTGCGCCGGACCCCGAACCAGTCGGTGGAGAAGCGCGCAGCGGCCGTACGCCTGTCCGCCGAACTGCTGGAGCGCCTGCGCCCCATCATCGACCTCGGGCTGGGGTACCTGTCCCTGCATCGCACGACACCCACGCTGTCCGGAGGTGAGCTGCAACGGCTACGGCTCGCCACCCAGCTGAGCTCCGAGCTGTTCGGCGTCGTGTACGTGCTCGACGAACCGTCGGCCGGCCTTCACCCGCAGGACGTGAACGCCCTCCTGGGCATCCTCGAGGGGCTGAAGAGGAGAGGCAACAGCCTGTTCGTGGTCGAGCACTCGATCGAAGTGATGCGGCACGCGGACTGGCTGGTGGACATCGGACCCGGAGCCGGTGAACGGGGTGGTCACGTCATCTACAGCGGAGCGCCGGATGGCCTCGCGGACGTGGACGAGTCGGTGACGAGACGGTACCTGTTCGGCCGACGCGGGCTGGCTCCACGGACGCCGCGCGAGGCGACAGGGTGGGTGAAGCTCGAAGAGATCACGCGCAACAACCTGCGCAACGTGTCGGTCTCTTTCCCCCTCGGAGCCTTCACCGCGGTGACCGGAGTATCCGGGTCGGGAAAGTCCAGCCTGGTGAGCCAAGTGCTTCCCGCGCTGCTCGGGGACCATCTCGGCCGACCCGTCAACCTGAACGACGACGCTCCAGAAAACGACGATCTGCTTCTCTCGGACGGGCCCGAGGTGCTCGAAGGCACGGTTTCGGGAGATCTTCCCGGCGTCCGTCGGGTGGTCAACATCGACCAGAAGCCCATCGGCCGCACCCCGCGCTCCAACGTCGCCACCTACACGGGCCTGTTCGACCATGTCCGGCGCCGTTTCGCAGAGACTCCCGAGGCCCGGTCGCGGGGATACCGGCCCGGCCGGTTCTCCTTCAACGTGGCCGGCGGCCGCTGCCCCACCTGCGAAGGCGAGGGCGCCGTCATGGTCGAGTTGTTGTTCCTGCCGTCGGTCTACACCGTCTGCCCCGAATGCCATGGCACCCGGTACAAGGACGACACGCTCGAGATCACCTGGCGTGACCGGAACGTCGCCGAGATACTCGCGATGTCCGTGGAGGAGGCCCATGCCTTCTTCGGCGGCGAGAACGAGATCATCCGCTCCCTGACCGCGCTCGTGGACGTCGGACTCGGATACCTGAGGCTGGGCCAGCCCGCTACCGAACTATCAGGCGGCGAGGCACAACGGGTGAAGCTCGCCTCCGAGCTCCAGCGCGCCGAACGCGCCGACACCCTGTACGTGCTCGACGAACCGACCTCCGGGCTCCACTGCGCCGACGCCGACCGCCTCATAGAACACCTGCAGAGCCTGGTGGATGCCGGAAACACGGTGGTCGTGGTCGAACTCGACATGCGGGTCGTCGCCACCGCCGACTATGTCGTCGACCTCGGCCCCGGCGCGGGGGAGAGCGGCGGGACGGTCGTCGCCGCGGGGACGCCCCATGAGGTCGCTGGTGCGGCCCTCAGCGCCTCGGCCCCGTACCTGGCGACAGCTCTCGAAGAGGCATCGCTCACCGCCGAGAGCATCGTCGGATGACGTGCGGACGTCCGTTGCGCACGGTGATGGCGGAGCCGACCGTTGTCGGTGGCTATCGGTAACCTCCTCGACAGTGGATCAGGACCAACTAGACCTCAGGCTGGAGCGGATCGGCCGGATACCCTTCCGAGCCAAGTTCCATCTCCGACCCATCGAGCGCGAATACCTTGCATCCCGCGGCATGGACGCGATCCGTCAGCACGCCCGAGAATTCATCGATGCGAGGCTCGCCCCGGCATCTCCTGCCAAGGATGGCAAGCAGACCCCCTGGGGCGGCCACCCCGTCTTCCGCGCTCAGCACGCCACCGCCACCTGCTGTCGCACCTGCCTGCAGATCAACCACGGCATCGCGAAAGGGCATGAACTGAGCCCCCGCGAGCGTGCCTACGTTGTGGACGTGATCTGTCGATGGATCGAGATCGAGTCGCGCGTCAGGCGGTCCAGCCCCCGTCGAGGGTGACGGTGGAACCGGTCATGAAGTGCGCCTGGTCGGAGGCGATCCAGGCGACGAGACCGCCGACATCCTTCGGCGCCGCGAAGTGGCCGAGTGCCGTCAGCCCGGCGAGGAAGTCGCCCGACGGGGCACTGGCGGGGTTGCCTTCGGTGTCGATCGGGCCGGGCTGGACGATGTTGGCGGTGATCTTGCGTGCACCGAGGTCGCGCGCGAGTCCCTTCGTGAACGCGACCAGGGCAGCCTTGCTCATGCCGTAGACCGAGCCGCCAGGGAACGGGATGCTCTCCGCAGTGACGCTGCCGATGGTGATGATCCGGCCGCCATCCGGCAGGTGCTTCAGCGCCTCGTGGGTGCTGTAGATCGTTCCGCGAATGTTGAGGTTGATGGTCTGCTCGATGTGCTCGTCGGATGCGTCGGTGAAGGGCTCGAACCAGCCTCCGCCGGCGCTGTTGACGAGGATGTCGACGGAGCCGAGTGCTGCTACGGCGTCGCGCACGCCCTGGCGTGCACCGTCCGGGTCGGCGTTGTCGGCGCGGATCGCGACGGCGTCACCACCGGCGTCGGTGATCTGCCGCACGACCTCGTTCGCCCGGTCGGGTGACGACCAGTACGTGATGGCGACGCTCGCGCCCTGCCGTGCCAGCTCGGTGGCGATTCCCGCGCCGATGCCCCGCGAGGCGCCGGTGACGATCGCCGTTTTACCGGCCAGGGTTGTTTCGATTGATGTACTCATGATGATCTCCTTGTTGTGTGCTGCGTGTTTGGTCATCAGTTGCGTCGTTTCCGAGCGACTTGCTGTGCGATCAAGCTGATCGCTGCCAGCACGATGGTGAGGAGGGCATATCCGACGACAGCCGGCACTTGCCCGACGACGCCTGCCAGCTGGCCCTCCACGATGATGGGAACCCCGAACGCGGTGTACGAGACGACGTAGATTCCTGCTACGACGCCAGCGCGCTCCGCCGGTGCTGCATGGGGCAGGATGAGCCGGAGGGCCGCGGTGAAGGACGCTCCGAAGGCGACGCCGGCGATGGCCTGTCCGAGGAACATCAGGAGCAGGCTCTGTGTCAGGACCCCGCCGATTATTCCGGCGGAGCCGACGATCGCGGCGACGATACCGATGGTCATCGCCCGTCTCATGTCCACTCGTGCAAGGGCGAAGCCGGTGATCACCGAGACGGCGGGAGCGATGAAGCCGGCGAGGCCGTTGAGCACCCCGCTCTCGAGGTGGAAGACGCTGCGCACCATGCTCGGTGCAAGCCCACCGGAGAGGCCGGCCAGCATCCAGACCGCGGCCACGACGGGCGCAGCTGCCGCGAACTCGGCGCGAGCCGGCCGGGGGATGCTCACACGCGGAATGAGCGAGCGAGCGGCTCCCGGATTCCGGGGCACCGTCTCGGGTGAGAGCAGAGCCACCCCGACACCGAGGACGGTCAGGACGAGTAGAACAACGAACAGGATGGTATTGGCGTGGGGTGTGAACTGGATGGCGACCCCCGCGAGCAACGACCCGAGCGCGAGCCCTCCTGTTAGTCCGACACTGCCGAGGGTCGCCCCGAGCGCTGCCCGGCCGCGCGGTGAGAACTCCACCAGGGCTGCGGTGAACGCGGCCGTGGCGGCCCCACTGGCCACTCCCTGCACGATCCGGCCCGCGACGACCCAGCTGATGTCGGGCGCGAACAGGAACAGCAGTGTTGCAACCACCTGCACCAGGAGGGCGCCGACGATCACCGGCCGCCGGCCGATGTGGTCCGATAGCGCCCCGAGGGTCAACGCCGCGACGAGGAAGCCGATGGCGTAGACCGCGAAAGCGACCGTGAGCATGGCGGGCGGGAACCCCCAACGCTCTCGGTAGACCACGAGAAGCGGTGTGATGAATCCGGCGCCGAGGTAGAGGCTGGTGAACGCGAGGGTCGTGCCCGCCAGTGCGAACGCGGGCGAGAGGGTGACTCGATGTCGTGGCGGCGCCGGGGCGACTGTCGGTGAGGTGGACACGATGGTCTCCTTGATGTTCGAGGACAGCTCAGTCGGTGATGACGACGACACCGGAGGGGCGGTCGAGCAGCTCGACGGTGCGCTCCGCCGCCCGATCGATCTGCACGCGAGGCTCGGCCGGAACGGCATCCTCGTTGTACGTCCCGGGGCCGTAGAACTGGCCGTAGCTCAGCACCACACCGCCTTCGGCGAGGACAGCGCGTTGGAGTTCTTCGACAGCGAGGGCGTCCGGGCCGTCCGGGAGCTGCCACGCCACCGTCTGCGCGAGCAACTTCGGCGATCCGCTCTCGCGTGCGGCATCGATCAGGTTCTGGTTGCCCTCAGTTCTGATGCGGGCGTTCAGCTCGGCGTGGTCACCGATCTTGGTCACGTCGTCGGGGAGGTCTGTGAGCTCGTTCAGGATGATGTCGGGATTGAATCGGCGGACCGCTTCGATGAGATCGGGTCGGTCGAAAACGTCGACGATGATCGGCTCAGCACCGAGCTGGGCGAGCAGGTCGGCTTTGCCGGCGGAACGAGTCATCCCGCCGACCGTGTGGCCGGCGTCGATGAGGAGGGGGATCAGGCGGGTGCCGATCACGCCGGAAGCGCCGGCGAGGAAGACTCTGGACATGGTTCGTGCCTACTTTCAGTGATCACGGTTCGAGGTGATGACTTGACGGTACGCAGGAAGCGGTATGAGAGTATGGTCCATTCTTATGCGAGAAACGCAGACCAATTCAGGGACGCCGTCGGACGCGCTCTCGGGGCTCGACCTTCTACTCGAGGTGAGTAGGCCGCGGGTTCGCCAGGGCCTCACGAGCGCCCTGAGAGAGGCAGTACGTTCCGGCCGACTCCTTCCGGGTGCTCGTCTGCCGGCCTCCCGAGCCCTCGCCGCGGACCTGGGGATCGCCCGCAGCACAGTGGCCGAGTGCTATGCCGAACTGGTGGCGGAGGGGTGGCTCACCTCTCGACAAGGTTCAGGAACCCGAGTCGCTTCGAGAGCCCATGCAGGCGAAGCCGCCAGACGGTCGAGCGGAGGGACACCCGGCGACAGCAAGATCATTCAGGGGCTCGTGCCTGGAGCTTCAGACTTCGCCGATTTCCCGCGCCAGCAGTGGATGACGGCGGCACGACGCGCACTGTCCGCAGCGCCGCACAGCGCGTTCGGCTACGGCGATCCGGCCGGTCACCCACGACTCCGAGCAACCCTTGCCGAGTACCTCGCCCGTGTTCGGGGGGTCAGTGCCGACCCTGAACGCATCGTCATCTCGTCCGGATTCCACCACGGGCTCGGTCTTGTCGCCCACGCCCTCGCGGCGCACGGGACGACAGCCGTCGCTGTCGAGAGCTACGGGCTGGACCTGTACCGCCAGCTCCTCCACGATTCTGGGCTCGAGATTCCTGCCGTTCGCGTCGACGAACAGGGCGCCCGCACTGCTGACCTGGCCGGTATCTCTGCAGGCGCTGTCCTACTGACCCCGGCGCACCAGTTCCCAACCGGTGTCGCGCTCTCTGCGGGGCGTCGGGGCTCCGCGATCGACTGGGCGCGGTCAACCGGCGGCTTCATCCTCGAAGACGACTACGACGGCGAATTCCGTTACGACCGCGCCCCCATCGGTGCGCTCCACAGTCTCGACCCTGAGCGAGTCGTCTATTTCGGAACCTCGAGCAAGTCCCTCGCTCCCGCATTGCGCATCGCTTGGATCGTCGTGCCGGAGGCCCTGCTGCCGTCGGTACTCGAAGCGAAAGGTCGCGTCGAGATGGTGAGCGTCCTCGATCAACTGACTCTGGCCGAGTTCATCTCCTCGGGCTCCTTCGACCACCACATCCGGTCGCGCCGTAACAACTACCGGCGGCGACGGAGCCGACTCATCGAAGCCCTGGCCGAGGACGTCCCTCAGGTAACCATGGGAGGCATGCCGGCCGGTCTTCAGGCACTCCTCCGGCTTCCGCCGGGAACGGAAGAGGCCGTCGTAGCTGCAGCGACCCGCCACGGACTGGCGGTGAGCGGGCTGGCCCAGTTCCGATATGAACCAGCTGACGCGGGGACACCCGACGACGGCCTGGTCGTGAACTATTCGGCGATCTCCGACAGCACGTGGGACAGAGCCCTCGAGTTGCTCATTCAAGCGCTTCGGGACGGGCTGGGCGTGGCCCGCCCCGGTGGCAAGGCGTTGGCATCGTCTGGGCATACCGTCGGTTCACCCGGCGATACCGGGAGCAGCCGAAGCCGCTGAACGGAACCGTTCCTGAGTCGCCTCGACATTGGAGCTTTGGGGTGATTTGCGTAGCCCGGCGCATTCGCCCCGTAGATCGCGGAGAACCGACCACGGAGGCCAGTGGGGACCGGCAGGGTTGATGCGGCCCGCACCCGAAGCGCCGTGATCCCCGAAGGACCCGATGATCTCCGCCTATCGACTCATCCGCTCCGTGCTGCTCACCGTCGCTGCGGTGATCGGCGTCGCCTCGATCCTGCTGATCGGCGCGGGTGCACTCATGCGGGTCTCGCCGTTGATCGTGATCTCCGGGTCGATGGAGCCCACGATCCCGACCGGCTCGCTGCTGCTCTCCGCCGAGCGTCCGGCGTCCGAGGTGAAGGTGGGCGACATCGTCACCGTCGCGCGGCCGAACGGCGATGGCACGGTCACGCACCGTGTGATCTCGGTCACGAGCGGCCCGGATAAGGCGACAACGCTCGCGCTGCAGGGGGATGCCAACGCGTCGGCAGATCCCGAGCCCATCGTGACGAAGTCGGTCGGACAGCACATCCTCACGGTGCCCGGGTTCGGCTACGTGGCCGCGTTCTTCCAGACCGTGCGCGGGCTCATCGTCGCCGCGCTCCTAGCGCTCGCCCTGCTCGCCCTCTACTTCTTCGAGCCGAAGTCCGGCAAGCCGCAGCACGGTCGCCGACGCCGGCCGAAGAACCACCGGGCCGACACCGCCGGCTCCGCGGACGCGCCGCCGACGAACAGCTGACGTTGAGGGGCGGCAAACGCAGCCAAAATCGCCATTTTGGGTGCGTTTGCCGCCCCTCAACGAAAAAGGTCCCGAACGGAACGGGCGCCGAGGGGTCAGTCGGTGGGTGACGGCGCCTGACGGCTGAGCTCGACGTCTTCGACGCGGGCACGCGGCATGGCGAAGCCGGCCGCGATCGTCAGCACGGCGACCACGGCGACCGCCACGAACACGGCCGTCGACGCCGCCTGCACGGTCGCGGGGTCGTGCTCGCCCCCGGCTGATTCGGCGATGATCGCGTTCGCGATCGCGCCGAACACCGCGACACCGACCGAGCTGCCGATCGAACGGGCGAACAGGTTCGTTCCGGTGACCACGCCGCGCTCGCTCCAGCCGACGCTCGACTGCGCCGCGATCAGGGTCGGGGTGGCGATGAGACCCATGCCGAGTCCGACGATGAAACAGCTGATCGCCACGAACGCGACACTCGGATGCGTGGAGGTGATCGCCAGCGCCAGCGCGCCCACGATGGCGATCGTCGTGCCGAGCAGAGCGGTGTTCCTGAAGCCGATGCGCAGGTAGAAGCGTCCAGACAGCGACGCGGCGATCGGCCAGCCGAGGGTCAGGGCCGCGACCGCGAGCCCGGAGACCAGCGGCGCCACGTGGATCGTCCCCTCGAGATACGTGGGCACGTACGAGGTGAGCCCGATCAGGATGGCGCCGACTCCGAGCGAGATGAGTGTCGTCGTCACGAGCAGGCGCCGTGAGAACATCCAGAGCGGGAGAACCGGCTCGGCCGCCCGCCGCTCGACGAGCACGAACGCCACCAGCAGCAGCGCCGCGAGCACGAACGCTCCGATGCTCCAGAGCGAGTCCCAGGCCCACGCCTGGCCGCCCTCCAGCACCGCCAGGATGAGCAGGCTCATCCCGAGCGTCAGCAGGGTCGCGCCCGCGTAGTCGACCCGGTGGCGCCGCTTCTCGATCTTCTCGTGGAACGTCCGCACCAGCATCCAGGCGGCCAGGATGCAGAGGGGGACGTTGACGAAGAAGATCCAGCGCCACGACGCGAACTGCGAGAACACACCGCCGAGCGTCGGCCCGACGACCGAGGAGATCGCCCACACCGATGCCAGATAGCCCTGCGTCTTGGCGCGCTCGGCCACCGTGTAGATGTCGCCGGCGATGGTGATCGCCATCGGCTGCACGGCACCGGCACCCAGTCCCTGCACGGCGCGGAACGCGATCAGGGCCGGCATGCTCCAGGCGAACCCGCAGAGTACCGATCCGAGCAGGAACAGGCCGATCCCGATCAGGATGATCGGCTTGCGCCCCACCATGTCGCTGAGTTTCGCGTACACGGGCACCGAGGCCGCCTGCGCGAGCAGATACACCGAGAACAGCCACGGGAACTGCGCGAACCCACCGAGATCCTGCACGATCGACGGCACGGCCGTCGCCAGGATCGTCGAGTCGATGGCGACCAGCCCCGTGGTCAGCATCAGCGCGATCAGGATGGGGCCGCGTTCGGACCGGAATCCGACACTGGCGCGGGTGGGAGTCGACATCAGTCTCCAGGCTCGTTCACTTCGTTAGTGCTCTACAACTAGGCGGTCCTGACAACAACGCGGCGGATGGCGCTCCATTCCCGGAAGCGCCCGAATCGTGAGCGGCGCGAGCCGAAAGAACGTCACCGGCCGCCAGCCTGTCTCCACAGCCGCGCCCACTGCTGGGCGTCGAGGTCGCGGGGCAGGGTGCTCGGTGGCAGTCCCTCGCCGCGCATCCAGGCCTTCGCCTCGCCCGGCGCGAAACGCCGCGTGCGATCCAGGATACGCGCGAGTCCGACGCCCGCTCCGGTGAAGACCTGCGCCGCGAAACGCTGGTAGCCGGCGCGATCCTGCACGAGCGGCGCCGGCCGTCGCGCGATGGTGAGCAGCCCGCCGTCCACGGACGGGACGGGGCGGAACGCCCGTGCCGGCACCCGTCGATCGAGCCGGAAGTCGTACCAGGGCCACCAGCTCGCCGTCATCAGCGTCGCGCCGCCGACCCCGGCCCGGCGGCGCGCGACCTCCCACTGCACGAGCAGCACCGCATCCTGCCACGCGGGAGCGGTGAGCATCCGCCGGAGCAGAGCGGTCGTCACGTGGAACGGCACGTTGCCCACGAGCACGTGGGGATGCGCGGGCAGGCGGTAGTGCAGGAAGTCGCCGGTGACGACCTGCACGTGGCGCGGTGTCGAGCGGCGCAGTGCGTCGGCGCGCCGGGGGTCGAGCTCGATCGCGGTGAGCGCGCGTCCGCTGCGCGACAGCGGCCGGGTCAGGGCGCCGTCGCCCGGCCCGATCTCGATGATGGGGCCGTCGGTGGCGTCGACGAGGTGGGAGATGCGGTCGATGGTCGACCGGTCGATGAGGAAGTTCTGGCCGAGGTCATGGCGTGACAAGGGATGCTCCGCAGAAGTGGTTGTCGGAGCCGGGCAGCACGAAGCGCACCGGCAATGGACCCGGTGAGCGGCGGAGCCGAGAGAAGAGAGGTCAGCTCGCCGCTAGTCGCGGCGCAGCCTCATCATGCATGTCCCCATGCGCTCGAGGTTAGCAGCGGGCTTGACGTGAAAGAAAGGGCAGCTCACAATGTGAAACATGTCTTTCACATCTGGCAGACCCGAGGAGCGGCGGCAGATCACCGACGCCCGCGCGCTGCGGGCGCTGGCGCATCCACTGCGGCTCGCCCTGCTCAATCACCTCATGGCGTTCGGCACGCAGACCGCGAGCCAGTGCGCGGAGGTGATCGGCTCCACAGCCTCCAACTGCAGCTACCACCTGCGCTCGCTGGCGCGCTACGGCCTCGTCGAGTCCGTGGATCCGGAGGACGGCCGGGAACGCCCCTGGCGCACGACGGCGACCGGCCTGCAGTTCGGTCGCAGCGAGGAGCCCGGGTTCGCGTACGGCGCGGAATCCGTCGAGCGCGCCCTCATCGAGAAGCAGATCGACGACGAGGCCGAGCTCACCCGGCGCGCGATCGCGCAGCGTTCCGAGCTGCCGCCCGAGTGGCGGGATGCCTCGATGCTCTCCGGCTACGCGCTCCGCGTGACCCCGGATGAGTTGCGTGAACTCGGCGAGAAGCTCGACGCGCTCATCCGGCCCTTCATCGGTCTGACGCGCGAAGATCCGCCCGAGGGCAGCGACGTGGTGGCGCTCCACCTCAACGCGTACCGGCACCCGGACGCGGGCCGATCATGACCGAGCCGACCACCGACGCCACCGCCGGCGACGCGACCCAGCCGACTCAGCCGACCGAGTCGCAGTCGCCCCGCCCGCGCTCGCCGCTGTTCCGGCGCGACTTCGCCCTGGTGTGGGCGAGCAGCTTCGTCTCCGACACCGGCGACTGGCTGCTCATGATCGCCCTCCCGCTGTTCGCCTTCGCCGCGACAGGATCGGCGCTCGGCGCTTCTACCGTCTTCCTCGCCGAGTTGATCCCGATGCTGGTGCTCGGGAGCTTCCTCGGCGTGCTCGTCGACCGCTGGGACCACCGGCGCACGATGATCGTCGCCAACCTCCTGCAGGGCGCCTTCCTGCTCCCGCTGCTCTGGGCGTCGGCCGATCGCATGTGGATCGTCTACGCGATCGCCGCCATCGAGGCCTGCCTGGGCGCGATCGTGAACCCCGCCAAGCAGGCGCTCGTGCCCCGGCTGGTCGATGCGGAGCAGCTCGGGTCGGGGAACGCGCTGATGGCCGTCAGCGACAACCTCTCGCGCCTGATCGGCTCCCCGTTGGGCGGTCTGACGTTCGCACTCGTCGGCCTCCCCGGCGTCGTGCTGATCGATGCGGCGACGTATCTCGTGAGCGCCGGCCTGGTCGCGCTCAGCCGACCCTCCCCGCACGCCGTTGCAGGCACCGCCGCCGCTGGCACCGTCGCCGCGGGCGCCGCCACCGACCCGCACGACGCCCCGCTGCCACGCCTCCACTTCTTCCGGCAGTGGCTCGACGGCATGAGCACGATCCGGCGCGTCCGCCCGCTCGGCGCGGTCACCGCCATCACCACGCTCGGTCAGTTCGCGCAGGGGATCTTCCTCGTGCTCTTCATCGTCTACGTCGTGCAGCAGCTGGGCGCCGGAGACACCGAGGTCGGCCTGCTGCGCGGCGTGCAGGCGATCGGCGGGGTCGCGGGCGGCCTGCTCACCGGGGTGCTCATCCGGCGCTTCACGCCGCGCGCCCTGGTCGGCTGGGGCTACATCGTCTTCGCCGTCATCTCCGCCATCACATGGAACCTGTATCCGGTGACCACGCTGGTCTGGGTCTACGCCGGACTGTTCATCGCGGCGGGCATCCCGGCCGTGGCGACGGGCACCGGCATGATCACCATCGTGCAGCGGGTGACACCACCGGATGCCCTGGGCCGCGTCATCGCCAGCATCACCACGTTCACCGGTGCGGCACAGGGGCTCGGGCTCCTCGTTGCCGGTGTGCTCGCCGAGAAGATCGACGTCGTCGCGATCCTCAACGGCCAAGCGGCCGTGTATCTGCTCTGCGGAGTGCTCGCCCTCGCACTGCTGCGCGAGGCGACGAGCACGCACGCCGGGTCACGCGACACCGAGGTCGGCGCACAGGCCACGTAGACCGGGATGCCCGCGGTGGTGGGCTCCCGACGCCTGCGTAGCCTCCTCAAGTGACCCTGCCTACCCGCCCGATCTCGCCTCCCGCTCCACCCCGCCGACCGCACCGCGAGGGGTGCCGCCGATGAGGGTGATGGCGCAGCTGGCGATGGTGATCAACCTCGACAGGTGCATCGGCTGCCACCACTGCAGCGTCGCCTGCAGAGAAGAGCGGACGAGCCGGGCCGGGTTCGACCAGCCCTCGTTCAGCACGGTCGAGACGAGATCCGGCTCCGGTGACGTGCTCGCCGCCGAGCGGGTGAAGCCCTCGGGCGGCTGGGTGCGCACCAGGCAGGGCAAGCTGATCCTCAACGGCGGGGGCCGACTGAAGAAGCTGGGCTCCCTCTTCTCCGGTTCGCCTCGCCCGGCGACGGCAGAACCCGATGCCGTAGCCGATGCCCGTGCCGAAGCCTGCGCCGACGCCGCGGCCGGCGATCCGGTGCTCGCCGGGATGAGCCGCCGCGTCACCGCGGAGTTCGAGTCCGCGTTCCGCTTCTTCCTGCCCCGGCTGTGCGAGCACTGCCTCAATCCGTCGTGCGCCGCCGCGTGCCCGGCCGGCGCCCTCTATAAAAGGAACGATGACGGGATCGTCCTCGTCGATCCCGCGGCCTGCAGCGGCTGGCAACGGTGCGTCACCGCATGCCCGTACGGGGCGATCTCGTTCGATCAGGCGAGCGGCACGGTCCAGAAGTGCGACCTCTGCGCCGGGCGCATCGAGCTCGGACAGCCGACCGCTTGCTCCGAGAGCTGCGTCGGCCGCATCCGCTACCTCGGGCTCCTGCTCTACGACGCGGATCGCGTCGCCGACGCCGCCCGCGTCGAGCACGAGCACGGACTCCTCGACGCGCAGCGCGACCTCTTCCTCGACCCGCGGGATCCCGCCGTGATCGCCGCAGCCCGCGCCGCGGAGATCCCCGACGAGTGGATCGACGCCGCGCGGCGCACGCCGCTCTGGTCGCTGATCCGCGAGCATCGCGTGGCTCTGCCGTTCCATCCCGAATACCGCACCCTGCCGATGGTCTGGTACATCCCGCCGCTGTCGCCCATCGTCGACGTCGTCTCCGGTTCCGGCGGCGACGGCGAAGACGTGGAGACGCTCCTCGCGGCCATCGACGATCTCCGCGCCCCGGTCGGCTACCTCGCCGGGCTGTTCACGGCGGGCGATCCCGGTCCGGTGACGCACGCGCTGCGTCGTCTCGCCGCGATGCGGTCGTACCGGGCGCGCGTTGCGCTGGGCGGGTCGGCGGACGAGAGCATCGCCGAGAGGGCAGGGATGACCGGGGCGGACGTCGAGGAGCTGTACCGCCTCCTCGCCGATCCGACGGGGGAGACGCGGCACGCGATCCCGGCCGCGTTCGGCGGCCAGGCACGCGACCTCGGCGACCCGCGATGCGGCTGCGGCACCGGCGACGGTCCGGGCACGAGGCCGTGACAGCGCTCCCGCTCATCGTCTGGGTCGTGGTGCCGTACGTCGCCGCCGTGTTCTTCGTCGGCGGGCACGTCTGGAGACTGCGCGGCATCCGATCCACGGGAGCCCGGCGGCCGGTACCCGCCGACGGCGGACGCCTGCGCCGGCTCGGCTCGCCGTTGTTCCACGTCGGCGTGCTGATGGTCATCGCCGGGCACGCGGTCGGGATGCTCATCCCGAGCGCCTGGCTCGACGCGATCGGGATCGACGAGCGCATCTACCATCCGGTCGCGACCTGGCTCGGGATGGCAGCGGCGGCGATCACCCTCGCCGGACTGGCGATCCTGCTGGCGCGGCCCCGCCCGCTCCCGCGTTCCCGTCGCGCGTCCGCGCCGCCGCGGCGGCCGATGACCGCGATGGACGTCGCCATGTTCGCGCTGCTCTCCGCGACGCTCGTCTTCGGCACCGTGGCGACCGTCCAATTCCAGGTGTTCGGCGCCGGCTACGAGTACCGCGGGTCGGTCGCCCCCTGGATGCGGAGCCTGCTCGCGCTGCAGCCGCAGCCCGAGCGGATGGCCGACGTTCCCCTGATGTTCCAGCTGCACATCCTGTCGGCCGTTGTGCTGTTCGCCGTCTGGCCGTTCACCCGGTTGATCCACGTCGTCGGTGTACCGCTCGCCCTGCTGGTGCGCCGACGCGGCGTGTACCGGTCCGGCGGCACGCGGCCGGCGCGTCGCTGGCGCCCGGCACGCTGACCCTGCCCGCACTTCGCGATCCGCCTTTAGCGCGAAACTCGCCCGGATTGCAAGGGCTTTGGCCGAGACTGCACGTAGGGTGGCCGTGTGTGGCGACTCGAGAAGAAACACGAGGATGACGACATGATGTCGGACATTCCGAACGATGACGCCCTGAACCCCCAGAACACGACGTCACCGCACGCTCTGAGCCTGGGGGATCCCGGGCTCATCGCAGGCAATATCGCAGAACCCGTCTGGCAGGGCTGGCGGGCGGAGATCGGCGCGCTCGGAGGGTCATCCCCTCTGCTGCACTTCGAAGACAGCCCGCGTACGCGGATCGAGCTGAGTTCGACGCATCCGGGCGGTCTGCCGCAGTTCATCACGGGTCAGAGCACTCTGCTCTCCAGCCTGATCCGCGACGAGCTGGCGCTGCGCACCGCACGCGCCGCCGCGAACGCGATCACGGCCAAGGGCATCGAGTTGCGCTCCGTGCGCGGCATCGAGTCGGTGCACCTCGCGATCGGCCTCGCCCAGTGGCGTCACGGCGGCGACGAGTTCACGGCGCCCATCCTGCTGCGCCCGCTCGCGATCCGCCGCTACGGCCGCGACTTCGAACTGAAGCTGAAGGGGCAGCCGTTCCTGAATCCGGAGCTGGCGCGCGCCCTCGCCGAGCAGTTCCAGATCACCCTCGACGCCGACGCCTTCGTCGCCCTCGCGCTCACCAACGGCGTCTTCAAGCCGCAGCCGGTCATCGACCGCCTCCGCGGCCTGACCTCGCATCTGCCCTGGTTCAACGTGCAGCCGCGGCTCGTCGTCTCGTCGTTCGCCGACGTCGCGACCGCGCTCAGCGCCGAAGTCACCGATCTCGACACCGTTGTGCTCGATGCGCTGGCCGGCAACCCGTCCGCCCGCCGCACCGTCGAAGGGGCCTTCAACCCCGTCCAGGCGCTGCGACAGGACGAACGTCCGCCCGCCACGGACTCGCTGCTGCTCGACGCCGACGAGGAGCAGGAGAACGTCGTCGCGCAGATCGCGGCCGGCAACTCGGTCGTCGTCAAGACGCTGCCCGGCACCGGCGGCACCCAGACCATCGTCAACGCCATCGGCGCCCTCGTCGGACAGCACAAGCGCGTGCTCGTCGTGAGTCCGCGGCGCTCCAGCCTCGACGACGTCGCCCACCGCCTCACCCAGGTCGGCCTCCCCGGTCTCGCGGTGACGCCGCGCAGTCTGCGACGCGACATCATCCAGTCCATCGGCCGCAACGAGAAGGCCGCCCAGCCCCGGGTCACCGACGTCGACGACGCCCTCGTGCGCCTGCGCAAGGTGCTCCTCGACTACCGCACGGCGCTCACCCGCCGCGATCCGGTGCTCGGGGTCTCCGTGCTCGACGCCGTCGCCGAACTCTCCCGGCTGTCGCTGCTCCCGACCGCTCCGTCGACCACGGCGCGGCTCGACCGCAGCGCGATCGAACTGATCGCCCACGACCGGGCTTCGGCGGCGGATGCCCTGATCAAGGCCGCGCGCCTCGGCGAGTTCCGCTACGGACCGAACGACTCTCCGTGGTACGGCGCCTCGTTCGCTACCACGGCCGAGGGCAACGCGGCGCACGACCTGGCGAAGAAGCTCAATCGCGCCGAACTGCCGCGCCTCATCGAACGCGCCACGACCCTGATCGGCCAGACCCGGATGCGCCCGTTCGAGTCGATCGCGGAGCTCGGCGTGTACCTGCGTCTGCTGCTCGACGTGCGCGAGACGCTCGACAAGTTCCTGCCGGCCGTCTACGACCGCTCCCTCGCGGAACTGATCGCGGCGACCTCGACGCGCCGCGAAGCGCCGAACATGTCCGGTGCGAACCGGCGTCGCCTGCGCAAACTGGCCCTCGAGTACGTGCGGCCCGGCGTGCACGTCACCGACCTGAATGAGAGCCTGCGTCGCATCCAGCAGCAGCGCATCCTGTGGCAGCGATTCGCCGCCGCCGGCGTGGTGCCCGAGGTGCCGGTCGGCATCGCCGACGTGCAGGTGGCCTACCAGCGCGTGGCGGAAGACCTCGCGCGTCTCGACATCCCGCTGCGCCGCACCGGAAGCCAGAACTCGCTGGCCATGCTTCCGATCGACGAGCTGCAGCGGCAGATCGCGGGGCTCGCGGCCGAGTCCGAGGTGCTTGCGAACCTGCAGGAGCGCACCGCCCTGCTGACCGACCTGCGCGAGCGCAAGCTCGACCCGCTCCTGGCGGATCTGTCGCAGCGCCACGTTCCCGAGACGCAGGTCAGCGCCGAACTCGAACTCGCCTGGTGGCAGTCCGTGCTCGAGACGCTGCTCGCCTCGGACCGCGCCCTGCTGAGCGCCAACACGAGCGTGCTCGACCGCCTCGAGGCCGACTTCCGCCTCGTCGACGAGGCGCACGCCTCCGCGACCGGTCAGCAGCTGGCCTGGATGCTCGCCGAGACCTGGAAGATCGGCATCGTCGACTGGCCCGACGAGGCGGCAGCGCTCAAGCGTCTCCTCAAGAGCGATCGCACGAGCGCCGAGACGCTCAATGCGGAGGCGCCGCACCTGGCCCGTCCGCTCGCGCCGGTCTGGCTCGTCTCGCCGTACGAGATCTCGTCGATCAGCGCCGATCTCTCGTTCGACGCGGTCTTCCTCGTCGACGCGGGCGCGTCCACCCTCGCCGAGAACGTGCCCGTCATCCGGCGCGCGCGCCAGATCGTGGCGTTCGGCGACCCGGTCACTCAGACTCCTTCGCGCTTCGACATCGGCGTGCACGAATACGGCACGACGGTGGAGGACATCGACGTGGATGCGGCGCACGCCGCGTCCGCGCTGGCCCAGCTCTCCGAGCTGTTCCCCGTCTACACCCTGACCCGCAGCTACCGGGCGGGCGGCGAGGATCTCGCCGACCTGGTCAACCGCCGGTTCTACGGCGGAAAGATCGACTCCCTCCCGTGGGCGGGAACCTACCTCGGTCACGGCAGCCTCGCACTCAACTACGTCTCCGGCGGTCAGGGGATGCCCGACAGCGACACGGGCGCCGTCGAGAGCACCGACGCCGAGGTCTCCAAGGTCGTCGAGCTCGTGCTGGAGCACGCCTCCACCCGGCCGCGCGAGTCGCTCATGGTCATCACGGCGAGCGAGCGCCACGCGGTGCGGGTGAACCAGGCTGTGCTCGCGGCGTTCGCCAAGCGCACGGAACTGGCCGACTTCATCCTGAAGGACCGCGCCGAGCCGTTCACCGTGGTGACGCTCGAGCAGTCGGTGGCGCAGAGCCGTGACCGCGTGATCTTCTCGATCGGCTACGGACGCACGCCGCACGGCCGCCTGCTCTCCAACTTCGGAGCCCTGGCCGAGCCGGGCGGCGAACGCCTGCTCGCCGTCGGCATGACCCGCGCGCGCCGGTCGATGGACATCGTCTCGTGCTTCAAGCCGGAAGACATCGACGACTCCCGGATGCGCCACGGTATCGCCGCGCTCGCCCAGGTGCTCGGCGAGGCCGACCGCATCCAGGCCGCAGTGCCGCAGTATCTCAGCCACGACACCGAGCCGATGCTGCAGGATCTCGCTCGCCGTCTCGCACGTCGCGGACTGGACGTGCAGGTCGGCTACCGCGGAAAGCTCGCCCTGGTCGCCTCGCACGCCGGTCGTGCGGTCGCCGTCGAGACCGACGACGACGTGAACCGGGGGAGCCTGCGCGAGTCGCTGCGGCTGCGCCCCGACGTGCTGCGTCGCCTCGGCTGGCACTACCTGCGCGTGCACAGCTTCGAGCTCTTCGCCGATCCGGATGCCGTTGCCTCGCGCATCGCGACTCTGATCGGCGTCGTCGACCCCAACACGCAGACCGCGCCGATCACCATCCCGACCGCGTCCTGAGGCGCGCCGGATGGCTCGGCCGCTGACAGGGCTAGGCTGTTTCGGTGACCGAGAAGCCCGCCAGAAAGCATCGCCGCGCCCAGTTGCCGGCCGTGCCCGGCACCGACCCGACTCCGCAGGCGCTGCCGCGGCGCGGGTCGACGGATGCGCCGGTGCTGGCGGCGGAGGACACCGACCGCGCGTGGGGCGACAAGCCCGGAGACAGCAACGACGAGCAGCTCCGGCGGGACGTTCCACCGCACTGGTGACGCGCTAGGCCGCGCGCCGCGCTAGGTCGCGCGCCGCGCTAGGTCCAGCGCGCTGCGCTACTCCGCGTGCTTGCCCGAGCCCGGAGCGGGCTCGGTGGGCCGCTGGGTCTGCAACAGGTCGCGGATCTCGGTGAGCAGATCGAGCTCGGTGACCGGGGCATCCGGCGCGACGACACCCTGGTTGCGCAGCTTCTGCGCGTGGTTCTTCGCCAGGTTGATCGGGTAGACGAAGACGAAGTAGACGACGACGGCCACGATCAGGAACTGGATGACCGAGCCGACGACGGCGCCGAACTTGATCTCCGAGTGGTTCAGAGTGACGACCATGGCCTTGTCGAGGCCGTTGGCCTGGAAGACCGCCGCGATCAGCGGGTTGAACACGTTGTTGACGATCGAGTTCACCACAGCAGTGAACGCGGCGCCGATGACGACGGCGACGGCGAGATCGATGACGTTGCCGCGGAGGATGAACTCCTTGAACCCTTTGAGCATGGCCGGTCCCTTCGGAATCAGTTGGAGCTGGACGAGGTGGAGTTGGAAGACGACGAAGACGAAGACGAGGACGACGACGCAGCCGGCGTCGAACTCGTAGTCGATGCGGCCGCGGGCGCAGCGGAGGAGCCGGAGCCGGAGCCCGAACCCGATCCGGAGCCCGATCCGCTCTTGCCGCGCGAGTCGGTGCGGTAGAAGCCCGAGCCGTTGAACGTCACGCCGACCGTGCCGAACACCTTGCGGAGGCTTCCGCCGCAGGTCGGGCACTCCGTGAGCGCGTCGTCCGTGAACGCCTGCTGGATGTCGAAGGCGGTGCCGCAGTCGCGGCAACGGTAGGAATAGGTGGGCATGTCAGGCTTCCGATGGGTGGGGAGTGCGGATGGCGGCGCCGGGGGCAGCACTCACGTGAACTGCGCGATCCTGGTCGGAGTGACCGCGCCGTCGACCGGCTGATCGTGTCGCTCACGCGGTACCTCGTCGACGAGTTCACCGTCGAACAGCACGGCGTACACCGGGGGACATTTTTCCATGCTGCCGAGGGTCTTGTCGAAATAGCCGCGACCCCAGCCCATCCGCATCCCGGTCGCGTCGACGGAGGCGGCGGGCACGATGATGAGGTCGACGTCGTTGATCGCGATCGGGCCGAGCAGTTCGCCGACGGCCTCCGGGAGCCCGTAGAGGCCCTCGGTCTCGGTCTCGCCGTCGCCCGTGGTCCAGTCGAGGAGCCCGTCGTCGCGCGAGATCGGCAGCAATACCCGGAGGCCCTGGGTGTGCGCCCAGTTGAGGAACGGGCGCGTGTCGGGCTCGATCGTGGTGGAGAGGTAGCAGGCGATCGACCGGGCGGAGAGGTCTGTCGTGAGGTCGACGAGGTTGCGGGTGATGCCGGCTGTCGCCGCCGCCCGCTCGGTGGCGGTGAGGTTCTGCCGTCGTTCGCGGATCTCGGCGCGCAGGGCGCGCTTGCGATGGCTGGCAGTGTCCGAGTCCATGACGCAATCCTAGGAGATCGCGCCGGGAGGTCGACGGTGGGCGGGGCATCGGCAATTCCCGATAACCTGAGCAGCATGGCAAAGCATGTAACGAAGGCAGTCATTCCCGCGGCCGGTCTGGGAACACGGTTCCTCCCCGCCACCAAGGCGATGCCGAAAGAGATGCTCCCGGTGGTGGACAAGCCGGCGATCCAGTACGTGGTCGAGGAGGCGGTCGCCGCTGGGCTGCACGATGTTCTGATGGTGACCGGGCGCAACAAGAACGCGCTGGAGAACCACTTCGACCGGGCCACTGAGCTCGAGGAGTCCCTGGTCAAGAAGGGCGACACCGATCGGCTGGAGAAGGTCAACTACTCCACCGACCTCGCCGACATGCACTACGTGCGTCAGGGCGACCCGAAGGGTCTCGGGCACGCGGTGCTCCGGGCGAAGATGCACGTCGGACGCGAGCCGTTCGCCGTGCTCCTCGGCGATGACATCATCGACAGCCGCGACCCGCTACTGAGCCGGATGCTCGAAGTTCAGCAGGAGAAGAACGCCAGCGTCGTCGCCCTGCTCGAGGTCGACCCCGACTCGATCCACCTCTACGGCGCCGCGAAGGTCGAGCTGACCGACGACGACGACGTGGTGAAGATCGTGGGCATGGTGGAGAAGCCCGACAAGGAGCACGCCCCGTCGAACCTCGCGATCATCGGCCGGTACGTGCTGCGCCCCGAGGTGTTCGATGTGCTGGAACGCACCGAGCCGGGCAAGGGCGGCGAGATCCAGCTGACGGATGCTCTGCAGGCGATGGCCGCCGCGCCGGACTGGACCGGTGGCGTGTACGGCGTCGTCTTCCGCGGCCGCCGCTACGACACGGGCGACCGGCTCGACTACATCAAGGCGATCGTGCAGCTGGCCGTCGACCGCTCCGACCTCGGCCCGGAACTGCGCCCCTGGCTCAAGGAGTTCGCGGACGGTCTCGAAGACCACCCGATCGAAATCGTCGCGGAAATGCCCGCCGAGCCGGCCGATTCCCTGGCAGAATCGTCCAACTAGCGCGCGCGGCCGTCGCCGTCGCTTACGAGAACAGCGCGAACGCAGCAGCGCACGCCGAAAGGAAGGTCCGTGGCGATCGTCGTACCCACGCTGGGAGAGGGACGGGTGGGGCTCCGTCCCATCCGGCTCCGTGATGCGCGCGCCCTGGAGCGCTCCCTGCTCGACAACCGCAGCTGGCTGCGCCAGTGGGAGGCGACCAGCCCGTATGCGCCGATGTCGTTCGACACACGGGCGAGCATCCGGTCGCTCCAGGCGAATGCGCGCGCCGGTCACGGGCTGCCGTTCATCGTGGAGTACGACGGCGAGCTGGCCGGTCAGCTGAACGTCTCATCGATCTCGTACGGGTCGTTGTCGTCGGCGACCATCGGCTACTGGATCTCGGAGCAGTTCGCCGGCCGCAACATCACGCCGACGGCTGTCGCCCTCGCGACGGACTACTGCTTCTACCAGCTCGGTCTGCACCGCATGGAGATCTGCATCCGGCCGGAGAACGCCCCCAGCCTGCGCGTGGTCGAGAAGCTCGGCTTCCGCTACGAGGGATTGCGCCGGCGGTACATCCACATCAACGGCGACTGGCGCGACCATTTCTGCTTCGGCCTCGTCTCGGAGGAGTTGACGCAGGGTGTGCTCCGGCGCTGGCTCGACGGCCAGGCGCCGACGGACGTCGCGACCATCCCGGCGGAGGACCGCGCCGCCTCGGCGGTGCCCATCCCGATCGTGCGCGACCGCTAGCGCCGCGGTCGCCGGCCCCGCGCGGTCGCCGGTCTGCGTGAACAGACAGGTTCGGCTGCAGGTTCGGTGACACACCTGCGCGCCTGAGGGCACCGGATGCGCTGCCCCCTACCGTAGAGGCATGACTGGGGATGTGATGGGTGGCGGGGTCGTCGTGGCCATCGCCGCTGCGTTGTGGCTGGCCTACCTCATCCCGGTGTGGGCGCGACGGCGGGAGTACCTCGCGACCGAGCGCAACGCCGTCCGGCTGCAGCAGACGCTCCGCATCCTCGCCGAGACCAGCGAGCTGCCGGATGAGGTGCGCATGGAGGCCACGGCCCGCACCGTCGCCGAGCAGCAGCGCATCCTCAAGCGCTCCGAGCAGAAGACGCTGGCCGAGGCCCGTGCCACCGCAGCGGCGCACGCACGTCGCGAGCAGCTCATCGCCGAAGAGGAACGTCTCGCAGCCGAGGAGGCCGAGCGTGCCGCCCGGGCCGCGATCGCGCTGGAACGGGCATCCCGTGCCGCCGCAGCGGAACGCGCCCGTGCGCTCGCCACCGTGACCGGCGCCCCCGTCGTCTCACCGCTTCGCCGGCGTCGCCTGCGCCGAGCCCGCGCCCTGACCTCCGGGGTGCTCGTGCTGTCCGTCGTCGGACTCGTCGCGGGCGTCACCGCGCTCGTCACCGCCGGCGCCTGGCCGCTCTTCGCCACCTCCGCGGTGCTCGCGCTGGGCTCGCTCGGGATGCTCGGCCGGCTCGCGCGTCCTCAGGCCGTCGAGCAGTCGGCCCGCCCGCGGGTCGCCGCTCCGACCGCTCAGAGCCTGTACGACCACGCCGAGCTGGACGCGGCACAGCCGCAGGTGCAGCGCCGCCGTCAGGAGACCTGGACCCCGCAGCCGCTTCCGAAGCCGCTGCACCTCTCCCGCGGGACCATCGCCGCGAGCGCCATGGCCTCCATCGACGCCGCGACCGAGCTGCGGCGTTCCGCCGCACGCGCCGAGATCGACCGCCGGGTCGCCGAACTCGCACCGGAGGCCACCCCGCTTCGCCCGGCCGCCAGCGCTCCGAACGTGGCGCCGAACATCCCGTCGGCCCCGGTGGCGCCCGAACGGCCCTCGATGCCGATCGCCACGGCACCGGGCGTCACGGTGCCGAGCCGGTACGCGTCCATGGGCCTCGTCGACGGGCTCGATGACGGCACGATGGACCTCGACGCGGTGCTCCGCCGACGCCGCGCCGCAAGCTGACCGTCGATTCGATATCCGGCCCGCGAGGGTGATATCGTTTCTAAGCAGTTCCCGGGGCTATGGCGCAGTTGGTAGCGCGCTTCGTTCGCATCGAAGAGGTCAGGAGTTCGAATCTCCTTAGCTCCACCACCGGAAGGCGGGCCGTGTCACACGGCCCGCCTTTTCTGTTGCCGCGCGCGGCCGCCGATCGTGCGGTAACGCACGACCGGGCGAGCCGGCGACGCGTTTGCGCACCACCGGCGACGCGCGGCTGGCGCACCGCCCTCTGAGAGCGCGTTCAGAGGCCGTTCCCGGGCCGTTCACCGAGCATTTGCGCGGCTCCTCCAAGCTGCAGAGGACCGCACCGCTGCCGGCCCTCCGTCCTGCGCGAGCATCCCGCCGATGCGATCGAGCTCATCACCCGATTCGCAGAAGGAGTTCTGTTGCGCACGCATCGGCTCGGCATCCTCGCCACTCTCGTCACCTCGCTGGCGGTCATTGCGCCGCTCGTCGCCCTGACCGCTCCCGCCGCGCCGGCCTCGGCCGCCGTGCCCTCGGTCGTGATCAACGAGGTCGAGTCGAACGGCGGAACGCCCGGTGACTGGATCGAGCTGAAGAACACCGGGGGAACGCCGGCCGACCTGAGCGGCTACGTGCTCCGCGACGACAAGGACACCGACGCGTTCGTGATCCCGGACGGCACCGTGGTCGCCGCGGGCGGATACTACGCCGCCGACGTCGAGTCGTCGTACGGGCTGGGAGGCGCCGACCAGGCGCGCCTGTTCGCGCCCAACGGCACGACCCTCATCGACTCGTACGGCTGGAGCGCGCATGCTGCGACCACGTACGGCCGCTGCCCCGACGGCACCGGCGCGTTCCGCACCACCGGCTCGTCGACGAAGGGCGCCGCGAACGACTGCTCGCTCCCGGTCTCGACGGCGCTGAAGATCAACGAGGTCGAGTCGAGCGGCGGAACGCCGGGCGACTGGATCGAGCTCACGAACACCGGCAGCACGAGCGTCGACGCCTCCGGCTACATCCTGCGCGACAACGATGACACCCACGCGTTCACGATCCCGGATGGCACGACGATCGCGGCCGGCGGCTTCTACGCGGCTGACGTCGAGAGCGCGTTCGGGCTCGGCGCCGCCGACTCTGCGCGCCTGTTCGGACCGGACGGCACGACCCTGATCGACACCGACAGCTGGACCGCCCACGCGGCGGTGACCTACGGACGCTGCCCCGACGGATCCGGTGCCTTCGGCAACACCGTGAATGCGACCAAGGGCGCGGCGAACGACTGCGGAACGCCGACGCCGGCCACGAGCGTGACCATCAACGAGGTCGAGTCCAACGGCGGCACCCCCGGCGACTGGGTGGAGCTGAAGAACACCGGGAGCTCCGCCGTCGACCTGACCGGCTGGTCGGTGCTCGACAACGACGACACCCACACCGCCGTGCCGTTCGCCGCCGGTTCCACGATCGCGGCCGGCGGCTACTTCATCGTCGAGGAGGCGGCGCTCGGCTTCGGCCTCGGCGCCGCTGACTCCGCTCGCCTGTACGACGCCGGCCACACGCTGATCGACTCCTACAGCTGGACGCAGCACGCGGCGACGACGTACGGGCGGTGCCCCGACGGCACGGGTTCCTTCGCGACCACCACGTCGTCGACGAAGGGCGCTGCGAACGACTGCGGCGTTCCGGTACGGATCAACGAGGTCGAGTCGAACGGTGGGACGCCGGGGGACTGGATCGAACTGATCAACAATGGTGCAGCGACGGTCGACCTCTCGGGCTACATCCTGCGCGACAACGACGACACGCGCACCTTCACGATCCCGGCCGGCACCACGATCACCGCCGGCGGCTACCTCGCCGAGGACGTCGAGTCGGCGTTCGGTCTGGGCAGCGCGGACTCGGCACGGCTCTTCGCCCCGGACGGCAGCACCCTGATCGACACCTACAGCTGGACGGCGCACGCCGCGACCACCTACGGCCGCTGCCCGAACGGGACCGGATCGTTCGCCACGACGAGCGCACCGACGAAGGGCGCTCCCAACGCGTGCCCGGGTGAGGTCTCGCTCGCACCGTGGCCCGGCGGCTCCTCGATCACCACGGTCGACGACGCGAACGTGCTCGGCGGCAACATGAGCGGCCTCGTCTACGAGCCGTCCGGCACGAGCGCTCCCGGTGTGCTGTGGGCGGTCAAGAACGGACCAGGCACGCTCTTCCGCCTGATCTGGAACGGATCGGTCTGGACGCCCGATACGGCGAACGGCTGGGGCGCAGGCAAGGCGCTGCACTATCCGGACGGCACCGGCGACCCCGACTCCGAGGGCGTGACCATCACGTCGGCCGGCCCTGATGCGGGCGTGTACGTCTCGACCGAGCGCAACAACGCCGACAGCGGCGTGAGCCGCCCCGAGGTGCTGCGCTTCGATCCCACCCAGAGCGGCACGAGCCTCACTGCGACCGGGGAGTGGAACCTCACCTCCGACCTTCCGGTGGTCGCTCCCAACAGCGGCCTCGAGGCGGTGGCCTGGGTTCCGGATGCGTACCTCACCACGAACGGGTTCGTCGACCAGCACACGGGTACGGCCTACGACCCGGCGAGCTATCCGGGGCACGGCGACGGCCTGTTCTTCACGGGACTCGAGGCGAATGGTTCGATCTACGCGTACGCGCTCACCGCATCCACCGGCGCGTTCACCCGCGTCGCGACGATCTCGAGCGGGATGACCGGCGTGATGGACCTGCAGTTCGACCAGGAGCGCCAGGCGCTGTGGGCGGCCTGCGACGACACGTGCAACGGCCAGACCGAGACGCTGACGATCGCCGCCTCGGGCGCCGGCGCGGGGACCTTCACGGTCGCCGACGCCTTCGCTCGGCCCGCCGGGATGCCGAACATCAACAACGAGGGCTTCGTCACGGCCCCGCAGGCCGAGTGCGTGAACGGACTGAAGCCGGTGTTCTGGTCGGACGACACGAACGACGATGGGCACGCCCTGCGCGCGGGCACGATCGACTGCACCGTGGCCTCCGGCCCGGGCGGTGGCGAGCCCGGCGGTGGCGAGCCGGGCGGCGGTGAGCCGGGCGGTGGCGAGCCGGGCTCGGCCTCGGTCAGCCTCGGGCTCGGAACGATCGGCGCAGGTTCGACCCTGCACCTGAGCGCGAGCGGCTTCGATGCCGGCGAGACAGTGGAGATCTGGCTGCACTCGACGCCGGTGAAGCTGGCAGCGCTGTCGGCGACCTCGACCGGAACGATCGCCACCACCGTGACGATCCCGGCCACGACCGCCCCGGGTGCGCACACCCTGGTCGTCGAGGGAGTCTCGTCCGGTGTCACGGGATCGGCACCGCTCACCGTGACCGCCGCGGCGAGCGTGCCGCCGGCATCCGGCCCCGGCGCCACCGACCCCGGCACCGCTCCGGCCGCGAACGGCTCGGCCGCCGGCCTGGCCGCGACCGGCAGCTCGGTCACCGCTCCGCTCACCGTCGCGCTGCTACTCGCCGGCCTCGGGGTCATCCTGTTGCTGGTGCGGATGCGTCGACCCGGCCGCGCGTAGGCTCTCGCTCCGCGGTGCTGCCCGACATGGTGCCCGCCGTGGTGCGCGCCTAGACGACGAGCAGCACGGCGAGCACGAGCATCAGCACCGCGATCGCGCCGTCCAGGATGCGCCAGGCCACCGGACGCGCGAACACCGGCGCGAGGAAGCGGGCGCCGAAGCCCAGCAGCCCGAACCACAGGATGCTCGCCAGCACGGCGCCGGCGCCGAACACCCACCGACCCGGATCGCCGTGCGACGCCGACAGGGAGCCGAGCAGCAGCACGGTGTCGAGGTAGACGTGCGGGTTGAGCCAGGTGAGCGCGAGCGTGGTGCCGACTGCCGCGGCGAGCGACAGCGACGCCGTGCCGGACGCTGCGTGGAGCTCCTCGGGCCGTAGGGCGCGACGCGCCGCGAACAGGGCGTAGACCACGAGGAAGGCGAAGCCGACCCAGCGCACGATCTCGAGCGCGAGGGGCGCCGCGGCGATCAGCGCCCCGAGCCCCGCGACGCCGGCCGCGATGAGCACCGCGTCGCTCGCGATGCAGATGAGCACGATCGGCAGCACGTGCTCCCGGCGCAGGCCCTGCCGCAGCACGAACGCGTTCTGTGCCCCGATCGCCACGATCAGCGACGCTCCAGCCCCGACTCCCGTGAGGAAGGTGGCGAGGATGGCGGCGGGGGTCACCTGATCGACTGTAGAGAGCAGATCACCTTCAGGGAAGCTCAACTTTTTCATGCAGCATTAGCATTGCTGTTGATGGATGTCAGCACCGAGCTCCTCCGAACACTGACGGCCGTGGTCGACTACGGCACCTTCGACCGCGCCGCCGAGGCTCTGCACATCACGCCGTCGGCCGTCAGCCAGCGCATGAAGGCGCTCGAGCAGCAGGCCGGCCGCGTGCTGGTGCTGCGCAGCAAGCCGATCGAGACGACCTGCGCCGGGAGGGTCCTGCTGCGTCTCGCCCGCCAGGTCGCGCTGCTCGAGAGCGAGGTGCTGGACGAGCTGAGCACCGAGGGCGGCGGGGGACGGCCGAGCATCCCGCTGGTGGTGAACGCCGACTCGCTCGCGACCTGGGTCCTCCCCGCGCTCGCGACGCTGACCGACGTGAGCTTCGACATCACGCTCGACGACCAGGACCACACGCTCGACCGGCTGCGCGACGGTACCGCGATGGGCGCGATCACGTCGGACCCGGTGCCCGTGCAGGGCTGTACGGTGAGCCGGCTGGGGCACATGACGTACCGGCCGGCGGCCAGCCCGGAGTTCGTGGAGCGGTGGCTGTCGACCGGGTTCGACGGTGCAGCGCTGGGCCGCGCGCCGCTGCTCGTCTTCGACCGCAAGGACGTGCTGCAGGACCGGTACCTCGCCGGCCGAGGGGTGGCCGAGCATCCACCGCGGCACTACGTGCCCGCGTCCACCGAGTTCGTGCGCGCCGCCGTGCTCGGTCTCGGCTGGGGGATGCTGCCCGACCTGCAGGCCGCGTCTCTCATCGCCGAGGGGCGGCTCGTGGCGCTCGACGACGCCGGCGCCATCGACGTACCTCTTTACTGGCAGCAGTGGTCGCTGGAGTCGTCGACGCTCGCGGGGGTGGCCGCGACGCTGGCCCGGGCGGCCGCCGAGACGCTGAACTGACCTTCAGCGCCTCGGGCGGCCTGACGATCGTGCGCTCAGCGCACGGCACGCCGGCGACGCGCCCCGATCGCGAGAGCGGCGGCACCGCCCACGAGGAGCAGGACGGCGGCGGCCGCAGTGGCGCTCGAATCGAGCCCGGTCGCCGCGAGCGTCGGCTGCGTCGGTCCGCTCGAGGCGCCTGCGGGGGCGACAGCGGCCCCGGTCAGGTTGACGGCGACAGGAGCAGCGGCCAGCGACATCCGGGCCGGCGTCGACGCGCGGTCGACTCCGAAGGCGGTGATGAAGTACGGCCCGGCCGGAACCGAGACCGTGGTGGTCCAGGTGCCGTTCGCGGCGACCGTGATGCTGCCGTCGTCGGTCGGCGGCGTGGTCGCGGGTGCGCCCACCGCGTCGTAACCGAAGGCGCCGAAGTAGTCGGGGTAGAGACCCTCGAAGTAGAGGAACGCCTTCGACGCGGTGTTCAGGTACAACTGGACGCCCTGTCCCGGCGTGCCGGTGCCCGCGACCGTCATGCTGAGGTTGCCCGGCATCGACGGGTCGGGCGTGGCAGACACCTGGATCCCGTTCTCGCGAACGATGTCGTCGAGCTCCGACCCGAAGTCCGACCCGTCGGAGCCGGAGTCGCCACTCACGGTGGCGTTGCTGTCCGCGCTCGCGAAGGGTGTTGCGGCGTGGTGCCGCACGTCGGCACCGGTGCGCGTCGGTCGTGCGCCGGCCTTCGCTTCGAAGTCCCTGGTGGTCGTGGTCGCCGACAGGAAGCGGGTCGCCGCCGTCGCCACAGCGACGCTGCTCTCGTCGGACGAATCGTCGGGATCCGACGGATACGCGGGCGTCGTGATGACAGGCGGCGCGAGGTAGCCCGCCGGCGCGTCGATCAGCACCACGACGGCAGCGGATTCATCCGACTGGACGGTCAACGGCTCGCCATCGGAGTTGTAGCGCTGCGCGCTCGCCGTGATCGACCAGCGACCGCTTCCGACCGAGACGACGGTCGACCAGCGTCCGTGCGAGTCGGTCTCGGCGATCTGGGACCAGCTGAACCAGGAATCGTCCGGAGCGCCGGCGGACTCGGCCGACACGAAGACGGAATCGCCGGCGGTCGCCGTGCCGGTCACCGTGATGGTGAACGGAGCGCTCGGGTCGGCGAACGGCGCAGGAGTGCCATCGACCGTACTGCCGGTCGCGGGGGTGGCGAGCACGGGCACCGCGCTCGCCGGGGCGTCGAAGATCACCTCGATGTCCTGCTCGGTCAGTTCCTTGCCGTGCGAGGTGCCGGTGACCACCAGGTACTGGTCGTAGGAGTCGGTGGGAGCGAAGGTGAGCGGGATCGAGAAGGAGCCCGTGGCATCCGCCGTGCCGTGCGCGAGCGCGTGCCCCGACCAGTTGGAGACCGTGATCGTGGCGCCGACGGGTGCGCGGCCGACGATGCTGACCGCCCGGACGGTGCCGTGGATCTCCTGCATGTCCGTCGGGGAGGTGACGATGAGGTCGGAGGGCGCCGGCGACACGGCGGGGTGCGCCGTCGGGGTGCTCGGCCTCGCGGTGGGCGTAGCGGTCGATGCAGGGGTCGGCGCGGCGGTCGGCGCAGCACTGGCGGCGGCGCTCGGCGTCGGAACGGCGGTCGGCTCGGGCGTCGCGGCGTTCGCCGGGGTTCCCACAAGCACCGCGCCGGCGATACCGAGGGCGACGACGACGGGCAGGGCGACGGCTCGCAGCTGGACGGTTCTCTTCACGAGATGGGCTCGCTTCCACGGCGGTTCGGGTACGTCATCGCGGCCGGGACCCCCTGCGCGGTGCGACGGGCCGGCACGTGTCGTCGTGGCCGGCTCGCTGAAGCTATCAGTCCGTCGACGGCTCCTGACGCGATTCCGTGGCCGGGGCCGCCCCCAAACCGAGGGAGGAGAAGAAGGCGCGCATGTCGGCGGCCACGAGTTCCGGCGTCTGCTTGGCGGCGAAGTGACCGCCCGTCGGCAGGTCGTTCCAGAACCGGATGTCGGTGTACGTGCGCTCGGCGTAATGCCGCGGGAAGCCGCGCTCGCCGTATTGGATGGAGACGCCGACCGGCACGCCCACGAGCGGCATCGGGGTCTCCTCTCGACCGTCGAAGTAGGCACGGAACGACGTGCCGATGGTCTGAGTGAACCAGTAGAGCGAGATCGTGGTGAGGAGTTCATCGCGCGTCCAGTAGTCGGCCACGTCGTCCGTGCCGCTCCACTCGCGGAACTTCTCGAGCAGCCAGGCCGCAAGGCCCGCGGGGGAGTCGGTCAGCCCGACGGCCAGCGTATCGGGACGGGTCGATTGCTGAGCGCCGTACGAGCTTGCTCGTTTCCACTTGGCGTCGAGCCAGGCGATGAATGCCGTCTCCTCCTCGGTCAGGTTTTCACGACGCTCGTCGGGCGGGAACGCGGCGTGTGTCGCGAAGAGCCCGAGCACGGCATCCGGATAGTCGGCGCCGAGGCGGTCGTTGATCCAGGCGCCGACGTCTTCGCCGTACGTGGCGTAGCGGTCGTAGCCGAGTGCCTTCGTCATGAGCGTGTGCCACCGGGCCGCCACAGCGGAGGACGTGAACGGCTCGCGCATCGGCTCGGAGAAGCCGTAGCCCGGCAGCGACGGGACCACGACGTCGAAGCCGTCCGCACTCAGCAGCCGGGCCAGCGGCAGCATTTCGATGAACGAGTACGGCCAGCCGTGGCTCAGGATGATCGGGACGACGCTGCCATCGGCGGCTGGTCGCTCCGCACGCAGGTGCGCGTAATGGATGCGCTCCCCGTCGATCTCGACCATGAACTGGGGCACCTCGTTGAGGCGCGCCTCGGCCGCGCGCCAGTCGTACCCCTCGCGCCACCAGGTCATCAGCCCGCTCAGATACGGGATGTCGACCCCGGCGCCCCATGGCTCGCTCGGCGTCTGCCGTGGATACTTCGTGCGCGAGAGTCTCGACCGGAGGTCGACCAACTCGGTCTCGGCGATGGCGAAGCGGAAGGGTTCGGGCGGTGTCGTGACGTCCATGATGCGACGCTACCGGCACCGGCCGACACCCGCGAGGCCCGATGCCGACCGGGGTCAGAGCGTCGACAGCACCAGGTCGAGGGCGTCGGCGAACCGGTCGGCGCTCTGCTCGGTCAGTACGAGCGGCGGCTTGATCTTCAGCACGTTCTTATGGTCGCCGGTCGGCTGCACGACGACACCTTCGGCGAGCATCCGGTCGCAGATCAGCGCGGCCTCGGCGGTCGCCGGTTCAAGGGTCTCGCGGTCGCGCACCAGTTCGACGCCGAGGTACAGGCCGAGCCCGTGCACCGCCCCGACGAGCGGATGCCGGTCGCCGAGTTCGCGCAGGCGATCGGCGAGGTGATCGCCCACCGCGACCGCGTTCTGCTGCAGTTGCTCGTCGCGCATGATGTCCAGCACGGTCAGTCCCACCGTCGACGACACCGGGCTCCCGCCGGCCGAGGAGAAGAAGCTCCCCTCGGCGGCGAACGAGTCCGCGATCGCGCGCGTCGTGATCACAGCGCCGAGCGGATGCCCGTTCCCCATCGCCTTCGCCACGGTGATGATGTCGGGCACGACGCCCTGCTGCTCGGAACCCCAGAAGTAGTGGCCGAGCCGGCCGTAGCCGACCTGCACCTCGTCGGCGATGCAGACGCCGCCGCGCGCCCGGATGCGCTCGTAGACACCGCGCAGATAGCCGTCGGGGAGCATCACGCCGCCGGCGTTGCCGAAGACCGGCTCGGCGATGAAGCCGGCGGGCCGGATGCCGGCGGCGTCGAGGGCGGCGAGGTCGGCATCCAGGTCGGCCAGGTAGGCGGCCGCCGAGGAGGCGCCCCGGTAACGGCCGCGGAACGTGTGCGGCGACGCCACGAGCTGCACCCAGTCCGGGCGCGTCTCGAGCGCCCGCGGGTTGTCGCCGATGGACGAGGAGACCGCATCGGCGCCGACCGTCCAGCCGTGGTAGGCCTCGGTAGCGGCCAGGATCGTGCGCTCGCCGGTGTGCGTCTGCGCCAGGCGCAGGGCGAGATCGACCGCCTCGCTGCCGCTGTTGACGAGGAACACCGTGTCGAGCGGGTCGGGTGCGAGGGCGGCCAGGCGCTCGCTGAAGCGGGCCAGCTCTTCGTAGTGGAAGCGCGAGTTCGTGTTCAGCAGCGCCCACTGATCGCGCACGGCGTTCACCAGGCGCGGGTGGGCGTGGCCGACAGCGGTGACGTTGTTCACCATGTCGATGTACGACTGCGCGCGCGTGTCGACGAGGTGATGGCGCCAGCCGCGTTCGATGAGCGGCGGATGCTCGAAGTAGTGCTCCTGCACCCGCGCGAAGCTGCCGTCACGGCGCGCGAGCACGGCATCCGGATCGTCGTCAGGTGCTGCGAGCTCGACGCCGAACAGTGCGGACGGGTCGGGCGAGATCGCGCGCCAGAGCGCGGGCGGGGCGGCGGGGGTGACGAACGCGGGCGGCCGGTATCCCCGCAGTCGGGAGAGCTGCACGGTGAGCGTCGTCGTCGTGCCGAGCTGGTCACCGGCGGCGACGCTGGGGACGCCGCTCGGGTGAGCGCTCGCGTCGCGTTCGAGCCCGTCGAGCCAGAGGTCGGCCGTGTCGCCGTGGAGCACCCACGCGTCTCCGGAGCGCTCGAGCCGGCCGGCGAACGGCGCGGACACAATCGCGCCGGCCGGAACGCGGAGGCTGACCGAGAGGGCGAGTGTCGCCGACGCGGCCGACCGGTCGATGGTCGCGCGGCTGAGGCGGTGCTCACCGAACCGGGTGAGCGCGTGGCCCTCCCTCGCGGCGATCGTGTCGAGCAGTTGTGCCTCGGCGTCGGAGTGCAGCCACGCGCCGTCGTCGAGCGCGTGGCTCGTGACCGAGAGGTCGGCCAGGTGCGCGGTGGAGCTGTCGAGTGCGACGAGACGCCCGCCATCGCCGGCTGTCGCATCGGCACCGGCCGGCGCCCCGGCCAGGCCCCACCGGATGAGCGTCTCCAGCTCGTCGGCGTCGAGGCGCCGGGCGAGGTCGAAGGCGAGCCACTCGTGGGCGCGGTTCTCGTCCGCGTAGAGGTTGTCGCCGTCGAGGGCGACCTGCTGCTCGCCGCTGACGACGAGGACGGCGCCGCGGAGGACCACGAGCGGCCAGAGGGCGGCGAGGTCGGCGTCGTCGAGCGGGGCCTCGGCGGCGAACGCCTCGATCGTGTCGAGAACGGACAGCGGCGCCTCCGGCACGTGGTGCAGGGCCGAGGCGACGGTCGCGGCGAGCTCGCCGACCAGCCAGCCGTTCGCCACGTCGCCGAAATCGATCACGCCGGGGCCGTCGCCGGCGGCGGTTCCGAGCACGATGTTGTCGTCCGTCACATCGCCGTGCACGGCCTGGCGTCGCAGCACCGCGCGCAGAGGCGCGAGCCGGGCGAGGGCGTCGTCGGTCGCCGCGCGGATCACCCTGCGCTGGGCCGGTGAGGCGACGTGGTCGAGGAGGAGGTCGACGACCTCGCCCGCGATCCGCGCATCCCACTGCGTGGTCCGTTCGAGCCCGGGATGCTCGAGCCCGGCGAGCCCGGCGGCGACGCGTCCGGCGAGCGTGCCGAGCGTGCGCAGTTGCTCGCTGGACGGCGCCGCGACGCCGGTGAGCGGCTCGCCGTCGAGATAGTGCAGCACGCGGGTGAGCAGCGTCTGCCCGCGCACGTCGACCGTCACGAGGTCGCTGCCGTCGAGGGCGGGGACGACGCCGGGGATGCGGACGCCCGAGTCGGCCAGGGCGACGAGAGCGGCGTTCTGCGCGTGCAGTTCGTCGGCCGAGAACACGGGGTTCGCGAGCTTGAGCACGAAACGCTCGGTGCCCGTTTCGATACGGAAGTTGCGGTCCTGCTGGCTGCCGAGCTCGACGATCTCACCGCGCAGGCCGAAGAACTCGGCGGCGATGCGGACGGCGTCGTCCACGGTCACGTCGGGGCGGGGGAGCGACGGCTGGGCGAGGAAGTCGAAGGTGGACACGGGTGCTCCAGGGCTCGGCGGGCGTTCCGTCAGTTTAGTGAGTGCGGACGCCAGGACACGGGCGCTCGAGGGTGCCGTCGGGGAGCCGCGCTAACAGCCAATGCACGGGTGGCCGCGCGTAGCATCGACCCCGTGAAAACCTGGAGGACAGCACTCGTCGCGTTCGCGATCGACGTCGTTCTGGTCCTCGTCTTCGTGCTGGTCGGCCGCCGCAGTCATGGTGAAGCGCCCAGCGTCGCCGGCATCATCGACACGCTCTGGCCGTTCCTCGTCGGTCTGCTCTTCGGCTGGCTCGTGACGTTCGCGTGGCGTCGTCCGCTCGCGATCTTCTGGCCGGGCATCCCGATCTGGCTGATGACCGTGGCCGCGGGAATGCTGCTGCGCGTCGCAGCCGGACAGGGCGTCGAGCCCAGCTTCATCGTCGTGGCGACGGTCGTGCTCGGCGTGTTCCTCGTCGGCTGGCGGCTCGTCGCGCTGCCGATCGCGCGCCGTCGCCGCATCCCCCGCCGCGCGTAGCGCCGCCGCACGCGGCCCCCGCTTTGCGTGAGCGGTGCGAAATGTCGCTCAAACCGCCCGCGTGAGAGACATTCGGCACCTCTCGCACATTCGTCGTTGAACCAATCGGTTCAGTGTCGTATAGTGAACCACATGGTTCAGCAAGAAGAACTCGACCGGACGTTCGCCGCCCTCTCCGACGCCACCCGCCGCAGCATCCTGCGACGTCTTGGCGAGGGGCCGGCGACCATCGGCGAGCTGGCCGAGCCGTTCGGGATGACGCTCACCGGCCTCAAGAAGCACATCCAGGTTCTCGAGACGGCGGGCCTCGTCGTCAGCGAGAAGGTCGGGCGCTCGCGCACCTGCCGGCTCGGAGCCGACAAGCTCGACGACGCCCTGGCCTGGATCACCTTCTACCAGCGGTTGTGGGAGCGCAGGCTCGACGGCCTCGACGCGTACTTCACCCTTCAGAGAGGAACGGAACGATGAGAGAGCAGACAGAGACCGACGCACCGATCGAACTCCGGATGTCGCGGGTGCTGCCCGCAACGCCCGACGAGGTCTTCGACGCGTACACCGATGCGGAGAAGCAGAAGATCTGGTTCAGCATCCTCGACGAGGAGCCCGGCATCGTCGAGATCGACGTCGACCTGCGGGTCGGGGGACAGCAGACCGCGGTCTGGGGACCGAGTCGCGACCAGCTCTTCGTCGAGACGCAGACGTTCCGGGTGATCGACCGCCCGAAGAGGCTCGTCACGACCTCGACCGGTCACGGCCCCGGCGGCAGCGACGCGATGACGACCGAGATCGACATCACCTTCGAGCCGCACGCCGAGGGGACTCTGATGACCGTCGTCCAGTCGGGGTTCCCTGTGCCCGAGGTGCGCGACTTCTTCGAGGGTACGGTCTGGCGCGGGGCGTTCGAACGCATCGCGGCCTACCTCGAGCGCGCCGCCGAGGGGTCCTGACGCCGCTCGTTACGCGGGGATCAGCGCCGTTGCGATCGTGAAGATCGCCAGGCCGGCCAGGGCGCCGACCACCGTTCCGTTGATCCGGATGAACTGCAGGTCCTTGCCCACCTGCAGCTCGATCTTCTCCGTGGTCTCGCGCGCATCCCAGGAGGTGACGGTGTCCGTGATCACTCCCGCGATGTCGTGGCGGTACGTGCTGACCAGGTGGGCGGCCGCATCCGTGACCCAGCCGTTCACCTTGGCGCCGAGCGCCGGGTCGGAGGCGAGCCGGCTCCCGGCGTCCACCAGCGCTGCCTCCGCTCGCTTCCGCAGCTCGCTGTCGGGGTCGGCGAGCGCGCCGAGCGCCGCGGTGCGCACGCCCTGCCAGACCGATTCGGCGAGCTCGCGCACCCGCGGATCGTCGAACGCGCGGCCCTTGGCCTGCTCGAGCTTCGCGATGGTCGCCGGATCGTTCTGCAGCCGCTCGACCAGCTCGCCCAGGTAGTCGTCGAGCGCGCGGCGCAGGGTGTGATCCGGGTCGTAGCGCACGGCCGCGACGAAGGTGCGGGCCTCGTGATAAACGCGGTCGTCCACGACCCGCTTGGCGAACGACGGCACCCAGCCCGGCAGCCGGTCGGAGACCGCGACACCGAAGGCCTCCGGGTTCGCCGCCAGCCACGCGTCCAGGCGGTCGAGTGCGAGGTCCACAGCCTCGTGATGGCCGCCCGAGCTCAGGATGCGCGCCCCGAGCCTCCCGATCGGCGGCCCCCACTCCGGATCGATCAGGTGACGGCGCGCGATCGCCTCGATCGCGTCGCGCATGTCGTCGTCGTCGAGCAGCGAGGCGATGCCCGTGAGCGCCGTCGACGCCTCCGCCACGAGCTGCCGCGCGTTCGCCGGGCGCGCGACCCACGACCCGACGCCCGCCGCGATGTCGATCGAGCGCAGCTTGCCCGTCACCACGTCATCGGAGAGGAAGTTCGTCTCGACGAACTCGCCCAGGCTCGCCCCGATCTCGTTCTTGCGGTTCGGGATGATCGCGGTGTGCGGGATGCGCAGCCCGAGCGGGTACCGGAACAACGCCGTGACCGCGAACCAGTCGGCGAGCGCGCCGACCATGCCGCCTTCCGCAGCGGCCCGCACGTAGCCGAGCCAGGGATACCGTCCCTGCAGGGCGAACGACACGGCGAAGACGACCGCCATCACGACCAGCAGCGCGGCAGCGATCGCCTTCATGCGGCGCAGCGCGATCCTGCGCTGCTCGTCGGCCGGCGAGAGCACGCGAAGCGTCGTCATCAGTGCACGATGTGGAGTTCGTGGCTGGTGTTGTTCAGCCGGTGCGCACCGTCGGCGTCCGCGACGACGATGTCTTCGATCCGCACGCCGAAGCGGCCGGGCAGGTAGATGCCCGGCTCGATCGAGAAGCACATCCCGGCCTGGATCGGCTGCTCCTCGCCCTCGACCATGTACGGCGGCTCGTGCGTGGTCATCCCGATCCCGTGCCCGACGCGGTGGATGAAGAACTCGCCGTACCCGGCGTCGGTGATCACGGCGCGCGCGGCGCGGTCGATCTCCTGGCAGGCGACGCCGACCGCGACCGCCTCGAACGCGGTCTGCTGCGCCCGCTTGACGATGTCGAACACCTCGTGCTCCTCGTCGGTCGGCTCGCCGACGTGCACGGTGCGCGTGGTGTCGGAGCCGTAGCCGTCGAGGAGACCGCCGAAATCGAGCACGACCATGTCGCCGTGCTCGATGGTGCGTTCCCCCGCTTCGTGATGCGGGTTCGCGCCGTTCGGCCCGCTGCCGACGACCGTGAAGTCGACTTGCTGATGCCCGTGTTCGCGCAGCAGCCGGTCGAGGTCGGCCGCCACCTCGTTCTCCGTGCGTCCCGCGAAACGCACGCCCAGGATGTCCTCGAACGTCGCGTCGGCCGCTGCTCCAGCGGCCGCGAGCCGGTCGATCTCGTCGGCGCCCTTGACCGCCCGCAGCATCGGCAGAGCGCGCGAGATCGACTCGAACCGGGCATCCGGCAGCTTCTGCTGCAAGCCGAGCAGGTGCATCGCCCAGGTCACGTCGGAGATCGCGTAACGGCCCTGAGGGTCAAGCAGCGCAGCCGTCGGCACGTACTCGTCGGTGCCGTCGGACCAGTCGACGAACCGGATGGCCCCGGCTGCACGCGTGTCGGCGGCACTGCCGTGCTCGAGAGCGGGCACGATCATGGTCGGCTCACCGTCGGCGGGCACGACGAGCAGCGTGATCCGCTCGGTCGTGGCGACCGGCAGGTAGTCGGCGAAGTAGGCGAGATCCGCCCCCGGTGCGATCAGGAGTCCGTCGAAGCCGGCCGCGCGGGCGTTCGCCGCCCCCTGCTCCAGACGTGCGGCGAACTGCTCCGACGTGATCTGCATCATCCGTACTCCTCTGTCTCGGGCGTTGCGTGGGGCTGGGCGTTGCGTGGGGCTCGGGCGGACCGTGCGAGGCGTGTGGACGGTGCGGCCGCGCGCGATCGTCTCAGTCGTCGATCGGTCCCAGCCAGGCGTTCGCGACCGTCGAATGCGCCGACTCGTCGTCGGACGGGTGGAAGATCCCGGCGAGCACGTCGCGGTACAGGCGGCCGAGCTCGTTGCCGGCGAAGTACGTGGAGCCGCCGGTCACCCGGATGGCCTGGTCCACGACCTGGCGCGCCGTCTCTGTGGCGCGCACCTTGAGGCCGACGAGCTTCGGGAACCACTGTCCGCCGTGATTCGCGAGGGCATCGACGTCGTGGGCCAGTGCGTCGAGCTGCGGCAGCAGCGCATCCTGAGCGATCGCGGCGTCGGCGACCCGCCACCGGATGTCCGGATCGTTCGCGTAGCTGCGACCGTCGTTCTTGAGGCTCGTGCGGCGGTGGGCGGCCGCGACCGCGAGCTCGAGCGCCCGCGCGCCGATCCCGGTGTAGACCGCGGCGAGCAGGATCTCGAAGTTCGCGAAGATGGCGAAGACGAGGGAGTCGGGATTGGGGCCGGGGTCGAGCCGGCGCACGATGCGGTCGGCGGGGGAGAGGGCGCCGTCGAGCACGGTGGTATTCGACTGGCTGGCGCGCATCCCGATCGTGTCCCAGTCCTCCTTGATCGCGAATCCGCCGGCGTCGCGGTCGACGAAGCCGTAGACGATCTTGGGGGCGTCGGCGCTCGTCGTGTCGAGGCCCATGGTGCCCAGGCGCGTCCATCCGGGGGAGAGCGACGTGAAGATCTTGGTGCCGAAGTACCGGTACGAGCCGTCGGGCTCCGGCACCGCATCCGTCGTCGAGCCGAACAGTACGAGGTCGTTGCCGGCCTCGCTCAGGCCGAAGGCGAACACCTCGCCGGCGCCGGCCTCGCTCAGCAGGAAGTCGAGCGAGTCGTCGCCGCGGTCGTGGAGCACTTTGGCCACGCCCGTCCAGACCAGGTGCATGTTCACGGCGAGGGCGGTGGCGGGGGCCGCGCCGGCGAGCCGGACCTGCTCCCTGGCGACCCGCTGCAGGCTGAGCCCGAGGCCGCCGTGCTCCTCGGGCACGAGGGCCTTCAGGTAGCCGGCCTGGGTGAGCTCCTCGAAGTCCTCGAGGAAGAAGGCGTTCTCGGCGTCGTACCCGGCCGCCCGCGAACGGATGCGGTCGAGCAGGTCATCGCTCAGGAGCGGGATGTGCTCGGTCACCCCGCCAGCCTAGCCAGTGCGATGCGCACGGGGCAGGCCGGCTGGGGAGACTCACGGGCGCAGCTGCGGTCGGTGCTGCTGTCTGGTCGCTGCTGTCTGACCGTCGCGTTACTGCGCGGTGTAGCCGCCGTCGACCAGGTGGTAGCTGCCGGTGATGAAGCTGGCGGCATCCGAGGCGAGGAAGGCGACGAGGGATGCGACCTCTTCCGGCTCGCCCAGGCGACCGAGCGCGTGCTTGCCCTCGAGGAAGGCGAGGGCGTCGGCGGACATGTTCGCCTCGACCAGCGGGGTGCGGATGAAGCCGGGACCGACGGCGGTGACCCGCACCTTCTGGTCGGCGTACTCGAGCGCGGCGTTCTGCGTGAGGCCGAGGAGGGCGTGCTTGGCGGTGACGTAGGCCGACGAGTTCGCGAACCCGACGCTGCCGAGGATCGACGCCATGTTGACGATCGATCCGCCGCCGTTCGCGGCGATCGCGTCGAGCTGGGCGCGCAGCGAGTAGAAGACGGCGTTGAGGTTGATCTCGATGACCTTCCGCCAGCTGTCGAGCGAGTAGTCGCCGACCTTCGCAGCCTCGCCGCCGATCCCGGCGTTGTTCACCGCGATGCGCAGCGGTGCCAGCTCGTTGGCGCGCGCGACGCTCGCTACGGCGAACTCGGGGTCGGTCACATCGCCGATGAGGGATGCCGCGGTTCCGCCCGCGGCCTGGATCTCGGCGACGACGGCGTTCGCGTTCTTCTCGTTGAGGTCGGTGACGAGAACGGATGCTCCGCTCGCCGCCAGGGTGAGCGCGACGGCGCGCCCGATGCCCGAGCCGCCTCCGGTCACGATCGCGGACCGTTCGGCGACGTCGTACTGAGCCATGGGAAATCTCCTTTCAGATATCCGACACTTGTCGGATAACTCGATTGTACGATCGAAACATGGATGCGCGCCAACAGAAGACGATCACCCGGCTGCGGGCGGCCATCCTGGAGCTCGCGACGGTCGGCCCGGTCACCGACGTCACGGTCTCGAAGCTCGCACAGACGGCCGGTGTGCATCGCTCGACGGTCTACGTGTACGCCTCCTCTCCGGTCGAGCTGCTGCAGCAGGCGCTGCGCGGCGAGCTCGACGAACTCCGCACGCAGTACCTCGTCGATGTCGAGCCGGGCGACGCCGCTGCCGCGATCACCGGAGTGACACGCGCGGTGCTGCACCATGTCGACGACCACGACGCGATCTACCGGCGCGGTCTCGGGTCGGAGCCGGAGCCGGGCTCGGCGAGCCTGCACGCGCTGCTCAGCGAGCACTTCCAGGGGTCGATCGACCTGCTGCTCGACCAGCACAGCGTGTCGGTTCCCGCGGCCGAAGAGACGGAACGGCGGATGATCGGGCGGTACCTCGCCGACGGGATCATCGGAGCCATCGACGTGTGGCTCACGACGCCGCGCCCCCGAGACGCGGACGCACTGCTCGGCGTCCTGTCGCGGCTCACCCCGTCGTGGTGGCCGGACGGCTCGCGCGGCGGAACGCGCGCTGCGTCCGGACGGCGCGCGGACTCGGGAGAATAGGCGCATGGGCCGGATCAGGAACACGCTCGACCGGGTGTTCCGCCGTGCACCGCTCCTCCATATCGCGGGTGACGAGGGCGACGGACCGGTCGTCGTGCTGGTGCACGGGATCGCCTCCTCGTCGGTGACGTTCCAGAACCTCGTGCCTCTGCTCGAACCGAACCACCGCGTGATCTCGATCGACATCCTGGGATTCGGCCGTTCGCCCGCGCCTGCCGACGCCGCGTACACGCTCGAGGAGCACGTGGCGGCGATCCACGCGACCATCCGGTCGCTACGGCTGCGGCAGCCTTTCGTGCTCGTCGGCCACTCGCTCGGCAGCCTGATCGTCGCTCGGTACGCGGCCGAGCATCCGGGTGCGCTCTCGCGGCTCGTGCTCGTCGGGCCGCCGATCTACGGAACGCCGGCCGAGATCGGCGACCGTCGGGTGCGCAATCGGGTGAGTGCGTACCTGCGCGCCTACGAATACCTGCGCGGGCACAAGGAGTTCACGATCGCCAACGCTGGGATGCTCGCCCGCCTGCTGCCGATCAAGGGCGTGTTCGAGATCACCGAGAAGAACTGGACGCCCTTCGTGCGCTCCCTCGAGAACTGCATCGAGTCGCAGACGGTGGTGAGCGATCTCGCTCGGGCGCGCATCCCGGTGCAGGTGGTCTATGGGACACTCGACGCCTTCATCGCGCCGGGGAGTCTCGCGGTGATCGAGGCGATGCGGCACGTGACGATGCACCGCGTCGAGGCGAACGACCACATCATCCGCAAGCGGATGGCGCGCGTCGTCGCCGCCGCCTGCGGCTGACCGCCCCGCCCTTCCCGCCCCCGCCCCGCCCTTCCCGCCCCAGGCCCCGCCCCTTTTTCGTTGAGGGGCGGCGAATGCGTCTAAACACGCCGAAGGAAGCTGCGTTTGCCACCCCTCAACGAAAGGTGCGCCGCCTCAACGAAAGGCGCCCCTCCAGCGAGGGCCCCGAGGTCGGCGGCTACGCCGGGCGGATGCTCGCTGCGGCAGCGAGGTAGGCGTCGGCGTCGAAGTCGCTGAACAGGGTCGACTGGGTCACGTAGCCCTGCACGACGCCCACGTACAGCCCCGCATACCGCTCGGCGAGGTCCGCCGCTTCGCCGCGGCGGAGGGTGAGCGACGATTCGTACCATTCGGTGAGGTAGTCGACCAGCATCGCGCGCACGCGCCCGCCGATCGAGTCGGTCAGCGACCGTAGCCCAGGATTGAGGGCGACCTGGCCCCAGACCTGCACGAGCAGGGAGAGGTCTCCGATCTGCGACTGGAGTCCGCGGACCAGCAAGGCGATGATCTCGCCGGGGGTCGGGATCGGGTCGTGCCGCCGGGCCTCGGCCACCTCGAGGAACCGCGCGTCGAGCACCTCGGAGATCGCGAGCTGCACGAGTTCGTCTTTGCTCTTGTAGTGCCCGTAGATGGCACCGGCCGACAGCCCCGATTCGGCGATGATGTCGGCCATCGACGTCGCCTGGAAGCCGGTGCGCGCGAAGCAGCGGAGGGCGGCCTGGGCGATCTCGTGACGACGGGATTCCCGATGGGCGTCGGAGACTTTCGGCATGACTTGACAGTATCCGATCGCGGACTCAGAATAAAGAACGAACATTCTTTTTCTTGGAGGAGGCACGATCGTGTCCACGTCAGACCCGCGCACCCCGCGCATCCCGCACACGCCCTGGGGCCGCGCGATCGCGCTCGCCGTCGGGGCGGCCGCTATCGTGGCCGTGGTCCTCCTGGCCTTCGTCTGGCCGACCATCACCTCCACCGTCAAAGACGTGCCCATCGCTGTCGCGGGCCCGAGCGCGCAGGTGACGGCCGTCGAGGCATCCCTCGACAAAGCGGCCTCCGGCGCGTTCGACGTCACCCGGGTCGACTCGAGGGCCGCCGCGGTCGACCTCATCAAGACGCGCGACGTCTACGGTGCGATCATCCTGGGCGAGAAGCCGGAGGTGCTCACGGCGTCGGCCAACGGCGTCGCGGTCAGCCAGATCCTCGACCAGATCGCCGGTCAGCTGCAGACGCAGGCCAACGCGCAGGCGGCGGCCGCCGTGCAGCAGGCGATCGCAGCCGGTCAGGCGCCGGCGGGAACCGTGGCGCCGACGATCACGGTGACCGTGACGGATGTGGTCCCACTCGCCTCCACCGACGCCCGCGGGCTCGGGTTGACGGCCGCGTCGTTCCCGCTCGTGCTCGGCGGCCTGCTCGGCGGCATCCTGATCTCGATCCTGGTGGCCGGCAGCTGGCGGCGCCTCGCCGCGGTCACGACCTACGCGGTGGCCGGCGGACTCGGGATCGTCGGCATCATGCAGGGCTGGTTCGGCATCCTCCAGGGGAACTTCTGGATCAACGCGCTCGCGGTCGGGCTGGCGATGTTCGCGACAGCATCGTTCATCGTCGGGATGAACGCGCTGATCGGCCGCGCCGGCATCGCCGTCGGCGGCGTGCTGACGATGCTCGTCGGCAATCCGCTGTCGGCCGCGACCCAGCCGCTGCAGTTCATGGTGGCGCCGTGGGGTGCGATCGGGCAGTGGTTCGTTCCTGGGGCGTCGGCCACGCTCGTGCGGGATCTCTCGTATTTCCCGGATGCGGACACGCTGTTCCCCTGGCTGGTGCTGCTGGCGTGGAGCGCGGTGGGCGTCGTCGGGATGATCGCCGGCCACTTCCGCAACCAGGTCGTCGTCGAGGCCGCGGTCGAGGAGTCGCTGCCCGCGTCGGCGGCCACTGACGACGCCGCCGACCGCATCCCGCAGCCGGCCTGACCCGCGCGCCATCCGGGTTACGCTCGCCGTATGCAACAGCGAACACTCGGACGGACCGGCCGCGAGGTCTCCGTCATCGGACTCGGAACCTGGCAGCTCGGCGCGGACTGGGGCGAGGTGAGCGAAGCGGACGCACTGGCCGTCCTCGACGCGGCGGTCGCCTCCGGCGTGACCTTCTTCGACACGGCGGACGTCTACGGCGACGGACGCAGCGAGCAGATCATCGGCACGTATCTGTCCGCGCATCCGGATGCTCCGCTCACCGTCGCCACGAAGATGGGCCGCCGCGAGGCGCAGGACCCCGCGAACTTCACACTGGCGAAGTTCCGCGAGTGGACGGACCGCTCGCGCGCCAACCTCGGAGTGGACACGCTCGATCTCGTGCAGCTGCACTGCCCGCCGACGCCGGTCTTCTCGAACGACGCGGTCTACGATGCGCTGGACACGCTGGTCGCCGACGGCGCGATCGCCGCCTACGGGGTCAGTGTCGAGACGTGCGACGAGGCGCTCGCTGCCATCGCCCGGCCCGGGACCGCCACGGTGCAGATCATCCTCAACGCGTTCCGGCTCAAGCCGATCGATCGAGTGCTGCCCGCGGCGCGCGAGGCGGGCGTCGGCATCATCGCCCGCGTTCCTCTCGCATCGGGACTGCTGACGGGCACGTACACAAGCGACACGATGTTCGCGCCCGACGACCACCGCACGTACAACCGGCACGGTGAGGCGTTCGACGTGGGCGAGACGTTCTCCGGCGTCGACTTCGAGGAGGGCGTCGCCGCCGCCCGCGAGTTCGCCGCCCTGGTGCCCGAGGGCCTCACTCCGGCTCAGGCCGCGCTCGCCTGGGTCGCCCAGCAGGATGGCGTCTCGTCCGTCATCCCGGGCGCCCGGTCCGTCGAGCAGGCGCGCGCCAACGCCGTCGCCGGCTCCGCCGCCCCGCTCGGCGATGCCTTCCTCTCCGGCGTCCGCGACATCTACGACCGCCGCCTGCGCGCCGCCATCCACCCCCGCTGGTAGCCGGCCCTCATTTCGTTGAGGGGCGGCAAATCGGCCTAAACACGCCGGATGACCCGCTATTCGACACCCCTCAACGAGCAGGGCCGCCGCTGATCAGAGGGTGAAAGTGACCGCCCGGGCACGCCGGATACGGCCGATCAGCGCTGCCGGCGACGGGACCAGGTCGTCGATGGTCACGCGGATCATCCGCCACCCGAGGTCCTCGAGTCGATCATGTCGTGTGATGTCCTTGCGCCAGATCGACCGATCGCTTCGATGCAGGTCGCCTTCGTACTCGATCGCGATACGGTGCACGGGATAGGCGAGGTCGACGCGAGCGACGAATTCGTCTTGCGAATCGTGGATGGCGAACTGAATGCTCGGCTCGGGAAGTGCCGCATCGACGATCGCCAGCCGGAGGGCCGTCTCCTGGGGAGACTCGACGCCGACGCGAACCAGCTCGAGAGCCTCCCGTGCCTTTCGAACCCCACGCGCCCGCGGGGTTGAAGCGATTCGTGTGAGTTCGTCGATCGTGCAGAGCGGATGGATGCCCGACACCATTGCGTCCGCCATTGTCACCAGCTCCTCGCGGTTGAGCCTGGGCGCGAGGTCCAGCCAGGTGAGCGGTGGCGCGATGGCCGTCACCCCGTGGCGGTCGACCGTGTCGAGTCGATTGCGGGTGTGGCCGATGACGCCTGCACCCTGCCGGCCGCGAGCAGCCCCGGCCACAGTCACGTGCACGGGTTCGCCATCGCGGTACCGGAGTCGCGCGGGCAGCGGCACGCCGAACAGCTCGGCCGCGGTCGAATGGCTGAACGCATCGAGCCGGCCGAGCGCGGCGTAGGCCCGGCACGTTTCGAGCAGAAGCGGATTCACGCCCCCGTCGAAATCGTCAGTGCTGCGCGTGACGACCACGGGACGCCGCACCCCGTGGAATGGCCGGGCGAGATCGTCGGACGAGAGGCGGGTATGCGCGATTCCGCGATCACGCGCCTCGGACACCGAGAACGGTCGATCGGCGAATTCGGAGGGGAGCGGCACGAGTCGCGGCATCCACCCACCCTGTCGAATCGGCTCGGTTCGCGCTGAAGTTATCCACAGGGCCGGCGTTGAGGGGTGGCGAATGCGTGGCCTCTCGGCGTGTTTAGGCCGATTTGCCGCCCCTCAACGAAACGAAAAAGCTAGGAGGGCTGGACGGGGACGGGCTCGGTGTCGGGGATGGGGCTCGCGTCGCGGCCGCGCAGGTCGGGGTGGATGCGCCAGGCGAGGGCGGGCACGATGAAGCCGACCAGCGCGAAGGCGCCGGCGACCCAGAAGGCGCCGATGGCGCCGTTGCCGTCGATGAGGAACCCGGCGAGCGCGGAGCCCAGTGCGGCGCCGATCAGCTGCCCGGTGCCCACCCAGCCGTACGCCTCGGCGGTGTCGCTGAACTTCACACTCGCCGACACGATCGCGAACAGCACGGCGAGGGCGGGGGCGATGCCGAGGCCCGCGATGATCAGGGTGAGCGAGAGCCCCCACCACGACCAGAGCATGAACGTCGAGATCACGACGCCCACGAACACGATGAACATGCGCCGCGCCGTCGCCCACGGACCGATCGGCACGTGCCCGAAGGCGAGGCCGCCGATGAGCGAGCCGAGTGACCAGATCGCGAGCACGATCCCCGCGAAAGGCGACCCCTCGCCGAAGTTCGCGACGACTCCCGCCTCGATGGCCGCGCACGAGCCGATCAGCAGGAAGCCGACGACGGTGGCGAGCAGCACGGGTGGACGGGCGAGGACCACGCCGAACCGGCGTTTGCTGCGCGGGATGCGCACGCGGCCGACCTCCGGCGACGCGATGAACCAGAAGCCGCCGAGAACCATGATGGCCACCGACATCAGGATGCCCTGCACGGTGCCGATCTGTGTGGAGACGAACGTGATGGCCACCGGCCCGGCGATCCAGATGATCTCCTGCGCCGATGCGTCGAGCGAGAACAGCGGCGTGAGCTGCCGCGAGTTGACCATCTTGGGGTAGATCGTGCGCACCGCCGGCTGGATGGGCGGCATGCTGAGCCCGGCGAAGAAGGCGATCGCCATCGTCCAGGGGATGGGGAGCACGAACAGGCCGATCGCAGCGACCGCGGCCGCGCAGAACGCCAGAGTCGTCCACAGGACCGTGCGCATCCCGAGGACGCCCATCAGCCGGCTGGTCATCGGACCGGCGATGGCCTGCCCGATGCTCATCGCGCCGAGCACGAGGCCGGCCGCGCCGTAGGAGTGATGGATGTGCTCGATGTGCAGCAGGAACGCCAGCGAGAGCATGCCGAACGGGAAGCGGGCCGTGAGCTGGGCAGCGATGATCCGCGCGACGCCTGGCGTCTTCAGAAGGCTGGAATAGGAGCTCACGGGATGCACAGTCTATCGGTAGGGACCCGCTCGGGAAGGGGTGGAAGAGGGCGTCGGTGCCCTGTGGAAAAGTGGACAAGTTATACACATCTGTGGATGACACGCCCACTAGATATAGGGTTCGAGAAATGTCGGACCCCCGCTATATAGTGGTCACACGCCGAAAGCCGCGAGGGTCCTCGAAGGCCATTCTGTGGGCATTCCACCCCCGGTTTTCTGCGCCGACAAGGGGTTTTCCGCGGGCTGCGCCCGCTGTCCGCACACCGGACGAAGCAGGCATCGCCGTTCAGCGAGAACGGCACGTTGAGAGGGAGAGAAAGTGGCAATCACTGTTGTGAAGCGAAACGGCGAGCGGGAGCCGTACGACGCGAACAAGATCAATCTGGCGATCGAGCACGCCGCCGAGGGTCTTGACGACAACATCACCTGGGTCACCCAGATCGCGAGCGAGCTCGAGCTGACGCTGTTCGACGGCATCACCACGCAGCAGCTCGACGAGGCCGTCATCCAGGTCGCCCTCCAGAACGTGAAGGACGACCCCGCGTTCGACACCGTGGCGGCGCGCCTCCTGCTCAAGACGATCTACAAGCGCGTCCTCGGCGACTACGAGACCGCCGAGGAGCTCGCCTCCCTGCACGCCGGCCACTTCCGCGGCTACATCGAGCGCGGCGTCTCCGAGACGCTCCTCGACTCACGCTTCACCCAGCTCTTCGACCTCGACCGGCTCGCCGCCTCCCTCGAGCCGTCGCGCGACGAGCTGCTCAAATACATCGGTGTCGTGACCCTCAACAACCGCTACGGCATCAAGGCGCGCAACGGCGAGACCCTCGAGGTGCCGCAGTACTTCTGGATGCGCATCGCCATGGGCCTGTCGCTCAACGAGGCCGACCCCACCACGCACGCCCTCGAGTTCTACACCAAGATGTCGAAGCTCGAGTACCTCGCCGCCGGCTCCACGCTGGTGAACGCGGGCACCGCGTACCCGCAGCTCTCCAACTGCTTCGTCATGGAGATGCAGGACGACATCGAGCACATCGCCAAGAGCGTGCGCGACGTCATGTGGCTCACCAAGGGCACCGGCGGAATCGGCCTCTCGGTCACCAAGCTGCGCGCCCAGGGCTCGCCCATCCGCTCCAACAACACCACGTCGACCGGTCCGATCCCGTTCATGCACACGATCGACTCGGTGCTGCGCGCGGTCAGCCGCGGCGGCAAGAAGTTCGGCGCCCTGTGCTTCTACATGGAGAACTGGCACATGGACTTCCCGGAGTTCCTCGACCTCCGTCAGAACTCCGGCGACCCGTACCGCCGCACCCGCACCGCCAACACCGCGGTCTGGATCAGCGACGAGTTCATGAAGCGCGTGCAGAACGACCAGGACTGGTACCTGTTCGACCCGCTGGAGGTCGCCGACCTCAACGAGCTCTACGGCCAGGCGTTCTCCGAGCGCTACGCCTTCTACGTGGCCGAGGCCGAGGCCGGCCGTCTGCGCATGTTCAAGAAGATCAGCGCGCGCTCGCAGTTCAAGGACATCCTGATGAGCCTCCAGACCACCAGCCACCCGTGGCTGACCTGGAAGGACACGATCAACAACCGTGCCCTCAACAACAACACCGGCACCATCCACCTGTCGAACCTCTGCACCGAGATCACCCTCCCGCAGGACCGCGACAACGTGTCGGTCTGCAACCTGGCCTCCATCAACCTGTCGCGTCACCTCGTCGACGGAAAGATGGACTGGGCACGCATCGAGGAGAGCGCCCGCAGCGCCGTCCGCCAGCTCGACAACCTGATCGACATCACGATCTCGAGCGTCGACGAGGCCGACTTCTCCAACCAGCAGAACCGTGCGATCGGTCTCGGCGTCATGGGCTTCACCGACATCGTCGAGAAGCTCGGCTTCAGCTACGAGAGCGAAGAGGCGTACGACCTGATCGACGAGATCATGGAGCACGTCTCCTACGCCGCCATCGACGAGAGCGCCGACCTGGCCCAGGAGCGCGGGGCGTACCCGAACTTCGACGGCTCGCGCTGGTCGCAGGGTCTCGTGCCGTTCGACTCCATCGCGCTCACCGAGCAGGACCGCGGCGTGCCGATCAAGGTCAACCGCACCACCCGTCTCGACTGGGACGCTCTGCGCGCCAAGGTCAAGGGCGGCATGCGCAACGCGACGCTGATGGCGATCGCGCCCACCGCATCCATCGGTCTCGTCGCCGGCACCACGCCCGGTTTCGACCCGCAGTTCTCGCAGATCTTCAGCCGCTCCACCTCGTCGGGCAAGTTCCTCGAGGTCAACCGCAACCTCGTCGAGGCGCTGCAGGCCGACGGCCTGTGGGAGACCACCCGCGAGTCGATCCTGCGCTCGCAGGGCGACATCCAGGGCATCGCCGAGATCCCGGATGCCATCAAGGCCACGTACAAGACGAGCTTCCAGCTCTCGCCGTACGCGTTCCTCGAGGTCGCGGCCCGCGCCCAGAAGTGGATCGACCAGGCGATCAGCCGCAACATGTACCTCGAGACGCGCGACATCGGCGACATGATGGACATCTACTTCGCCGCCTGGGAGCGTGGCGTCAAGACCACGTACTACCTGCACATGAAGCCGCGTCACCAGGCCGAGCAGTCGACCGTCAAGGTCAACAAGGCCGAGGAGATCTCGGGCGCCCGCAAGGGCTTCGCCACCGTCGGCGCTGCTGCTCCCGCTCCCGCGGCCGCCGAGAAGACGGAGGCTCCGGCCCCCGCACGCCGTGGCTTCGGCTTCGGAGGACTTTCGAACGGTGGTGAGAAGTAATGAGCAACACCGCGAAGATCGAGGAGTACTACGTGCCCATCGACCCGATGGACGACCTGCAGTGCGAGTCGTGCCAGTAGACCAGAACCAGCACTGAAGAAACAGGAGAACGAATCACCATGGGGATTCTGGGAACGGGAATCGAAGAGGGCCTGCTGCTGAAGCCGGTCACATACAAGTGGGCGATGGATCTGTACGACCAGGCCGTCGCGAACACGTGGTTCCCCAATGAGATCCAGCTCGGCGAAGACATCGCCGACTTCAAGAAGATGACGGACGAAGAGCGCCACGCCATCACCTTCCTGATGAGCTACTTCAATCCGAACGAACTGCTGGTGAACAAGGCGCTCGCGTTCGGTGTCTACCCGTACCTGCAGGCGGCCGAGGCGCACCTCTACCTCGCCAAGCAGATGTGGGAGGAAGCGAACCACTGCATGTCGTTCGAGTACGTCCTCGAGACGTTCCCGATCGACCGCGAGCAGGCCTACAACTCCCACGTCGACGTTCCGTCGATGGCCCGCAAGGAGGAGTTCGAGGTGAAGTTCATCAAGCGGATGACGGAGCAGACGCTCGACATCACGACGACCGAGGGCAAGCAGGACTTCATCCGCAACCTCGTCGCGTACAACGTGATCCTCGAGGGCATCTGGTTCTACTCGGGCTTCATGGTGGCGCTGTCGTTCCGCCAGCGCAATCTGCTGCGCAACTTCGGCTCGCTGATCGACTGGGTGGTGCGCGACGAGTCGCTGCACCTCAAGTTCGGCATCAACCTGATCCTCACGGTGCTGGAGGAGAACCCCGACCTGCAGACGCCGGAGTTCGCCGACGAGATCCGCCAGATGATCCTCGACGCCGTCGAGATGGAGGAGCAGTACAACCGCGACCTCCTGCCCGGTGGCATCCTCGGCCTGAACGCGAACTACATCAACCAGTACGTGAAGTACCTGGCCGACCGCCGCCTCGAGGAGCTCGGCTTCGAGCCCGAATACAAGGTCGCGAACCCGGCCAAGTGGATGGCGACCGCCAACGACACCCTCGAGCTCGTGAACTTCTTCGAGTCGACGAACACGTCGTACGAGTCGAACGCGAAGGCGTCCACCGGTCACTGACCGATTGCAGCACCGAACCGACGGCCCCGTTCCGCCGCCATCCACCCGGATGAGCGACGGGCGGGGCCGTCGTCGTGCGGCAACCGCCCTGTGCACGCCCGAACTGCGAGGATGGATGCGTGACCCCGCTGATCGACGCCCACGAACTCGCAACCGCCCTCGACTCGCCGACGCCGCCGCGCGTGCTCGATGTGCGCTGGAAGCTCGGCGGCCCTCCCGGGGCAGGGGAGTTCGAGCGAGGCCACATTCCCACCGCGGTATACGTCGACCTCGACACCGAACTCGCCGGGCACGGAGCGCCTACCGATGGACGGCATCCGCTGCCGGAGCCGGACGCGTTCCAGGCGTCGGCGCGATCGTGGGGGCTGAACGACGGCGACGCCGTCGTGGTCTACGACGACGTCTCCGGTACCTCGGCCGCCCGCCTCTGGTGGCTGCTGCGCTACTCCGGCTTCGCCGACGTGCGGGTGCTCGACGGCGGACTGACCTCCTGGCGCGAGACCGGAGGAGCGCTGGAGACCGGTGCCCGTGCAGCCGAGCCCGGACACGTGACCCTGTCGCCCGGCGCCGCGCCGACGATCGACGCCGATGAGGCCGCAGCCCTCGCCGCCGACGGGATCCTCCTCGATGCTCGCGCCGCCGAGCGGTTCCGTGGCGAGGTCGAGCCCGTGGACCCCCAGGCCGGCCACATCCCGGGGGCCGTCAGCGCCCCCACCACCGCCAACCTCGGTCCGGACGGCCGGATGCTGCCGCCGCAGCAGCTCGCCGAGCGCTTCGCCGCACTCGGGATCGACGCCGGCGCCGCCGTCGGCGTCTACTGCGGCTCCGGCGTGACCGCCGCCCACGAAGTGCTCGCCCTCGAGCTGGCCGGCATCCGCGCATCCCTCTACCCGGGGTCCTGGTCCGCCTGGTCGAACGACCCCGCCCGCCCCGTCGCCACCGGCGCCTGACCGCACCCGCCCACGCCCCCGCGACGCCTGGGCACCCGGGCGCAGCGTAATAGTGGGCAACAGGTGAGACGCGGCGCGGGCGGCGCGCCTATCGTCTATCCATGACCGCAATCGACCTGCGCCCGACCGGAGCGCCGAGCGTGCCCACGGGCGAGGTGGGCGCGACCGACGAGGTGTACGACTCGGTCGCCGCCCTCGTCGGCAATACGCCGATCGTCGAGCTGAACGCGCTCACGGCCGGCCTGGGCTCGCGTGTGCTCGTCAAGCTCGAGGGGCGCAACCCCGGCGGCTCGTCCAAGGACCGCATCGCCCTGAACATGATCCGCACGGCCGAGGCCTCCGGCGTGCTCGCCCCCGGCGGCACCATCGTGGAGGCGACCTCCGGCAACACCGGCATCGGCCTCGCCCTGATCGGCCGGCTCACCGGGCATCCCGTCGTCATCGTGCACAGCTCCGACATCTCGGCCGAGAAGCGCACCGTGCTCGCCGCCTACGGCGCCCGTCTCGTCGAGGCCGACTGGGAGGCCGATCCGAGCGATCCGGCCAACCCGCGCGCGGTCGCCGACCGCATCGCGGCCGAGACGCCCGGATCGTGGCGCTCGTCGCAGTTCGCGAACACCGCCAATCCGGATGCGCACTACCAGGGCACCGGGCCGGAGATCTGGCGGCAGACGGCCGGCCGCGTGACCCACTTCGTCGCCTCGATCGGAACGGGCGGCACCGTCAGCGGCGCCGGGCGCTTCCTCAAGGACGTGAGCGCCGGCGAGGTGCGGGTGATCGGCGCGAATCCGGTCGGCTCCACCTACGGCGACGGCGCGGCCGGACGCATCATCGTGGACGGCGTCGGGTCGGCGTGGCCGCGGGAGTACTGGCCCGAGACCTTCGACCGCGCGATCCTCGACGCGGTGCGCACCGTCGACGACCGGGAGGTGTACAACACCGTCCGCCGGCTCGCCGCCGAGGAGGCGCTGCTGCTCGGTCCCTCCTCCGGGCTGGCGATCGCCGTCGCCTTGCAGGTCGCCCGCGACGCCGCGCCCGGGTCGGTCGTCGTCGCCATCGCGCCCGACGGCGGTGTCAACTACCTCACCAAGGCCTATGATCCCCAGTGGCTGGCCGACGCCGGCCTCGGCGACTGAGCCGCACGCACCGCACGCACAACGCAGAGAGTTCACATGAGTCTTCTCCACTTCGGTTGGTTCCTCGGCGCCGGGTTCGGCGTGCAGGGCTGGGGCGACCCCAGCTACGGCATCGGCTATGACTGGAAGCAACCGCAGGTGTACCAGGACGCCGCGCGCCAGTTCGAGGCGAGCGGCTTCGACCTCTTCATCATCGAAGACGGCGTCGCAGTTCCGGACACCTACGGGGGAACGGCCGAGGTCAACCTCGCCGCCGCGCGTTTCGTGCCGAAGCACGACCCCCTCCCGCTCGTGCCGTACCTGCTCGGCGCGACCACCGACCTCGGCATCGTGCCGACCCTCAGCGCCAGTTTCTACGAGCCGTTCACCGCGGCGCGCCTGCTGTCGACCCTGCAGCACTTCGCGAACGGCCGGCTCGGCTTCAACGTCGTCACCAGCGGCTCCGACCTCGCCGCCCAGAACTACGGACTCGACAAGCAGGTGGAGCACGATCTGCGCTACGACCGCGCCGACGAGTGGGTGGATGTCGTGCGACAGCTCTGGCGCAGCTGGGACCACGACGCCATCATCGAGGACACCGCGAACGGCGTCTACGCCGACTTCACCAAGGTGCGGACGATCGACCACGACGGCCGGTTCTTCCGCGTCCGCGGGCCGCTCAACACCGCCCCGGCTGCGGAGGAGCCCGTGATGGTGCAGGCCGGAGCCTCCGGGCGCGGCCGCGACTTCGCCGGCAAGAACTCCGACGTCATCCTGGCCCTCGCCTCGACGGCCGACCGGATGCGCGAGTACCGCGACTCCATCCGCCAGGTCGCGCTCGCCAACGGCCGCAATCCGGATGACGTGAAGGTGCTGTTCGTCGTGAATCCCATCGTCACCGCGAACGCCGAGGAGACCGCCACCGTGAAGGCGGCCCGCGCCGAGCTCACGCAGGGCGCGATCGACGAGCAGCTGCAGTCCATCTCCTATCTGAGCGGCGTCGACTTCAAGCAGTTCGATCTCGACGCGCCGCTGCCCGAACTGACCACGAATGCGAATCAGGGCACCCTCGACAACTTCGTGAAGTCGGCGCCGGAGGGATCGACCCTGCGCGAGATCCTGCAGGTGCGGGCGCGCAAAGACGGCCTGGCGATCGTCGGGACGGCCGACGAGATCGCCGATCACCTCGGCGAGCTGGGGGAGGCGGTCGGAGGCGACGGCTTCCTGTTCACCGGGCAGGTGCATCCGGCGAATGTGCACCGAACGCTCGACACGCTCGTGCCCGCGTTGCGGCGGCGGGGGCTGATCCGCACCGGGTTCAGCGGAGCGGGGCTCCGCCAGAACCTCCTGGAGTTCTGATGTCCGGGCCGAGGGACGTCGTGCTCGGCACGGCACGTCCCCAGCCGTCGGAGGTGGTGGCGATCGCCGACGGGGCCCGGGTGGTGCTGGCACCGGCGGCGCTCGACCTGCTGGCGGCATCCCGTGCTGTCGTCGACCGCGCGATCGAGGCGGGCGAGCCCGTGTACGGCCTCAATCGGCGATTGGGGGCCGGGCGGGACACCGCCATCGACCCCGCCGAGTTCGACGCGTTCCAGCGGCGCACGATCCGGAACCATCGCGGGGGCGTCGGCGAGCCGCTCTCCCGTCGCGAGGCGCGCGCTGTCGTCGCGGCCCGGCTCGTCGGCTTCACCCGCGGCGGCGCCGGAGTGCGTCCCGAACTGGCCGCGGCCTACGCCGCCATCCTGAACGCGGATGTCGTGCCGCTCATCCCGAAGCGCGGCTCCGTCGGGGCCGCCGACCTCACGGCGCTCGCGGAGGTCGCGGCCGTGGTGACCGGCGACGGCACGGTGCTGGAGGCGGAGGGTGGCGAGCTCGCCGCCGCCGATGCGCTCGCCGCCGCCGGACTCACACCGCTCGCCCTGGCGCCCCACGAAGCGCTCGCCGCCCTGAGCGCGAACGCGTACAGCGTCGGCGTGGGATCCCTGGCCGCCGTCGAGGCGGACAGGCTCACCCTCGCCGCCGACCGGGCCGTCGCCCTGTCGCTCGAGGCCGTCGGCTCCGCGGGACCGGCCGGCAATCCGGGAGCCTTCAGCGAGCTCGTGGCCGATGCGCGCGGCGGCGAGGGACAGCAGGCCTCCGCCGCAGCCGTGCGGAGCCTCCTCTCCGGGAGCGCGCTGTACGCCGCCGACCGGGTCATGACGGTGCAGGATCCGCTCTCGTTCCGCACCGCCTCCCAGCTGCACGGCGCCCTGCAGCAGAGCGTGCGGCGGCTGCACGACGAGCTCGTCGTCGAGCTCGCGGCCCGGTCGGAGAACCCGGTGGCGGATGTCGCGAGCGGGCGTCTCGTCTCCGGCGGCAACTTCCAGGCCCTCCCGCTGGCGCTCGACTTCGAATCGCTGCGGGTCGCACTGGCGCACGTCGCCGCCGCCTCGGAGCGTCGCTCCGCCGCGCTCTCCCTCGCACTCGCCCCGGCCCGCGCCGACGGCCGCACCCGCGTTCCCGGTCTCGTGCTCTACGCAGCCGCGGCCGATGCCGCCGAGCTGCGCCAGCTCGCCGCTCCGGTGACGCTGGGCAGCACGACTCTCTCCGGCGTCGAGGACCACGCCTCGCTGGCGCCGCTCGCCCTGCAGACCCTGCAGCGATCCCTCGAGCTGACGCGTGAGGTGCTCGCCATCGAGGCCCTGCACGCGTCCGATCTGCTGCATGCCGGCGGGTCGGTGCCGGCCGGGCACGGAACGGGTCCCCTCGCCGCGGCCGTCGATGAGGTCATCGGCTCGGGCGTTCCGGCGCGCGAGCTCGTGACCCGCGCAGCGGACGCACTCTTCGCCGACCCCCGGTGAGAACCGGCCGCTACAGCGCCTTGTCGAACGACAGGTACGAGACCGCTTCCCAGTCGCCGTCGAGATCGAAGCGCGGCGTGTAGCCGAGCGAGAGGTACAGGGCAACGGCCTCCGGCTGCCGAGCGCCGGTCGTGAGCACGACAGTCCTCACGCCCCGGCGGCGCGCTTCGTCTTCGAGCTCGCTCATCACGCGGCGGGCGAGCCCGCGACGGCGGAAGCCGGAGTGTGTCCAGACCCGCTTGACCTCGACCGTCTCGTCGTCCTCCCGCATGAAGGCGCCGCCGGCGACCGGCGCGCCCTCGGAGAGCAGCAGGATGAACGTGCCGCCCTGTTCCGCGCTGAAGACCTCGGCCGGGTACCGGGAGAGCTCGGCCGACGACGGGATGCCGTCGTTCAGCCCGTAGCGTTCGTCGTATTCGCGCGACAGCTCCTCCACCAGCGGGCGGGCCAGCGGGTCATCCTGACTCGTGACGAGCACGGTGACGGAGGAGGCGAAATCGGTCGGGGGAACGCTCACCATCCGACGATATCCCGAACCGCCCGGAGCATCCCAGCGCAGACCGGCCGCGTACTTCGGTCTGAGATGTGGAAAACCCCGCGAGCGACGGATTCCGTGCAATGAATTGCGAAATCTGCTGGAAATCTTTACGAAAAACGGCGTTGCACGCGTGAATTAGTGTGAATGTACCGCGCGGTGGCTGAGGTATGCTCCACTCACTGCGTTCCTGCATCCCTGCACCCGGAAGAAGGACTCCACCACAATGCGCACCCGATATCTGGCCCCAGCGGCCGCCTTCGTCGCCGTGGCAGCGCTCGCGCTGACCGGCTGTGTCGACAACTCAACGCCGTCCAGCAGCAGCTCGGCGTCGAGCTCGGCCGACACCGTGAAGAAAGACGACAGCCTGGCATCGCAGCTGCCCGACAAGATCAAGTCGGCCGGCACTCTCACGATCGGCATGGACGACACCTACCCGCCGAACGAGTACAAGGACGACAACGGCAAGCCCGTCGGCTGGGAGGTCGACCTGACCAACGCGATCGCTGCGAAGCTCGGCCTGAAGACGAACTTCGCCATCGCGAAGTTCGACAACATCATCCCGAGCGTCGCCGGCGGCAAGGACGACATCGGCATGTCGTCGTTCACCGACACGACCGACCGCGAGAAGCAGGTCGACTTCGTCAACTACTACACCGCCGGCATCATGTGGGCGTCGGCCAAGGGCAAGACGGTCGACCCGGACAATGCCTGCGGTCTCAAGGTGGCCGTGCAGTCGACCACCTACGAGGACACCGACGAGGTCCCCGCCAAGTCGAAGGCCTGCACCGACGCCGGCAAGGCGGCCATCCAGGTGCTGCGCTACGACGCGCAGGACGACGCCACCAACGCCGTCATCCTCGGCAAGGCCGACGCGCTCAGCGCCGACTCGCCCGTCACCCTCTACGCGATCTCCAAGTCGCAGGGCAAGCTGCAGGAGGCCGGCAAGGCGTTCGAGGTCGCCCCGTACGGAATCCCGATCGCCAAGGGCTCGGCTCTGACCCCGGTCATCCAGAAGACCGTGCAGGCGCTGATCGACGACGGCACCTACAAGAAGATCCTCGACAAGTGGGGCGTCGCCGACGGCGCCGTCACGACCGCCGACGTCAACGCGGCGTCGAAGGGCTGATCGCAATGTCCCTGGGCAACCAGGACCGGCCGGCGACGGGGCTCACCCCGTCGCCGGCCGGCACCACCCCCTCCGAGCCGATCAAGGCGATCAAGCTCCGCCACCCCTGGCGCATCTTCTTCGCCGTCGTGCTCCTCCTGCTGCTCGTCTGGTTCGTCATCGATGCCGCCCAGCGTGACGCGTACGGCTGGCAGTACGTCGGCAAGTACATCTTCGACAAGCGCATCAGTGCTGCTGCGCTCGTCACCCTGCAACTGACGATCTACTCGATGATCATCGGCGTCATCCTCGGTCTGTGCCTCGCGGTGATGCGGCTCTCGCCGAACCCGGTGGTCAAGTCGATCGCGTGGCTGTACCTCTGGATCTTCCGTGGCACGCCTGTGTACGTGCAGCTCGTCTTCTGGGGCCTGTTCTCGCTCATCTACCCCAAGATCTTCCTCGGCGTGCCGTGGACGGACTGGGGCGTGTCGTTCGACCTCGGGTTCATGCAGAACGCGTTCATCATCGCCGTCATCGGCCTCGCGCTGAACGAGGCGGCGTACATGGCGGAGATCGTGCGCGCCGGACTGCTCTCGGTCGATGCCGGCCAGGAGGAGGCGGCGACCGCGCTCGGCATGTCGTGGGGCCAGACGATGGTCCGCATCGTCATCCCGCAGGCGATGCGCGTGATCATCCCGCCGACCGGCAACGAAGTCATATCGATGCTGAAGACCACGTCGCTGGTGGCGGCCATCCCGCTCACCACCGACCTCTACGGCGTCGCCCGTGACATCTCGGCGGTGACCTTCACACCGATCCCGCTGCTGATCGTGGCCTCGATCTGGTACCTGCTGTTCACGTCGATCCTGATGGTGGGCCAGTACTTCCTCGAGAAGCGGTTCTCGCGCGGCGTCAACGCACGCCGGCCCGATCGCGGCGAAGCGGCCCTCGCGACCGGTGCGCTGCCCGCCGCCGGCGCACCCGACGGCAACGACCTGGGAGGCAAAGGATGACCGACTCCAGCACGACTCCGATGGTGCTCGCCGACGGCGTCTCGAAGAGCTTCGGCTCCAATGAGGTGCTCAAGAGCATCTCGCTCTCCGTCAACCAGGGGGAGGTGCTCTGCATCGTCGGCCCCAGCGGCTCGGGCAAGTCCACCTTCCTGCGCTGCATCAACCACCTCGAGCGGGTGGATGCGGGCCGGCTGTCGGTCGACGGCCAGCTGGTGGGCTACCGGCAGCACGGCGACAAGCTCTACGAGCTGAAGCCGAAGGAGGCGTCCAAGCAGCGCCGCGAGATCGGCATGGTCTTCCAGCGGTTCAACCTGTTCCCGCACATGACCGCGCTCGAGAACGTCATGGAGGCGCCGATGCGCGTCAAGGGCATCCCGAAGTCGCAGGCGGCAGCGCGCGCGCAGGAGCTGCTCGCCCGCGTCGGCCTCGGCACCAAGGGCGACCATTACCCGGCGCACCTCTCCGGCGGTCAGCAGCAGCGTGTAGCCATCGCACGGGCACTCGCGATGGACCCGAAGCTGATGCTCTTCGACGAGCCCACCTCCGCGCTCGACCCGGAGCTCGTCGGCGAGGTGCTCGACGTGATGAAGGGGCTGGCGGCATCCGGCATGACCATGATCGTGGTCACGCATGAGATGGGCTTCGCCCGCGAGGTCGCGGACGAACTGGTCTTCATGGACGGCGGGGTCGTCGTCGAGTCCGGCGACCCGCGCGAGGTGCTCGCGAACCCGCAGCACCAGCGCACGCAGGCGTTCCTCTCGAAGGTGCTCTGACGTCGTCGCCGCCGGGGGCACTCGCTCCCGGCGGCGGCGACTGCCAGGATGGTCGGGTGACTGCAGAACGACCGATCGCCCTGGTGACCGGGGTCGGCCGACGCATCGGCATCGCTGCCGGGATCGTCGACAGGCTCGCCGACGACGGCTGGGACATCGCCTTCTCGTACTGGGACGGCTACGAGAGCCGGATGCCGTGGGGACCGGACACCGCCTCGCACGATGAGCTCGCCTCCGCGCTGCGTGCGGCGGGAGCCCGTGCCCTCGCCGTTCCTGCCGACTTCGAGCAGCCGGATGCGCCGGCCGCTCTGCTGCGCACGGTGAACGACGAGCTCGGTCCGGTGCGGGCGCTCGTGCTCTGTCATGCCGAATCGGTCGACAGCGGCATCCTGGACACGACCGTCGAGAGCTTCGACCGGCACTTCGCGGTGAACGCGCGCGCGAACTGGCTGCTCATCCGGGCGTTCGCCGAGCAGTTCGCAGCCGGTGCGCCAGGCGCGGCGCTCGGCCGCATCGTCGCGCTCACCAGCGACCACACCGCGCACAACCTCCCGTACGGCGCGAGCAAGGGCGCGCTCGACCGCATCGTGCAGGCGTCCGCCGTCGAACTCGCCCCGCTGGGCATCACGGCCAATCTGATCAACCCCGGTCCGATCGATACGGGCTGGATGACACCGGAGCTGGCGGAGGCGCTGCGTGCGGAGACCGCGCTCGGCCGGCTGGGAACGCCGCGCGACACCGCGGACCTCGTGTCATTCCTGCTCTCGCCCGATGGCGGATGGATGACCGGGCAGCTGCTGCACAGCAACGGAGGCTTCCACCTGCCGGTCTAGCCCCCGACGGCGGTCACAGGGGTGGGGCCGGGCCCCGTCACACGAGGTAGGTCGTCTCGCGTGCCCGCTCGATCGCCAGTTCGCCGATCCCGGTGATGGCGGCGTCGAACCGCAGAGTGCTGGCGGCCAGGCGCGGCGGGGACGGGATTCGACCGACGAGCCTCCGGCTCAGCTGCTCGACCGAGAGGTCGCTGTACTGCGCGAACGCCCCGGCGAGCACGATGACGCTCGGCGCGAGCACGACCGAGATCGCCGCGCACACGAGAGCGATGTGGTCGAAGAAGTCGTCCCGGGCGAGGGACGCCTGCTCGTCGCCGGACTCGACCGCGGCCATCATGCGGCGGAAGGCGGGACCGATCCTCCTGTCGACGTGAGGGCGCGTGCGATCGACCCACGGGGCGAGCTCGTTCGCGATGGCGTTCTCCGCGTCGCCGTGCTCGGTGAAGTACCGCGAGAACGAGGCGGTGGAGGTGAGCAGGTAGCCGACCTCGCCGGCGGCCGAACGGAAGCCGCGGTGGATGCGGCCCTCGCTCGCGATGCCCGCTCCGATACCGGTGCCGAGCACCAGTGCGATGGCGCTCTGCTCTCCGCGCGCGGCGCCTCGGAGGTATTCGCCGTACACGCTGGCGTTCGCGTCGTTCTCCGCGAGAACGGGCAGCCCGGTGCGCTTCCTCAGGATGTCGGCGATCGGCACGTCACGCCATTCCAGTTCGCTCGCCTTCGTGACCTGCCCGTCGTCGGTGATGCCGGGCAGGGCGATCCCGATGCCCACGATCGGCGCCTGCACGCCCGGCGCCTCACGGATCAGGTGGTCGACGAGGTCGAGCACGCCGTCCAGACGAGCTGTCGCGGGATCCGCTCCCTCGAAGTGGAACGGCCGGTTGGACTCGTAGAGCACGATGCCGGCGAGGTCGACGATGCGGCCGCGGGCATTCGCCTCCGTGACGTCGACGGCGGCGATCGCGCGGTGGCTCGACACGTAGCGCAGAAGGCTGGAGGGCCGCCCGGGGGAGGAGCGGTCGAGCCCGGCGACCTCGACGTGCCCGCCTTCGATCATCGCCTGCGTCAGTCGCTCCACCGTGGCCGAGCCGAGCCCCGTGCGCTCGCGGATGTCGCGGCGCGAGAGCGGCCCCGCCGCGCGCAGCAGATCGAGGATGGCGGTGCGGTTGATCTCGGTGACATCGCGGGTCGTTGCCGTGCGCGGGATGTCCGACGCGTTCATCCGGCCTCCTTTCGCATCGCTCTGATCGAATCTTCCCGCACCCGCGTCGCCTGCGCCAAGCGCGCCACGCGGTCAACGCCGGCTTCCTCGCAGCGGGCTTTACTTGTTTCTTTTCTATCGTAGTGATAGAAAAGCCTGCAACGGTTTGCGCATCCGCCGGCCGTCGGCCACTTCTCGAACGATTTGGACTCAACGATGAATCTCACGTCACGCTTTGGAAGAACCCACCGACGGCGGCTGCTGGCTGCCGCCGCCATCGTCACCGCCGCCGGACTCGCTCTGGCAGGATGCTCGGCCTCCGGATCCGGAGACGACGTCAAGAAGCTCACGCTGTGGATCTCCGCGAGCGCGGCCCAGCAGAAGGGCTTCGATCAGCTCGCCGCCGCCTACAAGACCAAGACCGGGACCTCGGTCGACGTCGTGAACATCCCGTACTCGGGGTACTCGACCAAGCTCCATAACGCCGCGCAGGCCAACGCCCTGCCCGACATCGCCGACGTTCCCGCGATCGATCCGATCTGGAAGAACAAGATCGTCGACCTCAGCTCGATCGCCGACGACAAGGCGAACAACATCAACCAGAGCTACGTCGCGAAGGACTCGAGCGGCAAGGCACTCGCCATCCCGTCCGACGTCACCTCCACCGGGCTCTTCATCAACAAGTCGCTGTGGGAGAAGGCCGGGGTCGCCTTCCCGACGTCTGCGAAGGACACTTGGACCTGGACGGACTTCGTCGCTGCGGCCGACAAGGTGCGCGAGGCCACGGGAGCCAAGTACTCCCTCGTCTACGACGCGTCGCCGTCCCGCCTGCGGGCGATGGTGTACGAGATGGGCGGCAAGTACATGCAGGCCGGGTCCGACGGGAAGTTCTCGGCGGACAGCGCCACGAAGAAGGCCGTCGACTACTTCGTCGGCCTGAACGACGACACCACCATGCCGAAGTCCGTCTGGACCAGTGGCGCCGACCCGTCGGCGCTCTTCCAGAGCGGGCAGGTCGCGGCGTACTGGTCGGGCGTCTGGCAGGTCTCGGCCTTCGCCGAGAGCATCACATCGTTCGACTGGGCCAGCGTTCCGACCCCGGCTCAGCCGGTGCAGGCCGCGGACGTCAACGCCGGAGGCCTGATGGTCGGCTTCCAGAACAGCGACGCGAAGGGTGCCGCGGCCAAGGACTTCCTGACCTGGATGTACGAACCCGCCCAGTACACGAAGCTCGCCGAGACGAACGGCTACCTGCCGGTGGAGACCGGGCTCGACGTGAAGTACAACTTCACCTCCAAGGCCGCCCTCGACGCTTTCTCCCTCTACAACGACGAGATCGCCCTCTACGAGCCCGTCTCCGGCTACTTCCTGCAGGCGCAGACCGGCTGGGCCCTCTCCGGCAAGGCGCTGACGACCGACCCGACCGTGACGGAGCTCGGAAAGGCGATCAACGGCCAGCAGACATCGGAGCAGGCGCTGAAGAACATCGTCGACGGCTACAACAAGCAGGTCGGCAAGTAGCGGAGGGAAGGACCCATGTCGGTGACCAGCTCCACAGCACCAACCGCTTCCGGAGCGCGACCAGCCGTCGGCTCGCGCTCCGGCCGCGGCCGGCCGGTGCGCCTGAACCGTTATCGGTTCGCTCCGCTCGTGCTCGTTGCGGTGAACGTCGTGCTGTTCGCGGTGTTCTTCGCCTGGCCGGCGGTGATCGGTCTCATCTACTCGTTCACCGACTACACCGGCGTGGGTTCCTTCCACTTCATCGGGATCGCGAACTATGAGCAGCTGTTCGGGGACTCGGCGTTCTACGCGGCCCTCGTGCGCACGATCGTGTTCACGCTGCTCGTCGTGCCCACCAGCTTCGTCTTCTCCCTGCTGGTCGCGAACCTCATGGTGAGCGCCTACTCGCGGGGCAAGCTCGTCGCCCGCGTCATCTTCTTCGTGCCCTGGCTCATCTCGCCCATCGTGAGCGGCGTGATCTGGCGGTGGCTGTTCGGCGAGAACTTCGGGCTCGTGAACTTCATCATCGAGTCGCTCGGCGGAAAGGCCGTGCCCTGGCAGTCGAACGCCGACCTCTCGCTGATCGTCGTGGTGATCGCCGCCACCTGGGGCGGGACGGCCTTCTCGATGCTGCTGTTCATCGCGGCGATCAAGAACGTTCCCGCCTCCTACTACGAGGCGGCGGCGCTCGACGGTGCGGGTCCGTGGCAGCTCTTCCGCAACATCACGCTGCCGAGCATCGCGCCGACGTCGTTCATCGTGATCCTCCTCACGACGCTGAACGCGATGAAGGAGTACGCGCTGTTCCAGTCGCTCAACAACGGGGGACCGGGCACGTCCAACAACCTGCTGGTGCAGTACATCTACCAGACCGGCTTCCAGCAGGGTCAGATCGGCTACGCAAGTGCGGCCAGCTTCGTCCTCATGATCATCCTGATGGCCATCGCGATCGTCCAGTTGGCCGTCAATCGCCGAACGGAGCGTCGCCGATGACCGCGAACACCCTCAGCCCCCGTGTCGGGACCGCTCCCGGGAAGCCCGCCCCACGGCGCCGCCGTCGCGACGGGCGACCGCGCGAGACCGGCCGCGCGATCTCCTCGACCACGCTGCTGTGGATCCTCGCCGCCGCGTACGGCTTCCCGCTGCTGTGGTTCGTGCTCAGCTCGTTCAAGCCGGCAGGGGACCTGTTCTCCTTCCCGCTGACCCTGCTCCCGAAGTCTTGGACCGTGCAGGGCTACGTCGACGCCTGGAACAGCTTCAACTTCTACCAGTTCTTCGCCAACACCTTCATCGTCGCCATCGTGACCACCGTCCTCACGGTGATCGCCAGCTGCTGCACGGGGTACGCTCTCGCCAAGTACGACAACCGCTGGCTCAAGATCCTCTTCGTCGCGATCCTGGCCACGACGATGCTCCCGACGGAGGTGATGCTCGCGCCGACCTTCCTCGTGGTCCGTGATCTCGGGCTCTACAACTCGCTCGCGGGCATCATCGTCCCGTCCATCCTCACCGCCACCGGTGTGCTGATGTTCCGTGCCTTCTTCCTCACCGTTCCTGACGAGCTGGTCGAGGCCGCGCGCATCGACGGCGCCAGGGAGCTGTCCATCTTCTTCCGGATCATGGTGCCGATCTCACGCCCGATCATGCTGACGCTCGCGATCTTCTCCTTCCAGTGGCGGTGGAACGACTACATCTGGCCGTTGCTGGTGCTCAACGACCCGAACAAGTTCACGCTCCAGATCGGCATCCAGAGCATCGTCGGCGCCCAGAACATCAACTGGTCGGTGCTGCTCGGAGCCTCGGTGATCTCGCTCGTGCCGCTCATTCTGCTGTACTTGGTGTTCCAGAAGTACGTGATGAACGTCAACATCAACGCGGGATTGAAGGACTGATGGACGACGAATTCGTGACGTCCGTGCGGGAGGCGGCCGTGCGCGGGGCGGCGGAGGTCGCCGCCACGACCGCGGCCGATACCGACGGGCTCGCCCACCGCGAACTGATGCGGCGGGCGAAGGTGCTGGGGTCCGTGGCGCTCGCCGCACCGGAAAGTGCGCCCGTCGACGTGTTCGGCCGGACGGCTGCCCTCGTCGAGCGGCTGGCCGCGCTGCAGACCGCCTCCGGACTCTTCGAGGGCGGGGACAATGTGCAATCGCCGCCCGACAGCGCGTTCACGATCAACGACGTCTGCGACGTGCATCACCTGCTCGGAGCGGCTCCGGCGGAGGCGGCCGGGCTGCGGGAGCGTCTCGCCGAGATCCTCGTCAGAGCGACGCCGGCCCTGCTGGCCGGCGGCGTGCACACGCCGAACCACCGCTGGGAGCTGACGGCCGCACTGGCGCGCATCCACCGGTCCTTCCCCGACCGCCGGCTCGTCGACCGGGCGGAGGAATGGCTCGCTGAGGGAATCGACATCGACGGCGACGGCTTCTTCTCGGAGCGCAGTCCCAACTACGCCACGGCCGTGAGCATCCCGTCGCTGCTGGCGGTCGCGGACATCCTGGACCGCCCGGAGCTGCGCGCCGACGTCGAACGCAACCTGGAGCTCACCCTTTCGCTGATCGGGCAGGACGGTGCGGTGGAGACCCTGCCGTCGCGCCGGCAGGACCAGGGGACGCACTTCCCGCTCGCGCGCTACGTCGCGGCGTTCCGCGAGTTCGCCGTGAACACCGGGCGCGGCGACTTCGCCTGGGCTGCCGGCCGCGCCGCTTCCGACGGCATCGATGACCAGGGACTCCTCGCCGAGTTGCTCCTACGGCCCGCCATCGGCGGGGAGCTGCCTGCGGCTCTCGCGCCGCGCCGCGACGAGCTGGTGGTGCACGCCTCCGCCTCCCTCGCGGTGCGGCGCGGAGACCGGTCGGAACTGGTGCTCTTCGGTGGTTCGGACTACCCGAGGCACCGCCGCATCCGTTCGGGGCTGGCGGTCGACCCGACCTTCCTCCGCGTGTTCGCGGGTGCGGCCATCCTCGACTCCGCGCGCCTCTCCCGGTCGTTCTTCGGGCTCGGTCCGTTCCGCGCCGATGGCCTCCACCGCCAGGAGGACGGCGGGATCGCCCTGCGCGAGCGCCTCGTCGGCGGCTACTACGAACCCCTCCCGATCGAGGCCAGGCGGCCGGATGGCGGGTACGACCTCGTCGACGAGGGCCGGTTCTCCGCGTCGATGTCGTTCGGCGAGCGGTCTGTGGACGAGGTGGTGCTCGCCACGAGCGTCGTCGCGCATCCGCGAGCCGACGGCGTCGACCTCGAGGTCGAACTGAGCGGACCGCCGCTCGCCTGGTCGCTCGAACTCGCCTTCCGGCCGGGCGGCGTGCTCGATGCACCCGGTCCCCGTCCATCGGACGGCGCCTACGTTCTCATCGGCCGCACCGCGAGCTACCGTGCCGGCGGCGACGCGATCGTCATCGAGGTGGAGGGACTGACCCCCGTGGACAACCCGATCGGGTACGTCCCCGGGGAGGACTACACGTATCTCGGCGGCACGGACGCCGCCCCGGGCGTGCGGCTGCTGATCGGCGGGCAGGCACCCGCACGCTTCCGGCTGCGCCTGCGCACCGAGCGGGACGCGACGAGCGGAGCCGCCGCGTGACCAGGCTCGACCACGATTCCCCTCCCGCTTCAGCCGGATCCGTCGCCCAGCCGCGGGTTGCGGTGGTCGGCGTGCACGGTTACGGCACCGCGCACATCCTGAACGCCCTCGAACTGCAGGATCGCGGGCTGCTGCGCCTGGTCGCTCTCGTCGACCCGGAGTCCGGACCGGTCGTGCGCGACGGCGTCAGGATCGCCGACGACCGCCTGCCGCCCCGGCTCGGCAGTATCGATGAGCTGCTCGGGCGCGTGCCGGTGGACATCGTGGTCGTCGCCACGCCGCTGCAGACCCACGCGTCACTGGCCGTCGCCGCGCTTCGCGCAGGGGCGGACGTGCTGCTCGAGAAGCCCCCGGTGACCGATCTCGTCTCGCTCGCAGCCGTGGACGACGCCGTTCGAGCAACGGGCGGCCTCGTTCAGGTCGGCTTCCAGAGCCTTGGATCGCTCGCACTGACCGAACTCCAGCGCCAGATCGGCGCGGGCGCGCTCGGCACCCCCGTCGCGATCGGCGCCAGGGGTTCTTGGACCCGCTCCACCGGATACTGGACGCGGTCGCGGTGGGCCGGCCGTCGGCAACTCGACGGTCAGCGCGTCGCCGACGGCGCGGTGGCGAACCCATTCGCCCACGCGGTCATGACCTCGCTGCGCATCGCCGGCTGGGAGTCGGCTGCGGCGATCGGCCGGATAGAGACCGACCTCCGGCGAGTGAATCCCATTGAAGCGGACGACACGTCGGCCGTGCGCATCCGTCCGTCGGCTCTCGGCGCGCTGACCTTCGACGGCACACTGACCTGCGCCTTCACGCTCGCCGGCCCCCGCGAGGAGGAACCGGTCGTCATCGTGCGCGGCACCGAGGGAGACGCCGTGCTGTCCTACACGACCGACCGGCTCTCCATCGCCGGAACGGAACGGCAGTACGCGCGGGTCGACCTGCTGGAGAACCTCATCGCCGCACGTCGCGGTGACGCGGAGCTGCTGTCGCCGCTGTCGGGCGCCGGCGGGTTCGTGCGCGTGATCGAGACGGTCTCGGAAGCGCCCGTCGCCCTGGTCGGGTCCGAGCATGTCGACTGGAAGGGCGAGGGCGGGGAGCGCAGGCCGGTGCTCGCGGGCGTCGAGTCCGCCCTCGACCGGGTCGTGGAGTCGCAGTCGCTGTTCTCCGAACTGCCGGGACTGCCGTGGCGCTGACCGTCGTCGAGCACGCGGAAGGCTTCGACCTCCGGCTCGGAGCGGACACCGTCGGGCGCTACGTCTCCCGGCCGCAGACTGCCGGTCTCGAGTCCCCGCGTCCGTACCTCCACCCGCTCCTGACCGCCGGCGGCATCGCCATCACGGACTTCCGGCCCGAGGACCATCGCTGGCATCACGGGCTCTCGCTCGCCGTCCCGACGGTGAACGGGTCCAACCTGTGGGGCGGGGGCAGTTGGGATCGTGCCGCCGGTGGGTACCTCGAAAAGGGCGACAACGGTTCGCAGCGCACCGACGACGCGACCGTGAACCCGCTCGGCGACGGACTCTCCTCCCGGGTGACCTGGCTCGGTGCCGATGGCGGGGTGCTCGCCGTGGAGGAGCGGTCGTTGACCGTCGCCGAGGTCGGGACCGGTGGCGGCTGGACGCTGGATTGGAGCTCCCGTGTGCGGGCGTCGACGCCGCTGCGTCTTGGCAGCCCGGCCGCTCACGGTCGGGCGGGCGCCGGCTACGGCGGGCTGTTCCTCCGCGCTGCCCCCGCCTTCCGGGGTGCCAGGGCGCGGACGGACCGGGCATCGTCCCGTGCCGCCGACGAGCTGCTCGGCGCCACCGCGCGCTGGCTGGCCCTCACCCGCTCCGACGGCGCGGCGACCGTCGTGCTCGGCACCCGCCACGACGCGACCTGGTTCGTGCGCTCCGAGGAGTACCCCGGATTCGGTCCCGCGCCGTTCTTCGCGCGCGAGGTCGCGCTCGGACCCGGCGAGGAACTGGAGCTGGCCGTGCGCCTGTTCGCCATCGACGGCGAGCCGGATGACGACGAGATCGAGCGCGTGCTCGCCGCGCCCGGTCCCTAGCCCCCGAGCACCTTCCGGATGCGCTGCAGCGAGACCGTCTCGGCCGTGCCCAGCGACTGCGCGAACAGGCTGATCCGGAACTCCTCGAGCATCCAGCGCGCGTGCACGATCGCTTCGGGTGCGGCCGGGTCGAGCGGGATGCGGCCGCCGGCGTCGGTGTAGAGCGCCATCGCCGTCTCCACCTGGTTCTGCCACGCACGGTCGCGCCCGGGGTTCACCGGCAGGGCGGCGATGCGCTGAGTGATGCCGTTCAGGTAGCGGGGGAGGTGCCGCAGCTGCTCGAGCCCGGTCGCCGACACGAAGCCGGGGTACACCAGCCCGGCAAGCTGGCCCTTGGCGTCGTTGAGTGCGGAGAGGAACACCAGGGAGGTCGCGCCGCCGATCGCCTTCTCGGCGGCGCGCGACGCGGTCAGGATGCGCGAGATGAGCGCGACCGTCTCGAACATCGAGTCCATCACGATGCCGGAGACGCGGTCGCGCACCGCCTCGAACTCGGCCCGCATGAACAGCTGGCCGTCGGGCTTCATGCGGTACAGAACGCTGTCGATCACGGCCATCAGGGCGTCGTCGAACAGCGCCTTGGTATTCGGGTACGGGCTGGCCGCGAGCGTGAGCTTCTCGTTCGAGGTGAGGTGCTGCTGCACGTAGGCGACCGGCGACGGGATGGACGCGAGCAGCAGCCGGCGCACGCCGCCCGGCATCGCGGCCGCCTGGTCGGCCGGGGTGCTCATCAACCGGATGCTCGCGCTCGAGCCGTCGTCGACGAGCGCCGGGTACGCGCGGATCACGTTGGTCGAGCCGCCTGGGCCCTTCTGCTCGGTGTCCAGGTGACGAGGAAGCTCGTCGAAGTCCCAGGTCGTGATCCCCGCCCGCTCGATCGCGTTCGGAGTGCGGGCCTCCGCGACGCGGGCCACCGAGTCGCGGGCGCGCGACCGCAGCCGCTCCTGCAGCTCGCCGAGGTCTTTGCCGGAGGCGACCGGCCGGCCGCGCTCGCCGATCACCTGGAAGGTCGGGCGCAGGTGCGCCGGGATGCGGTCGAGGCCGAAGTCGTCCGCGGTAACCCGGGAGCTGGTCAGCCGGTTGATGACCGCCGCCAGCGTCTCCGCGAGGCTCGCCGCCGGGCGCTCGCCCGTGTGGGCGCGCATCCCGGCCGTGCCCTGCAGCTCGCCGAGCAGCCGGGCCGCCCAGTCGGCGGCGGGCACGACGAGACGCCGGATCGCCTTCGGCAGTGACTTGATCATCGCCGTCACCAGCTCGTGCCGCAGCCCGGGCACCTGCCAGTCGAAGCCGTCGGGCAGCAGACCGGCGAGGAGGGCCAGCGGCACCTGCACCGTCACGCCGTCGTCCTCGGCGCCCGGCTCGAATCGGTAGCGCAGCGTCAGCTGCTGATCGCCCTGGCGCCAGACCGGCGGGAAGGCGTCGTCGTCGACCGGGGCCGACTCGGCGTCGAGCAGGGCCTCTTCGGTCATCGTCAGCAGGTCGGGCGTCTCGGACTTGGCCTTCCGCCACCAGCCCTCGAAGCTCCGAGTCGAGACGACGTCGGCGGGGATGCGGCGATCGTAGAACTCGAACACGGCCTCGTCGTCGTTCAGGATGTCGCGGCGGCGGGTGCGCTCCTCGAGTTCGCGCAACCGGGCGCGCAGCTTCTTGTTGGCGCGGTCGAACGCCTGCGGCGAGTCCCATTCCCCGTCGACGAGGGCGTGCCGGATGAAGAGCTCACGGGCGAGCTCCTGGTCGATGCGCGCGTACTGCACCCGGCGACGCGGGATGATCGGCACCCCGTAGAGCGTGACGCGTTCGTACGCGACCACGGCGCCCTGCTTCTTCTCCCAGTGCGGCTCGCTGTAGGTGCGTTTGCAGAGGTCGCCGGCGATCGGCTCCGCCCACGCGGGGTCGATCGCCGCATTCATCCGGGCGAACAGCCGGCTGGTCTCCACGAGCTCCGCGCTCATGACCGCGTCGGGCTGCTTCTTGGCGAGGGTCGAGCCCGGGAAGATCACGAAGCGGGTCTGCCGCGCGCCGAGGTACTCCGCCGAGGCGCGCCCGCGGGCGCCGCCCTTGTTGCCGGAGGCGGTCGCATCCTTGAGGCCGATGTGCGAGAGCAGCCCGGCCAGCAGCGATTTGTGGATGCCGTCCGGATTCACCGAGGCCTCGCCCATCGTGAGTCCCAGGGGCTTCGCCAGCTGTCGCAGCTGCCGGTAGACGTCCTGCCACTCGCGCACGCGCAGGAAATTGAGGAACTCGTTCTTGCAGAGGCGGCGGAAGGCACTCGACGAGAGCTCCTTCTGCTTCTCCTCGAGGTAGTTCCACAGATTGAGCAGGGTCAGGAAGTCGCTGGTCGGGTCGGCGAACCGCGCGTGCAGCTCGTCGGCCGTCCCCCGTCGTTCGACCGGACGCTCGCGCGGATCCTGGATCGTCAGCCCCGCCACGATCGCCATCACCTCGCGCGACGTGCCGTGCCGTTTCGACTCGACGACCATGCGCGCGAACCGCGGGTCGATCGGGAGCTGAGCAAGCTGACGGCCGATTTTTGTCAGGGCGTTCGCGCCGTCGGCGCCGCGGGTGATCGCGTTCAGCTCGCTGAGGAGGTCGAGGCCGTCTTTGATGCCGCGCGAGTCGGGCGGCGTCAGGAACGGGAACGCGGCGATGTCGCCGAGCCCGAGGGAGATCATCTGCAGGATGACCGCCGCCAGGTTGGTGCGCAGGATCTCCGGCTCGGTGTACTCCGGCCGCTTCTCGAAGTCCTCCTCGGAGTACAGCCGGATGGCGATCCCGTCGCTGGTGCGTCCGGAGCGGCCGGACCGCTGGTTCGCGCTCGCCTGCGAGATCGCCTCGATCGGCAGCCGCTGCACCTTGGCCCGCACGCTGTAGCGCGAGATGCGGGCCGTGCCGGCGTCGATGACGTATTTGATGCCGGGAACCGTGAGGCTCGTCTCAGCCACGTTCGTGGCGAGCACGACCCGGCGCCGGATGCCCGGCATCGTCGACGGCTGGAAGACCCGGTGCTGCTCCGCGCTCGACAGCCGGCCGTACAGCGGGAGCACCTCCGTGCCCGGCAGGTTGCGACCCCGGATGGCGTCGGCGGCATCCCGGATCTCGTTCTCGCCCGACAGGAAGACGAGCACGTCGCCCTGCGATTCGCGGGCGAGCTCGTCGAGGGCGTCGTTGATGCCCTGCAGATAGTCGCGGTCGGCGCCGGGCGACGACTCGGGCTCGTCGTCGACGTCGTCGTCTTCCAGCGCGTCGGCCACGAGGGCGCGGTAGCGGATCTCGACGGGGAACGTGCGGCCGGAGACCTCCACGATCGGCGCCGGAGTCCCGTCGGCCGAGGCGAAATGGGCGGCGAAGCTCTGCGGGTCGATGGTCGCCGAGGTGATGATGAGCTTGAGGTCCGGCCGCTTCGGGAGCAGCTGCTTGAGGTAGCCGAGGAGGAAGTCGATGTTGAGGCTGCGCTCGTGGGCCTCGTCGATGATGATCGTGTCGTACTTGCGCAGCATCCGGTCGCGGTGCATCTCGTTGAGCAGGATGCCGTCGGTCATCAGCTTGATGCGGGTGTTCGCCCCGACGCGGTCGGTGAAGCGCACCTGATAGCCGACGAGGCCGCCGACGTCCTCGCCGAGCTCCTCCGCGATGCGCTCGGCGATGGTGCGCGCAGCGAGTCGCCGCGGCTGGGTGTGGCCGATGCTCTCGCGCCCGAGTTCGAGCGCGATCTTGGGCAGCTGGGTGGTCTTGCCCGATCCGGTCGCACCGGCGACGATCACGACCTGGTTCTCCCGGATGGCGCGCGCGATGTCCTCCCGCTTCTGGCTGACCGGCAGCTCGGGCGGGAAGTGGAGGCGGGCGGGGGAGACGGCGGAAGACATGAGCCTTCCATCCTACGACGCGCGGCCCGTCACGCGCGCGTACGGGGGCGTTGCCTCGGGGACCGCCGTGCCGTAGGTTGCAGTCAACCCGCAGCGTTGCGGTGTTGACTGGGCACAGTGTCGATGGAGACAGGGAGCACCCCATGAGTCATGGTTACGCCACGATGTCGGTCGCGAGCATCCTCGCAGAGACCGCCCACCGGATGCCCGACAATGTCGCGCTGATCTTCGGGGAGCAGCAGATCCGCTACGGCGAGCTCTGGGAGCAGACCAGGCGCTACGCAGGCGCACTACGGGCGCGAGGGCTCGGCGAGGGCGACCCCGTCGCGCTGCTGCTGCCGAACGTCCCCGACTTTCCGCGGGCGTACTACGCCGTGCTCGCCCTCGGCGGCATCGTGGTGCCGGTGCACGCGTTGCTGAAGGCGGAGGAGATCGACTACGTTCTGCGGGACAGCGGCGCGAAGCTGCTGATCTGCGCGGCGCCGCTGCTCGGTGAGGGCGCGAAGGGCGCGGCGCTGGCCGGCATCGAGACGGTCTCGGTGCTGGTGCCGGACGAGCTGACCTCGTCCCTGCCGTTCGCCCGCCTCGAAGACGAGGCCGCGGCCGCGCAGCCGATCGACGCGTACGTTCCGCGCGATCCGTTCGACACGGCCACGATCCTGTACACGAGCGGAACGACCGGCAAGCCCAAGGGTGCAGAGGGCTGCCACTTCTCGCTCGTCGAACAGGTGAACACGCTCGCGGCCGATGCCCTCGATGTCACGGCCGACGACCGCATCCTGGGCTGCCTGCCGCTGTTCCACACCTTCGGCCAGACCTGCGTGATGAACCTCGGGTTCCGGGTCGGGGCCACGATCGTGCTGGTGCCGAAGTTCGACGGCGCGACGGCGCTCGCCCTGCTCAACGCCAATGCGTGCACGGTCATGACCGGCGTGCCCACCATGTACATCGCCCTGCTGGAGGCGGCCAAGTCGAATCCGGAGCGGCCGCCGCTGCGGTACGGGATGTCGGGCGGCGCCGCCATCCCGGTCGCGGTGATCGAGCGGATGAAAGAGGTCTACGGCATCGACGTGCACGAGGGCTACGGGCTGACCGAGACGTCGCCGGTCGCCTCGTTCAACCACCGCGGGGTGCCGACCAGGGTCGGCACCGTCGGCACGCCCATCTGGGGTGTAGACGTGGAGATCGCCGACGCCGAGATCGACGACCGCATCCAGCTGATGCCGCGCGGCGAACTGGGCGAGATCGTCGTGCGCGGGCACAACCTGATGAAGGGCTACCTGAACCTCCCGGCGGCCAACGCCGAGGCCGTGGTCGACGGCTGGTTCCGCACGGGCGACCTCGGAACGAAGAGCGCCGACGACTACATCACGATCGTCGACCGCAAGAAGGACATGATCGTGCGCAACGGGTACAACGTGTACCCGCGCGAGGTCGAGGAGGTGCTGTCGACGCACCCGTCGGTCGCGATGTGCGCCGTGTTCGGTGTCGCGGACGACGCGCACGGCCAGGAGATCATGGCCGTGGTGACGCTCATGCCCGAGGCGACCGCCGAGGGCGAAGATCTCGTCGCGTTCGTGCGCGAGCACGTCGCCGCCTACAAGTTCCCGCGGCGCGTGGAGATCCTGGAGGCGCTGCCGCTGGGGCCGAGCGGCAAGGTGCTCAAGCGGGAGCTGGTGGCGCGCTTCGAGGCGGCGCCCGTGGACGGCGCCTGACCGGCTCCTGACCGGCTCCTGACGGTCGCGCCGGACCGCGCGCTCAGGGCTGGTCGAGCATCCGGAGCTTGTACGACGAGTGCAGGTAGAAGATCGCCAGCGCGCCGTAGACGACGCACGAGACGGCAGGGACGAACGAGTTCTCCGGCTTCGACGCGAGGGCGCCGAGCAGCGAGATGCCCGACCCCACCGCGAGGCCGGCGCCGATCCAGAAACCGGCTGCCGGCCGCGCGGTCGCGCGCCACCAGGCACGCGGGTCTTCACGGTTCTCCGTGGCTCCGCGGAAGGTGCGCACCCCCACCACGACGTACGCGATGTTCAGGATCGCCACGATGACCACATCGATCGTCGGGTTCACCAGGCGCATGAACACGAAGATGTTCAGGACGAACAGGAGGGCGTAGACGCCGACGACGTAGAGGATCTTTCCGGTGATCGAGACGATGCGCACACCGCGAGCCTAACGGGCTAGTTGACCTCGTTGGGGTGGGCGCTGACGCGTCCCTCGCGCTCCATCGACGTGATCGCGGCCACCTCGTCGGCCGTGAGCTCGAAGTCGAAGACGTCGAAGTTCTCGGCCATCCGCTCGCGGCGGTTCGACTTCGGGAACACGATGTTGCCGGTCTGAAGGTGCCAGCGGATGACGACCTGGGCGGGCGACTTCCCGTGGGCGGCGGCGGGGCCGGCGACCTCGGGGGCGTCGAACAGCGGGTACTTGCCCTGGCCGAGCGGACCCCAGGCCTCGATCTGGATGCCGTGCTCGCGCGAGAACGCGGTCACCTCCGGCTGCTGGTGGGCGGGGTGCAGCTCGATCTGGTTGACGGCGGGCACGACGTCGGTGTTCGCGAGCAGCTTCTCGAGGTGCGGCACCAGGAAGTTCGAGACGCCGATGGCCTTGGCGCGGCCGGTCGCGGCGATCTTCTCGAGCGACTTCCAGGCCTGCACGAACGTGTCCTTCTCGGGCGTCGGCCAGTGGATGAGGTACAGGTCGACGTAGTCGAGGCCGAGCTTGGTCAGCGACTCGTCGAAGGCGGCCTCCGCGTCGGTCTGGCGGTCGTTCCAGAGCTTCGTGGTGACGAAGAGCTCGTCGCGGGCGATGCCGGACGACGCGATCGCCTCGCCGACGCCGGTCTCGTTGCCATAGATCGCTGCGGTGTCGATGTGGCGGTAGCCCACCTCCAGCGCGTCGGTGACGATGCGCGTGGTCTCGGCCGGGTCGACCTTGAAGACACCGAAGCCCAGCTGGGGGATGAGGGTGCCGTTGTTGAGTTCGAGTTCAGGAGTATTTGCGTTTGCAACCATTCTTCTACGGTAATCGGTGCGGGGCGCTAACGTCGAATGCACGACGGAGGAGAGGCGCCCATGGCATCGCGAGACGACATCGACCAGCTGGCCACGACGCTCCTCGTGGAGCACGGCGACCGGTTCGACGCGCTGCGCGACCACATGTTCCGCCTGATCGACGCGACCACCGCCGACGAGCATCCGCAGACCACCGAGCCGCTGGCGCTGCTCTCGCCGGTGCGGGATGGCGTGCTGTGCGTCTTCTCCTGCGTGTGCGTCGCCGCCACCGATGGCCAGCCGATCACGGTCATCGCGACGCGGCTGAGCGCGGTCGACCGCGAGGAGGCGGAGGTCGCGCCCACCCATGTCGAGGCCCTCGCGTTCGCGCGCGCCCTGCTCGGCGAATCATGGTTCCAGCAGTCGTTCCGCGAGATCTCGGAGCTGACCGATCCGTCCCGCGCATCGCGTGGTGTGCGCCTGTACCTGTCGGGGGACTTCCAGCCCGGTCTGCCTGCGGTGCTCGGCGACAGCCTCATCCCGACGGTCGAGACCCTGGACTGACGCACACCCGCCCGCACGCCTGCCCGACCCTGCGTGTGTGACGCGCGGGTCGCCTTGGTTGCGGAGTGTGACGCGCACGGTGGCGTGCCGCCCGGCACAGGCCTAGCGTCGTCGCATGTCCCAGCTCTCGTCAGTCTCCGCGACCGGTGCGGTATCCACCGGCGGCGAAGGGTCCACCGGCGCCGCCGGTCGGCCGTTGCGCGTCGTCGCCGTCTCCGGCAGCCTCCACACGCCGTCCAAGACGACGGCTCTCGTGCGGGAGATCCTCGCCTCGTTCGGGCGCGAGCTCTCCATCGACGCCCACCTGATCGCGGTCAACGAGATCGGCCCCGACTTCGCAGGCACGCTGCGGCGCGACGAGCTGCCGCCCTCGGTGGAGGACGAACTGCAGCGCATCGAGAACGCCGACCTGCTCGTCGTGGCGAGCCCCGTGTACCGCGCATCGTTCACCGGCCTGTTCAAGCACCTGTTCGACTTCGTCGGTCAGTACGCACTCGTGGACACCCCGGTGCTGCTCGCCGCCACCGGCGGCTCCGACCGGCACGCCCTCATCATCGAGCACCAGTTCCGGCCGCTGTTCGGGTTCTTCCAGGCGCTCACCCTGCCGATCGGCGTCTACGCGAATGACTCCGACTTCACCGCCGGTGCGGTCACGAGCCTCGACCTGCAGGAGCGGATCGATCTGGCGGTCGCCCGGTCGCTCCCACTGATCCGCAGCAACGTGGCCGAGGCCGACTCGATCGCGAAGTACCTGGGCCGATGAGCATCGGGCTGAGCGCCTGAGGCATGGCGCGCACGCTCATCCTCGGCGCGGTGTTCCGCGCGCTCGGCGCCTACCCCTCGGGTTGGCGCTATCCGGGGGCGCACAGCAACCCGCTCGGCGATCCCGCCGTGCTGCGCGCGACGGCGCGTGCGGCGGAGGCGGCGAAACTCGACTACCTCTTCTTCGGCGAGTGGCTGGCGACCGGGCCCGATCTGGAGTTCCGCGATCCCGATCTGCTCGCGCGTCTCGATCCGATGAGCTCGATCGCGTTCCTGGCCGGCGTCACCAAGCGGATCGGCCTGATCGCGACCGCGAACAGCGGGTATTTCGACCTGTACACGCTTGCGCGCCAGACCGCCTCGATCGACCGCTTGAGCGGTGGTCGCGCCGGCATCAACATCGTCACCGGCGCCGACCCGCGGGCGGCGGGCAACCACGGACGCGGTCCCGGGGGAGCCGAGCCGCGCTACGACGAGGCCACCGAGTACCTGCGCGCGCTCCGGCTACTCTGGGACAGCTGGGAGGACGACGCGTTCGTGCGCGATCGTCGCACCGGCCGGCTGATCGACCCGGAGAAGCTGCACCGCACGGATGCGCAGGGAGAGTTCGTGAGCGTGACGGGACCGCTCAACGCCGCGCGCCCGGTGCAGGGCCACCTGCCGATCGTGCACGCGGGAGGATCGTCGCGGTCGCGTCGACTCGCGGCGGAACTCGCCGACCTGGCCCTGGTCGCCCAGCCGTCGTTGCGGGAGGCGGTGGCCTACCGATCCGAGCTGATCGCGCAGTCGCGGGCGTACGGCCGCCCGGACGACCCGCGGGTGATCACCCCGATCCTGCCGGTCGTCGCCGAGTCGACGCGTGAGGCGCAGGAGGTTTTCGACGACCTCCTGCGGTTGGTGCCCCTCGACGACGGCTCTCCGCTCGCGCAGTCCGCGGACTTCCCGGCGAACCGCTCGATCCGTGCGTTGTCATCGGTGGTCGGTGTTCCGCTCGGCGCCCCCGATCTCGACGACGACGTGCCGCTGCGCGTCGCGCGCCGCTTCGCCGACGGCGGGCAGCGGCTGCTCGAACTCGTCGAGCGTCGAACCGGGCGGCGCCTCGGGGGCGAGCGCGCCGTGACCTATCGTCAGCTGCTCGCGACCCACGCCGTGCCGGCGGCCGCGGTCGTCGGCAGCGGCGCCGAGGTCGCCGACCACCTGCAGGAATGGTTCGAGGCCGGCGCGGTCGACGGCTTCAACGTGCTCACGCCGTTCCTGAACGGTCAGTTCAGTGCGTTCACGGGACTGGTCGTGCCCGAGCTGCAGCGGCGCGGGCTGTTCCGCACCGAGTACGAGGGGCGCACTTTGCGCGAGCACCTCGGCCTCTCGACACCGGCGAACCTGCACGACTCCGCCGCCGGCGGCGCTGCCGGGCGGCGGAGGGCCTGACGTCAGGGCGTCCTGTGGTTCGCGCGCTGCGCGATGCCGAACGCCAGCGTTCCGATGAACAGGATCGCCGCGATGATGCCGAGCCAGAGGAGTCCGTCGAAGGCGAACCCGACGACGCCGAGGGCCGCCCACACGACCAGGAGGATGATGATGACCGCCATGATGTACCGCCTCAGCTCTCGTCGGCCGCGCTCGGCGGCAGGATCGCCGGCACGATGGCCGGGAAGTCGGGCGAGCGGGCGCCGGTGCGGATGATCGCGCCGGGAGTGGCTCGCAGCTCGAGCAGGGGGCAGTCGAACGGGTCCTTCTCGCCGAGCCCGACCCGGTTGATGTAGTGGGTCACGATCACATACGACGCGATCAGGGTCGTCTCCGTGTAGTGCACGCCGTGCTCGTCGCAGAACGCCCGGATGGCGGGCGCCGCGCGCCGCAGGTGCGGGCGCGGCATCGACGGGAAGAGGTGGTGCTCGATCTGGTAGTTGAGGCCGCCCATCATGAAGTCGAGCATCCTGCTGCCCCGGATGTTGCGGCTCATCAGCACCTGGCGGTTGAGGAAATCGAGCTTGGCATCGTGCGGAACCAGCGGCATCCCCTTGTGGTTCGGGGCGAAGGAGATGCCCATGTAGAAGCCGAACAGGCCGAGCTGGACCGCGAGGAAGACGGCCGCCTTGTCCGGTGACAGCACCAGCAACACCAGGGCCAGATAGCCGAAGATCCGCACGGCGAGAAAAGCGATCTCCACCGGCCGGCGCTGCAGCGGTTCCCTGAGGAACATGCGCCGCACGCTCGACGCGTGCAGCGAGAGTCCCTCCAGCAGCAGGATCGGGAAGAAGAACCAGCCCTGGTGGCCGATGACCCATTGGAACAGGGGAGGGCGCCTCGAGAGTGCCTGCGCGGGGGTGAAGGCCACCACAGGCAGATCGATATCGGGGTCGACGCCCTCCCTGTTCGGATTGGCGTGGTGGCGCGTGTGCTTGTGCTGCCACCAGCCGTAGCTCATGCCGACGAAGAGGTCGCCGACCACGAGACTCGTCCAGTCGTTCCAGCGGCCGGAGCGGAAGATCTGACGGTGCGCAGCGTCGTGTCCGAGGAACGCGATCTGCGTGAAGACGAAGGCGAACAGCGCCGCGGTGAACAGCTGCCACCAGCTGTCGCCGATGAGGACGAAGAGGCCGATGGCCGCGAGGGTGACCACGGGGACGAGGATGAGCTTCGTCCAGTAGTAGCCGTACCGTCGTCGCATCAGACCGGAGGTGCGGATCATCGCGGCGAGCGCCGAGTAGGAATCGGGGGACGCGCCCCCGTTGCCGATCGTGACCGATCGTGTCGTTTCCTGTGGCATCCGGACTCCCTCAGCGCGTCTGGCACCGGGGTCCGGGGTACGGACTCCAGTTTACGCTCGGTCGGCGGATGGCGCCGAAGCTCCCGGCCAACGCGCAGCCTGCCGCCCGCGACCGGCGGCGCGTATGGTGGCCGCATGGCGAATCGGCTCGCGGACGCGATCAGCCCGTATCTGCGCTCGCACGCGGACAACCCCGTCGACTGGTTCCCCTGGGGGGCCGAGGCCTTCGCCGAGGCGGAGCGACGGGATGTCCCCGTGCTGATCTCCGTCGGCTACGCCACCTGCCACTGGTGCCACGTGATGGCCCGCGAGAGCTTCAGCGACCCGGTGCTGGCCGCGGAGCTGAACGCGCGGTTCGTCGCCGTGAAGGTCGACAGGGAAGAGCATCCGGATGTCGACGCGGGCTATCTGTCGGCTGCGAGCGCGTTCACAGGAAATCTCGGCTGGCCGCTCACTGTGTTCACGACGCCGCGCGGACGTGCCTTCTACGCGGGCACCTACTTCCCTCCGCTTCCGATCGCCGGACGGGCCTCGTTCCGGCAGGTGCTCGACGCGGTCTGGGACGCCTGGGAGAACCGTCGCGCCGAGGTGGACGCCAACGCGGCTGCCGTCGTCGGCGCCCTCGTTGCAGCCTCGGAGGCCGCCACCGCCGCCGCCGATCTGCCGGCCGAGCGCGAGCTGGACGATGCCGTCGCGGTGCTCGCCGCTGCCGAGGACACCGAGTACGGCGGGTTCGGCACCGCACCGAAGTTCCCTGTCGCCCCGGTGCTCGGCTTTCTGCTCTCCCGCCCGGCGGGCACCGGCGTCGCACTCCGCGCGCTCGAGCGGATGGCGTCGTCACCGCTGCACGACGGCGTGGACGGCGGATTCTTCCGGTACTCCACTCGCCGCGACTGGGGCGACCCGCACTACGAGCGGATGCTCTACGACAACGCCCTGCTGCTGCGCGACTACGCGACGGCCTGGCAGTTGACGGCGGACGAGTGGGCCGAGCGCACGGCGGACGGCGTGGCGGGCTTCCTCCTCGACGTGCTGCGGCGCCCGACGGGCGGCTTCGCCTCGGCGCAGGACTCCGAGAGCACGATCGACGGCGCCAGGGTCGAGGGGACGTACTACCGGTCGACGGCGCAGGAGCGCGCGAACCTCGAGGCGCCGCCGATCGACGGAAAGGTGCTGACCGGCTGGAACGGCCTGGCGATCGGAGCACTGGCGCGCGCCGGCTTCGCGCTGGACCGACCGGCCTGGATCGCGGCGGCCGTGCAGGCGGCCGAGCTGTTGCTCGAGCGTCACGTCCGCGACGACGGTACGCTCGTACGCACCTCCCTCGGCGACCGGGTCTCCGACGCCTCGGCGACCCTCGAGGACTACGGCGCTTTCGCCGGCGGCCTGCTCGAACTCGCACTCGTGACCGGTGACGTGGGCTTCGCCTCCGCCGCCCGCGATCTGATCGATCTGTGCCTCGACGCCGCCGGTGAGACGGTCTGCCCGTTCGAGGTGCCGGGCGGCGGCGATCCGGTGCTGCAGAGCAACGGGATGGCCATCCGGGTCGATCCGTCGGAGGGGGCGTACCCGTCTGGTCTGTCGTCGGCGGCCGCGGCGGCGCACACGCTCTACCTGCTGACGGGCCAGCGCCGCTACGAGCGGGCGTCCCGCGAGGCCATGCGGCTCGTGGCCGCGCCGGCCGGGGCGACGCCGAGCGCGTTCGGCGCGGCGCTCGAGCTCATGTCGGCGCTCGCCGCGGAGCCGGAGCAGCTGGTGGTCGTGCTGCCGGGCGGCGGGGGAGACGCCTCCGGAATGGTCGACGCCGTTCGCGGCCGGCCGAGCGGTCTGGTCGCCGTCGTCGACGAGTCGCAGGCCGAGGCGTTCGCTGCAGCCGGGTTCGAGCTGTTCGCGGCGCGGACGACGCGCGACGGCCTGCCGACGGCGTACCTGTGCCACGACTTCGTCTGCCGGCTGCCCGTGACGCTGCCCGCCGCCCTGGGCTGACGCCCGCCCGGTCGCTAGCTCTGCCGGTCGCTAGCTCGGCAGGGTGAGGATCTCGGCGCCGCCGGCGGTGATGGCGATCGTGTGCTCGCTGTGCGCCGTGCGGCAGCCGGTCGCGCTTCGCAGCGTCCACCCGTCCGCGTCGGTGACGAGCTCGTCGGTGTCGGCCATGACCCACGGCTCCAAGGCGAGCAGCAGGCCCGGGCGCAGCCGGTAGCCTCGGCCCGGCCGTCCGCTGTTCGAGACGTGCGGGTCCTGATGCATCGTCGATCCGATCCCGTGTCCGCCGAACTCGAGGTTGATCGGGTACCCCGCCGCGCTCAGGACGGAGCCGATGGCGGAGGAGATGTCGCCGATGCGCGCTCCGGGGGCCGCCGCGGCGATGCCGGCGCCCAGCGCCCGTTCGGTCGCGCCGATCAGCGCGACACTCTCCGGGGACCGTGATCCGCCCACGACGAAGCTGATGGCGGAGTCCGCTGCGACTCCGTGCAGCGAGACGGCGAGGTCGAGGGTCAGCAGATCGCCGTCGGCGAGCGCGTAGTCGTGCGGGAGCCCGTGGAGCACCGCATCGTTGACGGCCGTGCAGATGTAGTGGCCGAACGGACCGCGCCCGAACGACGGCGCGTAGTCGACGTAACAGGACTGCGCTCCGGCGCCGACGATCATCCTCTCGGCCCAGTCGTCGATGTCGAGGAGGTTCGTGCCGACCGTGACGCGGCTCTTCAGCGAGCGCAGAATGCCGCCGACCAGAGCCCCGGTCTCGCGGGCTCGCGCCAGTTCGTCGGGGTTCAGGATCTCGATCATGCGGTGCCTCTCTGATGGATCTCACGCCTGCCGGATCTCACGGCACCGATAACTATACCGGTCAGACTATCCCAGCACTTCTATCCCGGTACTACAATCGGAACCATGGTCAGGTTGCCCCTCACGCCCGCGGACGTCGAACGCGGAGAACGGCTCGGCGCCCTGCTGCGGCAGGCCAGGGGCGAGCGCTCGATGCTCCACACCGCGCTCGATGCCGGCATCTCGCCCGAGACGCTCCGCAAGATCGAGACGGGCAGGGTGGCGACCCCCGCCTTCCCGACCATCGCCGCGATCGCGGCCGTCCTCGGGCTCTCCCTCGACGCGCTGTGGGCCCAGGTCGAGCAGCCGGAACGCGACGCCGTGCCGCCCGCGGCCGCCGACGCTCGCGGGCGAATGGCCTCGTAGCCCCGCCTTCTGCACTGATCCGTTCGTCACCCTCGATCTGCGATGTGCTATCGTCTCTGTAAACGTTCTTGTAAACGTTTACGAACCTTCGATGATGCAGGGAGCACCAGTGGTCGAGACCAGGAAGTCGACGCTCGTCCTCGTGGCCGAGCGCGCCGGAGTATCGATCGCATCGGTCTCCCGCGTGCTGAACGGGCTGCCGGCCTCGCCGCAGCTCACCGAGAAGGTGCGCGAAGCGGCGGAAGCCTTGGGCTACGTGCCCGACGCCACCGCCCGGTCGCTCAAAGTCGGGCGGACCGACCAGATCGCCTTCGCCGTCGCCGACGTCGGAAACCCCGTCTACGTCGCCATGATGCACGAGGTGTCGCGCGTCGTCTCCAAGGCCGGGTTCCGCCTCGTGCTCTCGTCGACCGGTAACGATCCGCAGGACCAGATCGAACTGCTTTCGAGCCTCAACCGAGGCTTCGCCGACGGGCTCCTGCTCAGCCCGCTGCGCGTCACCGAGCCGCTGGTCGCTGCACTGCGGTCGAGCCGGCTCCCGATCGTGATCATCGGTTCGCTGCCGGCCGGCGTCGAACTCGACAACGTACGGGCCGACTCGGTCGCCGGCATCGGGCTCGCCGTCGAGCACCTGGTCGAGCAGGGCCGCAAGCACATCGCGTTCGTCAACGGCCCCGTCGACACCGTCCCCGGTGCGGCTCGACTCAGCGGATATCTGACCTCCATCGAGCGATTCGGCCTCACGACCACCGCCGACCTGCAGGTCACGGCCTCGGACTTCACCTACAAGGCAGGGCGCAAGGCGGCCGCGCGTCTGCTCGCGCAGTCGTCGCCGGACGCGATCGTCTGCGCGAACGACCTGCTGGCCGTCGCAACCCTCAAAGAGCTCACGAGCCGGGGGATCCGCGTCCCCGACGACGTGGCCGTCGTCGGCATGGACGACACGGATGCCGCCGAGCTCGCCAATCCCTCGATCACGAGCGTCGACCTCGGTTCGGCAAAGCGTGCGAAGGCAGCCGCGAAGCTGCTCATCCGGCGCCTCGCAGATCCCGGTGCGCCCGTGAAGCAGGTGGTGATCGAACCGACCCTGTCGGTCCGGGAGTCCTCGGTGCTGGCGGAGGTGACCGTATGACGACGGCCGCACCCGTGGTGATCGCTCCGGGCGATGCTGCCAAGACGCCCAAGCGCCGTAAGCGCAACCGGGGAGGCCCGGCGGGCGGCGGTGGGAAGGACGCGTGGCTGCTCGTCCTCCCGGCGTTGATCCCGGTCGTGCTGTTCAGCGTCTACCCGCTGGTCCAGGGCATCCTGCTCGGCTTCACGGATGCCCGTGCCGGGCTCAACCTGCCGGTGAACTTCAACGGCGTCGACAACTACGTGAAGCTCAGCGGCAACCAGCTGTTCTGGAGCTCGTTCGGCATCGGCCTCGTCTGGGCCTTCAGCGTGACGATCCTGCAGTTCCTCGCCTCGCTCGGCCTCGCGCTCCTCCTCAACCTGAACCTTCGGCTGCGCTGGCTCGCCCGCACCCTCGCCCTCGTGCCGTGGGCGATGCCGCCCGTGATCATCGCCATCATGTGGCGCCTGATGCTCAACCCGAGTTACGGGCCGATCAACCAGTCGCTGCACGCCGTGGGCCTGCCGAGCGACATCAACTGGCTCGGCAACGCCTCCATCGCTCTGCCCGTCGTGATCATCGTTGGTGTCTGGGCGGGGATGCCGCAGACCACGATCACGCTGCTCGCCGGCCTGCAGAACGTGCCGGCCGAACTGCACGAGGCCGCCTCGATCGACGGCGCCGGCGCCTGGAAGCGGTTCTGGCACGTCACGCTTCCCGCCCTGCGGCCCATCATCGTCGCCATCACGACGCTCGACCTGATCTGGAACTTCAACTCGTTCGCGCTGGTCTACGTGCTCACCGCTGGCGGCCCGGGAGGGACAACGATGCTGCCGATGCTCTTCGCCTACAACGAGGCGTTCCGCTACGGCAACTTCGGCTACGCCGCGGCGATGGGCAACGTCATGGTCATCGTGATCGCGATCTTCCTGTTCGTCTACCTGCGCGGCCAGATGAGGAGCCGTAACTCATGACCACCGTCGAGAACCGCCCGACATCGTCCTCCACGCCCTCCGGCTCACCGGAGAAGTCGCACAGCGCCTCCATCCGGCGGGGCCGCCTGATCGGCCGGCCGCTGCAGTACGTCGCGCTGTTCGCCTACATGATCTTCCTCGCGTTCCCGCTGCTGTTCCTGCTCACGACGGCGTTCAAGACGCCGCAGGAACTGCAGTCGCCGAACCCCGGGTTCCTGCCGACGAGCCTGAACTGGGACAACTTCGTGCAGGCGATCGAGAAGGCGAACCTGTTCACGGCCGCAGGCAACAGCCTGATCGTCGCCGTCTCCACCACGGTCCTGGTGACGGCCATCTCGCTTCCGGCGGCCTACGCGCTGGCCCGCTTCCGCACCAAGCTGCGGGGGATCGCCACCGGCTGGATCCTGCTGAGCCAGGTGTTCCCGTTCATCCTGATCATCATCCCGCTGTTCCTGGTGCTCAAGAACATCGGCCTGATCAACAACCTCTTCGGGCTGGTGCTCGTCTACACGGTGTGGTCGCTGCCGTTCGCGCTGTGGATGCTGCAGGGCTACGTCGCCGGCATCCCGGTCGAGCTCGAAGAGGCGGGGGCGATGGATGGCGCGAGTCGTTTCCGCACCCTGCGCACCATCGTGCTGCCGCTGCTCGCGCCCGGCCTGGTCGCCACCAGCCTGTTCACCTTCATCTCCGCGTGGAACGAGTTCTTCTTCGCCCTCGTGCTGATCCAGGACCCCAACCTGCAGACCCTGCCCCTCGCCCTCGCCCGCTTCGTCGGCGCCGAAGGACAGGTGCAGCTGGGGCAGCTCGCCGCGGCTTCGCTGCTGGCGACCATCCCGAGCCTGGTCTTCTTCCTGCTCATCCAGAAACGCCTGACCTCCGGGCTGCTCAGCGGCGCCGTCAAAGGCTAGGCGCACCGCACCACCACCGCATCACCGCACCTCTGCATCACCTCCGCACTCCATCCGAAAGAGAGAAAGCAATGCGCAACAAGATCCTCGCCCGCACGGGCATCGCGCTCGCCGGCATCGTGGCCGCGTCGCTCGCGCTCGCCGGCTGCTCGTCGTCGGGCTCCGACTCGTCGAGCGGCGGCAAGGTCACGCTGACCTTCCAGTCGCTGGCCTACCAGGACACCACCGTCGCCGCGACGAAGAGCATCGTCGACTCCTGGAACAAGGCGAACCCGAACATCCAGGTGAAGCTCCAGCAGGGCAGCTGGGACAACGTGCACGACCAGCTGGTCACGCAGTTCCAGGGCGGCACCGCTCCCGACATCATCCACGACGAGTCGGCCGACATCATGGGGTTCGCCGGCCAGGGCTACCTCGCCGACCTCAGCAAGTATCTGAGCGACGACGTCAAGAAGGAGGTCTCGAACGACGTCTGGAGCTCGGTGACCACCGGCGACGGCAAGATCGTCGCCGCCCCGACGCTGCTGCAGTCGTACGTCGTGTTCGCGAACACCGACGCGCTGAAGAAGGCCGGCGCGACCGCTCCGACCGGGTCGTCGATGAGCTGGGATGACTTCCAGAGCCTGTCGAAGAAGCTCACCTCGGGCGGGAACTTCGGCACCGGCTGGGGCATGAAGCAGCCGACGGCGACAGTGATGAACCTCGCGCTCGGCTTCGACGGCACGTTCTTCGATAACAAGGACGGCAAGTCGACCATCCACGTCGGCGACGACGAGCTGCAGGTCCCGAACCGCATCCACGACATGGCCTACACCGACAAGTCGCTCGACCCGGTCTCCCTGACCCAGAGCGGCACGGATGTGCTCCCCGGCTTCTTCGGCGGGAAGTACGGCATGTACGTCGGCGGCAACTACGTGGCCCAGCAGATCACCGAGTCCGCTCCGTCCGGCTTCAACTGGACCGTGCTCCCGCCGCTGGCGGGGTCGGACGGCGCCGCCCAGGCGGCCAACCCGCAGACCATGTCGGTCTCGGCCCAGAGCAAGCACGTCGAACAGGCTGCGAAGTTCATCGACTACTTCATGGGCGCGGAGAACCAGGCCAAGCTCGCAGAGGGCGACTGGCTGATCCCGGCGTCGGCTGCGGCGCGCACGCAGGTCGCGAAGGACACCGCAGGCAAGAACGGCTGGGACACCATCCTGAAGTCGGGCGACGAGCTGAAGGCGGCACCGTTCCAGGCGGCCACCGGCTACCCGCAGTGGAAGGACCAGTACGCGACGCCGGCCCTGCAGAAATACCTGGCGAACGCGATCAGCCTCGACGAGCTCAAGAAGCAGCTCACCGACGGCTGGAAGGCGCTCGGCTGACCCCGTCTTCGAGTTTCGGACCTGTTGCGTCGGGATCGGCTGATCGGGCGCAACAGGTTCGGACCCGACGGGAGCCGTACGGGCGTCGAGCGATAAGACAGTAGAAACACAAAGGAGAAGGTTATGGACGCGCTGGTCACGAAGGCGACGGGGGCGCTCGCGGGCGCGGCAGTGGGCGACGCGCTCGGTGGAGCGGCGGAGGGCAACACGCCCGACGCCATCCAGGAACGCTACGACGGCTTCATCACCGGCATCGTCCCGCCGTTCCTCGAAGACTGGCGCAACGCCCGCCCGATCGCGCCGTACCACAAGGGCGACGGGCACGTCACCGACGACACCCTGATGACCACGGCACTCGTCGACGTCTACGACACGGTGCGCGATCACCTCGACGCCTACGCGATCGCCGACCACCTGGTGCCGCTGCTGATCGGCGACAAGCGCTGGATCCCCGAGTTCGAGTCGGAGGGCCTGCTGCTGCACCGCATCTTCCTCGCGGAGAAGTGGCTGGTCGCGCGCCTGCACTACGGTCACATCGACCCCCGCGAGGCCGGTGTCGGCAACATCGTCAACTGCGGCGCGACCATGTATGTCGCGCCGATCGGGATCGTCAACGCCGGCGCACCGGATGCAGCGTACGCCGAGGCGATCGACGTCGCCGGCGCCCACCAGTCCAGCTACGGCCGGGAGGCGGCCGGTGTCTACGCCGCGGCTGTCGCCGAGGCGATGCGCCCGGGCGCCAGCGTCGCCGATGTCGTGGACACGGCGCTCCGGCTGGCCAAGGACGGCACGCGTGACGCGATCGACGCTGTCGTGGAGGCGGCCTCGGGCATCTCCGACTGGCGCGGCGGGCTCGGCGTGCTCCGCGCGGCGGTGACGCCGTTCGACACCGTGGGGCCGAACTACCGCCAGCCGGCTCGGGATGCCCGCATCCCCAGCCGCACCAAGTCGATCGAGGAGCTGCCGATCGCTCTGGGCATGCTCGTCGCCGCACAGGGGGATTACCGCGAGGCGGTTCTCGGGTCCATCAACTACGGCCGCGACTCCGACTCGATCGCCGTGATGGCGGGATCGCTGGCCGGTGCGCTCGATGGCATCGACGCCGTGCCGGCCGAGTGGGTCGACGGCGTGAGCGAGGGCAGCCGCATGGACATCACCGCCACCGGCTCCGTGATCGCCTCGGTCGCGCGGGACGTCTGGGCGGCCGACGCCGACCGGGCGAGCCGCACCGCCGCCTCGCGCTCGGCGTTCGCCGCCGATCTCGAGGTCGCCTAGATGCTCCGGCTGAGCTGGACGCAGCCGGAGGACCTCCTTCCGCACGCTCTCGTCGCCGCCGAGCTCGACGGCCGTGACGTCGCCGACCTGCGCTTGCGATGGGTCGCCGCGGGCGGAACGCCCGATGCAGCGGTGAGCGGCGCGACGCCCGAACCGGCGCCAGACCCGCTGCGCGCGCTGGCTCGCGAGCTCCTCGCAGAGATCGATCAGCGGCCGGCTCCGGCTGCGCTGGTGGCCGCAGAACCCGATGACCTCGACGCGATCCTGGCGGCAGCGCCGGCGGTGTGGGCGGCGCCTGCACCGGAAATGCAGCCCGCCGACCTCGACGATCGCGTGCTCGGCGCCTGGCTGGGCCGCGCATCCGGCTGTCTGCTCGGCAAGCCGGTGGAGAAGATCTCGCTGGAGGGCATCCGGGCCATCGGACGCTCCACCGGCAACTGGCCGATCGCCTCGTACTTCACCGAGGTCGGACTCGACCCGGACGTCGCGGCCCGCTATCCGTGGAACCGCAGAAGCCGCCCGACGAGCCTCCTCGAGAACATCGACGGGATGCCGGAGGACGACGACCTCAACTTCCCGCTGATCGCGCTCGGGCTGCTCGAGCGGATCGGCACCGGCTTCACGACCGACGACGTCGCTCAGGCCTGGCTGAGCGACCTGCCGGGTGGCCGGGTCTTCACCGCCGAGCGCATCACCTACCGCAACCTGCTCGACGGCTACGAGCCCGATGTGGCCGGAGCCGTGCAGAACCCGTTCAGGGACTGGATCGGCGCGCAGATCCGCACCGACGTCTACGGCTGGGTGAACCCGGGCGACCCGGTCGCGGCCGCACGGCTCGCGTGGACCGACGGTCGGCTGAGTCACGGTCGCAGCGGCCTGTACGGCGCGATGTTCGCGGCGGCCGCCTGCTCCGCCGCGGTGGTCGCGACGTCGGTCTCGGAGGTCGTGGCCGCCGGATGCTCCGTGGTCCCCGCCGGCAGTCGCTACGCGGCCGCGATCGCACGTGGTGTCGAACTGGGCGCCGGAGACCTCGACGACGAGGCCGCCGTCGACGCGCTCCACGCCGAGTTCGGACGGCTGCACTGGGTGCACGCGCTCAGCAACTCCTCGCTGCTGGCCTTCGCCCTGACCCGCGGCGACGGCGACTTCGAACGCTCGATCACCCTCGCGGTGAGCGGAGGGTGGGACACCGACTCGGTCGGGGCGACCGTCGGCTCGATCACGGGCGCCCTGACCGGCGCGCGCGGCCTCCCCGGCAGGTGGACCCGTCCTCTGCACGACACCCTCGCCACGAGCGTGCCCGGCTTCGCGGGAGCGCGCTTCACCGACCTCGCAGCGCGCACCGTCGCGCTGGCTCCGGCACCGGCGGCCACGCGATGAGCGTCGTCGTCGTCGGAAGCGCCAATCTCGACCTGGTGTATCGGGTCGAGCGCATCCCTGCGCCCGGTGAGACCGTCCTGGCGACGGGCGCGGACTCCGCTCCCGGAGGCAAGGGCAACAATCAGGTCACCGCCGTGGCCCGCGCCGGAGGCGATGCGACCTTCATCGCCGCCATCGGCGACGACGCAGCGGGAGACCGGCTCGAGGCCGGACTCATCGAGGCCGGCGTCGACCTGCGCGTGCGGCGCAGCGATCGGCCCACCGGAACCGCGGTGATCACCGTCGACGACGGCGCCGAGAATGCGATCGTCGTCGACTCCGGCGCCAACCGGACGCTCGTCGACCTCACCGACGTCGAGCGCGACCTCATCGCCGGCGCGGATGTGCTGCTGCTCCAGCTGGAGACGCCGCTCGAGACCGTCGAACGGGCCGCCGGCGTCGGGCACGCCGCCGGAGCGACGGTCGTGCTGAACGCCGCGCCCATCCGGCCGCTCCCGGCGGAGCTGCTCAGCACGGTCGACCTGCTCATCGTCAACGAGCACGAGGCGGCGCAGCTGGCCGCCGACACGCACGGTGCCTTCCGCGGACGCGCCGATGAGGAGGAGCTCGCCCAGGTGCTGAGCTCCCTCGGGCTCGCCGTGATCATCACCCTCGGCTCCCGCGGCGCCCTCGTCTGCGTTCCCGGGGAGCCTCCGGCGCACGTCGCCGGCCACCCGGTCGACGCCGTCGACACCACCGGCGCCGGCGACACCTTCTGCGGGGCCCTGGTCGCCGAGCTCGACCGCAGCGGCGGCGGGCGACCCGATCTCGGCCGGCTCGTCGACGCCGCCGCGTTCGCCACTGTCGCGGCCGCGCTCTCCGTGCAGCGGCCGGGCGCCGTCCCCTCCATTCCCACACTCGAGGAGATTCACGATTTCCGCGCGACCAGCTGACCCGGCCTTCCGGCCCGACCCGGCCCTCCGGCCGGACCCGGCCCTTCCGTTCGATCCGGACGAGGAGAACACCAACGACTTCGATCCGCTGGTGCCGCGCGCGATCGACCTGCCCACCGTGCTCCCCGTCGGAGGCGCGATCGACCCGGCGGTCGGAGACATCGCGAAGATCTTCGCGGCCCCCGACGATCCAGCCGACTGGCCGGCCTGGCGCGCCGATCTCGCGACGTGGCGCACCGAGGCCAGGGAACGCCTCGCGTACAGCGGCGACGCCTACGAGCGCGACGAGACCGGCTGGGCGCGACGGGCGTACAGCGTCGCGCAGATCTGGCTGTGGGACGAGCGGCTCTTCGACCATGAACGCCAGCGGTTCACGGTCGACGCGTTCCTCGACAGCGTCTCCGATCACGGCGGTCTCGACGGCGTCGTGCTCTGGCACGCGTACCCGCTGATCGGCATCGACGACCGCAACCAGTTCGACTTCTATCGGGACGTCCCGGGCCTGGATGCCGTGGTCGCCCGCCTGCACGAGCGCGGTGTCCGCGTGTTCGTCGACTACAACCCGTGGGACACCGGCACACGGCGCGCCGCCGGTGATGACGCGGCCGAGCTCGCGGCCCTGGTCGAGCACCTGGGTGTCGACGGCGTCTTCCTCGACACCATGAAGGAGGGCGACTCGCGCCTGATCGACGCGCTGCGGAACGCACACCCGCCGCAGGTGCTCGAGGGCGAGTCCCGTGTGCCGAACGCCAGGGTCGAGGATCACCAGCTGAGCTGGGCGCAGTGGTTCGCCGACTCCGACGCGCCCGGCGTCATGCGCGCCCACTGGTACGAACGACGCCACATGATGCACTCGACCAGGCGCTGGAACCGCGACAACAGCGATGAACTGCAGTCCGCGTGGATGAACGGCACCGGGATGCTCGTCTGGGACACCGTCTTCGGGGTCTGGGTCGGCTGGAACGAGCGCGACAAGTCGACCCTCCGTCGCATGCTGCGCGTTCAGCGCGCGCTCACCGACCTCTTGGTCGAGGGGGAGTGGTCACCGCTCGAGGGAGCGTCGGAGTCGGCCCTCCAGGCCGGTGTATACGTCTCGCGGTATGCGAAGGACGGCGCCACGCTCTGGACGATCGTGAACCGCGGAACCGCCCCGTGGAGAGGAGACCCTGTCGCGGTCGATCCGCTGCCGGGATCCCGCCGATTCGACGTGACCGCAGGGCTCTCCGATGTCCGCGCGGTGACGGTCCCGGCCCGCGGTGTCACCGGCATCCTCGAGCTGGCACCCGGTGCGACGGTTCCATCGCAGCTCAGCGCCCTGCTCGCCGAGGGTGCGGCCGACGCTCCGTCGACGGACGCGGCGTTCCCGGCGAAGACGGCCGTGCGTGCCATCCCTCGGCGCTCGGCGACCGCGTCGGCGCCGGCGGATGCGATCATCGTCGAGCCGGGCGAGCGCGAGGTGACGGTCACGTTCCGGCGACGCGAGACGGGCTTCTACCAGGGCGCCCCGTACGTCGAGGAGTGGAAACCGCTGCCTCCGCGGCTGCACGACGACCGCGCGGAGACCGTCGCCGTCGCGATCCAGGGACGGGTGGCCGTCGCGGCCCGCGAGGTGTCCGCCGGCGAGTTCGCGGCGTTCCTCAGCTCGACCGGATATCGCCCGACGGTCGAAGCGCGCTTCCTGGTCGGGGCACTCGACGGGCAGCTCGACGCTCCGGTCACCGGCATCTCGCTCGCTGACGCGCGCGCCTATGCCGGATGGGCGGGTGCGCGGCTCCCGACGGAGTTCGAATGGCAGCTCGCCGCCCCGCAGGCCGGGTTCGAACGGCGGGCGCCCGCCGTCTGGAACTGGACGGAGAGCGAGCACAGCGACGGCATCACCCGGTTCGTCATGCTCAAGGGTGGCAGCGAGCACGTCTCGAGCGGGTCGGACTGGTACACCGACGGCGGCCCGCGCGAGCCGTCGTTCAGCCTGAAACTGCTGCTCGCAGGGCTCGGGGTCGAACGGTCGTCGAGCATCGGGTTCCGGCTCGCCTGGGACGGCGCGGACGACACCGCAGACGGAGACGCGGAGGAGAAGCGATGAGTGCACCCCTGGAGGGCATCCGGGTTCTCGACGTGTCGACGCTGTTCGCCGGTCCGCTGGCGGCGACGTTCCTCGGGGACTTCGGCGCCGACGTGATCAAGGTCGAGCATCCGTCGCGTCCCGACGCCGCGCGCGGCCACGGTCCGGCCAAAGACGGCGTGAACCTCTGGTGGAAGACGCTCGGCCGCAACAAGCGCACCGTGACGATCGACCTCGGCTCGCCCGACGGCGCCGATCTGCTGCTGCGTCTCGTAGCCGATGCCGACGTGCTGATCGAGAACTTCCGCCCCGGCACGCTCGAGCGCTGGGGGCTGGGACCGGATGCCCTGCACGCGGTCAACCCGCGGCTGGTGGTCGCGCGCGTCACTGCGTTCGGGCAGTTCGGGCCATACTCGGGCCGGCCCGGCTTCGGGAGCCTGGCCGAGGCGATGAGCGGCTTCGCGGCCCTGACCGGCGAGCCGGACGGCCCGCCGACGCTACCGCCGTTCGGACTCGCCGACGGAATCGCCGCCCTGTCGACGGCATACGCGGTCATGGTGGCGCTGCGCGGCGCCGAACGCGACGGTCACGGCCAGGTGATCGACCTGGCGATCATCGAGCCGATCCTGATGCTGCTCGGCGGGCAGATCACGGCGTACGACCAGCTCGGAACGGCGCAGCCGCGCACCGGGAACCGCTCGGTGAACAACGCCCCGCGTAACGTCTACCGCACGGCCGACGGCGACTGGGTGGCCGTCTCGACGAGTTCGCAGTCGATCGCCGAACGGGTGCTGACGCTCGTCGGGCGCCCAGAGCTCATCGCCGAGCCGTGGTTCGCGTCCGGTCACACCCGCGCCGAACACGCCGATGAGCTCGACGCCGCCGTCTCGGCATGGATCGCCGCACGCCCGACCGAGATCGTGGTCGACGAGTTCGAGCGTGCCCAGGCCGCTATCGCGCAGGTGTACGACGTGCGCGGCATCCTGGCCGATCCGCAATACCAGGCGATCGGCACCGTGCAGACGGTGGACGACGACGAGCTCGGGCCGGTCAGGATGCAGAACGTGCTGTTCCGCCTCTCCGAGACGCCCGGGGCGATCCGCTGGGCCGGGCGGCCGCACGGGCGCGACACCGACGAGGTGCTGGCCGAGGTGGGCGTGACCCGCGACCAACTCGACGCTCTGCGGGCCAAGGGGGTCGTGTGAGCGCCCGGGTCGTCACCGGGCTCTACGTGCCCGGCGACCGGCCGGACCGGTTCGACAAGGCGGTCGCGACCGGGGCCGACCTCGTGATCCTGGACCTCGAAGACGCCGTCGCCCCGGGCGCGAAGGGCGTCGCCCTCGACGCCGTCGTGTCCTGGCTCCGCGCGCGCGTCGCACCAGCGGGCGCGCACGAAGGGCCCCGGCCCCTCGTGCAGGTGCGGGTCAACCCCGGCGCCGACGACGAGCTCGCTGCGCTCCGGGCCACCGGCGCGGCCATCGAGCTGCGGGTGCCGAAGGTCGACGGCGTCGCCGAGCTCGATCGCATCGCCACGCTGACCGGCGGGCGTCCGATCACGGCACTCATCGAATCGGCGCGCGGCGTCGAGAACGCCGCGGCGATCGCGGCGCATCCGGCTGTCACGCGTCTCGCTCTCGGCGAGTCCGATCTCGCCAGCGAGCTGGGGAGCCGTGATGACGCCGTGATCGACTACGCCCGCGTGCGGCTGCTGTTCGCGGCCCGCGCGGCCGGGCTCCCCGCACCGATGCTGTCCGCCTACCCGGACATCCGCGATCTGGACGGTCTGCGCGCGGACACCGAGCGCGGGCGACGGCTGGGGTGGGTGGGGCGCACCGCCGTGCATCCGAGCCAGCTCGCCGTGATCGAGGCGGTCTTCGCACCGACAGCGGACGAGCTCGCCTGGGCCGCCGCCGTGGTCGAGGCGGTCGAGCGTGGCGGCGTCGCGACGCTGGACTCCGGCGAGATGGTGGACCCGGCGATGCTCGGCCGGGCGCGGTCCATCCTCGGGCGCCCGTGATCGCGAACCGGTCGTTCGCGAGCGACGCCCTCGGCGAGCGACTGCGGTACCGCGTGGTGCGAGGGCAAGGCGAGGGACCGCTGCCCGTCGCCTATCTGCTCCACGGCCGCGGTGACACGGCCGCCTCGTGGGAGCCCGTGCTCGACGACCTGGCCCGCCTGCCGCTGATCGCGATCATGCCGGACGCCCCCTGGAGCGCACGCGCGAGCTATTACGTCGACTCGCAGCACACCGCCGGCCGCTCCGTCGAGCGCGCCATCGCCATCGACCTCGTGGCCGAGGTCGACCGGACGTTCCCGACGATCGCCGATCGAGCGCACCGGATCGTTGCCGGCTACTCGATGGGCGGATACGGTGCCGTGCGCCTCGGTCTCGCGCATCCGGACGTCTTCTCAGGCGTAGCGGCACTCAGTCCCGCCGTGTACGTGCCCGAGCCGCCGGCCGGATCGTCCGCACGGGAGGCCGGAGCGTTCGGGAGCGGGCAGGTGGTGTTCGACCCCGCGCGCTATCGCGAGCTCGCGTATCCCGCCCTGCTCGCCGCGTATCCCGCCGACCTCGACCTGCGGGTGGCGGTCGCGGCGGGAGGGACCGAACCACCGCATCCCGGCGCACCGGCGGCCCTCGCGATCGCGACCCAGGCGCGGGCCTTCGCCGAGGCCGCCGACCGCACGCCGGGGATCCACGCCACCTATCGGGAGTACCCCGGCGGCCACGATTTCGGGGTGTGGCGTCCGGCGCTGCTCGACGCGCTCAGGCAACTGCTGCCGCCCCGCTGACGGCGGGCTGCCGCGGCTCCCTCAGCGGCGCTCGACCTTGTCGAGCATGCCCCACACCGCCTCGCTGAGTTCCGGATGCTCGAGCGCGATGCGGCGCAGCACCTCGTACTCGAAACGCACGAACAGAGCACGACCGGCGGCGGGATGGTGGGCCCGCGCCTGCTCGTCGGCGAGGTCGAACATGTCGATCGCGACCGAGCGGAGGGCGATCACCACCTGCTCGTCGACGCTCGGGAGTTCTGGGATGAACTGCCACGGGTCCTCGCCGGCGCGGCAGCGGTGCTCGATGATGGCGGACAGCTCGTCGCGGGCCTGCTGGCGCAGGACTTCGACACTCGTGGGCACCTGATCCGCCACGGCCGTCCTCCTCCTGCACGTCTCGGGTCGTCGTCCCGACCGCCGCTCCCCACGGCGTGCGAACAGCCTACGACGGCTTTCCTGAGGAGACGATTCCCCGGGCAGATGACGGACGAGCGTGTCGGCGCGACGGACTCAGCTCGTGCGGGCGAGCAGGAACGCGTTCAGCGCTGCGGTGCGCTCGGCGTCCACGGTGAACGGCGTTCCGTCGAGGTCGGTGACCGGAGCGGCCTGGCGCACGCTCGAGACGAGCCACAGCTCGTCGGCCGTCGCCAGCTCGGCGGCCGGGATGCGCTCGTAGACCGTGTCGAAGCCCTGCTCCTCGAAGAACGCGAACACGCTGGCCTGGGTGGTCCCCGCCAGGATGCCCTGGTCGGTCTGCGGCGTGCGAACCGTGTTCCCGTTGCGCACGATCACGTTCGAGGTCGGGCCCTCCAGAGCGAAACCGTCGGTGCTGACGAAGATCACATCGTCGGCGCCGCGGCGGGCGGCCTCGCGCAAGCCAGCGCGGTTGGCCGCGTAGGAGAGCGTCTTCGCGCCCTGCAGCAGCCACGGCGAGGTCTCGGCGACGTCGTGCCGGTAGCCGCGGTCGAGGGTGACGACCCGGATGCCCTGCCGCGCGGCCGTGAAGTCCTCGGCCGTGTCCACGAACACCCAGCCGCTCGGGCGGCCCGTGCCCTCGACGCCGCGCGTGAGGATGAGCTTGGCGTACAGCTCGCGCGCGTCGCCGCCGTTGCTGCGGTGGGTCTCGATGCCGGCCAGCACAGCGCGGCGCCAGACGTCGAGGTCGGGCTCGGCGAGGTCGAGCAGCTTCGCAGAGTGGGCAAGACGCTGCAGGTGAGGGTCGAGCGCCTGCGGGTGGCCGTCGACGACGCTGATCGTCTCGAAGACGCCGTCTCCACGGGTGAGGCCGAGATCCATCAGCCGCACCTGCGGGGCATCCGCGTCGACCGCCTCGAAACCGGATCCTGTGTCGCCCTCGGCGGCGGAGCCGGGAGCGGAGGTCGGACGGGTGATGGTCAGCAGCGTCGCACGAGTCATACCCCTATTGTGACTCCCGGATGCGGAACGCGTCGTCGCCGTCGGGTGGGAGTTCCGCGACGGTGACTCCCGTCACCTCGGAACCGGGAGGTCCCTGCCGGAGCCAGGCGAGCATCCGATCGACCGGTTCCTGTTCGCCCTCGATCTCCACCTCCACCGAGCCGTCCGCGCGGTTGCGTGCGAAACCCGTGACGCCGAGCCGGTGCGCCTCCTCCCGCGCGCTCCAGCGGAAGCCGACGCCCTGCACCATCCCCGTGACGATCGCGTGCCTTCTGATCATGGCTCCATTGTGCTCTTCACGACCGGCCGGGTTGGGCGCCGATGCGGGCGGTGCGTTTGAATGGGGCAGTGACCTCGCCCCTCGTGAACGCCCTCCGCTCCGACCTGCAGGCTGCCGGATTCACCGTGAGCGCGCTCGACGCGCTGTGGGGGAGCGCCGGTGCCGAAGCCCTGCACCGCGCCCACCGCATCCCCGCGCTCCGTGCGCTCGCCGCCCATCGCGCGCGGAGCGGGACGTCGGCATTGGCCACGCTCGCCGAGCTGTTCGTGCTCGGGCGCGCCGTCCCCGTCGACGCGCTGGCCGAGGCGCTGCCCTCGCTGACGGCACGCGGCGCCGAGCAGCTCGAGCTGGTGCGCCTGACCGCTGGGAACGCCGAGCCCGCCGTCGACCTGCGCCCGTACAGCTTCGTCGATGAGCGCGGCGCCGCCGAATGGTGGATCGTCTCCGACCTCGGCGAGCTCGCGCTCGGCCACGCCCTGCCGGTCGACCATGTGCTCGGCGTCGGGGGCGCCTCGCTCACCCTGAGCGGGCTGATGCTGCAGCGCCCGGTCGAGCGTGCCCTCGACCTCGGCACCGGATGCGGGATCCAGGCCATGCACGCGTCGCGCCATGCCCGCCGGGTGGTCGCCACCGACATCTCGCAGCGCGCGCTCGACCTGGCGGCGCTCAACGCCGAGCTGAACGGGATCGACTCGATCGAGTTCCGGCTCGGCAGCCTGTTCGAACCCGTCGCGGGCGAGACGTTCGGCCACATCGTGTCCAACCCGCCGTTCGTGATCACGCCGCGCGGCGACGGCGTTCCGGAGTACGAGTACCGCGACGGCGGCCTGGTGGGCGACGCGTTGGTCGAGACCGTCATCCGCACGGCGGCCGAGCACCTCGAGCCGGGTGGAGTGGCGCAACTGCTGGCGAACTGGGAGTACCGGGGCGCGGGAGACGGCCTCGACCGCGTGGCCGGCTGGCTGGACGCCTCGGCGGTGGACGTCGACGCCTGGGTGATCGAGCGCGACGTCGAGGATGCCGCGCAGTACGCGGAGACCTGGATCCGCGACGGCGGCACCCGGCCGGGAACCGACGAGTTCGATCGTCTCTACGATGCGTGGCTCGACGATTTCAGTGCTCGTGACGTGGAGGCGGTCGGGTTCGGCTACGTACTGCTGCGACGGCCGCTCTCGGGCGCGCCGACGCTGCGCCGTCTCGAGCGGCTGCACGGCTCGCTCGGCGCCAACGAGGCCGGGCTGGGGGTCGCGCTCGGCGCTGCCCTCGGCGCCCACGACCTGCAGGCGTCGCTCGACGACCGTGCGCTCTCGGCCGCCCGTCTCGTGGTGGCGGGCGACGTCACCGAGGAGCGGCACTCCTGGCCCGGCGACGAGGCGCCGACGGCGATGCTGCTGCGGCAGGGCGGCGGGTTCGGGCGCGCCGTGCAGGGCGACACCGCTCTGATCGCACTGGTCGGCGCGAGCGAAGGCGAGCTGACGGTCGGCGCGATCATCGGCGCCATCGCCCAGCTGCTGGAGGTCGACGAAGCCGCGCTCTCCTCCGAACTGCTGCCGGTCGTGCGGGCCCTGATGGTCGACGGCTTCCTCAGCCTCGCTGAGGACGAGGAGCGTCCCGCCGCACCGTGACGAGCTCGACGTCGCCGAGCGCGCCGTCGGCGATCACCGCCGTCAGGTAGGTGCACTCCGGCTGTCTCCTGCGGTCGGTGGAGGAGCCGGGGTTGAGCAGCCGGAGTCCGTTCGCGGCCGTCGTGTCCCAGGGGATGTGGCTGTGACCGAACACGAGCACGTCGGCGTCCGGGAACGCCAGCGCGCACCGCTGCTCGCGGCCGGCGGCCGGTCCGGTCTCGTGGACGACGGCCAGCCGCACCCCGCCGAGTTCGACGTCGGCGACCTCGGGCAGGCGTGCGCGCAGGTCGCTCCCGTCGTTGTTCCCGTAGACGCCGACCACGCGCTTCGCGCGGGCCTCCAGCAGGTCGAGCGTCGCCACATCGACCCAATCGCCCGCGTGCACCACGACATCGGCCGCAGCCACCGCGCGCCAGACCTGGGCGGGGAGCTCCCTCGCGCGCTTCGGCACGTGCGTGTCGGACACGATGAGGAGGCGGATCGTTCCGGTGTCGCTCATCCCACCAGCGTACGAGTGGCGGTGACAGCAGCGATGATGGCAAACGGTTCGCAAATGCGCCGGCGAGGATTAGCGTCGAAGTATGGAACTGCGAACCCTCGGAAACAGCGGGACGATCGTCTCGGAATACGCACTCGGCACCATGACCTTCGGCGCGGAAGCCGACGAGAAGACCTCCCACACCATCATCGACACCTATCTCGACGCGGGCGGCACGTTCATCGACACCGCCGACGTGTACAGCAGCGGAGGATCCGAGACGATCATCGGCCGCTGGCTCGCCGACAACCCCGGCCGCCGCGACGACGTCGTCATCGCCACCAAGGGGCGCTTCCCGATGGGGGACGGCCCCAACGATCTCGGCCTCTCGCGCACCCATCTGCGCCGCGCCCTCGATGCGTCGCTCTCCCGGCTCGGTGTCGAGCACATCGACCTGTACCAGATGCACGCCTGGGATGCCCTCACCCCGATCGAGGAGACCCTGCGCTTCCTCGACGACGCCGTGACCAGCGGCAAGATCTCGTACTACGGCTTCTCGAACTACCTCGGCTGGCAGCTCACCAAGGCGGTGCAGGTGGCCGTGGCGCACGGCTGGGCGCCGCCGGTCACGCTCCAGCCGCAGTACAACCTCCTCGTGCGCGGGATCGAGCACGAGGTCGTGCCAGCAGCGCTCGACGCCCGCATCGGCCTGCTGCCCTGGTCTCCGCTCGCTGGCGGCTGGCTGAGCGGCAAGTACACCCGCGACCAGGCGCCGACCGGCGCGACCCGCCTCGGGGAGAATCCGAAGCGCGGCATGGAGGCCTGGGAGAAGCGCAACGCCGACCCGCGCGTCTGGGAGATCATCGACGCCGTCGGCGAGATCGCGACCGAGATCGGAGCATCGCCGTCGCAGGTGGCGCTCGCCTGGCTCGCCGACCGGCCGGCGGTGACGTCGGTCATCCTGGGCGCCCGCACCATCGACCAGCTCACCGACAACCTCGGAGCAGCGGACGTCTCCCTCAGCGATGAGCAGGTCGGCCGGCTCACCGAGGCGAGCCGGCCGGACGCCGACGACTACCCCTACGGGGAGCCCGGCGTTCAGCAGCGGCACCGCAAGGCCGAGGGCGGCCGGTGAGCGAACAGCCCCTCCGGCCGGTGACGGGCGGGTGACCGGCCGCCGCCAGCTGGCCCTGACGCTCCTGGTCGCCGGCACGTTCTTCATGGAGAACCTCGACGGCACCATCCTCGCGACGGCGGCGCCGACGATCGGCCGTGCCTACGGCATCGACTCCGCCGCCGTCGGCCTGGCGATCACCGCCTACCTGGTCACGCTCGCGGTGCTCATCCCGATCTCCGGATGGCTGACTCAGCGCCTCGGGGCGCGCACGGTCTTCGCGGGCGCGATCGCCGTGTTCACGATCGCCTCCGTGCTGTGCGCCGCCAGCAGCGACCTGGCCCAATTGACGGCGATGCGCATCCTGCAGGGCGCGGGCGGAGCGATGATGGTGCCGGTCGGACGGCTCGCCGTGCTGCGGGTCACCGAGAAGAAGGATCTGGTGCGCGCGATCGCGTGGCTCACCTGGCCGGCGCTCGCCGCACCCGTCGTCGCCCCGCTGGTCGGCGGTCTGCTCGTCACGTACGCGAGCTGGCAGTGGATCTTCCTGCTCAACATCCCGCTGGGCGTCGTCGCGTTCGTCGCCGCCCTCCGGCTGACCCCGGTCGAGCCGGAGACCTCGCGCGCGCCACTGGACGTGCTCGGCTTCGTGCTCACGTTCACCGGTGTCGGTGGCATCGTCGTGTTCGGCGCGCTGCTCGCCGACCCGTCGGCGCCCATCGCGGCGACGATCGTCTCGGGTGCAGCGGGTGCGCTGCTCACGGCCGCGGCGCTCTGGCACCTGGGCCGGGCCGCGCATCCGCTGCTCGACCTCCGGGCGTTCCGGATCGAGACGTTCCGCGTGACGCATGCGGGCGGGTCCCTGTTCCGCCTCACGATCTCCGCCGTGCCCTTCCTGCTGCCGTTGTTCTTCCAGGACGCGCTGGGCTGGTCGCCCGTGCAGGCGGGCGCCGTCGTGCTCACCCTGTTCGTCGGCAACCTGGTGATCAAGCCGGCGACGACGCCGATGCTGCGCCGCTGGGGCTTCCGAACGGTGCTGATCGTCTCCACCGCGGGAGCGGTGCTCAGCATGATCGCCGCGGCGTTCATCGCGCCGCTCACCCCGATCGCGGCGATCGTGGTGCTGCTCGTCCTCAGCGGCATGACCCGTTCGACCGGCTTCACCGCGTACAACACGATCGCCTTCGCCGACGTCCCCCGCGACGAGATGACCGGTGCGAACACGCTGGCGTCGACCGTTCAGCAGATCGCCGCCGGTCTCGGCGTCGCGGTCGGCGCCGTCGCCCTGCGCTTCGGCGGTCCGTTGGCGCAGCTCCTCGGGCTCGGCGGCCCGGCGGGAGCGTACCGGGTGGCCTTCGTGCTGATCGGGCTCATCACGGTCGGCTCGGTGGTCGAGGCCGTCCGCCTGTCGTCCGGTGCCGGCGAGAACATCCGCCCGGTGCCCGTCGCCCGACGCGTCTGAGGTGCTCTCCGAGCGCAAATAGGGCATCTTCCCGATGTCCCCGCCTCTCCTTAGAGAACAGGCTGAGGGTACCGAAAAGGGCAGGGGAGAGAACGATGTTGTTGGCAGAGGAATTCATCACACACCGGATCGACGCGCGCGAGACCGCGGAGCGGGAGCGCGAGCGCGAGCTGCTGCGGACGATCCGCTCGGAGCGCGACGCCCGGCGGAACCCGCGGAGCGCAGCTCGGCGGGCCGAACGACGCACCCCGGCGGTCGCTCCGGCGGTCGCGGCGGCAGCGCCCGCGACCGCCCGGCCGGCGGCACCGGCGAGCTCCGCGAACGCGGTGCGGGAGCTGGAGCCGGCCGGTCGGTGAGCGCCGTTTCGCCCGTGGCGAAGCCGGTCGTCGTCGAGGGTCATGATGTCGGTGGTCCGTGGCACGATGATGCCATGCGATCACCGGCGTCGAGCGCTTCGATGATCGGACGGGAGTCCGATCTCGCTGCGCTGCGCGACGAGCTGCAGGTCGTGACCGATGGGGAGCCGCGTGCCGTCGTCATCGGCGGCGAAGCCGGCATCGGCAAGACACGTCTGCTCGACGAGTTCCGCGCAGAAGCCGCCGATTCCGCGCTCGTCCTGACGGGCAAGAGCGTCGACCTGGGCACCGACGGGGCGCCGTACGCACCGTTCACCGGCATCCTCCGCCAGCTGGTCGACGCCATCGGCATCGAGGCCGTGCTCGAGGCCGCCGGGCCCGGTTCCGGGGTGCTGTCCGTGCTCCTCCCCGAGCTGAGCGCGGTCGAGGGCGTCCCGCCGCGCACCGGCGTCGAGCGGCTCTACGAGCTGATCACGGTGCTGTTCGAGAACGTGTCGTCTGCTCGGCCGGTCGTCGTGATCGTCGAAGACATCCACTGGGCCGACACCGCGACGCTCGAACTCGTGCGCTTCGTGATCCGGATGATCGCCAGCGGGCAGCTCCTGCTGCTGCTCAGCTACCGCAGCGACGAGGTGCTCCGCGGGCATCCCCTGCGTTCGTATCTGCCGGAGCTCGATCGCACCCGGCGCGTCACCCGGTGGGAGCTGCGCCGGCTCGACCGCGCCCAGGTCGCTGAGCAGGCCGAGCTCATCCTCGGGTGCGTGCCGGACTCCGAGACCGTCGACCGGGTGTACCAGTTGAGCGAGGGCGTCCCGTTCTTCGTCGAGGAGCTCGTCGGGATCGACCACCTCGGCACGGGTGAAGACCTGCCGGAGACCCTGCGCGAGCTGCTGCTCGCGCGCTACGAGCGGCTGAGCGAGCCGACCCAGCGCATGCTGCGGCTCATCTCGGCCGGAGGCATCTGCGTCGACCACGAGCTGCTCGAGGCGGTCTTCGAGGGATCCCCCGACGATCTCGACGCCGCCGCCCGCGAGGCCGTCGTCGCCAACGTGCTGAGCGCCGACACGACCGAATACACCTTCCGGCACGCGCTGGTGCGCGAGGCGATCCACGCCGATCTGCTGCCGGGAGAGCGCACGCGCTTCCACACCCGCTACGCGCAGGCGCTCGAACACGGCAACGGGCGCGACCGCTCCGCCAGTCAGGTGAGCTACCACTGGATGGCCGCCCACGATCTGCGGCGTGCATTCATCGCCACGCTCGAGGCCACGGAGGAGGCACGACTGTCGTACGCCTACCGCACCGCCGCGGCGATGGGCGACCGCGTGCTCGAGCTCTGGGATCAGGTCGACGACGCGGAGCAGCTCGCCGGGCGTCCGCGCGTCGAGGTGCTGTCGCGCACGGCCTCTGCGCTCCGGAACGCCGGGGACAGCGAGCGGGCGCTCGCGCTGGTGAACGCGGCCCTCGCCGACCCGGATGCGCTTGCGCCCGGCACCAGGGCGCGGCTGCTGCGCGACAAGGCCCAGTACCTCGCCAACATCAGCCGGCCGGGTTCCGTCGAGGCGCTGCGCGAGGCGCTCGACATCGCGCCGGTCGACCCCGACGACCGGCTGCGGCCGCAGCTGCTCGCGGAGACCGCCGGCCGGCTCATGATCGAGGCGCGGTTCTTCGAGGCGGCCGCGATGGCCACCTCCGCGATCGACGAGGCCGGGGACGATGCCGGCGCGCGCAAGTCGATCGCGCACACGATCCGCGGCATCGCGCTCATCGACGGCGGAGAGATCGAACAGGGCCTCGCCGATCTGGAGTCCGCCCGTCGGCTCGCCGGATCCGACACCGGGCCGCTCCTGCGGTACTCGGTGAACGCCTCCGACGCCATGTATCTGCTGGGCCGGTACGACGACGCCGTCGAGATCGCCACGGCCGGCGCACGCCTCGCGCGCGACCGCGGGGTCGAGCGGACGTCGGGCGTGATGCTCTCGTCGAACACCGTCGAGCCGTTGCTCGCCCTCGGCGAGCTCGACCGCGCCGAGTCGGTGCTCGAGCCCGCGCTCGCCCTCGACCCTCCGCCCGGATTCCGAGTGCATCTGCAGCGCATGAAGCTCTGGCTCACCCTGTGGCGCGGGGATGCGTCGCGCGCGGATGAACTCGTGCGTCGCTGGCGCCCCGGGATGCTCGTGCAGAGCGAGATCGAGATGCAGTCGCGCCTGGGCTTCGCCCGGCTGGCCGCCGAGGTCGCCGTCGCGCGCGGGGACTCCCGTCGCGCGTGGGCCGACGCACGCATCATCACGACCGACGCGTGGCGCTCCGTTCCGTCGTACGATCTGCCGCTGCTCGCCGTGGGCGCCCGTGCGCTCGCCGGTATCGCCGCCGAGCAGGCGATGCGCGGCCCTGCCGACGCCGAGGAGCCGACGATCGACGTCGCCGCCGAGGCCGAGGCGCTGGAGCAGATCCTCGGCACCCTCGGTGGCTGGCCGACGGCCGTCGCCTGGGGGCCGGTCGTCCGTGCCGAGCTGGCCGAGGTTCAGGCGGCGCTCCCGACCGATCCGGCGCATCCGGTGCCGTCGACCGTCGGTGCCTGGGAGGAGGCGGTCGAGGCCGTGTCGACGTCCATCGCCCCCGTGCATCTGCTCCCGTACGCGCGACTGCGGCTCGCCGAGTCGTACGCCGCGCACGGCGATCGCGTCGCCGCCGTCGATGCGGCCTCGGCGGCGCGCGACCGGGCGGACGAGCTCGGCCTCGGACTGATCGTGCGCGCCGTCGACGACCTGCGCGAGCGCGCCGTGCTGACACGTCACAGCGGCGCGCGCACCGCGGACACGGCGCTCACCGAGCGCGAGGCGCAGGTGCTCGCGCTCATCGAGCAAGGGCTGAGCAACAAGCAGATCGGCGAGCGGCTCTACATCAGCGCGAAGACCGCCAGCGTGCACGTCTCGAGCATCCTCAAGAAGGTCGGCGCCACCTCGCGCACCGAGGCGGTGTACCGGGCGGCTCGCGTCGCGCGCTGATCTGTGGGGAGATGCCCGCTCAGCCGTCGACGGTCATGGCGCAGGCGATGCACAGCTCGGCGGTGGGCCGCGCGCGCAGGCGTTCGACGCCGATCATGCGATCGCAGCGCATGCAGCGGCCGTAGGTCCCCTCCTCGATCCGCGCGAGCGCCGCATCCACCGCCACGATGTCGTCAGCGGTCTCACCGCGCAGCGCCTGCAGCCTGCTCCACTCGTACGACAGCGTCGGACCCTCCGGATCGTGCTCGTCGTCCGCCGATTCCCCTCGGGCGGACAGCACGACCCCCAGCGATTCGGCCAGGTGCTCCGCCTCGCCGAGGTCCTTCGCCCGGCGATCCTGCAGCAGCGCGGCCAGTTCGTCCAGCTCGGCCGTCGCGAGTCCCTCGTCGTCCACCATGTCTTCCCTCAGCATCATCGCCCCCTGCTGCCGGCTCCGCGGCCGGCCCCGATGCCGGCCGGTGCGCCCGACGTCACCGTGGTGACGAGGGTACGCCCCGCCGGCACGAAATCCTGCACCCACGCCTCGCGTAGGCTCGAACGGTGCCATCGTTCCGAGTGACCGTCGCCATCGGAGCGCTGCGACCCGGCGTGCGTCCGGACGCCGTGCTCCCGGCCGCCGCCGACGCCGCGGCCGACCTGACCGTCGTCGAGGCGTCCAGCGTCGACGTCGTGCGCAGGGAGGCGCGGCTCACCGTGCGCTTCACCGCCGACACCGTCGACGAGGCGATCGCTGTCGCCGAGCACACGGTGGAGCGTGTCGGCTCGCTCGCTCAGACCGGCGCCTGGGCCGTCACCGAACGCGTGGGCGGCCGCTGGTTCCGGCGCGCCTGAGAATGCGGCCCGCCTGAGACTGCGGCCAGCCTGAGCATCCGGCCTGCCGTGTCAGTGGACCGGCAGGGACGCCTCGATCAGGCCGACGATCTCCGGCGCATCCGGCTCGACCGTCGGACGGAAGCGGTGGACGGCGCCATCGGGCGTGATCACGAACTTCTCGAAGTTCCACTTGACCTTGCCGGCCTTGCCCGCGGCATCCGGTGTCTTCGTGAGCTCGGTGTAGAGCGGGTGGGCCGACTTGCCGTTGACCTTCACCTTGTCCATCATCGGGAACGTGACGCCCCACGTGGTGGAGCAATATTCCTTGATCGCGTCGGTCGAGCCGAGCTCCTGCAGGAACTGGTTGCTCGGGAAGCCGATCACGGTGAAACCGCGGTCGCCGTACGTCTCCTGCAGCTTCTCGAGCTTCTCGTACTGGGGAGCGAGACCGCACCGCGAGGCGACATTGACGATCAGGATGACCTTGCCGTCGTAGGCGGCAAGTGAGGTGGGGGCGCCGTCGATCGTCGTGAGGGGGATATCCGTGAGGTTCATAGTGCGAGCATAAGCACGCTCAGCGCGACGGTCACCAATTAATTGCATTCATGCAGGGTTGTTTCAGACAGCAGCGCGGCGTCAGGCAGGGAGGGTCGCCAGCGGTGCGTGAGGATCGGCCGCCCACTCGTTCAGCGAGCCGTCGTAGACCGCCACATCGGTGCGTCCGAGCAGCGCGAGCGCGAGCGCGTCGGAGGCCGCCGCGATGCCGCCGGCGCAGTAGGCGACGATGCGATCGTCGGAGGCCAGAACCTCTGCGAACGTCGTGCGCAGTACCGACGGGGGAAGGAACGCGTTCGTCTCGCGGTCGACCAGCCGGATGGCGGGTGCGCTGACGCTCCCCGGGATGTGACCGAGGCGGGGGCGCTGCCCGGCTTCTCCGGTGAACTCCGCCGGCGGGACGGCGCAGAGCAACGTCGCGCGCTCCGAGCCGTCGACGATCGCGGCCACGACGTCCTTCTCCACCCACGACTCCGGGCGCTCGGACGCGACGAACGTCGCGCCGCCCCTGGGCTCGACGTGGCCGCGCTCCGTCGGGCGCTCTTCGGTGTGCCACTTCGTGAAGCCGCCGTCGAGCACCGCGACGCGGTCGAACCCGAACGCCCGGAACAGCCACCACACGCGGGCCGCCCAGGTGCCGACCGCCGCGTCGTAGACGACCACGGTCGTGTCGTTGTCGATGCCGACCGCCGCTGCAGCAGCCTCGAAGGCCGCCGCATCCGGGCGGGTGAAGGGATACGCTCCCGACGGATCGCTGAACACGTCGAGCAGGTCGGCGAACACCGCGCCCGGGATGTGCCCCTGCACGAGGAACCCGTCGAGGCCGCTGAGGTAGCCGGTGCGGCCGTCGGCACGCGTGGTCGGCACGACCGTCGCGTCGAGCACCACGAGACCGTCGGAGCCGAGGTGGTCGGCGAGCCACTGCGTCGAGACGAGGGGCCGGTCGATGTCCGGGCCGACGACCGGCGTCGCGGGGCCGGTGACGGTCAGGGTGTCGGATGCGCTGCTCACGCGACCACGCTAACCAGCGGTCGTGTGCGCGCCTACGAGTGCCGCAACAGGGCGTAACCGCGCGCGACACACGCCGTAATGCCGGTCAGCACTCGATGACGTTGACCGCGAGACCGCCCTCGCTCGTCTCCTTGTACTTCGTCGACATGTCGAGGCCGGTCTGGCGCATCGTCTCGATCACCGTGTCGAGCGACACGAGGTGCGAGCCGTCGCCGTGCAGCGCGAGCCTGGCAGCCGACACCGCGGTCGACGACGCGATCGCGTTGCGCTCGATGCACGGGATCTGCACGAGGCCGCCCACCGGATCGCAGGTCAGCCCGAGGTGGTGCTCCATCGCGATCTCCGCGGCGTTCTCGACCTGCTGCGGCGTTCCGCCGAGCACCGCGCAGAGCGCGCCGGCCGCCATGGCGCACGCCGAGCCGACCTCCGCCTGGCAGCCGCCCTCCGCACCCGAGATCGACGCGTTCGCCTTGAACAGCGAGCCGATCGCCGTCGCGGTCAGCAGATACTGCCGGATGCCCTCGATCGACGCCCCGGGCACGAACCGCAGGTAGTAGTGGGCCACCGCCGGCACGATGCCGGCCGCCCCGTTGGTCGGCGCCGTCACGACGCGTCCGCCCGAAGCGTTCTCCTCGTTGACGGCCAGCGCGAAGGCGTGCAGCCACTCGATGGACGTATCGCGCCCCGGCTGCTGCTCGGCCGCCTCGAGGTGTTCGCGCATCGCCGCGGCACGGCGCTTCACCCCGAGTCCGCCCGGCAGCGTCCCGTCGCCGGCCAGGCCGTTCGCGACGCATTCGGCCATCGCCGACCAGATCAGGTCGAGGCGCTCACGCGTCGCCTCCGCGCCGTGGATCGCGGCCTCGTTGCGCCGGGCGACTTCGCAGATCGGGATGTCGAGCTCGGCGCACAGCCGCAGCAGCTGCTCCGACGAGTCGTAGGGGAGGGGATGCTCGGCGCGGGCCGCGAGATCCGCCTCTTCGCCGTCGCGCCGGATGAAGCCGCCGCCGATCGAGTAGTAGGTCTCCTCGCGGAGGGGGAGCACCGCCGTGGAGCCATCAGGTGCCGTGCCCCACGCGCTGAGCGTGAGGGCGTTCGGATGCCCGGGGAGGCGGGTGCGCGGCTCGAACGCGATGTCGTCCCTGGCGATCGGTACCGGATGCCGACCGGCGAGCATCAGCGTCGCGTCGTCGCCGAGCGCCGACCATGCTCCCCGGACGTCGTCGGGGCGGCAGGTCTCCGCCGCGAGTCCCGAGAGCCCCGCGATGATCGCGTCGGGCGTTCCGTGGCCGATCCCCGTCGATCCGAGGGAGCCGTAGAGCGTGCAGGTGACGTGGGTGACGCGGTCGAGCATCCCGTCGTCGGCGAGGCGGTCGGCGTACGCCTTGGCCGCCCGCAAGGGTCCGACGGTGTGCGAACTCGACGGGCCGATGCCGATCGAAAAGAGGTCGAAGGCCGAGACGTACGCTGTCACGTCCTCCAGCTTACGTCGCCCGTCGTGCATGATTCCTGCGTCTGGCTGCGCATTCGCGCACGGATCCGGTGCAGAGACCTCTCGGCACGGCAGCGCGCGGAAACTGTGAGTTAAGCAACTTCGGTTGACAAATGGAAATAAGCAACTTAGGTTGCTTACATGGTTCCCACATCACCGCCGCCGCTCGGCGGGGCCGCAGACGGCCTCGCGTCCGTCGTCGCCCTGCGCGAGCTCGCCGACCGTCTCGAAGACGCCGAGGTCGAGCGTGCACTGCGCGACGGCTGGTCCTGGCCGCAGATCGCCGAGGCTCTCGGCGTCACGCGGCAGGCCGTCCACAAGAAGCACCTCCGGCGCGTCGCAGGCGCCGGCATCGAACTGAGGAGACGCAATGGCTGAGAACACCCGCACCGGCGGCATCGAGGGCCGCGACGACCCCCGACTGTCCCGCGCCCTGCGCGGCGTCGTCATCGAGGCGGTCGCCGAGGCTCAGCGCCGTGGCGCACCGACCGTCGAAGCCGAGCACCTGCTGCTCGCGCTGTCCCTCGAGGTCGCCGGCCCGGCCGCTCACGCGCTGGCCGCAGCCGGCCTCGACCACACCGGCATCGAGCGCGCGCTCCGTGCCGAACGGGAGGCCGGACTCGCGGCCGCCGGCGTCGCACCGATCCCGGATGAGCGCCTGCGTGCCGCTCCCCGCCTCCAGCGTCCGCGCTGGGGTGCCTCCGCACGAGAGGCCCTGGTGAGCGCCCACCGGCTGTCCGCGCGCACGCGCCGGCCGGGTCCGGGCGGCCGCGCAGGCCACGGCGCCGGTCTCGGTTCCGGCACGGCCGACGTCGATCTGCTCAGGGCGTTGCTCGCGATCGAACTCGGCACCGTGCCCCGCGCCCTCGCCCTCGCCGGCGTCGACCGCCAGGCCATCCTCTCCGCCGCGGCCTGATCCCGCCGATCCCACGCATCCGCTCGTTGCTCGTCCCGCGTAAGCACACGTAAGCCCGGTGTAAGCGCCGTGCAAGCACGGTGTAAGCGGCGCCCCGCACCATGAATCCCATCATCACTTCATTAGGAAGGACCACCATGACCTCCAGCTCAGAATGGGCGGTCGAAGCCCACGGGCTCGTCAAGGTCTTCGGCGACAACCGCGCGGTCGACGGCGTCGACCTCAGCGTCCGCGCCGGAACCGTCTACGGCGTGCTCGGCCCCAACGGCGCCGGCAAGACCACCACCATCTCCATGCTCGCCACCCTGCTGCGCCCGGACGGCGGCACGGCCACCATCTTCGGCCACGACATCCGTAAAGAGCAGCAGGTCGTGCGACAGCTCATCGGCGTCACCGCGCAGTTCGCATCGGTCGACGAGCGCCTCTCGGCCACCGAGAACCTCGTGATCTTCTCCCGGCTGCTCGGCCTCGGCCGTGCGGAGGCCAAGCGCAAGTCGGCCGAGCTGCTCGAGGAGTTCGGCCTGACCGAGGCGGCGAGCCGCCCGATCGCGAAGTTCTCCGGCGGCATGCGCCGCCGTCTCGACCTCGCTGCGAGCCTCATCGCGCAGCCGCCCCTCATCTTCCTCGACGAGCCGACCACGGGCCTCGACCCGCGCACGCGCGCCCAGATGTGGGACACCATCCGTCGGCTGGTCTCGACCGGTTCGACCGTGCTGCTCACGACGCAGTACCTCGACGAGGCCGACCAGCTGGCCGACCGCATCGCCGTCATCGACAGCGGGCGCGTCGTCGCCGAGGGCACCGCCGACGAGCTCAAGGCCTCCGTCGGCGACTCCTCGCTGCAGCTGCGGCTGGCCGACCCCTCCGACATGGAGGACGCCCGCCGGGCCGTCGCCGCCGTGCTCGGGGTCGAGGCCATCGTGTCGCCCGAGGGCTCGCGGATCACCGCGCCCATGCGCAACCCCGATGCCGTCACCGACCTGTTCGTGACCTTCCGCGAGGCCGGCATCCACCTCACCGAGATGTCGGTGCAGAAGCCCACCCTCGACGAGGTCTTCCTCACTCTCACGGGCCACGGCGTCGAAGACGAGAAGTCTGGCGCCGAGACGTCCGACGACACTGACGCCGACAACGCAGAAAGGATCAACGCATGACCGCCCTCAGCGTGATCACCCCGCCCTCCGAGCGGAGACTCAAGAACCACGTCAGCCTCACGCAGTCCATCGCGAACTCGCTGACCATGGCTTACCGCGGCTTGCTGAAGATCAAGCGCACCCCCGAGCAGCTCTTCGACGTGACCCTGCAGCCGATCATCTTCACGGTGATGTTCGCCTACCTCTTCGGCGGTGCCGTGGCCGGTGGCGTGCAGAACTATCTGCCCAGCCTCATCCCGGGCATCCTCGTGCAGACCGTGATCACGACGTCGGTCGTCACCGGTGTCCAGTTGCGCGAAGACATGGACAAGGGTGTGTTCGATCGCTTCAAGTCGCTGCCCATCGCCCGCATCGCGCCCCTCGCCGGCGCGCTGCTCGCCGACACCATCCGCTACGCCATCGCGACGACGATCACCTTCGCAGTGGGCTTCGTCATGGGCTACCACCCCGCCGCCGGACTCGGATTCGTCATCGTCGCCGGGCTGCTGGTGATCGTGTCATCGTGGGCGATCAGCTGGATCTTCGCCTTCTTCGGCGTCATCGCCCGAACGGCGAGTTCGGTGCAGGGCATCTCGTTCATGGTGCTCTTCCCGCTGACCTTCCTCTCCAACGCCTACGTTCCGGTCGACTCGCTCCCCGGATGGCTGCAGTGGTTCGTCAACATCAACCCGGTCTCGCACCTGGTCACCGCCGTGCGCGAGCTCGCCAACAACGGCGTCTGGGGCGCCGACGCGTGGTACGCCCTGCTCGGGGCGGCCGTCATCGTGGCGATCTTCGCGCCGCTCACCGTGCGCGCCTACATGCGCAAGGCGTAGCCCGCCAGCCGCATCCCACGCGCCCGCATCCCACGCGCCCGCATCCCACCCACCCGGAACCGCACCTCGCACGCTGGAGCCAGGAAGGACCTCTCATGAGCATCGTCGTCGGAGACATCGCCGCCATGGTCAAGGAGCCCTCCGGTCGCCCCAGCGAGCGGGCCGTGCGGTTCTGGGCGTGGGACGCGGCGGTCGGCTGGACCTTCTTCGCCGCCCTCCAACTGCTCTGGATGCTGCTGGCCGACGCCTGGACGCAGCCGCTCCACCTCGCCGGGCTGGCGCTCACGGTCGTCGCCGCCGTCGTGCACGTCGCCGTGATGCCGCGCTGGCGCTACCGCGTGCATCGCTGGGAGATCACGGACGACGCGATCTTCGTGCGCTCCGGCTGGTTCACCCAGGAGACCCGCGTCGCCCCGATCGCCCGGCTGCAGACCGTGGACTCGCGGCGCGGCTTCCTCATGCGGCTGATGGGGCTCACGTCGGTGACGATCACCACCGCGTCGTCGGCGGGAGCGCTGACCATCCACGCGCTCGACGACGACGTGGCCAGGGAGGTCGTCGCCGTGCTCGCCGAAGTCGCGCAGCACAGTGAGGGGGATGCGACGTGAGCGACCTCGACCCGGCGCCCGACCCCTCGCCTGCCCCCGACACCGCGCCCGACACCGCGCCCGACGCCGAGCCCGACCCTTCGACCGAGCCGTGGCGCCGTCTCAACGGGCGCATGCTGCTCGTGCACCCGCTGCGCGAGCTCATCCGGTACCTGCCCGTGCTGCTCATCGCCCTCGTGGCCGGCGCCGCCGGTGGCGAGCCGTGGTGGGCGTACGTGCTGTCCGGCCTCGGCGTGGTGTTCGGCGTGCTCCGCTTCCTCACCACCACCTACCGCATCACTCCCACCCACGTGCAGGTGCGGCGCGGGGTGCTGAACCGACGCGTCCTCTCGGCGCCGAGGGACCGCATCCGCAGCGTTGACGTCGACTCGACCCTGCTGCACCGCATCTTCGGCCTCGCCGTCGTGAAGGTCGGCACCGGCGCCTCGCACGGGCAGGACGAGCTCGAGCTCAATGCGGTCGCCGTGCGCGACGTCCCGGCCCTGCGCGACGAACTGCTGCGGCTCACCGCCCGCGCGGATGCAGCCGGCCTCGAGGGTCCCGAAGCCCCCGTCGCCGAGCAGCCCGCCAACCTCAGCCGCTGGCGCCCCGGATGGGTCCGCTACGCCCCGCTCACCCTCAGCGGCGTCGCGTCGATCGTCGCCGTCGCCTTCGCCGCGCTGCAGCTCAACTTCTTCGAGGGCGGCATCCTCACCCGGCTTCCCGTCGTCGAGCAGGGCATCGGCTGGGTGACGCGCCTCCCGCTGCTGACCGTCGCCCTCTGGGCAGCAGCAGGGCTCGTCGTCATCGCCTCGGTCGTGGCCATGGTGCGCTACGCGCTCGCCTACCACCGGTTCTCCATCCACCGGTCCGGCCCTGACACCCTGCACATCGGGCACGGGCTGATCCGCGCCCGGCAGATCACCCTCGACGAGACCCGGCTGCGTGGCGTGCAGGTCTCCGAGCCGCTGTCGCTCCGGATGGCCGGCGCCGCGTCGGCACACGCGATCATGACCGGACTCGGCCGGCAGCGCGGCGGGGTCGCGCTGCTCGCGCCTCCCGGGCCGCGCGAGGAGGCTGTGCGGATCGCCGCCGAGGTGCTCCACACCCGCGCTCCGCTCGAGGTCCCGCTGGACGGGCACGGGCCGCGTGCGCACCGGCGCCGCTACACGCGGGCCGCTTCGTTCGCGGGCGTGCTCGCCGCGCTGGCCCTGGCCGCGCAGCTGCTCGGCTTCGTCGGACCGTACGTCTGGTGGGCGTTCCTCGTGATCGTGCCCGCCTCGGCCCTGCTCGCCGCGGACCGGTGGCGCGGGCTCGGGCACGCGCTGCTCCCCGGCTGGCTGATCGCGCAGAGCGGCTCCCTCAACCGCCGTCGGGCTGTGCTCGCCACCGAGGGGATCATCGGCTGGACCATCCGGCGCAGCTTCTTCCAGCGTCACGCCGGGCTGGCGACCCTGATCGCCACCACCGCCGCCGGACGCCACAAGGTAGTCATCCCGGATCTGCCCGACGGTCAGGTCTGGCCGATCATCGAGGCGATCAGTCTTCGTCACGAGGTGCTGTCGGCCGGTCAGTACCTCGCGCGGTACGCCGCGACGGTCTAGCGGTACCCGCCGCGCTCAGAAGCGCAGGTCGCGCAGCACCGCCAGCCCGCGGACCACGGCCGCGTTGCGGTCGAGCGCCTGCGCCTCGGCGATGGCCGCGTCGACCGCCGCGTCCCCGACCGCGTTCCGGATCACGGCGCCCAGCCTGGCGCGGTTGAGACTCGGCATGTCCTGCCGCGAGTTCGCGCGGTCGGCCAGGGCGAACAGCTCGACGCCGCGACGCGTCCACTCCTCGTCGCGCCCGGCGGCGGTGTGCGGGTCGAGCATCCAGAACGCCGCTCCCAGCAGCCCGGCGCCGACCACCGGCTTGTCGATGTAGACCGGCCGCAGCCGGTACGAGACGAGGATGCGCGTGCGAAGTTCGCGTGCGAGCCGGTCCGTGCCGTCCCGATCGAGTTCGTGACCGTCGGCGTGCGCCCGGAGCCGGGACGCGAGCTGCGCCGCCCCCAGGATCGTCATCCACGGGTTCGTGGTGACGTTGCCCTTCCCGTACACCCCGACGGCCTGGTCGTAGTAGCGGAGCCCCTCGTCGATGTCACCCTCGGCCAGGGCGATCTCTGCCAGCCCGGCATAGCCGATCCCGTAGTAGTCGACGTAGTCGAACCCGGTCGGATCGTCCTCCCGGCCGAGGTACGTCTCCAGGAGCCGCCGCCCGCGGGCGAGGTCGCCCGCGGAGATCGCGTTGATCGCGATGATCCAGTCGAGTTGGCGCAGATCGCCGTCCGCCTGCAGCTGGCTCAGGCCCGCCTGCGAGCGCTCCGCCCAGCGCAAAGCCTCTTCTGGATGGGCGAGCTGGCTGTGCAGCTGAGCGAGCGCCTGGGCGGCCGAGGCGATGGCCCACGTGTCCTGCGCGATCGTCGCCTTCTCGTCGGCCTCCGCCGCGATCGCGAGCGACTCGTCGAGGTCGCCCGAGTTCTCCCCGAGCTGGGCGAGCATCAGCCCGCCCATCGCCGCGAGCGCCGGGTCCGGCGAGCGCCGGAACTCCTCGAGCAGAGCCAGCGCCTCGTCGAGGTGCGAGGCGAGTTGCACGAGCTGGGTGATGGCGTTGAGGCGTGCATCGGCCAGCGGTGCCTCGCGCGTGATCTTCTTGAGCCGGGAGATCGCCCGCACCGCCGTGCGCAGGTCCAGGTAGAGGAAGGTGCCTCCGATGATCGCGTAGCTCGCGGCCGCATCGTCGCGTTCGACGCCGGACGGCACCCATCCGGTGAGCGCCTCGACGACCACCGAGCCGAAGGACAGCACCTCGCTGTGGGCGCTGCGCAGCGACCAGTAGTAGGCGAGCGCGGAGAAGGTCGCCGCGATGTCGGCGCCGCGCCGCTCGTCGATGGCCAGCCGCAGGATGGTCACCAGGTTGTCCTGCTCGGCGTTGATCAGGTTGAAGTTGCGCACCTGGGCCGCCCCGTGCATTGCGCCGAGTGTTCGCCGCGAGAAGGCCGTCGCCCAGCCGTACATCGCCTCGCGCACGAGGGCGAGCTCGTCGGCCTGGCGCAGTTCGAGTTCGCCGAACTCGCGCACGGTCTCCAGCATCCGGTAGCGCAGGATGCCCGTCGCGCTGGCCTCCGCGACCGCGACGAGGGACTGGTTGACGAGCGCTTCGAGGTCGTCGAGCACGGTGTCGGCGCGGTCGCCAGCGACCGCCTCGGCCGCCTCCGCGCTGAACCCGTCGGGGAACAGGGCGAGCCGGCGCAGCAGGGCTCGCTCGGAGTCGCCCAGCAGATTCCAGCTCCAGTCGATCACGGCCAGCAGGGTGCGGTGCCGCTCGGGCGCGTTGCGCTCGCCGCCGGTGAGGAGCGCGAAGCGGTTCCCCAGCCGCCGCTCGATCTCGTCCACCGACATCGCGCGGGTGCGGGCCGCCGCCAGCTCGATCGCCAGCGGCAGACCGTCGAGGCGGTCGCAGAGTCGCGCGACGATCTCGGGCGGCAGCACGACGCCGGGGCGCGCGGCCCTTGCCCGTTCCATGAAGAGATCGACCGCGGGGCCGCCGGCCAGGTCGCCGTCGGTGCTGGCGAGCGAGTCGAGCGGATAGACGCGCTCGGCACCGATCGCCAGCGGTGCGCGGCTCGTGGCCAGCACCCGCACCGTGGTCGTCGACTCCAGGATGTCCGCCACCCAGGCCGCCGCCGCATCCACGATGTGCTCGCAGTTGTCGACGATGAGCAGGGTCTCGCGCTCCGCCAGGAGGCCCAGGATGCGCGAGCGCAGGTCGAGCTGCGAACCGGGGTCGCTCGCCCGGAGCGAGCGCGCCTCGCGGATGCCCAGAGTGGAGGCGAAGGCGAGGGCGATGTCGTCGCCGGAGCGCACGCTGGCCAGTTCGACGAACACCACGGCGGGCGTGTGCACCGCGCGGTTGCCGATCTCCTGGGCGAGCCGCGTCTTGCCGAGGCCGCCCGCTCCGAGGATGGTGGTCAGGCGCGACGTCGCGACCAGGTCTTCGAGGGCGTCGACATCGTATTCGCGCCCGATCAGGGCGTTCGGAGCGGTCCGGAGCCCGAGCCTGACCCGCGCGGTTGCCGGCAGAGGGCGCTCCTCGTCGGTGAGGAGGTGCGCATTGAACGCCACCAGTTCGGCGCCCGGCCGGGTGCCCAGCTGATCGATCAGCGCCGCCTTCAACTCGGCGAACACCGCGACGGCGTCGTTCCGGCGGCCGGCAGCGTCGAGCGCGCGCAGCCGTTCGAGCTGCACCTGCTCGTCGAGCGGAGCGGCGGCGATCAACGGTTCGAGGTCGCGAAGCGCTGCGACCGGGTCTCCGAGCAGGCGGCGCGACCGGGCGCGGAGGAGGTGCAGTTCGTCGCGGAGCCCCGCGGCCGCACGACCGAGCTCGTCGGCGAGGGGTGTCGATCCGAGTTCGCCGCCCGGCTCGCCGCGCCAGAGGGCGAGGGCGTGGCCCGCCTCGTCGAGCGCCGTCGCCGGGTCGCCGGCCGCATCCGCCCGACGAGCGCGCTCCAGGTGGGCGCGTGCGATACCGAGGTCCGTGTGCTCCGGGGCCACGCCGAGGGCGTAACCGCTCGCGGTCGACTCCAGGAGCCCGTCGGCGCTCGCCGTGCGCACCCGCGAGACGAGGGTCTGCAGGGCCGCGCGCTCCTGCCGTGGCGGCGCGTCGTTCCAGAGGTCCTCCACCAGCGATGTCACCGACAGGGAGCCGCGAGCGAGCACCAGCGCGACGATCAGGCTCTTCCCCAGCGCTCCCGCGGGCTCGACGAGCTCGCCCGAGCGGTTCTCGACCAGCACGGGGCCGAGCACGGCGACTCGAGGGGAGGGAGGGGAGGCCATTCGCCGATTTTAGCCAGCCCGGGCGACACCCGCCTGCGCGCGCGTAGGCTCGGGGCTGATCCGTTGTCGGCCGACGGCCGGCGACCCGACTCGGCGAGGAGCGCGATGGTATTCGATTGGTCCGACTTCTACACCGCGCAGAGCGGCCGCGGCGTGCGTCCGACCTTCACCCGCGGACTCGAGGCGTGGCAGGGCGATCGCCCGGGGGATGCCATCGACCTCGGCTGCGGCGACGGGATCGAGACGCTCCGCCTGGCCGAGAACGGCTGGCACGTCGTGGCCATCGATGCGGACCCCGAGGTCGAGAAACGGGTCGGCGCCACCGTCGGAGCCGAGCTCGCGGACAGGGTCGAGGTGCGTTGCGCCGCCTTCGAGTCGCTCGGCGCCCTGCCCGAGAGCGACTTCATCTACGCCGGATTCGCCCTGCCGTTCTGCGACGCCGGGCACTTCCCCTATCTCTGGGCCGACATCCGCGACGCCCTGCGCCCCGGCGCCGTGTTCGCGGGGCAGCTCTTCGGGCCCCACGACGAGTGGTACGGCCGACCGGGCATGAACTTCCACGACCGCGCCGGCATCGAGGCGATGCTCACTGGCCTGGATGTCGTGGAGCTGGCCGAGGAGGACCGCCGCGGGATGTCGTTCGAGGGTCCCAAGCACTGGCACGTGTTCCACATCGTGGCCCGCGCCTGAGCGTCGCCGGTCGGCGGCGAGCGCCGGGCCAGCGTCAGCGGATCGTCTTGCGCGCCGTGATCTGACCGGTGTCGAAGCCGAGCAGGTGCAGTCCGCCATGGAAGCGCGCGTGCTCGATCTTGATGCACCGGTCCATCACCACCGTGAGGCCCTTCGACTCGCCGTACTCGGCCGCCTCCTGGTTCCAGATGCCGAGCTGCACCCAGACCGTCGGGGCGCCGACGGCGACGACCTCGTCGATCACCGCGGGGATGTCGCTCGCCTTGCGGAAGACGTCGACGATGTCGGGGACCTCCGGCAGCGAGGCGAGGTCGGGGTAGGCCTTCTGCCCGAGGATCGTGTCGGCGTTCGGGTTCACGAAGTACACCCGGTAGTCGCTCGACTGCTGCAGGTACGTGCCGACGAAGTAGCTCGAGCGGGCCGGGTTGGCCGAAGCGCCGACGATGGCGACGGATTTCGCCGCACGCAGGATCTGCAGGCGCTCCTTCGCATCCGGGCCGACCCAGGTGCGCTGCGACTTGAGCAGCTTCGCCAGGGGGGAGTCGGCCGGCAGCGAGCAGCTCAGGCCGTTGACCAGCTGGACTTCCTCGGTTCCCGCCGTCGAGCCGGCGGGAGCATCCGTGAGCGTCATGCGTTCTCCTTCACAGCGGCGTCGAGGGCCTGGTCGAGGTCGTAGATGATGTCATCCACGTCCTCGATGCCAACGCTAATCCTCACGACGCCGGGAAGCACCCCCGCGTCGAGGAGCTGCTGCTCGGTCAGCTGGGCGTGCGTCGTCGACGCCGGGTGGATGACGAGCGTCTTCGCGTCGCCGATGTTGGCCAGGTGGCTGGCGAGGTTCACCGACTCGATGAAGGCCTGGCCCACCTCGCGGCCGCCCTTCACCACGAAGCTGAAGACGCTGCCCGGCCCCTTCGGCAGGTACTTCTGCGCACGGTCGTGGTGCGGATGCGCCGGGAGCCCGGCCCAGAACACCGACTCGATCCGCGGGTCGGCGTCGAGCCATTCCGCGACGGTGCGCGCATTGTCGACGTGCGCCTGGATGCGGTACGGCAGCGTCTCGACGCCCTGCGCGAGCAGGAATGCCGAGTGCGGGGCGAGGGACGGCCCGATGTCGCGCAGCTGCTCCGCGCGCAGGCGGGTGAGGAACGCGTACTCGCCGAAGTTGCCCGACCACTGCAGGCCGCCGTACGACGGCACCGGCTGCCCGAAGAGCGGGAACTTCTCGGTGTGCCAGTCGAAGCGGCCGCTCTCCACGACCACGCCGCCGAGGGTCGTGCCGTGGCCGCCGAGGAACTTGGTGGCCGAGTGGATGACGATGTCGGCGCCCCACTCGATCGGGCGGTTGAGGTACGGCGTCGCGATCGTCGAATCGATGATCAACGGGATGCCGGCCGCGTGCGCGACGTCGGCGAGGCCCTCGATGTCCGCGATCTCGCCGGACGGGTTCGCGATCGTCTCCGCGAAGATGAGCTTGGTCTTGTCGGTGATCGCCGCCGCATAGTCGGCGGGGTCTGCGCTCTGGATGAACGTGGTGTCCACCCCGAACCGCCGCAGGGTCACATCGAGCTGCGTGATCGAACCGCCGTAGAGGTTCGCCGACGCCACGATGTGGTCGCCGGCACCGGCGAGCGACGCGAACGTGATGTACTGCGCGCTCAGCCCGCTGGCCGTCGCCACGGCACCGAGACCGCCCTCGAGGCTGGCCACCCGCTCCTCGAACGAGGCGACCGTCGGGTTGGCCAGCCGCGAGTAGATGTTGCCGTACTTCTGCAGGGCGAACCGGGCCGCCGCATCCGCCGTGTCGTCGAACACGAACGCGCTCGTCTGGTAGATCGGGAGCGCGCGGGCCCCGGTCACCGGATCGGGGATGTTGCCCGCGTGAATCGCACGCGTGCGGAAGCCATATTCGCGATCAGCCATGTGGTCACGCTACCGGAGCAGCCGGGCCACGGGACCCGTCCGCGTAATACGCCGCAACCGGTCCGCGCCCCGCGTTCTGGGACGTCGTTCCTGGTTCTGGTACACTTGTATTAGATCATCGCGACGGTGATCCCGGACGACGGTTCAGTACCCGGAGCGCGACAAGACTGGCCATGGGAGTGAACCATGCTGTCCTGGATCGTACTCATCGGTTCCGGTGTCCTCGAGGCCGTCTGGGCGACCGCGCTCGGCAAGTCGGAGGGCTTCACCAAGCTCTGGCCGACCGTCACCTTCGGCGTCGCCCTGCTCGCCTCCATGGCTGGGCTCGCCTTCGCCATGCGCGGGATTTCCACGGGCACCGCCTACGCCGTCTGGGTGGGCATCGGGGCGGCTCTCACCGTGCTCTACGCCATGGTGTTCGGAGGCGAAGGGTTCTCGCTCGTCAAGGTGCTGCTCATCCTGGGGCTCGTCGGCTGCGTGATCGGGCTCAAGCTCGTCGACGCGCACTAGCCCGTCGACGAACTAGCTCGACAGGTGCACGGCCCCGAGCGCGAGGGCCGCGATCAGCACCCACGACGGCAGGCCGACCGCGAGCGAGCGCCAGCCGGTGCCCAGGAGCGTGCGCAGCCGCACCGCCGTGCCGAGCCCGAACAGCGCCATCGCGAGCAGTGCCGTCTGCGCGGCGTCCGCCCCGTCGAGCACCACGGCAGGCAGCGGCACGAAGGAGCGCACCAGCACCGCCACGATGAACCCCGCCACGAACAGGGGAACGATCGCGGGGCGCTTCGCCGCCGGGTCGGGGTCGACGTGACGGCGACGCTCGACCACCGACGCGATCGCCACCATCGGAGCCAGCATCAGCACGCGGGTCAGCTTGACCACGATCGCCACCGCGAGCGCGGCCGATCCGGCGATCTGCGCGGTCGCGACCACCTGGCCGACGTCGTGCACCCCCGCGCCGACCCAGTGGCCGAACTGCAACGACGTCAGCCCCAGCGGATGCCAGAGCACCGGCAGCACGAAGATCGCCAGCGTGCCGCAGAGCGTCACCAGCGCGACCGGCGTCGCCGTCTCCTCGTCCTTGGACTTCACCACGCCGCTCATCGCGCCGATCGCCGAGGCGCCGCAGATCGAGAAGCCTGTCGCCACCAGCAGCGGCTGATGACCGGGCAGGCGGAACAGCCGGCCGAGTCCGATCGTGCCCACGAAGGTGACCACCACGATCGCGACCGTCGTGAGGATCGTCACCCAGCCGAGACCGGCGATGTCACCGAGACTCAGCTTGAGCCCGAGCAGCACCACTCCGAGGCGCATCAGCCGCTTCGCCGCCGTCGACAGCCCCGGCGCCAGCACGCCGGTCACCGCGGGACGCGCGAACGGCAGCTGGCCCACCACGATCCCGAGCACCACCGCCGCCGTCAGCAGCGGCACCGCCGGCACCAGCCAATGGATGCCCCACGCGACCAGGGCGGCGAGTGCGGCGACGGCGACGCCAGGCAGCCAGGGGAGCGTTCTGGTGGTCGGCGCGGCGCTGTTCATCGCCATCCATTCTGCCGGGTGACGGGCGGAGGCCGGCGCACCCCTCACAGCGCCGCGAGCAGCGCCGTTCCGTCGGGGACGCCCAGGCCCGTGCAGGCATCCCATCCGGGGCCGGCCTGGTACGCCCCGTTGTCGCCGCTCGTGATGTCCCGGAAGCCCGGCGCGACCTGGCCGCGGCCGATCGAGTCGTACAGCACCGGTTGCGCGAGCCCGAGCGGTTTGCCCGTCGATTGGACGAGGCGTGCGACCAGCGCGGCCCAGAGCGGCGCGACCGCACTGGTGCCGCCGATGACCATCTCCTTGCCGTCGACCAGCACCCGGTACCCGGTCTGCGGATCGGCCACCGCCGACACGTCCGGCACGCCGCGACCACCCGGACCGTTGGCCGACTCGCCCGCATCCGCGCCCGCCGCGCCCGTCGGCACCCCGACGTTCGCCTGCCACGACGGCTGCGGGAAGACCGCGCTCACGCCGCCGCCGGTCGCGCCCCGGCCGTTGCCGTTGTTCCAGACCGTCTCGGACTGCACCACGCCCGTGGAGGCGTCCGCCGTCAGCCGGGTGCCGCCGCAGGCCAGCGCGTGCGGCGACGATGCCGGGAAGTCCACGTGCACGGCACCGTCGGTCACCCGGTCGGAGCTTCCGTCGTCGCCGGCCGCCGCCGTCACCGTGACGCCGAGCGCGGCTGCATCCGTCAGAGCGGCGTCGAAGGCCGTGCGCGCCTGCGCCGTCCAGCCGTCCTCGCTCTGACCCCAGCTGATGCTGATCGCCGCCGGGGTCGGCGACGCGTGAGCCGCCGTCGTCACCGCGTCGACGAAGCCCGCGTCGGTGTTGGGCGCGAAATACACCACGATGTCGGCGCCGTTCGCGAGAGCCCCCGCCACCTCGATGTCGAGCAGCACCTCGCCGTCCGCGCCGTTGGGGTCCGCGCCCGGCTGGTTGGAGGCGCCGTCCACCCCGACCGCCGTCACCGTCGGTCCCGTGATCCCGAGACCGGCGAAGTAGGTGTCGAGCTCGCTCTGCGCGAAGCCGCCGCCGAGCTCGATGATCGCGATCGTCTGCCCGCTGCCGTCCGTGCCGCTGGGGAACGCGTAGATCGCCCCCAGCTCGAGCGGGGTGTAGCTCGTGCTCACCGCGCGCGGAAGTGCCACCTGCAGCAGTGCCCTCGCCTGCGGCCGGTCGTCGAGCCCCAGCACGGCCGTGACCACTCCGGCGAGGGAGGCCGGGATGCTCAGCCCGCCGGTGCGGTGCCGGTGGGTCACCTCGTTGTCGTGCGAATCCGTGCTCGTGGCCTGTTCGAGGTCCGTGCCGAACACCCGGCCCATCAGCGCCGCCCCGCCCGACACCCGCACGCGGCGTTCGCCCGCGTTGGCCTCGACGACGTTCACCCCCAGCGACGTCATCGTGTCCGTCACCAGTGCGACGTCCTCCGTCGACGCCCCGTACTGCGTCGCGAACTGCTCGCGCGACATCGGCGACGTCAGCGCGTCATCCGGGACCTCAGCACGGCGTCGCAGGATCAGCGTCGCCTCGACGGGCGCCCCGGGATCGAGTGCCGACTGCGCGTGGAGTCCGGGAGCGGTCGGGCGCTCGCTGCCGGGCAGGGGTACGAGGTCGAGGGGAGTGTCATCGGTCATACCCCACGGTCTACACCCAGCATCCGACCATCGCGAGGTCTCTGCCAGGGCACTCAGGGGCGGCCGGGCTGTGCCGCGCCCGTCAGACCCAGCTCGGCAGCCACATGTGGAGCTGCCAGAACCAGAACGGCACCTGCTGAGCCGTCCAGATCGGCCAGAAGAACGCGCTCACCGCCACCACGAACACCAGGTAGACCCCCACGACCCAGAGTCCTCGGATGCGCCGCCAGCTCGGATCGCTCCGCCGGCCGATGATGATCCCGATCACCCCCGCCAGCCCGAGGATCAGGTACGGCTCGAACGCGATCGCGTAGAACTCGAAGATCGTGCGGTTGATGTAGAGCAGCCAGGGCAGATAGCCCGCCGCCACACCGGTCAGGATCAGCCCGAACTGCCACTCGCGGTACCGGATCACGCGGTACACCAGGTAGAAGAGCGCCAACGCGGCCGCCCACCAGATCAGCGGGTTGCCGAGCGACGTGATCGCCGCCGAGCACGCATTGGCCGTGCATCCGTTCTCTCCCGCCGTCGAGCCGACGTAGTACATGCTCGTCGGGCGGATCATGAACAGCCACGTCAGCGGGTTCGCCTGGTACGGGTGGGAGACGTGGAGATTGATGCTGTAGTTGTACATCTCCGTCTGGTAGTGCCAGAGGTTCTGGATCCAGAGGGGCACCCAGTTGAGGCCGCCCTTCCACTGCAGGTGTGTCGCTTGCGCCCAGTCGCGGTAATAGCCGCCCTTCGTCACGATCCAGCCCGTCCACGTCACGAGGTAGCTCACGAACGCGACCGGGACCATGAGGACGAACGTCGCCGGACCCTGCTTGAGAATCGCCCCCGTGATGTAGAAGGGGAGCCCCACCCGGCGCCGCGCCACGATGTCGACCACGACCGTGTACACCGCGAAGAACGCCAGGAAGTAGAAGCCGCTCCACTTCACCCCCGCGCACAGGCCCGTCAGGATGCCCGCCGCGATCAGCCACGGACGCCACCAGAGCGCCGGCCCCCACGCCGGATCCTCCCCGGCCGCACGCCGGTCGGCCACCCACGCGGCCAGCCGCGTCGCATGCCACTCCCGGTCGAGCAGGATGCAACCGAACGCCAGCAGCGCCAGGAACATCACCGAGTTGTCGAGCAGCGCGACCCGGCTCATCACGATCGCGTGCCCGTCGACCGCCATCAGGAAGCCCGCGATCGTCGCCACGATCGTCGAGCGGAAGAGCTTGCGCGCGATCAGGAACACCACCAGCACCGCCAGGATGCCCACGATCGCCGTACTGATGCGCCACGCGAACGCGTCGCCCGCGCCGAACGCCGCCATCCCGAGCGAAATGATCCACTTGCCCAGCGGCGGATGCGCCACGAACGACGGATCGGACGTGAAGATGTTCGTGTTCCCCGCGGCGAACTGCGCGTCGGCCTTGTCGGGCCAGCTGCCCTCGTAGCCGAGGTGCATCAGCGAGTACGCATCTTTCACGTAGAACGTCTCGTCGAACACCAGCGCGTGCGGGTTGCCGAGGTTCCAGAGTCGCAGGACCGCCGCCAGCAGCGTCACCGCGATCGGCGCGCCCCAGCACCAGAGCTTCATCCGCAGCGGCGTCCGCAGGGTCCTGGCCCACCAGTCGTCGAGACGCGTTCCCGTCGGTTCGGCGGCCGCGTGACTCGGGACGTGCTTCGCCGTGCCCGCCTGGTTCGCCGTGCCCGCCTGGTTCGCCGTGCTCGTCGCGACGTCTCCGGCGGGAGTCCAGGCGTCGGCGGTGCCGGGCGGGGGAGTGAAAGTCACCAGATCATGCTAGGGGGCCGATCCATGGGAGTGGCTCAACGTCGGGCCCCGGTCTGCTGTGCCTCGACCGTGCGCCTGAGAGACTGGGGACCATGATCATCCTGGCCGCGACCCCGATCGGCAACCTCAAAGACGCCTCCCTGCGGCTCATCGAGGTGCTCGGCGAGGCCGCCGTCGTCGCCGCCGAAGACACCCGTGTCACTCAGCGTCTGCTCGCCGGCCTCGGGATCGCCAACCGCCCGCGCCTCATCGCCCTGCACGATCACAACGAGCGCGACAAGGCCGGCGAACTCGTCGAGCTCGCGCGCGAGCAGGACGTCGTTCTGCTCTCCGACGCCGGAATGCCCACCGTCTCCGACCCGGGATTCCACCTCGTCGAGGCCGCTGCCGCCGCCGGCGTCGGCGTCACCGCCCTCCCCGGCCCGAGCGCCGTCATCACCGCGCTCGCCGTCTCCGGCCTGCCCACCGACCGGTTCACCTTCGAGGGGTTCCTTCCGCGCAAGCACGGCGACCGGATGAGTACCCTCCGCGCCCTTTCCGGCGAACGCCGCACCATGGTCTTCTTCGAATCGCCGAACCGGCTCGCCGCCTCGCTGCTCGACGTCGCCGCAGCCCTCGGCGACGATCGCCGTGTCGTCGTCTGCCGCGAGCTCACCAAGATGTTCGAAGAGGTCAAGCGCGGAACCGCCGCCGAACTGGCCGCCTGGGCCGCCGACGGAGTGCGAGGCGAGATCGCCATCGTCATCGATGGTGCCCCCGAGCGCGTCGTCGACCTCGACACCGGCGTCGCCCAGGTACTCGCCCTCGTCGCCGATGGCACACGCCTCAAAGACGCCGCCGGCGAAGTCGCCGAGGCGACCGGTCTCGGCAAGCGGGACCTCTACCAGGCCGCACTCGACCGCCGCTGAGCTGCGCTGGCTCGCTGGGCGGGCCGGCTGCTGCTGTGCTGTCTCGTGTGTGCTGACCTGACCTGGCTGGCCCGACTGGCTTGGCCTGGACTGACTGGCCGGCCTAACTGGCCCGGCCTGACTGCATGACTGACCTCACCGGGCTTCGCCTGGCCCGACTGCCCTGACGTGCCCTGGCCCGACTGCCCTGACGTGCCCTGGCCCGACTGCCCTGACGTGCCCTGGCCCGACTGCCCTGACGTGCCCTGGCTCGACTGACCTGAGCCACCCTGCCCTGACGGACCTGACCCCGTCGATATCTTCCGCCCGCGCCGCGTGGAACCGACCACGCAGCCATTACGCAACGCGCTCGGGTAGTGCGATCCGGCCGCCGCGGCGCGGTCGACGGGACAGGTCGACGTGTTCGGGCGGGATGAAGTAGGGCACGTTCCGCCTGACCTCGATCTGCCAGCCGTCGTCGTGGACGCGATGGTGGTGACGGCTGCAGAGCAGGACCCCGTTGTCGAGGTCTGTCGGTCCGGCGTCGGCGTCCCACCAGCGGATGTGGTGCGCTTCGGTGTAGGACGGCGGGTGCGGGCATCCGGACCACGCGCACCCTCCGTCGCGCTCCGCGAGGGCGAGCCTCTGTGCGCGGGAGAAGAGCCGCCGCGATCGGCCGAGGTCGAGGACCTCGCCGGCTCCACCGAGCACGACAGGGATGATCTTCGCATCAGCCGCCATGCGTCGCACGGTGGCGGCGCTCACGGGCGCCTCGACACCATCGATCTCCCCGCGCCCGCGGCCGGAGACGAGGGCGTCGAGTCCGATGCGCACGACCACGCTGACGGGCGGGTGGCCTGCCACGGCGGGCAAGGAGCACGATGCCAGGTGCCGGAACACCTCCGTCGCCTCATCCGAACGGATCTGCGCAAGGCTACGAGTCTCGGGAATCGCGGTGAGCTCGGCGAGCGCGTCGCCGGACGACGCGGTGAACGATGGACCGGAAGCACCGGAAGCACCGGAAGCACCGGAAGCACCGGAAGCACCGGAAACACCGGACGCACCGGGTGCACCGCCCACTCCCGGGTCGCCGAACTGCACGCGCCTGAGCTGCGCGCCGACCAGCGTGTCGATCGCGGTGACCACGGAGGCCGCCGACTCGGGGTCGAGGTACCAGTCCACGTGGGTCATGCCGTCGGCGGTCGTGGTGATCGTGAGTGAGCGGCGGCGTCGCTGGCGGTCTTCGCGGGGCTCGATGCCGTCTTCGTCGAGGCGGTCGCGCACGTGTGCGGCGAGCACGCGGGTCTCTTCGACGGAGAGGTCGGGCGCATGCTCCACGAGCAGCCGCTCGCCTTCGGCGATCGCGTCGACGGAGCAGGACGGCGCCGCCTTATTCAGCTCGCGCACGATGACGGCCGCGTGGTGGACGCTCACGCCCCGGACTGCGCCTGCAACGGCGCCGCCTGGGGCAGCAACGGCGTCAATCTCACGGTCGGCGGCAGCCGGCATGGCCAGCGGCTCCGCGATCGCGGCTGCCAGTACCGGGAACGGCGCCGGAAGAACCTCGCCGAGGATGCTCTGCCTCGGTGCGACGCCCTCGGCCACCCGGCAGAGCTGCCGTGCGGCGGGGAGCGGCAGCCGCCACCGCTCGGCCAGTAGCGTGGCGGGGGAGGCGTGGCTGGTGTGCTTCACGGGATTGTCGTCGTCGAGCACCACGGAACGCCGGACCACCTCGCCCGTGACGGCCACTTTCACCGCGTCGAGCACGGCCTGCGCCTCACCGAGATCGGTCACGGCCTTCAGCAACTCGTCGCGCGAGAGCGGGAGTGGCATCGGGTGAGGCGAAACGGACCCGGCGGTCGCCACGAGCTCTCCGAGCAGCGCGATGCACGACGCGAGTTCGCGAAATGAAGCGGCCGGGTTCGTGGTCATGAGTCCATCGAATCAGGTGCCACCGACATTCTGAGTCGCAAATATCACTCTTGATCAGCAATTTTGCCTGTGGACAACAGTGGATATCACCGCCCTGTGGAGGCGGGTTCACCCCACAGCATCCAGGCACCGACCACCCCACCGGCCTCCACAACCCCACCGGCCCGACACTGATCCACACCCGCGGTAACACGCCGAACCACGCCCCTGCGCGCCCGTAGGATAGACAGCATGTCCGACGGCTCTTCGTTCTACATCACCACGCCGATCTTCTACGTGAACGATGTCCCGCACATCGGGCACGCCTACACCGAGGTCGCCGCCGATGTGCTCGCCCGCTGGCACCGCCAGGCCGGCGACGACACCTGGCTCCTCACCGGCACCGACGAGCACGGGCAGAAGATCCTGCGGACGGCCACCGCCAACGGGACCACGCCCAAGGAGTGGGCCGACCGTCTGGTGAGCACGGAGTGGCTGCCCCTCCTGAAGACCATCGACATCGCCAACGACGACTTCATCCGCACCACCGACGTGCGTCACGAGCAGAACGTCCAGCGCTTTCTGCAGAAGCTGTACGACGACGGCTACATCTATGCCGGTGAGTACGAGGCCCTGTACTGCGTCGGCTGCGAGGAGTTCAAGCCGCAGAGCGAGATCATCGACGGCACGGGGGAGTACGAGGGCCAGAAGGTCTGCGCCATCCACTCGAAGCCGCTCGAGCTGCTGCAGGAGAAGAACTACTTCTTCCGCATGAGCCAGTTCGCCGATGCGCTGCTCGCCCTCTACGAGGAGAACCCCGAATTCGTGCAGCCGGAGTCGGCGCGCAACGAAGTCGTGAGCTTCGTGCGGCAGGGGCTCAGCGACCTGTCGATCTCGCGCTCGAGCTTCGACTGGGGCATCAAGGTCCCGTGGGACGAGTCGCATGTCGTGTACGTCTGGTTCGACGCGCTGCTGAACTACGTCACTGCGGTCGGCTACGGGCAGGACGACGAGAACTTCGCGCGCCGGTGGCCGGCGACGCACATCGTGGGCAAAGACATCCTGCGATTCCACGCCGTGATCTGGCCGGCGATGCTGCTGGCGGCCGGGCTCGACGTGCCGCACCGTGTGTTCGGTCACGGCTGGCTCCTCGTCGGCGGCGAGAAGATGTCCAAGTCGAAACTGACCGGAATCGCGCCGACGCAGATCACCGACACGTTCGGGTCGGACGCCTTCCGGTATTACTTCATGCGCGCCATCAGCTTCGGTCAGGACGGCTCGTTCAGCTGGGAGGATCTGGCCGCGCGCTACCAGGCGGAACTCGCGAACGGCTTCGGAAACCTGGCGTCGCGGGTGATCGCGATGGTCACGCGATACTTCGAGGGCGTTGTGCCGCCGGCCGGCCGTTACGAAGAGGCCGACCTCGCGGTGCAGGCCACGATCACCGACGCGACGGCGGCGGCGGACGCGGCCATCGAGAAGCTCGCCATCCACGACGCGCTGTCGGCGATCTGGACGATCGTCGACGAGCTCAACGGCTACATCACGGCCCAGGAGCCGTGGTCGCTCGCCAAGGACGAGACACAGCGTGAGCGCCTCAGCACGGTGCTGTACACGGCGTCGGAGGGCCTGCGCGCCCTGGCGGTGCTGCTGTCGCCCGTCGTGCCGGTGGCGACGCTCAAGCTGTGGCAGGCGCTCGGCGCGGAAGACGAACTGGGCGCGCTCGACGAGCAGCCGATCCGCTCGGCGGGCGACTGGGGTCAGCTCCCGGCAGGCACCACGGTGAACGGGCTCGAGGCGCTGTTCCCGCGGATCGACGCGGACGCGGTGCCCGGCGCATGACCGATCCGGCGTTCATCCGGCAGCGTCACGTCACCGATGGACGTGACCTGGAGTATCCGCCGCTGCCGGAGGCGCTCGTCGTGCCCGTGTACGACAACCACACCCACCTCGAGATCTCCGACGGCACCGACCCGCTCGACTACCGCGAGCAGCTCGACCGCGCGTCGAGTGTCGGCGTGCGCGGCGTGGTGCAGGTGGGCAACGACGTCGAGACGTCGCGCTGGTCGGCAGAGATGGCCGCGATCGAGCCCCGGATGCTCGCCGCCGTCGCGCTCCACCCCAACGACGCCCCCGACTACGCGGAGCGCGGAGAGCTCGACGACGCACTCGCGGTCATCGCGGAGCTCGCGACCCGCCCCCGCGTGCGTGCCGTGGGCGAGACGGGCCTCGACTTCTACCGCACGGAGGAGGGGCCGCGCCGCGACGCGCAGTTCCGTTCGTTCGAGGCGCACATCGAGATCGCGAAGCAGAACGACATCGCGCTGCAGATCCACGACCGGGATGCCCACGCCGACGTCGTCGCGACGCTCAAGCGGGTCGGCGCACCCGAGCGCACCGTCTTCCACTGCTTCTCGGGCGACGTCGCGCTGGCCGAGGTGTGCGCCGAGAACGGCTGGTACATGTCGTTCGCCGGCAACGTCACGTTCAAGAACGCCGGAAACCTCCGCGCCGCGCTCGAGGCCGCACCGCGCGCGCTCATCCTGGTCGAGACGGATGCGCCGTTCCTGACGCCGACGCCGTTCCGCGGGCGCCCGAACGCGCCGTACCTGATCCCGCACACCCTGCGCGCGATGGCGGACACGCTGGGAACCGACGCATCGACGCTCGCCGCGCAGATCAGCTCGAACACCGAGCTCGTCTACGGCCGCTGGGATGCCGAACCCGTCGCCTCGCCCCCGGCGACGGCGATCGGACCTCTCGCGTGAGCGAGCTCCGCCTCCTCGGGCCGGCCGAGATCCGCGATCTCGCCGAGCTGCTCGACGTCACGCCAACGAAGAAGCTCGGCCAGAACTTCGTCATCGACGCCAACACGGTCAGGCGCATCGTGCGGGTCGCGGGCGTCCAGCCGGGCGACACGGTCGTCGAGGTCGGACCGGGCCTCGGCTCGCTCACGCTCGGTCTCCTCGAGGTCGGCGCGACCGTGATCGCCGTCGAGATCGACCGACGGCTGGCGGCGCAGCTGCCGAAGACCGTCTCCGCCCTCGCTCCCGATGTCGCCGACGCCCTCACGGTGATCCACCAGGACGCCATGACGATCGAGGAGCTCCCGCAGTCCCCGACGCGACTCGTGGCGAACCTCCCGTACAACGTGTCGGTGCCCGTGCTGCTGCACTTCCTCGAGCATTTCGACAGCATCCGGTCGGGCGTGGTGATGGTGCAGGCGGAGGTCGGCTTCCGCGTGGCGGCCGACCCGGGTTCCAAGGTCTACGGCGCCCCGAGCGTGAAGGCCGCCTGGTACGGCACCTGGCGCACGGCCGGCAATGTGAGCCGCCAGGTGTTCTGGCCGGTGCCGAACGTCGACTCGGTGCTCGTGGCGTTCGAACGGCACGACGAGCAGCCCGGCGACGAGGCGTTGCGCCGCCGAACGTTCGAGCTCGTGGATGCGGCGTTCCAGCAGCGGCGCAAGATGCTGCGGCAGGCGCTCGCACCGGTCTACGGCGACTCGGCCACGGCATCCGCAGCGCTCGAAGCGGCCGGTCTCGCGCCGACGGACCGCGGCGAACAGCTCGGGATCGCCGACTTCGTCGCGCTCGCCCGAGTGCCGTAGGCGCGTGGAGTAGACGACCGGCCGAGCGCCTGTAGGTTGGAAGCATGAACTCGTCGCCGGCTGAGATGGTGCACGTCAGAGCACCGGGCAAGATCAACGTGTTCATGCGGGTCGGCGCGGTGATGGACGACGGGTATCACGACGTCGCCACCGCCTATCAGGCCGTCTCGCTCTACGAAGACGTGCGCGCCTACCCGGCCGACGACTTCTCGGTGGAGTTCACCGGGTCGGTCGACACCTCCGACGTGCCGACAGACGGCACGAATCTCGCCATCAAGGCCGCCAGGATGCTCGCCCGCAAGACGGGCTACACCGGCGGCGTGCGGCTCGAGATCGACAAGCACGTTCCTGTCGCCGGCGGCATGGGCGGAGGCTCCGCCGATGCCGCAGCGACACTCGTGGCCTGCGACGCGCTGTGGGGCACCGAGGCGTCGAAGGACGACCTGCACGCCCTCGCGGCCCGGCTCGGAGCCGATGTGCCGTTCGCACTGCTCGGCGGCACGGCGATCGGCACCGGACGCGGCGACCGGCTGAGCCCCGCGCTCGCGATCGGGCAGTTCCAATGGGTGCTCGCCCTCCCCGACAGCCAGCTGAGCACGCCGACCGTGTACACCGAACTCGACCGTCACCGTGAACGCCACCTGCGCGACATCGCGCCGGCCCAGGTGAAGCCCAGCGTCGACACCGCGGTGCTCCAGGCGCTCCGCGCCGGCGACCCGCACATGCTCGCCGAGTCGCTCACGAACGACCTCCAGGCGCCCGCCATCCACCTCGCGCCGGAGATCGGCGAGGTGCTCGAGCTGGGCGAGATGAACGGAGCGCTGGCCGGGATCGTGTCGGGGTCGGGGCCGACCGTCGCGTTTCTGACGGCCGACCTCGACAGTGCCCTCGACCTGCAGATCGCACTCAGTGCGTCCCGGCTCACCGCCGTTCGGGCGACGGGGCCGGTTCACGGCGCTCGCATCATCGGCGACTAGAGCGATCCGCACGCGCACGGGATGCGGGTCCCGAGAGGCGTGCCATCCGGAGATGCCCGAACGCGGCGCGCATGTCGGGTGTTGAGACGATTCGTCGAGGGAAGCGTATCCATGCGGTCCGGGACGGGCATCCCGGCTGGTGTTTCCACGCTAGCGAGCGCCGCGGAGACGCTCCCAATCGTGACGGGAAAACCGTCAACAGTTGACGGGCACCGTTCGAACCGCTCCGCTCAGCCCTTGCGCGGACGGCTGGTGTGCTGCCCGCCGGGATGCGGCCGCGGATCGCCCGACGGATGCGGGAAGTCCGGCGGCCGTGGCGACGTCGTGCGCCGCGAGCCGCGGGGTGAACTGAGCTTGCGCAGGTCGCGGCGCGAGGTCAGCTCCAGCTTCGCCAGGATGTTGCGCACGTGGAAGTTCACCGTCGTGACCGACACGTAGAGCCGCTCGGCGATCTCCTTGTTGGTCATCCCCGCCGCGAGCGCGTGCGCCACCTGCCGCTCACGTGTGGTGAGGGGCGCGAACGGATCGTGGCGCTCCGCGACCGGCCCTCCGGGGTCGGCCACTGCCGGCTCCGCGAGCAGGTGTGTGCAGCGGGCGAGGTAGGCGGGAGCACCGAGTCGGCGGAATGCGCCCGCCGCCGTCTCGAGCAGTGCGCGCGCCCGCTCCGGGTCGGTTCCGAGCGTGAGCAGCAGGCGGCCGGCATCGAGCGCGGCCACCGCGTGCGGGAACGGGAACAGGGCGGAGCCCGGTTCCTCCAGAGATCCGAGGTAGGACGCGACGGCCTCCTCGTGGCGCCCTTCGGCTTCGAGAACGCGACCCTCGAGCCAGCCCAGCGAGCCGTAGAACGGCCGCCAGAGCCGGCGCGGGTCGCGGCACGCCTCGAGGGCGGCCCGTGCGTCGTCGGCACGGCCGAGGGCGGCGAGGGCGTCGACGCGGTAGGTCGTCCATCCGAGGGTGGAGGCCGGAGTCGCGACCTCCTCCGCGGCCTCCGTCGCGGCGAGCTGAGCCGCCGCATCGCCGAGAGCACGCGCGAGTTCGGCGCGGGCGATGAACGGGATGTCGCCGTCGTACGAACCGGCGAAGCCGAGGCGGGCGCGCGAGGCCGAGCTCAGCCGCTCTTCGACTGCGGCCGCCTCGCCACGGCCGGCGCGCACGAGCGCCGAGGCGGTGAGCGCGATCGGCCAGCCGGACAGGTCGGTCTCGTCGAGCGCGAGGGCCACCGCGGCGTCTGCGAGCGTCACGGACTCGTCCCACTCCCCGACGAGGAAGAGCACGTGGGCGTAGATGGTGCGGGCGAAGCCGGCCGTCCAGCTCGACGGGAAGCGGCGCACGAGGCCCGCCGCCCGCGCGAGATCGTCGCGGGCGCGTTCGATGTCGCCGGACAGGATGAAGACGCGGGCGCGGGTGACCAGTGCGTCGGCGGCCGCGGGGGACTCCTCGCCGTCGAGCAGCTGATCCAGCTCGGCGACCAGGGCCGCGATGAGGTCCCCGCGGCGCATGTGCCCGGCGGCGATGAGCCCCCAGCCGAGCAGGCGGAGCAGATCGTCGTACGGCTGGGCGAGCCAGCGCAGGGCCGGGTCGGAGATCTCGGAGGAGTCGGTCGGCGCGGCGGCGATGTGGTGGCGGCCGGCTTCGAGGTAGTCGACCGTTCCGGCCATGTCGCGCGTGGCCATCAGGATCTTGGGGATCGCCTCGGCGACGTGCGACCGGATGGCACGCTCATCCGGTGTCGTGGCGGGAGCGGCGTCGATGGCCAGCGCGAGCGCGAGGGCGCCCGGGATGTCGCCGGTGAGGGTGCGCAGCTCGATGAGCACGGCATCGCGGGTCGGTGAGGCGGGCAGGGCCTCGATCGCCGGGGTCAGATCGAAGATGCGCTCGTGCATCCGGGTGCGCATGGCGAGCAGACCGATCTCGAGCAGCGCGCGTTCGTGCTCGTCGCCCGGAGCGGCGAGGTGCACGGCGGAGCGGGCGTAACTCATCGCCTGGTCGGCCTGGCCGCGGTCGGCGGCGAGCAGGGCGGCGGCGAGGAGCTCGGTCACCAGCGTCGGGTCGGCCGTGTCGGCGGCCTCCACCCGGTGGCGGAGCGCGCGATGGCCCGACAGCACCTGGGCGGCCACCCGGTGGATCTCCACCCGGCGCTGCAGCGGCAGGTCTGCGGCGATGGCGTCGGCCAGGATGGCGTGGGCGGGTTCGACCCAGACCACGCCGTCGTGCTCGGTGGAGCGAACCAGACCGCGTGCCACGGCGCCCTCGGCGTCGACCGGCGTCCCGAGACGCGCGGCGACGGTGCCGAACAGGGGGAGGGGCAACGGGTCGCGCAGCACCGCCACGAACTCGGCGGCATTGCGCACGGAGACGTCCGCGCCCTCGAGTGCAGCCGAAACGGCCGTGGAGAGCGGAGTGATGGCGGAGACCGGGAGGTCCCAGCCGGCCGGATGCAGCGCCTCGGCGAACGTGTCGCGCAGCTGGCCGAGGAGCACGCTGAGCAGCAGCGGCGAACCCTGCGTCGCTTCGGTGAGGCGCGTCGCGGTGCGACGGGAGACGGCGTGACCCAGCAGGTGGGCAGCGAGTTCCTGCGTGTCGGCGACCGTGAGCGGCGTCAGCTCGATGCGCGCGTGGTTGACGGTCGTGGCCGCGACATCGTCGAAGAGCGAGACGACGCTGTTCGCGACAGGACGGGAGGCCGCTGCGAACAGGAACGACTGCTCGGCGAGCCGGCGCACCACGAACCGGAGTGCTCTGGCCGAGGCCTCGTCGACCCACTGGGCATCGTCGACGACGACGCAGACGGGTGAGCGCACGGCATCGATCGCGTCCAGCAGCAGGCGTCCCACCGTGATCGGCTCGTCATCGGGCCGCGGGAGGGGGACCCTGGTCCCACTGAGCGTGTTGAGCCCGCGCACGAGCCGCTCGACGGTCGAGTAGCTGAGATCGGACTCGAACGAGTCGGCGTGCACCCGCAGCACCGTCCAGCCTTCGAGGCGTTCGGCGATGTCGGCCAGCAGTGCCGTCTTGCCCAGTCCGGCCTCGCCCGTGACCAGGAGCGCGCCGCCCTGTCCGAGGGCACGGTGGGCCACCAGGAGCACGGTCTCGCGAGCACGGTCACGGCCGAACAGGGGCGCCGAGGGCGGATTCGCGGCGTCGTCGGTCACGGTGATTCCCCATCCTGACCGGCCGGGCGATGTCGGGTCGTACACGGACCGATCCTTGTGATCCTCGCACACCGTGCGGCGCACCGGGATCACCCGTCCGGGGGCATCGGCGGGGCATCGGCGGGGCATCGGCGAGGGCGGCGGCAGGAGCGTCGCGCCCAGGCGACGCCGGTAGGCTGGAGACCCTCATGGCACACCTCCTCGGCGCTGAGTCGCTGCACCTCGAATTCCCGACCCGGGTCATCTTCGACAGCGTGACCGTCGGCATCAACGAGGGTGACCGCGTCGGCATCGTCGGCCGCAACGGCGACGGCAAGTCGACCCTGCTCTCGCTGCTCGCCGGACGCCTCGAACCGGACTCCGGGCGCGTCACCCGCCGTCGCGGCGTGAGCGTCGGGATGCTCGACCAGGGCGATGAGCTCGACTCCGCGCTCACCGTGGGGGCGACCATCGTCGGCGGTATCGACGAGCACGTCTGGGCGGGCGATGCGCGGGTTCGCGACGTGCTCGGCGGCCTGGTGGCCGACATCCGGTGGGATGCGACCGTCGGCGAGCTGTCCGGCGGCCAACGCCGTCGCGTGGCGCTCGCCGCGCTCCTCGTGCAGGACCACGACATCCTGTTCCTCGACGAGCCCACCAACCACCTCGACATCGAGGGCGTCGCGTGGCTGGCGACGCACCTGAAGAACCGCTGGCCGGCGAACGGGGGCGGCCTCGTGGTCGTCACCCACGACCGGTGGTTCCTCGACGAGGTCTCGACCGCGACCTGGGAGGTGCACGACCGGCTGATCGAGCCGTTCGAGGGCGGCTACGCGGCGTACATCCTGCAGCGGGTCGAGCGCGACCGCATGGCATCGGTGATCGAGAACAAGCGGCAGAACCTGATGCGCAAGGAGCTCGCCTGGCTGCGCCGGGGAGCCCCCGCCCGCACGTCCAAGCCGAAGTTCCGGATGGACGCGGCGGCGGACCTGATCGCGAACGAGCCGCCGCCGCGCAACGCGGTCGAGCTCAACCAGATGGCGACGGCGCGCCTGGGTAAGGACGTCGTCGACCTGCTGGACGCGACGGTCGTCTACCCGTCGGTCGACAGCGAGGGCGAACCGACCCAGAAGACCGTGCTGCGCGACATCGAATGGCGGATCGCCCCCGGTGAGCGCACCGGCATCCTGGGTGTGAACGGCGCGGGCAAGTCCACCCTGCTCGGCCTGATCTCCGGCGCCGTCGAGCCGACGGCCGGCCGCGTCAAGCGTGGCAAGACGGTGAAGATCGTGAGCCTCACCCAGCAGCTCTCCGAGCTCGACGACGTGCAGAACGACCGCGTGAGCGCGGTCATCGCCGGCAAGCGCACCACCTACCTCGCCGGCGGCAAGGAGATGACGCCCGGGCAGATGCTCGAGCGCCTCGGATTCACCACCGCGCAGCTCTCCACCCCCGTCAAAGACCTCTCCGGCGGTCAGAAGCGGCGGCTGCAGCTGCTGCTCATCCTGCTCGACGAGCCGAACGTGCTGATCCTCGACGAGCCCACCAACGACCTCGACACCGACATGCTCGCGGCGATGGAAGACCTGCTCGACTCCTGGCCGGGCACGCTCATCGTCGTCTCGCACGACCGGTACCTCATCGAGCGCGTGACCGATCAGCAGTACGCCGTGATGGACGCCGCGCTGCGCCACTTGCCGGGCGGCGTCGATCAGTACCTGCAGCTGCGTCGCGGCCAGGCGTCGTCGGCCGACGGCGGGGCGCCGGCGCTCGCCGCGACCGGCTCCGCCGCATCCGGATCGACGGGTTCCGCTGCGGTTCCCGGCCTGAGCGGCGCGGAACTGCGCGCGGCCCAGAAGGAGGTCTCCTCGATCGATAGGAGGCTCGGCAAGCTCGCCGATCAGGTCGCCGCCGCGCACGAGCGCCTCGCCGAGCACGACCAGGGGGACTATGTGGGCATCGGCGCCATCACCGACCAGCTGCGTGCCCTCGACGACGAGATCGCGACGCTGGAGACCCGCTGGCTCGAACTCTCGGAGCGGCTGGAGGCCTAGGCGTCGCGGGCCGCTCGTCGCAGGCCGCTCATCGCGCGACGGCGCGCATCCGGTACCGCGCTACGGCGGCGGAACGTTGGATGATGAGGGGCATGAGCACTCACGACGTGATCAATCAGCCGCCCGCACGCGTCGACGTCGACGAGTTCGCCGCGAACGTCCCGCTCGTCGAGGGGGTGGAGCGTTACGACGCCGGCTGGGCCGTGCCCGGACTGGGCGGCGTGGGGAGACTGGTCGGCAGCGCTGCCTTCCAGCGGGACGCCGAACGGGCATCCGTGCACGAACCCGAGCTGCGGGCGTTCGACCGCTGGGGCAACCGGATCGACGAGGTCGAGTACGACCCGTCGTATCACCGCATTCTCGGTGAGGCCGTGGCGGCGGGGGCGCACACGAGCGCCTGGGAGCGGCCGAGGCCGGGAGCGAACGTCGCGCGCGCCGCGACGTTCATGCTGTTCGCGCAGGTCGAGCCTGGGCACGCCTGCCCGATCTCGATGAGCCATGCGGCGGTGGCCGCGCTCGCCGCGACGCCCGAGCTGGAGGCGGCCTGGCTGCCGCGCCTCCTCAGCCGTGAGTACGACGGGCGGCTGCGGCCGGAGAAGACCTCGGCGCTGTTCGGCATGGCGATGACCGAGAAGCAGGGCGGCTCGGATGTGCGCGCGAACACGACGCGGGCGATCGCGGCGTCGGAGGGCCGGTACCTGCTGACGGGGCACAAATGGTTCTGCTCGGCGCCGATGTCCGACGCATTCCTGGTGCTCGCCCAGACCGCGGCGGGGCTGGGCTGCTTCGTCGTGCCGCGGGTGCTCGACGACGGCACGCGCAACGTGTTCGCCATCCAGCGGCTCAAGGACAAGCTGGGGAACCGGTCGAACGCGTCGAGCGAGATCGAGTTCGACGGAACAGTCGGCTACCTGCTCGGGGAGGAGGGCCGCGGGGTGCGCACGATCGTCGAGATGGTCAATCGCACGCGACTCGACTGCATCTACGGCAGCGCGGCCGGGATGCGCCAGTCGGTCGCCGAGGCGGCCTGGCACGTGCGTCACCGTCGCGCGTTCGGCGCCCGCCTGATCGACCAGCCGGCGATGACGGCCGTGCTCGCCGACCTGGCTCTCGAGTCCGAGGCGGCGACCGCGGTGTCGCTCCGGCTCGCCCGCGCTCACGACGACGACGCCTCGGATGCCGAACGCGCATTCCGCCGGCTGGCGACGGCCGTCACGAAGTACTGGGTCTGCAAACGCGGACCGGGGCACGCCTACGAGGCGCTGGAGTGCCTGGGCGGCAACGGCTACACGGAGGCGTTCCCGCTGGCCCGGCGCTACCGGGAGCAGCCGGTGATGGCGATCTGGGAGGGCTCGGGCAACGTCATCGCGCTCGACGTGCTGCGCGCGGTCACCAGGGAGCCGCAGAGCGTTGATGCGTTCGACGCTGAGCTGTCGGCGGCGCGCGGCCGCCATCCCGTGTTCGACGAGCACCACGACCGGATGCGGGCGCGCCTCGCCGAGGTCGCCGGCGTCGATGAGGCGGAAGCGGCCGGCCGGGTGCGCTCCCTTGTCGCCGGGCTGGCCGTGGCGCTGCAAGCCTCGCTGCTGCTGCAGACGGCCCCGGAGGCGGTGGGGAGGGGCTTCGTCGAGGCACGTCTCGGACCGGCACGCGGATCCCTCTACGGTGAGCTGCCGCGCGACCTCGACCTGACGGCCATCGTCGACCGCGCCTAGCGCGTACGGTGTGGGGCGCCAGGCGCGTAGCACGCTGCGCGTAGCGCGCTGCGCGTAGCGCGCGATCGGCGACGGAGGGAATCGCATGATGGACCGCACAGCCAAGGACCGCACAGCCATCGAACGTCTGCTCGAGACGAACCGCTACCTCGTGCTCGGCACGTCGGACGCGACGGGAAGGCCCTGGGTGTCCCCGGTCTTCTTCGCAGCGTTCGGCACGGACCGGGTCTGCTGGGTGTCGTCACCGGACAGCCGGCATTCACGCAACATCGCCGAGCGAGCGGCGATCGCGATCACGGTCTTCGACTCGACGGTCGCCGTGGGCCGGGCCGAGGCGGCGTACTTCGACGCCGAGGCCGGGCGAGCCGCGCCGCCCGAGGTGGAGGCGGCGCTGCGGGCCCTCAATGCGCGGCTCCCCGGTGACAAGCAGCTGGTCGTCGACGACCTGCAGCCGGCCGGTCCGCTGGTGGTCTACCTGGCCGAGTCGCGGCACCGCTACGTGCTCGTCCGCGGCGGCGACCCCGACCACGGCAACGACCTCGACATGACCCTCGAGGTCTGAGGCCGACGAGCCCGCACTGACGAGCCCGCACTGACGAGCCCGCACTGAGGAGCCCGCGCCCGACGAGCAGGCCGTCAGGCCTCGGTGCCCGCCGTCTCGGCCGCCGCGGCGCCGATCGCCCGATAGAACTGCTCGACCGCCTTGCGGTTGTAGGCCTGGAAGTCGAACGTGCTCGCCGGCACATCGCCGCGCAGGAACGCTTCGAGCCCCTCGGCCACGCCCTCGTCCGACTGCGCGACTACGAGCCCTGAACCGGCGGGCAGCGCGTTCTTGGCCGACGCGAACTCGACGGTGACGATGGGCAGGCCCAGCACGAGCGCCTCCAGGATCACCATCGGCTGGCCCTCGTAGTCGCTCGACAGCACGAAGCAGTCGGCGTGGGCCATGATCGCGTGCGGGTTGCGCTGCATGCCGGTGAGGAACACCGAGCCGCGCAGTCCGAGCTCGTCAACCAGGGCTTCGAGTTCGTCGGCCAGCGGACCGGAGCCCACGATCACGAGACGCGTGGCCGGGTGCGTCGCGTGCACGCGGGCGAACGCCCGGATGAGCCGCGCCTGGTTCTTCTCGGGCGAGAGCCGCCCGACCGACACGAAGGTGGTCACGTCGTCGTCGGCCAGCAGCGCCTGCGCCCACTCGGGCACCTCGCCGGTCTCCTCGTCGAAGGCCAGCTCGTGCAGGTCGGCCTGTGCGTTCTCCAGGATGTGCTCGGCGTCGACCGTGTTGAGCGCCGAGACGAACGCGGAGGGGTCGGCGTACTCCGCCAGGCCCTCGCGGTTGATCTCGGACAGGGTGGGCGACACCGAGACGAGGTGGTCGTACTGCCGGTACAGCGTGAAGATCTGGGTGAGGCTGTGCAGCATCTTCTTCTGTCCGCCGACCTCGCGATGGGCATCCGAGGCCAGATCGTTGTGCAGCCAGATCGAGCGCACGGCGTCGGGGGAGTGCAGGAGCAGAGCAGCCCAGAACGGTCCGTAGCCGGAGAAGTCGACGACGTAGTCGAACCGGCTGTCTCCGAAGCAGCGCGTCCACTCGTCGTCCCATAGCTCGTTCTGCGTCGCGTTCGTGCCGTGATCGGCGATGCGGCCGCGGCGGAATTCGAGGTGCCGTGCGAGCTGGCGCAGCTTGGCGCCGTTCATGCCGCCGACGCGCGGGAACTGGCGCACGTTCGGGTTGACCTGCTGCTGTTTGGCGATCGTCACGCGCGACGCGCTCTGCGAGAAGAACGCCGACACGTCGAAACGATCGTGGTCGACGTTGTTGAGCAGGTTCAGCGCCGAGGTGGTGATGCCGTTGGGGCGCATGCCGCCGAGGTACAGCAGGATCGAGGTGCGGCCGTCGTGGGCGAGGTCGGTGCGGAGCCGGTAGCCGTCGCGGGCGCCGCGGAACACGATGTCGACGATGCGCTCGGCTGCCCGGCCGTCTTCGTACGGGGTGAACCGCTGCTGCATCGCGCGGTAGCGGTCGGCCGCCTCCTCGGGCACGGCGTCCGCGTTCTCGGCGATCGCAGCGAGGTCTTCGCCGATCTCGCGGGCGGACATCCGCACCGGGCCGGGCCACTCGTCCGGCTCGAAATAGAGACCGCGGGTGCCGGCGTAGTCGGCGAGGTCCGGCGTGAAGAACAGGATGGGCCGGCCGGTCTGAAGGAAGTCGAAGAAAATGCTCGAGTAGTCGGTGATCAGAGCGTCCGTGATGCCGAGCACGACGTTCGTCGGGATCTCGTTGGGCACGAGCATCCGCTTGAGTTCGGGGCGCCGCGAGGCGAGGGCGTGGACCGTCTGGTGCGTCTTGAGGAGCACGACGTAGCGGCTGGTGTCGATGCGCTCCTCGATGGCGCCGATGTGCTCGAGCGTCTCGTCGATGTCGTCGGTCGGTCGCCCGAACGACGCACCCTTCCAGGTGGGCGCGTACAGGATGATCTTGCGATCGCCCAGCGGGATTCCGGCCTCGGTCAGCCGGCGCCGCGCGTCGGCACGCCCCGCGTCGTCGAGGAACTGGCGGTCGATGCGGGGGTAGCCCTCCTCGACGAGCGTTCCGCGGTAGACGCCGCTGAGCTTGTAGCCGGTCTCGTACATCTGGTCGGCCATGAAGGAGTTCGCGGCCAGCAGGTAGTCGGCGGCGACGAAGTTGCGAATGATGTTGGCCGTGGCCAGGGCGCCGTCTTCGATGTCGTAGCCCATCCGCTTGAGCGGGGTGCCGTGCCAGGTGTTCAGATAGACCTGGCCCTCGCGCTTGCTGAAGTCGGAGGGGAAGGTGGCGTTGTTCACCAGGTACTGGCTGGTGGCGAGCGCCCGGTAGTAGGCGGAGGAGCCGTAGCGCACGAAGGTGACGCGAGGATCGTCGGCGAACTCGTCGACGGCCGCCCGGTATTGGTTGAGGTCGGACAGCGCCCAGATGTGCGTGAGGTGGGCCTGATCGGGCGCAGCCAGCAGCGCACGGAACACGGCCTCGGGATTGTCGAGCATGCCATTGCCCGAGAACGACTCGTAGAAGACCGAGCCGGGTACGACGGGCTGCCGGCGCCAGTACGCGTGGATCTCGTAGCGGGCAGCGCGCTTGACCCGGGACGGTAGGCGTTTCAGGCGGGAGAGTCTCATCACGGCCGATTTTATGTGAGCGGGATAACGGTCACCTGTGAGCCCCCTTTGGGGTCGTCGGATGCCGTCGGCCGTTCGCGTTCGCGGCTACGACTCCTCGTCGAAGCCGAGCGAGAGCTTGCGCAGCAGCGCGGCGAGACGCTCCTGGTCGGTGGGGGAGAGGGAGGCGAGCAGCTCGTCCTCCGCGTCGACCAGGCGGGTGATGGCGGCGTCGACGCGCGTGAGCCCCTGCGGCGTCATCTGCACCAGGATGCCCCGCCCGTCGTTCGGGTCGGTGCGCCGCTCGACCAGCTCGCGCGAGACGAGACGGTCGATGCGGTTGGTCATGGTGCCGCTGGAGACCAGCGTCTGCTGCAGCAGCGCCTTCGGGCTCAGTTGATAGGGCGCGCCCGCACGCCGCAGCGCCGCGAGCACGTCGAACTCCCACGACTCCAGGTCGGAGCGGTCGAAGGCGGTGCGGCGGGCGCGGTCGAGGTGGCGGGCGAGCCGCGCGACGCGCGAGAGCACCTGCAACGGCGAGAAGTCGAGGTCGGGGCGCTCGCGCAACCACGAATCCACGATGCGGTCGACCTCGTCGCGTGCGTCAGGCATCCCCCCATGCTATTTCGTCGCGGGCGCCGAATCGTCGGGACCTCGGAGCGCGGTCTGGCAAACTGTCATGTGCGCCGGATGCACGTCTGTGCGCGGTCCGCCTTGGTGTAATGGCAGCACGACAGCCTTTGGAGCTGTTAGGTCCAGGTTCGAGTCCTGGAGGCGGAGCGGACCATTGTTTCGATCCCGGGAGAACCATGACCGACCAGAACCTCGCCATCATCGTGCTCGCCGCCGGACAGGGCACCCGGATGAAGTCCACCACCCCCAAGCTGCTGCACCCCCTGGGCGGGATGCCGATCGTCGGCCACGTGCTGGCGACGGCGAAGTCGCTCGGCGCCGCTCACGTGGTCTCGGTGGTGCGTCACGAGCGCGACCGCCTGGCGGAGGTCATCACGGCCGACCTGCCGGAGAGCGTCATCGTCGACCAGGACGAGGTGCCCGGCACCGGCCGCGCCGTCGAACTGGCCGTCGCCGCGCTGCCGGCCGACTTCTCCGGCGACGTGCTGGTGGTCAACGGCGACGTGCCCCTCCTCGACGCCGGCACGCTCCGCGAGCTGATCGAGCGGCACCGCGCCGGCGATGCGGCCGCGACCATCCTGTCGTCCTTCCCGGCCGACGCGACCGGCTACGGGCGCATCGTGCGCACCGCAGACGGGCACCTCGACCGGATCGTCGAGCACAAGGACGCGACGGAGGACGAGCGCGCGATCGGCGAGATCAACGCCGGCATCTACCTCTTCGGGCTCGCACAGCTGCGCGACCAGCTCGCCGCGCTGACCACGGACAACGCCCAGGGCGAGAAGTACCTCACCGACGTGATCGGCCTGCTGCGGCAGGCGGGCTTCGACGTGGACGCTCTGCCGGTGGGGGAGTCCTGGCTCGTCGAGGGCATCAACGACCGCGCGCAGCTGAGCGACGCGGCGGCCAAGCTCAACGCCCTCCTGGTGCGCACCTGGCAGCTCGCCGGGGTCACCATCCAGGACCCGGCGACCACGTGGATCGACGTCAAAGCGAAGCTCGCCCCCGACGTGACCATCCTCCCCGGCACGCAGATCCGCGGCGCGACCGCGATCGAGTCCGGCGCCGTCGTGGGCCCGGACACGACGCTGCTCGACTGCGAGGTCGGCGCGAACGCCACGGTGAAGCGAACGGATGCGACGCTGTCCGTCATCGGCGCCAGTGCCACCGTCGGGCCGTTCGCCTACCTGCGGCCGGGAACGGTGCTCGGCTCCGACGGCAAGATCGGCACGTTCGTCGAGACCAAGAACGCCACCATCGGATCCGGTACCAAGCTCGCGCACTTCAACTACGTCGGCGATGCCGAGGTCGGCGAGAAGTCGAACCTCGGCGCGGGCGTGATCACCGCCAATTACGACGGCGTGAACAAGCACCGCACCCAGATCGGCTCGCACGTGCGTGCGAGCACGAACACCGTGTTCGTCGCGCCGGTTAGGATGGGTGACGGAGCGTACACCGGCGCCGGAACCATCGTCCGCAAGGACGTCCCGGCGGGAGCGCTCGCGCTCACGGTGGCTCCGCAACGCAACATCGAAGGTTGGGTCGCCGAGAAGCGTCCGGGCACCGACGCCGCCAAAGCTGCGGAAGAGAGCGGAGAGTAAGTGTCAGGGATCACCACCACCGGGCAGAAGCGTCTAGTTCTGATTTCGGGGCGTGCGCATCCCGAACTCGCCGAGCACATCGCCTCCGAACTGGGCAGCGAGCTCGTCCCCACCGATTCCCGCACTTTCGCGAACGGGGAGATCTATGCCCGCTTCGACGAGAGCGTGCGCGGCTCGGATGCCTTCGTCATCCAGTCGCACACGTCGCCGATCAACGAGTGGCTCATGGAGCAGCTGATCATGGTCGACGCCCTCAAGCGCGCGTCCGCCAAGCGCATCACGGTGGTGGCCCCGTTCTATCCGTACGCCAGGCAGGACAAGAAGGGCCGCGGTCGCGAGCCGATCTCCGCCCGGCTCGTCGCCGACCTCTTCAAGGCGGCCGGAGCCGACCGCATCATGTCGGTCGACCTGCACGCCGCGCAGATCCAGGGCTTCTTCGACGGTCCCGTCGACCACCTGTTCGCCATGCCGGTGCTGCTCGAGCACATGCGCAAGGAGCTCGACGCGAGCACCCTCACCGTGGTCTCGCCCGACATGGGCCGGGTCCGCGTCGCCGACAACTGGAGCGACAAGCTCGGTGTGCCGCTCGCGATCATCCACAAGCGTCGCGACCCGCTGGTCCCCAACCAGGTCTCGGTGCACGAGATCGTCGGCGACGTGAGCGGACGCGTCTGCCTGCTGGTCGACGACCTCATCGACACCGGCCGCACCATCGTGAAGGCCGCCGAGGCGCTCAAGGCCAACGGGGCGATCGGCGTCGTCGTCGCCGCCACCCACGCCGTGTTCAGCGACCCGGCCGTCGAGTTGCTGCAGAGCGACGTCATCGACTCCGTCGTCGTGACGGACACGCTGCCGCTGCCGGAGCACAAGCGCTTCGAGAAGCTGACGATCCTCCCGATCGCTCCGCTGCTCGCCAACGCCATCCAGCAGGTCTTCACCGACGGCTCCGTCACCTCGATGTTCGACGGGGCGGCCTAGCCCCGCCGATCAGGGCCGTCAGACCGTGCAGGACCGACGTGCTCCGCGTGCCCCCGGCTACGCCGACATCGTTCTCGACAACCTCTCGAGGCCGTACCCGTACGCTGCGCATCACGCTGCCCTCGACGACGCGGACGCTCGCACGACCCCGCGTGAGCTGCATCCGTCCTTCTTCACGTCGTTCGACTGGCACTCCTGCGTTCATATGCACTGGCTGGGCGTCTCGCTGCTCGGGTCCGGGCTGGACGATGAGCGCGACGCCGCTCTGCGGAGCGCGCTCGACCGCTCGCTGACGCCGGAGAACCTGTCGGTCGAGATCGCCTATCTGCGGGCGAACCCGGGCTGGGAGCGGCCGTACGGCTGGGCGTGGCTCGCCCGGCTCGCGGCCACCTGCGCGACCTCGGACGATCCCGATGCGCGGCGCTGGGCCTCCGCGCTCGACCCGGCGCTGGACGCGCTGGCCGACCTCGTGTCGCGGTGGGTGGCGGTGACGGACTGGCCGGTGCGCCACGGGGTGCACACGAACACCGCGTTCGGGCTCGGGATGCTGCTGGACGCGTTCCGCGCGACCGGCCGCCAACGCGCGGCCGCCGTCTGCGAGGAGGCGGCGCGACGCTGGTTCGCCGCCGATGCGGCATGGCCGCACGAGTGGGAGCGCAGCGGGCAGGACTTCCTCTCGGCCGGCCTGAGCGAGGCCGACCTGATGCGCCGGATGCTGGCGCCGGACGCGTTCGCCCGCTGGTTCGCGGCGTTCCTGCCGGGGCTCACGCCGGAGTCGACCGTACTGCAGCCGGCGCGGGTCGTGGACGAGACCGACGGGTACCAGGTGCACCTGCACGGCCTGAACCTCTCGCGTGCGGCTCAGCTCGCGCGGATCGCGGACGCGCTGGAGGAGAGCGGCGGCGCCGGCTCGGCCGACCTCGTGCCGATGCTGCGCGAAGCGAGCGCGCGGCTTCTCGACGCCGGTCTCGGCGCCGTGGTGACGACCGAGTTCATGTCGTCGCACTGGCTCGCGTCGTTCGCGTGGGACGCGCTGTCCGCCTGACGCTGCCCGCGCGTCAGGATGTGGCGCTGTTCTCGGCGGGGAACGGCCGCGGGGTGGACGGGATGAGGCCGAGCGGGGCCACGAAGGTGGCGTCACCCTCGGTGTTGAGTGCGTAGCACTGCCAGCCGGGACCGGCGGGCGCGAACAGTTCGAAGCGCGCCGACGAGTCCAGCGCATCCGGTGCGTAGTGGTGCACGTACACGGCGCAGGTGTTGGAGGCGGTGGCGCTCGCGAAGCTGATCGTGATCAGCACCCCGGGCGCCACGAGCGCGATGAGGCCGAGCACCACGACGACGCGCGTGGCGATGATCATCCGGCGGCCGCGGAGGGGCCGCTCGACCGGCTCGTAGCCGGCGAGCTCCGGGTGATCGTCGAAGGTCATGCTCCGAGTCTCAGCGCGTTCCGCCGTGGGCGCAAGTTCCCGCGCACGAGAACCGCGAGCTCAGTGGGCGACGAGCTCAGTGGGCGACGAGCACGGAGGCGATGCCGGCGGCGCAGGCCAGGAGCGTGGTCGCGGCGGCCAGCGCGAGCGCGAGCGCAGGCGCGGCGGTCGGCAGGTGCCGCGTGTGCCCGGAGAGGGCACGGCCCCGATGGTTGCCGTAGATCACCGCCGCGATGGCGGCGCCGATCAGGATGACGCCGACGACGATGAGCGCCGGCTGGTCGGAGACGAATCCGCTGCGCAGCGACAGGAGCGCGTTCACCACGATCACCAGCGCCGTCCTGCTCCACGACAGCGCCGTGCGCTCGCCCTGCAGGCCGGGGTCGCGAGCGGGGAACGCGTCCGCCGCGTCGGCCGGCGGAGTCGTCATGGCAGCGCCAGCAGCACCGCGATCACGGCCGCGACGGCCAGCACGATCGCCGACAGCAACGGGATGGCGACCGTCGACGGCAGACGCCGCCCGTGCCGCATGGCGATCTCGTTGGCCCGCCAGCGCACGTACGCGATCACGCTGAGCACCGCCGAGAGCACGCCGAGCGCGACGGCGAGGATCACCACGACGACGTGCGGCCCGATGTGCGCCGAGAACTGCTCGAGCACCACGCCGCCGGCGAGCAGTGCGAGCGCGGTGCGCACCCAGGCCAGGAAGGTGCGCTCGTTCGCGAGCGAGAACCGGTAGTCCGGCTCGTCACCTTCCTGGCGCCAGGCGGGCTCGCGCACGCTAGTGGCTCGAGCCTTCGGTCTCGATCTCGGTGCGGTCGCCGGACCACAGGGTGTGGAAGGTGCCTTCCTTGTCCACGCGCTTGTAGGTGTGGGCGCCGAAGAAGTCGCGCTGTCCCTGAACGAGGGCGGCGGGCAGGCGGGGGACGGCGAGCGAGTCGTAGTACGACAGGGCGGCACCGAAGCCGGGGATCGGAACGCCGGAGAGCGCAGCCGTGGAGACGACGCGACGCCAGGCCGCCTCTCCCTCTGCGACCGCGTCGGCGAAGTACGGGGCCTCGAGCAGCGTGGCGATGTCGGGGTTCTCGTCGTACGCGTCGGCGATCCGGTTGAGGAACTGGGCGCGGATGATGCAACCGCCGCGCCAGATCTTGGCGATCTTGTCTTTGTTGATGTTCCAGCCGTACTTCTCGGCGCCGGCGATGATCGCGTCGAAGCCCTGGGCGTACGCGACGACCTTGGACGCATAGAGAGCCTTGGAGACGTCGTCTGCGAACGACGAGTCGACCTTCTGCACGTCGGGACGGGACGTGACGACCTTCTGCACAGCCTCGCGCTGCGCGGGCTTGGACGAGACGGCTCGGGCGAACACGGCCTCGGCGATGCCGCCGACGGGAACGCCCAGGTCGAGCGCGTTCTGCACGGTCCAGACGCCGGTGCCCTTGGACCCGGCCTGGTCGAGCACGATGTCGACGAACGGCTTGCCCGTCTCGGCGTCGACCTGACGCAGCACCTCGGCGGTGATCTCGATCAGATACGACTCGAGGTAGCCCTTGTTCCATTCGGTGAAGACGTCGGCGATCGCGGCCGGCTCGAGCCCGCCGACGGTGCGCAGCAGGTCGTACGCCTCGGCGATGAGCTGCATGTCGGCGTATTCGATGCCGTTGTGGATCATCTTCACGAAGTGGCCTGCGCCGTCGGTGCCGACGTGCGTGACGCACGGCTCGCCCTCCGCGACAGCGGCGATCGACTCGAGGATGGGGCCGAGAGTCTCGTACGACTCCTCCGAGCCGCCCGGCATGATCGACGGGCCCTTCAGCGCGCCCTCCTCGCCGCCGGAGATGCCGGTGCCGACGAAGTGGATGCCGGTCGGCGCGATGCGCTTCTCGCGTTCGATGGTGTCGTGGAAGTTCGCGTTGCCGCCGTCGACGATGATGTCGCCCGGCTCGAACCGCTCGACGAGCTGCTCGATGACGGCATCCGTGCCCTTGCCGGCCTGCACCATGATGATCGCCGTGCGGGGCTTCGTCAGCGAGGCGACGAAGTCGTCGATCGATTCGGAGGCGACGAACCCGGCCTCGGGATGCTCGGTGATGAGCTCCTCGGTGCGCGCGTAGGTGCGGTTGTAGACGGCGACGGTGTTGCCCTCGCGTGACGCGAGGTTGCGGGCCAGGTTCGACCCCATCACCGCCAGACCCACGACACCGATATTGGCTGTTGCACTGGCGTTCTCAGGCACGTTTTCTCCTTAACGACGAGCTTTGTTCCAGCGTAGTGCGGCGGCGGAACCGGCCGCCCGAATGTTGCGCAGGCTACGGGGCGGACGGCCGTCCGCACCGGTCGCGGTCAGCCCAGCCGGAACGTCGAGCGCGGGATGTCGGACACCAGGCGCCCGGCGATCGTGAAGGCATCCTCTTCGGTGAGCTGGTGGGAGACGACGAGCGACGACAGGTACGAGGCATCGACCCGGCGGGACATGTCGTGCCTGGCCGGGATCGAGCAGAACGCCCGGGTGTCGTCGATGAACCCGCTGGTCTTGGTGAAGCCGGCGCTGTCGGTGATCGCCTGCCGGTAGCGCAGGATCGCGGCGGGGGTGTCGAGGAACCACCACGGAGCGCCGGCGTAGACCGACGGATAGAAGCCGGCGAGCGGTGCGATCTCGCGTGAGAAGGTCGTCTCGTCGACCGTGAACAGCACCAGCCGGAACGTCGGGTCGGTGCCGAAGTCCCGGAGGATCGGTGTCAGGGGTGTGGTGAACGCGCCGACCGCCGGCAGATCGTGCCCGGTGTCCGGCCCGAAGGCGTCGAAGGTGGGCCGGTGGTGATTGCGGATGACGCCGGGGTGCAGCTGCATGACGAGGCCGTCTTCACTCGCCATCTCGGCCAGCCGGTAGAGCATGTTGCGGCGGTAGGCGACCGCTTCGGCGGCGGTGAGGGAGCCGTCGAGGGCCGCCCGGTGGATGCGCGAGGCCTCCGCGGTCGGGAGCGGCTCGCTGCCGGCGTCGATGACGCCCGTGTCGGTCGCCGTGCCGCCCGCGGCGATGAAGGCCTGCCGCCGGGCGCGCAGGGCGGCGAGCAGCCCCTCGTACGACGACGTGTCGACCCCGGCGCGCTCGCCGAGTGCGGAGAGTCTGCCGCGCCAGGTCGGCTCATCCGGGTGCATGTACCGGTCGGCGCGGAAGGTCGGCAGTACACGTCCGGTGAACGTGGGGTCGTCGCGGAGCGCCAGGTGGGCCGCGAGGTCGTCGGCCGGATCGTCGGTGGTCGCGAGCACGGCGATGCGGAAGCGATCGAACAGGGCCCTCGGGCGGAACTCCGGCCGCGCCAGGGTCTCCGCCAACTGGTCGTAGAGGGCGTCGGCGTTCGCCGCAGACGGCTGCTCGGTCAGCCCGAACACCTCGCTGAACTCGGACTCGAACCAGAACCGCACGGGTGTGCCGAGGAAGGCGTCCCAGTTCTCGCAGAGCCGGCGCCAGATCGAGCGACCGGATGCCGTGGGGGCCGCTCCCGGCCGGGAGAGCCCGAGTTCGTCCAGGGGGACGCCGACCGCGTGCAGGATCCTGGTCACATAGTGGTCGGGGGTGATCAGCAGGGCGGCCGGGTCGGGGAACGGCTCGTCGTCGAGCAGCATCCGGGCGTCCACATGTCCGTGCGGGGAGTAGATCGGGGCGTCGGCGACCGACGCGTGCAGCCGCCTGGCGAGGGCGCGTTCTCCCGGATCGGCCGGGAACAGGCGGTCGGGATGCGGTGCGAGCGCGGTCATGCGCGTCCTTTCTGGGGAGGGGACGACGGGGCGGGGCCGGTGGAGTCGCGCACCGTCAGATGCGTCGGCAGGGTCGCCGTCTGGCGGACGCCGACCCGTGCACCGTCGAGGTGGGTGAGGAGCATCGAGACCGCGGTGCGGCCCGCCTGCTCGATGGGGGCGGTCAGGGTGGTGAGCGGCGGGTTGCAGAAGTCGGCGCCGAAGATGTCGTCGCAGCCGACGATGCTCACGTCGCCCGGCACATCGACGCCGCGCTCGCGGAACCGGGCGAGCATCCCGATGGCCAGGAGGTCGTTGAACGCGACGCACGCGGTGACGCCGGCGTGCAGGATCGCGTCGGCGGCGGCCGCCCCCGCGTACTGGCGCGGAGCGAACGGACCGAGTCGCCGCACCTCGATGTCGTAGCGTTGGGCGGCCTTGACCATCGCGCGCCAGCGGCCCTCGTTCGGCCACGACGTCTCGGGTCCGCTGACGTAGGCGATGTCGGTGTGCCCGAGCGAGACGAGGTGGCCCATCGCCTGCTCGATCCCGTTGGGGGTGTCGATGAAGACGCTCGGCACGCCGCGGGTCTGGCGGTTGATCGCGACGAGCGGCACCTCGGCCGCGAGGGCGGTGAGCCGCCGGTCGGTGAGACGGGAGGCAGCCAGGATCGCGCCGTCGAACGAACGCCGCAGCTTGTGCAGCATCCCGTCTTCGAGCTCGTCCGACTCCTCGGTGTCGACCAGGATCTGCGTGTAGCCGGCGGCCTTGAGCTGCTGCTGGGTGCCCCGGATGATGCCGAAGTAGAAGGGGTTCGTCACGTCGCTGACGAGTACGGCGATCGCCCGGGTCCTGCCACTGGTGAGGGCGCGTGCCTGCGCGTTCGGGATGTAGTTCAGCTCGCGCGCGGCGAGCTCGATCCGTTCGCGCGTCAGGGCGTTGACCCGGCCCGGGTTCGACAGGGCGCGCGACACCGTCGAGGTGGCGAGACCGGTCGCGGCGGCGACGTCCGCGAGGGTCGCGGGGCGCTCGGACCCCGCTCCGGCGAGAGGTTGCATGACGTCATCACAGCACACGTTGGCAATTTTTGGCAATCGGTTGCCTTCACCTTGCCACTCTGCATAGAGTCCTGCACTGTCGTCTCCGGTCGCACCACAACGGGGGTGACGGACACTCACGTCCCTGTCTCAAAGGAGAGTCACGAATGAGATCACGTATCGCGCTCGGCGCGGTCGCCGGCCTCGCCGTCATCGGCCTGGCCCTGAGCGGCTGCTCCTCCAGCAACAACTCCGACTCCGGTTCCGGAGGTCTCGACGGCAAAGGCAAGACGCTCGACGTCATGATCGCCGCCAACACGCTCTACCCCACCGAACAGCAGCAGTGGTTCAAGGATGTCTCCGCACAGTTCCAGAAGGAGACCGGCGCCACGGTGAAGTTCGAGACGTTCGCCTCGGCCAACGACGAGCTCACCAAGATCCAGACCTCGGTGCTCAGCGGCCAGGGCCCGGACATCTACGACCTCGGCACCACGTTCACCCCCACCGCGTACTCCACCGGCGCGTTCGTGAAGCTCACGGACGACGACTGGAAGAAGATCGGCGGCCGCGACCGGTTCGTCCCGGCGACGCTCGGCATCTCCGGGCCCGACGAGAAGAACGAGGTGGGCATCCCGTTCCTCAGCCGTCCGTTCGTCATGGCGTACAACAAGGACCTGCTCAAGGCCGCCGGCATCGACAAGCCGGCCGACACCTGGGACGGCCTCGCCGAGCAGGCGAAGAAGCTCACCAGCGGCGGCGTGCACGGCATGGCCATCGCGTACGCCGACAGCTTCGACCCGTGGAAGTTCATCTGGGCCATGGCGATGCAGCAGGGCAACACGATCCTCGATCTGAAGGACAAGAAGGCCACGATCGACGACGACGCCGTCAAGAAGGCCTACGAGACGTACTTCGGCTGGATGAGCGACGACAAGGTCGTCGACCCGGCCGCCATCGGCTGGAAGAACGCGCAGGCCGTCGCAGCCTTCGCCGCGGGCAAGGCCGCCTACCTGCCGATGGTCTCGTCGTCGTCGCAGGTCACGCTCGACAAGTCCAGCGTCGCGGGCAAGTACGCCTACGCCGTGATGCCGACCATCCCGCCGGGGGAGACCTCGCTGCCGAGCGACGGCAAGGCCGCCGCGACGATCATCTCGGGCGACAACATGGTCGTGGCCAAGTACTCCAAGAACCAGGACCTCGCGTTCGCGCTGGTGAAGATGCTCACGAGCACCGAGAACCAGGTGAAGTACACCAAGACGTTCGGCGACCTGCCGACCAACGCCGACGCGGCGAAGCAGATCGAGCAGGGCAACGAACTGCTCGGCCCGATCGTCGATGCCGGCACCAAGGCGTTCGGGACCCCGTTCTCGGGAGCCTGGGGCGACACGCAGCTGGCGCTCGTGAACGTGGTGGTGCAGTCCATCCCGTCGCTCTCCGGCGGCTCGGTCTCGTCGTCCGACCTGGACGCGAAGCTGAAGGCGGCGCAGGCCACGGCCCAAGGCTCGCTGGACAAGGCGAAGTAGCCGGTCGCACCCATGTCGCAGACAACAGTGGCCGCGCTCACGGGCGAGGCCGGCGACCAGAGCGGTTCGCCCGCGGGGAACACCCCCGCGGGCGGCCGCCGGGCACGCAGACGCGGTCACGAGAGGGGCCGTCCCCTCTGGATGCTGCTGCCCGGCGGCATCCTGATGCTTCTGATCATCGTGGTGCCGCTGCTCGTGGCGGTGCTCATGTCGACGCTCGACCTCGACCAGTACACCCTGCAGAGCTGGCTCCAGGCCCCGTTCATCGGGCTTCAGAACTACGTCGAGGCGGTCACGTCGTCGTCGCTGCTGCGCTCCGTCGGCATCAGCGTCTCCTTCGCCCTCATCGCCGCCGTCGTCACGATGCCGATCGGCCTGGCCGCCGCCCTCGCCACCCAGAACCGGTTCCGTGGACGCGCACTGGTGCGGTCGCTCTTCCTGATCCCGTACGTGCTCCCGGCCTTCGTGGTCGGCACACTCTGGCGCACCATGCTGCAGCCGGGCGGCGTCGTCGACTCGACGCTCGGTGCGCTGGGCGCGCATCCCGGTCTGTGGCTCAACGGCCCGCTCAGCTACTGGTCGCTGATCATCGTGCAGATCTGGACGTCGTGGCCGTTCTTCTACCTGCTGGTGCTCGCCGGCCTGCAGGGCGTCGACCACGAGGTGCACGAAGCGGCGGCGATCGATGGCGCTACGTGGTGGATCAAGCTGCGCTACGTGATCCTGCCCTACCTGCGCGGACCCATCCTGCTGGCGCTGATCATCGCGTTCCTGCACAACATCAACGCGTTCACGCTGCCGTTCGTGCTGTTCGGCGTGCCGGCTCCCGCCGATGTGGACGTGCTGCCGGTGCTCACCTACGTCACCAGCTTCCAGAGCTTCCGCTTCGGCCTCAGCGCCGCGATGGCGATCTGCTCGCTGATCCTCATCGCGATCCCGCTGTTCGTCTACCTGCGGGCCGTGAAACTCGACTCAGGAGAGGAGGAGAAGCGATGACCACCGTCAAGCCGTCGTCCTCCGACATCACCCGGCTGCTGCCGCGCCCGCTGCTGGTCACGATCATCGTCGTGCTGCTGGTCATCGTGCTCGGCCCGGTCGTCTACATGCTGTTCTCATCCGTGAATTCGGATGCCGCGGTCGCCTCGGGCGCGTTCTTCCCGACGGAGCTGAACCTCGACAACTACCTGAAGGTGTGGACGACCGTCGACCTCGGCACCGGGCTGATGAACTCGGTGATCGTCTGCGGCGGCGTCGCGATCGTCTGTGCGTTCCTCGCGGTCGCCACCGCCTATGTGCTGGTGCGCTACGAGTTCCGCGGCAGGCTGACCTTCCTCCGCGGGCTGCTCGGTCTGCAGTCCATCCCCGGCACCCTCATGCTGCTGCCCGTCTTCGTGCTGTTCTCGTCGACGGCCAGCCTGCTCGGTGTGCAGATCATCGGCACGCGCTGGGCGGTGTTCATCACCTACCTGACGTTCGCCCTGCCGTTCTCGACCTGGGTGATGGTCACCTACCTCCGGGGGCTGCCGAAAGCCCTCGAGGAGGCCGCCCGCATCGACGGCGCGTCGTCCTGGCGCATCCTGACCCAGATCGTGATGCCGCTGAGCTGGCCCGGCATCGTGGTGTCCGGCATCTTCGCGTTCCTGCTCGGCTGGAACGACGTGCTGTTCGCCTCCGTCCTGACCAACCCGGAGACCCGCACCGCCGCCGTGGCGCTGCAGGTGTTCGGGGCGACCCAAGAGGGTGGCGCGATCCCGCTCTACGGGCAGATGATGGCTGCGTCCCTCATCTGCGCCGTACCGGTCGTCGCGCTGTACCTCGTATTCCAGCGCTACCTCGTGGGTGGCCTGACTTCTGGAGGAGTGAAGTGAGTGACATGACCGCATGGACCCTGTCGGGATTCGGCGACGAGATCGACGCCGACCCGATCGTGCAGGCGGCGGTGCTGCAGGCGCTCGGCGCCCGGCACATCGAGGTGCGCAGCGCCTGGGGGGTCAACGTCGTCGACCTCGACCAGGCGCAGCTCGAGCGGCTCCGGCAGGTGCTCACCGAGCGCTCGATGGGGGTGTCGGCGATCGCGTCGCCGATCGGCAAGGTCGATGTCTCGCTCCCGGTCGAGCACGAGGTCGAGCGGCTCGGACGCGCGATCGCCGCTGCCCGCGCGCTCGGCTCGCGGTACATCCGGCTCTTCTCGTTCTACCGGGGCGAGAGCGTGCCGGTGGAGAGCATCCGCGACGACGTGATGGTGCGGATGCGCGCCCTGGCCGACGCTGCAGAAGCGGCGGACGTCGTGCTGCTGCACGAGAACGAGAAGGACATCTACGGCGACACCCCCGAGCGCTGCCTCGACATCGTCGAGACGGTCGGCTCGGACCACCTGCGGCTCGCCTGGGACAGCGCGAACTTCGTGCAGGTCGGGGTCGAGCGCCCGTTCGATGACGGCTACGGGCTGCTGCGACCGCACCTGGAGTACCTGCAGGTGAAGGACGCGCTGCGCGCGACCGGCGAGGTGACGCCCGCCGGCGAGGGGGACGGGCAGCTGCTCGAGACCCTCACCGCCTTGCGCGACGACGGCTACACCGGCTTCGCCTCGCTCGAGCCGCATCTCACCGACGTCAACGCCCTCGGCGGCTTCTCGGGACCGGAGGCGTTCGGCCGTGCGGGCCGTGCGCTCCGCCGTCTCACCGACCAGATTGGAGTGAAGCTCGGATGAGCGACACCGCAACACCAGCAACATCGGCAACACCGGATCCGTCCGCACCGCTCGCCGTCGCCATCGTCGGCTGCGGCATCATCGGCCTCAACCACGCGCGGGCGATCGCCAGGAACCCGTCGCTCACCATCACGGCCCTGGTGGACGCCGTGCCCGCCGCCGCGAGCGCGCTCGCCGACCAGGTCGTCTCGGAACTCGGCATCGAGCGCCCGGCGGAGTACCAGACGCTGCCGGCCGCGATCGCTGCGAGCCCGGTCGATGTCGTCGTCATCTGCACGCCGAGCGGTCTCCACGTGCAGCTGGCCGAGGAGGCCCTGGCCGCAGGCAAGCACGTGGTCATCGAGAAGCCGCTCGACGTCAGCATGGCGCGGGCCCGGCGCATCCTGGAGCTCTCCCGTGAGGCGGAGGCGAACGGGCTCGTGGTCTCCGTGATCAGCCAGCACCGCTTCGACCCGTCGTCGGTCGTCGTCGCGCAGGCCGCTCACGACGGCACCTTCGGGCGCCTCACCAGCGGCATCGCGTCGGTGGCCTGGTGGCGCAGCCAGGACTACTACGACTCCGGCCAGTGGCGGGGGACGTGGGAGCTCGACGGCGGCGGCGCGGTGATGAACCAGGGCGTGCACACGGTCGACCTGCTGGTCTGGTTCCTCGGCCGCCCGGTCGAGATCTCCGCGCAGACGGCTCTGCTCGCCCATGGGCGCGTCGAGGTGGAGGACATCGCCGTGGCCACCGTGCGGTTCGAATCCGGCGCGCTCGCCGTGATCCACGCCACGACGGCCGCGTATCCGGGGCTCTCGGTGCGATTGCACGTGCACGGCGACCGCGGCTCGGCGATCATCGACGACGACCAGCTCGAGTACTTCGGCGCCGCCGACCCCGCCGCGTTCGACCCGAGCGGGGCGAGCGTCGTGAACCGCGCCGCCGAGCTGGTGCCGGTCGGTGAGCTGCGCGGCGGCGACCGCGGGCCCGACCAGTTCATCGTCGGCCATCTGCGTCAGTACGGCGACATCGTGTCCGCGATCCTCGACGGCCGCGCGCCCGGCGTGCGGGTCGAAGACGCCTTCGTGTCCCTGGCCGTCGTACGCGCCGTGTACCTGTCGGCGACACTCGGCCGGCCGGTCGCCTTCGGCGACGTGCTCTCGGGCGCGCTCGACGATGTCGAGGTGAAGACGGGCGCTGCGCCGGATGCGGTCGCACCGGACGCCGTCGGAACGGACGCAGTCGAACCGGATGCATCGATCGCGAGAGGAGCAGCATCATGAAGTTCTCGGTCTTCACCGCGTCGACCCCCGATTGGACGCCGGAGGAGGCGGCACGCATCCTCGCGTCCCAGGGCTGGGACGGCATCGAGTGGCGCGTCACCGACCAGGCGGAGGCGCCGGAACCCGGCTTCTGGGCGGGGAACCGCGCGACCTGGCCTCTCGAGGGCCTCGAGGGCGACGTTCCCGAGATCGCCAGGATCACCCGTGAATCGGGCCTGGAGTTCTCCGGCATCGGCGGCTACGCCCGCGCCGATGACCACGCGAACGTCGACCGGATGCTCGCCGCCACGGCCGAGATCGGCGCCCGTCAGGTGCGGGTCGCCATGCCGCGCAGCGACTCCGGCGACTACCGCGAGCTGTTCGACGCCACGCGCCGCGACATCGCCCGTGCGGCCGCCCGCGCGGCCGAGCTCGGCGTGAAGGCGCTGATCGAGCTGCACCACGAGACGATCACGCCATCCGCCTCGGCGGCGTTCCGGCTGGTCGACGGCCTCGACCCCGAGCACGTCGGCGTGATCCACGACCTGGGCAACCTGGTGATCGAGGGGCAGGAGGCGCCGCTGGCCGCCTTCCAGCTGCTCGGCCCCTATCTGGCGCACGTGCACGTCAAGAACGTCCGCTGGGTCGCGGGCGAGACGGAGGCCGACGGCACGGTGCGCTGGTCGCACGAGTGGGCGACGATGCGGGCCGGTCAGGCCGACGTCGACACGTACTTCGCGGCACTGCACGCCTTCGGCTACGACGGCTGGGTCACCTCGGAAGACTTCTCGACGGAGCTTCCGCTCGAGGAGCGCACCCGCGACAACCTCGCGTACCTGCGGGAGTCGGAGGCGCGCTCGCGCAGCCTCGCCGGCGTGGCCGCGACATGACGTCGCCACAGCGCACGGAACGCCATCCGGTGCGGGTGGTGCACCTCGGCCTCGGTGCGTTCCACCGGGCGCACCAGGCCTGGTACACCCAGCGCGCGAACGACGCGTCCGATGGCGAGGGGTGGGGGATCGCCGCCTTCACCGGCCGCAGTCCGCGCGCCGCCGAGGTGCTCGCCGCGCAGGATGCGGTGTACACGCTGGTCGAGCGCGGCCCGGGCGGCGATCTGGCCGGCGTGATCCAGAGTGTGACGTCGGTGCACGATGGCGGCGACGTCGACCGCTGGCGGGGCGCCATGGCCGATCCGGCGGTCGCCGTGCTCACGCTGACCGTGACGGAGGCCGGCTACCGGCCGCCGTCCGGCGACCTCGATGCCGATCTCGAACGACTGCGCTCCGGCGCCGGCGCGTTCACCGCACCCGGCAGGATCGTCGACGGGCTGCGCGCCCGGCGCGATGCCGGGGCCGGCCCGCTCGCGGTCGTCAGCTGCGACAACCTGCCCCACAACGGCGCCGTGACCTCCGACGCCGTGAGCGGGCTCGCCCGCCGGCTCGACCCCGCGCTCGCCGCCTGGATCGACGACGAGATCTCGTTCGTCTCCACCATGGTCGACCGCATCACCCCGGCGACCACGGACGCCGACCGCGAGACGGTGCTCCGCCTCACCGGCGTCGACGACGCGGCGCCGGTGGTGACCGAGCCGTTCAGCGAGTGGGTGCTGAGCGGCGCGTTCCCCGCCGGCCGACCCGGCTGGGAGGCGGGCGGGGCGCAGTTCGTCGACGACGTCGAGCCGTTCGAGCGCCGCAAGCTGTGGCTGCTCAACGCCGGGCACTCGCTTTTGGCCTACCTCGGGCTGCTGCGCGGCCACGCGACGGTCGCCGAGGCGATGGCCGACGAGCAGTGCTCCACCGCGCTCGAAGCCCTGTGGCAGGAGGCGCGGACGGAGCTGCCGTTCGACGACGCGGCGGTCGATGCCGCGCTCGCCGCCCTGCGGGACCGCTTCACGAACGCGCGCATCGAGCACCGGCTGGCGCAGATCGCCACGGACGGTTCGCAGAAGCTCGGGCCGCGCATCCTCGACCCTGCCCGTTCCCGGCTGCACGCCGGGCGGGAGCCGGGAGCCGCCCAGGCCGGCGTGATCGCCGCGTGGATCCTGCACCTGCTCGGCGGCGAGTCCGCCGATCCCGGCGCCGCGGCGCTGACGGAGCGGCTCCGGCAGCATCCGGACGACGACGCTGCGCTGGCGGCGGAGACCGTTGCCGAGCTCGCCCCGGACGGCGACCTCGGCAGCCTGCCTGATCTCGTGCGCGAGCAACTCGGCGCCCTCCGCGCCACCACGACCTTTCTGACGACCGAATCACTACGAGGAGCACACTGACATGCGAATCACATCCGCCGACGTCCTGGTCTCGAGCCCCGGCCGCAACTTCGTGACGCTGCGCATCACCACCGACGACGGCTACGTCGGACTGGGGGACGCGACGCTGAACGGCCGCGAGCTGGCGGTGGCCGCCTACCTGAGCGAGCACGTCGTGCCGCTGCTGATCGGCCGGGACGCCCACCGGATCGAAGACACCTGGCAATACCTGTACCGCGGTGCGTACTGGCGGCGCGGTCCCGTGACGATGGCCTCGATCGCGGCCGTCGACACGGCGCTGTGGGACATCAAGGCCAAGTCGGCCGGGCTGCCCCTGTACCAGCTGCTCGGCGGCAAGAGCCGGCGCGGCTGCCTGGTGTACGGGCACGCGAGCGGCGCAGAGCTCCCCGAGCTGTTCGACTCGATCCGCGACCACCAGGAGCAGGGCTACCGTGCCATCCGCGTGCAGACGGGCATCCCGGGGCTCGGCTCGGTCTACGGCGTCGCCTCGTCGGCCAACGCCGCGGCCGGCGCCGGGGGCACCACCTCGCGCTACGACCACGAGCCGGCCCGGCGCAGCGCCGTGCCCGTCGAGGAGGAGTGGGACACCCGCGCCTACCTGCGGCACGCGCCGCGCGTGTTCGAGGCGGTGCGCAACGAGTTCGGCCCCGAGCTGCCGCTGCTGCACGACGCGCACCACCGGCTCACGCCCATCCAGGCCGCCAAGCTCGGCAAGTCGCTGGAACCGTACGACCTGTTCTGGCTCGAAGACGTCACGCCGGCCGAGAACCAGGCCGTGCTGCGCCGGGTGCGCGAGCACACCACCACACCGCTGGCGATCGGCGAGGTGTTCAACACGATCTGGGACTACCGCGAGCTGTTCGAGGAGCAGCTGATCGACTACGTTCGCAGCCCAGTCACGCACGCCGGCGGCATCACCGGACTCCGGCGCATCTTCGACTACGCGGCCGTCTACCAGATCAAGTCGGGGGTGCACGGGCCGACGGACGTGTCGCCGGTCGGGCTCGCCGCCGCGATCCACCTCGGCATCGCCATCCCGAATTTCGGGATCCAGGAGTACATGAAGCACTCGGCCGACACGCACGAGGTCTTCCGCACCACCTACAGCTTCGAAGACGGGATGCTCATCCCGGGCGACGAGCCGGGGCTGGGCGTCGACTACGACGAGGTCGTGGCGAACTCGTTCCCGTATCAGGCGGCATACTTGCCGGTGAACCGTCTTCTCGACGGCTCCATGCACGACTGGTGACGAAAGCACCACGGATGACGGACGGAGGGCGATCGGTGGAGCGTCCGCTCGTGGTGGTGATGGGGGTGTCCGGCTCGGGGAAGAGCACGATCGGACACCGGTTGGCGGAGTCCCTCGGGGCCGAGTTCATCGACGGCGACGCCCTGCATCCGCCGGCCAACGTCGCCAAGATGGCGGCGGGCATCCCGCTCACCGATGAGGACCGCTGGCCCTGGCTGGCCGCCGTCGGACGCACGCTCGCCGACTCCGGTCCTGCGGGAATGGTCATCGCCTGCTCGGCGCTGCGCCGGGTGTACCGGGCGGCCATCCTGGACCAGGCGCCGACGGCGCGGTTCGTCGAACTCGACGGTTCGCCCGAGCTGCTGCGCGCCAGGATGGGTGCGCGCGAGGGCCATTTCATGCCGCCGAGCCTGCTGGACTCGCAGCTCGCGACGCTGGAGCCGCTCGCGCCGGATGAGCCCGGCATCCGGGTCGGCATCGACCGCTCGGAAGAGGAGATCACGGCCGCGGCGGCGAGCGCCCTGCGCATCCGGTAGACTTGCACACTGAACTTCGGCGAGGGATGCGCGCGGGACTCCGGGCGACATCCGTTATCGACGCGGTGGAGCAGGCTACGCAGTCTTTCCTCACACGTCTTTCATCTGAACGATGCGTTCGAGTCGACACACAACCAGACACTGCGAGCACTGCTCGCCCGACAGCCGGCCCCGCCGGCAAGGAGTTACTCATGGCTGACGAGTCCAACAAGGTCGTCGCGGAGGTCCGCGACAGCTTCGGCAAGGGTGCGGCGCGCAAGATCCGCGCTGCCGGCAAGATCCCCGCCGTCATCTACGGCCACGGCACCGAGCCCGTGCACATCACCGTCCCCGCCCACCAGGTCGGCCTGCTGCTGCGCAAGGCGAACGCCGTGCTCAACATCGACATCGCGGGCAAGGGCCAGCTGACCCTAGTCAAGGACGTGCAGAAGGACCCCGTGCTGCAGATCATCGAGCACCTCGACCTCATCGTCATCAAGAGCGGCGAGAAGGTCGCCGTCGAGGTCCCCGTGCACGTGCAGGGCGAGCCCTTCCCCGGCACCATCGCGGTTCTGGATGTCCCGACCCTCCGTCTCGAGGTCGAGGCGACCCACATCCCCGAGAACATCGTTCTCGATGTGACCGACGCCGCCGAGGGCACGCAGTTCCACGCCAAGGACTTCACCCTTCCGAAGGGCGCCACCCTGGCCGAAGACCCCGACCTGCTCATCCTCAACGTCCTCGTCCCCGCCGCCGCGCGTGGCGACGAGGAAGAGGCTGCGACCGAGGCCGCCGAGGCTGAGGCAGCCGAGGGCGAAGCAGCGGCCGCCGAGTAGGCTCCCCTAGTTTCACCTCGATGGATTCACCCTGGCTCGTAGTCGGGCTCGGCAACCCCGGGCCCGGCTACGCCGCCACGCGTCACAACGTGGGCCAGATGGTGCTCGACGAGCTCGCCGAGCGCGGCCGTCTCACCTTCAAAACCCACAAGACCAACGCGACCGTCGCGGAGGGTCGTCTGACCCCCGGCGGGCCGCGTTTCATCCTGGCCAAGCCCAACACGTTCATGAACGTGTCCGGTGGCCCGGTCGCGCAGCTGCTGCGCTTCTATTCTCTCGAGCCGTCGCACCTGATCGTGGTGCACGATGAGCTCGACATCCCGTACGACACCATCAAGCTCAAGTCGGGCGGTGGGCACGGCGGCCACAACGGTGTTCGCGACGTGATCGCCGCCATCGGCACGGGCGACTTCACCCGCGTGCGGGTCGGCGTGGGGCGCCCGCCCGGATCGCAGGGCGCGGCCGACCACGTGCTCAAGGGCTTCAGCACCGATGAGCGCAAGACGCTGCCCAATCTGCTCGCGGATGCCGCCGACGCGGTCGAGCAGATCGCCTCGGACGGGCTCACCGCCGCGCAGCTGCGCTTCCACACCGCTCGCTGACGCGCGCGTCTCCCGTCGCGCCGCTCGCTGACGCTCGCGTCGTGTTTCGTTGAGGGGTGGCGAATTCGGCTCCGTTCGGCGTGTTTAGGCCGATTCGCCACCCCTCAACTGCTGGTTGTGGGCGGGGACGAGAGGACGACGGGGGCGCTGGACCAGCCGGCGCTTTTGCCGGTCATCGCGGCGTCGAGGGTCTGCTGCGCGAGCTCCATGGAGCGGGCGTAGCGCGGTTCGGAGAACCGGCGGTTCATCTCCTCGGGTGAGACGTCTTCGACGTGCTGGATCACCCACCAGATGTTGCCGAGCGGGTCGCGAAGGCGGCCTCCGCGGTCGCCCCACGCGGCATCGTCGAGTTCGGTGATGACCTCGGCGCCTGCCGCGACGCCGCGCGCGAACGTGGCGGTGGCGTCGTCGACGAAGACGCGCAGCATCGCCGGGGTGGCCGGCCAATCGGGCTGCGAGTCGAAGGCCAGCAGCCAGGTGTCGCCGATCACGAACTCGGCATGTCCGATGCCGCCGTCCTCGGTCGGAACGCGCGCGATCTCCGTGGCGCCGAAGGTCTCGATCACGAAGTCGAGGAGCGCGGAGGTGTCACGCGTGACGATCCACGGTTGTGATGAGTGGTTGCTGCCGGGCAGTGCGTTCGCTTCCATGGCTTCACCGTATGACCGATAGCGGTCAGTTTCCGGCCGCTATGGAATCGCGGCCGGCGCACAGGTGCGCGGCGGTACAGTTCCGATCATGAAGTTGTACACGCGCGAGTGGGGCAGCGGCGACCGCTACGCAGTGCTCGTGCACGGGGTCATGTCGGACTCCCGCAACTGGCGCACGGTCGGGCCGGCACTCGCCGACCGCGGCTACCACGTGATCGCCGTCGACCTGCGCGGCCATGGTCACAGCCCCCGCGCGACGGCGTACACCGCCGAGCTCTTCGCCCAGGATGTGGTGGACACCGTGCAGGTGCGTCCCGAGCTGGTGATGGGCCACTCGCTCGGCGGCCTGACCGTGAGTCTCGCGATCGAGCACCTCCAGCCGGAGCGCGCGATCTACGTCGACCCCGCCTTCTCCGGCCCCGCGCTGACCTGGTGGCAGCGGATGCTCGCGCCGGCGTTCCTGCGCAGCCTCACCCGGGCGTCGGCCGTGCGGATCGCGAAGAAGAACCCGCGCTGGGACCCGGCGGACGTCGCGATCGAGGTCGAGACGTTCAAGGCGTTCGATCCTGCGGTCATCCCGGTCCTGATCACGCCGGGCTCGCTGCGCGCGCCGGAAGCGATGCACGTGCCGTCGCTCGTGGTGCTCGCCGACAACTCGCAGCTCGTGAAGCCGGAGCTCGCCGAGCGCCTCCGCGCCTCCGGGTTCGAGGTGCGGGTCGTCGCCGGGAGCGGTCACACGATCGCCCGCGACGACTTCGACGGGTTCATGCGCGCACTCGACGGCTGGATCTGACCGCCAGCCCTCGCGGTGTCGGCGGGTGACCGTAGACTTGGGCGAGTGATACTGCAGGGCTTGATCGCAGCGCTTTCGCGCGCCTCCACGTTCCACGACGCCCTCGCGTCGGCCGCTCGCGATGCCGACTTCTCGCTCACCGACGGACTCCGCGCGCCGCTGATCGCCGGACTGCTGCAGAGACGCGCCGCGGCCGGTGCATCGCAGGCGCTCCTTGTGATCACGGCGACGGGGCGCGAGTCGGAGTCCATCCGCGGCGCGCTGGGCTGTGTGCTCCCCGGCGCCGAGATCATCGAGTTCCCGGCCTGGGAGACGCTGCCGCACGAGCGTCTCAGCCCGAGCGCCGAGATCGTCGGCAAGCGGCTGCTGGCCCTGCGCCGGCTCGCCGATTGGGCCCAAGGCGACCAGAGCACCCCCATCGTCGTCGTCGCCTCGGTGCGCGCGGCGTTGCAGCCGCTGGCCGACAACCTCATCGACTACTCCCCGGTGGAGCTCACCGCCGGCGGCCGCGGCTTCGACCTCGGCGGCCTGGCGCATCAGCTCGTCGACCTCGCCTACGCCCGCGTCGACATGGTGACCCGCCGCGGCGAGTTCGCCGTGCGCGGCGGAATCCTCGACGTGTTCCCGCCCACGGCCGAGCACCCGTACCGTGTCGACTTCTTCGGCGACGAGGTCGAGCAGATCCGGGCGTTCTCGGTGGCGGACCAGCGGTCGCTGCCCGAGCCCATCCCGTCGGTGACCATGCCGCCGAGCCGCGAGCTGCTGCTCAGCGAGTCGGTGCGGCAGCGCGCGCGTGAGATGGAGCACGAGTTCCCGAGCCTGTCCGGGATGCTCGCCAAGATCGGCGAGGGCATCCCCGTGGAGGGCATGGAGTCGCTCGCGCCGGCGCTCGTCGACCGGCTGGTTCCGGTGACCCACTACCTGCCCGACGGCGCGGCGATCGCCGTGCTGTCGCCGGAGCGCGTCGCGAGCCGAGCGGTGAGCCTCGCCGAGACGAACCGCGAGTTCCTGTCGGCGGCCTGGAGCGCGGCCACGGTCGGCGCAGCAGCGCCCATCGACCTCGCGGCCGGCGACTTCATCACGCTTCAGAAGCTGCGCGACTCCGCGAAGTTCAGCGCTCCCGGACAGCCGGCGCCCGACCACCCCTGGTGGACGATGAGCGGCTTCCAGATCGACGACACCCTGCCGGAGGAGCGGGAGATCGAGGAGCACCTGCAGATCCGGATCGCCGCCGAGGCGGTGCCGAGCTTCCAGGGCAACGTGAACGGCGCGATCGAGCACGTGGCCGCGCGACTGCGCGACGGCTGGAAGGTCGCGATCGTCGCCGAGGGCGCCGGTCTCGTCGAACGCGCGGCGCAGGTGCTGGCCGAGGCCGAGCTGCCCGCACGTCAGGTCGACGAGTTCCCCGCCGATCCGGAGCCCGGTGTCGCATACCTGCTGCGCGCCACCGTCGAGCACGGATTCGAAGTGGAGCAGGACAAGCTCGCACTGCTGAGCGAGGCGGAGTTCTACGGCCGCACGATCGGTTACGACTCCCGTCAGGTCAAGAAGCTCGCGACGCGCCGCAAGAACGTCGTCGACCCGCTCGCGCTGAAAGCGGGCGACTTCGTGGTGCACCAGACGCACGGCATCGGCAAGTTCGTGGAGATGACGCAGCGCGAGGTCTCCAGCGGCGGCCGCAACGCGGTGAAGTCGAAGCGCGAGTACCTCGTGCTCGAGTACGCCCCCTCGAAGCGCGGCTACCCGGGCGACAAACTGTTCGTGCCGACGGATCAGCTCGACCTGCTCAGCCGCTACGTCGGCGGCGAGGCGCCGCCGCTCAGCAAGATGGGCGGCAGCGACTGGGCCGCGGCGAAGGGCCGCGCCCGCCGCGCGGTGCGCGACATCGCCGTCGAGCTGGTCAAGCTCTACTCGGCACGCATGGCGAGCAAGGGCCACGCGTTCGGTCCGGACACCCCGTGGCAGCGCGAGCTGGAGGAGGCGTTCCCGTTCGCGGAGACGCACGACCAGCTGCAGACCATCGACGAGGTCAAGGCCGACATGGAACGGCCGATCCCGATGGACAGGCTCATTTCGGGCGACGTCGGCTTCGGCAAGACCGAGATCGCGGTGCGCGCGGCCTTCAAGGCCGTGCAGGACGGCAAGCAGGTCGTGATGCTCGTTCCGACGACGCTGCTCGTCAAGCAGCACTTCGAGACTTTCCAGGAGCGCTTCGCCGGCTTCCCGGTGCACCTGCGCGCCCTCAGCCGCTTCCAGTCCGACAAGGAGGCACGCGAGACGCTGCGCGGCATGGCCGACGGCACCGTGGATGTCGTGATCGGCACGCACCGCCTGCTGGCCGACGGCATCACCCTGAAAGACCTGGGACTCGTCATCATCGACGAGGAGCAGCGCTTCGGCGTCGAGCACAAGGACGCCCTCAAGAAGCTCAAGACCAACGTGGACATCCTCGCGATGAGCGCCACGCCTATCCCACGCACGCTCGAGATGGCCGTCACGGGCATCCGGGAGATGTCGACGCTGGCGACGCCGCCGGAGGAGCGGCACCCGATCCTCACCTTTGTCGGGCCGTACTCCGACAAGCAGGTCGCTGCGGCCATCCGGCGTGAACTGCTGCGCGAGGGCCAGGTGTTCTTCGTGCACAACCGGGTCGGGAGCATCACGAGCGCCGCGGCGAAGCTGGCCGAGCTGGTGCCGGAGGCGCGCATCGGCGTCGCGCACGGCCGGATGAACGAGCACGCCCTCGAGCAGGTCGTCGTCGACTTCTGGGAGCGCCGGTTCGACGTGCTGGTCTCGACGACCATCATCGAGACCGGGCTCGACATCGCGAACGCGAACACCATCATCATCGACCGCGCGGACAAGTACGGTCTCAGTCAGCTGCACCAGCTGCGCGGCCGGGTGGGCCGTGGCCGCGAACGCGCGTACGCCTACTTCCTCTGGGACGAGAACAAGCCGCTGAGCGAGACGGCGCACGACCGACTCTCGACCATCGCCGCCAACAACGACCTGGGCAGCGGCATGCAGGTGGCGCTCAAAGACCTCGAGATCCGCGGGGCGGGCAACCTGCTCGGCGGCGAGCAGTCCGGCCACATCGCCGGCGTCGGATTCGACCTCTACCTGCGCATGATCGGCGAAGCGGTCAGCACGTTCCGCGGCGAGGTCGCGGAGGGGCAGACCGAGCTGCGACTGGAGCTTCCGGTCGACGCGCACATCCCGGAGGAGTACGTGGACAGCGAACGCCTACGGCTCGAGGCCTACCAGAAGCTCTCCACCGCCAGTTCGCCCGCCGCGAAGACCGGCCAGATCGACTCCGTGCTCGAGGAGCTCACCGACCGCTACGGCGAGCCGCCGGAGCCGGTGCTGAACCTGATCGCCGTGTCGCGCCTCCGCCTGGCCGCACAGCGGGCGGGGCTGGGCGAGGTGGTCGCGATGGGCTCGAACCTGCGGGTGTCTCCGGCGATCCTTCCGGATTCCCTCCAGGTGCGCCTGCAGCGGATGTACCCGGGCGCCAAGTACCACGCGGCTCCCAAAGTGGTCACCGTTCCGATGCCGCGCGTGAACGGCGAGGCGCTCGACGATTCCGCGCTGATCGGCTGGGTGTCGTCGCTGCTGGGGTCGATCTTCCCCGCGCCGGAGCCCGCCGAGGCGGAGCCGGCCGCCGAAGCGACCGCCTGACGCGACCGTTCGTAATTCCGGAATCGCGGGCAGGGATCGCCCAGAATTCCGGAGTTACGCGCCTCCGCTCGGCGTGTCGGCCGGTTCTTCCGGAGTTGCGACAGGCCCACGAAGGCTCAGCGCTGCGGCTCAGTGCCCCTCCGCCGAATGCACCCGCGTCGCGACCGGATGCGCGCGACGGTACCGCCGCGCCAGCGCCGACACCATCACCCCCGACAGCACGATCGAGACACCCGATCCGAGCAGCACGGCCAGCGTGCCCTCGCTGCGCACCAGGTCGCTGCCCGCGAACGCCAGCTCGTTCATCAGCAGCGACACCGTGAAACCGATGCCGCCGAGCGCCGCGATCGTGATCAGCCCGAACAACGGGATGCGCCCCCGCTCGGCCTTCGGTCGGGTGAACGACCCCAGCCAGCCGCCGAGGGTGATGCCGATCAGCTTGCCGACGGGCAGCGCGACGAGGATGCCCCAGAATGCCGGGCTGAGCTGCGACGGCGACACCTGAGGGATCACGACGAGCGCCGCGGAGAATGCGAACAGCGGCAGGATCAGCCCGTTCGACCACGGCTCGAGCACGTGTGTCACGTGTCCAGCCGGACGCCTGGCCATGACGAGGCCGAGCGCGACGCCCGCGATCGTGGCGTGCACGCCCGAATCCCACACCAGCCACCAGCTGAGCAGGGCGAGCAGCACCATGAGCACACCGATCGGCACGCGCATCCGGCCACGCAGGAACCGGCTGAGCAGGCCGAAGGCGGCGACCGTGACAGCGGCGAGAGCGAGCTCGAGCAGGTTCGGGTCGGTGGTGAAGAACACCGCGATGATCAGGATGGCGATCAGGTCGTCGAGCACCGCGAGGGCGAGCAGGAACACCCGCAGGCGGTTCGGCAGGCCGCGGCCGAACACCGCCAGCACCCCGAGCGCGAAGGCGATGTCGGTCGCGGTCGGGATGGGCCAGCCGTCGCCGAGACCACTGCCGGCGGCGAAGACGAGATAGACCAGGGCGGGCACGATGACGCCGCCGACGGCCGCGATCGCCGGATGGATCGCCTTCTTCGCGCTGTTGAGCTCGCCGGCCACGAGCTCGTGCTTGAGCTCGACGGCGACGATGAAGAAGAAGATCGCGAGCAGGCCGTCGCTGATCCAGTGGCCGACGCTCAGCTTCGTGTCACCGAAGCCGAGGTACGTGTGCTGCACGTCGAGCAGGTCGTGCCCGATCGGGGTGTTGGCCAGCAGCAGGCCGAGCGCCGCGGCTCCCAGCAGGAGGCCGGCGGCGGTGCGCTCGGATCGGATGATGCTCATGACGGTCTCGCCCATCTCACGCCGCTGGCAGGACGCCGGGCATGGGTCGTTCGGTGGAGCGACGCGGACGCGTCACCCGCCGACCAGACTTCCCGGCACACCAGGACGCGAGTCTATCGAATCGGGCTCACCAGGCACAGGATGTGGCCGTCGGCGTCGCGCAGCACCGACTGCCGTTCGCCCCACTCCTGGTCGGCGGGCTCGTCGACGACCGTCGCACCCGTCTCGACCGCGGCGCCCGTCGCCGCGTCGACGTCGTCGACGACGAAGCTCGGTGCGACGGCGAAGTCGCCGATGCTCGGCGTGCGATGGTGCAGCAGCACCTCGGTCGCGGTCCCCGCCGGCGCTGCGGCGTCGGTCGTCAGCATCGCGAGGCCCTCGACCTCGTAGACGGGATCCAGCCCGATCACGTCCCGGTACAGGGCGAGGGCGCGGGACAGGTCTTCGACGGAGATGGTGATGCGAGCGATCCGGGTTGCCATGCAGCCAGGCTAGTCCGGGCAGGCCCTGCCCGGTGAGAGGATGGACGTGTTGACGAGGAGGGCTGATGACCGACCTGAGTTTCTCATCCGCAGAGGCGGGTTCGCAGCCGACGAAGCTCGACGAGCTGGTGGCGGTCATGGAGCGGCTGCGCGGTCCGGGCGGCTGTCCGTGGGACGCCGACCAGACGCACGAATCGCTGGTGCAGTACCTCCTCGAAGAGACCTACGAGCTGATCGAGGCCATCGAGACCGGCAACCGCGACGACATGATCGAGGAGCTCGGCGACGTGCTCTACCAGGTGCTCTTCCACTCGGACATCGCTGCGCACACGCCGGGTGAGGACTTCGACATCCAGGATGTCGCCGAGCACATGACGCAGAAGATGGTCGGCCGGCATCCGCACGTCTTCGGCGACCGCAAGGCCGAGACCGCCGACGACGTCGTCGAGTTCTGGGACGACCTGAAGCGGCGGGAGAAACCGTCGCGCACGAGCGTTCTGGACGGCATCCCCCAGGCGATGCCGTCCCTGGCGCTGGCCGACAAACTGCTCGGCCGCGCGCAGAAGGTGGGCCTGCTCGAGCTCGGGGCGGCCGGGGGAGTGCAGGTCGAATCGGAGGACGAGCTCGGCTCGCTGCTGCTCGCGATCGTCGCGTCCGCCAAGGCCCAGGGGCTGGATGCGGAGCGCGCGCTGCGCTCGACGTTGCGCGAGCTGCAGGGTGAGATCCGGGAGTACGAGGCGGGCGCGGCCGACGCCGGGATCATCGGGATCGCGGCGGTCGAGGACTGAGCGCGTCCCGAGTCGACAGCGAACCAGGGGTTAGGTTAGGCTTGCCTAACGTGCCGATTCCGGCCACATCCCCCGTTCGTCCTCCCGAAGGAGAGTCATGCTCGAGCCCGTCGCCCGCGGTCGCCACCGCCGGTCGCGCATCGCCCTGATCGCATCCGCCATCGTCGCCTCGGCGGCCCTGGCGCTCACCGGCTGCAGCGCGGGATCCGGTTCTGCGGCCGGCACTGCGAGCAGCGATTCCGGGGCGTTCCCGGTCACCGTCACCAGCGCGCTGGGTGACGCGACGATCGAGAAGGCGCCCGAGCGGGTCGCCACCTGGGGCTGGGGTGCGCAGGACGTGGCGCTCGCGCTGGGCGTCGTCCCGGTCGCGATGCCCAAGTTCACCTACGGCGGCGACGGCGACGGCGTGCTGCCGTGGGACGCGGAGAAACTGAAGAAGCTCGGCGCGAAGACACCGCAGCTGCTCAGCGGCGCCGACACCGACCAGGTGCCCTTCGAGGAGCTCGTCAAGGCGAAGCCGGACGTGATCCTCGCGCCGCTCTCGGGCCTCAGCCAGACCGACTTCGACACCCTCAGCAAGATCGCCCCGGTCGTCGCCTACCCCAAGCAGGCCTGGGGCACGAGCTGGCAGGACCAGACCGACATCGTGGGCAAGGCGCTCGGGATGACGAAGGAGGCCGCCGCGCTCAAGAAGGCGACCCAGGACAAGGTCGCCTCCCTCGCAGCGAAGTACCCGGTGCTGAAGGACAAGACCTTCCTGTACGGCGCGGCGAACCAGCCCGGCGTGCTCAACGTCTACCGGGCAACCGACACTCGCGTGCAGCTGCTCAACGACCTCGGCCTGACCAACTCGCCGAGCCTGAAGACCCTCGACACCAAGGCGGGCGACGGCAGCTTCTTCTTCCAGCTCAGCTACGAGAACCTCTCGAAGATCGACGCCGACCTGCTGGTGATGTACTTCGACAAGCAATCCTCGGTCGACGCATTCACCGCCGACCCGCTCGTCGCGGCCCTGCCGAACGTCAAGGAGGGGCGCTTCGCTCCCATCGTGGGCGAGTCGTTCGTGATGGCGTCGAGCGCGCCCAGCGTGCTCAGCATCCCGTGGATGCTCGACCGCTACGTGCCGCAGCTGGCCGCCGCCGCAGAGAAGGTCAAGTAGTCCGTCGATGACCGCGGGCATCACGACGACGAGCGCCGGTGCGGGAAGGGATCCGTCCCCTCTCCGCCGGCGCCGTCGGCGTCTGCTCATCGGCTTCGCCGTCGCCGCCGTCGCGCTACTGGTCGTGTGCGTGCTGAGCCTGATGGTGGGCTCGCGCGCGATCGACCCTGCGACCGTGCTGAACGCGCTGCTGCACTACGACAAGAGCGACGAGCTCTCGCTGATCGTGGTCGACAGCCGACTCTCGCGCACGCTCCTCGGGCTGTTCGCCGGGCTGGCGCTCGGCCTCGCCGGCACCGTCATGCAGGGGCTGTCGCGCAACCCGCTGGCCGACCCCGGCATCCTGGGCGTCAACTTCGGCGCGTCGCTGGCAGTCGTGGTCGCGATCTCGGTGTTCGGGATCACGACCACGTCGGGCTACGTGTGGTTCGCCTTCGCCGGCGCCGGGTTGGCGGCTGTGGTGGTGTACGCGGTCGCATCGGTCGGGCGCGAGGGCGCGACGCCGATCAAGCTCGCGCTCGCGGGAGCCGCGGTGTCGGCGGCCCTCGGATCGCTGATCACGGCGGTGCTCCTGACCAGTCAGGTCTCCCTGGACGCCCTGCGCTTCTGGCAGGTCGGCTCGCTCGCCGGCCGTGGTTTCGACGTGCTCTGGCAGGTGCTGCCGACGATCGCGCTCGGCACGGTGGTCGCGCTCGCACTCGGGCGGTCGCTCAACGGGCTGGCGCTCGGCGACGATGTCGCCCGCGGTCTCGGGCAGCGCGTCGGCCTGTCGAGGGCGGCGTGCGCGGTGGCGATCGTGCTGCTCTGCGGCTCGGCCACGGCGGCGGTCGGCCCGATCGCCTTCGTCGGCCTCGTGGTGCCGCACGTCGCGCGCTACGTGGTGGGCGGCGACTACCGCTGGGTGCTCGCCTTCTCCGCCGTCTTCGCACCCACCCTGCTGATCGCCTGCGACGTGATCGGGCGGGTGGTCGCGTACCCGGGTGAGCTGCAGGTGGGCGTGGTGACAGCGCTGGTGGGGGCGCCCGTCTTCATCGCGCTGGTGCGACGGCGCAAGCTGGTGAGCCTGTGAGCGCCGCCCCGCCGGTGGCGTCGTCCGCCACTGTGGATTCCTCGGCCGTGGCCTCCGACCGCCGTGCCCGCACGTCGCGGAGCGTCCGGGTGGCCGTGGTGCTCTCGGCGATCATCCTGGTGGTCGCCGCCGTCTCGCTCAGCCTGGGCGCCGCCGCGGTCGCACCCGCTGACATCCTGGCGGCACTGGTCGGCCGCGCCGACCGCCTCACGCAATTCGTCATCCTCGACCTGCGCCTGCCGCGGCTCATCGCCGCCGTGCTGGTCGGGGGATGCCTCGGGCTGTCGGGCGCCCTGTTCCAGTCGCTGCTGCGCAACCCGCTGGCGAGTCCCGACATCATCGGGATCACATCGAGCGCGAGTGCCACCGGCGCGCTCGCCCTGGTGTGGTTCGGCCTCACCGGATTGGCGCTCTCCGGCATCGTGGTGGCCGGCACGCTGATCGCCGCGCTGCTCATCTACCTGCTGGCCTGGCGCGGTGGCATCGGAGGCGCCCGCTTCGTGCTGATCGGGATCGGGTTCGCGGCCGTGTGCGGCGGCCTCGTCTCGTACGTGCTCACCACGTCGGACCTGCGAGACGTGCAGCAGGCGCTCGTCTGGATCACGGGCAGCCTCAACAACGTGGACCCGACCGCGCTGGCCGTGCTCGCCGGCAGTGCGGTTGTGCTCGTGCCGTGCGCCCTGCTGCTCGGCCGCCCGCTCGCCGCGCTCGGTCTCGGCGATGACACGGCCGCAGCGATCGGCGTGCGCACCGAGCGCAGCCGCGTCCTGATCGTGATCGTGGCGGTCGCGCTCGCCGCCGTCGCTGTGTCGGTCGCCGGGCCGATCGCGTTCGTGGCCTTCGTCGCCGCGCCGATCGCGCGCCGCCTGGTCGGGCGCGGATCGCTCGCGCTCGTCTCGTCGGCGCTCGTGGGGGCGCTCGTGCTGATCGTCTCCGACATCGTCGCGCAGTTCGCCATCCCGGGCGTCGTGTTCCCGGTCGGCGTGGTGACCGGCATCGTGGGCGCGCCGTACCTGCTGTGGCTCCTGACCAGGACCAACCGAATCGGCCGGGGAGGCTGACCGTGACAACGACCCATCGACTGGCTGCGCGCGACCTGACGCTCGCCTATGAGGGGCGGGTGGTGGTCGACGGGCTCGACCTCGACATCCCGCCAGGGCGGGTGACCGCGATCGTGGGGCCGAACGCCTGTGGCAAGTCCACCCTGCTGCGCGGGCTGTCGCGACTGCTGACCCCCGCCTCCGGAACTGTGCTGCTCGACGGCGCCGACATCCACTCGCTGCCCACCAAGACGGTCGCCACCCGGCTCGGCCTGCTGCCTCAGACGCCGACGGCTCCCGACGGGATCACCGTGGCCGACCTGGTCGGTCGCGGACGCTACCCGCACCAGGGCTGGTTCCGGCGCTGGACGGCGGAGGACGATCGGGCGGTCGCGGAGGCCATGCTGTCGACGGGTGTCACCGAGCTGGCGGACCGGGCCATCGACGAGCTCTCGGGCGGCCAGCGCCAGCGGGTCTGGATCGCGATGGCGCTGGCGCAGCAGACGGGCATCCTGCTGCTCGACGAGCCGACGACTTTCCTCGACATCAGCCACCAGATCGATGTGCTCGACCTGCTGCTCGACCTCAACGCCGCCCGCGGCGCCACGGTGGTGATGGTGCTGCACGATCTAAACCTGGCGGCGCGCTACGCCGACCACCTGATCGCCATGCGCTCCGGAGCGATCGTCGCCTCCGGCGAGCCGGGCGACGTGGTGACGGCGGAGCTCGTACGCGACGTGTTCGGCGTCGAGTCGGTGATCGTGCCGGATCCGGTGACCGCCACACCGCTCGTCGTCCCGCTGGGGCGCCACCACACGCTCGGCTGACCCGGCGGCCGCTCAGTACAGGGGATGGCCGGCAACGCGATCACTCGGTGGGTACCTCTCCACCATTCGGGTGAGAGCAGAAACCGCACTCCTGGCGTGATGCGACCGCGCCGTCGGCCTGTGTCTGGCAGCGATTCCGCGCCGCGGTCGGGCGGATGCGACTCATGCCAGGTCCAGCGGGACACCACCGAGGCCCAGGCGAACCCGGCCTTCAGGGTGGCAACACGCCTAGTTTACGACCGTGCCGGACCAACCGATACGGTCGATCCCGCTCATCCGAGCAGGCGGCCGAAGAACCCCCGGATGGCGTCCGCGGTGGGCTCGGGATGCTCCGCGCCGGCGAAATGGCCGCCGGCCTCCGCCACCACGAACTCGCGCAGGTCGTCGGCCGCGCGTTCGGCGAGCGAGCGCGGGAAGCCGCGGAATCCGGGCTCCCGGCTCAGGTAGACGCCGACCGGCGCGACGATCGGCGGCCTCGGCCGGTTGTGCCCATAGTCGAAGTACTGCTGGAAGGACGTGCCGATGGACTCCGTCGCCCAGTAGAGCGTGGCGAGCACGAGCAGCTGCTCGCGGGCGATCACGTGTTCGAGATCGCCGTCGACCCAGTCGTGCCACTTGTCGACGATCCAGGCGAGGAGCCCGGCGGGGGAGTCGTTGAGGGCGGCCGCGATCGTGTCCGGACGGCTGAGCATGATCTCGCTGTAGCCCCCGTCGGCGCGGTCGTACTCCTCGAGGGCGGCGAGGTAGGCACGTTCGTCATCGGAGTGCGGGGTCTCGTCGGCGGGGAACGGGGCGTTCAGCAACTGGATGCCCAGCAGATGCTCCGCCCGGTCGACGCCCAGCCAGGTCGCCGCGCCGCCGCCGATGTCGCCGCCGAACGCGCCGTAGCGGTCGTAGCCGAGCACGCCCGACATCAGCTCGTGCAGGTCGTCCGCGATCGCCTGCCGGGTGAGCGGCCGGTCGGGCAGCTCGGAGTACAGGAAGCCGGGGAGCGACGGGATGACGACGTCGAAGGCGATCCGTGCATCCGAACCGTACGAGGCGGGGTTGGCGAGGCGGTCGCCGAGCGCGAGGTACTCGGTGAAGGCGCTCGGCCAGCCGTGCAGGAGCAGCAGCGGAACACGCTGCTCGGCCGACCCTGCCGCGGGGATGCGCACGAAGTGCATGCGGTGGCCGTTCACGTCGGCGAGGAACTGGTCGTACTGATTGAGGCGCTGTTCGTGCGCACGCCAGTCGAGGTGTACCCAGTCGTCGACGAGCGAGCGGAGAACGGCCGGATCGATGCCGCCCGACCATGGCGCGGCGCCGATCGAGGGGAGGAACCGGGTGCGCTGCAGGCGACCCCGCAGGTCGTCGAGCACCTCATCGGGCACGTGGACGCGGAAGGGTTCGATAGCCACCCGTCCCACTGTAGTTGTGCATGGAAGAATCGATCCATGGCTTCCCCGATCACACCGCCCCGCGGTATGCGCGACTTCCTCCCCGCCGACAAAGCGCGACGCGAGCACGCCCTCGGCGTGATCCGGCGCACCTTCTCGGCGCACGGCTTCGACGAGATCGAGACGCCGGTCGTCGAAGACGTCGCACGCCTGCACTCCGGGCTCGGCGGGGACAACGAGAAGCTCGCGTTCAGTGTGCTCAAGCGCGGCCTGGATGCCGACGACCTCACCGCCGCGATCGACTCGGGCGACCTCCTGAGCCTCACCGACCTGGGGCTGCGCTTCGACCTCACGGTGCCGCTCGCACGGTTCTACGCGACGCACCGCGCGGAGCTCCCTCCCGTGTTCCGGGCCATCCAGATCGCCCCGGTGTGGCGGGCGGAGCGGCCGCAGAAGGGCCGGTACCGCCAGTTCGTGCAGTGCGACATCGACATCATCGGCGAAGCGTCGCAGCTGGCCGAGGTCGAGCTGATCACGGCGACCGCCGCCGCCCTGGATGCGCTGGGCCTGAAGGACTGCACGATCCGCATCAACGACCGCCGCATCCTGAACGGACTGCTCGAGTACTGCGGGTTCGCGGCGTCGCGCTGGCCGCAGGTGCTCATCTCGATCGACAAGCTCGACAAGATCGGCGCGGCCGGGGTCGTCGGCGAACTGAGCGCGGATGGCGCCGACTCGGCGGCCGTGCTGGGCGGCATCCTGGAGCAGCTCGAGCCGCACCTCGCCGACGGCGGCGTCGCGCTCACCGTCGAGGCGATCACCTCGATCCTGCCGGACGGAATCGACACCGACGCGATCGCCGCCCTCGAGGGTCTTGCGCACGCGCTCGACACGCTTCCCTCCGGTGTGACACTGCGATTCGACCCGACGCTGGTGCGCGGCATGGGCTACTACACGGGCACGATCTTCGAGATCGCCCACCCCGGCTCCGGCAGCTCGGTGGGCGGCGGCGGGCGCTACGACGGGATGATCGGACGCTTCCTCGGCAGCGAGGTCCCCGCGGCGGGCTTCTCGATCGGCTTCGAGCGCGTCGTCGACCTCGTCGAGCTGCCGACCGGCGGCGCGGAGGATGCGATCGTGCTCGTCTACGACGCGGCTGTGCCGCTCGACCGTCTGCTGGCCGTGAAGAGCGAGCTCATCGCATCCGGGCGACGGGTGCGCCTCGAGAAGCGCACGAAGAACCTCAAGGCGCTGCTCGATCGGGCCGGGGCATCCGGCTTCGGTTCCTTCGCGTTCGTCACACCGGAGACCGGCGACGCCGCCTCGCTCGACGTGAAGGCCATCGGATGACGCGCATCGACTGGTCGGACGGCCACTGGACGAACGAGCCCGAGAACGTCGAGAGCGACGGCGACGCCCTGCTCGTGACCGCGCGGGAGAGCAGCGACGCGTGGCGCACGACCGCCTACGGGTTCGTGCACGACACCGAGCACGCGCTCCTCGCGCCGTTCCCGGCCGGCACCGCCATGGAGGTCACCTTCACGGGTGCGTTCACCGGAGAGTTCGATCAGGCCGGGATCTTCGTGCGCGTCGATGACGAGACGTGGACGAAGGCCGGCGTCGAGTACGCCGACGGGGCGCTCCAGCTCGGTGCGGTCGTCACCGACAGGATGTCGGACTGGTCGGTCGCGCCCGTCGCCGAGTGGGCCGGCCATCGGATCACGGTGCGGGCCAGCCGAGCCGGCGACGCCGTGACCATCCGCGCGCGGGTCGATGACGAACCCTTCCGCCTCGTGCGGCTCGCCCCGCTCGACCCCCACGTAGAGGTCGAGGCCGGCCCGCTCATCTGCGGCCCGACCCGCCCTGGTCTCACGGTGCGGTTCGAGTCGTGGACGACGGGGCCGTCCGACGCCGCACTTCACTGATCAGTAGACTGACCAGCGGATCACCGCAGATTTCCACCCCACCCCACATGTGAAACACAAGGAGTTAGTTGTGGCTCAGATCGAAGCTGTAGGCGCACGCGAGATTCTCGACTCGCGCGGAAACCCGACCGTCGAGGTCGAGGTACTTCTCGACGACGGCACGGTCAGCCGCGCCGCTGTTCCGTCCGGTGCGTCCACCGGCGCGTTCGAGGCCTACGAGCTTCGCGACGGCGACAAGGACCGCTACCAGGGCAAGGGCGTGCAGAAGGCCGTCGACGCCGTGCTCGACGAGATCGGCCCGGCCATCGAGGGCTTCGAGGCCGCCGACCAGCGTCTGGTCGACGCCGCCATGATCGAGCTCGACGGCACCGACAACAAGAAGCGCCTCGGCGCCAACGCCATCCTCGGCGTGAGCCTCGCCGTCGCCAAGGCCGCGGCCGACTCGGCCGACCTGCCCCTCTTCCGCTACCTCGGCGGCCCGAACGCGCACACGCTCCCGGTTCCGATGATGAACATCATCAACGGTGGAGCGCACGCCGACACCGGCGTCGACATCCAGGAGTTCATGGTGCTGCCGGTCGGCGCCGAAACGTTCTCCGAGGCCCTCCGCTGGGGCGTGGAGACCTACCACTCGCTCAAGTCGCTGCTCAAGCAGCGCGGTCTGAGCACCGGCCTCGGCGACGAGGGCGGCTTCGCTCCCGAGCTCGAGAACAACCGTGCGGCCCTCGACTTCATCTCGGAGGCCATCCAGAACGCCGGCTTCACCGTGGGAACCGACATCGCCCTCGGCCTCGACGTGGCATCGACCGAGTTCTTCGAGAACGGCGTGTACCGCTTCGAGGGCCAGGACCGCACCGCGGCCGAGATGTCGGCCTACTACGCCGACCTCGCCGCCAACTACCCGCTGGTCTCGATCGAGGACCCGCTTGCGGAGGACGACTGGGAGGGCTGGGCCCACCTCAACGCCGAGCTCGGCTCCAAGCTGCAGCTCGTCGGAGACGACCTGTTCGTCACGAACCCCAAGCGCCTCGCCCAGGGCATCGCCGCAAAGGCCGCGAACAGCATCCTGGTCAAGGTCAACCAGATCGGCACTCTGACCGAGACGCTCGACGCCGTGTCGCTGGCGCAGCGCAACGGCATGACCGCCGTGCTCTCGCACCGCTCCGGCGAGACCGAGGACACCACCATCGCCGACCTGGCCGTCGCCACCGACGCCGGCCAGATCAAGACCGGTGCCCCGGCCCGCTCCGAGCGCGTCGCCAAGTACAACCAGCTGCTCCGCATCGAGGAGGAGCTGGGCGAGGCCGCCGTCTACGCCGGCCGCAGTGCGTTCCCGCGATTCACGGCGTAACGCCACCGCACCACCCCCGAAGGCCCCCGGATGCTCGTCCGGGGGCCTTCGTCGCGCGCCGGCCCTTGACCACCGGGCGCCGGCCGTCGTTTGCCACTCGTGGTGGTCATCCGGGCGTGTTGACCACCATAAGTGGCAAACGACGGAGGCGTCATGCTTAGGTGAACGCTGTGGCAGGTGAGCCGAAGTCGACGGAAGCGGGCGAAGAGGATGACTTCGTCGTGCCCGCGGGCGCGCCGATCCGGGTTGCTGATTGGCTGGCGCCGCCCTTGATTCTCGGTGCGTTGGCCATCGGAGTCCTCTGGTTCGTCATGCAATCGCACGTCGAGACCTGGCAGACCGCGTTCATCGGTGTGATGGGCGCCGTGACAGTTGGCGCCGCGGTCACGCAGGCGATGCTCGGCTACCGGGCTTTCCGGGATATGACGTACTGTGCGGTGAAGCGCTATCAGGCCGCTGGGCTCGCATCGCTCGGGACGCTCGGGGTGCTCACGGTATTCGGGACGCTTCCCGTCAGCGTTGTCCTCCTCGGTGTTGCGGGCTATCGAGCCGGTGTAATCGATGCGCGACCCGTTCGCTCGGCGGCTCGGTTGCTTTCGCCAGCGGGCTGGTATCGCCTCGCAGTGTGGTCCGGGATTCTCACGGTCGTAGTGACTCTCGCGAAACCGCTGACCCAAGGGATCGGAATCGTCCCCCTCGAGATCGTCACGGCGCTCGTTGCCGTAGGTGCGTCCTTCATCGCGGGTTTCGCTTACCGTCTGTGCCCCGAGCGGTACCGCTTCTTCTGATCTGCACGCACGGTTCGAAGCGTCGTTTGCCAGTCGTGGTGGTCATCCGGGCGTGTTGACCACCACAAGTGGCAAACGACGGCGGGCAGTCGAGCGCGGGGATCGACAGTGTGCGCGTACGCGGGCGCGGGGCGTCCCGGAGGTTCCCGGGTGCGTGACGTAGCATGAAACGTGGCCTCCACCCGGCCGCACCGCTCCCGTCCGCGACACACCCAGGAGGCTCCGTGGCCACGCCCCGCTCCCGTCGCGTACCGGTGAAGATGGAGAGCACCACGGAGACCGGCCGATGGCTCCGGGGCATCCACTTCTCGGGTTTCTCGCTGGTGATGATGGGGCTGCTCATCCTGGCCGTCGTGATTCTCGCGCCGACGCTGCAGGGCTACGTGCAGCAGCGCCAGCAGATCGCGGACCAGCAACAGGCCGTCGACCAGCTGACGGCGCAGGTGAACACGCTCAAGAGCGAGCGGGCGCGCTGGAACGACCCCAGCTACATCCGTGCGCAGGCCCGCGACCGGCTCTACTACGTGATGCCCGGTGAGGTCAGCTACCTCGTGATCGACGACCGCAAGCCGGCGGCGAAGAAGGCGGACGCTCCAGTCAGCTCGAAGCTGCAGAAGACCGAGAGCGACTGGCTCGACTCCCTGTTCGGCTCGTTCATGGGCGCAGGGCTCAGCACGGCCAGCCCCGCTCAGCTCTCCGGAACACCGGCCCCCACTCCGACACCCACCCCGACCCCTGGCGGCAAGCAATGACCACCCCACCGTTCGATCCTGTGACCGATGAGGACATCGCCATCGTCTCCGCGCAGCTGGGCCGCCCGGCGCGCAACGTCGTCGGCATCGCCGCGCGCTGCGTCTGCGGCAATCCGACGGTCGTCTCGACCGCTCCGCGGCTCGACGACGGCACGCCGTTCCCGACGTTCTACTACCTGACGCACCCGGCCGCCACGGCCGCGCTCTCGCAGCTCGAGGCGACCCAGGTGATGAACGAGTACAACGAGCTCCTCGAGACCGACGACGCGGTGCGTTCGCAGTACGCGGCCGCTCACGAGGCGTACCTCGCCGACCGCGAGAGCATCGCGCTGGTCGAGGAGATCCACGGCATCTCGGCCGGCGGCATGCCCGTGCGGGTGAAGTGCCTGCACGCGCTCGGCGCTCACGCTCTCGCGGCGGGTCCCGGCGTCAACCCGATCGGCGACCTGGCGCTGGAACGCGCCGACTGGTCGCCCGAGGTCTGCGAATGCGTGGACGTCACCGCCGGATGAACCGTCTCGGCCGTGGTGGAGCCGCTTTCGTCGCAGGGATCGTCCTCGCCCTGCTGGCGCCGTCCGTCGCGCACGCCGACCAGGTGCGCGACCTCGAGTACTGGCTGAACGACTACGGATTCTCTCAGGCGTGGAAGACCACGCAGGGTGCCGGTGTGAAGGTCGCGGTGATCGACACGGGCGTCGACGGCACCGTGCCCGACCTCAAGGGCGCGATCGTCGGCGGCACGGATGTGTCGGGTGTGGGCGCCGCGAACGGTCAGAAGCCGCTCGGCGACGGCGACGCGGCCAACCACGGCACGTGGGTGGGTTCGCTGCTCGCCGGACGCGGCACAGGACCGGGCAGCGGCGTGCTCGGTGCCGCACCCCGGGCGTCGATCCTCACCGCCTCGGTGGCGCTCGGCGAGGCATCCGGATCGATCAGCAGCGACGACCAGATCGCCAACGCCGTGCGATGGGCCGTCGACAACGGCGCCGAGGTGATCAACATGTCGCTCACGCGCAACACCCTCGATTGGCCGACCTCGTGGGACGACGCGTTCGAGTACGCGTTCCAGCACGACGTGGTGATCGTCGCGGCGGCGGGCAACCGTGGCAGCGGCACGACCGAGGTCGGCGCGCCGGCGACGATCCCCGGCGTGCTCACGGTGGCCGGCGTCGACCGTCAGGGCAAGGCCAGTTTCGACGCGTCGTCCCAGGGCATCACCATCGGAGTCTCGGCGCCCAGCGAACAGCTGGTGGGGGCGAACCCCGGCGGCGGGTACGTGCAGTGGGCGGGCACGAGCGGCGCTGCGCCCCTCGTGTCCGGCGCCGTCGCACTCGTGCGGGCCGCGCATCCGGAGCTCAAGGCGGCCGACGTGATCGAGCGGATCATCAAGACAGCCAAGCCCGTTCCCGGCCCGGTGCCGAGCCCGATCTACGGCTTCGGGCTGCTGGATGCCCAGGCCGCGGTCACCGCCACGGTGCCGCACGTCTCGGCGAACCCGATGGGCGACCTCTCGGAATGGATCAAGATCCACCGTCGCGCAGAGACGCCGACGACCCCGGCCCCCGGCAGTGCGCCGGTCACCACCAGCACCCCGCAATCGCTCGCACCGGAGCGTTCGGTGCGGATGGATCAGCTTCTCTGGCCGCAATGGAGCGCCCTCACCACCTTCTGGCTGCCGTTCAGCCTGATCGCCGGATTCACCGCTCTCGCCGCCCTCGGCGGGGTCGGCGCATGGCGGCATTTCAGGCGGACGCCCAGCAAGGAGTAGATTAACCGCATACTTTCGTGTTGAGGAGACCGTTCACTGTGCCCAAAATCCTGATCGTCGGCGGCGGATACGCCGGTTTTTACACCGCGTGGAAGCTCGAGAAGCAGCTGCGCAAGGGTGAAGCAGAGGTCACCATGGTTGACCCGCTGCCGTACATGACCTACCAGCCGTTCCTTCCTGAGGTCGCAGCCGGGTCGATCGAGCCGCGTCACGCGGTCGTCGCCCACCGTCGCCACCTCACCAAGACGAACATCATCTCGGCCAAGGTCACCTACATCGACCACGCCAAGAAGACCGCCACCATCGAGCCTCTCGTCGGTGAGTCGTACGAGTTCGAGTACGACATCGTCGTGGTCACCGCCGGCGCCGTGTCGCGCACGTTCCCGATCCCGGGCGTCGCCGACCAGGCCCTCGGCCTCAAGACCATCGAAGAGGCGGTGGCGATCCGCGACAAGGTCCTCACCAACTTCGACAAGGCGGCCAAGCTGCCGGCCGGCCCCGAGCGCGACCGTCTGCTGACCTTCGTGGTCGTCGGCGGCGGCTTCGCCGGAATCGAGATCTTCGCCGAGCTCCGCTCGTTCGCGAGCGCGCTGCTCAAGAACTACCCGGAGATCTCTTTCGAGGACACGCACTTCCACCTCATCGAGGCGATGGGCCGCATCATGCCCGAGGTCTCGCTGCCGACGAGCCACTGGGTGATCAAGAACCTCGCCCAGCGCGGCGCGGAGATCCACCTCGACACCCAGCTGTCGAGCGCGGTCGACGGCGTCATCGAGCTCTCGACCGGCGAGTCGTTCGAGACCGACCTCATCGTCTGGACCGCCGGTGTCATGGCGAACCCGACGATCGTCCGTCACACCGACCTCCCCATCGAGGAGCGCGGCCGTCTGCGCGTCCGCGCCGACCTCCGCGTCGGTACCGACGAGGAGATCGTCAAGGACGCCTGGGGCGCCGGCGATGTCTCGGCCGTCCCCGACCTGACCGGCGGCGGCGTCGGCGGCTACTGCGTACCGAACGCCCAGCACGCCGTTCGCCAGGGCAAGCTGCTCGCGAAGAACATCATCGCGGACCTCCGCGGCGAGCTGCCCCGTCAGTACTTCCACAAGAACCTGGGTGCGGTCGCCGGTCTCGGCGTCGGCGTCGGCGTCTTCCAGTCGGGCAAGCTGGCCATCAAGGGCCTCCCGGCCTGGTGGGCGCACCGCGGCTACCACGGTCTCGCGATGCCGAGTTGGGAGCGCAAGTGGCGCGTCGTCGGCGACTGGATCGGTGGCTTCTTCCTCGGCCGCGACATCGTCTCGCTGAGCGCCGTGCAGGCCCCGCGCGCGGTCTTCGAGGAGTTCGCGTCGCGTCCGAAGCCGCCTGCGGTCGAGTCGGCCCCGGCCGTCGAGGCGCCCAAGAAGGCTCCGGCCCGCAAGACTGCGGCCAAGAAGGAGACCGTCGAGGTCCCCGCCAAGTAAGGCAGAGCGCTCTGCGGAGGCCCGGTACGACACACGTCGTGCCGGGCCTTCGTCGTTGACGGGTGCTGGCCGCCGCCGCTCAGTCGAACTTGGGCAGCACGTGCACGGGGATCGCGATCGAGAGCGCGACGCACACGATGCCCGCGAAGAAGACCGCAGCCTGCCAGGCCGGAAGAGTGGTCGCGATGCCGAACAGCAGCAGCCCGCCGAGGAACAGAGCGAAACAGACGATGACGCCGATCACGGTACTCATGCGGTACCTCCTTGGTGTGATCTCCGGCGCGAACGCCGTGGTGACCACGGTTGCGATCGCGGGTGGCGATCACCCTCAACGCTAGAACGCTTGGCGCGCACGTCAAGAGGCGTACCGTGTGCCGCTGAGGCGTTTCCGTGTGGAGGCGCCGGAGGAGATGCAGGATGGCTGTCAGCGGGATGCCCGGCGAGTACGCGCCTGGCGACGTGGTCGCAGTGGTGGGCGCGACAGGGAAGCAGGGCTCGGCGACGGCTCGGGAGTTGCTTGCGAGCGGTGCTCGGGTGCGAGCGCTCACGCGTGACGTCTCCTCCGACGCTGCGCTCGCCCTCGCCGCAGGCGGCGCCGAGCTCACCGCAATGGACCTGGATGACGCCGGCAGCATCGCCGCCGCCTTCTCGGGCGCCTCCCGCGTCTTCGCGATGGCCACGATGGCGGACGGCGGCCCCGAGAAGGAGACGCGACACGGGGTCGCCATCGCGGAGGCCGCGGCGGAGGCGGGGGTCGGCTACCTCGTCTACAGCTCGGTCGGCGGAGCGGAGCGTCACACCCACATCCCGCACTTCGAGAGCAAGCGGCGCGTCGAGGAGAGGATCGAGAGCCTCGGCATCCCGGCCACCGTGGTGCGCCCCGTGTTCTTCATGGACAATCTGCTCGGCACGCAGCCGGAGGACGGTGAGATCGTGGTGCGGCTGCCGGTGCCGGACGGCATCCCGATCCAGATGGTCGCCGTGCGCGACGTCGGACGGGTGTCCGCGAATCTCCTGCTCGCACCTCGGCTCGTCGGCGGGGCCGTCGAGATCGCCGGTGACGAGAAGACCGGATCGGAGATCGCCGGGGCCTTCGCCCGCCGGTCGGGCCTGCCTGCTCGGTACGTCGCCCTCCCGACGGACGGATTACCCGACGATCCGAAGCGCATGTTCGAGTGGTTCGCCCGGCTCCCCGCGTACCAGGCGGATTTCGAGATGACGCGCTCGCTCGATCCCGAGGTGCTCGATCTCGACGCGTGGCTGGCCGGGAGCTGGCCGGTCGACCGCTGAGACACCTGTTCCCAGCGCGCGTGCGCGACACCCGGCCGGCGCCCCGGTTCGAGCAGGGGCGCGATGGATGACATGCTGGGACAAGAACAACCGACCGCGACGGACGATGGGGGAGACGTGGGACTGTTCTCGAGGGGGAAGAAGACTGTCCAGCCACCGGCGCCGCCGGCGGAGCAGAAGCTCGTGCGCAACGAGCCGCTGCAGGCCGCGTTGCAGGCGTGGAGCACGGCGAAGGATGCGCGACGTTTCGCGGGCGTGCTGCGGCAGTGCGCCACCGGTGAGCTGCTGCTCGACGGCACAGGCTCGACGCTCGCCGATCCCGCACGTGGCTTCCAGCAGGGCGACACGCTCGCCATCGGCTACCGCACCGACGAGCACGGCCGGCGGCTGCTGCTCGCGTTCACTTCCAACGAGCGGCTCGCCGACTACCACGAGGGCGCCGCAGTCCTCTCGTTCGCCCAGCCGGCGGCGTCGACGCTCGCTCAGGCAGCGGAGGAGCCGTACGACGGCATCGCCATCGATCCCGGGTCGGACGGACTGTGCATCGCGTACGCCGACGAGATCCGTCGCCACCTCACCGACGAGCCGGCGCTCAACGAGGAGCTGAAGGCCGCACTCGTCACCCGCACGTTGCCGTGGGACGACCTCCTCGACGTCATCGGCCGCACGCGCACGGTGTTCATCGCGACGCAGGAGGCGCGGGACGAGTCCGGAGCGATCACCGGGATCTCAGTGCCGACGGTCGACGGCAAAAACGGCGAGACCTATGCGATCGCTTTCACGTCGCCGGCCGAGGTGTGGGCGTGGGCGCCTCCGTTCGACGCGCATCCGACGGGATTCTCGAACATCGCCAGAGCCGCTCTCGAGGACGGGACCGACGGTGTCGTGCTGAATCCGGCCGGGCAGTCGGTGCTGATCGCGCCCGATGAGCTGGCGCGGTTTGCTCGCTGAGCACGTCCACAGCCCGTACCCAGCCGACTGTCGCCATTCGTTAACCTGCGGGGGATGGCGTCGCTGAGCGACGAGAGGCAGAGTGGGAAGCGGCGCCGACCGGCGACGAGCTATGACATGGAGGAGAAGCATGGGTACTGTGACGACTGCTGACGGCACGGAGATCTTCTACAAGGATTGGGGCACCGGTCAGCCGATCGTGTTCAGCCACGGCTGGCCCCTCTCGGCCGACGACTGGGACACGCAGATGCTGTTCTTCCTCAGCCACGGCTACCGCGTTGTGGCCGCCGACCGGCGTGGACACGGCCGCTCGACGCAGACCAGCGACGGCCACGACATGGACCACTACGCCGCGGACCTGCGCGCCGTGGTCGAGCACCTCGACCTGACGGACGCCATCCACGTCGGCCACTCGACCGGTGGCGGCGAGGTCGCCCACTACATCGCCACCTACGGCGAAGACCGGGTGGCCCGCGCCGTTCTGATCAGCTCGGTCCCGCCGATCATGGTGCAGACCGAGAACAACCCGGGCGGACTGCCCAAGAGCGTGTTCGACGACCTGCAGGCGCAGCTGGCGCACAACCGGTCCGAGTTCTACCGGGCGCTGCCGTCCGGCCCGTTCTACGGATTCAACCGTCCCGGCGCCGAATCGTCGGAGGCCATCATCGAGAACTGGTGGCGCCAGGGGATGATGGGCGGCGCGAAGGCGCACTACGACGGGATCGTCGCGTTCTCCCAGACCGACTTCACGGAGGACCTGAAGAAGATCTCGGTGCCGGTGCTGGTGATGCACGGCGACGACGACCAGATCGTGCCGTACGCCGACTCCGGGGCGCTCTCGGTGAAGCTGGTGCAGAACGGCACGCTCAAGACCTACGCCGGGTTCCCGCACGGCATGCCGACCACGCAGGCCGACACGATCAACGCCGACCTGCTCGAGTGGCTGCAGTCCTGAGCGGGCGCACGCCCTGACATCCGGATGGTCACCCGAGCCCGCGCGACGGCGAGCGCACGGCCTGCAGGTCGTACGCCCAGGCGTTGACGCGGATCGGGTGGCCCTTCGGATACTCGAAGTCCTCTTCGCCGTGGTGCACGAAGCCCGCGGAGCGGCAGAGCGCGTTCGAGGCGGCGTTGTCGACGCGCGGAAACGCGAGGATGAGCGCGCGGTCGCCGTGCTCCGCCGCGTGACGCAGTACCGCGGCGAGCGCGCGTGAGGCGACGCCGCGACCCTGGAACGGCTCCGTCACACCCCAGCCCGTCTCGTAAACGTCGCCGTCGTGCCAGGTCGCCGGCCAGTAGCCGATCGTGCCCACCGCATCCGGTTCGCCTGCGAGGCGGATGGTGAACATCGCGGAGTCGCCGGTCTCCCAGCCGTGCCGGTAGCGCTCGTTGCGTTCGACCAGCTTCTCGGCCGTCTCCGGGCCGCCGAGGAACGCTGTCATCCGCGGGGTGTTCGTGCGCTGCAGCACGGGGAGATCGTCGGCGGTCCACGGCTGGAGGGAGACTTCGTCGCTCATGCGCCGCAGACTACGCCGGGCCCCCGACGCCGCAGTCTCGCGGATCGGCCAGACTGGAGCGGTGACGAACACTCTTCGATCGATGTCCGAGGTGGCGGCCGGGGTGCACTTCGTCGAGGGCCCCGCCTCGAACTGGGTCGTGCTCATCGGTGTGGACGACGTCGCGCTGATCGACTCCGGCTATCCGAAGGACCTGCCGCTCGTCGTCGAGTCCATCCAGCGTGCCGGCGGCCGCGTCGACGACCTGACGACCATCGCCGTGACGCACGGCCACAGCGACCACATCGGGTCGGCGGCCGCCCTCGTCGACCGCACGGGAGCCCGCGTGCTGGGCTCGACGGACGAACTGCCGAACATCCGGCGCACGGAGCTGCACCAGATCGGGGTCGGCGACATCCTGGCCGTGTTGTGGAAGCCGCTGATCGCGCGCTGGACCGTGCATGCCGTGCGCGCAGGCGGCCTCGGCGACGTCGGCGTCGCGTCGGCCGCCGGGTTGCCGGCGTCGGAGGCCGGGCCGGACGCGCTGCGGCTCGCCGGGCACCGGGTGCTCCCGGTGCTCGTTCCCGGGCACACCCCGGGCCACACCGCGTACCTGCTGCCGGATGCACGTGCCCTGGTCACGGGAGACGCCGTGATCTCCGGGCATCCGACCACGCGTGAGCTCGGGCCGCAACTGCTCGCGCCGATGTGGCATAGCGACCCGGCGCTGGCCGAGCGGTCGTTGGCGGCGCTGGCGGAGCTGTCCGCCGATACCGTGCTCCCCGGTCACGGCCCCCTGCTGCGGATCACGCCGCCAGTGCTCGTCGAGAGCGCGCTGCGTCGCGACGGAGACTGACCCCGGCCATCCGGTCGGAGGGATGGCTTATCGTCGGATTGTGAACAGGACGGATCGCCTCTACGCGCTCGTGGAGGAGCTGCGCGCGGTGGCGCCCCGCCCGCTGAGCGCCCGGCGCCTCGCCGAGCGGTTCGAGGTCAGCGTGCGAACGGTCGAGCGCGACATCAGCGCGCTGCAGCAGTCGGGCACCCCGATCTGGGCGGAGCCCGGGCGCACCGGCGGATACTGCCTCGACAGAGAGCGCACGCTACCTCCGGTGAACTTCACGCCGACCGAGGCGGTGGCGATGGCGGTCGCCCTCGACCGGATGGCGGGCACGCCGTTCCAGGCGGCGGCGCAGACAGCGCTCCGCAAGCTGGTCGCGGCGATGCAGAGTGGCGACGCTTCGGCCGCCCGTGAGCTCGCAGCACGCGTGCACCTGCTCGGCGACGGTGCGACGGCCGCTTCGGTGCCGCCGCTGATCGCCGACGCCCTGTCGGCCGGCCGGGTGCTGCGCATCCGCTACCGGGATGCCGGCGGCGCGGTCACCATGCGGGACATCGAGCCGCTCGGGTACATCGGCAAGACGCACGACTGGTACCTCGTGGCCTGGTGCCGGCTGCGAGAGGGCGTTCGTGCGTTCCGCACCGACCGGATCGTCTCCAGCGTCGTGACGGCGGAGGTGCCGGAGCCGCGCGAACTGAGCGCCGACGAGCTGGACATCCCGTACGGCGACCTCCGGCAACTGTCGTTGACCTGACCGGCGCCAGGATCGCGTGTAAACACCGACAGGGGGCTGTCGCGGAGACGCGGGAGGCTGAACTGCCGGGATGGTCCCGGCGGAACGGAATCCCCTCATGAACCTCGTATCGCTCCGCATCATCACCGACGACGTCACCCGGCTCGCCGACTTCTACGCCCGCCTCATCGGCGCGACGGTCGCGCGCCTCACCGAGCACTTCGCCGAGGTCCGCACGCCGTCGGCGACGCTCGCCATCGGCAGCACGGCGACGGTCGGGCTGTTCGGCGTCGGATCGGCGCGACCGGCGGACAACCATTCGGCGATCATCGAGTTCCTGGTCGACGATGTCGATGCTGAGTACGCGCGGCTCGCGGCGTGGGTCGACGAGTTCGTTGCCGCACCGACCACGATGCCGTGGGGGAACCGCTCACTGCTGCTGCGCGATCCGGACGGCAACCTCGTCAACCTGTTCGCGCCGGTGACCCCGGATGCGATCGAGAAGTTCGCGCGATTCGAGCGGTGACCCTGGCCGGCGCCGTCAGGCGATCAGTGCGCCGATGACGCCGAGCGCGACCATGACGAACACCAGCAGGTCGGTCCAGGTCGCCACGGTCTCTTCGGTGTTCTTGCCCTGCTTCGCGATGTGCCGGAATCCGGCCATGCCGAGGTAGATCGCCCCGGGTACCGCGCCCAGGATGCCCCAGCCGGGCACGAACGGAGCCACCAGCCCCACCAACCCCATGCTGAGGTTCGCGAAGGCGAGCTCGTGGACGACCAGCTCGGCGGCGTGATCCTCGATCCCGAGAATGCCTTTCGTGGTGCGCGCGGGGTTGGTGAGCTGGCTGATGCCGACGACGGTGAGGCGCGTCCCGACACCCCAGAACGCCCACCACAGGCCGAGCACGACGAGAGGGCTCCCTCCCGCCACCGCGAGGTGGATGATGCCCGAGACCAGGGGCAGCACGAGCGTCTGCAGCAGCACCAAAAGGATGTACACGCGCGACCTCCTCTTCGCTCTCGCCGCGACCGTACTCAGGCCGTGTGACGCTTCGCGGACGCGACGACGACGCCGGCGAGCAGAGCGATGACGCCGAGGAGGGCGACGGTCGCGCCGATCCAGAGACCCGCGTAGTCAGGCGCCACAGCGAGCTCGATGCCGCCGCCGGCGGCCTGGGTGTACTGCCGGTAGACACCGACCGGAAGCGTCGGGATGGCCGAGTTGAACAGGGTTACGCGGTCGGCGGGTGCCTTCGCGACGGACTCCACGAGGCCGCCCACGATCATGGCGATCGCGCCGCCGACGATCAGCAGCAGGGCCAACGGTCGCCAACGGCGCACGGAGGCGGTCGTTGTCGCGATCGGCGCTTCGCCCCGGTGAGCATCGGTCATGCTGAGACATTAGCGCCAGCAGCCGCTCTGACGCTCGTTTTCGACGTCGAAGAGGGAGCGGGACGGTGAGCGGCGAGGTATCCGCGTACGTGCCCCCAGTGGGATTCGAACCCACACTCGGGCGATTTTAAGTCGCCTGCCTCTGCCAGTTGGGCTATGGGGGCCCGGGCTCAATGCTATCGAGCGACACGCGAAGGCCCGCGACACGCGAAGGCCCGCGACACGCGAAGGCCCGCGACACACGTGGTGTCGCGGGCCCTCGAATCCGGATGCGGATCTCAGTGCAGCACGACCGGGGCCGCGCCCTCCTCGTCGCCGGCCGTCGCGGGGATGCGCCGGCCCCAGATGGCGAACAGCACGAGGGCCGCCGCAGGGAACGCCGCGCCGATCAGCAGGCTGGTCGAGATGCCACGAGCCTCGCCCGAGATGGCCGTCACCCCGACGAACACGGTGGTCAGCACCGCGACGCCGATGCTGCCGCCGAGCTGCTGCATCCCCTGCAGGAGGCTGGAGGCGGCGCTCACCTCGTCCTTCGGCGCCTGAGCCATGGCGATCGAGGTGAGCGGGGCGAAGGTGAGGCCCGCACTGATGCCGAGCACGATCGCCGGGCCCAGGATTCCCGACCAGAACGTGCTGGCGGCGTTCATCTGGCCCAGCCAGACGAGGCCGATCACCATTCCGCTGAGGCCGGCGACGCCGACCACCTTCTCGCCGATGCGGGGGAGGAAGCGGGGAGCGATCTCGTTGGTCACGAGCATCGCTGCGACGAACGGCAGCAGCGCGAGTCCGGTGCCGAGCGGGTCGAAGCCGAGCACGTGCTGGGTGAACAGGGCGGCGAAGTAGAAGAACCCGAACATCCCGGCCGGCACGAGGAGCATGCCGAGCAGTGGTGTCGCCGTGCGCATGCTTGAGAAGAAGTGCAACTGCACGACGGGGCTCGAGTGGCGCCGCTCGATGAAGATCAGCCCGACGAGCGCGACGATCGCGACGGCGAAGGAGATCAGCGTCTGCGGATCGGTCCAGCCGTGGCTCGCCGCGCGGGTGAACGCGTAGACCAGCGCGACCATGCCGATCGTCGAGACGGCGGCGCCGCCGACATCCAGCTTCGCCGGTACCCGCTTCGTCTCGCGCAGGAACAGCGCGGCGCCCGCGATGATCAGGATGCCGATCGGCACGTTCACGAACATCACCCACTCCCAGCCGAAGCTGGTCGTGAGGAAGCCGCCGAGGATCAGGCCGATCGCCCCGCCGCTCCCGGCGGCGAGCACGAACAGCGACATGGCGCGGGCGCGGTTCTGGCCCTCGGTGGTGTTCTCGACGAGCAGCACGAGGGTGCTCGGCGCTGCGATGGCGGCGCCCACACCCTGCAGCACGCGCGCTGCCACGAGCACCTCCGGGGTCGGGGCGAAGCCGCCCATCGCCGACGCGACGATGAACACGGCGACGCCGACGATCAGCGCGAGGCGTGCTCCGACGATCGAGCCGATCTTGCCGCTGAGCAGGATGAGGCCGCCGAACGCCAGGGCGTATGCGGTGACCACCCAGGAGAGGTCGGTGGGGGAGAAATGCAGCTCCTTCTGGATGTCGGGGAGCGCGACGTTCACGATGCTGGCGTCGACCACGAGCATGAGCTGCGTGATGAAGACGACGATGAGGCCGAGGGCCGGGCCGCGGAGGCCTCGGCGGATGGATACTGCCGGTGTGTTCGATGTGTTCTGGCTGAGTTCGGTGGTCGTCATGCTGGCGCATCCGTTTCTCGGGGACGTAGACTGCTATACGGAGAGACTCTCCTCTTGAGTGTTCAAGAATACGGAGACTGTCTCCGCTTTGTCAACGGTGACGAAGTGAACAGTTCGGAAAGGAAGCCCACGTGGCCGGCGAGACCCTCACTCAGGCCAAGCCGCTGCGCGCGGACGCGCAGCGCAACTACGACAAGATCGTGCAGGTCGCGTGCGCGGCGTTCAGCGAGCACGGCGTGCAGACGTCGCTCGACGACATCGCCAAGCGTGCCGGTGTCGGCGCGGGCACGCTGTACCGGCACTTCCCGAGCCGCGACTGCCTACTGGCCGCCGCGCTGGTGGAGAGCCGGCAGGGCCTGGACCAGCGTGCGGAGGAGCTCCTGCAGCATCCGGATGCCGGCGAAGCCCTCAACGAGTGGCTGATCGATCTCGCTCGTCACCTCTCGAGCTACGACGGACTTCCCGACTCGGTCGCCGAATCGGTCAACGACGAGTCGTCACCGCTGACCGCGCCGTGCAGCATGATGAAGTCCGCGACCGCATCGCTGCTGCAGCGCGCCCAGCGTGCCGGCGCCGTGCGCGACGAGGTGCAGAGCGACGATCTGTTCGTCTTCGCCAGCTCGCTGGCCTGGGCGGCGAACAAGAGCGGCTACAGCCGCGACGACCTGCGCCGGGTGCTCAACCTTTTTCTGGCTGGACTGCGCTGACGAGGGCGCGGCCGCTGACGTGTGGCTGCCTGGCGCGTCAGCGCTTGCGGTACGGCGCCTTCACCAGCTGGACGATGGCGCCCAGCGCGAGCGCCCCGCCCACGACGATGACGAGCCAAATGAATCCGATGAGATATCCAGCCATGGGGACACGGTACACCTCGGCACGCTGGCGGATCGGGCGGACCAGGCGGATACTGTCCGCATGATCCGGATCGGTTCCATCGTGTGGGGCGTGCGCGACGTGCAGGGCGCCATCCGGTTCTGGACCGAGGCGCTCGACTACCGCACGCTGCGTGAGCCCGATGTCGACTGGGCGATCCTCGTGCCGCGCGAAGGACACGGTCCGCAGCTGGCGATCAGCCAGGTCACGTCGACGGCGCACGATCATCAGCGCCACCATCTCGATCTCTACGCCTTCGACCAGGAGGACGAGGTCGAGCGCCTCGTCGGCCTCGGTGCCCGTCGGGTCGACTGGGAGTATCCGGACGATGCCGACTACATCGTGCTCGAGGATCCGGACGGGAACCGCTTCTGCGTCGTGCAGGCCGGCGAGGTCGCGAACCACCTGTGAGACCGGGGTTCTCGCGCACTGTGAGAGAACCCTCAGCGCTCGCAAAGCCCCCGCCCACGTCCGCGACGCACAATGATCGAGACGCCCGATCTGGTGTGGTGTCCTCGACCCGGCCGCGGTCCCTGAGATCCCCCCGACGGTGGCCGCGACCGGGTCTTCCGCCACGGGGCGTCTGCTCATCGCCGCGGCGGCGACGGTCCTCGGGACGACCGGCGTCGCGCGACGATGTGCGCACGATCGGCCATCCGGATGCCGCCGCCGGGGCGGCCCGGGTAGCCTCGACGGGTGACCACCGCATCCACGACGCCCGTCCGCTGCCCGTGCCTCAGCGGGGAGACGTACGACCAGTGCTGCGGCCCGATCCATCGTGGTGAGCAGGACGCTCCCACCGCCGAGCGGCTGATGCGTTCGCGCTTCTCCGCGTTCGCCCTCGGTGACGTCTCCTACCTCCTGCGCAGCTGGCACCCCTCGACCAGACCGACGTCGCTCGAGCTCGATCCCGGTCTCCGCTGGTATCGGCTCGACATCGTGCGCACCGAGAAGGGTGGTCCGTTTGACCGCGACGGGATCGTCGAGTTCGAGGCGTACTACAAGGGCGCGGACGTGGGGATGCAGCACGAGGTGTCGCGCTTCGTCCGCGAAGGCGGCACGTGGTTCTACGTCGACGCGGCGTGAGCGGCTACGCCCGGTGTCTCACTGCCGGGACGGCTCGACGAAGCGGTCCCACAGCCACACGCACAGACTCAGCGCCGCGAAGGCCAGGGCGGCCAGCGTGACCATGAGCCAGTTCGCGCCCGACTGCACCAGCGAGGCGACCGGGAGCAGCAGTGCGAACAGCAGCGTGTAGACCACCAGGCTGAGCCCGAGCCAGAGCAGCCGCGACCATTGGAAGACGGCGCGGCCGGCGAGGGCGCCGACCGGGATGAGCGCGACGGCGGCCGACCCGATCGCGAGCAGGGAGATGGCGTTCACCAGTTCGAGCAGGAACGCCGACACCGCGCCCGTCGGATGGGGGAGCACGCCCACGGTCAGCCAGGCGAGCACGCCGATGCCGGCGAGGCCGGCGAGCTGAACGGAGGCGATCTGACCGCGGGCGACCCGGCTGGCCCCGTCGGCGAGCACCACGCCCAGGATGAGTCCGAAGAGCAGTGCCGGCTGCAGGCCGAACACCCGGGAGAGTATCGCCATGGCTCCGACGATGAGCAGCTGATACGGCTGGAAGACGATGCGCGCATGGCCGCCGGCGAGGTGCGGGGCGGTCCAACGCGCGAGGCCGACCCAGAGACCGTTGACAGCGACGAGGGCGATCGCGATCGCCAACACGACGCGTACGTAGGCGGCGGCGTCGTCGACCGGGCTCGAAAGGGTCACGAGCGCGGCCGCGGCGACGAACGCGGCGGGGATGGACCAGCGGCTGTGGGCGGGGAGCGCCGATGCGGCCGGCGCGTCCGCGGCAGCCGAGCCGGCCGGCCCGAGTCGCGCATCCGCTTCGCGAAGCTCGGCGCGGCTGCGGTTGCGCCCGAACAGGGCGGCGCGCCGCGGCTCGCGCTCGCCGGAGCGGGTGCGAGCGATGGTGCCTGCGAGCAGGCGCGCAGGCAGCGCGAGCAGGAGCAGCGCGGCGACGGCAAGCAGCAGGGAGCGCAGCCAGCCGGGGAAGGCCTCCGCTGTGACGACGGGCGCCGACGCCGTGGTGAACGGTGTTCGCATCCAATCGGGCATCCCCGGCAGATGCTCCCCGGCGTACGGCGACGGGGTCGGGCTCGGTGCCGGGGGCACGGCGGGCGCCGCCGATGATGGGGGAGTGGTCGGTTCCGCGGAGGGCGAGTCTGGCGATCGGGGCGTGCCGCTCGGGCTCGGCGACGGAGAGGCGAAACGCAGAGGAACGGTGTTGCTGCCCGGGCTCACGTTGCCGGCCGCATCCCGCTGCAGGGCCGAGATCAGGAAACTGCCCGATCGCAGCGTCCCCTGGCAGCGCCAGATCCCCGCCGCCACGGTGGCCGTGCAGACCACCGTGCTCCCCGCGTCGTCGCTGGCGTAGACCGTGATGTGCGCGCCGGTCTCGCCGCGTCCGGCGAAGGTGACCGCCTGACCCGGCTTCGCGATCGCGCCGGTACGCGGCGACGTGATCGCCGGTCGCCCGGGCGCCGTGGTGTCGACAGTGATCGACACGCGGGCGCTCGCCGCGGAGCTCTGCGCAGAGAAGTCCGCGCGCTGGCTGGCGGTGACGGTGTAGTGGCCGGAGGCGAGGCCGCCGAGCACGCAGCCCCACGACCCGTTCGAATCGGCCGGGAATCGGCAGGTGGCGCCGTTGCTCGCCCGCACGGTCACGTCGGCTCCGGGATACGCGGTGCCGTGCACGCCACCTCCGGTGATGAGGCCGCCGGGAGCGCCGTCGATGGTGGGCGGGGAGAGTGCCGCCACCCTCGCCGTCGACGAGAGGCCGGTGCGGACCGACGTGGCGCGGATGACGACCGATGGGCCATCCGGGAGGGAGCCGAGCGCGCAGGCCCAGCGTCCGGAGGCGGCGACTGTCACGGTGCACCGGGAGCCGGCGGATCCGCCTGCGCCGCCGGAGATCTGCAGGCGGTCGCCCGGCGTTCCCGATCCGGTCACGCGCAGCGGGAGGGCGGTGACGAGGTCGCTGCCCGGGTCGTCGATGGTCGGGGCTTCAGCCGGCGGGGTCGGGGTGCCGGTGGGTGTCGCGATGTCGCTCGGTGCGGTGTCGGCGGGAGACGCCGCACTCTCGGGCGGGCTTGATGATGGCACGGCGTCGGCGTGCGCGGCGGGGACGAGCGCTGTCAGCAACGCCGCACTGAGCAGCACGGTGAGCACAGAGCCCACGATGAGTCCGGTCGACCCCCTCGACCGGACTGGTGGTGCATGAGACAGAGATTGCGCCATTCCACCCCATTTCAGGTGCCACCGGCATCGCGTGTCAAACCGGCGGGCCGGATTTACGGCATACTGACAACTGGGTCAACCGTCCCACTTCTCGCGCAATGTGGCGCCCGAAGCTCCGGAGCAGGAGAGAAATGACGCGCATCTCCGCCGTCGACCGCCGTGCGGCACTGGTTCGTGCGGCAGTGCGGGTTGTGGCGCGCGACGGTGTCGCCGCCGCGACGACGCGGGCGATCGTCGCCGAGGCGGGGATGTCGCTGGCGAGCTTCCACTACGCCTTCACCTCGCGCGACGAGCTCATGGTCGAGTTGATCAACGCCGTTGTCGACGGTGAGGAGTCGGCCTTCGCTCCGGCACTCGCCCCTGTCGAGGGCGGCGTCACCATGCGCGACGCCGTGCGCGCGGGCCTGGAGCACTACCTCGACGGCGTGCGCGCCGATCCTGACCGCGAGAAGGCGATGTTCGAGCTCACCCAATGGGCCCTGCGCGAGCCGGGCTTCGAGCAGCTCGCCCGCCGTCAGTACGACCGCTATTTCAGCGTCGCGGAGTCCGCGCTCGCGAGCGCCGCCGCGCTCACCGGATGCTCGTGGACCCGGCCGGTCGCCGAGATCGCCCGGATGCTCGTGGTGCTGACCGACGGCCTCACCATCGCCTGGCTAGTGACCCGCGACGACCGCACCGCCACCGCCACCATGGATTTCGCCGCCGACGCGGTGGCGATGCTCGCAACGCCCGCACGTCCCGATCTCGCACCACCCACCGCTGACCCGATCGCGAGGACCCGATGACCCAGACCACACTCCCGGCGGTGTACGCCGAACCCACCAGAAAGGTCACGGGGCGCTGGATCGCGTTCTTCGCGATCGCTTGGCTCGGCATCTGGATGGCGCAGCTCGCGCCGATCCAGAAGCTGCTGCCCGACCAGGTGACCGCGCAGCTCAAGTCCACGTACTGGGTCGACAACGTCGTCGCCTTCGGCATCATCTCCGGGATCTCCGGCGTCTGCGCGATCGTGGCCTACCCGCTGACCGGCGCGCTGTCCGACCGCACCACGAGCCGCTTCGGGCGCCGTCGCCCGTGGATCGCGATCGGCGCCGTCGTCTTCGCCGTCTCGCTGGTGCTGCTCGGGGCCCAGACCTCGATCGTCGGCATCGGCGTGTTCTGGTCGCTCGCCCTCACCGGTTTCTGCATCCTCACGGCCGCCCTCACCGCGACGATCAGCGACCAGGTTCCCGTCGACCAGCGCGGCTACGTCTCCGGCTGGCTCAGTGCGCCGCAGGCGATCGGAATCATCCTCGGCGTCTCGCTGGTGACCTACGTCTTCGTCGGCACCTTCCTCGGATACACGGCGATGGCCGTGCTGCTGCTGGTGCTGGTGCTGCCGTTCCTCTTCCTTCCTGATGCGGTGCTTCCGCCGGAGCTCAAGCAGAAGATGACGTTCGGCGCGATCGTCGAGAGCCTCTGGATCAGCCCGCGCGAGCATCCGGACTTCGGCTGGACGCTGCTCAGCCGGGTGCTCGTCAACTTCGGCAACGCGTTCGGCACGACCCTCCTGCTGTACTTCCTGCAGTTCGGCCTGAAGGACCCGCACGCCGAAGACGACCTGCTGGTGCTCATCCTGATCTACATGGTCTTCGTGATCATCGCCTCGCTGGTGATGGGGCGCTGGTCCGACCGTATCGGCCGGCGCAAGGCGTTCGTCTTCCTCTCATCGGCCATTCAGGGCGTCGCGGCCCTGCTGCTCGCCTTCGTGCCCGACCTGTCGGTGGCGATGGTCGCCGCCGGTCTGCTCGGCCTCGGCTACGGATGCTTCCTCTCCGTCGACCAGGCCCTCGCCACGCAGGTCCTTCCCGACCCGGAGAACCGCGGAAAGGATCTCGGCATCATGAACATCGCCACCGCCGTCCCCCAGGCGATCGCCCCGCTCATCGGCGCCGGAGTGGTCGCGGCGATGGGCGGTTTCATGGGTCTCTTCATCATGTCCGGTGTCTTCGCGTTCGCGGGTGCTCTCGCGGTCGCCCGAGTGAAAGCAGTGCGCTAGTGCCCATCGATCTCTCCACCCGACCAGCCCCCGCCGAGCGCACCTGGACGACGCCCGACGTGTTCTGGCCGTCGCTCTCGGCGGCGACCGCCCGGCTCGACCCGGCGCTCGCCGTGCTCCACCTGCCGGCGTTGCGTCACAACACGCACGACATGCTGCGGCGAGCGGGCGGCAAGCCCATCAGGGTCGCGTCGAAGTCGGTGCGGGTGCGCTCGGTGCTGGATGCCGTGCTCGCGCTCCCCGGCTACCACGGCGTCCTCGCCTACACGCTGCCCGAGGCGCTCTGGCTCGCCGAGGGCTCCGACGGGCATCCGCCGATCGAGGACGTGGTGGTGGGTTACCCGACCGCCGACCGCGGCGCGATCGCCCGGCTCGCCGCCTCGCCGGAACTGGCGGCGCGGGTGACGCTGATGGTCGACTCCGTGGCGCAGCTCGACTTCATCGATGCCGTCGTGGCCCCGGATGCCCGCGAGCGCATCCGGCTCTGTCTTGAGCTCGACTCCTCGTGGAACAGCCCCGTTCTCGGGCACATCGGGGTCTGGCGTTCCCCTCTCTATGCGCCCGAGGCGGTACGCGCGGTCGCGGAGGCGATCGTGCAGCGACCGGGCTTCGCGCTGGTCGGGATGATGGGCTACGAGGCGCAGATCGCCGGGCAGGGCGACAATCCTCCCGGACGTCCTGCCTGGGGCGCGACGCTGCGCTGGGTGCAGAAGAACTCGAAGGCCGAGCTCGCCGATCGCCGCGCGCACGCGGTGGCGAGCGTTCGGGAGATCGCCGACCTCGAGTTCGTGAACGGCGGCGGCACCGGCTCGCTCGAGTTCACGGCGTCGGATGACTCGGTCACGGAGATCGCCGCGGGCAGCGGCCTGTTCGGCGGTCACCTCTTCGACACCTACAAGTCGTTCCGCCCGGCGCCTGCGGCGTCGTTCGCGCTGTCGGTCGTACGCCGGCCCGCACCGGAGACCGCGACGCTGCTCGGCGGCGGCTGGATCGCCTCCGGTCCTCCCGGCGCCGACCGGATGCCCCAGGTCGCCTGGCCGACCGGGCTCTCGATGGTCGAGCGCGAGATGGCGGGCGAGGTGCAGACGCCGCTCACCGGGGCGGCCGCGGGCGTGCTGCGCGTCGGCGACCGGGTCTGGCTGCGCCACACGAAGTCGGGCGAGCTGAGCGAGCACGTCGACGTCTTCCACCTCGTCGACACCGTCGACGGGCGGGCGGCCGTCGTCGACGCGGTGCCGAGCTACCGGGGCGAAGGCAAGGTCTTCCTGTGACGGCGACGGGGGCCGTGTGGCGCAACTGGGGCAGGACCGAGACAGCGCGCCCGGCGCGGGTCGAACGACCGGCGACCGCGGAGGCGGTGCAGCGCGCGGTCTCCGCGGCCGCGCGGCAGGGGATGCGGGTCAAGCCGGTCGGCGCCGGCCACAGCTTCACGGGCATCGCCGTGGCGCCCGGCGTTCAACTCGACCTGACCGACCTCAGCGGCGTGATCGCGGTCGATGAGGAGCTCGGGCGGGTGACCCTCGCGGCCGGCACCCGGCTCCACCAGTTGCCGCGCCTGCTGCGCCCGTACGGGCTGGCCCTCCAGAACATGGGCGACATCGACCGGCAGACGATCGCCGGTGCGACGTCGACGGGCACCCACGGCACCGGAGGAGGCTTCGGCGGCCTCGCGACCCAGATCGTCGCCCTGACGCTGGTGAACGGCGCCGGCGAACTGGTGCGGGTCAGCGAGACGGAGAACGCCGAGTTGCTGCCCGCCGTACGACTCGGTCTCGGCGCGCTCGGCGTGATCGTCGACATCACGGTGCAGTGCGTGCCGGCGTACCTGCTGCAGGCTGTCGAGCGGCCGGAGCCTCTGCAGCAGACGCTCGACTCGTTCCTGGAGCGCTCGGCCACCGAGGACCATTTCGAGTTCTACTGGTTCCCGCACACCGAGACGGCGCTCACCAAGACGAACACCAGGCTCCCGCTCACCGAACCGCGCGCTCCGCTGCCCGCATTCGGCCGCTGGGTCGACGACGAGTTGCTCGCCAACGGGCTCTATCGCGGCGTGTGCGCCCTCGGGACGGTCGTTCCCGCGGTCGTCCCGCCGTTCAGCCGGCTCGCCCAGAAACTCACCGGCAACCGCGACTTCACGGATGTCTCGCCGAGCGTCTTCGTGACGAACCGCTCGGTGCGGTTCCGCGAGATGGAGTACGCCATCCCGCGCGCATCGGTGCCGGAGGCGCTCGCCGAGGTGAAGGCGCTGATCGAGAAGCGGGGCTGGCGCATCTCGTTCCCGGTCGAGGTGCGGTCCGCAGCGGCCGACGACAACTGGCTGTCGACGGCGCACGGCCGCGAGACCGGCTACATCGCCGTTCACCGGTATTACCGCGAGGACCCGGCCGAGTACTTCCGGGCCGTCGAGGCGATCATGATGGCGCACGGCGGGCGACCGCACTGGGGCAAGATGCACACCCGGGATGCCGAATCACTGCGCTCCGCCTACCCGCGGTTCGACGACTTCGTGGCCGTTCGTGACCGTCTCGACCCCGAGCGCCTCTTCGCCAACTCCTACCTCCAGCGAGTGCTCGGCGCCTGAGTCCGCCGAAAAACGCCCGTTTCGGATGTCCCCAAACCGGGTGTCGACGACATTCTGTGCGCCGGCTGAGGAGTCCTCGGATTTCCGCGTAATTCCGGGGATTTCTCGGCTTTTTGCGAAAACGGGCTGAAACGGATGTGACGAATGTGACTCACGAGAATCTTGACAGCTTCTCAGTTCACTGAAACACTCCCTGCTAGCTGTGAGTTACCTGAGAGTTATTGAGAATAATTCATCTTCAGGAGAGGCCCCGATGTCCGACCGCATCACCCGTCCGTCCGCCACCGCGCCGCGACGCCTGCTCGTCTCCGTCGTCGCCATCGCTGTGGCCGCCGGTGTCGTCGCCTCCACGGTGGGCGCCGTCCCCACCGCGGCCGTCGAGGCGCGTGAGTCCGCCCGAGCGGCCGCCGTCACCACGCTGGTCGCCTCGCACCGGGCGTCGCTCGCCTCGGCCCGCGTCACCACCGCCGACACCCGTCGCACGGCTGTCGCCGCCGCAGCCTCGACCGAGATCGCGCGGGCGCGCTCCGTGCTCGCCTCGAGCGCCGGCCAGGCGGCGGAGAGCGGCCGCCGTGCGCTCGCGACGGCGATGGCCACCACATCGACCCGGGCGGCGACCTCGACCGCGTACCTGGTGACCGCATCCGTGGTTCACCTGAAAGAGGCGGAGAAGGCGGTCACCGACTCGGTCGCCGCATTCAAGGCGGCGGAGAAGAAGCGTCTCGCGGCGGCAGCGGCTGCCGCAGCGGCCGCTCGTGCGGCCGCCGAATACCAGCAGGCCCAGGCCGCCGCGTCGTACGCGAGCGCCGACAGCGGCTCGCACAACCAGACGGTGCAGGCGGCTCCGGCCGCGCCTGCTCCGCGATCTGTCCCGGGAGCGTCGTCCGCGCCCCCGGACAACTCGGGGTGCGGTCCGTGCCCCGGCGCCACGCTCGTGCTGACCCCATCGGGATATTGGGGTTGTCCGTAGCCGAGCTCTGACGGGGTCCGTCCGACCACGGACGCCGTCAGTGGAACGATCGTGGCGTCGACTTCTCCGGTGTCGGGCACTCGGAGAAGTCGACGCCGCATCGTCGTCCCCCCCGTCCGCCCCCCCCACACGCAATCGAGTCCGAACTTGTTGCACCAGACACGCCGTGCTGGGGTGCAACAAGTTCGGACTCGATTGCGTGTGGTCAGGCGGTGCGGCGCTGCAGGGTCAGCGAACCTCCGATGATGGCGGCGAGGGCGAAGGCGCCGATGATGAGCAGCTCGCCGCCGACGTAGGCCGCGTCGTGCGTATCGTTCGCGACGGCGTTGAGCGCATCGATGGCGTGCGAGAGCGGAAGCCAGTCGCTGATGATGTGGAGGGCATCCGGGAGCTGGTCGCGGGCGATGAAGATGCCGCCGAGCAGGATCTGCGGAAAGATCAGCGCCGGCATGAACTGCACGACCTGGAACTCGGTGCGCGCGAACGCGCTCACGAAGAGGCCGAGGGTCGTGCCCAGGATGGCGTCCGCCAGTGCGACGGCCACGAGCAGCCAGATGTTCCCCTTGATGTCGAGCCCGCAGACCCATACCGCGTACGCGACGGCGATGAGCGTCTGCACGATCGCCAGCAGCGCGAAGGCGAGCGTGTAGCCGAGGATGAAGTCGGCCCGGCCGAGCGGCATCGAGAGCAGGCGCTCGAGTGTGCCGGTGCGGCGTTCGCGCAGGGTGGTGATGCTCGTGACCAGGAACATCACGATGAAGGGGAACAGCGCCAGCATGGCCGGGCCGATGACGGAGAACGTGTCGGTGTCCGTGAAGATCCACGCGACCAGGCCGATGAGCAGGCTCGGCACGACGAGCAGCAGCAGGACCGTGCGCGGGTCGTGTCGGATCTGGTTCAGCACGCGGCCGGCGGTGGCGAGGGTGCGGGTGGCGTTCATCGCGCGTCCCCGTCGGTGGCGCCCGATTCGTCGCGTGGTTCGTCGCCGGTGTCGAGGGCGTGCCGCGGATGGTGCCGGCGGATGAGCGCGAGGAACGCGCCCTCGGCGTCGGCCTCGCCGGTCTGGGCGAGCAGGCCCTCCGGCGTCTCGTCCGCCAGCATCGCGCCGTCGCGCATCAGGAGGAGCCGGTCGCAGCGGGCGGCTTCGTCCATCACGTGGCTGGAGATGAGGAGGCTCGTGCCGCCCTCGGCGAGCCGGTGGAACAGCGACCAGAGCTCGACGCGCAGGAGGGGGTCGAGCCCGACGGTGGGCTCGTCGAGCACCAGGAGGTCGGGGGAGCCGAGGAGGGCCGCGGCGAGCGACACCCTACTGCGCTGGCCGCCCGAGAGCGTCGACACGAGCTGGGAGGCGTTGTCCTGGAGGTCGGTGGCGACGATCGCGCGTTCGACGTCGTCGGCGCCGGAGCCGAGCACCCGTCGGAAGTAGGAGAGGTTCTGCCGGACCGTGAGGTCGTCGTACACGCTCGCCGCCTGTGTGACGTAGCCGACGCGATGTCGCAGCGAGGCGGATCCGGCGGGCTCGCCGAGCACCTCGACCGTGCCGCCCGCCACCTTCTGCACGCCGACGATCGCGCGCATCAGCGTCGTCTTTCCGCAGCCGCTCGGCCCGAGCAGGCCGACGACCTGCCCGCGCGGGATGGTGAGCGTGAGCCCGTCGAGCACCGTGGTCCGTCCCCGGCGCACGCGGAGATCGTCGATCTCGACGGCGGCCCGCTCAGAATTCATCATGTGATGAATTATTCGCCCGTGTGCCGCCGCGCGTCAAGGGATGCGGCCGGATGCGGCCGGATGCGGCTGGATGCACCCGGCACCCTCCTCAGGCGAGCGGCTGCGACGGATCCCCGAACAGATGCCACTGGATGACCGGCCCGACCCGGCGTGCCAGGTCCTCGGCGGGAGCGGTCGCGATCGGCTCGAGCTTGAGCACGAAGCGCGTGATCATCACGCCGACGAGTTGAGCGGCCGCGAGATTCGCGCGAAGCCGGGCGTCGTCGTCGCCGCCGGCTGCCGTCGCGAGCCGCAGGAAGACCTCGCGGGTGAGGAACTCCCTGAGCATGCGGCTGCCCGGGCCGCTGCTGAGGGCGGTGCGCAGGATCGCCACCATCCGGGCCTGCGCCTTGGGGTTCTCGAGCTGTTCGAGCAGAAAGCGCACGACGCTGACGCCGATCTCGTCGTGCGGTCCGGCCAGGATGACCTCCAGGGCGCGGTCCGGACGCAGCGGCGCCTCGAGCGACGCGGTGAAGAGGTCGGCCTTGTCGTCGAAGTAATGGTGCACGAGGGCCGAGTCGACAGCCGCCCGGCGGGCGATGGCCCTCAGTGAGGCGGCCTCGTAGCCGCGCTCCGCGAACTCCTCGGCGGCGGCCTTCAGGATGGCCGCGCGCGCCGACGCCCCGCTCCGCGCCTCCTTGCGCGGCCGGCCCCTTTTGCGTCGCTCCGCCAGCTCACTCACGTGCCCATTCTGCACCCGGGCGAACGGTCGGCAGCGTATGCGCCGAGTACTGCCTGCCCGATCGCACGGTGGTTGCTTTGAGAGTGGTGGGAACGCAGTGGGAGCACTCCCGGCCGCCGTTAGGATGAAGATCGCGCACGAGTATCCGCGCCTGTCATCAAGGAGTACCCGAAAATGGAATGGCTCATCCCGGTCATCATCGTTGTCGTCATCGTTGCGATCATCGGGATCTACCTGTGGGCCACCTACAACTCGCTGGTCACGCTCAACGTGCGTGTCGACGAGGCGTGGAGTGACATCACCGTGCAGCTCAAGCGGCGTGCCGACCTCATCCCGAACCTGATCGAGACGGTCAAGGGCTACGCGGCGCACGAGAAGGGCGTCTTCGAGTCCGTCACCCAGGCGCGCGCCGAGACGCTGTCTGCTCAGGGGCCGGCCGAGGCGTCCGTGGCCGAGGGCCACATGCAGAATGCGCTGAAGAGCATCTTCGCGGTCGCGGAGGCGTACCCGCAGCTGCAGGCGAGCCAGAACTTCCTGCGTCTGCAGGCCGACGTGGTCGACACCGAAGACAAGATCCAGGCGTCGCGCCGGTTCTACAACGGTGGAGTGCGTGAGCTGAACACCAAGATCAAGGTGTTCCCGAACAACATCTTCGCGAAGCGCCTCGGCTTCTCCGAGCGCGGCTTCTTCGAGGTCAACGACTTGGCGGCCATCGCCGAGCCGCCGCGCGTCCAGTTCTAGCGGGCGGCGATGTACAGGGCTATTGCCAGGAACAAGCGCAATACGGTCTTCACCATCCTGCTGTTCCTGCTGATCATCGGCGGCCTCGGCTGGCTCGCGGCATACATCTACCACAACACGGCGATCGTCGTCATCGTGCTGGTCATCGCGGTTCTCTACGCCGTGTTCCAGTACTTCCTGGCGAGCAGCCAGGCGCTGAGCATGGCCGGCGCGATCCCCATCCAGAAGGCCGACAATCCCCGGCTCTGGAACGTCGTCGAGAACCTGTCGATCGCGACGGGCACCCCCATGCCGGCCGTCTACATCGTGAACGACCCCGCGCCGAATGCGTTCGCCACCGGCCGTGACCCTCAGCACGCCTCGGTCGCCGCGACGACCGGCCTGCTCGACATCATGACCGACGCCGAGCTCGAGGGCGTGATGGCCCACGAGCTGGGGCACGTGCGCAACTACGACATCCGGCTGTCGATGATCGTCTTCGGGCTGACCGTCGCCATCGGCTTCATCGCCGACATCTTCTTGCGCATGGCCTTCTTCGGCGGCATGGGCGGCGGACGCGACAACAACAACAGCGGTGGTGGGGGCGGCGGAAACCCGATCATCATCGTGTTCGGGCTCGTCGCCGCGATCATCGCGCCGCTCGTCGCGACCCTGGTGCAGCTGGCGGTCTCTCGGCAGCGCGAGTACCTCGCCGACGCGACGGGCGCGATGACCACCCGCCACCCGGATGCCCTGGCGAGCGCCCTGCTCAAGCTGGAGGCCTACGGTCGTCCCATGCGCAAGCAGAACACCTCGATGGCGCACCTCTGGATCGCCAACCCGCTCCGGCCCAGCCTGATGAGCCGCCTGTTCAGCACGCACCCGCCCATCCCGGAGCGCGTCGAGCGCCTCGAGAAGATGGGCAGCACCTTCTAGGCGACCAGCCGGAGCACGACGAACATCGCCCGCCTCCCTGTTGGGGAAGGCGGGCGATGTCGTGCCGGTCTGGTCAGCTGATCTTGCGCCGGTAGATCGCGATCGCGAACGCGTACGCGATGACCAGGATGCCGACGAGCCAGGCGAGAGCGACCCAGATGTCGCTGCCGACGGGCTGTTCGGCGAACAGGGCGCGGATGGTGTTCACGATCGAGGTCACCGGCTGGTTCTCGGCGAACCAGGCGACCGGCCCCGGCATCGAGTCGGTGGGGACGAACGCCGAGCTGATGAACGGCAGGAAGATCAGCGGGTAGCTGAAGGCGCTCGCGCCGTCCACCGTCTTCGCCGAGAGGCCGGCGATCACGGCGAGCCAGGTCAGGGCCAGGGTGAACAGGATCAGGATGCCGGCGACCGCGAGCCAGGCGCCGACGGATGCCCCGGTGCGGAACCCCATGATCAGCGCGACGCCGATGACGATCGCCACGGAGACGATGTTCGCCACGAGCGAGGTGAGCACGTGACCCCAGAGCACGCTCGATCGTGCGATCGGCATGCTCTGGAACCGCTCGAAGATGCCGCCCTGCAGATCGAGGAAGAGCCGGTACGAGGTGTACGCGACGCCGGACGCGATCGTGATGAGCAGGATGCCCGGGAGCAGGTAGTTGACGTACGACTCGCTGCTTCCCGTGTTGATCGCGCCGCCGAGCACGTAGACGAACAGCAGCATCAGCGCGATCGGGGTGACCGCGGTGGTGATGATCGTGTCGGGACTGCGGAGGATGTGTCGCAGCGAACGGCCGGTCAGCACGCCGGTGTCGCCGAGGACGTGGGTGGTCATCATGATTCCTTTCGTGCGGGGGCCGCGCCTGCGTCCACGCTGTCGGTGCCGGTCGGATCGGTCTGGGTCTCGGAGCCGCCGGTCTCGCCGGTCTCGCCGACGAGGGCGAGGAAGACGTCTTCGAGGGAGGGCTGCTTCTCGACGTACTCCACCTGAGCGGGCGGGAGGAGCTGCTTGAGTTCGCTGAGGGTGCCGTTCTGGATGATCGTGCCCTTGTGCAGGATCGCGATGCGGTCGGCGAGCTGCTCGGCCTCGTCGAGGTACTGCGTCGTGAGCAGCACCGTCGTGCCCTGGCCGGCGAGCTTCTTGACCGTCTGCCACACCTCGATGCGCGCCTGCGGGTCGAGGCCGGTCGTCGGTTCGTCGAGGAAGATGATCGGCGGGTTGCCGATCAGGCTCATCGCGATGTCGAGCCGGCGGCGCATGCCGCCCGAGTACGTCGCCGCCTTGCGGTTGCCCGCGTCCGTGAGCGAGAAGCGGGCGAGCAGCTCGTCCGCGATCGCGCCGGGGTTCTTCAGGTGGCGCAGCCGGGCGACGAGCACCAGGTTCTCGCGACCGGTGAGCACCTCGTCGACGGCGGCGAACTGACCGGTGAGGCTGATCGACTCGCGCACATCGCCGGGCTTGGCGGCGACATCGAAGCCGTGCACGGTGGCCGTGCCGTCATCCGCCTTGAGCAGCGTCGACAGGATGCGCACCAGGGTGGTCTTGCCCGCTCCGTTCGAACCGAGCAGGGCGAAGATGCTCCCCGGCGTGACTTCGAAGTCGACACCCTGCAGCACCTGCAGGTCTTTGAACGACTTCCGGATGCCCTGCACCCGGATCGCGGCGTCGGTGGTCATTTCCGTTCCTCCTTCTCGGCGTCGGCGATCGCCTTGTTCAGGCGGGCGCGCTCCTTGTCGATCCACTGCGTGCCCAGGTAGGCCTGAGCGAATGTCTCGGCGAACTCGACCGGGTCGTCGCCGACGATCTCGCGCACCGGTGTGCCGTCGACCGCCGCCCGCTCCCACAGGTCGGCCAGGTCGCCGAACATCGTCACGAGGGTGTCCCCGTCGGTGATGCCCCCGAAGTACATCAGGTACCGGTGCACGGCTTTCGCCGCGGCGCCGTAGGGCTCGGGGAGCGCGTCGATGCGCGCCTTGTCCTGCTTGTACTGCTTCTTCTGCTCGAGCGACCCGGTGAGGGTCTCGATCCATTTCCCTGCCATGATTACTCTCCGTCTCTCTGCGGGTGTTCGATGTTGCGGTGGAGCTGGTCGATCCGCTCGGCGAGGAAGCTCCAGGAACCCCAGAACTCCTCGAGGTACTCGCTGCCCGTTGCGTTGAGCGAGTAGACCTTGCGCGGCGGGCCTTTCTCGGACGGGACCTTCGCGACGTCGACGAGGCCGCGCTGCTCGATCCTGATCAGCAGCGCATAGACGGTTCCCTCGACGATGTCGGAGAACCCCTGCTCGCGCAGTCGCGCCGTGATCTCGTATCCGTATGCCGGCTGCAAAGCCAGGATCGCGAGCGCCGTGCGCACCAGGCGCACGGCACTTCCCTCGAGTCCTACGGCACGCTCAGGTGCCGGATGCTCATTCCTCCAGTTCGCCCGTCCCCACGTAGCGGTAGGGCACGCGCCCGTCGACCGGGTCGCCGTCGGGGCGCCACACGCTCTCGACGTTCTGGCCGCCGACCGTCGTGACATCGCGGATCGGGTCGGCCGGCCTGCCGTCGACCAGGCTCTGCACCACCTCGGTGTAGACCGAGCCGTCGGGGTTCACGAGCACGGCCGTGTAGTGATCTTCAGGAATCTCATCAGTCATGCTCCGGATCGTACTCCGGGCGTGCCGGGCCCGTCAGGCTCAGCGGAGGGCGAGCGCCAGCGCCGGTGCCAGATCGCCCCGGTCGGCGACCGTCACGTCGCCGAGACCCTGCCAGGCGGCGGCCTCCCGAAGGACGGGGATCAGCCGTTCGACCGTCTCCGCCGGCGCACCCGGCTCGCTCCACGCCGACTGCACCCGGAGCACGCCGGCCTGCCGGTCGCTCTTCAGGTCGACACGGCCGACCACGCGGTCGTCGATGAGCAGCGGCAGCGTGTAATAGCCGAAGATGCGCTTCTCGGCCGGGGTGTAGATCTCGATGCGGTAGTGGAAGTCGAACATGCGCAGGGCGCGATCCCGGTACCAGACCACGGGGTCGAACGGCGAGAGCAGCGCGGTGGCCTCGATGCGCCGAGGGAGGCGCGCATCCCGGTGCAGCCACACCTTCTCCGGCCGGCCGCCTCGCTCCCAGCCGGGCACCGTGACCGGGATGAGCTCTCCCGCGTCTTCGAGGTCGCGGATGGCCGCCAGGGCCGGCGCGCGCTGGATGCGATAGTAGTCGCCCAGGTCGCCCGCCGTGCCGATGCCGTGGGCGACGGCCGATCGGCGGATCAGCTCGCGGACCGCATCCGGGGTCTCGATGCGCGTCTGGAGGATGTTCGCCGGGAGCACGTCGTCGACCAGCGCGTACCGCCGCTGGAAGCGCGTGCGGCCGGCGATCGCGACCTCGCCGAAGATGAACATGAGCTCCAGCGCCCGCTTCACGTCGGACCAGCCCCACCACGGACCGGTGCGCGTGTTCGCATCGTGCTCGATCTCGCCCGCCGTCAGCGGGCCGTTGGCGGCGAGCTCGGCGCGCAGCCAGTCGACCGTCGTGAGGTTCTGCGGAAACCAGGTGCCCGGCTTCGTGTACCGCTTCCGCTGGGCATCCATGCGCCACTGGAAGAGCGGCCAGTCCTCGCGCCGCATGAACGCCGCCTCGTGCGCCCAGTACTCGGTGTGCGGCGCTCGGGGCGTCATGGTGATGTTGTCGAGCAGGGTCTTGTCGTAGCTGCCAAGCCGTGCGAAGGCCGGCAGATAGTGGCTGCGCTCGAAGACGTTGACGGAGTCGATCTGCAGCAGATTGATGCGGTCGATCAGCCCGTTCAGCTGGCGGGTGCCGACCGTGGCGGCGCGCGGGCGGCCGAAGCCCTGAGCGGCGAGCGCGATGCGCCGCGCGAGCGCCGGAGAGACCTTTTCAACCACGATGACGACCCTAGCGTGAGCCTCGGACAGCGGTTCCGCGAGCGTTCACCTCGCGTCCATCTGTCGCTCCTATCGCGGTCGCCGCCGCTGCTTAGCGTGAGCGTTGGTCCGGACGGGAATCCGAAGCCGCCCACCGATCGGGCGACGACCATCCGGGACACCCCACACTGGAGGAACCTTGACCATGAAGCGCACACGCGTCGCCGGCCTGGCCGCCGCGGCCACCGTCGTCGCCCTGTCGCTGGCCGCCTGCTCGGGCGGCGCCAACGCAGCAGACTCCTCGGGCGGCTCGTCCGCCGACGCGGCAACCGCCACCAGCGTCTCCGACTTCGGTTCGATGGACGCGCTCGTCGCGGCCGCGAAGAAGGAGGGGACCCTCAACATCATCGCCACGCCCGGCGACTGGGCGAACTACCAGCAGATCTTCGACGGCTTCACCAAGAAGTACGGGATCACGATCAACCCCAGCCAGGACAGCGCGTCCAGCCAGGAGGAGATCGACGCGGCCAAGAAGCTCAAGGGCCAGGACACCGCTCCGGACACGTTCGACATCGGCAGCTCCGTCGCGCTGGCGAACACCCAGTACTTCGCCCCGTACAAGCCCACCGGCTGGGATGACATCCCCGCCGAGCAGAAGGAGCCGTCCGGTCTCTGGAAGGTCGGCTACTACGGTGTGATGTCGGTCGGCTACGACGCCAACAAGATCAAGACCGCTCCGACGTCGTTCGACGACCTGCTGGGCTCCGCGTACAAGGGCGCGGTCGCGCTCAACGGCAACCCGACCCAGGCCGCTGCCGCCGCCGGGGCCGTGGCCTACGCCGACCTGCAGGCCGGCGGGACCCTCGACGACCTCACTCCGGGCATCGACTGGTTCTCGAAGCTCAAGAAGGCTGGCAACTGGAACGCCGCCGACGGCAAGCCGAACACCATCGCCTCGGGCGAGACCCCGGTGCTGCTCGACTGGTCGTTCAACCAGAAGGGCTACTCGACCTCCGACACGATCAAGGGCGGCGGCATCGACTGGAAGTACGTCGTGCTCCCCGGCACCGCGTATGTCGGCTACTACAACCAGGCGATCAACAAGGACGCGCCGCACCCGGCCGCCGCTCGCCTCTGGGAGGAGTACCTCTACAGCGACGACGCTCAGAACGCGTGGCTGAAGGGCGGCGCTTACCCGGCCCGCGTCGACGCCATGGAGAAGGCCGGAACGCTCGATGAGGCCGAGTTCCCGGGCAAGCTCGACACGGTGGCCGTCATGACGGACAAGCAGGCGACGGATGCCGGAACCCTGCTGAACGCCAAGTGGGCCAACGCGGTCGGCTAGTGACCTCCTCAGCTGACGCACTCGCGCCGGCGATCGACGCGAATGCCGCCGGGGCTGACACCCGGCGGCATTCGCTGTCGCGCGCGGCCGCTGCTCCCCGTCGTCGCCGGCGCGGGATGCCCGCGATCCTCGGGCTCACGCCGTTCGCCTTCTACGTGGTCGTGTTCCTCGCCATCCCGACGGTGGTCGCCGTCGGGAGCGGGTTCTTCGACGGCACCGGCCGTCTCACCTGGGCGAACATCACCGGGCTCGCCGAACCGGCGGTCGCCGGATCGTTCTTCGGCGCGTTCTTCCTCTCGGCGGTGACCGCCGTCGTCGGGGCGATCGCCGGTGCCGCGCTCTGCTTCGCCATGCTGCGTTCACGGCCGGGCGGCGTCGCGCGTTCCCTGGTCGACTCGGCCAGCAGCGTGCTCGCGCAGTTCGGCGGCGTCATGCTGGCGTTCGCGTTCATCGCGACGATCGGCGCCCAGGGACTGGTCACCGTGCTGCTCCGCAACCAGTTCCACATCAACATCTACGAGAACGGAGTCTGGCTGTACACCGTTCCCGGCCTCATCCTGCCGTACCTCTACTTCCAGATCCCGCTGATGGTGATCACGTTCATGCCCGCCCTGGAGGGCCTCAAGCCGCAATGGCTCGAGGCCAACGCGACCCTGGGCGGATCGCGCGCGACCTACTGGTTGCGAGTGGGCATCCCGGTGCTGCTGCCGTCGTTCCTCGGCAGCCTGCTGCTGCTCTTCGCGAACGCCTTCTCGTCGTACGCGACCGCGGCCGCGCTGGTCGGCCAGGCCAACAACATCGTGTCGCTGCAGATCCGCCAGGCGCTGATCAGCGAGACCGTGCTCGGCCGCGCGAACCTCGCCGGCTCGATGGCGCTCGGGATGCTCGTGGTGATGATCGTCGTGATGCTCGGCTACTCGGCCCTGGTGTCGCGCACCGCGCGGTGGCAGCGATGAGCCGCGGCCGCGAGACGCTGCGCTTCGGGCCGGGACCGGTGACCCGCGCCGTGATCTGGAGCGTCTTCGGGCTGTTCTTCCTCATCCCGCTCTTCTCGATGCTCGAGTTCACGCTGCGCACCGCGAAGCCCGGCGTCTACGATTTCAGCCGCTGGATCCTCGTCTTCAGCGGCACCACGACGCGGTACGACCGCATCTACCAGGGGCTCGGCAACTCGCTCGTGCTCGCACTGGTCACGGTGCTCATCGTGCTGCTCGTGCTGCTGCCGACAATGGTGCTCGTCGAGCTGCGCCTGCCGCGGCTGCGCCGCCTGCTCGAGGTGGTCTGCCTGCTGCCGATCATGATCCCGGCGATCGTGCTCGTCGTCGGCCTGGCGCCGACGTACGCCGTCGTCACCCAGATCTTCGGCTCCGGCACCTGGACGCTCGCGTTCGCGTACGGCATCACGGTGCTCCCGTACGCCTACCGCGCGATCCAGAGCAACATCGCCGCGATCGACATCATCACCCTCAGCGAGGCCGGCCGCTCGCTCGGAGCCGGCTGGTTCAGCGTGCTCACGCGCATCCTGGTGCCCAACCTCCGGCGCGGCATCCTGGCGGCGAGCGTGCTGTCGGTCGCCGTGGTCCTCGGCGAGTTCACGATCGCCTCCCTGCTCAGCCGCGTCAACCTGCAGACGTCGCTGCTGCTGGTGTCGCAGTCCGATCCGTTCGTCGCGGTCATCTTCGCTCTGCTCGCGCTGGTGTTCGCATTCCTCCTCCTCGTCGTCGTCGACCGCCTTGTCGCGGCACGACGGCGCCCGGCGAAAGGCAGCCCGTCATGACCCAGACCGAAACCGTGGCGCTCGGCGCCACCGACCTCGGCTCCACCGTCGAACTGCGCGACGTAGTGCGCGACTTCGGCGGGGGAGTCGGCCTGAACGGCATCCGGCTCGCCGCTGCGCCGGGCGAGCTCATCGCCCTGCTCGGGCCGAGCGGCTGCGGCAAGACCACCGCTCTGCGCGCGCTCGCCGGGCTCGAGCGGGTGGATGCCGGCAGCATCCTGATCGACGGCGTCGACGTGACCGACGAGCCGACCAACCGACGCGACCTCGGCATGGTGTTCCAGTCGTACTCGCTGTTCCCGCACCTCACAGCGGGCGCGAACGTCGAGTTCGGGCTCCGGATGCGCAAGGTTCCCGCGGCCGTGCGGCGGGAACGCGCGCTGGAGGCCCTCGAGCTGGTCGGCCTCGGCCAGCACGCCGAGCGGTACGCGCACCAGCTCAGCGGCGGGCAGCAGCAGCGTGTCGCCCTCGCCCGCGCGCTGGTCACCCGGCCGCGCGTGCTGCTGCTCGACGAGCCGCTCTCCGCCCTCGACGCCAAGGTGCGCGTGCAGCTGCGCGAGGAGATCCGGCGCATCCAGAGCGAGCTCGGCATCACGACGTTCTTCGTCACCCACGACCAGGAGGAGGCGCTCGCCATCGCCGATCGTGTCGCGGTGATGCGGGCGGGCGACATCGAGCAGATCGGGACACCAGAGGAGCTCTACCGCCGGCCGGCGACGCCGTTCGTCGCCGAGTTCGTCGGGCTGAACAACCGGGTGGCGGGGAACTTGTCGGCCGGAGCGCTGACGGTCCTGGGCCGTCGGCTGCCGCTGGTGAACAGCGGGCTCGCCGACGGGGAGGTGCTCGCCTACCTGCGTCCCGAGGACGTGCTGCTCGCGTCCGACGGCATCCCGGCCACGGTCGTCTCCACGAGCTTCCTCGGCGCGCTGCGGCGCACACGGGTGCAGCTGGACGACGGCACGGAGCTCGCGCTGCAGCACGCGGCGCACGAGACGCCAGAGGCCGGTTCGCGGGTGCACCTCGAACTGGCGGGGACGCCGGTGACCGCCACACCGGCGCCTGCTGCACGGTAGGTGCGGGGCGGTCGCGCATGTCCGGCTCCCGGCTGAGCGCGCACTGAGCATCTTGCCCAACCGCCGTCAACCCCGGTGCGACGAACGAGCACGCCCATAAACTGGCGAGCATGGCAGACACGGATGCGACTGAGCCGGTTCCCCCGCCCCTCCCGGCAGAGAACCGGGCGCCGGCCCGCGGCTGGTTCCTGAACCGGCGGCGACGCGACGCCGGCGAGGTGCTCGAACCGATCGACGAGGCGCTGCCGCGGGGCATGCGCATCGCCGGGGCGTGGTCGTGGCGGCTGCTGGTGATCGGCGCGGTCATCGCCGTGGTGGTGTTCCTCGTCATCCAATTGCGACTGATCATCATCCCGCTCCTGATCGCCGTACTGATCTCGGCACTGCTCGTTCCGTTCGTCGACGTGCTGCACCGGCACAAGTGGCCGCGCTGGCTGGCGATCGTCGCGGCGATGGTGAGCGTTCTCGTGGTCGTCGGGGGACTCCTCTACCTCGCCGTCTGGCAGGTCACCCGGCAGAGCCACGAGCTCAGCACGCAGTCGGTCGCCGCCTATGACCAGTTCCGCTCCTGGCTGACCACGGGTCCTCTCGGACTGACAGAAGCGCAGATCACCAGCGGCCTCGACTCGATCTGGAACTCCGTGCAGCAGGACAGCCAGGTGTTCATCTCGGGAGCCCTGTCGCTCGGGTCGACCCTGGGTCACGTGCTCACCGGTCTGCTGCTCACGGTGTTCAGCACCCTGTTCATCCTGATCGACGGCAAGAGCATCTGGGGCTGGATCGTGCGGATCTTCCCGCGGCGTGCACGCCCGGCCGTCGACGGCGCCGGTCAGGCCGGCTGGACGACCCTGCGCAACTTCGTCAAGGTTCAGATCGTCGTGGCCTCGATCGACGCGGTCGGCATCGGACTCGGGGCGTTCATCCTCGGCCTGCCGCTCGTGGCGCCGATCGCCGTGCTCGTGTTTCTGGGCTCGTTCATCCCGATCGTCGGCGCGGTGATCACCGGCGCGCTCGCCGTGCTCATCGCCCTCATCTTCAAGGGCTGGGTGTTCGCTCTCATCATGCTCGGCGTCGTGCTGCTCGTGCAGCAGATCGAGGGCCACGTGCTGCAGCCGTTCATCATGGGCACCGCCGTCAAGGTTCACCCGCTCGCGGTGGTGCTGGTGGTCGCTGCCGGTTCGCTCCTCGCCGGCATCCCGGGAGCCCTCTTCGCGGTGCCGTTCGCGGCGGTGCTCAACGTGATGGTGCACTACGTCTCGAGCGGCGTCTGGCGCTCGCAGCCACCCGGCGCGTACAGCGAGCCGACCACCGTGCTCTGGCAGACGGTGCCACGACCCGTACGCAAGCCGAGGGTGTGACGGGAATCCGTTCACATTCGGTTTCCGGAATACGGGCGCGAGTAGGCTGATCGCGTGGCTACGCTGACTGACACGACGCGCACACCTTTCGCAGGGCCCAGCCTCGACGAGATCGAGTCGGCGCGCGCGATCGTGGGCCGCGTCGCAGAGCCCACGCCCATCGAGACGTCGCGGTATCTCACCGATGTGCTCGGCGCCCCGGTCCTCCTCAAGTGCGAGAACCTGCAGCGCACCGGGTCGTACAAGATCCGCGGCGCCTACAACCGGCTCGCCAAGTTGACCGCTGAGGAGCGAGAACGCGGCGTCGTCGCCGCCTCGGCCGGCAACCACGCGCAGGGCGTGGCGTTCGCCGCCCGAGAGCTCGGCATCCACGCCACGATCTTCATGCCCGTCGGCGTCGCCATCCCCAAGTTCCAGGCCACCCGCGCGTACGGCGCCGACGTGGTGCTCAGCGGAAGCATCGTCGACGAGACGCTCCGCGCCGCCGCCGACTTCGCGGCCGAGACCGGCGCCGTGCTCATCCCGCCCTTCGACCACCTCGACGTGATCACCGGGCAGGCGACGCTGGGTCTCGAGATCCTCGACGCCGTGCCGGATGCCGCGACCGTGATCATCCCGATCGGCGGCGGCGGCCTGATCTCCGGCGTCGCCAGCGCGGTCAAGCAGCGTGCCGCCCGTGACGGGCGCGAGATCCGCGTGATCGGCGTGCAGGCGGCCAATGCGGCGTCCTACCCTGTTTCGCTCACCGCGGGGGAGCCCACCGAGATCTCGCTCGTCGCGACGATCGCCGACGGCATCGCGGTCAGCAAGCCCGGCGCCCTGAACTTCGAGATCATCCGCGACATCGTCGACGAGGTCGTCACGGTCAGCGAAGACGACATCGCGCGCGCCATGCTCGTGCTGCTCGAGCGCGCCAAGATGGTCGTCGAGCCCGCCGGCGCCGTCTCGGTGGCGGCGATCCTGGCCGGCAAGGTCGCGCCGAACGGCACGACGGTCGCGATCCTCTCCGGCGGCAACATCGACCCCCTGCTGATGCAGCGGGTGATCAGCCATGGGCTCGCCGCGTCCGACCGCTATCTCAAGCTCACGATCATGCTGCCCGACCGCCCCGGTCAGCTCGCGCGCATCTCCGAGATCCTCGCCGGCGCCAACGCCAACGTGGTCGAGGTGCTGCACACCCGGCACGGTCGCGGGCTCCAGATCAGCCAGGTCGAGCTCGACGTGAGCGTCGAGACGCGCGGCACCGATCACCGCAAGCAGGTCATCGAAGCGCTGCGCTCGGCCGGATACGACCCGGTGGTCGACGACGAGTAGCCACGCGCCCGGCGACGGGCCGCGAGCGACGAAGCGGGCCGGCACCCAGGGTGCCGGCCCGCTTCGTTCGTGCAAGCGTCGGGCTACTGCCCCGCGTAGGTCTCGACCTTGTCGACCGTGACCGCGATCTCCTTGCCGTTGGGCGCGGTGTACTTCGTCGAGTCGCCGACGGTCAGGCCGAGGATGGCCGCGCCGAGCGGGCTCTGCTCGCTGTAGACAGGAAGGTCGCTGCCCGCGGCCATCTCGCGGTTTCCGATCAGGAAGACGCTCTCGTCGCCGGCGATCGTCGCGGTGATGACCGTGCCCGGCTCGACGACGCCGTGGCTCTCGGGCGCCGCGCCGACGGTGGCGTGCCGCAGGAGCAGCGTGAGCTGCACGATGCGCGACTCGATCTTGCCCTGCTCGTCCTTGGCCGCGTGGTAGCCGCCGTTCTCCTTGAGGTCGCCCTCTTCGCGGGCGGCCTCGATGCGCTTGGCGATCTCATTGCGACCGTTGACGCTGAGCTCCTCGAGCTCCGCGGCGAGGCGGTCGTAAGCATCCTGGGTCAAGAACGTGACCTGAGAATCCTGAGACATGATGAACTCCTTTGCGCCACCGGCGTGCGGCCGGTTGTGCAGATCCTGGCCGGTCGGGTGACCGGCGACATAAAGTCGACGCCCTGACGACTCGTCAGGGCGTATCGAAACAGCCTAGGTCAGCCAGCAGCTCGAAATCAATCCCGTGTTGCTCTGCTCCGTGGTGCGGATGGTCTCGGTGTGCGTCGTCAGCCGAGCATCCGATGCCGGGTAGCTGATGATGCGCCAGCCGACGATCGCGAACGATTCGTTGAGCGCCTGCACCGCGCAGGTCACCGGGGTGCCCTCGGGCGTGTTGATGGTGAAGCTGATGTTCACGTGGTGCGCATCGGTGATGGTGAACGCGGTGTCGGTCGCTTCCAGGTTCGCCTGGTCGCCGTCCCAGCCCGCCCAGAAGGTCCAGGCGGTGAAGACGGCGACGAACGCCACCGCCGCTCCGATGATCCACCAGCGCGCGCGCCGCTTGCGATCGGGGGTTCGCCCGTAGCGCTGATCGAGGGTCTCGGTCACCGCCATGCTTGCTCCAGCACTGCTCACTCCTGTGAAATGGTCCGTCGTACGACGACGGTAGGCTTGAACTCCAAGACTAGGAGACGAATCTGAGAATCGTGCTCCAGGCCAGGCAGAAGGAAACGGTACGGTGACGCGGCGATTGATGGCGGTCCACGCCCATCCCGACGACGAGTCGAGCAAGGGTGCGGCGACCTACGCCTACTACACCAGCCTCGGCGACGAGGTCATGGTCGTCTCGTGCACCGGCGGCGAGCGCGGTGACGTGCTCAACGAGGCACTGGCGGACTCCGCGGCCGCGATGGCCCGACGCGATCTGCCGGGGCTGCGACGACGCGAGATGGCGGCCGCCCGGCAGGCGATGGGCATCCGGCACCGCTGGCTCGGCTACGTCGACTCCGGCATGGCGCGCGCCGACGGCACCCTGCCCGTGAACTCGTTCGCGTCCATTCCGCTCGAGACCTCGGCGGCGCCGCTGGTGGCGCTGGTGCGCGACTTCAAGCCGCACGTGATGATCACGTACGACGAGAACGGCGGGTATCCGCACCCGGACCACATCCGGGCGCATGTCGTCGGCGTCGAGGCCTACGAGGCCGCGGGGGACCCGGATCGCTACCCCGAAGGGGGTGCGCCGTGGCAGGTCTCGAAGCTCTACTACGACCGCACCATGAACTCCGCCCGGTTGAACGCCGTGCTCGACGAGCTCGTCGCGTCGGAGCCGGAGTCGCCGCTCATCGCGCAGCTGACCGGCATGCGTGAGTGGATGGGTGAACGCCCGTACGAGGCGACGACCCGCGTACCGGTCGCCGACTTCTTCGACACCCGTGACAGGGCGCTGCGCTCGCACGCCAGCCAGGTCGCCCCCGACAGCCCCTTCTTCTTCTGGCCGAACGACATTCAGCGCCGCGCCTGGCCGACCGAAGACTTCCAGCTCATCGACTCGAAAGTGGAGACGCAGATGCCCGAAACCGACCTTTTCGCAGGACTCGAGGGAGCCGCGTGATCGCCGATGCGCTGCTGCGCGCGTCCCTGAGACTGGACGCAGCCACCCCGAGCCCGACGCCGACCTCCGGCGCGGACCCCAACGACGTCACGCCCGGAGTCTGGGGCTTCGTCGTCATCTTCGTCATCGCCGTGATCGTGGTGCTGCTGGTGATCGACATGGTGCGCCGCATCCGGCGGGTGCGCTACCGCGCCGAGATCGCGGAGAAGCTGGACGCGGAGCAGGCCGAGGCGGAGCGTCGCCCGGACGACCGGGACGACGACGACCGCCCGTAGGGCTCAGCCCGCGTTGTACACGGGATGCATCGCGATGATCAGCGTCGCAGCCCAGTGGCAGAGGAAGGCCAGCACCGTCAGGGTGTGGAAGATCTCGTGGAAGCCGAACCGGCCCGGGAACGGGTTCGGCTTCTTCATGCCGTAGATCACCGCGCCGATCGTGTAGAGCACGCCGCCGACGAGCACCAGCACCATCATCGCGACGTTCGCATCCAGCAGGTCGACGATGTAGCCGAGCGCGCCCCAGCCCATCCCGATGTAGATGGGGACGTAGAGCCAGCGCGGCGCGTTGATCCAGAACACGCGGAAGCCGATGCCGAGCAGAGCGGCGCCCCAGACCAGCGAGAGCAGCAGGATGCCCTTCTGCGACGGCAGCGCGAGCACGGCGAGCGGCGTGTACGTGCCCGCGATCAGCAGGAAGATGTTGGCGTGGTCGATGCGCTTGAGGATGACCTTGGTGCGCGGCTTCCAGTTGAAGCGGTGGTAAAGCGCCGAGTTGCCGAACAGCAGCATCGAGGTCAGCATGAACACCGCGGACGCCCACTTGGCGGGGGCGCCGTGAGCCAGCGTGATGAGCACGATGCCGGCCGCGATCGTGACGGGGAACGTGCCCGCGTGGATCCAGCCGCGCCAGGTCGGCTTGACCTCGGCGACGTTCGCCGGTGACGCGTCGAGGAGCGGGATGTTCGGGAGGTCCGGCCCCTCGGTCTCGTCGGCCTTGACCGCCGCGTCAGCGGGGCCGAGGGTGTCGGCCGGCTCATGGAGCAGCTCGGCGACGTCTTCGGTCTCATGGCGTTTGCGGGGCGTCATGCTGCAAGGGTACTGGCCCGCCGGTGCCCGGATGCTGTGAGTTCAGCCCTGCTGGTCGCGGTAACGTACCTCTGTGAGCAAACGGAGTTTCCCCCTCGGGCGCGGCCTCCTCTACGGGCTCTACCAGACCCGCCTGAAGCGGGGTCTCACCAAAGACGCCATGCCTCGCCATGTCGCGATGATCATCGACGGCAACCGGCGCTGGGCGCGACAGCTCGGTCTCAAGACCGTGGCGCACGGTCATCGCGCCGGCGCCGCCAAGATGCGCGAATTCCTCGAGTGGTGCGACGATCTCGGCATCTCGGTGGTCACCCTGTACCTTCTCTCGTCGGACAACCTCACCAACCGCAACAGCGACGAGCTCACCGCATTGATGGAGATCATCGCCGAGCTCGCCGACGATCTCTCCCGCTTCCGCGACTGGCGCGTGCAGCACGTCGGTTCCACCGCAGGCCTGCCGGAGCATCTCGTCACCTCGCTCGCCGAGGCCGAGAAGCGCACGGCGACCAAGACCGGCATGCACGTGAACCTCGCGATCGGCTACGGCGGGCGCACCGAGATCACGGATGCGATGCGCAGCATCGTCGCCGCCCACGAGGCCGACGGCGGGAGCCTGGACACGCTGGCCGAACTGCTGACGCCCGACATGATCGGCGAGCACCTCTACACCGGCGGTCAGCCCGACCCCGACCTGGTCATCCGCACCTCGGGGGAGCAGCGGCTCAGCGACTTCATGCTGTGGCAGAGCGCGCACAGCGAGTTCTACTTCGTGGAGGCCCTCGGCCCCGACCTGCGCGAGGTCGACTTCCTGCGCGCCGTACGCGACTACTCGCGCCGTCAGCGGCGATACGGCAGTTGAGAGCCGATGACCGCTCCAGCGGCATGGCAGCCCGGCGACGACAGCCCGACGACGACACCAGATGAGGACCACCAGATGACGACGATCGACGAGTTCGCAGCCGGCTTCCGCGAGGAGCCGGGCTACCTCGACTACGGCAAGGTCGGTCCGATCTCGGCGAGCGTGCTCGCCGAGGCGATCGGGCAGTACGAGATCCTGGCGAAGGGCCGCTTCGGCAGCATCGACGGGATGACGCGCGAAGGCGAGCGCGCCCGCGAGGCGGTCTCCGCCGTCACCGGTTTCGACGCGGATCGCATCGTCTTCCAGCCGAACGCCTCATCCGGGCTCATGCACGCGCTGTTCGGCATCACCGGTGGCGAGGTGCTCCTCTCCGCGGCCGAGTTCCCCAGCGTCACCTACGCGGCCGTGCGCGCCGCCCAGGCGATGCACGTGATCACGCCGGCGTGGCTGGAGACCGATCACGGTCGCGTCACGCCGGGCCAGCTGCGCGAGCAGCTCACCCCGAACACGAGCGCCGTGGCCGTGAGCCTGGTCGACTCGCGCACGGGCTACCTCGCAGACATCGACGGCATCCGGCAGGTCATCGGCGACCGCCTGCTGATCGTCGACGCGATCCAGGGCTTCGGCGTGGCCGACGTTCCGTACGAGGTGGCGGACGTCGTGGCATCCGGTGGGCAGAAGTGGACGCGCGCCGGCTGGGGCACCGGCTTCCTCGCGCTGAGCGAGCGTGCTGTCGAGCACCTGACGCCCGTCTTCAGCGGGTGGACGGGGACCGACGCCGGCGCTTCGTGGGACGAGGTCGCCGACCCCGCGAACGGCGCGCGCGCCTTCAGCGTGAGCAACCCCGACCGCGTGGCGGAGGCCCGGTTCGCCGCGGCCCTCGAGGAGATCGCCGCCGTCGGTGTCGCGGCGGTCAGCGACGCCATCTCCGATCGGGTCGAGCAGGTGCTCGAGCTCGCGGACGAGTACGCCATCCCGGTCGCGTCGTCGCGCAACGCCGACGAGCGCGCGGGCATCGTCGTGCTCGAGCCGCGCCCGGAGCAGTTGACGGTGCTCAGCGCGTCGCTCTTCAACCACGGGGTGAGCGCTTCCGCACGGGCGACGAACGTGCGACTCAGCGTCCACGCCGGAACGACGGACGAGACGCTCGGGATGCTCCGCGGCGCGTTCACGTCATACGCCTCCGCGAGCTGACGCGCCACCTCCTCAACTGGGGGCGAGAGTTCACCTGACCGAAACACGACACGCGCGCATTTCGGAGCCGACTGTCGGATGTGCGGCGTAGCTTCGCAGTATCGGGCACGGCGCCCGATCGAGACGGCCACGTAAGTTCGTTTCTATACCCACCGGCCGACTCGCCAAATGGATCCGCGAGCTCTCAGAGCGAGCGGGGTGGGAGTGGTTGTGACCGAACACGTAACCCGACAGCCGGCGTACACGGACCAGACGACGCACCTCATCGAACAGGACGAGCGCACGTACGTGCTCGACACCTCGGTGCTGTTGTCCGATCCGAAGGCGATCTTCCGATTCGCCGAGCACGCCGTCGTCATCCCCGTCATCGTCATCAGCGAACTGGAGGGCAAACGCAACGACCCCGAGATCGGCTACTTCGCGCGGCAGGCACTGCGCAATCTCGACGAGCTCCGGGTCCTCCACGAACGCCTCGACTTCCCGATCCCGGTCGGTGACGGAGGTTCGCTCCGGGTCGAGCTCAACCACTCCAACATGTCCGTGCTGCCGAGCGGGCTCCAGCTGAACGACAACGATTCCCGCATCCTGGCGGTGGCCCAGAACCTGGCCAACGACGGACTCGCCGTGACGGTGGTCTCCAAAGACCTGCCGCTGCGGGTGAAGGCGGCATCGATCGGCCTCGCCGCCGAGGAGTACCGGCACGAGCTCGCCGTCGACTCCGGCTGGACGGGGCTGTCGGAGCTCACCCTCGGCTCCGAGGCGATGAGCGACCTCTATGAGAACGAGTGGATGCAGACCTCGCTGGTCGAGGACCTCCCGGCCAACACCGGGCTGATCATCCACTCCGACCGTGGTTCGGCACTGGGACGAGTGACCGGGGAAGGGTCATTCAAGCTGGTGCGCGGCGACCGGGACGTGTTCGGACTGCACGGCCGGTCGGCGGAGCAGCGGTTGGCGATCGACATGCTGCTCGACCCGGAGGTCGGCATCCTGTCACTGGGAGGCCGTGCCGGAACCGGCAAGTCGGCGCTGGCGCTGTGCGCCGGTCTCGAGGCCGTGCTCGAGCGCAACCAGCACAAGAAGATCATGGTGTTCCGCCCGCTCTACGCGGTCGGGGGCCAAGAACTCGGCTACCTGCCCGGCGACCAGGGCGAGAAGATGAACCCGTGGGGCCAGGCCGTGTTCGACACGCTCGGGGCGCTGGTGTCGCAGAACGTGCTCGACGAGGTACTGGACCGCGGGATCCTCGAGGTGCTGCCGCTCACGCACATCCGGGGCCGTTCGCTGCACGACGCGTTCGTGATCGTGGACGAGGCGCAGTCGCTGGAGCGCAATGTGCTGCTGACGGTGCTCAGCCGCGTCGGCCAGAACTCGCGCGTGGTGCTGACGCACGACGTGGCGCAGCGCGACAACCTGCGCGTCGGGCGGCACGACGGCGTCGCCTCGGTGATCGAGACGCTGAAGGGCCACCCGCTCTTCGGCCACATCACGCTCACCCGCTCGGAACGGTCGGCGATCGCGGCGCTCGTCACCGAGATGCTCGAGGGCAACGAGCTGGCGTAGGACGGACTTCCGAAAGCGCGCGCGGCGCCTGCACCCCGCTCCGGGGGCGGGCGCCGTGGTGCGTGTGTGCTCCGGGTCCGGGTGTTCGGGGTTCGGGCGATGGCGGCGTTCGTGCCCGGTGTGGAGAGGCTATGGGCTGCGGATAACCGGTGGGGCCGCACCGGACGTGGCTAGCGTTGCTGCGTGGGGGGAACGACGGGGGAGCGCAGGCGGCCGGCGCGCAGGGGGCCGGCGGCCGCCTGGACGCGGCGGCGGGCACGGGCACGGGGGAGGCTCGCCGCCGCGCGCGCTCGCGCCGGGGCGGCCGATCCGGTCGGTTCCCGCGGGCTGCTCGGTCTGAGCTGTCTGTGCGGGTTGCTCGGGCTGCTCACGATCACGCGCATCGGTGCCGATCCGCTCGCGATCGCCGGCGCCGGCTACCTGGCGGCGGCGACAGGCCCGCTCTGGGTGGCCGACCGTCGCGAACAACGGCTCCCGAACGCGTGGGTTCTCCCCGGGTATGCGTTCGCTGGTGTGGGACTGGCCTGGGCGGCGCTCGGGATGGGCAGGTCCCCCGGGGAGGCCGTCGTCACGGCCGGAGTGACCGTCACGGTGTTCCTCGCGCTCGGGGCGGCCGGAGGGGTGGGCCTGGGCGACGTGAAGCTGGCCGGCGTGCTCGCCCTCGTGCTGGGAGGGCTGCACGGAGCGCCGGCCGCCGCCACATCTTTCGTCGTGGCGTTCGTCGCAGCCGGCGCCGTCGCCTTTGCAGCGATGGCGGCCGGCCGCGACGGGTGGGCAGGTCGGATCGCGTTCGGTCCGTACCTGCTGTGCGGGTTCTGGGTGGTTCTGCTGCTCTGGTGAGGAGGATCAGCCGGGGTGCGTCATGCTCAGCACATCGAGCGCCGAGTCGAGCTGTTCGAGCGTCACTTCGCCGCGCTCCACGAACCCGAGGTCGATGACGGCCTCGCGCACGGTCATGCCCTGCGCCACGGAGTGCTTGGCGACCTTCGCGGCGGCCTCGTAGCCGATCACCCGGTTCAGCGGCGTGACGATCGACGGGGAGGACTCGGCGAGGGCGCGGGCGCGGTCGAGGTTGGCCTCGAGCCCGGCGACCGTCTTGTCGGCGAGCACACGGCTGCCCTGCGTGAGCAGGCGGATCGACTCGAGCAGCGCGGTCCCCATCACCGGGATGGCCACGTTGAGCTCGAACATCCCGGATGCCCCGCTCCAGGCGATGGTGGCGTCGTTTCCGATGACCCGCGACGCGACCATCAGCACGGCCTCGGGGATGACGGGGTTGACCTTGCCCGGCATGATCGACGAGCCCGGCTGCAGGTCGGGGATGTGGAGCTCACCGAGTCCGGTGTTCGGGCCGGAGCCCATCCAGCGGAGGTCGTTGCAGATCTTGGTGAGGCTGACCGCGATGGTGCGCAGAGCACCGGACGCCTCCACCAGGGCGTCCCGGTTCGCCTGCGCTTCGAAGTGGTTGCGCGCCTCGGTGATCGGCAGCTCGGTCTCCTCGGTGAGCAGCTGGATGACGAGCTGCGGGAAGCCGATCGGCGTGTTGATGCCGGTGCCGACCGCGGTGCCGCCGAGCGGCACCTCGGCCACGCGGTGGAGGGCCGACTGCACCCGCTCGATGCCCAGGCGGATCTGCGCGGCGTATCCGCCGAATTCCTGACCGAGCGTGACGGGCGTCGCATCCATGAGGTGCGTGCGGCCGGCCTTGACTGCGGTCGCCCAGAGCTCGGCCTTCTCCTCGAGCGCGACGGCGAGGTGGTCGAGCGCCGGGATGAGGTTGTCGATCAGCGCGCCGGTGACGGCGATGTGCACCGAGGTCGGGAAGACGTCGTTCGACGACTGGGACGCGTTGACGTGATCGTTCGGGTGGACCGCTCGTCCGAGGCGACGGGACGCGAGCGTCGCGAGCACCTCGTTCATGTTCATGTTCGACGACGTGCCCGAGCCGGTCTGGTAGACGTCGATCGGGAACTCGCCGTCGTGCGTACCGCTGACGACCTCGTCAGCCGCGGTGGCGATCGCATCGGCGATCTCCTGGTCGAGAACGCCGAGACGGGCGTTGGCGAGGGCCGCCGACTTCTTGATGCGGGCGAGCGCGGCGATCTGCGCCGGCTCCAGCACCGACCCCGAGATGGGGAAGTTCTCGACCGCGCGCTGCGTCTGCGCGCCGTAGAGCGCGGCCGCGGGAACGCGGACCTCGCCCATCGTGTCGTGTTCGATGCGGTAGTCGGTGTCCGCCTGGGTGTCCACCACGGTGTGTTTTCCTTTCTGGGGCGTTCGGGCGCCGGCGTCGTGTGCCGGTGTCGTCGCGCGTTCTCTAATCGGTGGCCGGGTCGGCCAGTCCGACGACGACGTCGGGCACGACCCTGCCTTCTTGAAGCCGGTAGTTCGCACCAACGATAGCCAACGATCCGTCGGCGACAGCAGCGCTGATCAACTCGGAGCTCTCGAGGAGCTCGGCGACGGTGTCGCGCAGGTGTTCGCGGCCCACTTCGCCGGCGTCGACCGTCGCGAGATCGATCGGCTGGTCGGCGCGGGTGTGCGTGACCCGGTGCACGGCGGGGACGATCGGCCGGATGAGGCTCGCGATGTGCGGCGGCAGCGGGTCGGCGTCGGCGGCCTGGGAATCGATCGCGGCACGCACCGCCCCGCACTCGTCGTGGCCGAGCACCAGGATCAGCGGGACGTGCAGCACTCCGACGGCGTACTCGAGCGAGCCGAGCACGGACTCGGACATCACCTGGCCCGCGTTGCGCACGACGAAGGCGTCGCCGAGTCCGAGGTCGAAGATGATCTCGGCGGCCAGGCGGGAGTCGCTGCAGCCGAAGATCGCCGCCAGCGGCGCCTGCGCGGCCGCGAGGGTCTCGCGTCGCTCGACGTCCTGACGCGGATGCTCCGGGTCGCCGTCGACGAAGCGCGCGTTCCCGCGCAGCATCTCATCCCATACCCGAGACGGTCGTGGCATACCCATCAGGAGCCTCCCAGCTGCCGGATCTGCGGGGCGAGCGCGCTCGCCACCGTGTGGAACTCATCATTCTCGGCGCTGCCGAAGACGATGATCGAACTCTTGCCGGCGTGCGTGACGTAAGCGAAGTCGACGTTGCCGTTGTCATTGCCGGAGTCGCGGTTGTCGTACACATCCCACGTGACGCCGTCGATGGTCGTCGTGCCCTTGATCATGGTCTTGTTGACCTGCGACGCGACCCACGTGTCGTTGGCGTCGAAACCCTGTGTGATGCCGATGAACTGCTTCTTCGGCGTCAGCAGCCCGATGTACCAGGAATCGACGTTGTCGGGCGTCTTGGTGCGCAGCTCCGCGTTGTTGGACTTCCAGGGCGACGGGAGGTCGGGAACGAGCAGCCGGTCGGGCTCGGATCCCTGCGCCTCGGCGGCGATGGACTGATACGGCACGGGTGCCGAGACGTCGACCGGGGTGCCGCGCGGGACGGCGAGGACGATGATGATGACGAGCCCCACGGTCGCGAGCAACGAGAAGACGAGGTTGTTCACCGTCTGCCGGTTGCGGTGGTTCGCCGAGTTCTCGGCCTTGCGGGCCGCGGTCTCCTCCGGAGTCTCCGGGCGGCCGAGTTCGGCGACGACCGCCGGAGGTTTGGTGCGCGGGGTCATTCGGGGTCAGCAGCTCCCGCGGCCCCGGCCTGCGCTCCCGCGCGGGCGGCATCGAGCCGGGCCTTGGCGCCGATCAGCCATTCCTCGCAGCGGCGGGCGAGGGCCTCGCCGCGCTCCCAGAGCGCGATCGACTGCTCCAGCGTGGACGAGCCCTGCTCGAGCTCGGCCACGACGCGCACGAGCTCGTCGCGCGCCTCCTCGTAGCTGAGGGAGTCGGTGCGCAGGCGCGTGTCCTCGTTGGTGGGCATAGCATCCATTCTATTTGTCGATCTGATCGGCGGCTGAGTCCGAGACGGCGCCGAGCGCTCCGCCGGCGACGGTCACGGTCAGGCGCGTGCCGTGCGGCGCCTCGTCCGGCGACCGCAGTACCGCGCCGCCGGGCAGCTGCACGATGGCGTAGCCGCGGTCGAGGGTGCCCTGGGGCGAGAGCGCACGCAGCTGACCGCGGAGTTCGGCCGTGCGGTTCGCCTCGCGATCGATCGCCCGCTCGACCAGTTCGGCGCCGCGGGAGACGAACCGGGTGAGCTCCTCGGCCCTGGTGTCCACGATCCACGACGATGATGCGAGGGACGGCCGGGAGCGCAGGTGCCCGATGCGGTCGATCTCGGCGCTGATCAGGTGGGTGAGGCGCATGCCGATCCTGACCCGCGCCTGGTGCACGCGCACCATCTCCTCGGCGACATCGGGCACGACCCGCTTGGCGGCGTCCGTCGGTGTCGAGGCGCGCAGGTCGGCCACCTCGTCGAGGAGCGGGCGGTCGGCCTCGTGGCCGATCGCGCTGACGATGGGCGTGGTCGCTGCGGCCGCCGCGCGCACGAGGATCTCGTCGCTGAACCCGAGGAGGTTCTGGAAGTCGCCGCCGCCGCGGGCGATGATGATGACCTCGACTTCGGGGTCGGCATCGAGGGTGCGGATGGCGGCCGTCACATCGGCGACGGTGCGGTCGCCCTGCACCGCGGTGTGGATGGTGCGGAAGTTCACCTGAGGCCACCGCAGCTGGGCGTTGCGCAGCACATCCTTCTCGGCGTCGGAGTCCTTGCCCGTGATGAGACCGATGCGGTGCGGCAGGAAGGGGAGCGGCCGTTTGCGCTCCGGCGCGAACAGGCCCTCCGCCGTGAGCTGCTGGCGCAGGCGCTCCAGGCGCTCCAGCAGGTCGCCGAGGCCGACGTGCCGCATGTCGTACACCTGCATGGTGAGCGTGCCGCCCTTGACCCAGTAGTTGGGCTTGATCAGCACGATGACGCGGTCGCCCTGCTTGAGGTCGGCCGGGATGCGGCCGCGCACCGACGACCAGATCGTGAAGCTGATCGTGGCGTCTTCGTTGAGGTCTTTCAGCTTGCCGTAGACGTTGCCGCCGGAGATTCCCCACTGCGTGATCTCGCCCTCGACCCAGGCGGTGCCGAGGCGTTCGATCCATCCACGGATCTTGCTCGACAGCGTGGCGACGGGCCAGGGCGCGTCGGCTGTGGGTGGTCCCACCTCCATCGAGGGTGCGCTCGCGGTCTCCGTCACCGGTGCCTCCCATCGAGTCCTCAGCGCACTCACCTAGAATCAAGGGGTGAGCGACGCAACCATCAGCCTTCCGATGCCGAGGATTCCCGGCGCGCGAGGCCGGCTCAAGGATACCCCGGTCGTCGGACACAAGAGGGTGCTGCTGGCAGCACCCCGTGGATACTGCGCGGGTGTGGACAGAGCGGTCATCGCGGTCGAGAAGGCCATCGAGCATTACGGCGCGCCCGTTTACGTGCGCAAGCAGATCGTGCACAACGTGCACGTCGTCTCGACCCTCGAGCAGCAGGGCGCCATCTTCGTCGACGAGGTCGACGAGGTGCCGCAGGGCGCTCATGTCGTGTTCAGTGCCCATGGTGTCTCGCCCGCCGTCGTGCAGTCCGCCGCCGACCGCGGGCTGCAGGCCATCGACGCCACGTGCCCGCTCGTCACCAAGGTGCACCGCGAGGCGGTGCGCTTCGCGCGCGACGACTTCGAGATCCTGCTGATCGGACACGAAGGACACGAAGAGGTCGAAGGCACGGCCGGCGAGGCGCCCGATCACGTCACTCTGGTCAACGGTCCCGACGATGTCGACCGCATCACGGTGAAGGATCCGGACAAGGTCGTGTGGCTGTCGCAGACCACGCTGTCCGTCGACGAGACCATGGAGACCGTCCGCCGGCTCCGCGAGCGCTTCCCGAAGCTGCAGGATCCGCCGAGCGACGACATCTGCTACGCCACGCAGAACCGCCAGGTCGCCATCAAGAAGGTGGCGGAAGACGCCGACCTCGTGATCGTGGTCGGATCCGCCAACTCGTCCAACTCGGTGCGCCTGGTCGAGGTCGCCCTCGAATACGGGGCGAAGGCCGCGTATCGCGTGGACTACGCCAGCGAGATCCAGCAGCACTGGCTCGACGGCGTCGAGACGGTCGGTGTGACCAGCGGAGCATCCGTGCCCGAGGTTCTCGTGCAGGAGGTCCTCGACGACCTGCGCGGTGCCGGCTACGGCGATGTCCAGGAAGTGAAGACGGCGGAGGAGGACCTCATGTTCTCCCTGCCGAAGGAGCTGCGCAAAGACCTGACGGGCAAGCAGGACACCCGGGCGCGCGGCGGCCGCGGCCGCTGAGCCGCGTCGCGCCACCGCCTGGTCCGCCCGCCGCGCTAGAAGAACCGGCGCAGCCCGGGCACGCGCCGCGCGCCGAGACTGACCGCGAACGACACCACGACGATCGACGCCCACATCGCGAACGCGACGGCCAGATTGCTGGAGCGTGCGGCATTGAGCCAGGGCAGCAGGGTGATTGCGAGCACGAGGAAGAAGAAGTGCACCAGGAAGACGCCGAAAGCGGCGTCGGAGAGCTGGGCGAGCATCCGGGATGCGCGGGCGCGGAGCCTGACCCGGGCGAACAGGCTCTGACCGACGACGAAGACGCCGATCGAGGCGATCCCGACGATCGCGCCGATGTAGGTGGTGGGTGAGATGGCCTGCAGCAGCGCCGGCCGGGAGAGGTCGGCGAACTGCCAGATCGTCTCGGCCAGGAGGAGAGCGGTGATCACCGCGGTCAGCAGCGTCCATCTCAGGTCGAGCACGACACTGCGCAGCGCCCAGCCGGCGACGAAGTAGCCGACATAGGGCATCCACTGCGTGAGCGCGTTCAGAGCGATCGGATGCGGGTCGCCGTAGAGGCCCGACAGGCCGGAGAGCGCGACGACGCTGAACGTGAAGGCGAGAAGCGACGCCGCGAGGATCACGGCGCGCCGGGGTCCGCCGGCGGCCAGGAACGCAGCCAGGATCGGCGCGACGAGGTACAGGCCGACGATGAGCCAGAGGAAGTACAGGTGGGTGTACGACTGCGCGTCTGCCACCAGACCGAGGATCTGGATGAGGGTGAGCTGCTGGTGGCTCATCACCAGGCGCACGACGATGATGTAGAAGAGCTGCCACGCGACGAATGCGGGACCCAGCCGCAGAAGCCGCTTGCGGTAGAAGACCGCGGGACCCGCAGCGTGTGCGCGCGGCCCGAGGAGCAGCGCTCCGCTGACCATCACGAAGACGGGGATCACCCAGACGTTTCCCACATCGATGATGGTCGCCGCCCACCAGGTGCCCGATCCGCGGATGGCCTGGTTGTTGACGATGCCGGCGAAGACGTGGATGGCGACCACGCCGAGGATCGCGACCACCCGGAGCACATCCAGCGAAACGGAACGGGTGCGGGGCCCCTCGGCGCTGGGAGTCGGCGTCGTCGGAGCGTCGGCGGTCATCCGTTCAGGGTACCAATGCGGCCGAGTCCGTCGCGGTGCCGCCGGTCGCGGCGCTGTCCGGCGTCAGGATGTCGTCGGCATTTGCGGCGATCCAGCCCATCAGCGGCAGCAGGTGCTCGGTGAGATCGCGGCCGCGCGCGGTCAGGCTGTAGTCGACGCGCGGCGGAATCGTCGGCTGTGCCGTGCGGAGCACGAAGCCGTCCTTTTCGAGCGTGCGCAGCGTCTGTGCGAGCATCTTCTCGCTGATGCCCTGCACGGTGCGGCGCAGCTCGCCCCAGCGGTGATCCCGCTGGGAGAGGGCGACGAGCACGAGCACACCCCACGTGCTGGTGACGTGATTCAGAACGATCCGCGACGGGCAGGCCGACGGTAGCACGCCATCGGTGAAGCCGAAGCCGTTCACGGGCGCAAAACTGGTGTCCACGTCAGTAACTTACCAAAAAGTGGGTACCTTCCGTTGGGAAGTATCCCGGGACGGTCGAGGTTGGACCCGATGACCGACCGAAAGGAAACACCACCATGACCATCGTCGTCACCGGAGCAACCGGCCACCTCGGACGCCTCGTCGTCGAATCCCTGATCGAGCGCGGGGTCGCCCCTCAGGACATCCGGGCCCTCGGCCGCACCGAGGAGAGGCTCAGCGCTCTCGCGTCGCTGGGTGTTCAGACCGCCGTCATCGACTTCGAGCAGCCGGAGACGCTCGACCCCGCGTTCGCCGGCGCCGATGCCCTGCTGCTCGTCTCCGGCAGCGAGGTCGGCAAGCGCATGCAGCAGCACGCCAATGCGATCGATGCCGCCGTACGGGCCGGGGTGGGCCGGATCGTCTACACGAGCGCGCCGCACGCGGACGACACCGCACTCGTGCTCGCCCCCGAGCACGCGGCCACCGAGAAGCTGCTGGCGGACTCCGGACTGACCACGACCATCCTCCGCAACAACTGGTACACCGAGAACTACGTGGGTCAGCTCGACACGGCCGCGCAGACGGGCGCGCTGGTCTCCAGCACGGCCGACGGCCGGGTCGCGAGCGCGACACGGGCCGACTATGCCGACGCCGCCGCCGTCGTGCTGACGACGCCAGGGCACGAGGGCGCGGTCTACGAACTGGCCGGCGACGTTGCCTGGACCTTCACCGATCTCGCCGCTGCGGTCGGAGCGATCGTCGGCCGTGAGGTCGAGTACCGTGCCGTGTCGCCCGACGAGCACCGCGCCATCCTGATCGACGCCGGTCTCGACACCGGCACCGCGGACTTCGTGGTCGCCCTCGACGGAAACATCCGCGACGGTGCCCTGGCCGATGCGCCGGGCACGCTGAGCCGGCTCATCGGACGCCCGACCACCTCGCTGGAGGACGGCTTGCGCGCAGCGCAGACCGCCGTCTCGGCGTAGGCCACCCGCAGAATCCGAGCCGGGGCCGCGCAGTCAGGTGCGCGGCCCCGCGTGCCTTCGGCGACCGGCGGCCGGCGTCCGTCACGGAGGTTCTAGCGTGCTTCCATGCAGAATCCGCACGGACCCTCCACGAACCCGGTTGTGCGTCGGCCGGCGGCGGTCGTCCTCCTGATCGTCTCGGGATCCGGCTCCATCCTCGTGGCGTGCATCGTGGGGAGCTGGGCCGCCGCGCTCCTGCGCGACACGGCCGATGGTTTCGCGGTAATCGGGACGCTGATCGCAATCGTCTACCTCGCGCTCGGTTTCATCGCGCTGTTCTGCGCACGTGCGGCGGCGAACGGCGCGCCGAACCGGCGGACTCTCGCCGGGGTGTCCATCGTGGCCGGGCTCTTCTGCGGCGTTCCCATGCTGGGGCTGGCGATCGCGTTCCCCGGTGGAATCTTCGTGTTCGGTCCGCTGCTCGCGCTGCCGGCCGTCGTGGTCGTCGGCGCGGTGCTGGCCTACCGGCAGCCGGTCACGGCGTCGGTGTCGACGACGGGGTGACACCGCTGTAGAAGCTCAGCAGCGCCGGGTCCGTTGCCAGAGCCACGGAGAGGAAGACGATCATGGCGACGAGCGCGAGGGCTCCCGCGATCAACGGCACGTAGAAGGCGAGCCGCCGCTGAGTGAGCAGCCAGATCGAGAGGGCGGCCGAGCCGGCCCAGAGCACCACCATCACGATCGATCCCGTGATCAGGATGCCCGGCACAGCGGGATCGGGCGTGTAGTCGCCGAGGTTCTCCGTGGAGTGCACCAGCTGGATCGCCGACGGGAACGCGTTGATCACGCCGATCGAGTACGACATGCCGAGGAAGCCGACGATGAGCAGGGAGAGCGTCCAGCCCAGGTTCCAGCGCGGCGCATCCCGTCGAAGCTGAGGCGGACGCAGCGCCGGATCGGTCGGAGGCGGGTAGTCGCCGGGGCGGGGGAGGCGCTGCACCGGCTCGGGATGCTCGGCCACGACCGGCTCCGGCTTCCGCGCGGTGTCGAGGCGGTCGGCATCCGCCGGCGGTCGCCAGACCCAGCCCTCGGGCGCCAGCTCGCCGAACTGGGGTCGCGGGCGCTCGTCGGGTCGCTGTTCCTCGTCGGCCATGGTGGCCGTCCTCCCTGAAAAGTGAAGCGGCGGCCGGAGCGCTCGGCCCCGACCGCCGCCGGATGCTACTTGCCGGAGTGTCCGGCCGAGCCGAGCTGCTGGGTGGCCTCGACCACGCGTGCGGCCATGCCGGTCTCGGCGACCTTACCCCAGGCGCGCGGGTCGTAGACCTTCTTGTTGCCGACCTCGCCGTCGACCTTCAGCACTCCGTCGTAGTTCTTGAACATGTAGTCGGCGATGGTGCTCGTGAACGCGTACTGCGTGTCGGTGTCGATGTTCATCTTCACCACACCGTTGGCGACGGCTTCGGCGATCTCCGCGTCGGTCGAGCCCGAGCCGCCGTGGAAGACGAGGTCGAGCGGCTTCGGCCCGTGGCCGTACTTGGCGGCGAGGCCGTCCTGGATGGTCTTGAGCAGCTCGGGCCGCAGCTTGACATTGCCCGGCTTGTAGACGCCGTGTACGTTGCCGAAGGTGAGGGCGGCCATGTAGCGGCCCTGCTCGCCGAGGCCGAGGGCTTCGACCGTCTTGATGGCGTCGTCGAGCGTCGTGTAGAGGTGCTCGTTGATGTCGTGGCTGACGCCGTCTTCTTCGCCGCCGACGACGCCGATCTCGACCTCGAGGATGGCGTTGATGGCCTTGGTGCGCTTGAGCATGTCTTCTGCGATGCGGAGGTTCTCGTCGAGGGGCACGGCCGAGCCGTCCCACATGTGCGACTGGAAGATCGGGTTGCGGCCGGCCTTGACCTCTTCTTCGCTCGCCGCGATCAGCGGGAGCACGAAGCCGTCGAGGGCGTCCTTGGGGCAGTGGTCGGTGTGCAGGGCGACGGTGATGGGGTAGTTCTTCGCAACCTCGGTGGCGAACTTCGCGAAGGCGAGGGCTCCGGATGCGCGGTTCTTGACCGTCTGACCGGCGAAGTAGTCGGCGCCGCCGGTGGTGACCTGGATGATGCCGTCGCTGCCCGCCTCGGTGAGGCCCTGGAGAACCGCGTTGATCGTCTGCGACGACGACACGTTGAATGCGGGATAGGCGAACCCACCGGCCTTCGCCTTGTCGAGCATTTCGGCGTATTGATCCGGCGTGGCGATGGGCATTGCGGCTCCTTGAAGTCGGGGTGCTGAACAGGTCTCATCATACCGAGCCGTCGTCGAGCGCCCTCCCCGGCCGAACCCTGCGTGCGGGCTCTGCGACGCGGTCCGCGTGCGAGTGACCGCGCGTGTGCAGTCCGGATGAACGTTCGTGCGCTTTCCGGCCGTGAACTGATACTCGCGGATACACTGGCAGCGCCGCCGCACGCGGCGCTGACACCGCCGTCCGATTCCGTCCGGGAGGACCCATCATGACCAGCACAGACACTGCTTCGCTCTTTCTCCATCCGGATCGCAACCTGGCCATGGAGCTGGTGCGGGCGACGGAGGCGGCGGCGATCCGAGCGACGCCGTGGATCGGCCGCGGCGAGAAGAACCTCGCCGACGGCGCGGCGGTGGACGCCATGCGCAAGTTTCTGGGCACGGTGAATTTCGACGGCCTGATCGTGATCGGCGAAGGCGAGAAGGACAACGCGCCGATGCTGTTCAACGGCGAGCACGTGGGCAACGGCCGCGGGCCCGCCTGCGACATCGCCGTCGACCCCATCGACGGCACCTCCTTGACGGCGGCCGGTCGTCAGAACGCGCTCTCAGTGATCGCCGTGTCCGATCGCGGAACGATGCTCGACGCGTCGAGCGTGTTCTACATGTCGAAGATCGTGACCGGGCCGGAGGGACGCGGGGTCGTGGACCTGTCGCAGCCCATTGGTGACAACATCCGTGAACTGGCGAAGGCGAAGGGCAAGCCGGTCGGCGAGATCCGGGTCGCGGTGCTCGACCGACCGCGGCACGAGGGGCTGATCGAGGAGATCCGTGCGGCGGGCGCAGGAACGCGGCTGATGCTCGACGGCGACGTGGCCGGCGGGATCAACGCGGCCCGGTACGAATCGCGGATCGACATGTGCGTCGGCATCGGCGGGAGCCCGGAGGGCATCACGACGGCGTGCGCCATCAAGGCGATCGGCGGCTTCATGCAGGGGCAGCTCGCGCCGAAGGACGACGCCGAACGTGCCGCCGGCATCGCGGCCGGCCTGGACATGGACCGTGTGTACGACGCCGATGACCTCGTGAAGGGGGACAACACGTTCTTCGTCGCGACCGGCGTGACCGACGGTGGTCTGGTGGAAGGCGTGCGGCGCAAGGGGCCGATCATCCGGACCGAGTCGATCGTGCTGCGCAGCAAGTCGGGAACGATCCGGCGCGTGGTCGCCGACCACCTCGCGGAGAAGTGGCTCGAGCCCGACCAGCTGTAGAGCGGGCCGGATGCCTCAGGCGGACTCGCGCTCGTCGTCGAGCTCTGGCCGCTGAGCCTTCTCCTTCTCGTCGACCGCGAGCTTGTCGAGCCCGTGCATGTCACGCGGCTCGAGTTCGAGCTCCAGTTCGGTCACGAGTTCGAACGCCGTGAGCTCGCGGGGCGACTCCTCGATGCCGGCGAGCACGCCGATCACCTTCGACTCGTCGAGCGCGTTGAGTTTGCGGGCCGCCGGGAACACCTGTCGCTCGAACGAGCCGACGAAGCCGTTGTAGTCCTTGACCGTGCGCTCCAGCGAGCGGCCGAGCTTCTCGATGTGCGATGCGGTGGTCGAGAGGCGGGTGTACAGCGTGCGGCTGAGATCGAAGAGCTCCTTCGCCTCCTGTGTGAGCACGTCCTGCTGCCAGCTGAAGGCGACCGTCTTGAGCACCGACCAGAGGGTGACCGGTGAGGCGAGCGCGACGCGCTTGCTGAACGCGAACTCCATGATCGACGGGTCGGCCTCCATCGCAGACGAGACGAGCGATTCGCTCGGGATGAAGGCGATGACGAGTTCGGGGGAGGCCTCGAGCCCCGTCCAGTACGACTTGCTGCCGAGCGCCGTGATGTGATCGCGGACGGCCTTGACGTGCTGCTTCAGCAGCGCCTGGCGCTGGGCGCCGTCGACTCCCGTGGCGGTCGCCGGGATCTGGCTCGCCTCCAGGTAGGCGTTGAACGGGACCTTGGCGTCGAGGGCGATGCTCTTGCCGCCGGGCAGGTGCACGATCATGTCGGGGCGTCCGGCGCCGGAATCGGAGTGGATGCTCGACTGCACATCGAAGTCGACGCGCTCCAGGAGGCCGGCCGCCTCGACCACGCTGCGCAGCTGGGTCTCGCCCCACACCCCGCGGGTGCTGTTGGAGCGGAGGGCGGAGGCGAGTGCCTCGGCCGTGCTGCGCAGTCGCTCTTCGGACTCGGTGGCCGACTTCAGCTGCTGAGACAGCTCGCCGTGCTGCTGGTTGCGCTGCGATTCGAGCTCGACGACCTTCTTCTGCATGTCGCTGAGACTTTCGCGCACCGGTGCGAGCGCCTGAAGCACCCGGCTCTCCGCGCGCTCGCGCTGCGCCTGCGCCTCGGTCTCCGCACGGTGCCGGTCGACGAGCTCGCGATACTGCTGCTGGTGGGCCTGGATCTGCTCGCGGAGGGCGTCGACCCTGGCCTCCGTGGCCGCGAGATCGGTGCGGATCTCCGCCTGCACGGCCGCCTCGGCGGCGCGCACCTCGGCGAGCTCGGCGGCGTGGCGGGCGGCCACGACGGCCGGGTCCTCCACGGGCGCCGCGGCTTCCGGGCGGCGTCGGAGGAGCACCGACACCGCGTAGCCGCCGGCCGCCCCACCGACGATGAGGCCGCCGAGGAGTCCGAGGAGAAGAGAGAGGATGGGATCCATGTCTTGAGTGTGGCATCGCCCTCCGACACTCGATGGTTGCGTGGCGGGCACGCCGCGAATAGGCTGTTCATGTCACTATGTCAGGACATATGCAGACGGAAGGCGTACGGCGCAGTATGACGAACACCACGGGCGGCCTCCCCTTCGAAGTCCTCGCCATCGGGCGGGTGGGCGTCGACCTCTATCCGCTTCAAGACGGCGTCGGGCTCGAAGACGTCACGACCTTCGGCAAGTACCTGGGCGGCAGCGCGACCAACGTCTCGATCGCCGCAGCGCGGCACGGGCGCCGCGCCGCGATCGTCACCCGCACCGGGCAAGACCCCCTCGGTCGCTACGTGAAGGCCGAGATCGCCCGCCTCGGAGTCGACAACCGCTACGTCTCCACGGTGGCCGGGCTGAACACGCCCATCACGCTCTGCGAGATCTTCCCGCCCGACGACTTCCCGCTGTACTTCTATCGGGAGCCGATCGCGCCCGACCTGGTCATCGAGCCGGACGAGCTCGATCTCGACGCCGTGCGCTCGGCCGGGGTGTTCTGGGCGACCGTGACGGGATTGTCGAGAGAGCCGAGCCGCGCGGCGCACCATGCGGCGTGGGATGCGCGGGGCCGCATCCCGCTCACGGTGCTCGACCTCGACTACCGGCCGATGTTCTGGGAGACGCCGCAGACCGCGACCGAACAGGTGTCGCGCGCGCTGCAGAAGGTCACCGTCGCGGTCGGCAACCGCGAGGAATGCGAAGTCGCGGTCGGTGAGAGCGATCCGCTGAGGGCGGCCGACGCGCTGCTCGAGCGCGGTGTCGAACTCGCCGTGGTCAAGCAGGGGCCGCGTGGAGTCCTCGCGAAGACCCGCGACGAAACCGTCGAGGTGCCGCCGTTCCCGGTGACCGTGGTGAACGGCCTGGGCGCCGGCGACGGTTTCGGCGGCGCGCTGTGCCACGGGCTGCTGGCCGGTTGGCCGCTCGAACGCGTCATCCGCTTCGCCAACGTCGCCGGTGCCATCGTGGCGACCCGGCGCGAGTGCTCGACGGCGATGCCGACCACCGCCGAGGTCGAGCAGCTGCTGAAGGGGGCGAGCGATGTCGTCGCCGGTTGACGGCCCGATCAGCGCGGCGGACTTCGCGCGGCTGCGGCGGGTGCGCGCCTCCGACCCGAACGCCATCGCGGAGGCGTTCGCAACACGGAGCACACGACCTCTGCTGCAGGGCGACGGACGACTGTTCCTGGTCGCAGCTGATCATCCGGCACGCGGTGCCCTCGGGATCGGGGGCGACGGCATGGCCATGGCGGATCGTTACGACCTCCTCCAACGACTCGCCATCGCGTTGGAGCGACCCGGCGTCGACGGCGTGCTCGGAACGCCCGACGTCATCGAAGACCTGGCCGTGCTCGGCCTGCTGGAGGGCAAGGTGGTCGCCGGCTCGATGAACCGAGGAGGGCTGCGCGGCGCGACCTTCGAGATGGACGACCGGTTCACCGCCTACGACGTCGACACCTTGGTCGCGGCCCGGCTCGACATCGCCAAGCTGCTGCTTCGCATCAATCTCGCCGACCCGGGCTCCGCCGCGACGCTCGAGTCCTCCGCGCGTGCGGTGACCGCAGCGGCCGCCGCACGGCTCCCGATCATGCTCGAGCCGTTCATGAGCACGTGGACCAACGGGAGCGTGGTCAACGATCTCAGCACCGAGGCGGTCATCAACTCCGTTGCGATCGCCTCCGGCCTCGGCGCGACGTCGGCGTACAGCTGGCTGAAGATCCCGGTGGTTCCGCGCATGGCCGAGGTGATGGCCGCGTCCACCCTGCCGACACTCCTCCTCGGAGGCGACCCGGCCGGCGATCCCGCCGCGGTCTACGACTCGTGGGCCGGCGCACTCGACCTCCCCGGCGTCGCCGGGCTCGTCGTGGGCCGTACCCTGCTCTATCCGACCGACCGCGACGTCGCGAGCGCCGTGGACGCGGCTGCCGCGCTCGTCCACTGACCGGCGACCTCACCGACATCCAGCACAGCCGAAGGAGTACCAGCACCATGACCGACACCGAGCTGCCGACCGTCCCGCATTACATCGGAGGACGACGGGTCCCCGGCGCATCCGGCCGATTCGCCCCGGTCTACGACCCCGCACTCGGAGTCCCCGCCGCACGCGTCGGCCTCGCCGACGACGACGAGGTGCGCCACGCCATCGAGTCGGCGGCGGCGGCGTTCCCGCTCTGGCGCGACACGTCGATCGCCAAGCGTCAGCAGGTCATGTTCGCCGCCCGTGAGCTGCTCAACGCCCGCAAGGGCGACCTGGCCGAGATCGTCACGCGCGAGCACGGCAAGGTGATCTCGGATGCTCTCGGCGAGATCACCCGGGGGCTCGAGGTCGTCGAGCTCGCGACGGGCTTCCCGCACCTCATCAAGGGCGAGCACTCCGAGAACGTCTCGACCGGTGTCGACGTCTACTCGCTCAAGCAGCCGCTGGGCGTCGTCGGAGTCATCAGCCCGTTCAACTTCCCGGCGATGGTGCCTCTGTGGTTCGTGCCCGTGGCGATCGCCGCCGGCAACGCCGTGGTGCTCAAGCCGAGCGAGAAGGATCCGTCCGCGGCGGTCTGGCTCGCGGAGCTCTTCACCGAGGCGGGACTGCCCGACGGCATCTTCACGGTGCTGCAGGGCGACAAGGTCGCTGTCGACGGGCTGCTCCAACACCCGGAGGTCCAGTCGATCTCGTTCGTCGGCTCGACCCCCATCGCCCGCTACATCTACGAGACGGCGGCGCGGAACGGCAAGCGCGTCCAGGCCCTCGGCGGCGCGAAGAACCACATGCTGGTGCTGCCGGATGCCGACCTCGACCTCGTCGCCGACAGCGCGGTGAACGCCGGGTTCGGCTCGGCGGGGGAGCGGTGCATGGCGGTCAGCGTCGTCGTCGCCGTCGAACCGGTCGCGGACGCTCTCATCGCCAAGGTGCGCGAGCGGATGTCGACGCTCCGGGTCGGCGACGGACGGCGCGGCTGCGACATGGGACCGCTGATCACGGGCGAGCATCGCGACAAAGTCGCGTCGTACATCGACGTGGCCGTGGCCGACGGCGCAGAGGTGGTCGTCGACGGTCGCACGGTGGACGCCGATGGCGACGCGTCCGGGTTCTGGCTCGGGCCGACCCTGATCGACAGGGTCCCGATCCATTCGCGGGTGTACACCGAGGAGATCTTCGGCCCGGTGCTCTCGGTCGTACGCGTCGAGACCTTCGAGGAAGGCGTCGCCCTCATCAACAGCGGAGCGTTCGGCAACGGAACAGCCATCTTCACCAACGACGGCGGCGCGGCGCGGCGGTTCCAGAACGAGGTGCAGGTGGGCATGATCGGTATCAATGTGCCGATCCCCGTTCCGGTGGCCTACTACTCGTTCGGCGGCTGGAAGCAGTCGCTGTTCGGCGATGCCAAGGCCTACGGCGCCCACGGTTTCGAGTTCTTCACGCGCGAGAAGGCGGTCACCAGCCGCTGGCTCGACCCGAGTCATGGCGGCATCAACCTGGGCTTCCCGCAGACGACCTGACCCGCCCACCGCCAGAATTCGAAACGCACGACAAGGAGAGCACGCGATGCGACGGAGCAACGACGGGATCTTCCGGCCGGGAGACCTCACCGAGGACGGCTGGGAGTCGGTCGTCGACGACAGGATCGACGGCTGGCAGCACACCGGACTCCGCGTGGCGCATCTGGGCGACCATCCGCTCACCCTGAGCGCCGGCGACGTGGAGCGCATGATCGTTCCACTCGCAGGCAGCGCCCTCGTGCACTACGTGAGTGCCGACGGCGAGTCGACCAGACGGCTCGCCGGGCGCCGGTCCGTCTTCGACGGCCCGACCGACGTGCTGTACCTCGGGGCGGGCACCTCGGCGACCGTCAGCGGCCAGGGCCGCATCGCCGTCGCCGAGGCTCCGACGGATCAGCGACGCGACGCGGTCTACGTCGCCGCGGCGGATGTCGCGGTCGAACTGAGGGGCGCCGGCCGCTCGAGCCGGCAGGTGCACAACTTCGGGGTCCCTGGCGCGCAGGGTGCCCCCGATGCTGCGAAGCTCATCGTCTGCGAGGTCATCACCCCGGCCGAGAACTGGTCGTCGTATCCGCCCCACAAGCACGACGTCAACGTGCCCGGAACGGAGAGCGAGCTCGAGGAGATCTATTACTTCGAGACGGCCGTCGCACGCGGGACGAATGCGCCCTCCGAGGCACGGCCGTTCGGGATGTTCAGCACGTACGAGTCCGATGAGCGACCGGTGCAGATCGATTCGCGCGTGAGCTCGGGCGACATCGCTCTCGTTCCGTACGGCTATCACGGGCCGGCGGTCGCGGCTCCCGGCTACGACCTCTACTACCTCAACGTGATGGCCGGTCCCGGTTCGCAGCGAGCCTGGCTGATCACCGACGATCCGGCGCACGCCTGGGTGCGCGGGTTGTGGGAGGAGCAGCAGCAGGATCCCCGGCTGCCCTACACGCCGGAGGCGACGACGCCCGGCTCCTCGACAACGCACGCACCCACAACGAAAGGAGCGGCGTCGTGAGCGGAACGACCCGCATGACCGTCAGCCAGGCTCTGGTCGAGTTCCTGGCCCACCAGTGGACGGTCGACGGCGACCACCGCGAGCGGACGATCGCCGGCACATACGGCATCTTCGGCCACGGCAATGTCGCGGGGATCGGACAGGCGCTCCGGCAGTTCGCCGTGACCGAGCCGTCGTTGATGCCGTATCACCAGGCGCGCAACGAACAGGCGATGGTGCACGAGGCTGTCGGCTATGCCCGGATGCGCCGGCGGCGGGGGACCTTCGCATGCGCGGCATCGGTCGGTCCCGGGGCGACGAACATGCTCACCGGCGCCGCGCTGGCGACGACCAACCGGCTTCCCGTGCTCCTGCTGCCGTCGGACACCTTCGCGACGCGCGTCGCCGATCCGGTGCTGCAGCAGCTCGAGTTGCCGCACGACGCCTCGATGAGCGTGAACGACGCCTTCAAGCCGCTGTCCCGGTTCTTCGATCGGGTGAATCGACCCGAGCAGCTCTTCTCCGCGGCGCTCGGCGCCATGCGGGTGCTGACCGACCCGGTGGAGACGGGAGCCGTGACGATCGCCCTGCCGGAAGACGTGCAGGCCGAAGCGCTCGATGTGCCCCACGAGTTCCTCGCCGATCGCGAGTGGTACCTGCGGCGGCCGGTGCCGGAGCGCGACGCCCTCGCACGTGCGGTCGCCGCGATCGCAACCTCCGAGCGCCCCCTCATCGTCGCCGGAGGCGGCGTGATCTACTCGGATGCCGCCGCCGAGCTGCGCGCCTTCGCTCACTCCACCGGAATCCCGGTCGGCACGACCCAGGCAGGCGGAGGCTCGATCAACTGGGACGACGCGCTGTCCCTCGGCAGCATCGGCTCGACCGGAACGACGGCGGCTAATCGCATCGCGGCGCAGGCGGACGTGGTCATCGGGATCGGAACGCGTTTCAGTGACTTCACCACCGCATCCCGCACGGTGTTCGCGCGCGAGGGCGTGCGATTCGTCACCGTGAATGTGGCCTCGTACGACGCCTACAAGCACGGCTCGACGCTGCCGGTGATCGCGGACGCCCGCGAGGCGCTCGTCGCGTTGCGTGAGGCGCTCGCCGGCTCGACGACGTCGTCCGCGTACCGCGAGGAGATCGCCCGCGAGAAGCGGGAGTGGGACGCGATGGTCGACGACAGCTTCGTCAACCGTGAGCGGGCGCTGCCGTCGCAGGCCGAGATCATCGGAGCGGTCAACGCTGCCAGCGATGCCACCGATGTCGTCGTGTGCGCTGCCGGGTCCCTCCCCGGCGACCTCCACAAGCTCTGGCGGGTGCGCGACGATCTGGGCTACCACGTCGAGTACGCCTACTCCTGCATGGGCTACGAGATCGCCGGCGGGCTCGGGGCGAAGCGGGGTGCGCCCGAGCGGGACGTCATCGTGATGGTGGGCGACGGCTCCTACCTCATGATGCACACCGAGTTGGTGACGGCGGTCGCGGAGAACATCCCGCTCATCGTGGTGCTGATTCAGAACCACGGCTTCGCGTCGATCGGTCACCTGAGCGAGACGGTCGGTTCCGAGCGATACGGAACCCGGTACGGGTTCCGCGACGATGCCGCAAACGCCTTCGACGGAGCCGCGCTCCCCATCGATCTGGCGGCGAACGCGGCCAGCCTCGGGGTCGAGGTCATCCGTATCGAGCCGGGGCCGGATTCGATCGCCGTACTCGGTGCGGCCGTCCGCCGCGCGAAGGAGTCGGGCGTTCGTGGCCCGACGCTCATCCATATCAACAGTGACCCCCTGCTCTTCGCGCCCGACGGCGAGGGCTGGTGGGACGTGCCCGTCGCGGAGGTGTCGGCGCTCGACAGCACACGAGCGGCCCGGGCCGAGTACGACGACCACAAGACGCGGCAGCGGCCGTACCTCGGCGAAGGAGAAACGCGATGACCACGGACAGCACCGGCCTCCGGATCGGTACTGCACCCGACTCATGGGGGGTCTGGTTCGCGGACGATCCGCGCCAGATCCCGTGGCAGCGCTTTCTCGACGAGGTGGTCTCGGCCGGGTACACCTGGATCGAACTGGGTCCGTACGGCTATCTGCCGACCGATCCCCACCAGCTGCAGGACGAACTCGGGTCGCGCGGGCTGAAGCTGTCGGCGGGCACGGTCTTCACCGGCCTGCACAAGGGCGGCGACCAGTACCAGCGCGCCTGGGACCAGGCGCTCGCCGTGGCAGGGCTGGCGACCGCGGTCGGTGCCGAGCATCTGGTCGTCATCCCCGACCTGTGGCGGAGCGACGCGACCGAAGAGGTCCTCGAGTCGCGCACGCTCGACGACGAGCAGTGGGCGCGACTGGCGGCCGGGCACGACCGGCTCGGCAAAGCGCTGCTCGAGGAGTTCGGGGTGCGTCAGCAGTTCCACTCCCACGCCGACAGCCACGTCGGCACGCAGCGCGAGGTCGAGCGCTTCCTCACCGAGACCGACGAGCGCTACACGAACCTGTGCCTCGACACCGGCCACCTGGCGTACTACCTCGGTGATCCGCTCCGTCTCATCGGGGCGTACCCGGAGCGCATCGGCTACCTCCACCTCAAGCAGGTCGACCGCGACATCCTCGCCGAGACCCTCAAGAACGACGTGCCGTTCGCCACCGCGGTCGCGCGTGGCGTGATGACGGAGCCGCCGACGGGGGAGCCCCCGTTCGCCCCGATCATCGAGGCCGTCAGCGCGATCGACCCGTCGATCTTCGCCATCGTCGAGCAGGACATGTACGGCACCGACATCGACCGCCCGCTGCCGATCGCTCGACGCACGCGCGAGCACATCTTCGGCTGCACCCGGCTGGCCCGCCAGGACTGACCCGCAGAGGCCCGAAAGGAATCAGCATGACCAACGAACCCCTCCGTGTCGCCGTCGTCGGCGCCGGGATCATGGGCGCCGACCACATCGCGCGCCTCACCGACCGCACGATCGGCGCCACTGTGGCCGCCGTGGTCGAGCCGGTTGCTGCACGTGCGGCCGCCGCCGTCGCCCATCTTCCCGGGGTCGCCACGCGCACGCGCATCGAAGACGCCCTCGAGCACGACGGTGTCGACGCGGTCGTCATCGCGACGCCCGGGCCGTTCCATGAGGCCGTGCTGATGCCGGCGCTCGAAGCGGGCGTCGACATCCTCTGCGAGAAGCCGCTCGCCCCGAGCAGCGAAGCGGCATGGCGCATCCTCGAGGCGGAGCAGCGCACCAACCGCCCCCGGATCCAGGTCGGCTTCATGCGGCGCTTCGACGAGGAGTACATCCAGCTGAAGCAGTTGATCGATTCCGGCGACAGCGGTGCGCTGCTCGCTCTGCACTGCGCGCACCGCAATCCATCGACGCCCCCGGGATACACGGAATCGATGCTGATCACCGACTCGGTGGTGCACGAGATGGATGTGGTTCCGTGGCTGGTCGGAGAGCCGGTCGCCGCCGTCGAAGTGCGCAAGACGCGCCGCAATTCACTCGCGCCGGAGGGACTCCGCGAACCCCAGCTCGTCCTGTTGGAGACCGAGTCGGGCCTGCTCGCGGATGTCGAGATCAGCGTCAACCTGCAGTTCGGCTATCAGGTGACGACCGACGCGGTCTTCGAGCGAGGCGTCGCGGAGATCGGCAGAACCGGTGGGCTCGCGCGCTACGCCGACGGGGCGTTCAGCCGTGCCGAGCACCAGTCGTACACGACGCGGTTCGCGCGCGCCTACGACTCGGAGGTGCAGCGCTGGGTCGACGCCGTGCGCCGCGGCACGATCGACGGCCCGAGCGCTTGGGACGGCTACCTCGCCGCGCTGGTCTGTGAGGCGGGACTCGAGGCGCAGAGCTCGGGTCGCCGGGTCGAAGTCTCCTACGGGGCGAAGCCGACCTTCTACGACAGCTAGGGAAGGCAGGGCGCGTCGCCCACAAGGCGGCGCGGGTGTGCGCCTACTTGTCGACGAGCGTGATCTCGAACGAGTAGAGATCGGGGCGGTAGCAGTGATGACCGAACTCGACCGCGCTGCCCGAATTGTCGTAAGCCGTGCGATCCATGGTGAGCACGGGACCGCCGTCGTCGATCTCGAGCAGGGCACTCTCGTCTCCTGAGGCGCGCCGGGCTCCGATCGTCTGCCTGGCGACGCGCATCGTGGTGCCGCGGCCGCGCATCAACTGGTAGAGCCCGTGCTCGGCGAGGTCGGCCTCCGTGATGTCGAAGAACGCGTTCGGCAGATAGTTCTCGAGGATGCCGACGGGCACACCGTCCGCGCTGCGCAACCGGCGTACATGCAGCACCGGCGCGTTCTCCTCGAGGTTCAGCGTCGAGGCGACGCGCGGTCCCGCCGGCACGATCTCGTGCAGCAGCACGGCGGTGGTCGGTTGCTGCCCGCCGCCCGCGAGGTCGTCGTACAGGCTCGTCAGCTCGACCTTGCGCGTGACCGGACCGTGCACGACCTGCGTGCCGATGCCGCGCCGGCGCACCAGCAGCCCCTTGTCCACGAGTTCCTGGATCGCCCGCCGAACGGTCGGCCGTGAGAGACCGAGCCGCTCGCCGAGCGCGATCTCGTTCTCGAGCCGGGACCCCGGAGGCAGCTCGCCGTCGAGGATGGCCGTCTCGATGCGCGTCGCGACCTGGAAGTAGAGGGGGACGGGACCGGAATGGTCGAGGTCCATGAACAGCGTGCGCGGCAGGGAGCCGTCCGATTCGGACACTCGTCACCTCGCTCCCGCGGCGGATGCCCGCCTCATATGTCAAGACATTAGCATCCAGTGCGGGTCAGGCGGCTTGAGCGGCTCCGATGCGTCCGACGCGCGAGCCGGTGATCGCCGCGAGCTCGCTCACGGTCATCACGTCGTGCCGGCGTGCGGCGTGCACCATGATCGCCGCGCACGCTTCAGCGTCGGCGAGGGCGTCATGGTGGTGGAAGTCTTCGAAGCCGGCAGCCATCGCGGCCACCGGAAGGCGGTAGGACTCGAGGCTGTACGTCTTCCTGGCGACCTGCAGACTGCAGACGTAGCTGAACTCGGGGCACTCGACGGCGGTCGCGGCGCAGGCCGCGCGGATGACGCCCATGTCGAAGCCGGCGTTGTGGGCGACCAGGTGGTCGCCCTCGGCGAAGGCGATGAGGTCGGGAAGCTGCTGCACCCAGCTCGCGGCGCCGATCACGTCGTCGGCGGTGATGCCGTGGATGCGCGTGTTCCACTCCTGGAAGAAGTCGTGGCCGAACGGCGGCTGGATGAGCCAGCCCGCGCGGTCGACGACGCGGCCGTCGCGCACCTTGATGAGTCCGACGGAGCAGGCCGACGCGGCGCTCCCGTTAGCGGTCTCGAAGTCGATGGCGGTGAAATCCAGTGGCACGGCTTCATGCTCGCATGGCCCACCGACGGCGCCCGTCAGCGCGCCCGCGTGCCGCGCATCCGGACGTGCACGGGAGCGCGGCGTACGATCGGCTCATGCGCGAACGGAACGACAAGGATGCCCACGCCCGCTCGTTCGACAAGGCCGCCGACGTCTACGAGGCGGCGCGGCCCGGGTATCCGGCCGAGGCCGTCGCCTGGCTGCTCGAGGGCGTCAGCGGCCCTGTCCTCGATCTCGGGGCGGGCACCGGCAAATTGACCCGGTCGGCGGTGGATCGGGGCTTCGATGCGGTCGCCGTCGACCCGTCGCCGGCGATGCTCGCCGTGCTCGCGGAGGCGCTGCCGGAGGTCGACACGCGCCCCGGATCGGGGGAGCGCATCCCGCTTGAGGACGCGAGCGTCGGTGCCGTGGTCGCCGGCCAGGCATGGCACTGGGTCGACCCCGCTGTCGCCGTCCCCGAGGTCGCGCGGGTGCTGCGACCGGGCGGGACGCTCGGACTCGTGTGGAACTTCCGCGACGAGAGTGTGGACTGGGTGCGCGAACTGGGTCAGCTCATGCAGACCGAGAAGGCGTACGCGAGCGACGAAGCGCCGCCGGTCGTCGGCGCACCGTTCGGCGAACTCGAACGCCACGACGTGCGCTGGGTGCAGCCGATGACGGTCGACGGGATGCTCGACCTGGCGCGGTCGCGCAGCTACTTCATCACGAAGGACGCCGACACGCAGGCCGCGGTGATCGCCTCGCTGCGGCGGCTCGCGTCCGAGCATCCGGATCTCGCGGGGCGTGAGGTGTTCGAGCTCCCGTACGTGACCGAGTGCTTCCGGGCGCGGCTCGGCGCCTAGGGCACCCGCTCAGCGCCCGGCCCGTAGAATGGTCGATCGTGGCTCTCACTATCGCAATCGTCGGACTCCCCAATGTGGGCAAGTCCACCCTGTTCAACGCGCTCACCAAGAACACCGTGCTCGCGGCGAACTATCCGTTCGCCACGATCGAGCCGAACGTGGGCGTGGTGAACCTGCCGGATGCGCGCCTCGACACGCTGGCCGGCATCTTCAACAGTGAGCGCATCCTGGCCGCTCCCGTTTCGTTCGTCGACATCGCCGGCATCGTCAAGGGTGCGAGCGAGGGCGAAGGCCTGGGCAACAAGTTCCTGGCGAACATCCGCGAGGCCGACGCGATCGCGCAGGTCGTGCGCGGCTTCGACGATCCGGATGTCGTGCACGTCGACGGCAAGGTCGACGCCGCCGGCGACATGGAGACGATCAACACCGAGCTGATCCTCGCCGACCTGCAGACCCTCGAGAAGGCCGAGGCCCGGTACGAGAAAGAGGTCAAGGGCCGCAAGCTCGACCCCATCGTGCTCGAGACCGCGCGCGAGGCCCACGCCGTGCTCGACTCGGGCAAGCCGCTGTCGAGCGCGTCCATCGACCTCGAGCCCATCAAGGAGCTCGGCCTGCTGACGGCCAAGCCCTTCATCTACGTTTTCAATGTCGACGAGGCCGTACTCACCGACGACGCACGCCGTGCCGAGCTCGCCGCGCTTGTCGCCCCCGCTCAGGCGGTCTTCCTCGACGCCAAGCTCGAGTCGGAGCTCATCGACCTCGACCCGGCGGACGCCGCCGAACTGCTCGCCTCGACCGGCCAGGAGGAGAGCGGCCTCGACCAGCTCGCCCGCATCGGCTTCGACACCCTCGGCCTGCAGACCTACCTCACCGCCGGCCCCAAGGAGTCGCGCGCGTGGACGATCCACAAGGGCTGGAAGGCCCCGCAGGCGGCCGGCGTGATCCACACGGACTTCGAGAAGGGCTTCATCAAGGCCGAGGTCATCTCGTTCGACGACCTGGTCGAGACCGGATCGGTGCACGAGGCCCGCGCCAAGGGCAAGGCCCGCATGGAGGGCAAGGACTACGTCATGCAGGACGGCGACGTGGTGGAGTTCCGCTTCAACGTCTGAGCTGTTCGAATCCGAAGTGCCACGTTGGGCGGTTGACTTGAGGCTCCTATTTGTTCTCTGCGCTGGCTTCGGTCTCGGCGCGATCCTCTGTGCGATTCAGTACGCCTTGATACGTCGGGGCCGCTTCCGTCGAAACCCGTTTCTCGGTGTCGCGACCTCCGTTACCCGTGAGTCGGATGACATTTGGAAGCGCGCCCACGAGGCGGCCGCACCATGGATTATTCGAGCGGGGCTTCTGGCGGCTTTGGCGTCTCTCATCGCCGGAGTGGGCCTCGCTGTCGGAGCCGGGGTCGCGGCCGCCTACGGAATCCCGATCGTGAGTGGCCTCGTCGGTACTGGAGGTGCCGCGGCTTTCATGGTCGGTGCTGATGGCGCGGCACGCAAAGAGGCGAGACGTCGTCCATAGACGGCGATAGGGTGGGGTTCCGTCACGGCTAGGTATTTGGGAGCCCGAGGTCGGAGAGGACGTCCTCCCAGGAGCAGGTGTCGAGGCACTTCTTAAACTCAAATGCGCGGAGCGCCACGTCTCTGACCGCTTTCACGACCTCGTTCATGTCGATGGTGTGACCGAGCAATTCCAGGACGAAGTCGTTCTTTCTGAAGTGGCGGACATAGACAGGCGTGATCGGAGTTCCATCACCCCATGTGATGCCCTCTAACTCGCCCGAGAAGGAGATGATCCGGTCAGCCGAGATGCCCGGAATGTCCGTCAGGAATGCATCGAGCCTCGCGGAGAAGTGCTCCAGCCCATTGCGAACGTCCCGCGCTTCGAGTGCGGCCGGTGGCTCCCCCAAGGCTGCCCGGATGATCGCTGCGCGACGCCGTGAAAAATCAGCGACCTGAGCCTGCCGCGAAGGGTCCACCTCTCGGAAGCTCGTCTCCTTCTCCGCGGTGAACACGTAATGCACAGCCGACGCCGCCACAAGAATCTGATTCAGGGTGGCGAACAGCGCGGTTGTATTCGGGCCGGTGTGCGGCTCCCGCACAAGCCTCTCGAACCGAGGGCGTATCTCGTCGATCGTCTCTGCTGCGTAGAGGATCTCCTCCAGGTATCGCTGGATGTGATCGCCTCTGATTGGGATCGGCGCAAATCCTTTGTCTGGCATGGACAGACTGTAGCGGCGTGCTACGTGTGGGTGCTCAGCTTGGAGGTTCTGCGCGCCGACGTCGTTATCCGCAGACCTCCGTCGTAGGGACCACGGTATTGGCGGGGGCCAGCCTTTGCGGAGGGGTTGTCATAACGACACAGCGGAAGGTAAGCCAAAGGAGTTCAGGTCTAACGTCTAGCTGACCCTGGGTTGTTCCGTCACACTCGAAGCATCCTGAGCGACGTGGCGGAGTTCGGCTCCGAGGCGTGGTTGTCCCCGGCGTTCACCAGTTCAGTGACCCGGGCGACCCCTTGAAGGGCCCGACGACGGCACTCGTGATCCAGCCGCCGTAGAAGCCTCCGGGCTGCGGTGCGACGACCTCTCCGTCGACCGTGCACTCGTCCATCTGCTGCGCGTAGACGGCGACGCGGTCTCGGAGCGGCTCGAACCCCGGCGACGGATGCGGGTAGTTCCACGCGCAAGCGGACCGCACCTCGCCTCCGCCACGTACGTCGAGATATCGTGCGGTGCCCTTGTACTCACAGAACGACGAACCGTCGGCGTCGACCAGCGCGCCGGTTGCGAAGTCCGCTATCGGGACGTAATAGACCGGCGGATGGCTGGTCTCGAGCACCCGGAGGACGTCTCGGGTTTCAACGATGAACTGCCCGCCCAGACGGATCGTGACAGGCGCAGTGACGCGCTCGATGCGCGGCGGCCTCGGGTAGTCCCACACAGACTCCTGTCCCGTTCCTGGGATCTCTGGGCGCGGTCGGGGCACCTATTCACTCTATGTCAGCGGTGCTTCACTGGAGCATGGCCGCCTCACCGATGTTCCCGCTCGGATCAGTGCTATTCCCCTGCGTGCCCATCCCGCTGCGGGTGTTCGAGCCGCGGTATCTCACAATGATCGGGCGGTTGCTCGACGAGGACGAACCGGGGTTCGAGTTCGGCGTCGTCCTCATCGAGCGCGGACCCGAAGCCGGGGGTGGCGACCAGCACGCCTCGGTCGGGACGATGGCGCGTCTTGTGAGCGCCGCCGCGGGCTCCGACGACCTGTTTGTCGTCGGCGTGGGGACCCGGCGGTTCACGGTCGCGCGCTGGTTTGAAGAGAGCCCGTACCCCCGGGCCGAGCTCTCGATGCTGCCGGATCTGGAATGGTCTGAGGCGCTCGCACCCCTGCGGGCCGAGGCCGAAGCGGTTGTCCGCCGCTTGATCGCCCGCGTCGCGGAGCCGCAGTCGGATGCCGGCATCGAGCTGTCGGACGATCCCATCGCAGCCGTGTAGCAACTGGCCGCGATCGCCCCGCTGGGCGAGTACGACAGGTACACCCTGTTGAGGTCGACATCGATGGGGAGTCTCCTGCGTCAGATGATCGATCTGGTCCTCGAGGCCGAGGAGCTCTGGTCCGCCGAGTGAGGCATCTGATCACCGTTCACAACCTCTCGTTCTTTCGTCCGCGAGGGGACCGCACCGCCGGCGTAGGACTATCGCTGTTCAGCGGTGTTCTAGTCAAGTGACCTTCGCATTCTTGGCGATCTGAGACCCAACTATCTCGTGAACGACGACGTCGAGCTCCCACAACCATCCTGGGTGCGCGCTTGCGGACGAGATCGTCTTGATTGCCCACGGATACCACTGGACCTGCGTTTGTTGAACTGGATCGGCGGGGAGGAAACGTCCATAGTGTGCGGTGGCGTTCCGCCGCCCGTACACACTGCGAACGAAGTCATAGAGGTCACCACCGTCAGGCCACTCGCGATTTGCGAGCCCAGCTGATCTGACAAGTTCGAACACACGAGGCGCAGCCTGGCTAGTCGTGCCCCCGTTTGGCCACTGCGTGCCGTCATCGAGCAACACCTTCGCGCCCGCAGCGATCTCGTTGATTGCGATCGTCTCGAGGACGCCCCAGAGCTTGAAGTAGCGAGAATCCTCCTGCTTCTCGCGTCGGGCCTCGAGATAGAGGTTCACGTATAACTCGACCTCCGGTGCAGTGGCGATGGCGCTGCCAACGCGGAGAACCTCGCGAGAGCTCTCGCCGCCCATGAATCCGCCGATGAGATTCCCGGTGTAGACGTCGCGATGGCTTCGAAAGCGGATTTGCTGTGGTGTGCGGCTCTCCAGTGCAACCATGATCGGCCGAGGCGCCGCGTACCGCAGGTACGCAAGCGTAAGTATGAGCTTGTCTGTCTCGGCCATCACAAGAGCGTCGGCTTCACCCTCGTCCGCGGCCCAGATGTTCGGGAACTCGAACACCGCGAAATCGTTGCGGCTCATTCGTTGGTTCCACACTTCGTTGTTGACGCGCCCCGGCCACCCGAGGTGCTCGAGGGAGGAGTTCATGAGGTCGCAGAGGTCGCCGTCGTGAACCTCGCGCACCTGTGGATGCACGTCACCATGCGCGGTCGGGATCCGCTGGGTGATCAGTAGCCCTTCCACGAGCACGGCCGCGCGGAACTGTGAGCCCTGACCGGGCGCGCCGAGCGGTTGCTGGAATCGCGCCTCCCTACGCCTCTGAAGGTCGTAGTACAAATCAACGACCTTGTCACTCGCCGTGGCCGGCGAGTTCAGCGCTGTCATCGATACAGACTCGGGATAGATGAACTCTGGCGCACCCGAAGGATGCGGCGACGCGGGATCAAACCGTGGCGGGGCGATTCCGGCCGCCGAAACGAAGACCACGCTCTCTCGGTCGATCTCGAATCCGGAAGCGTGGTGCCAGCTTCCTGTGCCGTCGTCCCCGATCTCCATCGAGAATGACATCACCATCATCAGCGGTTCGATGTCGTCGCTCGAATCGATCTGCACACTGATGGTCTGGTTCGACCACTGCGGCGCATCGTTGACGAAAACCGTGAACGGCTGCCCCGTCTTGAGGACATAGGGCTCGATCCGAGCATTGAAGGTCACTCGGGAACCTTACTGAGCATGGCAAGGCATCCGCGATGTTAGTGGTGCGACTAGCGCCACGGACGCCAATCGACCGAATCGACCACGGTCGAGGTCAGTAAGCCCGAGATCGGCATCGGTTTCTGCCATCGGTCGCTCTAAGGGCAGGGCAGGAACAAGACGCATGCGTATCTTCAGCGAGCGGCTGTCGACGAGCTCTTTCGGTCCGACTGAATGCAGCAGCCGGAAAAACGGACGGACGTGATGCACCTACGTGGTCGAGTTTCGCTTGGATCACAGTCAAACTCCAAGGGCTGATTGGCGCAATCACCGCTCGCCGGGCGGTAGCGATCCGAAGCAGCGGCATTCACTCTTGCCCCGAAGAGGGGGCGCCAAGCGCTAACACACGCCAAACCGAACTCGATACGGTGTTGAGATAGTTTCCGTGATGGGTTCCGGGTGTTGGTAGCGGCGCCGCTTGCCGCCGGGGTGCCTCGCGGCGAGCGGCTGGGACACTGCGCTCGGCAGCCGGCCTCCTCTTCGGAGGAGGGACGTGGTGTAGTTCCGCCACGGTTAGGTATCTGCGAGAGCGGCCCGCATGTCGGACGGACCGCTCCAAGAAAGGGCTTCATGTCAGTGTCAGGCAATATCGAGAAGCAGAGTGACGAACAGCCCCGCAACCTTGTCACTTGGCAGGACGCTGAACTTCTTGCTGCCGGACACATGCGCACACTCGGGTTCACTGATGCCGACCTAACTGGAAGCGGCGCTGACGGAGGAATTGACGTCCAATCGCGCCATGCCGCTGCACAGGTGAAGTTCCACGCGACGCCCACTGGGGCGCCGGAAATACAGAAGCTTCGCGGGGCGGCGTATGACTTTGACCATCAGATTTTCTATTCCGCCGGCGGCTACCACCCCGGCTGCAATTGCCTTCGCTGAACGCGCTGGGGTCGCGCTCTTCATCATCGGACCGTGGTCCTCGATCGCAGCGGCAAATGCAGCTGCGGAGAAGCTTCTCGCCAGCGGAATAGAACCGGAAGGCGGCTCGGGCAGCCCTCTTGCCTCCGACGTTGCTGACCCTCGGGCTGAGGTAACCGCTCAGATGGAAGCGATCTCTACCTCTTTCATGCAGGTTGGCGAAGGTCTCTTGGCTCTGCCCGGCTCGAAACAGATGGCAATTCTGGACGCACTCGGACCCGCCGAAGCCCGGTTCCAGAGAGCAGCCTCCAGGTTTCTAAATGAAGTCAATCGAGCAGATGGGGGGCGACTGGGTTTTTTGTTGGAAATCGTCGACGAGGCTGGCGAGGCAGTCTTGGCGTTCTCGCGCCTGACCGGGATCGAGATAGAGATAGGTGGGTCTGGCCTGGCGGACTGATGGCAGAACAGGACGGCGACGTGGTCGAGTTCCGGTTCGGACGCGTATGACGCCGGGACATCAATCTTTCTCACCGCCTCTGCGCACCGCGGCACGAACGTTGCGCGCTCCGGACTCGTGAGCTCGACCCAGCTGGCTCTAGGCTTTGGTATCGAATACGAACTCAGACTCCCTTTGACTCAGTATCTCGGTCCATCGCGAAAAGCGAGGAATAGTGCTTGCACGTCCCGAATGAACTTCTGGGCTACAAGGGCGACTCGAAGTGGCGCGACATTTCGGACTACTTTGTCCACTTCTGCCCTGCTCACATAACGGCAAGGATCTAAGTCGGATGCATTTCTGCTGAATTTCCGCGCAACAGATTGTCACCGACTTTCTTGACTGATACCGCAATGGGACCGCCATACTTGCGAGATGAGTCAAGCGTCCGTCGCTTCGCGCTTCCGGTGGGTCCTCCCCACGTTTCTTGCGGTTGCCGGGATCGCCTCATTCATCTGGTACTGGAACGCGCCCTCACTTCCCATCAGACTCATCGCGGCTGTCATCACCGCGGCCCTGTGGGTTGCCTCGTACACCATCTTCGATCGCAGTTACGTGTTCGCCAGAAGAGTGCTCACGCGATACTTGGTAGCCGCAGGAGTGGTTCTAGCGCTTTTGATCGCTATCCCCTTCACCGCGCCGCCGCGGGAGAGCTGCTTCGACGCAATTGACAAGAGTCGGAGTCAGGCAGCCGTAGAGACGGACTACCTGTACTGCGAGACCCAGGCCACCAACATCTGGAAGCCGGATCATCCGACCATGCTCACTAGCAACAAGAAGCTCGTGACCCAGAACTATGACCGACTGATGTGGGCTGTGAACGGACAGCCAGAGCCAGGCTTTTTGAAGGCGGCTCTCGACGAGGGTCAGCAGGAGAACATCGGATACAAGCTGTCCCACATCTACGAGAAGTGGCCGCACTACGAGGATCGTCCGTTTATCGTGATCGGGCAGGTGCACGCGAGGAATGAGTTCTCGGACGACGGGAAGAGAGCCGACTGGATATATCAGTTGGGCACGACCAGGGATGCCGGCCAAGTCATGTATGTCCGGATCATGCGGCCCTCCGGTTGGAAGCCGCCCGCCGCCGACGACTGCGCAATCGCATGGGTTGAGATGATTCCTATAGCCCGCGGGTACGTGCCGAGTGCAGTGGAGGACCACAAGCTTGACGCGATCTACGGCCTCGGGACGAAGTTTCTGTGCATGCCGAATATGACCTCGCAAGAAGATGCCGAGCAGTTCTATGAATCATTGTCCCCAGAGGAAAAGAAGTTCTTCGAGCAGGGTATGAGCGACGACTCGCAATGACCGAGCAAGAACGTTTGGGAGAGACCAGCTGGTAATAACTCGCGCCACAGTGCGTAACTGAAGCTGTCAGCCGGGCGGGGGATCAGTTTGGTGACTCATTCCGACCGCCAATTATCGTTCATCCGAAATTGGCTCTGCCGACTTTTGTGGGCGCAGGACGGCGACGTGCTCGAGTTCCGATTCGGACGAGTATGACGCGAGTCGGAGCGAAATCGCTCTGACCAGCTTAAACGCAGAAAACGCCCTCGAGAAAATCTCGGGGGCGTTCGTGTCTGCCGTGTTCAGGCGGCTTTCGCGAGCTGCCGCTGCATTGCGGGGCGAAGGAGGATGCGCACCTGGTCCAGCCGTTCGGTGGACAGCGGCGGCGCGGTGGCGACGAGGGCCTTCGCGGCGGCTTCGAGTTCCCGACATCTTCGCGGCTGAGCGCGTCGGGTCTGGGATTCGATTCATGAAGGGGGAAGGCAGGGACCGAGCCGTGCAAGTCGCGGAGAAGATCAGTGTAGGCGCACCGAACACATTCGAGGGCGACGACCTGCTGGACCTTCTCGATGACCTCTTTCCGCGATTTGCCGCAGACCGCAGCAGCCAAAAGCACTCGTATTCAAACGAGGCTGACAAGACCGGCCAGCACGTTGGCGATGAACGGTACTTCTATCGCAACTTCTCTAGCCGACTTCCGGACGGCGAAGTCTCCGACTTGCAGGTGCGGGCACTCCTAAGAGCCGTAAGCACTGGCGAATCGGCGGAGGCACAGGATGAGCTCATTCAGCTCTTCCGCTCCAGCCCCGAGGACACCCTAATCGCGATCAGCCGTCGTCAGACCAGTTCGGTTGATGCGGATCGGTTGTTCGCCTTTCTCTCTCGTCTCGCGCTGCTTCCGGAGATCAACTACAAATCATCCGGGGCATTCTCGATACCGGGTCACTCGGACCTCAGGATTCTTGCGATGGAGGTCCTGCAGAGAGCGGATGAGGCCGCTCTCAAGTCGATCGCAGAACGCGCGTCGGTTGCTGACGAACTGCTCCTCTTGATGGTCCTGGAACGCGAGAAGAATCCCTCGGGGTCCAGCTTCTATGTCGATTGGGTCGAAAGACAGCGCAACGAGTTCTGCAAGCGTGCGGAAGCAGAGCTCCGCAATGGCCCAATGCCGTTCGACCCCGTAAGCCCGACCAACATGTGGTTGGGCTACCTGTCGTCCGTTGATAAAGACCGTGCCCTCCGACTGTTGAAGGGCCTCCTGAGCATTGGACAGTGGCGCTCTGACGACATTGCATCCGTAGGCCCCCAGTTTCACGTCGATCCCGGGATGCCGCTCACCCTCGGGAGCCTGCATCTGAATGACGCCTTCAGGTCAGACGCAGAGCTAATGGCGCTTCTTCTCGACGGAGATCGGATTCCCTATCCGGAGGAATGGGACAAGGACCCCGATCGCGTTGTGGATGGCAGCGAGGTCGCGCGGGAACTGGGAGCATACGTTTTGGCGAAGGTTGAACGAGATCCAGATTACGGCTCCACCCCGGACGACGAAATTGAGCCTGCCTGACGGCCAATCGGGTTTGCTACTTCAATCGTTCCAAGGCTCGTAGTGAAGATGCCACATCATCTAGAAATGAGGTGCCCGGGCAGCAGCCGCCCACGACGCGCTTCCTCGCGGCTGTCCCGAACTGGGGACAGAATCCGGGAGGCGTGAGCCCGATCTGCCGCCAGCGGCGCCGATACGCTGACGGCATGGTCTCGCCCAACACCCCTATTCTTATGCTCATCGGCACGATTGCGGCTTCGCTCCTTGGCATCGCCCTCTGGATCATCATTTTGTGGGCGATCATCCGCGGGGCCGTGCTTTCCGCTCTCCGCAAGCACCATTCAGAGGTTCACGGTCCGGTGGGGGAGTTCTACCAAGGCGACTAGCACGTTACGCGTCTACGACATCCGTCAGCGACGTCACCAGGCACACACCCGCGGGAGCCAAAGGCGCGAGCCTCCGCCGACACCAGTCACCCACGTGGGGTGCCACCAGATGTACGGTACGAGTGGGTGGAGCCACCAGATATCCGCACCTGCGGCAGTCAAAGGTATGAGCCTCGTGCTGTAACCAGATAACCCACGCGGGTGCCACCGAAAGTGCGGCTGCGCGGGTGTGCTGTCACGCGGGTGCCACCAAATGTAGGACTGCGCGGGTGTGCTGTAAGCAGATACCCACGCGGGTGCCACCAAATGTACGACTGCGCCGGGGGTGCTGTCACCAGATACCCACGGGGTGCCACCGAAAGCATGGCTGCGCGGGTGTGCTGTCACGCGGGTGCCACCAAATGTACGACTGCGCGGGTGTGCTGTCACCAGATACCCACGCGTCGTCACCAAATACCCACGCCTGCCGCGATCCTCTGACCTAGTGCAACGCGGCACCTTGGCCCGCGACGGGACGCGTTCGACACGGCCTCATCGTCCAGCGACGACCCCTTCCATGTCTCACGTCACGCGACGCCGGCGACCCGAGTTCGTGACGTCACTGTCCCACTGCTTGTCCCGCCGGTGACACCCGGGCTGTCTCATAACGAAAGTCGAAGACACGGACGGAGGCTCGGCAGTCGGAAGCGGTATTCGTTAAGAGTCGAGCGCGTGCTGACGCTCGCCATCGATGGGAACTCGCTCAACTAACGCGGCTCATTCCCAACGAGTCAGAATGGGTATAGGTCGGATCGTGATGCGTCAGCCGCCCTTGAGGCGGGTGTGAGCAAAGCGATCCCGTAGGTGCGGGGATTGCTAAACGAGTTGAAGAAGGATACGAACTGCCCGGACGTCCTCCAGGATCTGAGTTTGTGGGCGCAAGTTAGCGGACCGCGATGAGCCGCCGGCAAGACATCTCTGGCTGAAAACGGATGGGGAGCAGTGGGAGCGTGCAGACCATCAGATCACCACAGACACCGACACACGGGGCCGGATCGATGACATCTTCAAGTGGCGGCGTCGTGGCACTTCGTGGAACCGAAGATGTGTGGTCGGCGCAAATGCTTGCGTGGGGCTCGCGTCACATCGTGATCCGCGTTCGCAACTGACGCTTGCGTCGGGGCAAGTTGGCTTCCGGTGGCCTATCTAGACGCGAGTTGAAGTTTCTAAAGCCGGGCGCCCTGCTCCGTTTAGTGCCAGATTGACTTCTAGTTACCGAGCGTTGCCACCCTAGGTGGGCCGATAACACTGAAGATTGTCTGGGAATCTCTTTGGCAATCTGTGCCCGCGCACATGCGACATTCAGCCATTGCCGAATCTGTGCGCCCCCAAACGGGTCACAGTGGGCTGGAAATTATGTGAATTCTCGAAGAAATACTTAGGTTTCGCATAGGGCAAGGTGTGCAGACAGGCGCGTCTACCTAGTGCCGGGATAAGGGGATCCAGTGCAGCCACGCTTTCGCAAATCGGTTCTTGGTTTGGTTTTGGTGTTGGTCGTCGGGGCTCTTGTGCCTGTCACCTCAGAACGCGCGCTCGCGCAGGACGCAGTCGCGGACTCGACTGACGCTGCGACCGCGGCTGAAGCGGCGACGATCGCGGCCGAGTACGGTCACCCGGTCACTGTCGTGAGCGACTCAAACGAGTCGACGCTGGTTGAGGCGATGCCTGAAGGCGGTATGCGCGCGACTATTTCCAATGTTCCGCAGCAGACCATTGTTGACGGTCATTGGAAGCCGATCGATTCCGATCTGACATTGAGCGCCGGCTGGCTGGTTCCGAAGGTTTCGGCGGTGGGAGTTCGTTTCGGGGGCGGCGGGACGAACACTGTCGCCCAGGTTCGGTCCGAGTCCGGCGACTGGATCACCCAGTCCTGGCCGCACGGCGATCTTCCTGTTCCGGTCATCGACGGCGACACCGCGGTCTACCGACAGGTGTTCACAGATGTCGACTTGCGGGTGACCGCCACCGCGCAGGGTATGCGGGAGGTCTTCGTGGTCGGCAACGCTGAGGCTGCCGCGAAACCCGAGCTGGCAGGAGCGACGTTCGAGATGTCTGGCGCTTCGGTGCAAAACGCCCCAGGTACGGGGACATTGATCGCAGTGCCCGAGAGTGGCAAGCCGGTGGAATCCGGGACACCCGTCTGGTGGGACACCTCTTCGTCAGGAGCCGACGCGTCCGGTCCGGGTGCGGGGGAGCAACTAGCAGTACCGGTGACTCACACAGACAGTTCGGTTGCTTTGAACGTGGATGACATCGCGGCCGACTCCTCAATCACCTACCCGCTGTTTGTCGATCCCGATTGGACTCCCACCATGCAGATGTGGTGGTACACCGATCGAGCTGAGCCCACGGTGACATACAAGAACGCGAGCTCGTTGAGTGTCGGGTATGGGATCGAGGACGGCATCGGGTATTTGTCTCGGGCCTACTATCAGTTCGATATCAGCACCTTCAAAGGCTTTGCCGTCTCAGACGCCCAACTCAGCGTCCACCAGGCTTGGGCAAATTCGTGTGACACCACGAACCTCGAGCTTTGGCGGACCAGTCCGATGGCCGCGAATCCGTTCAGTTGGAACAACCAGCTCAACAACTGGTCACAGCGTCTGGACGCGAAGCCAAGCACACGAGGCTGCGGAACGGGCACCAACGCCGCAGGCTTTGTTGGATTCACGGCCACGGCGGGTGTGAAGCAACAACTGGTCGAGGGGCAAAGTCTCATCCAGTTTGGGCTTCGGACCGCGAATGAGGCGAACTCCCTTACTCGTAAGCATTTGGATGGGACCGCGTCGCTCACGGTGACGTACGACCGACCGCCAGCTGTGCCGACGGGCATGTCGATGACGTCCCCTGTTCGCACCTGCCAAACCGACCCGGCCGGGGCCCCCGCATATGTGTACAACGGCACCGGCGGTTCACTGACTTTCCAGGCGCGGGCGAGCGACCCAGACAGCGGCGATCTCGTGAAGGTGGGCTTCTACATCGCAAAGAAGACAGATCTGAGCTCAAACGTCATCGGGGCATGGGGCAACGGAGGCGTCGGTCAGGCGAGCAACACGTGGCAGACCTACACGGTTGGCGCGAACGGGCTAGCGGACGGCGTGTACGCGTGGAAGTCTCGTTCAGCCGACTCGTGGGGTTTGACCTCTGCGTACACTCCCTGGTGCTACTTCACCGTCGACAGCACAGCGCCCGGACTGCCAACGGTGACCTCGACTGGCACGTCGAACGTGGTCGGACAGCCGATGACGGTCACAGTCACATCAAGCAGCAGTGATCCGGCGGCGGGATTTGAGGTCTGGTGGGGTACCGGAACAGTGACATCGCCAGGAGCAACCCCGGCGGGCACGGACTACACTTCGGGCGCCCCGGCATGTGGCAGCACGCTGAGTACCACCACCCGCATAGTGTGCGCCACAAAGGGCGCCGCGACACTGACGGTCACTCCCGACGACCGGCTCAAAACCCTGTGGGTGGCCTCTTACGATCTCGCCGGGAACGTGTCCGCAGAGCTGAAGACCAATCCGGACGGCACCAAAACGCTGGTCAAGTCCTCCCGCGGTCTCGCTGTTCTAGCGGGCGCTGATGATGCGGCGAAAGCGGCCGGTCGCGTGTGGACGACCGCTGACACAGGCGTTGCGAAGATTGATGACGCGCCGGCAGCCACTCTCCCCTTGTTCGTGGGAACACTCGATTCGTCCGTAGGAACAACCTCCCCTGGGTGGGAAGACGCAACGGTCGCCGTCGATGCCGCGATGGTCTTTCCCGGCAGTGCGGTGCCTTCCCCGTTCGTCAACACGCAGACAGCCGTTCCCGCTGTCGACACAACGAAAAGCTTTACCGTTCGCGGTCTCGTGAAGCCGACGTCGACGAAGGTCGGTTCGATCATTTCTCAGTCTGGTGGGACGGCTTCGGGATTTGAATTACGCAGCAGCGGTGGCGGTCATTGGCAGTTCTGCATGACCCCTCAAGGCGCCACCGGAGGATCACCGGCTTGCGTAACCGGTTCCAGCCCGATCGCGGTGGGAACGTACTCGATGGTATCGGGCGTTTGGGACCAGGTGTCTGGGCAACTTCGCCTCGTGGTCAGATCGACGGTGGACAACCAGCTGTCAACAGCACAGGCGTTCTACTCCCCGCCTTCGGACAACAAGAACGCGACCGGGCGGACCGTCGTCGGCGCGGCCCAACTCAACGGTGCACTGGCCGACGTGTTCAGCGGTTCGGTCGCGGGCACGTCCATCGAGCAGGGCGTAATGACCGCCCAAGAGCTCACCTCGCCGTCCCTGTAGAACTTTGCGATCAGCTCAGATAACGGAGTCTTCTCGATCATGACAATCACGACCCCCTTGATGTCGCATCGACGCAGCCGCTGGGTAGCGGCGCTTTGCGCGACGATCGCAGCGATCACTCTCGTGTCCGGGATGATGCAGCCCTCCGCCGCGTCGGCTGCAGGCCACAAACCGGTGATCAAGATCACGAAGCCCGTTCCCGGTACTCACGCCGACGCATTGGGCGGTCGAAAGGCACCGGCATCGTCCAGTTCTGCGAAAGCACCGGCACGGGAGACCCCGGTTCACGCCGATGCCACCGTCGTGCTTCCGACCGCGAAGGCGAAGAAGGCCGTAGCACTCAAGGGCGTCGACAGCCGTCCCGGCACACACATCACCGGCGCGTGGGCAGGCGCCGCGGGCACCGACCTGCAACTGGCTGCGGCCGAGACCGTACCGACGAACGCTAAATCGCATTCGACCCCGACAAAGGTGCGCATAGTTCGCGCGACCACCCTCGACGCGAAGGCAGTCACCAAGGCAGGACTCACCGGATTGGTGTTACAGCTGCGCCGGGCGGATGGAGGAGCCGATGCTGCTCCAGTCGCGGTGCGCATCCCGAAAAGGACGCTTGCGGGTGTGTACGGCGCCGACTACTCCTCCCGTGTCCGCTGGATGCAGGTAAGCGGCACCACGCTAACTACTGCGACCGAAGCGGATGCGGTGCCAGTGCTGGCATCTATCGACCCGACCGACGGGTCCAGTGTTGTTACTCCGATGTTGGCGAAGTCCGCCATCACGATGTTCGCGGCGGCGGCACCCGTCTCAGCGGCAGGGACTGGTGATTTCACCGCTACCTCGCTGAAACCGTCGCAGGCGTGGGATGTGTCGGCGGCGACGGGAACGTTCTCCTGGTCGTACCCGTTTACTCTGCCACCGGCACCGGCCGGCAAAACGCCGGCACTATCGCTGTCGTACGATTCGCAGTCAGTTGATGGGCTCACTGGGTCCACCAACAATCAACCCTCTGCGATCGGTGAGGGTTGGTCGTTGGGCGGCGCCGGCTTCATCGAGCGCAGCTATGTCGGCTGTGCCACCGACGATGGCCCGTCGGGACCAGTGAAGACATCGGGCGACCTCTGCTGGAAAACTGACAATGCGACCGTGTCATTCGCAGGTCACTCCGGCCAGCTGATCAAAGACACCAGTAGTGGCCAGTGGCATCTCCAAGGCGATGACGGGACTCGTTTCGAACAGCTGAAGGGCGCCCCGTGCCCGTCCAACACCACATACGACTCGTCGTGCTGGCGGATGACGACGACGGACGGTACCCAGTACTTCTTCGGTATGTATCAGCTTCCCGGCCGGGTGTCTGGTCAACCCACTACCGGTTCCGTGTGGACGGTGCCGGTTTTCGGCAACGACCCGGGCGAACCGTGCCACGCGGCAACCTTCGCCGCGTCGTCATGTGTGCAGGCATGGCGCTGGAACCTTGACTACGTCGTCGACGTCCACGGGAACGCCCAGGCGTACTACTACAACGCTCAAACCAACATGTACGCCAAGAATGGGACCACGGCGACTAGCTACGTCCGCGGCGGCGAACTCAACCACATCGACTACGGGCTGACTGCCGCAACCGTGTACACCGCCAACGCTGCGAGTGGAAAAGTGGTGTTCACCTATGACACTCGTGGTCGCTGCTCGGACAGTAGCGGTGCAACCTGCACCACTCAGGCGGTGTCTGGTGCCGCCACCATACCGGCTACCCCGACTGCGTACCCGGACATCCCGTTCGACCAGTTGTGCACCACCGGCGCCTGCGCCGGCCTGCTTTCTCCGACCTTCTGGACCACGTCAGCTCTGACCAAAGTGACGACGCAGGCGCTGGTTGCTGGCGCTTACGCCAACGTGGACACGTATGCGCTGGGACACTCGTACCCGAACCCGGGCGATGGTACCACCGCCGCGCTCTGGCTGACCGGGGTGACGCACACAGGGTACGCGGGGTCGACAACACTGGCGGAGCCTTCGGTCACCTTCACTGGTGCTACTCGGCAAAACCGGGTGTGGGCTGTCGACGGGCTGGCACCGCTCGACAAGTATCGGATCACCTCGATTCAGAACGAGCTCGGCGCGGTCACGTCGATCGTCTACTCGGCTCAGGAGTGCACACCGGGCGAAGCTGCTGCGATCATGGCCGCCCCGGAGACGAACACGAAACGCTGCTTCCCGCAATGGTGGTCGCCGCGGGTCACCCCTCCTCAGGAACCGCAAGAGGACCTGTTCCACAAGTACGTGGTCACCGCCGTCACCCAGAATCCGATGACCGGTGGTGCGGGCGCAGCAACGTCGACGACCTCATACGTGTATGGGACGCCGGCCTGGCGGTACAACCCTTCTCCGTTGATCCCGGCCGGTAAGCGCACCTGGTCTATCTTCGCCGGCTTCAACACGACGGAGGTCCGCACAGGCAACTCCTCCGATCCGTCGAAACAGTCCGTCACTCGCTACACCTTCTATCAAGGGCTCGACGGGGATCGCGCTAACGCTGCGGGAGGAACAAAACAGATGTCCGTGGCCGGATCACCGGACTCCCTCTGGTTCGCAGGCCGCACCCGTCAGACCGTTACGACGGCAGGCGTCGGGGGCACCACCCTCTCCACGACGGTAGACACTCCGTGGGCGTCCTCCGTGACGGCAGACGATGGAACGTATACGGCTCGCCACACCGGTACGGGCACGAGCGTATTGACCCAGCCGATATCGGGCGGCGGCAACCGCACGACTACGACCACGACTGCGTTCGACGATGCTACCGGGCTCCCGTTGACCCAGACGGTCGCGCCGTCCGACGCTTCAAGTAAGTGCACCGTAACGGCGTACGCGGATCAGAACCCGACCGCGTGGATCATCGGCGCTGTCAAGCAAGTGACGTCTGCTGCTACTGACTGCGGACACGTCGGTACGGCCACCGCCGACCAGTTCATCAGTGGAACCCGAACCAGCTATGACAATCAAGCCGTCGGAGCCGCACCGACGTTTGGCGACCCAACCAAGATGGAAACCATCACAGGAATTACGGGGACCACTCCCGCCTGGACCACCTCGACCAGCACCGCCTACGACATCCGCGGCCGCTCGGTCAGCGTCAACGACATCCTCGGTCACACCACAACGACCGCATATGCGCCCGCAGCCGGCACGATAGGCCCGCTCACCTCCACAACGGTGACCAACACGGCACCTTTCGGCTGGACAACGACGACAACTTTCGATCCAGCTCGGGGTAGCGCCCTGACCGTTAAAGACCCGAACGCGAACGTCTCCTCCGCCAAGTACGACGCCCTCGGCCGACTCGTGAGCATGTGGAAACCCGACCGACCCCAAGCCACCAACGCATCCACGCCGTCCGCGAGATACAGCTACAGCATGTCAAAGACGGCACCATCGTGGCGGAAAACAGAAATCGCTGGCCCCGGCACCGGCTCATACATCGCGAGCTACGACCTCTATGACGGGCTCGGCCGCGTGGTGCAGACTCAAGCTCCGGCCGCTGGCGCAAACGGCGGCTCGGTCATGGTCGACACCACCTATGACGACCACGGACGGACGACCGTCACGAACAACAAATACTGGGCAACACCCGCAGTTTCAGGCACCCTGTTCGTCCCTGCCAGCCAGCAACAAGTCCCGTCGAAAACTCTCACCGACTACGACACTGCTGACAGGCCGATCAAGACCACGTTGGTCTCCTTCGGCAACGAAATCCAAAGCACCAACACGAGCTACCTTGGCGCCGACCGCGTCGACACAACCCCACCCGCCGGCGGCACCCCGAGCACAACAATCACCAACAGCGTCGGCCAGAAAACCAGCCTCACCCAATACTCTGCTGACACCATCAGCGGTACCGGCCTGAAAACGAGCTACGTCTACAACGCTCAAGGCTCCCTGTCTCAAATGACCGACCCTGCCGGAAACAACTGGAGTTGGGCTTACGACGTCCAAGGACACCAGACAACCGCCAACGATCCCGACGCCGGAACCACTACCAGCACATACGACCTGGCCGGCAACGTCCTCACTACGACGGACGCGCGTGGATCCACCGTCGCCCACACCTACGACGCCCTAAGCCGGAAGACCGGCACGTACGCTGGCAGCACCACTGGCGCGCTCCTGGCCAGCTGGACCTTCGACACGCTCGCCAAGGGCCAACTGGCCTCATCGAGCAGCTACACCGGATCCACCCCCGGACACCCCGGCCTCGCATACACCACCGAAACGACCGGATACGACTCGCTGTACGAACCGTCCGGCACCAAATACACGATCCCGACAGGTGCCCCGGCTTTCGCCGGCACCACCTACACGGTGTCGAACTCCTACACGAATGGTTACCTCGGACTGCAACTGTTCCCTGCTGTGGGTGGGATCGGAACGGAACGGGTCAGCTACCTCTACGACGCGCTTGGCAACACCGTTGCCCTTCAGGGTCTCAGCTACTACGCGTACAACGACTACGATCCCCTCAGCCGAATCGGCCTGATCACCCGCGGTACCAGCAACAGCTTGTTCTCCAGCTACGGGTACGACAACGGAACCGGTGCGATCAGCAACATCGTCGACACGACTCAAATCGGCACCACATTCGTTGACCAGGCCAACCGGCTCTACACCCGCAACCTCGCTGGGGACGTCACGAACATCAAAACGGTGAACCCGTCCAGCACCGACAACCAATGCTTCGCCTACGACCACCTCCAGAACCTCACCGCAGCCTGGACCACCACCGGGAGCAGCTGTCCGACAACCCCGACCAGCACCACCATCGGTGGACCTGCGCCGTACTGGTCCAGCTATACCATCGATCCCGCCACCGGTAATCGGACCAGCAGCACCGCCAACCCGATCACCGCCACAGGAACCGCCTCCACCCGCACCTATGCATACCCCGCGCCGGGGGACCCGAGGCCGCACGCGGTCAGCCAAATCGCCGACAGCGCTGGCACGAGCAGTTTCGGGTACGACGCCGATGGCAACACCACCACGCGGCCTGGCCAGACCCTCGCCTACAACGAGCAAGGCAAGCCCACCAGCATCACCACCGGAACCGCTACCCAGAACAACGTCTACGACGCCGACGGCAACCTGATGCTCGAGGTCGACTCCAAAACGGGCAACACGGCGCACTTCGGCCAAACCGAACTCCACACCCCAGTCGGTTCCAGCACGATCACGGCAACGCGCACCTACAGTGTGGGAGACATCCCGGTCGCCGAACGCATCAGCGCCGTGACCTACTTCATCGGGGGTGACGCGAACCACACCCAAGACATCCAAATGGTGGAATCCACCGGAGCGCTCAGTCGCCGCTACACCGACCCGTACGGCAACGCTCGGGGCGCCGCAGTTGCATGGGCAGCACCCCACGGATACCTCAACCAACCCACCAATTCCACTACGGCGCTTGCCCATCTTGGTGCAAGAGATTACGACTCAGCGCTGGGCAGATTTCTTTCCGTCGACTCTGTTCTCGCGCCGATGAGCCCTGCACAAAACAACGGGTATTCGTACTCGGTGAACAACCCGGTTACGCTGTCGGACCCCTCAGGAAACGAACCGACGGACCCGTCGTGTAAAACCGTCCAATGCCGTAACGCCTACTACGGCGGTCCTCCCGGAAACGCGAACAGTGCTCCACCTGCGGCCGGGAATACTCCGGAATCCAGCTCCGGGACTCGACCGTCCTCGCAAAGTGGCTGCGGCTCTTACTGCTCCGCCTGGGCGCCCCGACAAGAATCGACGGTCGAGCCGGTCAATCCAGAACCTGTGCTGGATGCCATTAGTCTGCTGCCAATAGCCGGAGTACTAGGGAAGCTGCTTCGGGGCGGTCTCGCCGTTAGAAAGCTTGTCGAATCGGCACCAGACCGCCCGGCTGGGGTGCCAGAAGGCTACGTTTCAAGCCCCTCACGGAACGGAGGCACTGTTTGGCGTCCTCGTGGATCGGTCACAGACCACAACTCCGTTCGATTCAGCCCGCCCAGCGAGCGTTATCCCTACGGCAATGTTCGCTTCTACAATGATCACGCCCAACCAATTGACATCAACGGCAAACCAACCGGCCCTGACAAGACGCATTTCCCCATCGACCACAACGGGAAATATCAAATGCCGTCCACCTGGCCAGGTAGCCCTCCGCCGCCTCAGGTCGGTCCGTACCCCCTGCTTTAGACTTCGACGATCGAAATGCAAAGTGACGAGCGAATGGAGATCCGGATGAACGACGCCGAGTTCGAGTCCGGCGCATTTCTTGTAGGCCAGCAGGTGTACTTGGTTAGCTTCGACGCTGCATTGACTCTGTACACGGATAGGAACACGAGCATCAAGATTGAGGGTCCGCTTCGGTTATCGGCAGGCCCGGCTGAGCTGTTCGAAGTTGAGTCGAGCGCATACTCCCAGGCTGCGGGACGTTTGGTATCGCTCTTCTTCACGGTTATTACTGGATCTTGCATCACAGACGACGGCGTTCTCACGTTGTCATTCGACAACGGTGCTTCGATCGTGGTTCCACCCGACCCGCCCTATGAGGCGTGGAGCCTAACCAGTCCTCGGGGTCTCCTGATTTGCCAGGCAAGCGGTGAGGTAAGTTACTTTCCGCCCCCGTCGGCTCAGCCCTGACGGAGCTGACGGACGCAGGAGGCATTCGTCGAATGCTCGGCAACCGTTCGATGATTGGACGGGCGCGACCCGAAATGCGCCTCAATGCGGTAGGTGCCCGAAGGGCGACGAACACGCGCGACGACATCGCGAACTCCTACCGCTAAGCCCAGAATGCTGTTGACAGTCGCGCTGAGGCTGCTGGCCGGACTCCGAAAGCGGAACCCGTCATTCCGAAGGTGGTGAACCCAGCAAGCCGTCGGCGGCAGGAGGCTGTGCGGCCGGGTATAGCTTCTTCTCATCGAACTACAACAGCGATCGATGTGTCCATAACAACGTCCTCCTAGATCGGCAGAAGCGTGAGGACAGTTTCATGGATGGCGTGGGCAACGATAGTAATGTTGCCGGACTCGTCGGAATCGTGTTTCCGTCAGCTGAATTGGTGGCACACTGTGCAGGCGGACTCGCCAGTATGTATGGCTGTTACAACGGCGGACGTCGCGGAGGTCAGTGCGTGGCAGACGTTGTGGGGCTAGGGATTCCGGTCGTCGGTAGGGGTGCGGCATCGATTTTGAGTAAGAACTATCAGGCCGCCTCGATCACATCGCAAGGGATTACAGACTTAGCGGACCGTTTGTATAGCTTGCTCGGCCTCGGAGTTTCGTTCTGGGGAGGTTCGGATGTCCAGCGACAGTAGCGCGGATCGTCCGGTTCTGGCCCTCCTTCCTGGGCCGTCCGCCAGCGGGTTGGCCCATGCAGGGACTCCGCCGTTTCTACTCGCCCTCATCGCCGGAGCATCCCTCGTTCCGATACGGAACAGTCCATTGATCAACGATTTGCCCGTCATCCTAGGGATTGGGATCGTTTTCATCGGATCCGCTGCAGTTGGATTCCTCTTACTCGGTCTTTCAAATCTCAGGGTCAAGAGGGAGCTTGCAGCCGGGTACACGACTGTGCCCGGCCATTCGGAGGTTCCTCGCCTCGACCGCAAAACGGGTCGAGTGCTTAGGTGGGCAGGCGAACCGGAACCCAGCCGAAAGAAAATTGTCGCAATTCGCGGCCGATAGTACGCCCGTGGCCCCCCCGACACGACTCAACAAGCAAGGCTTGGACGTGTCTAGGACATCCGCCAGGGTCGTCACCAGATACGGGCCTTCGCCACATACCTGCGCGGGGTGCCACCAGATGTACGACTGTGACTGAGGACCTGTCGCAAGATACCCACGAATTGTCACCAAATACCCCATGATTTCCGGAGCTCGGCGTCGCCGCGGAGTCTCGTGAGTTCCCACTTGATGCCGGCGCCACGGGAACCCGCGCGGCGGATCCACCTTTAGCTCCTTCTCGAGTGTCCGAAGGATGCGCACGGCGGTGGGAACGGAGACGCCCATTACCGTGGCAAGGAAGGCGGAGGCGATGAGGGTTTTCCTATACGAGGCCTTGATGCCGTGTGAGGCGATGATCGCGAGCGCACGACGGCACTTGACCAGCCGACGATCGCTGACAACGCCCGCGGGAACCGGAGTCGTGACGCGCGCGATCGCCAACCGCGCGTAGGCAAGGCGATTCTTGTACTCACTCTCCGCGGAGCCCTGCCGCGCAACGTGCGTGCGCTGCTCCCGCACCGTGCGCCACCAGTGGGCGTCGTCGGAGACGAGAGCAACTTGATCTGGGGAGCCGAGCGACCGGATCAAGCGGCGGAGGTCATGGGGACGGACGTCTGCGGCGATACCGGCTGCGACGGCGCGGAGGACTGTAACGCGAGAGGAGACGTCTGCATGGCTACGTGAGCGAAGCTGCGGCAGGACGACGGCGGCAACGTCGACCGGTGGAGCGGCATGAGAAGACGAGAAAGCACCCAATGAGGAGCACCTCCGGGACTAAGAGCGAACTGATAACCATCGACAACCTCCCGGCCGCGGAGCGGTCCTGGAAGGGGTGTCGATGGGTTGTGTGTGCGGCAGCTCTCCGAACCCGCAGTGCGTCCACATCACGGGCTCCCTTCGGTCGCCCGCCCGGCGCGTGGCGCGCCGGAGTCGGGGCGTAACCGTGGCGTTGGCATGTGACGAAGCGTGCGCGGCGCGGGGACGTGCCGTCGGCGAGGAGTGACGTAACAGGTGCGACGCGACGAGCGCGAGACGAGTGGCGTGGCGGTGACGCGCCGGATGCGTGGTCGACGCGTGGTTTGTTCGCGGATCGTGGCAGTTCTCTGCGAACTAGGTTAGTTCCCGGCGGACGACCTCGACGATCGCGACCGATACCGTGCGGCGGCGGCCTTGCCCTCGGCACACGGCGGCGCGGCCGGCGATGCGGTCGAGCGCGCTGCTCGGTCGCGCCAGGCCCGCGCAGTCGACGGGTTCCGGCGTTGGGTGCTGCGGTCGAGTCGCGCGGACCCGCCGCGCTCGAAAACCGTTCTACGCGGCGGCCCGTGGGATCGTCGCCTCGCGCCTCGAGGACTGGCGTGGGATCTGGGCGGCCGGCGCCGCCGACGCGGCCAACCGGACCGAGGCGTTCCTCTCCGCGATGGGGACGGGCCGCGCGGACCACCTGAACACAGCACGGCTCGAGACGCGCTCGACTCCGGATGCGCACAGCTACGGAATGTGCGGCTACCTCGACGTCTACGACCTGGCGCCACGGCCGGCGGCTGCGCTCTAGGAGGCTGTGCCGCGCAATTCCGGAACTCCTGGGCGTTCCGGGCTGACTTTCCGGAGTTACACGCGTCAGGACGGCGTGTCGTCTCGGTGTTCCGGAGTTGCGCGGCGTCTTGGCAGCGGGTCGCGCATCGCCCTCACCACTGCCGGCGGACGGAAGCCTTCGTGCCCGTGACCAGGCTCGCCGCCGGCACGTCGTCGGCCACCACGGAGCCCGCGGCGATCACCGAGTCGCGGCCGATCGTGACGCCCGGCAGGATCGTGGCGCCGGCGCCGATCCAGACGTTCTCCTCGACGACGATCGGGCCGCCGGTGAGCCACACGCGGCGTTCCTCCGTGTCGACCGGATGCCCGACCGTGATGAACGTCGCCTTCGGGCCGACCATCACGCGATCGCCCAGCCGGATGCCCGCGTAGTCGAGGAACGTGCAGTTCTGGTTGATGAACACCCGCTCGCCGAGCTCGAGCTTCAGCCCGTTGTCGCTGAAGAACGGCGGGTAGATCGTGACGCGCTCCGGCAGCGGCCTGCCCAGGATCTGCTCGAACAGGTCCGCTTTGCCGACGACGTCGTCGAACGGCAGCACATTGAGTCGGGACGTGAGCTGGGTGACCGCGAGCACCCTCTCGGACATCGCCTGGAACTCGGGACTGTGGATGCGCAGGAGCAGGTCTTTGGTCACCATACGATCCTGGCACCGGGCAGCGCAGCGGCGCGCGATCACGCTACCGTTGGGTGCATTGTTGCTGATCAGGAGGACTCATGCCGTACGTCGTCGACTTCGTGAACGTTTCCACCGTCGGGCTGGAGTCGTCTCCGGTCGCTGAAGCGCTCGCCGGGTTGCGCGCCAACGAGGCCCGCTACTTCAAGAACAAGTACGATCACGTCTTCACGACGACGCCCGCGGACGAGGATCCGGAGACGCTCGACCGGATCGCCCGCATCCTGAAGGAGGAGCGCGACATCGTGATCGCGTCGCCGGCGCTGGAGGTGACGGCGTTCGAGGTCGACGGCATCCGGATGGCCTACGTGTTCTACCAGTCCGGGCTCTCGATCAACGTGATGTACACGATCGACGATGCGGGCAAGCGCGCGGTGGGATTCAAGCTCTCCGACGGTATGGAGGTGCCCGAGGAGCTGGCGGCCTTCAAGTTCGCGCGGCAGAAGTCGAAGCTCGCGGGCACCATCCGCGGCTCGTACTTCGTGATCAAGGGCGAGTACTGAGCCGACTCCGCTCCGATATCGGTGGCCCCGGGTACGCTGCGGACATGTCCATCGACGTACTCCCCGCGACCGGGCGCTGGGACGACTTCGCCGCCTTCATGGTGCCGCGCAAACCCGGTGGCGGCGGCTGCGTCTGCATGTCGTATCGGGATGCTCGGCTCGCCATGCCCGAGCGCGTGGAGTACATGCATGACGAGTGCTCCCGCGAGCCAGGGCCGGGAGTCCTCGTCTACGTCGACGAGAAGGTCGCCGGCTGGTGCTCGGTCGCGCCCAAATCGACATACCGGCGGCTGATGCACTCGCGGACGATCCCGCACCTGGACGAAGAGCTCGATCCCTGGTCGATCGTCTGTTTCGTGGTGCGGGGTGGATTCCGCAAGCGCGGACTCATGCACGAACTGCTCGACGGCGCCGTCGAGCACGCGCGAGCATCCGGAGCGGCGATCGTCGAGGGGTACCCGGTCGAAATCGACGGCGATCGGGTCGACGTGATCAGCGGCTACGTGGGCACGGTGAAACTCTTCGAAGCGCACGGCTTCACACGGCACCAGCTCACGGATGCGCACTCGGGCGGCGCGCAGCGCTGGGTCATGCGACGCGACCTGACCTGATCAGTCCTGCGGGCCCGTGACCTGCTCGCGGATCCGGGCCGCCAGCTCGACCAGCGCATCCTCGTCGCCGGGGCCCTCGCCCGGGAGCTCCGGGCCGGTCGAGAGGTTGTACGCCCGGAGGCCGATGAAGTTGATCGCCGTGAGATAGACGGGGCTCTCCGTCTGCAGCAGGTGGTAGGTGCGATCGAACTCGTCGCTCGGCAGGAAGACGTTGGTGTACGAAGCAGTCACCTCGAGCCAGGCGGCGCGGGGCGTCGGCTCGAACGCGAGGAAGGCCGTGTGCCCGGACTCGGTCGTGAGCCGCAGAACGCGCGTATAGGTGACGACGTCGTTCTTCAGGACCGTGGCGGTGTAGTCGGTGACCTTTTCGCTGAGCGGCATGGAGGCTCCTTACTCTCACGGAGATCGCAGCGTTGCGCCTCGGCACGAAGCCTTCACCCGATCGGCGGAGGTGTCAACAGCAGGCGGGCTCTCTCGGTCGTCCGTCGATGGTCACGCGGACGCGAGCACGTCGTCGATGAAGTCGAGGACCGAGCTCGCGACGAGCTCGGCGACGGCGCGCGCGTTCACGGGCCACGACGCGAGCACCTTCATGCCGTGATCGGCGCCCGGCACCGGTATGACACGGATGTTCGCGCGGTCGGCGGACTCGGAGGCGACCGTCGCCGCGGAGCCGAAGGTGTCCCGTTCGCCCTGCAGCACCATCACCGGGACCTCCGGGGCCAGCAGTTCCTCGAGCCGTGACTTCTCGGGGCGGCCGGGCGGATGCAACGGGAACGCCAGGCACACGACGGCGACGGCATCGACGGATGCGGCGGTGCGGCAGGCGACGCGTGCACCCGCACTGCGACCGCCGACGATCAGGGGAAGCCCGTCGGCGAGGTCGGTCACCGTCGGCGCCGTCTCCTGCCACGCGATATCGAGCGCAGCCGGGCGCGCTGCCACTCGGCGGCCGGCGACGCGCCACGGCTGTTCGTAGCGGGCCACGGTGATGCCCTGCGCCGGGAGGCGGGCAGCCAGCGCGGCGAGGTCGATGGCCCCGATGCCTCCACCCGCTCCATGACCGAGCCACAGCACGGCGCGCGGGTGTTCGGCCGCGTCGACGACCAGCTTGCCTGGACCGAGAGACGTCCGCACATCGATATCCATGACTCCGACGGTACCCGCCGCGCCAGGCGGTGTCCCTTCAGGCGGTGTCCCTTCCGGGCCGTGCGGTCGCGCACTAGCGTTGGCCCGTGGGCGATCGAGGGCAGCGCTGATGATGGACGACCGCATCCGGCCGTTCGCGTATCGGGCGAGCGATCGCGAGCTCGCCGAGCTGCGCCGGCGCCTGCGCCGCACGCGCTGGCCCGACCGCGAGACCGTCGGCGACTGGTCGCAGGGTGTGCCGCTCGCGTTCCTCCAGGACCTCTGCGCCTACTGGGCCGACGGCTACGACTGGCGCGCGACCGAGGCGCGGCTGGCGCGCATCCCGCAGTTCGTGACCGCGATCGACGGTGTGGACATCCAGTTCCTCCACGTCCGTTCACGTGAGCCGGACGCGACGCCGATCGTGCTCACGCACGGCTGGCCCGGGTCGTTCTTCGAGTTCGAGGCGGCGATCGGCGCTCTGACGGATCCGGTCGCGCACGGGGGAGAGGCGGGCGATGCGTTCGACGTCGTCGTTCCCTCGGTTCCGGGGTACGGGTTCAGTGGCAAGCCCGCGACGACCGGATGGGGCATCCACCGGATCGCCGACGCCTGGGCCGAGCTGATGGCGCGTCTGGGCTACCGGCGATTCATCGCGGCCGGCAGCGACTGGGGCACGAGCATCTCCACGAGCCTGGCGCTTCAGCACCCCGACCGGATGCTCGGCATCCACCTCGTCCCGCCGCTGGCGGCCCCTGATCGCGACGCTCCCGACCTCACCCGGGCGGAGCGACAGGCGCTCGCGGAACGCGACGAGCGGAGCGCGACCGGATCCGGGTACTCGGCGGTGCACGCGAGCCGCCCCCAGACGATCGGCTACGCGCTCGTCGATTCGCCGGCCGGTCTCGCCGCCTGGATCGTCGAGAAGCTCTGGGAGTGGAGCGATCGGGACCCGGATGCCCGCAGCGCGCTCACCCGCGACCGGATGCTCGACGACATCACCCTCTACTGGCTCACCGGTACCGCGGCGTCGTCGGCCCGGCTGTATGCCGCGAGCATCGCGGAGGTCACGGAGTGGTTCACCACGGCGAACGGTCCGCCCGTGACGGTGCCGACGGCGGCGACGGTGTTCCCGCGCGAGGTGCCGCGTCCGTCGCGGCGCTGGGCGGAGCGTCGCTTCACGAACATCGTGCACTGGGGCGAGCCGCCGCACGGCGGCCACTTCGGGGCGTGGGAGCAGCCCGATCTCTTCGTCGCGGAGCTGCGCGCCGGCGCCGCGGCGATCGCCGCCGCCCACGGCGCGCCGCCGTCGTTTGCCAGTTGATGCGGTCTCAGCCCCGGTCTCACCGCATCGACTGGCAAATGACGAACGCGCGATGGCCGCTGGGTCAGTACCACCAGCTGGCGAACCGGGCGAAGGCCTTCGAGAAGGCCCACGGTGCCTGAACCACGCCGGAGCAGTCGTTCGAGCCCTTCACGCCGGGGCACGAGCCGTTGTCGCGCTGCAGCGCCCAGAAGCTCAGCATGTTGAGGTGCTTCGCGGTCGCCCAGGTCACGAGGGGCGACGCCTGCGCCACGGTGAACGTCTCCTCGGGCCCGAAGTCGTCGATCCCGTTCATCTGGATGATCCCGACCTTGTGCCAGAGGGCCGCATCCGAGGCGTGCGGAGCGATGGTCGCGCGCAACTGGGTGACGAGGCCGGCCGCAGCGCTCTTCGCGTCGGCGAGCATGTCGTGGGTGAGGCCGTCCCAGTAGTCGAACGTCATGATGTTCACGGCGTCGATCGGCGCGCGGTACTTGGCCGCCGACTGGAGGAGCGCGACGCCGGTCGCACCGAGCCCCTGCGGGGTCGACGGCAGCGTGTAGGCGATCGACAACGGGCGATGCTGCTTCGCGGCCCAGGCCTTCACCTCGACGATGGCCTGGTTGCGGCGGTCGATGCCCGCCAGGTTGCTGAGCGAGTCGACCTCGATGTCGAAGTCCAGCCGCTGCGCCTTGTAGGTCGTGATGACCTTCTCGTACGCGAGGGCGATCTTGTGGACATCCGTGCAGCTGTCGGCGATCTCGGTGTTCGTCGTGTCTGCCGAGTAGCCGCCGAACGAGGGGATCACGTCGCCACCGCGCAACCGGATGCGGTCGATGGCGGCTCCGAACGTGCTCGCGGCGACCGGCGTGGCGGTGTTTCCGGCCCAGTACACGGTGCAGGATCCGGGCGCCTCCGTCTGGAGGAACGCCAGCGAGAGCACCTTCGAACCGGACTTCGCGGAGATGTCGGCGAGGTCGCTCACCGAGGTCACGTCCACGTAGGGCGCCGAGAAATGCGGCGGGAGGGGGAGCGCGGGCAGGATGAACGGCGCATGCGACCCGGCCGAGGCGGCAGTGGAGCCGGCAGCGACAGAGCCGGCGGAGGCAGAGCCGGCAGCGGCTGAGCTCGGGGTGGCGGCGCTGGCCGGTGCGACGGCGGCAGCGACGCAGAGCGCCGCCCCGAGCATCCCGGCGGCCAGAGTGTAGGCGGCACGTTTCATGTACGACTCCCTCGATGTGTACGAGCGCACCGGACCGTCCGCGCACCCGTTGAGCGAATATCACCTTTAGTTAGTAAACCCAACTAACAAACGCCGAATGTAGCAGCAGGTGCATCGCCCCCACAAGGGGGACAGCGAAGAGGGGGTTCACTGCACCACGCGTCGCGAACGCGACGAGGGCCGGGCATCCCGGAAGATGCCCGGCCCTCGTGCGACGCGAAGGGCGCGTCTACTGGTGCCGCATGGCGGCGGCCAGCCACTCCTCGGGGTCGAGGAGATGGCTGTGGTCGTCGAGCCCGAGGTCGATCTGCGCCCAGTCGATCGTGCCGGTGAACGTGCCTTCGGTGTCGTGTAGCCCTCGTAGGCGGGCATCCCGGTGTCGGTGCCGACATCGAGACCCTCATCGAACGAGAAGTACATCGGGTGGGTCCGTTCGACCACGGCGCTGCCCGAGGCGTCGCCGTCGATGAACAGCGTCACGGTCCCGCCCTTGCCGATGCCGCCGCCGTCGTAGGCGAACTCGGCCCGCACCTGGTGGCGTCCCGAGCCGATCCGCTTCTCGGAGAGGGCCGTGCTGCGCAGCAGCCCGCAGAAGTTGTAGTGGAAGCCGAGCTTGCCGCCCTCCGCGAAGAAGGACCAGTCACCGGTGCGACCGCCCTGCGCGAGGATCGCGCCGTCCACCTCGCCCGAGTCCGGGACCACGATCTCCGCGGTCGCCGACCATGACCGGTTCTTCACGTTGATCGCGACGTTCTCGTTGAGCCGCACCATGCCCGGGTACAGCCGCAGGGTGTTGCCGCTGACGAGAGTCGGACGTCCGGCGAACTCCGGATTCATCCGCTGAGCGGCGCGGTCGTCGAGGGGGAGCACGTTGTACCTGGTCGCCTCGATGAGGAAGAGCTGCTGCAGCTCCGCCAGCTTCTCGGGGTTGGACTTCGCCAGGTTGTTCGACTGGGTCCAGTCCACGGTCGTGTCGTAGAGCTCCCACACGTCATCCGAGAAGTCGGGCGCCGCACTCACGACGTCCCAGGGCGTGCGGTGCCGGGTCTGCGCCGTCCAGCCCTTGTGGTAGATGCCGCGGTTGCCCATGATCTCGAAGTACTGGGTGAGGTGGCGCTCGTCGGCGGCCGCATCGTTGAAGCTGTAGGCCATCGAGACCCCGTGCATCGGCACCTGCGTGACGCCGTTCACCGTGTGCGGCTGCGCGAGCCCGGCCAGTTCCAGGATGGTCGGCGCGATGTCGATCACGTGGTGCCACTGGTTGCGCACCTCGCCGCGGGCCGGGATGCGACTCGGCCAGTGCACGATGGTGCCGTTGCGGGTTCCGCCGTAGTGGCTGGCGACCTGCTTGGTCCACTGGTATGGGGTGCACATCGCGTGCGCCCAGCCCACCGCGTAGTGGTTGTACGCCTCGGGTCCGCCGATCTTGTCGAGGTTCTCCTTCCAGAAGTCGACCGTCTCGTACTCGGCCCCGCCGTTGGCGGCGGTCGAGAGCATGAACGCCCCCTCGAGGCCGCCCTCGGCGGAGGCGCCGTTGTCGCCGATGATGTAGATGACCAGGGTGTCGTCGAGCATCCCGAGCTGGTCGATCGCGTCGATCACGCGGCCGGTGTGGTGGTCGGCGTATTCGAGGAAGGCGCCGTACACCTCCATCTGGTGGGCGAGGATCGGCTTGCGCTCCTCCGGCACGTCGTCCCAGGCCGGGATGCCCTCGGAGCGCACCGTCAGCTCGGCTTCCTCCGGCACGATGCCGAGCTGCTTCTGCCGGGCGAACGTCTCCTCACGCAGAGCGTCCCAGCCCTGGTCGTAGCGGCCCTTGTGCTTCTCGATCCATTCCTTCGGCACGTGGTGCGGCGCGTGCGTCGCTCCGGGCGCGAAGTACACGAAGAACGGCTTGTCGGGCGTCAGCGCCTTCTGCTGGTCGATGTACTGGATGGCCTTGTCGGCCAGGTCGGGCATCAGGTGGTAGTCGGGGTCGTTCGGCGGCTCGATGAGCGACACCCCGTCGATCAGTGCCGGCGTCCACTGGTTGGTCTCGCCGCCGATGAAGCCGTAGAACTTCTCGAAGCCGCTGAAGGCGGGCCAGTGGTCGAACGGGCCGGTCGGGCCGCTCTCCCAGACGGGCACCTCGTGGCACTTGCCGAACTGGGCGGTGTTGTAGCCGGACTGCCGCAGGATCTCGGGCAGTGGAACGCACGAGTTGGGCCGCGTGGACCGGTAGCCGGGCGCCGGCGTCGCGGTCTCGGTGATCTGGCCCATGCCGACCTGATGGTGGTTGCGTCCGCTGAGCAACGCTGCACGCGTGGGGGAGCAGATCGCGGTGGTGTGAAAGCGGCTGTACCGCAGCCCGGCGCCTGCCATACGCTCGGCCGTCGGCATCGGCACCGGTCCGCCGAAGGCGCTCGACGCGCCGAAGCCGACATCGTCGAGGAGCACCAGCAGCACGTTCGGCGCCTGCTTCGGTGGCCGCTTCACCTCGATCGGCGGCAGCTTCTCCTCGAGCTTCTTCGCGTCCATCACGATCGGGCCCACATAGGCCTGATCGGGCGTCGGAAGCACCGTGCCTGGCAGATTGTCGGACATACCCCACCCCTCGTCGAAGCGGACCAGCCGGGACGGGAGGCCCGCACCTCGACCCTGGCATACGGGAATATCGGGCGACAAGGGAACGATCGGGGAATACAGCAGACGCGCGGCGAACGGATGGACACCATCCGGTGACCCCGGCTAGATTGCAGCAGACGGGGCGTCCGGCCGGGCGCAGGAGGGGGCGGCAGTGCTTCGTTTCGCGACGCCGGATGCCGCGGGCTTCTTCTCGACCCTCGACCCGTGGGCGGTGGTGTTCGCCATCGTCGCCGTCGTGCTCGGTGTGGTGCTCGGCATTGCCGCGAAGCACGGAACGCTGGCGTTGCTGTCGAAGGTCAACGGCCTGTCGACGGATGCCCGCAACCGCATCGCGCGGTCGGTGCGCCTCACGATCATCCTGCTCGGCATCGGGGTCGCCATTGCGTTCCTCGGGGCTCCCATCCAGCCGGTGATCGCGCTGGCCATCATCGTGGCGGTCATCGCCGTGCTGGCGCTCCGCGGTGTCTCCGAGAACTTCGCGGCGGGGATCGTCATCCAGACGCGCCGTCCGTTCGTGGTCGGCGACGTCGTGGACATCGACGGATACACGGGCACGGTGCGCGAGCTGAACGGGCGCTCGGTGGCGATCGACACGGCGGATGGGCGCGTGGTGCACGTGCCGAACTCCGTCGTGCTCGGGTCGACCTTCGTCAACGACTCCCAGCGCGCCGGTCGCCGTAGCGAGGTCCACGTGCGCGTGGGGCGCGCACCGAGTGAGACGCCCGCCGACCTCGCAGAGCTTCTCGCGACGGCCTGCGCGTCCGCCGACGGCGTGCACCGGCGCGAGGATGTGCGCGTGCTGGTCGACACCGTGGAGCCGAAGCGGGTGACCCTGCTGGTGCAGTTCTGGCACCATCCGGCCCACGGGCCAGCGGTTCGCTCCGCGGTGGTGCAGACGCTCGCCGCCAAGCTCTCCGACCGGGAGGCGACCGTCAGCTCGGCGGAGTCCGCCGCTCCGGTACCCCCTCCACCCGCCATCTGACGAAGCCGACACGTCGCCCACTGACGAGGCGCGACGCGATCCCGACCGAGGAGACCAGCATGATCGACGACACCGACGTGGAACGGCTCGCCCGGGCGGTCGAACTCGCCCGCGAGGCGCTCGAAGCCGGCGACGAGCCGTTCGGCTCTGTGCTCATCGCTCCGGACGGCCACGTGTTGTTCGAGGACCGCAACCGTGCCGGCGGCGGCGACGAGACGCGGCATCCGGAGTTCGAGATCGCCCGCTGGGCCGCCGGCAACCTCACACCAGACGAGCGGGCGTCCGCGACGGTCTACACCTCGGGGGAGCACTGCCCGATGTGCTCGGCCGCGCATGCCTGGGTCGGTCTCGGGCGCATCGTGTACGCCGTCTCGAGTGCGCAGGTCAGCGGCTGGCGGGCGTCGTGGGGGCTCGCGGCCGGGCCGGTCGCGGCGCTGCCGATCACCGTCGTGGCGCCGGACATTCCTGTCGACGGGCCGGTGGCGCGGTACGAATCCGAGGTGCGAGAGCTGCTGCACCGTTCCGCCGTCCGCGCCTGACCGCTACAGTCTGATCAGCGCTCGCTACGGGCGCTCGGTCTCGTGACAATCACCGAGGGGTGTCACGCGACCGCGTCACGACCACGAGGGGGAGACCGCATGTCGTTCCAGGCATATCTCGACAACATCGAAGACAAGACCGGCAAGACGCCGCGCGAGTTCGTCGAGCTCGCGACCGAACGCGGCTACGGGCCCGGCACCAAGGCCGGCGAGATCCTCGACTGGTTGAAGACCGACTACGACCTCGGGCGCGGGCACGGCATGGCGCTCGTGCACGTGATCACGAAGGGTCCGACGATCAGCGAGAAGTTCGTCGGCGACGACGGCGTGCACCGCGACGAGTCCGTCACGCTCTGGCTCGACGGCAAGGCCACCAAGCCCCAGTAACGCGAGCGCCGCGACCCGCCGCGACCGGCCGTAGCGCCGCGACCCGCCTCAGTGCCGCGGCGAGAGCAGCGCCAGCTTGCCGCCCGGGTGACCACTCTGCAGAAACGTGAGTGCCTCGCGCGCATCCGGCAGCGGATACGTGCGCGCGATCGGCACGACGAGTTCGCCCTCTCCTGCGCGGCGCAGCAGGTCGGCCCGCACGCTGTCGCGGTACTCCATGCTCTGCGGCTGCCGCCCGTTGATGGCGACGAAACCGTTGCGCTCCGCACGGGGCCCGGCCGCGATGGTGACGATGCGCGACCGGTCGTCGACGAGCTCGAGCGACGCATCCACCGCTTCGTCGGTGCCGATCGCGTCGAGCGCGGCGGCGAACCCGTCCGGCGCGGCGTCTCTGGCCCGCTCGACCAGTCCGTCTCCGTACGTGATCGGGATGCCCCCGAATCGGCGGACCTCGTCGAAGCGCGCCTCGCTCGCGGTGCCGACGACCCGCACGCCGAGCGCTCGGGCCTGCTGCAGCACACTCACGCCGACAGCACCGGATGCGCCGTGCAGCAGCACCGTCTCACCCTCGGCCGCTCGGACGACGTGGAGCATCTGCGATGCCGTCGACCCCGCCAGCAGCAGGTTCGCCGCCTCGGGGAAGCCCAGCCCGTCGGGCTTGGCCAGCACATCGCCGGCGGGCACCGTGAGCTCGGTCGAATAGCCGCCGCTGATCCGGAACGCGACGACCGGGTCTCCGACGCGTCCGCCTCCGGTGGCGATCTCGGTGTCAGGTCCGATGGCCGAGATGATCCCGGCCACCTCGTACCCGATCGGCACCGGCAGCTCCAGCCCGGGGTTCGGCATCGACACGTGCTTGTAGTCCGCGGGGTTGACCCCGGACGCCCGCACCCGGATGCTGACCTCGCCCTGGCCGGGAGCCGGCACCTCGCGCTCGATGAACTCCCAGTCGTCGAAGCCGCCGAAGCGGGTGGCCACCCAGCCGTGCGCCGTGGTCATGACGACGACGCCCGTCGCGGGGTGCGCTTGCGGGGCGGAGGGGGCGACTGCGGCTTCGAGCGCAGCAGGAGAGCGGTCGTGCTGTCGTCGAGGTCGACGAGTTCGTCGCGCGACTTCAGGAAGTCACTGAACGACCGGAAGCCGAGCGACTTCTCGCTGAACGACGGATCCATGCGCTTGATCTGGGACTTCACCGACGAGCTGTGCAGCCACTCGGCGTCGTCCTTCTCGTGACCGAGCTGCATCGCGCGCTCGAGCAGGCGGGTCGCGGCGGCCTGCCGGTCGGCGATCGACTCCTGCTCCTCCACCGGCTGCTCCTCGACGGCGGCGGGGGCCGTCTTCGGGGTGCGGGTCGATTTCTTGCGAGGCGCTTTGGCCGGCGCGGCGGTCTCCGCAGAGTCGCTGCCCTCCGCGCCGGAGGCGGCGCCCCCGGCGGTGCCCTCGGCCACCGGTGCCACGTCGCCGGCGGCGACGAGCGACTCCTCGACCTCGTCGAGCGTCTGGTCGGTTCCCGCATCGATCGGGGCGACACCGGGCAGGTCGTCGTAGATCACGAACTCGTCGCACGCGGCGGCCAGCGCCTTGCTGGTCGAGCCCGCCATCCCGATGCCCACCACGTAGCGGCCGAGCCGCTTGCAGCGCTGGGCGAGCGCGATGTAGTCGGAGTCGCCGGCCACGATCACCACGTGGGTGAGGTCGGGCAGGCGGAAGAGGTCTTCGACCGCGTCGACGGCCAGGCGGATGTCCGCACCGTTCTTCGCGTACGCGGCCGCCGGGAACAGCTGGACGAGGTCGACCGCGCGGGCGACCAGCTGCCCGCGGTAGTCGGCGTTCACCGCGGCCGACCAGTCGGCGTAGGCGCGGTCGAGCACGAGGGTGCCGAACGACGAGGCGAAGTCGATCACCGCCCCGAGGTCCACGGTCGCCTTCTGGAGGCGCTGGGCGATCTTGGGATCCGTGGCCATGCCGTCTGCGCCCGCCTTGGCGCGATCGCGCTGGAACTGGCTGCGCCCGTTCACCTGGTCGTAGCGCGAGATCACGATGTTGTCGAAATCGATGTAGACGGCGACGCGGCCGTCACCTGGTTGACTCATGACCCCAGTCTGGTCGATGTGCGCGGCCGGCGCACACCGACGGCTACCGGACGTGCCCGTCGGCCACCGTCAGCGCATCGTCGATCGCCGCCAGCCCGCGGCGCAGTTCGTCCTCCTCGATCACGAGCGGCGGCGCGATGTGCATCCGGTTGAAGTGCGTGAACGGCCAGACGCCCGCCGCCTTGCACGCGGCGGCCACGGCGCCCATCGGCGCGGCGTCCGCTCCCGTGGCATTGAACGGCACGAGCGGCTCCCGGGTCTCCCGGTCGCGCACCAGCTCCAGCGCCCAGAACAGCCCACGCCCGCGCACCTCGCCGAGCGAGGGGTGCGTGTCGAGCCACGACGTGATCTCCGGCTCGATCACCCGGGACCCGAGGTCGCGGACGCGCTCCAGGATGCCGTCGCGCTCGAACACCTCGAACGTCGCGACACCGGCGGCGCAGGCCAGCGGATGCCCGGAGTAGGTGAGGCCGCCCTGGAACGGCACGTCGTCGAAGAAGTCGGCGATCCGGTCGGAGATCACGACGCCGCCGAGCGGCACGTATCCGGAATTGACCCCCTTGGCGAAGGTGATCAGGTCGGGCACCACATCGAAGGCGTCGACGGCGAACCACTCGCCGATGCGGCCGAAGCCGACCATGACCTCATCGGCGATGTAGACGATGCCGTAGCGGTCGCACAGCTCGCGCACCCCGGCCAGGTAGCCGGGCGGAGGGACCAGCACGCCGTTCGTGCCGACCACCGTCTCGATGATGATCGCGGCGACGGTCGCAGCGCCTTCGAGCACGATGACGTTCTCCAGGTGCTCGAGGGCACGCTGCGTCTCCTCCTGCGGCGTCGTCGAGTGGAACGCCGACCGGTACAGGTAGGGGCCGAAGAAGTGCGCGACCGACCCGTCGCTCGGCTCGTTCGCCCACCGACGCGGGTCGCCGGTGAGCGAGATCGCGGTGGACGTGCCGCCGTGGTACGAGCGGTACATCGACAACACCTTGCGGCGTCCGGTGACCCGGCGTGCCATCCGCACCGCGTACTCGTTGGCGTCGGCGCCGCCGTTCGTGAAGAACACCCGGTTGAGCGTTCCGGGCGCGACCCGGGCGATGCGGCGCGCGAGCTCGCCGCGCACGTCGTTCGCCATCGACGGCTGGATGGTCGCCAGCCGGCCCGCCTGCTCCTGGATGGCGCGCACGAGATCCGGATGCTGGTGGCCGAGGTTGAGGTTCACCAGCTGCGAGCTGAAATCGAGGTACGCGTTGCCGCGATAGTCCCAGAACGTCGAGCCGGCGCCGGCGGCGATGGGCAACGGGTCGATCTGGGCCTGCGCGCTCCAGGAGTGGAACACGTGGCTGCGGTCGTCGCTGCGCACCTGCGTCTCGGCGTCGCGGTCGCCGAACGGGTGCGAGACGCCGTTCCGATCGGTGAAGCCGTCGCGGGCCGGAGCGGACGGAGCGGACGGAGCGGACGGGGCGGACGACGTGCTGGTGTCGATGGTGTCGGTCATGGCAGGCCTCTCACGGTGCAGGATCAGGAGTTTCCGGGGAACGCGAGTTCGATCTTCGACTGCAGCGGGTCGGGCCAGCGCGAGGTGACGACCTTGCTGCGCGTGTAGAAGTGGAACGACTCCGGCCCGTAGATGTGCGCGTCGCCGAAGAGCGAGTTCTTCCAGCCGCCGAAGGAGAAGGCGCCGATCGGAACGGGGATCGGCACGTTGATGCCGACCATGCCCACCTCGATGTCGAACTCGAACTGGCGCGCGGCGCCGCCGTCGCGGGTGAACAGCGCGACGCCGTTGCCGTACTGGTTCGCATTGACCAGCGCCACGGCCTCCTCGAAAGTGTCGACGCGGACGACCGACAGCACGGGGCCGAAGATCTCGTCGGTGTAGACCTTCATGTCGGTGGTGACGTCGTCGATGAGACTCACACCCACGAAGAAGCCGTCGGAGTCGAATTGCTTCGCGGTGCCGTCGACGACGACCGTTGCGCCCTCGGCACCGGCGCCCGTGACGTACGACGCCACCTTGTCGCGGTGCTCGCGGGTGATCAGCGGACCCATCTCGCTCGCCGCGTCGGTGCCGTCGCCGATCACGAGGGAGTCGAGGCGGCGCTCGATCGCGGGGACGAGCCGGTCGCCGACGTCGCCGACGGCGACGAGCACGCTCACCGCCATGCACCGCTCTCCGGCCGAGCCGTAGGCGGCGGAGACGGCGGCGTCTGCAGCGGCCTCGATGTCGGCGTCCTCGAGCACGACCATGTGGTTCTTGGCACCGCCGAGCGCCTGGACGCGCTTGCCGTTGGCGCTTGCGCGCTGGTAGATGGCACGCGCGATCGGAGTGGAGCCGACGAAGCTGACGGCGTCGACATCCGGGCTGTCGAGGAGGGTGTCGACGGCGACCTTGTCACCGTGCACCACGTTGAGCACGCCGGCAGGGAGCCCCGCCTCGCGGAACAGCTCGGCGAGGTAGACCGACGCGCTCGGGTCCTTCTCGCTCGGCTTGAGCACGACGGTGTTGCCGCACGCGATCGCGCTGGCGACCATCCAGAGGGGCACCATCACGGGGAAGTTGAACGGCGTGATGCAGGCGACGACGCCGACCGGCTGCTTGACGCTGTGCACGTCGACTCCCGAGGAGACCTGCTGGCTGTACTCGCCCTTGAGTTGGTTGATGAGGCCGGAGGCGAACTCGACGTTCTCGAGTCCGCGACCGATCTCGCCGGCCGCGTCGGAGAGCACCTTGCCGTGCTCACCGGTGACGATGGCGGCGAGCTCGCCCGACCGCTCGGTGAGCAGGTGACGGAGGCGGAACATCACGTCTGCGCGCTTGGTGAGGCTGGTGGCGCGCCAGCCGGGGAGGGCGGCGCGGGCGGCCGCGATGGCCTGCTCGACGTCGGCGGCGCTGCCGAGCACGACGTCGTGTCGGCGCTCGCCCGTCGCCGGGTTGAAGACGGGTCCGGTGCGGACGGGGTCGCCGGTCGCCTGACCGTCGATGTAATGGCGGATGAGGGCCACGCGGCTTCTCCTCGGTGCTTGTCGGACGGATTGCCCGGATGGAACTGTAGGCTTACATGCCAATGATCACAGAGAGTGAGGCGAGTGGTCGATGCCAGAACGTCGCACGTTGGAGCCCGACAGAACAGATCGTCCGGACGAGGCGGCGACGGTGCTCCTCCCCACGGTGCGTGAGATCCTGCGGTACGACGACGTCGCGCGGGCGCTGCCGGAGGTGCTGTCCGGCGATGCCGCCCTCGATCGACCGGTTCGCTGGGTGCACGTGTCGGAGAGTGCGCAGTCGGCCCGCCTGATCAGCGGAGGCGAGCTGCTGCTCTCGACGGGTGTCGGCTGGCCTTCCGACGAGCGGGAGCTGGCCGCGCTCGCCGACCAGCTGATCCGCGACGACGTCGCCGGCCTCGTGCTCGAGCTGAGCGACCGGATGCCCGCAGCGCCGCGCGCGCTGGTCGCCGCGTTCCAGGCAGCCGGTCTCCCGTTCGTCGTGCTGCACCGCGAGGTCCGCTTCATCGCCATCACCGAGGCCGTGCACTCCCGCATCATCGACGACCAGATGGTGGCGCTGCGCGCCCGCGACGAGATCCACGCCCTGTTCACCGAGTTGAGCCTGCGCGGGAGCCCTGCGGACTTCATCGTGTCGCAGGCCGGCCGGGCGCTGGCCGCGCCCGTCGTGCTGGAGGACGTCAATCATCAGGTGATCGCCGCGGAGACCCTCGGCGCCGCCGACGACGCCCTCGACGACTGGGAGCACCGCTCGCGGGCCGCCCACCGCGGCGACGGCGACGGCTGGCTGATCACGCCGGTCGAGGCCAGGGGGATGCGATGGGGTCACCTGATCGCGCTGCCGGGGGAGCCGCATCCGGCCGGCCGGTCGAACGTGTTGGAGCAGGCGGCGGTGGCGCTGGCGCTCAGCCGCCTCGCCGACCGCGACGACGACGAGTGGACCCGCCAGAGTCACGATCGGCTGCTCGGTGCGTTGCTCGGGCGCCGCTTCGCCAGCGAGAGCGGCCTCGTCGCCCGCGTCGAGGCGGCCGGATTCGCGGTGACGGGTCGCACACTGATCGGTTCGGCGGTGGCGGTTCGAGCGGCCGGTGCCGATGCGGCGCGTGTCGTCGTGGCCGCGCTGACCGCGGCCAGGGAGGCCGGCGCGGACGCGCTCGCCGCCGCCCACCCGTCCCAGAACCGGGGAACGGTGGTGCTGGCGCTCTCGGTGCGCCGCGGGCGCCCGATCACCGACGCCGTGTTCGGGGACATCGCCCGGGCGGTCGCACGGGAGCTGCGGGCGCCGGAGAACGAGGTGCAGCTGGCGGTGGGATCGGAGGCTCCGGGCATCCCGGGGCTGCTGGCCTCGATCGAGGAGGCGACCGAGCTGCTCGGCCGCGCGGACTCCGGGCGCGGGCGAACAGCCGTGGTGCACCGGGTCGAGCGCCGGCCGCTGCTGCGGCTCGTGAACGCGATGGGAAGCGATCCGCGCATGCAGGAGCACAGCGAGCAGATGCTGCGCCCGTTGATCGAGTACGACCTGGCCAACGGCGGGGACCTCTTGGAAGTGCTGCGCGCCTATCTGACGCATCCGGGTAATCGCACGCGGGCGGCGGGGGCGAGCCACCTCTCCCGCTCGGTGTTCTACCAGCGGATCGCGCTGATCGAGGACCTGCTCGGGATGGACCTCGACGACGGCGAGACCCTGAGCGCCCTGCACGCAGCCCTGCTCGCGCGGCGTGCGGACGGGTACCCGCGCTAGCTACGCCAGGTAGACCTTGCGCAGCGTCTCGGTCACGGTCCAGGTGGTGCGGTCGCCCTCGGTGAGCCGCACGATGTCGCCCGGTCCGATCGCCAGCACCACTCCGGATGCCTCGAAAGCGATCGTCGCCCGCCCGGCGACGACGACGAACAGCTCGTCCGCCTCGACGTCGGTCATGGCTCCAGTTGTCATCTCCCAGACGCCGACCTCGAGACCGCCGAACGTTCCGAGTTCGACGAGCCCGGTCGCCGGCTCTCCCGAGACCCGTTGGTCGTCCTGAACGATCTCGTGAGCCAGCGGAAGGGCGGCCGCGCCGATCAGCGCTGTGGTCTCGAAGGCGTCCATCCCGGTCACGCGCTCGCCAGGGTCTTGGCCATCTCTTCGGTGTTCGCGCCACCGCGCCGCAGCACAAGGGCGACCACCGCGAGGGCGACGAGCGTCAACACGAACATCACGGCCGAGACCGCCGCGATCTCTGGGCGCAGTCCCACCCGCAGCGAGCTGAAGATGTACACCGGCCAGGGCGTCGAGCCGGGCACCTGCACGAAGCTGGAGACGATCGTGTTGTCCAGGCTGAGAGTGAACGACATCAGCGCGCCCGCCCAGATGGCCGGGCTCGCGACGGGCAGGGTGATCTGCCAGAACCGCTTGAGCGGCGGCGCGTACAGGTCGGCGGCCGCCTCCTCGAGCGACTCGTCCATGCCCTGCATCCGGGCCCGCACGATGAACGTGACGACGGCGACCGACAGCACGGCGTGCGAGACGACCAGCCGCACGAGACCGTCGCTGAACATCCCGATCCCGAAGTCGGTGCCGAGGCTGACGAACCAGGGGAGCATCGACACCGCGTCGACGATCTCGGGGGTGAACAGGGTGATCGAGAGCAGCAGCGTCGCCCACAGCACCCAGGAGGTGCGCGCCTTCGACCGGGCGAGGGCGAGACCGCCGAGCGTGCCGAGGATCGTCGACAGCACGGCGGCGCCCAGGGCGGCCTCGAGTGAGGTGACCACCGACCCGCGGATGACCGGGTTCGCCCAGGCGTTCGCGTAGGCGGTGACGCCGAAGCCCTGCCAGGTCGCGAGCAGCCGCCCGGTGTTGAACGAGTAGACGAGCATCACGACGATCGGAAGGAACAGGAAGGCGAACACCAGCACGCCCCAGACGGTGAGTCCGATGTGCACGCCATCACGGCGCCGGGCTCGCTTCGCGCTCATCGCGCGTCTCCCGTCGCGACTGCCGTCAGGTCGACACTGCGCGACCTTCGCAGCGCCCAGCGGGCGATCAACAGCACGGCCCCGACGATGACGACGGCGGCCGCGATGAAGAGCATCAGCAGCACCGCCATCGCCGAGCCGAGCGCCCAGTTCTGCGCGGTGTTGAACTGGCTGGCGACGAGCTGGCCGACCATATTGCCCTGAGCGCCGCCGAGGACCGAGGCGGTCACGTAGTCGCCCATCAGCGGGATGAACACCAGCAGACAGCCGCTGGCGATGCCCGGTGCCGCCAAGGGGAGGGTGATCTGCAGGAACGTGCGCACCCGGTTCGCGCCCAGATCGGCGCTCGCCTCGCGCAACGGCTGACCGGCGCGATCCATCGCGACGTACAGCGGCAGGATCATCAGCGGCAGATAGTTGTACACGACGCCCAGCTGCACCGCGGCCTGGGTGTACAGGATGTCGAGCTTGCCGTGCAGGAGTCCCATGCTCTGCAAGGCGTTCGAGAGGAAACCCTGCGGGGAGAGCACGATCTGCCAGCCGAGGGTGCGCACCAGGAAGTTCGTCCAGAACGGCACGAGCACGAGGGCCAGTGCGAGCGCCCGGTACTGCGGCTTGAGCTTGACCGCGAGCCAGTAGGCGAACGGCACAGCGATGACCAGGCAGATCGCGGTGCCGAGCAGCCCGATCTTCAGAGTGTTGAGGAACGTGCCGAGGAACGTCGCATCCAGCGCTTCGCCGTAGCGGGCGAAGGAGAGCTTGTCGTTGGCGTGCGCGGAGAACAGATCGGGCTTGTAGCCGAAGCTGTACCAGAGCACCAGCGCCAGCGGGATGATGAAGAAGAACAGCACGAAAGCCCAGGTCGGGAACCCGGCGATGGTGGTGCCGGAGACCCGGAGTCGCCGTCGTTTCCGGGGCGGCACGGGCGGAATGCCGGTCGCCGGTGCGGAACGCTCCGTTCCGAGCGGGGTGTCGGTGAGCGCGGTGGTCATCACGAACCTGCCTTCGCCATCATGCGGTTGACGATCGAGACGAGGCGCTCCGCCGCGTCGTTGAGCTCGGCCGGGGTGAGCCGTGAGATGACCTCGGCGGAGGGGAAGACCAGTTCGGGGAGGTCGAAGCCCTCCTCCTTCGCTCGTTCCTCCAGGCCCTTCACGCCGGTCGAGTAGCCGATGTAGTCGACCTCGCGGTACGACGCGTCCGGCTCGAGCATCGCGTCGATGAATGCGTAGGCCGCATCCGGATGCTGGGCGCCCGTCGCGATCGCCCACGTGTCCATCCAGAGGTTGGCCGTCGGTGTCGGGTACACGAACTTCCAGTTCTTCGGGATCGTGTCGGTCGCGAGCATCCCCTGGCGAGCGTCGCCGTTGAAGGCCTGGATGAGGGAGAAGGTGCCCTCGGGGATGCCGCTGGTGACGGCGGTCGAGTTGAACGCCTTCACGTGCGGGGCGAGCGTGTTCACCAGGTAGGTCTCGCAGGCGTCGAGGTCGGCCTTCTTCGTGGTGTTCGGGTCGATGCCATGGGCGCCGAAGTACATGCTGGTGACCTCCCACGGGTCCTCCAGCACGGCCACGTTCTTGCTGGCCTCGTGCTGCGCGGCGTCGAGGAAGTCGGCCCAGGAGCGCATCGGCCGGGTGATGACATCGGTGTCGTAGGCGAAGCCGGTGGTGCCCCAGTCTTTGCAGACCGTGTAGCGGTTGCCGGGGTCCCACGACTGGTTCGTGTAGAGCGGGTCGAGGTTGCCGATGTTCTTCAGCCGGGAGTGATCGAGCTTCTGCAGCAGGCCGTTGGCGACCATCATCGGCACGTAGTTGCCGGTCGGCACGACGATGTCGTAGCCACTGGTGCCTCGCGTGGCGCCCAGCTTGGCGATCATCTCCTCATTGGAGCCGTAGCTGTCGAGCTGCACCGTCACGCCGCTCTTCTTCTGGAAGGCGTTGATGTTCGCCGGGTCGTCGTAGTCGCCCCAGCTGTAGACGTTCAGCTGGCTCTCGAGCGTGCCGTCCACTCGCGCGGAGGCGCCGAACGCGGTCTGCCTGCTGCAGGCCGTCAGCACGAGTCCGGCGCCGGCCACGGCGAAACCGCTGAGCAGGGCCCTGCGCGTGAGACGGGAGGAGCCGACCTCGGGGATGAGCGCGACGACGTCGGCGGCGCGGCGGGAGCCCCGCATCTCAGGCGGCCTCGTCGTCGCGGGCGGCGTCGCGTGGCTCGTCGGCGGGGAAGACGTGGAGGTCGGCGTCGCTCCAGCCGCACCAGACGGTGTCGCCCGTGCTCAGCTGTTCGGCCGGGGCCGGTGGGCGGCGCGAGAGCAGTTCCTGTCCGCTCGCGGTCACGACGACGTATTGGATCACGTCGCCGAGGAACGAGATGCCTGCGAGCGTGCCGCGCACGGCGGTGGTGCCCGGCCGCGTGGCGCTCACGGAGACGGCCTCGGCGCGGACGGCGACGCGCACCCGGCTGCCGGAGGCGCCCGGCGCATCGGGCACTCCCGCCGACCGGACGGCGCCGTCGGCTCCGAGCAGCGCGCCGTCGGGCTGCACCGTCGCGTCGATGAAGTTCTGCTTGCCGATGAATCCCGCGACGAAAGCGTTCGCGGGCGCCGCGTACACGGCCTCGGTCGTGCCGACCTGCTGGATCGTGCCGCCCTGCATCACCACGATGCGGTCGCTCATCGACAGCGCCTCCTGCTGGTCGTGCGTGACGAACACGAATGTGATGCCGAGCTGGCGCTGCAGCAGCTTCAGCTCGATCTGCATCTCCTCGCGCAGCTTGCGGTCGAGGGCCGACATCGGCTCGTCGAGCAGCAGCACCTTCGGGCGGTTCACCAGCGCCCTGGCCAGGGCGACGCGCTGCTGCTGGCCGCCCGAGAGCTTCTGCGGGCTCCGGTCGGCGAAGCCGCCCATCCGCGCCATGTCGAGCGCGTCGCGCACCCGCGTCGCGACCTCCGAGCGCGGAACGCGCTTCTGCCGCAGCCCGTAGGCGACGTTCTCGGCGACCGTCATGTGCGGGAACAGCGCGTACGACTGGAACACGGTGTTGACCGGGCGCTTGTACGGCGGGATGTCGAGGACGCTGGCGCCGCCGACCTCGATGTCGCCCTCATCCGGATGCTCGAACCCGGCGATCATCCGCAGCAGCGTGGTCTTGCCGCAGCCCGACGGGCCGAGCAGCGAGAGGAACTCGCCCGACTGCACGTCCAGGTCGACGCCGGCCACCGCCGTCGCATCGCCGAAGCGCTTGGTGATGCCCCGCAGCCGCACCGAGCCGTCGGCATCGGGGGCGGTCGGGGCAGAGTTCTTCTGGGTGAGGGTCATTCGGGGTCTCCTCGCGGGCGGCGGGTCAGGAGTCGAAGCCGAGTCCGACGGCGTCGAGGGTCTTGAGGAACAGATTGCGGGTGCCTGCGTTGTGGTCGGCCCGGTCGAGGGACCAGCGGGTGAGGTTGATCCCGATCGCCGCCGCCGGCTCGGGCGGGAACGGCAGGGGGCGGCTCTTCACCATCGCGAGCTCGGTGCGCTCGGTGCTGCGGCCGGCGAGCAGGTCGAGCATGACCTTGGCTCCGAAGTGCGTCGCCGCGACACCGAGTCCCGTGTAGCCGGTGGCGTACGCGACGCGGCCGCCCCTGGCGGAGCCGAAGAACGCGCAGAACCGGCTGCAGGTGTCGATCGCGCCCGCCCACTTGTTGGTGAACCGGATGCCCTCCAGCTGCGGGAACGTCGTGAAGAAGTGCTCGGCCAGCCGCTCGAAGGTGACCGGCCGGTTCTCGTACTCCTCGCGCACTCGGCCGCCGAAGTGGTAGATCGCGTCGTAGCCACCGAACAGGATGCGGTTGTCGGCGGACAGGCGGTAGTAGTGGAACTGGTTGGCCGAGTCGCCGAGGCCCTGGCGGCCGGACCAGCCGATGGACGCGAGCTGCGCATCCGTCAGCGGCTCGGTCATGAGCACGTAGTCGTAGACGGGCACCGTGGCCAGCCGGTTGCGCTTGAGCAGGGACGGGAACACGTTGGTGGCGAGGGCGGTGCGCTGGGCGGCGACGGTCGCCAGCGGGGTGCGGAGCGTGGTGCCGTCGCCGATCGACTCGACCGGGGTGTGCTCGAAGATCTCGACGCCGGCGGCGACGCAGGCGCGGGCGAGGGCGCGGGCGAGCTTGGCCGGATGCACGAGCGCGGAGTCGCGCGTTCGGAGCAGCCCCGCGAGATAGCTGGGGGAGTCGACCTGCGCCCGCACGGCCTCGGTGTCGAGGAAGACGGCGTCGTCGCCGTTCGCCGCCTCGCGGAGCCAGTCGACCTGGTAGGGCTCGGTGGCGATGTCGATCGCTCCGTTGCGCTCGAAGTCGGCATCGAGCGCCAGCTCGGAGACGGTGCGCTCGATCTCGTCGAGGTTCTCCATGCCGAGGCGCTGCAGCTGGTCGAACTCCTGAGGGAACCGGCTGAGCCCGTTGTCGTCGCCGTGCGTGAGGCTGGCCTCGCAGAATCCGCCGTTTCGGCCGGAGGCGGCCCAGCCGATCCGCCGGCCCTCGAGCAGCACGACGCGCGCGGTGGGATCCTCCCGCTTGGCGAGCAGCGCGGTCCACAGCCCCGAGTAGCCGCCGCCGACCACCACCAGATCGCAGGCGAGGTCGGCCGTCAGCCGCGGGTACGCGTCGCCGGGCGCGTCCTCGATCCAGAACGTCGCCTGACGCGTGCCGTCGAGCGCATGCCGCACGGCCGATGCGTCCGGACGCATCCTCTCGAAAACGGTGTCACCCACGGATCGGTACCCGCCCCTCTGTCGGTTTGTGACATTCTCGCAAGCCTCACCGAACCGTCCCGACGGATTCCGTCGCGAAATCGTGACCATTCCATTCATTCCGTCCGAGGGGTGCGCTCCCTAGACTCTGCAGTGCTGCACACTTCGTACTTCTTCGTGCACCAGCTCGAGTTCGGGGGAAGCCATGAGACATCGGGTCTCCATCATCATTCGGAGCGTGGCGGGGGCCGCGGTGATCGTCGCCGGCCTGTCGCTGGCCGGATGCGCCGGGTCGCCGGCTGCATCGCCGTCGCCTGCGCCGACCGTGACGGTCACGGCCACCGCGACCGCGACCGCGACGGTCACGGCGACCCCGGCTCCGGTCGCCGCCTCACCGGACGACGCCATGACGCCGCTAGCGGCGTGGACCGCCTGCGCGGTGCTGGGCGCTCATGAGTATCTCGCGCAGGCTCCGAGCACGGAGCTCCGGCCGTACAACGCCGCGCAGCCTCCGACGAAGAACCCCGACGGGTCCTACCAGGCGATCGTCGGCATGACTCTTCCGCCCGGCACGCACGAGGGCGTGGGCAGCGTCATCGCCATCTGCACGATCGGCGGGACGCTCGGCACGCCGACGCTCATCGACTTCACGCTGAAGGACATCTAGCCGTTCGACCGGCCGGCGGGCGCGTGCCGCTCGAGGAACGTGTAGACCTCGGTGGCGTCGACGCCCGGGAAGGTCCCCGTCGGCAGGGCCGCCAGCAGACTCGTCGGGGTGCGCGCGCTCGGCCATGACTGGCCCTCCCAGGTGCTCGCGAGCGCGGCGGGAGCGCGGCGGCAGCACGCCTCGTCCGGGCAGGTCGAGACGGCACGGTGCGCGGTCTCGCGGCCGCGGAACCATTTGACGTCGGCGAACGGGACGCCGACGCTCACCGAGTAGTCGCCTTCCTTGGCCTTCTCGATGCGTGAGGTGCACCAGTACGTCCCCCGGGGCGTGTCGGTGTACTGGTAGTACGGGCTGAACCGGTCGGCGACATCGAAGACCGTGCGGGCGGTCCAGCTGCGGCACACCGGTGTCCCCTCGATCGCGCCCAGCGCATCCGACGGGAAGGCGACCGCGTCGTTCTCGTACGCCTTGATGATCGTGCCCGACTCGTGCACCTTCATGAAGTGCACCGGGATGCCCAGCCGGGCGGTCGCGAGGTTGGTGAACCGGTGCGCCGCCGTCTCGTACGACACGGCGAAGGCGTCGCGGAGGTCCTCCATCGAGATACGGCGGAAGTTCTTGGCCTCGGCGAGCAGGGCGACGGCGTCGCGCTCGGGCAGCAGCAGGGCCGCCGTGAGGTAGTTGGTCTCGACGCGCTGCCGCAGAAAATCGGCGTAGTTTCCCGGCTCGTCGTGGCCGAGCAGATGCGACGCGAAGGCCTGCAGGATCGGCGACCGCGAGTCCCGCGAGGCCGACTGCTCGGTCGGCAGGTAGATGCGGCCGTTGCGCTTGTCGGTCACCGAACGGGTCGAGTGCGGCAGGTCGCCGACGTAGTGCAGCGAGTAGCCGAGGTGGTCGGCCATCTCGGAGACGGTCTGCTGCGAGACGGGGCCGCCGGCGTGCCCGACCGAGGTGAGCAGCGAGGCCGCGATCTCCTCCAGCTCGGCGAAGTAGTTGTCGCGGGCGCGCATCGTTGCGCGCAACTCGGCGTTCGCCCGCCTGGCCTCCTCGGGGGTCGCCGCTCGCTCGCGGTGCAGGCGCTCCACCTCCTGGTGCAGCGTCAGGATGGCGCGGAGTCCCGCATCCGTCTGGGCTTTCGACACCCGCACGGGCTCGATGCCGAGGGCCGCGAACACCGGCCCGCGCTGAGCCCGCTCGACCGCGATCTCGAGGGCGGCGCGCTCATCCGGAGGCGTCGGATCGAGCAGGTCGTCGACCGTCACCCCGAGCGCGGCGGCGATCGCGCGCAGGAGGGCGAGCCTCGGCTCGCGGTTGCCGTTCTCGATCGTGGACACCTGCGACGGCGCACGATCGATCGCCTGCGCCAGTGCCTCCAGCGTCAGGCCGCGCTGCACGCGATAGGCGCGGATGCGCCGGCCCAGCGTGAGGGCGTCCACATTCACGTCGTCGTCGACGGTGTCGGTCATGCAGCACATCGTGACACCCCCGCGAAGTTCTGGCAAACAGAAGAACACGGATTCTTCTGCCGGGCTTTCTTGGCCGGGACGTGTGCAGCCCGCCCAGGATCGAAGTCACCCAGCCGATTCGATCGACCACACCACACGACCACGGAGGTCAGGATGAGCACTCAAAACACCCGCCCCGGCGACACCGTTCAGACGGCGGCCGAGCTCCAGCTCGAATGGGATGCGGACCCGCGTTGGTCGGGCATCCGCCGCGACTACACCGCCGCCGACGTCATCGCCCTGCGCGGTCCCGTTCGTGAGGAGCGCACGCTCGCCCGTCGGGGCGCCGAGCGGCTCTGGGACGCCATCCGGAGCAGTGACGACACGGCGTGGATCGCGGCGCTGGGTGCGCTCACCGGCAACCAGGCCGTTCAGCAGGTGCGCGCCGGGCTGCAGGCGATCTACCTCTCGGGCTGGCAGGTCGCCGCCGACGCGAACCTGTCGGGGCAGACCTACCCGGACCAGAGCCTGTACCCCGTGAACTCGGTGCCGGCGGTCGTGCGCCGCATCAACAACGCGCTGCTGCGCGCCGGCCAGATCGAAGGCACCGACGGGCCGGTCGCCGACTGGATGGCACCGATCGTCGCCGACGCCGAGGCCGGTTTCGGCGGCCCGCTCAACGCCTACGAGCTCATGCACTCGATGATCGAGGCGGGCGCGTCCGGCGTGCACTGGGAGGACCAGCTCGCCAGCGAGAAGAAGTGCGGGCACATGGGCGGCAAGGTGCTGGTGCCGACCGGCCAGCACATCCGCACGCTGAACGCGGCCAGGCTGGCGGCCGACGTCGCGGGCGTTCCGACGATCGTGATCGCACGCACGGATGCGCTGGCCGCCACGCTGCTCACCAGCGACCACGACGAACGCGACCGTCCGTTCCTGAACGGCGAACGCACGGCGGACGGCTTCTACGAGGTGCGCAACGGGATCGATCCGGTGATCGCCCGCGGCCTCGCCTACGCGCCGTACGCCGACCTGCTCTGGGTGGAGAGCGCCGAGCCCGACCTGGAGCTCGCCCGCGCCTTCGCTGAGCGCATCCATCGCGACTTCCCCGGCAAGAAGCTCGCGTACAACTGCTCGCCGTCGTTCAACTGGAAGTCGCACCTCGACGACGACCAGGTCGCGCGATTCCAGCGGGAACTCGCCGGCTACGGCTACGCCTTCCAATTCATCACCCTTGCGGGCTTCCACGCCCTCAACCACTCGATGTTCACGCTCGCCCAGGACTACGCCGCTCGCCAGATGAGCGCCTACGTCGACCTGCAGGAGGCGGAATTCGCCTCGGAGCGCGACGGCTACACCGCCACCCGCCACCAGCGGGAGGTCGGCACGGGCTATTTCGACCGCATCGCGACAGCGCTCAACCCCGACAGCGCAACGCTCGCCCTGGTCGGCTCCACCGAGGAGCACCAGTTCTGATCGTCCGGCACGACCCGCACCACCGACACGAGAGAAGAAGACCATGATCGAGATCACCGGCAGCACCGGCGAACGCTTCGACGAGATCCTGACCCCCGAGGCCATCGCCTTCATCGACCACCTGCATCAGGCCTTCGCCGGCCGCCGGCAGGAGCTCCTGCTCGAGCGGCTGCGCAAGCGCACCGACGCAGCGAACGGCCGCGATCCGAAATTCCTCACGACGACGGCCGCCATCCGGGAGGACCCGACGTGGAGGGTCGCGGGCGCGGGTCCGGGGCTCGCGGACCGCCGGGTCGAGATCACCGGACCGACCGACCCCAAGATGGCGATCAACGCCCTCAATTCCGGCGCTCGGGTGTGGCTGGCCGACCTGGAGGACGCCACCAGCCCCACCTGGGGCAACGTGATCGGCGGCCAGCTCTCGCTGCACGACGCGGTGCGCTCGAACATCCGGTTCACGAGTCGGGAGGGCAAAGAGTACCGCGTCACGACGCCGCCGGAGCTCACCCCCACCATCGTGATGCGCCCCCGCGGCTGGCACCTCGTGGAGAAGCACCTGAGCTTCACCGACCGGTCGGGGCGCACGTCGCCGGCGAGTGCGTCGCTCGTCGACTTCGGGCTGTACTTCTGGCACAACGCCCACGAGCTGGTGGCCGCCGGGCGCGGGCCGTACTTCTACCTGCCCAAGCTGGAGAGCCACGAGGAGGCGCGGCTCTGGAACGACATCTTCGTGTTCGCCCAGCAGCGCGTCGGCATGGCCACGGGCACGATCCGCGCGACCGTGCTGATCGAGACGATCCAGGCGTCGTTCGAGATGGAGGAGATCCTCTACGAGCTGCGCGAGCATTGCGCCGGCCTGAACGCCGGGCGCTGGGACTACATCTTCTCGATCATCAAGACGTTCCTGGCGCGCGGCCGGCGCTTCGCCTTCCCCGATCGAGACCGCATCACTATGACGGTCCCGTTCATGCGTGCGTACACCGAGCTGCTGGTCGCGACCTGTCACAAGCGGGGCGCCCACGCGATCGGCGGAATGAGCGCGTTCATCCCGAACCGCCGGGATGCCGTCGCCACCGAGCGCGCCCTGGCCCGTGTCGCCGATGACAAGCGGCGCGAAGCGGGGGACGGGTTCGACGGCACCTGGGTCGCGCATCCGGATCTGATTCCGACGGCGCTCGCCGAGTTCGACGCGGTGCTGGGGGAGCGGCCCAACCAGGTCGACCGGCTGCGCGACGACGTGAGCGTGACGGCGGGCGACCTGCTCGACGTCGCGACGGCCGGCGGCACGGTGACCCTCGACGGCGTGCGCGCCAATGTCTCCGTCGCGCTGCGCTACATCGAGGCGTGGCTGCGCGGGATCGGCGCGGTGGCGATCGACAACCTGATGGAGGACGCGGCGACCGCGGAGATCTCGCGCTCGCTGCTGCGCCAGTGGATCGAGAACCGCGTCGTCACCGATGAGGGCTGGCCGGTCGACCGCGAACTGGTGACGGGCATCCTCGACACGGAGCTGGCGGCCCTGCGGGAGACACCCGGCAGCCGGTTCGACGACGCCGCTGAGGTGCTGCGCGAGGTGTCGCTCGGCGAGGAGTTCCCCACCTTCTTGACGATCGGTGCGTATGCCAGGTATCTGGCCGACGATGACGCCGACGATGAGATCGACGAGGCGCTCGCCGTGGCCGTCTGACCCGCCGCGACACGCAGTCAGCCGGCGGCGGGTGCTTCCAGGAACTCCACGAGCACCACGCCCTGGTTGTGCTGCGTGTCGCGCGCTCCGATCAGCACCGTGACCACGGGATGCTCGCGCCCGATCGCACGGAGCCGCTCGACGGCGGGGTTCTGCTCCAGCTCGGCCTCGTAGCGCGCGCGGAACTCCTCGAACCGGGGCGCCTCGTGGTTGAACCACTCCCGCAGCTCCGTGGACGGGGCGACCTCTTTCAGCCAGAGGTCGAGGTGCGCGCGCTCCTTCGAGACGCCACGTGGCCAGAGCCGGTCGACGAGCACCCGGTACCCGTCGTCCGGCGTCGGTTCGTCGTAGATGCGGGCGATCCGGAACATCAGCGCGGCTCCTCGGGAAAGACGATCTCGGCCTCGGCGCCGGCCGCGAGCGGGAAGGTCGCCAGGAACGTGACCCCCTCCGGACCGCCGTCGAAGCGGGCGACCCGCTCGCCCTCCGGTTCGAAGAACACGTCCCCGGGGCGCAGCACGCGCTCTTCGCCGCCCTCGAGCTGATAGACGGCCGAACCCCTCTCGATGCTGCCGACGACCGGGCCGTTGTGCACGTGCAGACCGGCGGCGACACCGGGCAGGATGCGGATGCGCCTGGTCTCGAGCCGGGCGACGGACACCGGATGCGCGAGTACGGCATCCTGTACGGTCACCCGGGTGACCGGCTCGGGGCCGGGTCCGCTCGTCGGCGCCCCCGTCCCCGCCGGGTCGGGGGTCACGGTCTTGGAGCCGACGACCTCGCCGAACAGCTTCTCGCCGGTCGGGGCGAAGCCCATGCGCAGGTAGAACTCCTCGGGACCGCCGTCGCCCTGTTCCCAGAGCACCGTGATCCGCTCCACCCCGCGTCGCCGTGCCTCGGCCTCGAGCGCGTCGACGGCGAAGCGTCCGACACCGCGCCGCTGGGCGCCGGCAGCGACGTTCAGCCGCCAGATGCCGGCGCGGAACTCCGGCACGTCGTTGCCGGGATCGAAGTTGCCCATGATGAACCCGACGACCTCGTCGCCGTCGAGCACGATCCGCGGCCACGCGGTAGGGGTGACATAGGCCTCGGCGAGGGAGGTGGCGACGGGGGCGACGAAGCGCTCCTGGCCGGGCGCGAGCTGCAGGCGCACGGCGGCGTCGACGGTGTCGGGTGTGACCTCTGCGATCGTGAGCGGCGACATGGTGCGATCGTAGCGGCGGCCGCCGTCACAAGGGTGGGAAGGGCGGCACAGCGCTGCCCTTGCCGCCGGTCAGCGGGCGAGCAACGCGTCGATCTCCGTGGCGGTCGGAGCCGTCGCCGGCCCACGGCGGGTGACCGCGATCGCGGCGGCGGCGTTCGCGCGCCGCGCGGCCGCGGCGAGGTCGTCGCCCCGGGAGAGCGCCGCCGCCAGCACGCCGCCGTGCGTGTCACCGGCTCCGGTGCTGTCGACGGCGTCCACCGTGAAGCCGGGCACGTGCACAGGAGGTGCGCTCACCTGGTCGGTGATCCAGCATCCGTTCGCCGCGTCTCGCACGACGACCGCCCCCGTCGGCCGGATGCGCGCGCGAAGGGACGTCGCGGCGGCCGGCAGATTTCCCGTGCCGGTCAGGATGCGGGTCTCGCGCGCGTTGGCCGTGAGCAGATCGGTGCGTGCCAGCACCCGGTCGAGCAGGTCGCCGTCGAGCTCGTCGGCCAACGGCGACGGATCCACGATCACCCGCACGCCGGCGGGGAGTCCGTCGAGCCAGCCGGGTAGCGCGGCCGCGTTCGCCGGGTGCGCGAGGCTGTAGCCGGAGACGAAGACGAGGTCGTCCGGCGCGACCGGAACACGGTCGAGGTCGGCACGGGTGAGCCGGCCCTCGGCCCCGACCGATGTCACGAAGGTCCGTTCGGCGGTGCCGTCGACCAGCACGACCGAGAAGCCGCTGTCCACGTCGTCGAGTCCGGCGCTCACGATCTCCACTCCGCTCGACGCCAACGCGGCCCGCACCACCGTGCCGAACGGCCCGGTGCCGTACTGCCCGGCGAAGACGACGGGCAGGCCGTCGCGTTCGGCGGCGAGCATCACGGTGAGACCGCCGCCCGCTGTGACCAGCGTCGTGCCGGCGATCGTGTCCCCGCCGGGCTCGGGGAGGGCGTCGATGCCGAGCACGAGGTCGGCGACGACGTTGCCCGTGAACACGAGACGCGGCTGCTCAGTCATCGGACGCTCCCTGTGCGTCGCCGCCCCGCGACCGGATGCGCAACAGCCCGTCGACGAGCGCCGGCAGCGCGAGGTCGTTGACACGCTCGACCGTCGCGACCGCCGCCTCCGGCCACGCAGCCGCTCCGCGCGTCGCGCCGAGCACCGCACCGGCCATCGCGGCGATCGTGTCGGTGTCGCCGCCGAGCGATGCGGCGAGACACAGCGCCTCCCACGCGTTGTCGGCGAGGGCGGCGATCGTCATCGCGGCCACGACGGACTCCTGCGACGCCACCGACGTGCCGACCAGCTGCACGAGCGCCTCCGCCCGGCGGTCCTCCGCGAGCGCCGCCAGCATCGGGATGCTCCAGCGCAGCCGGGCGGCGATATCCGCCCCGGCGACCCAGTGGCCGCGGCGCGCGCCGAGTGCCGCTGCCGCGATGCCGAGCCGGACGGCCTCGTCGGTGTCGGCGCCGGCGACCCCGGCGCTCACGGCCGCTCCGACGGCCGAGGCGCCGGCGATCCCGAGCCCGGTGTTGTGCGTGGCCACGCTCGTGCGCGCGACCGCGTCGACGAACGCGTCGAGGTCATCCGCGCCCATCGCGATGCCGAGCGGGGTGATGCGCATCGCCGCGCCGTTGGTCGTGCCGAACCGGCCGGCCTCGGCGGCGGGAACGCCCCTGGTCAGTCGATCGAGCGCGGCCTTCGTCGACGGCCCGAGCAGGTCCAGGGACCCCCGGGCGCGCATCCGGTTCTCCCACGCGAGCAGCGCCCGCGCGAACGTGTCCGCGTCCACGCGACCGTCGCCGTCGATCAGCAGTTCGGCCAGCAGCACGGCCTGCTCCGTGTCGTCGGTCACCGAGCCCGCCGGCATCCCGGCGGCGATCCGCTGGTGCGGACCGGCGTCGACGAACCCGGTGATTCGCCCGTAGTCCGCGGCGATCTCGTCGGCGGACATCGACTGGGTGGGCATCCCGAGCGCGTCGCCGATCGCGAGTCCCCGGAACGCCGCGATGGCCCGATCACGCTCGGCGGCGGTCATCGGGACGATCCGACGGCCTCGGCCTCGACGATGAGTTCGCGGGAGTCGTGGGCGACCGATCCGCCGTTCCAGTCGCCGTGGATGCGGCGGACCGCGAAGCCGGCGGCGCCCAGCGACGCGCGCAATTCGTCCTCGCTGCGGAAGCGCAGCGTGCCCCGGTCTTCCAGATGTTCTCCCGTCGCCCAGAGATAGTGGCCGGTCAGCGACACCACGCCGTCGGCGACCTCGGTGACCTCGTTCCAGGCGGTGAGCGGACCGTCGACCGCGCTCAGCTCTGTGCGCGAATCCTCCGGCGTCCACTCGAGCCACGCTGCAGCGAGCGGGTTGCGGCTCTCGAACACGAGCAGGCCGCCTGGACGCAGCGCGGCCCGCAGGTCGTCGAGGGTCGCGGACCATTCGGCGTCGGCCACGAACACCTGCGCCACGTGCCCGGTCATGATCGCGAGATCGGCCTCCCCATTCGGCAGGTCGGCGGAGGTGCCCTGGATCCACTCGACGAGGTCACCGCCCTCCCGCGCGCGTGCGATGTCGAGCATCGCTCCCGCAGGGTCGACGCCGATCGTCCGATGGCCCTGACGGGCGAGTTCGACGGTGAGCAGACCGGTGCCGCAGCCGAGATCGACGATGGTCGCGCCCGGATGCCCGGCACCGACACCGAGATAGAACGCCGTGTCAGCGCCGAACGGGTTGAGGTCGTCGTACAGCGCGGCGAGGCGCGAGTCGGTGTAGCTGGCGTCGGGTGTCATCGGATCCACGCTAGCGCTGGGCCCGCGGCGGTGCGAGCATGAGTTCGGATGCGCCAGCACGCGAGGAGGCGATCATGACGATCATCGAAACGCCGGACGAAGACGAGGTCACGGGCGAGGTCGCGCGGATCTACGCGGCCGACATCAAGGACCTCGGCTATGCGGCGGGCCATACGCGGGTGATGAGCGTGAACCCGGAAGCGTACGCCGGCTGGGAGCAGCTCATCCGGGGCATCGTGTCGCAGCTCGGGAAGCGACGATACGAACTGGTGACGCTGGCGGCGGCGCAGGCGCTGCACTCGACGGACTGTCGTCTGGCTCACGGGCGCAAGACGCGCGCCCTGATCGACGACGAGCAGCTCGAGCGGATCGCCCGCGACTACCGCGACGCGGGTCTGTCCGAGGCGGAGGTGGCGATGATGGAGTACGCGGAGCGCGTCGTCACGGCGTCGGCCGACATGACGGAGGCCGACAGCCTTCGGCTCCGCGAGCTCGGCTTCACCGATCGCGAGATCGTGGACATCACGCTCGCCGCGTCCGCCCGCGGCTTCTTCAGCCGATCGTTGCAGGCGCTGGCGGTCGAGCCCGACACGCCGCCCGACCTGCCCGAGCGTCTCCGCGGCGCGCTGCTCGCGCCGCTCTGACCCCGCGCCCCCGACCCCGCGAAAGGTGCGATCCGTCGCCTATTCGCCCCGAATGAGCGACATTCGGCACCTCTCGCCGCGCCAGGTCAGGCGAGCTCGCCGAGCCGGTAGTCGACGATGGTGCGCAGTGTGGCGGAGCTGAGCGGCGCATCCGGCGCGAAGTGCAGCGTCGCGCCCGTGATGCTCCCCTCGGCGAGCTCTCCCCGAAGCGCCGACGCGGCGGGCGGGCTCATCAGCAGCAGACTGCATTCCTTCGCCGTGGCCGAGAGCCCGACCAGGTCCTTTCCGCGCACGCGGAAGATCGGCACGCGGTATTTGATGACCTGCTCGGACTCCGGCACGATCTCGGCGATGCGGTCCCGCACCGTACGCAGTGCGCCCGCGAACGGCTCATCGATGTTGTCGAGATACTCCTCGACCGTGTCTGCGTCGACTCCTCGTGCCATGCGAACACCGTACGCCGGTGCCGGAGGCAGTGCGCGTACCTCAGCTCAGCGCGCGTACCGGGCTCAGTGCGCGAACGCCCCTTCCGGTGCGATCACGTCGGCCGGCTTGCTGATGAAGAACGACCCCACCACCGCGAACAGCGAGATGATCGCCGCCGCGAGGAAGGCCATGCTCACGCCTCCCGCCGTCGCCTGGTCCACCGACTCGCCGGCGGCCACCAGGGTAGCCGTGTGCGCCGAGAAGATCGCGATCAGCAGGGCGGTTCCCGCGGCGCCGGCGACCTGCTGCACCGTCCCCACGATCGCGCTGGCGTGGGAGTACAGGTGCGGCGTGACCGCTCCGAGCCCCGCCGTGAACAGCGGAGTGAACATCAGGGCGAGCCCGACGCTGAAGCCGACGTGGGCGGCGAGGATGAGGTAGGGCGACGTGTGATCGGTGACCATGGTGAGGGCCCAGAGCACCACGCTGACGATGATCGCGCCCGGCACCACCAGCACACGGGGGCCGAACCGGTCGTACAGTCGCCCGACGAACGGCGCCATGACGCCCATCACGATTCCGCCCGGGAGCAGCAGGAGCCCGGTCGCCAGCGTGTCGAGGTGCAGAACGTGCTGCAGGTACAGCGGAAGAATGATGATCACGCCGAACAGCGATGCGGTGCTGATCGCCATGAGCACGATGGCCACCGTGAAGATGCGGGAACGGAACGTGCGCAGGTCGAGCAGCGCGCGGTTCTGGCGCTGCAGCAGCAGCTGACGAACGATGAACCCCGCCAGCGACAGCACACCGACTCCGAGCGACACCCAGAGCACCACCGATGTTCCGGCCCCGCCGTCGGTCACGCCCGTCTGGCTGAGCCCGTAGAGCAGGCCGCCGAAACCGAACGCCGACAGGATGACGGAGAACACGTCGAGCTTGACCTTCTCCGGCTCGGTCACGTTCTCGACGAACTTGATGCCGATCAGCAGCATCACCACGGCGATCGGCAGCACGATGAGGAAGATCCAGCGCCAGTCGAGGTAGTTGAGGATGAAGCCCGAGATGGTGGGGCCGATCGCCGGCGCGACCGAGATCACGATCGAGACGTTTCCCATCGTGCGGCCGCGCTTGTTCGCGGGCACCAGGGTCATCAGGGTGGTCATCAGGAGCGGGAGCATGATCGCCGTGCCCGACGCCTGGATGACCCGGGCGCCCACCAGCACGGCGAACCCGGGCGCGAGCGCCGCCGTGAGCGTGCCGATGGAGAACAGCGACATCGCGGCGATGAAGATCGACCGCGTGCTGAAGCGCTGCAGGAGGAAGCCCGTGATCGGGATGACGACCGCCATGGTGAGCATGAAGGCGGTCGACAGCCACTGCGCGGCCAGTGCGTCGATCTTCAGGTCGTCGATCAGGGTCGGGATGGCGACCGACATGATCGTCTCGTTGAGGATCACGACGAAGGTCGCCGACAGCAACAGCCAGATCACCCGGTTGTTGCGCTTGGTGTGATCGGGAGCAGTGAAGTCGGGGGCAGTGTGAGCGGGGGAGGCCTGCCGCGTCGTGCCCCCGTCGCGCACGGCGGCGTCGGCGGCGGAGCCGTCGACGCGGAGGTCGGCGGAGGCGGGGTCGGCGAGCGCTTCTGGCGCGGGTGAGGTGTTCTCAGTCACGCGTTCCACAGTATCGACGGGTGCTGACATCCGGGGTTTCGTCGAGGTAAACGATCGGTCCGTTCACTCTCCGCGTAACCCATGCATTCGCATTGCGGGTCAGCGGCCGAGGCCCGCCACGGTACGCACCGCATCGGCGACAGCAGGGGCGACGGCGGCAAGCGTCGTTTCGTCCACTTCCGGTCCCCAGGAGAACCGCACCGCGGTGCGCGCCAGATCCTCGTCGACGCCGAGCGCGAGAAGCACGTGCGAGGCATCGTCGCTTCCCGCGGCGCATGCCGACCCGCTCGACGAGACGATCCCACGCCGCTCCAGTTCGAGCAGCACCGTCTCGCCGTTGGTGCCGGGGAACACGAATGATGCCACACCGGGAAGCCGCGACGACGGGTGCCCGGTGAGTCGCGCATCCGGCACCTGGGCGAGCACGGCGGCGACGAAGGCCTCGCGCGCCGCTGTCGCCCGAGCCGCGTTCTCGGCGCGCGTCGCGAGCGCGAGGCGGGCGGCTGTGGCGAGCGCGACCGCTCCTGCCACGTTCTCGGTGCCCGAACGGCGCCCCCGTTCCTGGCCGCCGCCGTGCAGCACGGGTTCGAGGGGAAGCCGGCCGCTCGCATAGAGCGCCCCGATGCCTTTCGGTGCCCCGATCTTGTGCCCGGAGACGCTGAGGGCGTCGACGCCGAGCGTCTTCACGTCGAGGTCGAGCCAGCTGGCCGCCTGCACGGCGTCGGTGTGGAACGGGATGCCGTGCCGGTGCGCCAGCGCGGCCAGTTCGGAGATCGGCTGAACGGTGCCCACCTCGTTGTTGGCGAGCATCACGCTCGCGAGCGTGGTGTCGGGGCGCAGCGCGGCGGCGAAGACGGCGGGATCGACGAGCCCGTCGGGGCCGACCGTCACCGTGGTCACGGTGAAGCCGTGGTGCCGCACCAGGTAGTCGACCGATTCGAGAACGGCCTCGTGCTCGATCGGCGTCGTCACGATGTGCCGCCCGCGTGGCGATGCCAGGGCGATCCCCTTGATCGCGAGGTTGTCCGCCTCCGTCCCACCCGAGGTGAAGGTGACCTCCGACGCCCGGCAGCCGAGCCACTGCGCGACGGTCGCCCGGGCATCCGCCAACGCCCGGGCCGCCGACTCGCCGACGGTGTGGTGGCTCGACGGGTTGCCGAAGTCGCCGGTGAGATACGGCCACATCGCTTCGAGCACCTCGCGGCGGACCGCAGAGGTGGCCGCCGCGTCGAGGTAGATCACGGCGTCGCCGGCTCCCCGGCCACGATCACGTCGAGCCCGAGGTCGAGCGACCGGACGCTGTGCGTGAGCGCGCCCACCGAGATCACGTCGACGCCCGTCTCGGCGATGTGCCGCACGGTGGAGAGGTTGACGTTTCCGCTCGCCTCGACGACCGCGCGGCCGCCGATGATCGCGACGCCTTCGCGCAGCTCTTCGATCGAGAAGTTGTCGAGCATGATCGTGTCCACGCCCGCGGCGAGCACCGGGGCGATCTGGTCGATGCGGTCGACCTCGACCTCCAGGTGCGTCGTGTGCGAGAGCTGCGCACGCACGGCGAGCAGCGCATCCGTCACCGACAGACCGGATGACGCGGTGAGCACCGCGAGGTGGTTGTCTTTCGCCATCACCGCGTCGGAGAGGGAGAACCGGTGATTGTGGCCGCCGCCGGAGCGCACGGCGTGCCGCTCGAACGCGCGGAGGCCCGGCGTGGTCTTGCGGGTGTCGACGATCCGCGCGGAGGTGTGGGCCGCCTCCCGCACGTACTGCGCCGTGAGGGTCGCTATCCCGCTCATCCGCTGCACGAGGTTGAGCGCGACGCGTTCGGCCTGGAGCACCGACCTGGCCGGGCCGCTGACGGTCGCGAGGGTGTCGCCCGCCTCGAAGTCGTCGCCGTCCGCGACCGCGAGTTCCACGGTGATGGCGGGGTCCGTCAGGGTCATCGCCGCGGCGAAGACGGCGCCGCCGGAGAAGGTGCCGGGCTCGCGCGCGGCCAGGCGGGCCGTGGCATATGCCGATTCGGGAATGAGGAGTTCGGAGGTGATGTCGCCCCAGGGCGCGTCCTCGGTCAGAGCGGCGCGCACGACCGTCTCGATGATCTGAGTGGTCAGCATGGAACGGTCACCTCGGCGTCGGCCGCCACCGTACCGCTCACCGAATGGTGTGCGGGTCCGGCGGCGGGGAAGGGGAAATCGGAACGGAAGTGCGCGCCGCGCGACTCCTCCCGCGAGAGGGCGGCGTCGACCACCAGGCGCGCGAGGTCGAGCAGGTTGGCGTCTTCTCGTTCTGCGCGGCCGGCCGGAGCGTCCGGCGCCGTCCACTGGGCGAGTCGCAGGCGGGCGCGTTCGAGCGTCTCGCGGGTGCGATGGAGACCGGCGGCCTCCCAGAGCAGGGTCTGGAGGGCGGCACGGTCGACGGTGGTCGCATCCGGGGCGGTGGCGAGGGGCGCGATGGTCGCGTCGCCCGCGTCGCGGAGCCAGGTCGGGCCGCCCCACTCGGCCGGCGCAGGCACGCCGTCGGCGAGGTCGGCTGCGGCGCGATGTGCGAAGACGATGCTCTCCAGCAGCGAGTTCGAGGCGAGCCGGTTCGCGCCGTGCGCGCCGGTGCAGGCCACCTCGCCGACCGCGTACAGGCCCGGGAGGGTGGTGCGCCCTGCGGTGTCGGAGGCGACGCCGCCCATCCAGTAGTGGGCCGCCGGCGTCACCGGGATCGGCTGCCGCGACCAGTCGAGCCCGGCCGCCCGGCAGGCCGCGTCGATCGTCGGGAAGCGCCGCGCCAGGAAGTCGGCGCCGAGGGCCGTCGCGTCGAGCAGCACCGGCTCGCCGTCCTGTGCGGCCATCTCGACGGCGATCCCGCGGGCGACCACGTCGCGCGGGGCGAGTTCGGCGTCCGGATGCACGTCGAGCATGAACCGCTCGCCCGCCCGGTTGAGCAGCACCGCGCCCTCACCGCGCACGGCCTCCGAGATGAGGAACGAGCCTCCGGTGGCCAGGGCGGTCGGATGGAACTGGTAGAACTCGAGGTCGGCCAGGGCGGCTCCGGCGCGCCAGGCGGCGGCGACCCCGTCGCCGGTGGTGACCGCCGGATTCGTCGTGTGCGCGTAGAGCCGGCCTGCGCCGCCGCTCGCCAGGATCACGGCGTCGGCCTCGAGTGTCTCGAGCGTGCCGTCGTCGCGCGAGACGACCACGCCCCGCACCGTACCGTCGCCGACGACGATCTCCGTGAGGAACGCGTGCTCGACCACCCGGGCTGCCGAGGCCAGCACGGAGCGCACGAGCGCCCGCTCGATCTCCGCCCCCGTCGCGTCGCCGCCGGCGTGCAGCACGCGGGCCGACGAGTGCGCGGCCTCGAGCCCGCGGGCGAGCTCGTCTCCCGCGCGGTCGAAGGCCACGCCGAATGCGATCAGATCGCGGATGCGCGCGGGACCCTCCGCGCAGAGCACCTCGACGGCTTCCGGCACGGCCAGTCCGGCGCCGGCGCGGAGGGTGTCGGCGATGTGCGCCTCGACCGTGTCGTCGGGGAACACGGCAGCAGCGATCCCGCCCTGGGCGTACGCCGTGTTGCTCTCCGACAGCTCGGCCTTCGTGACGACCGTCACCCGGTGGCGACGGGTCGCCTCCAGGGCGGCGACGAGCCCGGCGACGCCGCTGCCGACCACCACGATGTCGGCCATGTCAGGCCGCCATCGTCGTGTCGGGGCGTGCCGCGAGCATCCGCTCCAGCGCGACGCGGGCGGGCACGGCCACCTCGGCCGGCACCGTGATGCGGTTGAGGACCTCGCCGTGCACCAGTCCTTCGAGCACCCAGGCCAGGTACCCCGGGTGGATGCGGTACATCGTCGAGCACGGGCACACCACAGCGTCGAGGCAGAAGATCGTGTGCTGCGGGTACTCGGCGGCCAGCCGCTGCACCAGGTTGATCTCGGTGCCGATCGCGAAGGTGGAGCCGGCCGGTGCGGCCTGGATCGCCTTGACGATGTAGTCGGTCGAGCCGTACTCGTCCGCGGCGTCGACGACCGGCATCGGGCACTCGGGGTGCACGATGACCCGCACACCCGGATGCTCGGCACGCGCCTGCTCGATCTGGCCGACGGTGAAGCGCTTGTGCACCGAGCAGAAGCCGTGCCACAGGATGACGCGCGCGTCGGACAGCGTCTCGACGTCGTTGCCGCCGAACGCCTTGCGCGGGTTCCAGAGCGGCATCTGCTCGACCGGGACGCCCATCGCCTTGGCGGTGTTGCGCCCGAGGTGCTGATCAGGGAAGAAGAGCACGCGCTGGCCGCGCTCGAACGCCCACTTCAGCACGGTCTCGGCGTTCGACGAGGTGCAGACGATGCCGCCGTGCTCGCCGCAGAAGCCTTTGAGCGCCGCCGACGAGTTCATGTAGGTCACGGGGATGACCGGGACGCGTCCCTGGGCATCCGGCTCCGTTCCGTACAGCGCCTCGAGCTGCTCCCAGCACTCGGTGACCGAGTTGATGTCGGCCATGTCGGCCATCGAGCAGCCTGCTGCGAGGTTGGGGAGGATGACCGCCTGCTCCGGGCGCGAGATGATGTCGGCCGTCTCGGCCATGAAGTGCACGCCGCAGAAGACGATCGCCTCGGCCTCCGGCTTCGCCTTCGCGGCGTTCGCGAGCTGGAACGAATCGCCGACGAAATCCGCGTACTGCACGACCTCGTCGCGCTGGTAGAAGTGGCCGAGTGTCACGACGCGGTCGCCGAGCGTCGCCTTCGCCGCCATGATGCGGTCGTGCAGTTCCTCCGGGCTCGCCGTGCGGTACTCCTCCGGCAGCTCGCCCTGGCGCGGCGCGGCGGCGGGGATCGGGTCGGCCATGGAGGCGCCGGGACCGTACGACGGAAGCAGCGAGTCGAACTCCCAGGGCGCTTCGACCAGGTCGGGGGTGCAGGTGTCGCCCTCGAGCTCGCCGCGCGCGATGAGCTGGATGGTGGTGTCGACCGAGGCGGTGATGCTCATTTCGCGTGTCCTTCGTCTTCTTCCGATGCGGTGCTGCCTGTTGCGGTGCTGCCTGTTGCGGTTGGTGGTGCGTCGAACGGGTGGCGCTGACGGGGGAGGGGCCCCTGGTCGGCGAGGTCGATCGAGCCGTTGTAGCGGTAGAGACGCGGCGGCCGGTGGCGCGTGCCGGTGAGGTACTGGTCGGTGGCGACCACGGTTCCCGAGCCCTCGATGGTGCGCCGGAAGTTCGCCGGATCGAGCGCACGGCCGAGTACGGCTTCGTGCACCTCGCGCAGCTGGGCCAGCGTGAAGGTCTCGCCGAGGAAGGCGTGCGCGATGCGGCTGTACTCCATCTTGGTGCGGAGCCGCCAGAGTGCGTAGTCGACGATGAGGTTGTGGTCGAAGGCCAGCTCGGGCAGGTCGTCCGCGGGGAACCAGCGCACGTTCTCGCCGACGCTCGCCCGCTCCGCCTCGTCGCTGCGCACCAGTGCCCAGTACACGATCGACACCACGCGGTCCGCCGCGGTCGAGCGGCGCACGTCGCCGAACGCGTAGAGCTGCTCGAGGTAGCGCGGGCGCAGACCGGTCGTGTCGTGCAGGGTGCGGGCCGCCGCGAACGGGAGGTCCTCATCCACGTGCAGCGGGCCGCCCGGCAGGGCCCAGCGCCCCTCGAACGGACTCCGGATGCGTCGGACGAGCGGCAGCCACACCTGCGGCACGTCGCCCGTCTGTTCGTCCGTGCGCAGCGCGAAGATGACCGTCGAGACGGCGAGCAGCGCGCTCACCGGCTCGTGCGCCCGTGCCTCTGGGTTCTCGCTGGACGACATCGCCGCTCCATCCGGGTAAGAGTCAGAATGACCCTAAGTGTGATCCGATCTTAGTGTCATCTCGACCAGAACTCCAAACCCGCGGCGACATCCGGTGAAGAAGCGCTGCGCATCCGGCCGGCATCGCGCCGTCATCCCACCCCACGATGGTCCGGATGCGGGGCCGCGGTCGGATATGCTGGCTTCGTTCGCGCCTGCGCGCGGACGGCGAGTGCAACTGAATACTGGGCCATCGAGGCCGATGCGGGAGAGCCGGAGCGCAGAGCGTGCGTCACCGGCACCGAAGGAGCAATCCTCCCCGACAATCTCTCAGGTACGCGTACCGCATCGGACTGGCCACTCTGAAAAGCAGAGCAGCGCACCAACGCTGTTCTCGCCCACGGTGAAAGCCGCGCCTGTGCGCGGTGAAACTCTCAGGCCGGATGACAGAGGGGGAGTTCTCACGCCGCCGAAAGGCGAGCGCCCAACTCCCGGCGACGGCCGGCGGAACCGGAGAACTCATGACCTCGAACGACGCGGAACGCTTCTCACCGCTGCACGACGCCCATCAGGATGCCGGCGCCTCCTTCACCGACTTCGCCGGCTGGCAGATGCCGGTGCGCTATTCGAGCGATCTGGCCGAGCACCACGCGGTGCGCACGGCGGCCGGGCTCTTCGACCTCTCGCACATGGCGGAGATCCTCGTGCTCGGGCCGGAGGCGGGCGCAGCCCTCGACTACGCGCTCGCCGGGCGCCTGTCGGCCATCGGCATCGACCAGGCGAAGTACAGCCTCCTTCTCTCGCGCTCCGGCGGCATCATCGACGACCTCGTCGTCTATCGCACCGGCGACGACCGGTACATGATCGTCGCGAACGCCGCCAACCGCCACCAGGTGGTGGAAGAGCTGCGCGACCGCACCGCCCCGTTCGACGCCGAGGTCTACGACGAGAGCGACGACATCGCGCTCATCGCCGTGCAGGGCCCGGCGAGCCTCTCCATCCTGCTGGCGACCCCCGGCTTCGCGGTCGAGGGCGGCGCGAACGACGGCGACGACTTCGGCGACCGCCTCGCGTCGCTCAAGTACTACTGGTCGCTTCCCGCGCTCTACGAGTCGCACCCGATCCTCATCGCGCGCACGGGCTACACCGGCGAAGACGGCTTCGAGCTCTACCTCGCCCCCGACAACGCGAGGCAGCTGTGGGATGCCCTGCTGGAGGCCGGCGCCGAGCAGGGCCTGGTGCCCGCCGGGCTCGCCAGCCGCGACACGCTCCGTCTCGAAGCCGGGATGCCGCTGTACGGCCACGAGCTCGGCCTCGACACCTACCCGGCCCAGGCCGGCCTCGGGCGCGTCGTCAACCTCGCGAAGGACACCGACTTCGTCGGCCGCGCGGCGAGCGAGGATGGCCCGGATGCCGAGGCACCCGTGCTCGTGGGGCTGATGGGTCACGGCAAGCGCGCGGCCCGCGCCGGCTACCCGGTCTACGCGACCGACGCGACCGACGGCGCCGACGAAAAGGTCGGCGTCGTCACCTCCGGCGCCCTCTCGCCCACCATCGGCGTCCCCATCGCGATGGCCTACGTAGCGCCGCGCTTCGCCCGGCCGGGAACCGAACTGCACGTCGACGTCCGCGGCACGCGCCTCGGTTTCACCGTCACCGCCCTTCCCTTCTACAGCAGAAAGAAGAACTAGCCATGGTCGCACCCCAGGATCTGCAGTACACCGCCGAGCACGAGTGGGTGCTCGTCGATGGCGACACCGTGACCGTCGGCATCACCGCCTACGCGGCGGAGAAGCTGGGCGATGTCGTGTTCGTCGAGCTTCCGGAGGTGGGCAGCACGCTCGCCGAGGGCAAGGTCGTCGGCGAGATCGAGTCGACCAAGTCGGTCGGCGAGCTGTTCGCCCCGGTCGACGGCACCGTCACCGAGATCAACGACGCCGTGGTCGACGCGCCCGAGCTCGTCAACACCGACCCGTTCGGCGAGGGCTGGCTCGTGAAGGTCGCCTTCACCCAGCTCCCCACGCTTCTGAGCTACGACGAGTACGCCGCCATCACCGGCGAGTAAGGCTGACACTTTCGATGACCGACCTCTTCCAGACGCGTCACATCGGCACCGACGGCGACGCGCAGCGCACCATGCTGTCCGCCCTCGGCTACGAGAGCGTGACCGACCTCGTCACCGCCGCCGTCCCCGAGTCGATCCGCGTCGCCGACGACGCCGGATCGGTGCTGCCACCGGCCGCGAGCGAGCGCTCCGCCCTGCGCGAGCTTCGAGCCCTCGCCTCGCGCAACACCGTGAACCGCTCGATGATCGGTCTCGGGTACTACGGCACGATCACCCCGGCGGTCATCAAGCGCAACGTGCTCGAGAATCCGAGCTGGTACACGGCGTACACGCCGTACCAGCCCGAGATCTCGCAGGGCCGCCTGGAAGCGCTGATCAATTTCCAGACCATGGTCTCCGACCTCACCGGTCTCGTCACGGCCAACGCCTCGATGCTCGATGAGGGCACGGCCGTCGTCGAGGGCATGCTGCTCGCCCGCCGCGCCTCCAAGTCGAAGAGCGCGCGGTTCATCGTCGACGCCGACACCTTCCCCCAGACGCTCGCGCTGCTGCGCAACCGCGCCGACGCCGTCGGCATCGAACTCGTCGTGCTCGACCTCGCCACGACGGCACCGGATGCCGCGGAACTGTCCGACGCCTTCGGCCTCTTCGTGCAGTATCCCGGTGCATCCGGCCGGGTCTGGAACCCCGCCGAGGTCATCGCCACGGCGACGGCCGGGGGAGCGATCGTCGTCGCCGCGGCCGACCTCCTGGCCCTCACCCTCCTGACCTCGCCGGGCGAGCTCGGGGCCGACGTCGCGGTCGGGACCAGCCAGCGCTTCGGCGTCCCGATGGGCTTCGGGGGACCGCACGCCGGCTACATGGCGGTGCGCGCAGGACTGGAACGTCAGCTCCCCGGCCGCCTGGTCGGCGTCTCGCAGGATGCCATCGGCAAGCCCGCCTACCGCCTGACCCTGCAGACCCGCGAGCAGCACATCCGCCGTGAGAAGGCGACGTCGAACATCTGCACCGCCCAGGTGCTGCTCGCCGTGATGGCTGCGATGTACGCCGTGTACCACGGCCCGCGCGGACTCAAGGTGATCGGTCAGACGGTGCACGCCTCCGCCGCGATCGCGGCCCGCGTGCTCCGCCAGCACGGGGTCGACGTCGTGTCCGAGTCGTTCTTCGACACCATCCAGGTGCGGGTCGCCGACGCGGCGGCCACCGTCGCCGCAGCGCATGAGCGCGGCATCCTGCTGCACGCGGCCGGCGACACCACCGTGTCGGTCTCGTTCGACGAGGAGACCGCCGCCGACCTCGGCTCCGGTTCGCCGCTGCTCGCCGAGCTGCTCGAGATCTTCGCGCCGGATGCCGGCGAGCCGGCCGCGGTCGACGCCGATCCCGCCGTGTTCGAGTCGGCGGACTCCGGTTGGTCGGCCTACGCGCCGCTGAGCCTCCGCTCGTTCGACGCGTCGCTCGCGCGCACCAGCGACTACCTCACGCATCCGGTCTTCAACACGCATCACTCCGAGACGGCCATGATGCGGTACCTCAAGTACCTCGCCGACAAGGACTACGCGCTCGACCGCGGCATGATCCCGCTCGGGTCGTGCACGATGAAGCTCAACGCGGCGACCGAGATGGAGGCCGTGACCTGGCCCGAGTTCGCGGCGCTGCACCCGTTCGCACCGCGCGAAGACGTCGAGGGCTCGCTCGCCCTCATCGACCAGCTGGAGACCTGGCTGGCCGATGTGACCGGCTACGACTCCGTCTCGCTGCAGCCGAACGCCGGAAGCCAGGGCGAGCTCGCCGGGCTGCTGGCCATCCGCGGCTACCACCGCTCGCGCGGCGACCTGCAGCGCACGGTCTGCCTCATCCCGCAGAGCGCGCACGGCACCAACGCGGCGTCGGCTGTCCTCGCCGGCATGAGCGTCGTCGTCGTCGCCTGCGACGAGCTCGGAAACGTCGACCTCGACGATCTGCGTCTCAAGATCGCCGAGCACGCCGACACCCTGGCCGCACTGATGATCACCTATCCGTCGACGCACGGCGTCTACGAGCACGAGGTGGTCGCGATCACCCAGGCCGTGCACGACGCCGGCGGCCAGGTCTACGTGGACGGCGCGAACCTCAACGCGCTGCTCGGCTACGCCCGCTTCGGCGACTTCGGCGGCGACGTCAGCCACCTCAACCTGCACAAGACCTTCTGCATCCCGCACGGCGGCGGCGGCCCCGGCGTCGGTCCGGTCGCGGCGAAGGCGCACCTCGCGCCGTTCCTGCCCGGCCACCCGCTCGCCCAGAGCGCCGAGCACTACCTCGCCGGCGGCGGCGTCGTCGAGCACGCCGGGGGACCGGTCTCGGCCGCGCCGTACGGCAGCCCGAGCATCCTGCCGATCAGCTGGGCCTACGTGCGCATGATGGGCGCCGAGGGGCTGCGCGACGCGACCGGAGCCGCCGTGCTCGCGGCCAACTACGTCGCCGTGAAACTCCGCGAGCACTTCCCGGTGCTGTACGCGGGCGACAACGGACTGGTCGCGCACGAGTGCATCCTCGACGTCCGCCCGCTGACCGAGTCGACCGGCGTGACCGTCGACGACGTGGCCAAGCGCCTGATCGACTTCGGCTTCCACGCGCCCACCATGAGCTTCCCGGTCGCGGGCACGCTGATGGTGGAGCCGACGGAGAGCGAAGACCTCGGCGAGCTCGACCGGTTCGTGACCGCGATGGTGGCGATCAAGGCCGAGGCCGACGCCGTGGCGGCGGGGGACTGGCCCTCCGACGACAACCCGCTGCGCAACGCGCCGCACACGGCGGAGTCGGTCATCTCGGGCGAATGGGAGCACGCGTACACGCGCGAGCAGGCCGTCTACCCGGTGCCGGGACTGGTGCGCAACAAGTACTGGCCCCCGGTGCGCCGCATCGACCAGGCGTGGGGCGACCGCAACCTGTTCTGCGCCTGCCCGCCGCCCGAGGCCTTCGCCTAGCCTCTCCCGTCCCGTCCCGTCCCGCCCCGCCCGCATCCCGCGGCACACGCAATCGAGTCCGAACTTGTTGCACCCGACACTCGGCGTGTCGGCGCAACAGGTTCGGACTCGATTGCGTTGGGGCGGGCTCAGCCGAAGATCTGGGGCCACCAGGCGACGGCGAGCGGGTAGCCGACGAACGACACGATGTCGATGATGACGTGGGCGACCACCAGGGGCATCACCCGGCCCCAGCGCGTGTAGCACCAGCCGAACACGACGCCCATGATCGCGTTGCCGACGAACGGCCCGAACCCCTGGTACAGGTGGTAGCTGCCCCGCAGCACCGCGGCGGCCAGGATGATCGTCCAGCGGTTCCAGCCCAGCTGGCGCAGCCGGGTGAAGAGGTAGCCGACGATGATCACCTCCTCCTGGAGGCCGGCGCGCAGGGCGGCGAAGATCAGGATGGGCACCGTCCACCAGTGGGTGTCGAGCGGTGAGGCCTGAACCTGCACGGTGATGCCGGCGACGCGGCCGAGCGCGTAGAGCAGGATGCCGGGGATGCCGATCGTCAGGAAGAGGAGCACCCCGCCGCCCAGATCGCGGCCCGGCTGCGTCAGGTCGAAGCCGATCCGGCGGAAGCCGCTGGTCTCGACACCCGGCGCCGGTCGCCGCCAGAGCAGGAAGATCACCAGGGCGACGGCGAAGAGCGGGAACAGGTTGCCGAGGAACTGGTACGTGAAGTCCAGCCACTCGCGCGTGCTCTGCGAGGGGTTGACCGCCGCCGACTGGTCGGCCAGCGGCGTCTTGTCGGTGACACGTGCGATGATCTCGACGATCGAGTAGATCGCGGATGCCCCCAGCGAGAGCCCCAGGACGATCGCGATCTCCCACCAGAGCCGCGGCCGATCGGCGCGCGCGACCGGAACCTCGGCGGCCCAGCGGTTCTCACGACTCATACAGGCATCCTGCCAGGTGGGTGCGCCGACCGCAGGGAGGCGCTGGAGGTGTCTCAAAACCGGCGAACCGCTCGTTTCGTTGCGCAGGGCGGCGCAAAACAGCCGCATTCGTGTGCGCGCTGCAACATTCCGCCAACTGAGTTACCACTGTGTAACGTTTTCCTGCCCCGTTTTGCATTCGCTGCGTGCGATACCTAGGGTCATTCTTATCCAGCGCGGCACGGGCACGCTCGCACGCCTATGCCGTCGCACACTTCGCACAGGAGGAACATTGCACATCAAGGGAAGAAAGGTCAGGTACGCGGTCAGCGCGGTCGCCGTCGCCGGCGTCGCAGCTCTCGCACTCTCTGCCTGCACCACGTCCGGTAGCTCGTCGACTCCGTCGGCTGCCAAGGGCGGCACTGTTACCGTCGCAGTCGTCAACGACCTGACGTCGCTGAACTCGCAGACGCCGCAGGGAAACCTGGACACCAACGGTCAGGTCGGTTACCTGGATGGCTCGTATGGTTCGGGTTTCCAGTACATCGATGACAACTTCAAGATCGTCCACGACAACACGTTCGGCAAGTTCGAGAAGACCTCGGATGACCCGCTGACGGTGAAGTACACGCTGAACAAGGCGGACAAGTGGTCCGACGGCCAGCCCATCACTGCTGATGACATGGTCCTCGGTTGGGCGATGCAGTCCGGCTACTACGACTCGGCGACGCTGGACCAGAACACGGGCAAGGTCCTGAAGGGGACCCAGTACTTCACGCCTGCTGCCGGTACCGCTGGCATCGACCAGACCGCGTACCCGGAGGTCAGCGATGACAACCAGACGATCACCTTGAAGTACGCGAAGCCGTTCGTGGACTGGGAGCTGTTC
>NZ_JBFTHV010000003.1:0-446392 GCF_056394405.1 Leifsonia sp. 10N434 | reverse complement strand
CACCCTCCTACACCGAAGCCCACCACATCCGCTGGTGGAACGCCCACCACGGCACCACCGACCTCGACAACGGCATCCTGCTCTGCACCAGCCACCACCACCGCGTCCACGACGACGGCTGGGACATCGACATCCGCGACCACGTCCCCCACTTCATCCCGCCACCACACATCGACCCCCACCGCCGACCCCGCCCCGGCGGACGCCCCACCACCGGCACCACCAGCACGCTCACCGACCCCAGCGAACGCGCCGCATGACGCCCCGTTTGCCGCGCGACCCCGCGGCGCCGCCCGACCCCGCAGCGCCACCCGACCCCGCAGCGCCGTTCGACCCGCAGCGCCGTTCGATGTGGCAGCGCCGTTCAATAGCTGGCAGCCTTGGGCAACGCGCAACGCGCAACGCGCAACGCGCAACGCGCAACGCGCAACGCGCAGCGCCAGCGTCATTCACGTCTCGCAACGCAGGACAGGGCCGTGCGCCGTTCACCGCCGCACAGCATCGTTCAATGCCGGGCGGGACTCATTCGGCCAGGGCGACGAGCGCCCGAGCGGTCCCTTCGTCGACGATGAGGTCGGTGATCAGATTCGCCGCGAGTGCACCGCGCAGGCTGTGCACCTTCGACGGCCCGGAGACGACGCACACGCGCCGCGGAACCCTCTTGATGAGGTCGATGTCCGGTCCGCTGGCGCGCTCGTTCAGTGGGATGCCGTGATGGCTGCCGTCCTCGCGGAAGAAGACGGTGGCGACGTCGCCCACGACGCCGGACTCGTCCAGCGAGGCGTAGTCCGCCTGGTCGAGGTATCCGCCGGCGTACACGTGCGAACGGACCTCGGAGAACGGCGACCCGAGTCCGAAGATCGCGGCGTCCATCCGCTCCTGGATGTCGAGGATGCGCCGGGTGCTCCGCTCGTGCCACATGGCGGCCTTGGTCTGCGGGTCGTCGAACAGGGCGGGCACGGGGAACTCCTGGATGGTGCCCGAGAAGGTGTCCCCGAAGCGGCGCAGGATCTCGCTCGCATAGAGCACACCGGTCGTATAGGTGTTGCCGGCGCCGTTGAGCTGGACGAACTCGACGTTGTGCAGATCTTTGGGGATGAGGTGTCGGCTGAGAGCGCTCATGGTAGAACCCCAGGCGAGCCCGACGGTCATGTTCGAGTCGATGAAACGGTCGAGAATTCGTGCAGCGGAGATGGCGACGCGCTCCAGGCGATCGACGTCGCTGATGGCGCTCGGCATGGGCACGATGTGGGCGGCGATGCCGTAGCGCTCGTGGATGTCCTGCTGGATGCGCGACGCGCCTTCATGCGGCGTGGCGATCTGGATGGTCACCAGTCCGGAGGCGCGCGCATAGCTCAACAAGCGGGAGACGCTGGAGCGCGAGGTGTGCATCTCGTGCGCGATGGCCTCCATGGTGAGGTCCTGCATGTAATAGAGGTGACCCGCCTTGAGGGCGTCGCGGGTCTTCTCGGGGAGGTTCTCGGTGTCGGGCTGAACCACGGGGTCTCCTTGCACGTATGTGCATACGGCTTGAACAAAAGGTCGGTACATCGAAAACTATAGCTGCACGAGAACGACACCAACAGAACGACCCGCAGACGCGCAGGCGCGAGCACGCGTAGCTACACGCAGAACACACGCAGCCGCCCTGCTTTGCAGGCAACGCCAGCATCAGCATCGGAACCTGCCGGCACCTGCACCAGCACAGCCGGAATCATCACAGAACGACAGAAACAGAGGAACTACCGTGACGACGAAGTCGAACGCCGCCGAGACTCGCAGCGAGGTCGCACGCCTGCAGGAACGTCCGAACGCTCAGGTGCTCATCATCGGCGGTGGCATCAACGGCCTCGGCACCTTCCGTGATCTCGCCCTCCAGGGCGTGGACGTGGTGCTCGTCGAGCGCAACGACTTCATCTCGGGCGCGTCGGCCGCATCGAGCCACATGATCCACGGCGGCGTCCGCTACCTCGAGAACGGCGAGTTCCGTCTTGTGAAGGAGTCGGTGACCGAGCGCAACGGTCTGCTCAAGGTCGCGCCGCACTACGTCAAGCCGTTGCAGACGACCATCCCGATCTTCTCGACGTTCTCGGGCATCCTGTCGGCCCCGCTCCGCTTCCTCACGCACAAGCAGGGCAAGCCGAAGGAGCGCGGCGCGTTCCTGATCAAGACCGGCCTCACCATCTACGACTCGTTCTCGCGCGACGGCGGCAGCGTCCCCCGCCACCAGTTCCACGGCCGCACGAAGTCGCTGAAGACCCAGCCCGAGCTGAACCCGGGCATCAAGTACACCGCGACGTACTTCGACGCGTCGGTGCACGACCCCGAGCGCCTCGCGCTCGACGTGCTCGCCGACGCTCTGGCAGCCGGCCCGCACGCCCGCGCCGTGAACTACGTCGAAGCAGTGGGCACGGCGGATGGCGGGGTGCTGGTGCGCGACCGCGAGACAGGTGTGCAGTTCCCGATCGTCGCCGATGTGGTGGTCAACGCATCCGGGCCGTGGACGGACCTCACCAACGAGGCTCTCGGGCGCGAGACGCAGTACATGGGCGGCACGAAGGGCTCGCACATCGTGCTCGACAACCCGGCGTTGCTGGAGGCGTGCATGGGCCGCGAGATGTTCTTCGAGAACAACGACGGCCGCATCGTGCTCATCTACCCGCTCAAGGGCCGCGTGATGGTCGGCACCACGGACCTCGAGGCGGACATGTCCGAGCGGGCGGTCATCACGGAAGACGAGATCGACTACTTCATCGAGCTGGTATCGCACGTATTCCCAGACATCCCGGTCACCCGTGCACAGATCGTCTACAGCTTCTCGGGAGTTCGGCCCCTTCCGCACCACGACGACACACAGCCCGGCTTCGTGTCCCGCGACTACCGCATCGTGCCGGGAACGATCGACGGCCTGGGCACGACGACGGTGCTGAGCCTGGTCGGCGGCAAGTGGACGACGTTCCGCGCGCTCAGCGAGCACCTCGCGAACGAGACGCTCCAGGCACTCGGGATGCAGCGCTCGGTGTCGACGGCGGGTCTGGCGATCGGCGGCGGTGCAGGATTCCCCACGACGTCACGTGCCGAACGCGACTGGGTCGCCCGCTACGGCGCCGACGTGGGGACGGAGCGCGCCGCCGCACTCCTTCACCGCTACGGCACGAAGGCGGCGTTCGTGATCGACGCGATCACCGGCGCGGATGCGGACCGACCTCTCGAGGCCGCGCCGGGATACTCCCGCTCGGAGGTCGAGTACCTGGTGCGCACGGAGCACGTGGTGCACCTCTCCGACATCTTCCTGCGCCGCACGAGCCTGGCCTTCACCGGCGGTATCTCGGGGTCGCTGGTGCGTGAGATCGGCGAAATCGCAGCCACGGCACTCGGATGGTCGCCAAATCGGCGGTCGGAGGAGGAAGATGCATTCATAGCGGAACTCGCCGACGCCCACCGGGTGCACCTCGAATCGGAGGACGGCAGCGAAGCCGCAGCGCTCCGATAATGCACAGACGTGCATAGCACGGTCCTTGTCCCGGTGGGCCGGACGCTAATAGCGTTCAATTGCCCACCCTGACGAGAACCATCGATAAACGCACAACAGGGTGCGGATCAACTGAACAACTGGAAGGTCAACGTGGACAATATCGGTGTAGATTTCCTGTCGGAGTTGGTGGGCACGGCATTGCTCGTCCTCCTCGGTACCGGCGTCGTGGCTAACGTCGCACTCATCAAAACCAAGGGCTTCAACGGCGGGTTCCTGATGGTGAACTTCGGCTGGGGCATCGCGGTCTTCTCGGGTGTGGTGGTCGCCTACAACTCGGGCGCGCACCTGAACCCGGCCGTGACGCTCGGCCTGGTCGCGAACGGGGCTCCAGCGTTCGGTTCGGCTGCCGCGCACACCCTGGTACCGGTGAACTTCGTCACGGTGCTGCTGTACATCCTCGCTCAGTTGATCGGTGCCTTCATCGGTGCCGTCTTCACCTGGCTCGCGTACAGGCAGCACTTCGACGAGGAGCCGGAGCCGGCCAACAAGCTCGGTGTGTTCTCGACCGGCCCTGCGATCCGCAGCTACGGCTGGAACCTGGTCACGGAGGTCATCGGCACGTTCGTGCTGGTGTTCGTCGTCATCGCGTTCGGCCACCAGCCCGGCCAGGCGGCCGGCCTCGCGGCACTCGGCGCGCTTCCCGTAGCGCTCCTGGTGACCGGCATCGGTGCCAGCCTCGGTGGTCCTACCGGGTACGCCATCAACCCTGCACGTGACCTCGGTCCGCGCATCGCGCACGCTGTCCTGCCCATCAAGGGCAAGGGCTCGAGCGACTGGTCGTACTCGTGGGTCCCCGTCGTCGGACCGATCATCGGTGGACTCATCGCCGGATGGCTCGCGCTCGTCCTGCTTCCCCTCATCAAGTAACACCCTGTACTGCGCGCCGGTCCCGATCGGCGGGACCGGCGCGCACAGCCCCACCCCAAAACAAAGGAGTTACCTATGGCCGACTACGTTGTCGCCATCGACCAGGGCACCACGAGTACCCGCGCGATCATCTTCGACAAGTCCGGATCGATCGTCTCCTCCGGCCAACTCGAGCACGAGCAGATCTTCCCGAAGGCGGGCTGGGTCGAGCACGACCCGATCGAGATCTGGAACAACACCCGCGAGGTGATCGGACAGGCGCTGTCGAAGGCAGACCTCACTCGCCACGACATCGCTGCCGTCGGCATCACCAACCAGCGTGAGACGGCCGTCGTCTGGGACAAGAACACCGGTCAGCCGGTGTACAACGCCATCGTCTGGCAGGACACCCGCACGCAGCCGATCGTCGACCGGCTGGCGGCCGACGGAGGTGTCGAGCGGTTCAAGCAGATCGTGGGTCTGCCCCTCGCGACGTACTTCTCCGGCACCAAGATCGTCTGGATCCTGGAGAACGTCGAGGGCGCGCGCGAGAAGGCGGAAGCGGGCGACCTGCTGTTCGGCACGACCGACTCCTGGGTCCTGTGGAACCTCACGGGTGGTCCGGACGGCGGCGTGCACGCGACGGATGTCACCAACGCATCGCGCACCCTGTTCATGGATCTCGAGACGCTGAGCTGGCGTGACGACATCCTGGAGGTCTTCGGGGTTCCGAAGTCGATGCTCCCCGAGATCAAGAGCTCGTCCGAGGTCTACGGTCAGGTGGAGGCGTCCAGCCTGCTGCGCGAGGTGCCGGTCGCCGGCATCCTCGGCGACCAGCAGGCCGCGACGTTCGGTCAGGCCGCGTTCGACACCGGCGAGTCCAAGAACACGTACGGCACCGGCAACTTCCTCATCTTCAACACGGGTGAGGAGATCGTCCACTCCAAGAACGGTCTGCTGACGACTCTGGGCTACAAGCTCGGCGACGCCGCCCCGCACTACGCGCTCGAGGGTTCGATCGCCGTCACCGGCTCGCTCGTGCAGTGGCTGCGTGACAACCTGGGCATCATCAAGAGCGCTCCGGAGATCGAGGACCTGGCCAAGACGGTCGACGACAACGGCGGCGCCTACTTCGTGCCGGCGTTCTCGGGTCTGTTCGCTCCGTACTGGCGGTCCGATGCGCGTGGTGCTCTCGTAGGCCTCACCCGCTACGTCAACAAGGGCCACATCGCCCGCGCGGTTCTGGAGGCCACGGCCTTCCAGACCCGTGAGGTGCTCGAGGCCGTCAACGCGGACTCGGGCGTCGACCTGACCGAACTCAAGGTGGACGGCGGCATGATCGCCAACAACACCCTGATGCAGTTCCAGGCCGACATCCTCGGTGTCCCCGTCGTTCGCCCGGTCGTCGCGGAGACGACCGCGCTGGGCGCCGCGTACGCCGCGGGTCTTGCGACGGGCTTCTGGGAGAACCTGGACGACCTGCGCAAGAACTGGCAGGAGGACAGCCGCTGGACCCCGCAGATGGACGAGGAGGAGCGCGACCGTCAGATCCGTCTCTGGAAGAAGGCCGTGACTCGGACCTTCGACTGGGTGGACGACGACGTGCGCAACGCCTGACCCCGATGCTCTGACGCATCACCACGAAGCGCCGCCCGGTTCGCCGGGCGGCGCTTCCACGTGCCGACGGAAACGCGCCGACCAACCGAGCAGCGCCGACGGACCGAGCAGCGTCGACGGACCGACCAGCGCCGACCAGCCGAGCAGCGCCGACTAGCCGAGCAGCGCCGCGAGTTCCTCGAGCGACGCGATCTCGAGCACACCCGCAGCACCCGCGTCCGCGGCGTCGTCGTCTGACGCGATTGCGCCCGTGCGGTTCAGCCAGATCCCGGTCAGCCCGGCCTGAGCGGCGCCGATCGCGTCGGTGCGGAGACGATCGCCGACGTACGCGGCCGCGCGGGGCTCCACACCGAACACGTCGCATGCATGGCGGAAGATCCGCGCATCCGGCTTGACGACACCGACCTCGCCCGAGGCGATGACGTGTTCGACGCGGGCGTCGAGGCCGACGGTGGTGATCTTGCGGGTCTGGAAGGCGAGGTCGCCGTTGGTGATCAATCCGAAGCGCACACCGGGGATGCGCCGGGCGAGCGCATCGAGACAGGGGAGCGCATCATCATGCAGCCGCCAGCTCTCGACGTAGCGCTCGAAGTAGGTGGCGAACCAGAGACTGGCCGCGTCGTCGTCGAGGGTCACGCCGTGCCGGGCGGCGAAGTCGCGGGCGCGCGCCTGCCGCTGTCCCTCGAAGTCGAGCCGGCCGGCCAGGTAGGAGTGGTAGTGGTGCTCCTCGAGGTCGTGCCAGAGCGAGACGACGGATGCAGTGTCGAGCGAACCATAGGGCTCACCGAGCGTCGCGACATGCGCCTCGATGCCGCGGGCGACGGCGGCCCGATGGGCGAAAAGGGTGTCGTCGAGGTCGAAGAGCACGACCTGGATGCCGGTCACCGCGGCTCCGGATCGCGCTGCACGAACGTCTCGTCCGGCCACCCCGCCGCCGGAACCCGTTGGTCGTCACGGAGCAGGCCGGCCTGCCAGTCGTCGAGGCGCCGACCGCGCTGGGTCCCGCCCCGGCGTCGCAGCCCCTCGAACCGGAATCCCGCCCGGCGCGCGACCGCCGCCGATGCGGCATTGCCGGTGAACGCGTGCCAGACGACGCGTTCGAGGCCGAGACCGTCCTGTTCAGCGGGGGCGAAGGCGTACTCGAGCACGGCGGCGACCGCCTCCGACATCAGGCCGGTGCCCCGGAGCTCGGGGGCCAGCCAGTAGCCGAGCTCCGCCTCGCCGTCGCGGATGCCGTCGAGCCCGACCATCCCGTTCAGTTCGCCGTCCGGCGAGAGGCGCAGTCCCCACGTGCACGACGTGGCGTTGGCCCATCCCTCCACGACGAGCCCGAGCACGAACGTCTCGGCGTCGGTGCGCGTGTACGGCGAGGGCACGGTGGTCCAGGCCGCCACCGCGTGTCCCTGGCACAATTCGGTGACGCGGTCGAGGTCGGACGCGACCGGAACCGAGAGCACCACGCGTGAGCCCGTCAGCACGACGGGCTCCCGCGGCACGGCCAGCGTCATCGCGCGCGGCGGAGGAAGCCGATGCGGTCGTAGGCCTTCTCCAGGGTCGCCTCGGCCACCTCGCTGGCACGGTCGGCGTTGCGTGCGAGGATGCGGTCGAGTTCGGCCGGGTCGGACAGCAGTTCGAGGGCACGCTCGCGCACGGGCGCGAAGGTCTCGACGACGACCTCGGCGAGACCCTTCTTGAAGTCGCCGTAGCCCTTGCCGTCGTACTCGAGCTCGATCGACTCGATCGAGCGGCCGGTCAGCGACGCGTAGATGGTGAGCAGGTTCGAGATGCCCGGCTTGCCGTCGCGGTCGAACGACACGACGCCGTCCGTGTCGGTCACGGCGCGCATGATCTTCTTGCGCGTCACCGACGGCTCGTCGAGCAGCCACACGACGCCGGCGTGCGACTCGGCCGACTTCGACATCTTCGACGTCGGGCTCTGCAGGTCGTAGACGCGGGCGCTCTCTTTGAGGATCATCGCCTGCGGCACCACGAAGGTGTCGCCGAACCGGCTGTTGAACCGCTCGGCGAGGTCGCGGGTGAGCTCGACGTGCTGCCGCTGGTCGTCGCCGACGGGGACGATCTCGGCGTCGTACAGCAGGATGTCGGCGGCCATCAGCACGGGATAGGCGAACAGGCCGACCGACGTCGCCTCGGTGCCCTGCTTGGCCGACTTGTCTTTGAACTGGGTCATGCGCGCGGCCTCACCGAAGCCGGTGATGGTGTTCAGCACCCAGGCGAGCTCGGCGTGCGCCGGGACGTGCGACTGCACGTAGAGCGTCGACGCGGACGGGTCGATGCCGGCGGCGATGTACTGCGCTGCCGTGCGGCGGGTCTTCTCGCGCAGCTCGTGCGGGTCTTGCGCGACGGTGATGGCGTGCATGTCGACGACGGAGAAGAACGCGTCGTGAGAGGCCTGCAGGTCTTTCCACTGCAGGAGCGCGCCGATGTAGTTGCCGAGCTGCAGCGAGTCGGCGGACGGCTGCATGCCCGAGTACAGGCGGGGGAGTTTCGTCATGGGTCTACCTCGAGGAAGTGTGCGGATGATTCAGACGGCGTAGTCGACGACCACTGGCGTGTGATCGGACCATCGCTCGTCGTAGGCCGAAGCCCGATCGACCGCGACATTCGTGACGGTCGCCGCGAGGGCAGGGGTGGCGAGCTGGTAGTCGATGCGCCAGCCCGTGTCGTTGTCGAAGGCCTGCCCGCGCCAGGACCACCACGTGTACGGCCCGTCGACGTCACCGGCCCACTTACGGCCCACGTCGACCCAGCCCAGGCCGCCGCCGGCGTTGTAGTCGGCGTCGCCTTCGGCACCCACGAACCGGTCGAAGTACGCCCGCTCGTCGGGCAGGAACCCGGCGCGCTTGACGTTGCCCTTCCAGTTACGGATGTCGAGCGTGCGGTGCCCGACGTTGAGGTCGCCCATCACCACGGCGTAGTCGCTGTGCTTCTGCAGTTCGGGCAACCGCGCCTCCACCGCGTCGAGGAACTTGTACTTCTCCACCTGCTTGGGGCTGTCGGCCTCGCCCGAGTGCACGTAGGCGCTGACCACCGTGACGATCGAACCGTTGACCTCGTAGTCGGCCTCGAGCCACCGGCCGGCGCTGTCGAAGTCGTCGGGGCCGAGGACGACCCGGTGGATGGACGCCTTGTCGCGGCTCGCGATGGCGACGCCCGCGCGTCCCTTGGCGGTCGCGGGGTCGTGCAGGATGTCCCACTCGTTGCCGAGCAATTGCTGAACGTCTTCGGTGCTGGCTCGCACCTCCTGGATCGCCAGGATGTCGATGTCACGCTCGTCGAGCCACGCGCCCATGCCTTTTCGATACGCGGCGCGGATGCCGTTGGTGTTGATCGTGGCGATTCGCAAGGGCTTTGCAGGCATGCATCAAGCCTACCGGGAGCGGCCGACGGTCCCCTCGTCGAGCACATCGTTCAACGCGTTCTGCGCGCGCTCCACGGCCCACTGGGCCTGCAGCCGGTTGTACCAGCGGGAGTGCGCCAACTGGCTCTTTGCCTCCTCCAGCTCGGAGCGCGCCACCAGCACGCGGGCGTCGTACTCTGCGGCTGCCTTCTCGGCGGCCGCCTGCTCGGCGGTGACCACGCGCGGCGAGAGCCCGCGGTCGAACATCCCGACCGCGATCCACGAGGCCGAGAGCAGCATCACCCGGGAGACCAGGTTGAACCAGAGCAGCAGACCGATGAAGACCGCGAAGGTGGCCAGCAGCGGGTTGTTGGTCGCGCTGCCCAGGAACAGGCCGGCGAGCGCACTCAGGCCGGCGAGGGCAGCGCTGCCGAGCAGGGCGCCGAAGAACAGGTTGCGCCACGGGATGGCGACGCGCGCGAGCACCCGGAACATCGCTCCGAGCGTCACGATGTTGAGCACGACAGAGACGAAGAGTCCGGAGATCCGGGTGACGACGGTCGTCAGCAGCGTGTCCTCGAGCCCGAACAGCTGCAGGAGGAAGGTGAGGGCCTCAGTGCTGAAGATCGTGAGGATGGCCGAGACCAGGAGGACCACTCCGAAGAGCAGGGCGAGGCCGAGATCGCGCACCTTCTGCAGCACGTAGTTGGTGGTGTCGCGCGTCAGCCCGAACACGGCTCGCACCGCCTGGCGGGTGTAGTACAGCCATCCGATTGCGGTCCAGAGCAGGCCGATGGCCGCGATGATCCCCGTCCAGCCGAACGAGGTCGCGTTCTCGAGCTGAGCGACGTCGATCGCGCCCGGCTCTCCGTCGACGGCGATCAGTCCCGGCACCGCCCGGTTGATGAGCTCGATGAGCGCCTGAAACACCTGGGGGTTGCCCGTCAGCCACAGGCCGGCGACGGAGAACGCGACCCAGAGGGCGGCGAATACGGCGAACAGGCTCTGATAACCCATGCCGGCCGCGCGGAGGTTGCCATCGCTGTAGGAGAAGTTCATGTAGACGCGGTACGGCCGCAGGGCCTTCACCCATTTCGCCCATCCGGTGACGGTGGCGACCGGCTTCTCGAACCGCTCGCGCAACGGCTCGGCGGCGTCGGTGACCCGCTCTTTCAGCGACTCCTTGTCGACGGGCTCCACCGTTCCCCCGGCGCGCTGAAGCGACGGATCAGGACGCACCGCGCGCACATCCTTCGACTTCTTGGCGGCCACGGCCTCAGCCTAGCGAGAGAAGAAATGCCCCCGGTCCTGCGACCGGGGGCATTTCACATCGAGTCGGCTGCGCTCAGCGCTTGCCGCGCATGATCGCCTGCTTGACCTCGGCGATCGCCTGGGTCACCTGGATGCCGCGAGGGCAGGCATCCGTGCAGTTGAAGGTGGTGCGGCAACGCCACACGCCCTCTTTGTCGTTGAGGATGTCGAGGCGCACCTGCGAGTTGTCGTCGCGCGAGTCGAAGATGAAGCGGTGCGCGTTGACGATCGCGGCCGGGCCGAAGTACTGCCCGTCGGTCCAGAACACCGGGCACGAGGAGGTGCAGGCGGCGCACAGGATGCACTTGGTCGTGTCGTCGAAGCGTGCGCGGTCGGCGACGGACTGGATGCGCTCCTTGTCCTTCGGCGGCGTCGAGTTGGCGACGAGGAAGGGCTGCACCTCGCGGTAGGAGGCGAAGAACGGCTCCATGTCGACGATGAGGTCCTTCTCGAGCGGCAGGCCCTTGATCGCCTCGACGTAGATCGGCTTGGTGATGTCGAGGTCTTTGATCAGGGTCTTGCAGGCGAGGCGGTTGCGGCCGTTGATGCGCATGGCGTCGGAGCCGCAGATGCCGTGCGCGCACGACCGGCGGAAGGTCAGCGAGCCGTCCTGCTCCCACTTGATCTTGTGGAGCGCATCGAGGATGCGGTCGGTCGGGAACATCTCCACGTCGAAGTCCTGCCAGCGCGGCTCGGTGTCGACGTCCGGGTCGAACCGGCGGATGATCAGGGTGACCGTGAACGACTGGATCGGCGCCTCAGGGGCGGGGGGAGTCTCGAGGACGGCGTTCGACATCAGTACTTCCTCTCCATCGGCTCGTAGCGGGTCATCACGACCGGCTTCCAGTCGAGACGAATGTGATCGGCCGCGTCGGACGAGTGCGGGTCGCCTGACAGGTAGGCCATGGTGTGCTTCATGTAATTCTCGTCGTCGCGCTTGGGGAAGTCGTCGCGCATGTGGCCGCCGCGGCTCTCCTTGCGATTGCGGGCCGAGAAGACGACGACCTCGGCGAGGTCGAGCAGGAAGCCGAGTTCGACGGCCTCGAGCAGATCGGTGTTGAACCGCTTGCCCTTGTCTTGCACCACGATGTTCTTGTAGCGCTCGCGCAGGCCGTGGATGGTCTCGGTCACCTGGGCGAGGGACTCGTCGGTGCGGAACACCTGGGCGTTCTTGTCCATCTCGTCCTGCAGCTCCTTGCGGATGGCCGCGATGCGCTCGGTGCCCGTACCGGTGCGGAGGTCGTCGATCAGTCCGCGGACGAACGCAGCCGGGTCTTCCGGCAGCGGAACGGCCGTGGCGGTCTTGACGAACTCGACGGCGTTGTTGCCCGCGCGCTTGCCGAACACGTTGATGTCGAGCAGCGAGTTGGTGCCGAGCCGGTTGGAGCCGTGCACCGAGACGCAGGCGCACTCGCCCGCGGCGTAGAGGCCGGGGACGACGGTCGTGTTGTCGCGCAGCACCTCGGCGTTGTTGTTGGTCGGGATGCCGCCCATCGCGTAGTGCGCGGTGGGCATGACCGGCACGGGCTCGACGACCGGGTCGACGCCGAGGTAGGTGCGGGCGAACTCCGTGATGTCGGGCAGCTTGGTCTCGAGCACCTCGGCGCCCAGATGGGTGCAGTCGAGCAGCACGTAGTCCTTGTGCGGCCCGGCGCCGCGACCTTCCGCCACCTCCTGCACCATGCACCTGGCGACGATGTCGCGTGGTGCGAGGTCCTTGATCGTCGGGGCGTAGCGCTCCATGAAGCGCTCACCGCTCGCGTTGCGGAGGATGGCGCCCTCACCGCGAGCGCCCTCGGTGAGCAGGATGCCCAGCCCGGCGAGGCCGGTCGGGTGGAACTGGAAGAACTCCATGTCTTCGAGCGGGAGCTTCTTGCGCCAGATGATGCCGACGCCGTCACCGGTGAGGGTGTGCGCGTTCGAGGTCGTCTTGAAGATCTTGCCGAAACCACCCGTGGCGAAGATGATCGCCTTCGAGTGGAAGACGTGCAGTTCGCCGGTCGCGAGCTCGTAGGCCACGACGCCCGCGGGCTGCTCGACGCCGTCGACCTCGTTCATGATCACGTCGAGCACGTAGAACTCGTTGAAGAAGTTGATGCCGAGCCGGACGCAGTTCTGGAACAGCGTCTGCAGGATCATGTGGCCGGTGCGGTCGGCCGCGTAGCAGGCACGGCGCACGGGCGCCTTGCCGTGATCGCGGGTGTGACCGCCGAACCGGCGCTGGTCGATCTTGCCTTCCGGCGTGCGGTTGAACGGCAGACCCATGTTCTCGAGGTCGATGACCGCGTCGATCGCCTCTTTCGCGAGGATCTCGGCCGCGTCCTGGTCGACGAGGTAGTCGCCGCCCTTGACCGTGTCGAAGGTGTGCCACTCCCAGTTGTCCTCCTCCACGTTGGCGAGCGCGGCGGCCATGCCGCCCTGCGCAGCGCCCGTGTGGGAACGCGTGGGGTAGAGCTTCGAGATGACGGCGGTCTTGGCGTGCGGCCCGGCCTCGATGGCCGCGCGCATGCCGGCGCCACCGGCGCCGACGATCACGATGTCGAACTCGTGGTAATGGACGCCGTCGATGACGGTGGATTCGTTGGATTCAGTCACAGGGATTTCCGTAGTCATTGGCTACTAGTCGGCGAATTACTTGACCGGGCAGAACGACGGCAGCAGATCGGCCGGGGCGCCTGCGGGGCACGGTTCGAAGGTGAAGATCACGAGGGTGCCGAGCACGACCAGCACGACGACGGCCGCCAGGATGGCCCACTTGAGGATGCGGTTGACCGTCTTGTTGTAGGCGTAGTCGTTCACGAGGGTGCGCATCCCGTTGCCGCCGTGGATGAGCGCCAGCCACAGCATCAGCAGATCCCAGACCTGCCAGAACGGGGTGGCGTACTTGCCGCCGATGAACGCGAAGTCGATCTGCTTCACGCCCTGGCCGAGGACCAGGTTCACGAAGAGGTGACCGAAGATCAGGATGACGAGCAGGACTCCGGAGACCCGCATGTAGATCCAGCCCCACTTCTCCCAGTTCGTGCCTTTGCGGCGAACGGGACGGGCCGGTGTGCGGGGAGCGTCGATGGTGGTCATGATCAGCCGGCCTCCCCGAAGATGTGGACGAGTTGCACCGGGACGAAGCCGGCCATCAGCACGACCCAGATCACGATGACGATCCAGAACATGATCTTCTGGTACTTGACGCCCTTGCTCCAGAAGTCGATCAGGATGATGCGCAGTCCGTTGAAGGCGTGGAAGGTGATGGCGCCGACGAGGGCGATCTCACCGAACCCCATGATCGGGTTCTTGTAGGTTCCGATCACCGCGTTGTACGCCTCAGGGCTCACCCGGATGAGTGAGGTGTCGAGAACGTGGACGAGGAGGAAGAAGAAGATGGCGACGCCGGTGATGCGGTGCAGCACCCACGACCACATTCCTTCTCGGCCCCGGTACAGTGTTCCGCCCGGCCTGTTCTTGGTCGGCTGCAGGGTTCCTGCCGCTTGGTCTGGCACGAACAACCCTCCCTGGTTGTGATCGCAAAGAACGCGCGAGAAGCGCTTTTACAGTCTATGCCGGTGAAACGTCCGGTGCTGGTTAGGTGCGCCTAACTGTCTCGATATCGAGACAGTTCGGCCGGCATCCGGGGCGCTGAGGCCGAGGGACGGGTACAGGTCGTGCAGGCCGACGGGAAGGCCGTCGATGACGGTCGCGGCGCTGTGATCGGCCCCGGGGACGACCTCGTCCCAGACGTGCATCCCGTGTGCGCGGGCGGCCTGGGCCATCCGGTGCGAGATCGGCGGGTAGTAAGGGTCGAACTGCCCGACGGCGAAGACCGCGTTGATCCGTGAGTAGCGCTTCCCCGCCATCATGTTCAGCGGTTTGATCCTGTCGTACGCCGACTGATCGCCGTGGAAGACGTTCGCCAGCACGGGCCCGGGCACTTCGGCGGCGGGGAAGGCCTCACCCGCCAGGTCGATGACGTTGCCGAACAGCGTCGGGTAGGTGACGGTGAGCGCGAGCGCGCACTCGCCGCCGTTCGAGAACCCGGCGACCGTCCACTCCCGGTGATCGCGGCTGATGTTGAGGTGCTTCAGCGCCCAGTCGGGCACGTCGCGGGCGAGGTAGGTCTGCGCGTCGCCGTAGCGCGCGGTGTTCAGGCAGAGCGGGTCCTGCGTCGGCTCGCCCAGCTGGTCCGGCATGACGACGATGGGCGCCAGTCCGTGATGGCGGGCGGCGATCGGGTCCAGGATGCTCGCGATCAGGCCGGGGTCCGGGTGTCCGGGCTGGCCCATCATCATGACCAGCAGCGGCAGGCGCGGCGGGTTCTCGACCAGCGCGGCCGGCGGCAGGTAGATGCCGGCCGGACGCGCGTGGAACCCGCTGCGGGTGTTCGGGATGACCTGCACTCCCGCGCGACCGGTAGCCGGCATGTCGGCGGGCGCCTTCCAGGTCTTCCAGAGGGTGGAGAGGTCACTGGCCGCGGTGGTGCCCGCGAGCTGGATGGTCGGATCGGTCGGCACTCCGACCAGACTGCCCAGGGTGCGATCGAGGCCGTAGTCGGCGTTGATCGCGACGGTTCCGGCAATCGCGAACAGGGGGATGCAGACGGCGGCCACCAGCGTGCGCCACCAGCGCGAGCGCCAGAGGCTCGCGACCGCCAGGAACACCCCGCAGAACGTGGCGGCGATCCAGACGTAGTTGCGCATCCCGAGACCCATGCCGAAAAGGTTGAGGGTGCGGATCGCCACGAACCACGTCACGACCGCCGCGACGAGCCCAGCACCGAGGGCGATCGCGACGGTCAGCAGCCACCTCGGCGTGGGACGGCGCAGCAGCAGGAACACCGCCCCGGCTGCGGCGAGTGAGAAGACCAGGAAGATGACGGGACCTTCGACGATGTCGGTCCTCCAGAGCGCGTCGAGCACTTGTCCCCTTTGCAGTTCATGAGCGGGCTGCTGCCGGAGGGAACGCTAGGGAACCAGCATGAGAGCCGGGCGAAGGTCGCTGTAGGAGTTCTCAGCGGTTGACCGCGCAGACAGGCGGGGTACCGTCCGCGGCATGACTCAAGACGAACCGGTGATGAGCGGAAGTGACGAGGCGGGCCGCGACGAGAAGGTGCGCGGCATCGTCGAGCAGCTGACGGCGGATATGCAGCTGCGGCCGCAGGAGGACAGTGAGAAGCTCCTCAAGCAGCGCTTGGACGACGCGGGCATCGCCTCTGACGACGCGGAGGTCTCGCGGCTCGCGCGCGATGTGCAGCAGCGGCCGTCGCAGGTGGACTGACCGGTCGGCAGCCGGCCGGGCCGGCTAGAGGACGTCGCTCGAGCCGGTGAGCTTGAGCGCGTCGACGACGGCCTTGACCCGCTGGGCGTTCTCGCTCGTCGTGACCAGCAGCGCATCCGGAGTGTCGACCACGACGATGTCCTTGACGCCGATCAGGCTGATCACCCGGCCGGACTGGCTGACGACGATGCCGCTCGACGCGTCGGAGAGCACGCGCGCGTTCTCGCCGAGGATGGCGAGGTCCGACTTGCGGCCGCCCGAGTTCAGCTTGGCGAGGGAGGCGAAGTCGCCGACGTCGTCCCAGTCGAAGTAGCCGGGGATGACGGCCAGCTTGCCGGCTGCGGCGGCGGGTTCGGCCACGGCGTAGTCGATCGCGATCTTGGTGAGGTTGGGCCAGATGCGGTCGACGGCCGGTCCGCGCGTCGCCGGGTCGTCCCACGCCTCGGCGAGCTCGAGCAGCCCGGCGAGCAGCTCGGGCTGCGAGCGGCCGATCTCCTCGAGCAGGCGATCGGCCCTGGTGATGAACATGCTGGCGTTCCAGAGGTAGTTGCCGCTGGCGACGTAACGCTCGGCCGTCTCGAGGTCGGGTTTCTCGACGAACTCGGTGACCGTCAGCGCGCTCGGCGCCCCGCCGATGTCGAGGGGACCGGCACTCCGGATGTAGCCGAAGCCGATCGCGGGCTCGGTCGGCGAGATGCCGATGGTCGTGATGTAGCCGGCGTCGGCGGCCGCGACCGCCTCGGTGACCGCCGAGAGGAACAGGGCGTGGTTCTTGATGACGTGGTCGGCGGCGAACGACCCGATGATCACGCCGGGCTCCCGGCGCTCCAGGATGGCGGCCGCGAGGCCGATCGCCGCGGTAGAGTCGCGCGGCTCCGACTCGAGCACGATGTTCTCGTCGCTGAGCGCCGGCAGCTGCGCTTCGACGGCCGCGCGGTGCGCCCGCCCGGTCACGACCATGATGCGCTGCTCGCCCGACAGGGGCACGAGCCGGTCCCAGGTGTCGCGCAGCAGCGTCTGCCCCGATCCGGTGAGGTCGTGCAGGAACTTGGGGGCGTCGGCGCGGGACAGCGGCCAGAGCCGGGAACCGATGCCGCCGGCCGGGATGACGCTGTAGAAGCGGTCGAGCGTTTTCGGTGTGCGAGCCATGTCGAAAGGATACAGAGCCGTGCTCGTCATCGGCCGTTCACGGTGCGGTCACTCCCGGCTCGTAGCGTCGGAGCATGCGGATCGCGGTCGTCAGCGAAAGCTTCCTCCCCACCGTCAACGGAGTGACAACGAGCGTGTGCCGGGTGCTGGAGCACCTCGCGGCATCCGGGCACGAGGCCATCGTGATCTGCCCCGATGCCGGCGCCCCGGCCACGTACGCGGGATTCCCCGTGCACCAGGTCCCGTCGTTCGCCTACCGGCAGTTCCCCGTCGGCCTGCCGAGTCCCCAGGTGCAGCGCATCCTCGCCCGGTTCGGGCCGGACGTGCTGCACGCGGCGTCCCCGTTCCTGCTGGGAGCGCAGGGGATCGCGGCGGCGAACCGGATGGGCATCCCGTCCGTCGCCGTCTATCAGACGGATGTCGCCGGCTATGCGCGCAGCAACGGGCTCGGCATCACGTCAGCCCTCGCCTGGAAGTACGTGCGCTGGGTGCACGACGGCGCCGACCTGACGCTCGTGCCGTCGTCGGCGTCGGAGTACGACCTCCGCACGGCCGGTGTGCAGCGTCTCACGCGCTGGGGACGCGGAGTCGACATCGAGCGCTATCACCCGAACCATCGCCGCAGCGCGCGCGCCAAGGAGTTGCGCGAGCAGCTGTCTCCCGACGGCGAGCTCGTCGTCGGCTACGTCGGCCGGGTGGCGCCGGAGAAGCAGGTGGAACGGTTGCGGGCGCTCCGCGGCCTTCCCGGGGTGAGCGTCGCGATCGTGGGCGACGGTCCCGCCCGGCCGGTCGTGGCCGGAGCGCTGCGGGGCATGCCGGTCACCTGGCTCGGTCGTCTCGGGGGAGAGGAGCTCGCTGCGGCGTATGCGGCGTTCGACATCTTCGCCCACACCGGAACCGAGGAGACGTTCGGCCAGACGATCCAGGAGGCGCATGCCTCCGGACTCCCGGTCGTCGCCCCGCGCGCGGGTGGGCCCATCGACCTCGTCGAGCACGGCGTCGACGGACTGCTCTACCCGCCCGGCGACGAGCGGGGCCTTCGTGCCGCGGTCGGGATGATCGCCGCCGACGTGCCGCTGCGGCTGCGGATGGGCGAGGCCGGCCGCCGCCGGGTGCTCGGCCGCTCCTGGTCCGTGCTCTGCGACGAGCTCGTGGGGCACTACGAAACGGTCATCGTCGACCGCGCAGAAGAAGTCCAGCGCATCGGCAGGGAGCGCGCGTACAGTTGAGTGGCCCTTCACGCGGCCACTCCTGACTCGGATCCACCGGAGGTGACCATGGCCCCCAACAGCAATCGACGCGGCATCTCGATGCCCTTCGTCTCTCGGACACGCCGGGTGGACCCGCCATCATCGGTCGCCACGGAGGTCACGGACGCACCGGTGCGCGAGCCGCGCCCGAGCATGGTCGACAGCGCCATCTACTCGGACGGCCACCGCGTCGCGTCGCCGCGCTCCCTGGCCGAGACCTATCGGGCACTGGATGCGACCCCCGGCGGTGTCGCGTGGATCGGCCTCTACCGGCCGAGCGAGCAGGAGCTCATGTCGCTCGCCGAGGAGTTCGAGCTGCACCAGCTGGCCATCGAAGACGCGATCGTCGCCCACCAGCGCCCCAAGCTGGAGCGCTACGACGGCGTGCTGTTCGTCGTGCTGAAGGCGGCCAACTACCTCGACGTGCCCGAGGAGGTCGACTTCGGCGAGCTGCACCTCTTCGTCGGTCCGAACTTCGTCATCACGGTGCGCCACAGCGAATCGCCCGACCTCTCCCATGTGCGGCAGCGCATGGAGCGCGAGCCGGAGCTGCTCGCCCTGGGGACCCAGGCCATCCTGTACGCCATCATCGACGCGGTCGTGGATGCCTACAGCCCCGTCGTCGCCGGCCTCGCCAATGACATCGACGAGATCGAGACGCAGGTCTTCGGCGGCGACGCCCTGGTCTCGCGCCGTATCTACGAGCTGTCGCGCGAGGTCATCGACTTCCAGCGCGCCACGCATCCGCTGACCGCGGTGATGGTGGCGCTCGAGCACGGCTCGGCGAAGTACGGAGTGACGCAGGAACTGCAGCGTGCGCTGCGCGACGTCTCCGACCACCTCATCCAGGTGAATGAGCGCGTCGACGCCTTCCGGCAGCTGCTGCGCGACATCCTCACCGTGAACTCCACGCTGGTGTCGGAACGCCAGAACGAGGAGATGACGAGGCTCGCGCACTCGACGCACGATCAGGGCGAGCAGGTCAAGAAGATCTCGTCGTGGGCGGCCATCCTCTTCGCGCCGTCGCTCGTCGCGGGCATCTACGGGATGAACTTCGTGCACATGCCCGAACTGGCATGGCCGCTCGGCTACCCGCTCGCGGTGCTGGCGATGGTCGGCCTGAGCAGTGCGCTGTACGTCATCTTCCGCAAGCGCGGCTGGCTCTGAGCCCAACGCACAGCTGAGCCCTGCTCAAATGAGCAGGTGCCAATCACGCGCGCGTTTGTAACGCTTACGTGAAGAAGCCGGGTTTTCGAACGGAGCGGTTCGTCACATTCGGTAACGTGAATCACAATCGGCCCCCCTTACCCGCGGGGCCTGCATCTTGGAGGACACCACCTTGACAATCACAGCCCGTAAGGCCGGCCTGCTCGGCCTGGCGGCGGTCGGCGTTATGTCGCTGCTCGCAGCCTGTTCGGCGGCTCCGTCGGACACCTCGACCAGCGGGGCCGCGAAGAGCGACTTCCTGCCCTGCATGGTCTCCGACTCCGGCGGATTCGACGACCACTCGTTCAACCAGCTCGGCTTCGAAGGCCTCAACCAGGCCGCCGACAAGCTCGGCGTCAAGCCGAAGTCGGCCGAGTCGAAGAGCGAGAACGACTTCGCTCCGAACATCCAGAGCATGGTCGACGCCAACTGCAACCTCGTCGTGACCGTCGGCTTCCTGCTCGCCGACGCCACCAAGAAGGCCGCAGCGGCGAACCCCGACGTCGACTTCGCGATCATCGATGACAGCTCGATCACCGCGAAGAACGTCAAGCCGATCATCTTCGACACCGCCCAGGCCGCGTTCCTCGCCGGCTACACCGCTGCGAGCTACTCGAAGACCGGCGTCGTCGGCACCTTCGGCGGCATGCAGATCCCGACCGTCACCATCTTCATGGACGGCTTCGCCGATGGCGTGAAGTACTTCAACGACCAGAAGAGCAAGTCGGTCAAGGTCGTCGGCTGGAACGTCGACAGCCAGAAGGGCGCGTTCACCGGTGGCTTCGACGCCAACGAGACCGCCAAGAACACGGCACAGGGCATCATCGACCAGAACGCCGATGTGATCATGCCCGTCGGTGGTCCGATCTACCAGAGCGCCGCAGCGGCGATCAAGGACTCGGGCAAGCCGATCGCGATGATCGGCGTCGACGCCGACGTCTACCTCTCCGACCCGAGCGTGAAGAGCCTGCTCCTCACCTCGGTGATGAAGGGCATGAAGCCGGCCACGAACGACGTCGTGACCGCTGCCGCCGCCGGCAAGTTCGACAGCACCCCGTACGTGGGCACGCTGAAGAACGACGGCGTCGGCCTGGCCCCGTTCCACGACTTCTCCTCGAAGGTCGACAGCGGCCTGCAGGGTGAGCTCGACAAGATCAAGGCCGGCATCATCGACGGGTCCATCACGGTCACGTCGCCGTCGTCGCCCAAGCAGTAACCAGCACCACCCATGAAATCGGGGAGGTCGGCTCGCGCCGGCCTCCCCGGTCTTTTGCCCCCGTCATCGCTTTCGCCCTTGTCTCGATTGCTCAAGTGAGCACACACTGACATATGTGCAAAAGGTAGTGTGAAGACGCGCATCGAGGCCCACCTGCCGTTCCGCGCGCGATCGCTCCACCCGGGCGAGTAGAGAAGGAACCCCACCCGAATGAAGCTCGAACTTCGCGGCATCACCAAACGGTTCGGTGCCCTGGTCGCGAACGACCACATCGACCTCACGGTCGAGCCAGGCGAGATCCACTGTCTCCTCGGAGAGAACGGCGCCGGCAAGTCCACCCTCATGAACGTCCTCTACGGCCTGTACCAGGCCGACGAGGGGGAGATCCTGCTCGACGACGTCGTCCAGCACTTCTCCGGCCCCGGTGATGCGATGAAGTCCGGCATCGGCATGGTCCACCAGCACTTCATGCTGATCCCCGTCTTCACCGTCGCCGAGAACGTGATGCTCGGTCACGAGCAGACCAAGTTCGGCGGCCGCCTCGACCTTCCCGCTGCCCGCAAGCGCGTGCGCGAGATCTCGGCACGGTTCGGCTTCGACGTCGACCCCGACGCGCTGGTCGAAGACCTGCCCGTCGGTGTGCAGCAGCGCGTGGAGATCATCAAGGCGCTCTCGCAGAACGCCAAGGTCCTCGTCTTCGACGAGCCGACGGCCGTGCTCACTCCGCAGGAGACCGACGAGCTGATGGAGATCATGCGCCAGCTCAAGGAGCAGGGCACCGCGATCGTCTTCATCACCCACAAGCTGCGCGAGGTGCGCGAGGTCGCCGACCGCATCACGGTCATCCGGCTCGGCAAGGTGGTCGGCGAGGTCGCCCCCACCGCCAGCAACCCCGAGATGGCCTCGATGATGGTCGGCCGCGCCGTCTCGCTCACGGTCGAGAAGCAGCCGGCCACCCCCGGAGCCCCCGCGCTCGTGGTGAACGATCTGTCGGTCATCGACCCGATCGGCCAGCTCGTCGTCAACCGCGTGAGCTTCGATGTGAAGGCGGGCGAGATCCTCGCCATCGCCGGTGTGCAGGGCAACGGCCAGACCGAGCTCACCGAGGCGATTCTCGGCCTGCAGCCGCGCGTCGAGGGCGAGATCGAACTCGACGGAACGAACATCGTCGGGAACAGCGTGCGCAAGGTGCTCGACGCCGGCGTCGGCTTCGTGCCGGAGGACCGGAACGAAGACGGTCTCGTCGGGGAGTTCAGCATCGCCGAGAACCTGATGCTCGACCGTTCCAGCGGAGCCCCGTTCGTCAAGGGCGCCAACCTGCAGCTCGGCTACCTCAACGAGTTCGCCGAAGAGAAGGTGCGCGAGTTCGATGTGCGCACCCAGAGCATCGAGACGAAGGTCGGCCGCCTCTCCGGCGGAAACGCCCAGAAGGTCGTGCTCGCCCGTGAGCTGAGCCGCGAGCTGCGCCTCTTCGTCGCGGCCCAGCCGACGCGCGGACTCGACGTCGGCTCGATCGAGTTCGTGCACAAGCGCATCGTCGAGACGCGCGATTCGGGCATCCCGGTGATCGTGGTCTCGACCGAGCTCGACGAGGTGGCGGCGCTCGCCGACCGCATCGCCGTGATGTACCGGGGGAAGATCGTAGGAATCGTGCCGGGAGACACGTCGCGCGACGTGCTCGGCCTCATGATGGCCGGCGAGCTGCCGGCGGATGCAGGAGCAGCAGCATGACCGGCACCGAGACGGCGCCTGGCCTGGCCAAGCAGGAGACCCCCGGCGAGGAGCCATCGCGCTGGAACAAGGCAGTGCGCGACATCATGGGCGGCAGTGTCGTCATCTCGATCCTCGCGGTCGTGCTCGCCCTCATCGTCGGCGCCATCCTGATCGCGGTCACCGACCCGGATGTGCAGAAGGCCGCCGGCTATTTCTTCGCCCGCCCAGGTGACACCATCGCGGCGGTGTGGAACTCGGTGTCGAGCGCCTACGTCTCGATGTTCCAGGGCGCGATCTACAACTTCCGCCGCCCGAGCTTCGAGGCGGGCATCCGGCCGCTGACCGAGACGCTCACGTTCGCGACGCCGCTCATCGTCGGCGGTCTCGGCGTCGGCCTCGCGTTCCGCGTCGGCATGTTCAACATCGGTGGCCAGGGGCAGATCCTCATCGCCGCCGCCTGCTCGGCGTGGGTGGGCTTCTCCTTCAACCTGCCGCCGGTCCTGCACCTGGTCGTGGCGGTCGTCGCAGGCATCGCCGGCGGAGCGATCTGGGCCGGCATCGTCGGTCTGCTCAAGGCGAGGACGGGCGCGCACGAGGTGATCGTCACGATCATGCTCAACTACATCGCGTTCTACCTGATCTCGTACATGCTGCGCACCCAGGGCCTGCTGCAGGCGCCGGGCTCGAACAACCCGAAGGCCCCCGCGATCCACGGCAACGCGGTCTTCCCGCCGCTGTTCGGGGTGCAGTACAACCTCACCTGGGCGTTCGTGGTCGTCATCGCGGCCACCTTCTTCGTCTGGTGGCTCATCAACCGCTCGAACCTCGGCTTCCGGTTCCGTGCGGTCGGCGAGAACCCCAACGCCGCACGCGTCGCCGGCATCAACGTCAAGAACATGTACTTCTACGCGATGCTCATCGCCGGTGGGCTCATCGGCATCGCCGGTGCCAGCCAGGCGCTCGGCGTCTTCCCGCAGGGCATCAGCTCGGGCGTGGATGCCGGCATCGGGTTCGACGCGATCACCGTCGCCCTGCTCGGCCGATCCAAGCCGTGGGGCATCTTCATCGCCGGCCTCCTGTTCGGTGCCCTGAAGGCGGGCGGTTACACGATCCAGGCCGCCAACGACATCCCGATCGACATCGTGCTCGTCGTGCAGTCCCTCATCGTGCTCTTCGTCGCGGCGCCGCCGCTCGTGCGGGCCATCTTCCGTCTGCCCACCCCGGGGTCGACGCCCCGGAGACCGGGTCCCATCGTCACGAAGGAGGTGGAGGCCAAGTGAGCACCGCGACACCCGTCATCCCCGACTCGTCCCCGATCGTCCTCGAGAAGGCGACCATCCGCAGCTGGAAGATGCCCATCGCGTTCGGCGTCTTCGTCGTCCTCAGCATCATCCTGTTCTTCGGCTTCCCCCGTCACGGCCAGAGCACCTTCCGGTTCAGCGAGGGCACCGACAAGGTCAAGCTCGGCAACCTCACGGTCGACACGTTCAGCACCACCATCATCGTCACGATCCTGCTGATCATCCTGACGGCGATCAGCGTGTGGATGGCCTACCAGGCGCGCAAGGCCAACCTCTGGCTGGTCATCGCGTTCGCCCTGATCTTCATGTTCGGCTTCCTCGCCTGGGCGGGTTCCGGCGAGCTGCCGGTGCCGGTCACCGGCCTGCTGCTCGGAACGGTGAGCCTCTCGGTCCCGCTCGTCTTCGGCGCGCTCGGCGGCGTGATCTCGGAGCGCGGTGGCGTCGTGAACGTCGCGATCGAGGGTCAGCTGCTCGGTGGCGCCTTCGTCTCGGCGATGGTCGCGACCCTCACCGGCAGCTGGGCGCTCGGCCTCATCTCGGCGCTTGTGGCCGGCGTGCTCGTGTCGTTCGTGCTGGCTGCGTTCTCGATCAAGTACCTCGTCGACCAGGTCATCGTCGGTGTCGTGCTGAACGTTCTCGTCACCGGCCTCACGAGCTTCCTCTACTCCAAGGTGCTCGCCGGCAACCCGACGCTGCTCAACCACCCGCCGCGTCTGCCCGAGTGGCCGATCCCGCTGCTCAGCGACATCCCGATCATCGGCCCGGTGCTGTTCCGCCAGTCGATCATCGAATACCTGATGTACATCGCGATCTTCGCCGTCTGGTTCGGGCTGTTCCACACCCGCTGGGGCCTGCGCCTGCGGTCGGTCGGTGAGCATCCGGAGGCCGCCGACACGGTCGGCATCAACGTCAACGGCACGCGGTTCTGGAACGTCTCGCTCGCCGGCGCCGTCGCCGGCCTGGGCGGCGCGTACTTCACCCTCGGCTCGGTCGGCGCCTTCTCGAAGGAGATGACGGCCGGTCAGGGCTTCATCGCCCTCGCCGCGGTGATCTTCGGACGCTGGGACCCGATCCGCGCCACCCTGGCAGCGCTGCTGTTCGGCTTCGCGTCGAACCTGCAGAACGTGCTCGGCATCATCGGCTCGCCGGTTCCGAGCGAGTTCATGCTGATGCTGCCCTACGTCGTCACGATCTTCGCGGTGGCCGGTCTGGTGGGGCTCTCGCGTGCTCCCGCCGCCGACGGCAAGCCGTACATCAAATCGTGAGCGCCGGGATGACGAACGGCACCGCCGGCTCCGACGCCGCCTCCATCGATTGGGACGGCCTTCGCGAGGCCGCCCGGGAGGCGATGACGCACGCCTACGCCCCGTACTCGAACTTCCCGGTGGGAGCGGCGGCGCTCGTCGACGACGGCCGCGTGATCACGGGATGCAACGTGGAGAACGCCAGCTACGGCGTCACCCTCTGCGCCGAGTGCGGCCTGGTGTCCGCGCTGCACCTGTCGGGTGGCGGCCACCTTGTGGCGTTCACCTGCGTGGACGGGCACGGCAACATCCTGATGCCGTGCGGCCGCTGCCGTCAGCTGCTCTACGAGCACTCGGCCGAGGGGATGCTGCTGGAGACCGTCTCCGGCATCCGCACCATCGACCAGGTGCTCCCGGATGCGTTCGGCCCGCGCCAGCTCGCCGACTACGCGGGTGACACCGCCGCGAGCGGCACCGCCGCTGGCGGCACCGCCGCAGGCGGCACCGCCGCTGGCGGCACCGCTCAGAACAACGATTGAGGATTCTCCCGTGACCAGCACCTCCGGCGCGATCGAGGCGTTCGACGCCGTCGATCTCATCCACACCAAGCGCGACCGCGGCGAGCTCACCACCGCCGAGATCGACTGGCTGATCGATGCGTACACCCGCGGCTACGTCGGCGACGAGCAGATGTCCGCGATGACCATGGCGATCTTCCTCAACGGGATGACCCGCCGCGAGATCCGCGACCTCACGATGGCGATGATCGCCAGCGGCGAGCGGATGAGCTTCGAGGGCCTCGGCAAACCGACCACGGACAAGCACTCCACCGGAGGCGTCGGCGACAAGATCACCCTGCCGCTCATGCCGCTGGTCGCCACATTCGGCGTCGCAGTGCCGCAGCTCTCCGGGCGCGGTCTCGGCCACACCGGAGGAACGCTCGACAAGCTCGAGAGCATCCCAGGCTGGCGCGCGAACCTCACGAACCAGGAGATGTTCGACCAGCTGCGCGATGTCGGCGGTGTGATCTGCGCTGCCGGCTCCGGGCTCGCGCCCGCTGACGGCAAGCTGTACGCCCTGCGCGACATCAGCGGAACCGTCGAGGCCATCCCGCTCATCGCGTCGTCGATCATGAGCAAGAAGATCGCGGAGGGCACCGGCGCTCTGGTGCTCGACGTGAAGTTCGGCTCCGGCGCCTTCCTGAAAGACATCGAGAAGTCGCGCGAGCTGGCCCGCACGATGGTCGAGCTGGGCACGGATGCGGGCGTCGCCACCTCTGCGCTGCTCACCAACATGAATGTGCCGCTCGGCCTCGCCATCGGCAACGCCAACGAGGTGCGCGAATCGGTCGAGGTCCTCGCCGGCGGCGGTCCCGCCGACGTGGTCGAGCTGACGATCGCGCTCGCGCGCGAGATGCTCGCCCTCGCCGGGCAGCCGGACGCCGACGTGGAGGGCGCCCTGAAGGACGGCCGCGCGATGGACACCTGGCGTGCCGTCATCCGGGCCCAGGGCGGCGACCCGGATGCGCCGCTGCCGGTCGCGAAGGAGACGCACACCGTGGTCGCGGAGCGCGACGGCGTGCTCGTGGAGCAGCAGGCGCTGCCGTTCGGGATCGGGGCGTGGCGTCTCGGCGCCGGACGCGCCCGCAAGCAGGATCCGGTGCAGCACGCTGCCGGCATCGACCTGCACGCCAAGCCGGGCGACACCGTGCGCGAGGGACAGCCGCTGTTCACCCTGTCGGCCGACGAGCCCGCTCGCTTCGAGCGCGCCCTCGACGCCGTCGCCGGCGCGTACCGCATCGGCGACCCGGGCGAGCCCGTGCTCGACGGCGGCCCGCTCATCGCCGATCGCATCGGATGAGCCCCGCCCGTCCCCACGCGCGCGACTGAGCGCGACCGATAGATTGAGAGCCATGAGCGAGAACAACCACGCGTACACGCTGAGCGACGGCACGAGCATCCTGGATCTGCCCAAGGTGTCGCTGCACGACCACCTCGACGGCGGTCTGCGCCCGGCCACGATCATCGAGCTGGGGTCGGAGATCGGCCTCGAACTGCCGGCCTCCGATGCCGACGCTCTCGGCGCCTGGTTCGCGGAGAAGTCCAACTCGGGCTCGCTGGTCGAGTACCTCAAGACGTTCGACCTGACCACGGCGGTCATGCAGACCAGCGCGGGCCTCGAGCGCGTCGCCCGCGAGTTCGTGCAGGACCTCGGCGCCGACGGCGTCGTCTACGGCGAGATCCGCTGGGCGCCCGAGCAGCACCTGGGGTCCGGTCTGAGCCTCGACCAGACCGTCGAGGCCGTGCAGAGCGGCATCGAGCAGGGCATCGCCGATGTGCGCGCAGCCGGTCGCCCCATCCGGGTCGGTCAGCTCGTCACGGCCATGCGCCACAACGACCGCGGCCTCGAGATCGCCGAACTCGCCGTGCGCCACCGTGACAACGGGGTCGTCGGCTTCGACATCGCCGGGCCGGAGGCGGGCTTCCTGCCGTCGAAGCACCGCGCCGCGTTCGACTACCTTGCCAGCGAGTTCTTCCCGGCGACCGTCCACGCCGGTGAGGCCGACGGGCTCGACAGCATCCGGAGCGCTCTGCTCGACGGCCGCGCACTGCGTCTCGGCCACGGTGTGCGCATCGCCGAAGACATCGTGATCGAGCGGCAGGACGACGAGAACACCTACGTCACGCTCGGCACGCTCGCGCAGTGGGTCAAGGATCGCGAGATCGCCCTCGAGACCAGCCCGACGTCGAACCTGCAGACCGGCGCGATCGCCGCGTGGGGCGACGAGCTCATCGACCACCCGTTCGATCTGCTCTACCAGCTCGGCTTCCGCGTCACGGTGAACACCGACAACCGCCTGATGAGCGGCACCACCCTCACCCGCGAACTCTCGATCCTGGCGGACGCGTTCGCGTACGACCGCACCGACCTCGAGGTCTTCCAGCTCAACGCCGCCGCTTCCGCCTTCCTCCCGCTGGAGGAACGCGAAGAGTTGGCCGACATCATCTCAGCAGGTTTCGAGGGTTCGTAGACCCCCGGACGATACGCTGGAACCATGCCACTGCCACCGCTGCCCGATTCCGCCATCACCGTCGGCGCCCACGCGTCCGACTGGCGCGAGGCGGTCGAACTGGCCGGTGCCGCCCTCGCCCGCTCCGGCGCGGTCGAGGCGGGCTACGGTGCACGCATGATCCAGGTGATCGACGAATTCGGCGCCTACATCGTGATCGCACCCGGTCTGGCGCTCGCGCACGCCCGCCCCGGGCCGGATGTGCTGACGGACGGTCTCTCCGTCGTGACGCTCGCTGAGCCGGTGGTTTTCGGGCACCCGCACAACGATCCGGTGGCCGTTGTGATCGGCCTGGCCGTCGCGACCCCGGATGCGCATGTCACCTCGGTCGCTGAGCTCGCCAACATCTTCAACGATCCGGGCGCCATCCCCTCGCTCGCCGCCGCGAGCGACGTCGCAGAGGTGCAGCGCATCATGGCCGCCAGCGAAGAAGGGGCCCCGCGATGAAGATCGTCGCCATCTGCGGCGCCGGCGTCGGCACGTCCGGCATCCTGAAGGTCAACGCGGAGCGCGTGCTCAACCGGCTCGACATCGCCGCCGACGTCACGGCATCGGATGTCGCCAATGTCGAGACCGCCGCGGCCGACGCGCAGGTCATCCTGACGTCGCCGGAGCTGGTCGAGGCGATCGGCCGCACGAACGCCGACGTGGTCGTCGTCGACAACTTCTTCGACCTCGACGAACTCGAGCGCAAGCTCGAAGAAGCGCTGGGCTGAGCTCCGGGCTGTGCCTCGTCGCGTGAGGCGCCACGCCCCGCGTGTGCCGCCACGCCCCGCGTGTGCCGCCACGCCCGCGCGTGCCGCCACGCCCGCGCGTGCCGCCACGCCCGCGCGTGGTGAGAAGTCACGAATTGTCGCCTGAGAGCCGGATTCGGTGTTCCGGGCGACAGTTGGCGACCACTCACCCGGGCGACCACTCACTCGGGCGACCACTCACCCGGGCGACCACTCACTCGGGCGACCGCCTGGCTGGGGAGGAAGCGACCGGTGGGGAAGGTCAGTCCGCCGAGGACGGCGTCGGCGCGATGAGCGCCTCGATGAGACCGGGGAAGCGCTCGTCGAGTTCGCGACGGCGCAGTTGGATCGCGTGCGTGCGCCCGCTCACGATGGTCAACGTCACCCCGGCCTCGCGAAGGGCCTTGAAGTGGTGCGACAGCGTGGACTTCTGAACGTCGAAGCCCCACTGCGACTCGCTCTTCGAGTGCGGCTCGCCGTCGGCCAGCACGCGGACGATCTGCAACCGGATCGGGTCGGCCACCGCGCGCAGCACGTCGACGAGCTGCACGTCGGCCATTTCGGGCGCCGGGAACTCGGCCGACATGATTCCTCCGTGAGTCTGGGGACGGGTGAGCGAAAAATAGTTTGACAATGATCGAACTATTCTCTAGCTTGATCGTATGACTTCCGTCGAACAATCATATCGCAGGCCGACTCTGAGTCTGCTCGTACTGGCACTCGCCATGTTCGTCGTCGGCACGAACGCCTTCGTCATCGCAGGTCTCCTTCCCGACATCGCCGACACCCTGCATGCAACACCCACGGGCGTGAGCTACTCCATCACCTCGTACTCGCTGGTCGTCGCGGTCGCTGCGCCCCTCATCTCGGTGCTGCTCCCGCGCGTGCCGCGGGCGATCCTGATGGCGGCCGGCCTCGCGGTGTTCGCCATCGGCGGCGCGATAGCAGTCTCCGCGACCGGCCTCCCCGTCTTCCTCATCGGGCGCACGCTCTCCGGCATCGGGGGAGCGGCGCTCGTGCCGACGGCCACGGCGGCCGCCGCCGCCTTGGCGCGGCCGCCCCAGCGCGGCCGGGCGCTGGCGATCGTCGGTGCCGGTTTCACGCTCGCCACGGCGGTCGGTTCCCCCTTCGGCACTGCTCTCGGCGGGATCGCCGGGTGGCGTCTGCCTCTCTGGAGCCTCGTCGGCATCGCGGTCGTGCTCGCGGTCGCCATCCCGTTCGTGGTGCGCGACGTTCCCCTGGCCCCGGCCGCGTCCATCCGGCAGCGATTGGCGCCGCTCGCCGACCTGCGCGTGCTCGCTCCACTGGGCACGACGCTGCTGATGATCGCCGGCTTCAACATCGTGTACATCTTCAGCGCATCCGTCACCCACGCGTCGACGGGCGGCTCGGGAACCCTGCTCGCGACCCTGCTGCTCGCCTACGGCGTGGCCGGCGTCGTCGGCAACATCGTCGCGGGTCCCCTCACCGACCGCTTCGGCAGCAGGTTGACCGCGATCGTGGCGCTCGGCGGTCAGATCGTGGCGCTGGCGGTCCTGCCGTTCGTGGAGTCGTCGTTCGTCGCGTCGCTGATCGTGTTCGCCGTCTGGGGTGTCGCGGCGTTCGCGATCGCGATCCCGGTGCAGCACCGCCTCGTCACGGTCGATCCGGAGGCGGCGGCACTGTCGCTGTCGTGGTACTCGACCGCGATGTACGTCGGAATCGCGATCGCCCCTCCGATCGGGTCCGCCGCACTCTCGCTGGGCGGAGCCGAGGCGGTGCCCGCCGTCGGAGCGGCGGTCACCGCACTCGCCCTGGTGCTGTTCCTGCTCGGCTACGCCGTGAGCGCCCGCATGGCGTCCGCCAGCGCACGCACACGGGCGACGGCGGTCGCCTCGCGCTCGGCCACCGAGCCTTCGTCGCTCGACGCGTCGATGTAGATCTTGAGCTTCGGCTCCGTGCCGCTGGGCCGCACCATCACGCGCGATCCGTCCTCGAGCAGGATGCGCAGCACGTCGCTCGGCGGCAGGTGGCCGAACCCGTCGCGAAGGTCGTCGATCTGGGAGACGGCGACCTCACCGAGCCTGCTCGGCGGCGTCGAGCGAAGGGCCGCCATGACCCGATCGATCTCGCTCAGGTCGGTGACCCGGATCGAGATCTGGTCGGACGCGAAGTAGCCGAACGTCTCGGCGAACTCGTCGAGGTGCGTGCGGATGGTCTTCCCCTCCGCCGCCAGCGAGGCCGCCAGATCGAGGAAGGCGGTCGCTGCGGAGATGCCGTCTTTGTCGCGCACCGTGTCCGGGTTCACCAGATAGCCGAGAGCCTCCTCGAATCCGTAGAGGAGCCCGGGGGCGCGTGAGACCCACTTGAAGCCGGTGAGGGTGTCCTCGAAGTCGAGGCGGTAGCGGTGGGCGACGGCGGCGAGGGCCGGGGACGACACGATCGAGCAGGCGAGGGTTCCGAACGGGGCCTCGTCGGGGCCGGCGGATTCGTCGGCCAGTCGCGCTGCGCGCCAGCCGAGCAACGCGCCGACCTCATTGCCGGAGAGCCGTCGGTAGCCATCGGCGCTCCCGTCGTCCGGAATCGCGACGGCGAGACGGTCGGCATCCGGATCGTTGGCGATGATCAGGTCGGACCCGGCCGTGCGCGCCGTCGAGAACGAGAGGTCCATCGCGCCCGGCTCCTCCGGGTTGGGGAAGGCCACCGTCGGGAAGGCGGCGTCGGGGTCGATCTGCTCGACGACGACGGTGGGCTCGGCGAAGCCGGCCTGCGCGAAGACCGCGGCGGCCGTGCGCCAGCCGACGCCGTGCATGGCCGTGTACGTGAACGAGACCGCGTCGCGCGGCGCTGAGGTGCCCGCCACGGAGGCGGTCGCCGCGATGTACTCCGCTTCGAGACTCTCAGGCGCGACCTCGTAGGCCTCGGACCGCGGCAGGTCGCTGACGCTGCCTTTCGCCGCCTCGAGGATGCGCGCGGCGATGTCGGAGTCGGCGGGAGCGACGATCTGCGAACCGTGGTTCTCGCCGCCGAGGTAGACCTTGTAGCCGTTGTCGTTCGGCGGGTTGTGGCTGGCCGTGACCATCACGCCGGCGCTGACGTCGAGGTGGCGCACGGCGAACGCGAGCACGGGCGTCGGCATCATCCGCGGCAGCAGCACGGCGCGCACCCCGGCGCCCGCCATCAGCTCGGCGGTGTCGCGCGCGAAGACGTCGGAGTTCTTTCGTCCGTCGTAGCCGATCACGACCGAGGGCGTCTCGCCGTGGGCGTGGTCGAGGAGATAGCGGGCGAAACCGGCGGCGGCCTGCGCCACCAGGACCCGGTTCATCCGGTTGGGGCCGGCGGCGATCTCGCCGCGCAGCCCGGCGGTGCCGAAGGCGAGACGGGTGTCGAAGCGCGCGTGCAGGTCCCTGATGGCCACGGCTGAGCCGGCCTCGGCGGCGACGATGAGCGCGTTCAGCTCGTCGCGGGTCTCGGGATCCGGATCCTGCGCGACCCACGCCCGCGCCTGCTCGAGGAGCTCGGCGTCGTCGAGCACCCGGTCGCCCTCGGCGGCGCTCACAGCGCGCCCACGATCTTGGCGAGGAGCGCGCTGATCACCGGCTCGGCTTCGCGACCGGCGTCGATGACCTCCTGATGACTCAGCGGGGTCTTCTGGATGCCGGCGGCCAGGTTGGTGATCAGGGACATGCCGAGGATCTCCATGCCGGCCTGTCGTGCGGCGATGGCCTCGAGAGCGGTGGACATGCCGACGATGTGGCCGCCGATCGTCTTCGCCATCTGCACCTCGGCCGGTGTCTCGTAGTGGGGTCCGCGGAACTGCGTGTACACGCCCTCGTCGAGGCTCGGCTCGATGCTCTTCGCCAGCTCGCGCAGGCGGCTCGAGTACAGGTCGGTGAGGTCGATGAACGTCGCGCCCTCGAGCGGGGAGTCGGCGGTGAGGTTGATGTGGTCGCTGATCAGCACGGGCGTTCCCGGCTTCCAGCTCTCCTTGATGCCGCCGGCCCCGTTGGTCAGCACCATCGTCGTCGCGCCGGCAGCAGCGGCGGTGCGCACACTGTGCACGACCCGCCGGACGCCGTGGCCTTCGTAGTAGTGGGTGCGGGCGCCGATCACGAGGGCGCGCTTGCCCGACGGGAGCAGCACCGAGCGCAGGGTGCCGACGTGGCCCGCCAGGGCGGGAGCGCCGAAGCCGACGATCTCTGTCGCCGGAACGGTCGCGGTCGTCTCGCCGATGAGATCGGCCGCGCGGCCCCATCCGCTGCCCAGCGTGAGGGCGATGTCGTGCCGGTCGACGCCGGTCTTCTCTGCGAGCTGTTCGGCCGCCTGCTTCGCGACCGCGAACGGGTCGGTGGCCGGGTCGTCGAGCGGGTTCTGGAAGGAATCTGGCATGGACCAACTCTAGTGAGAGCGCCCTGCGCGCGGGCCGACCGGCGGATGCGCATCGGTGCACCGACGAGCGATCAAGGTGCGAGAGAATAGGAGCATGGCCTATGAATTCGAGCGCAAGCAGAGGATCGCTGTACTCGGAGGTGGGCCAGGTGGATACGAGGCCGCCCTCGCGGGTGCCCAGCTGGGGGCGGATGTCACCCTGGTGGAACGCACCGGGGTCGGCGGCTCGGCCGTCATCACCGACGTGGTGCCGTCGAAGAGCCTCATCGCCACCGCGGAGGCAGCCAACGCCATCGGCGAAGCGGCCGACCTGGGCGTGCAGTTCTTCACCCGCGGCGAGTCGGGGAAGCCGGTCCGTCCCGACATCGCAGTGAACCTCGCGGCCGTCAACAAGCGGCTGATGGGCCTCGCCCGGCAGCAGTCGGAGGACATGAAGGCCGAGCTCATGCGGGCCGGCGTGCGCATCGTCACCGGCGAGGGACGGCTCGACGGCTCAAACGCGATCATCGTGTCGACGGCCCAGGGCGACACCGGCACCGACTTCGACCGCATCGAGGCCGACACGTTCGTGGTCTCGGTCGGCGCCCGGCCGCGCATCCTGCCCTCGGCGGTACCGGATGGCGAGCGCATCCTGACCTGGACGCAGCTGTACGACCTCGGCCACGTGCCGGAGCACCTCATCGTGGTCGGATCCGGCGTGACCGGCGCCGAATTCGCCTCGGCCTACACCGCACTCGGCTCGAAGGTGACGTTGATCTCCAGCCGCGACCAGGTGCTCCCCGGCGAAGACGCCGACGCGGCCCGGGTCATCGAGAACGTGTTCAAGCGCAACGGCATGCAGGTGCTATCCAAGTCTCGCGCGCAGTCGGTGGTGCGCACCGACACGGGCGTCGTGGCGACGCTGTCCGACGGCCGCACGGTCGAGGGCAGCCACTGCCTCATGGCGGTCGGCTCGGTGCCGAACACGTCCGGCATCGGCCTCGAGGAGGCGGGTGTGCAGCTGACGGAGTCGGGCCACATCCGGGTGAACCGCGTCGCGCGCACCTCGATCCCCAACATCTACGCGGCAGGCGACTGCTCGGATCTGCTCCCGCTCGCCTCGGTGGCGGCGATGCAGGGCCGCACGGCGGTGTTCCACGCGATGGGCGACGCGGTGAACCCGTTCGAGCTCCGCAATGTGACGTCGAACATCTTCACGCAGCCCGAGATCGCGACGGTCGGCTGGAACCAGAAGCAGATCGAGGACGGCATCGCCCAGGGCGACATCTACAAGCTTCCGCTGAAGTCCAATCCGCGCGCCAAGATGCTCGGCATCAAAGACGGTTTCGTCAAGCTGTTCGCGCGCACCGGCTCCGGCACCGTGATCGGCGGCGTGATCGTGGCGCCGCGCGCGTCGGAACTGATCTTCCCGCTCGCGCTCGCCGTGGAGCACCGCCTCACGGTCGACCAGGTGGCGCGGGCGTTCACGGTGTACCCGTCGCTGTCCGGGTCGATCTCGGACGCGGCGAGGGCGATGCACATCGTGCTGTAGGGCGCTGCTGTAGGCGCTGGTTCTGCGTGCCGGCGTAACTCCGGAACCCTGAGCCGCATCTGCGGCTGCGTTCCGGAGTTGTGCGGCCGGCGGCGGCGTGTCGGCTCGGGGTTCCGGAGTTGTGCGGGTGGCCGTCGCTGGGCGCAGCTCGGTTGCTCGCCGGTCGCGCGTCCGCAATTCCGGATGTTCGGCCGGATCCGGCGCGGAGTTCCGGAGTTGTACGGCCGGCGTCGGCGTGTCGGCTCGGGGTTCCGGAGTTGTGCCGCCCGCAACAGGGGTTGCGTATTCTCCACAGGCCGCTGTTCTCCACAGATGGCGCTGGTCGGGCCCGAGCACGCCCGGGCGCCGGAAGACTCGTCCCATGCACTGGATGGAACAGCTCACAGCACTGGGCGGCGTCGCTTCGCGGCGTCAGCTCCTCGCGGCCGGCGCCACGTCGGACGCATTGACGGAGGCGGTCCGGGCCGGCCTTCTCTTCCGGCCACGTCGTGGCAGCTACGCCTCGCTCGCCGCGTCGGATGCAGCGTTGGAGGCGGCGCGATCGGGCGGACGCCTGTGCTGCGTGAGTGCTGCGCGAAGCTACGGACTCTGGGCGGGGACCGATCAGCGCACGCACATCCGGGTCGCGCGTCATGCGACTCGCCTGCCGTACACCCTCGCTGTCCGGCACTGGATGCCCGCGGAACGCCCCGGCCGCGAGATCTGGCGCGATTCGATCGACGACTGCCTGGTCTCGGTCGTGCACTGCGCCGACGAGGAGACGGCGGTCGCCGTGCTCGATACGGCGATCTCGGCCGGCCTGACGTCGCTTCGGGTGATCGGTGAACTGTTCGCGGGCGAATCCGTGCGCGCACGCGCCGTCTCGGCCAAGGCTCGTCCCGGATCGGATTCGGGTGTCGAGTCGATCGTGCGTCAGCGGCTGACCAAGGCGGGTCATCTGGTGGAGCAGCAGATCGGCGTCGCGGGCGTCGGAAGGGTCGACCTGCGGGTCGACGGCCGGTTGTACATCGAGATCGACGGCTATGCCTGGCACAGCGACCGCGGAGCATTCGAGCGGGATCGTGCGCGAGACACCGGCCTGGCGATGTACGGATTTCTCCAGTTGCGTTTTCCTGCGCGCGACGTGCTCGAGCACTGGCCCGACGTCGCCCGGATCATCGAAACCGTGCTCGCGGCACCGGACGTGACCGGTCCGCGGGCCGGCCAGTCATTCGTGCAGCCGGACCTTGCGGACCCCCCACAGAAAGAATGCGCGCGATTGAGAAGCCCGACGCGAAGCAGCCTGGCGACCCCGCGGTTTCGCGCCTCGGGGGATCAGACGATGTTGAGCAGCAGATGACCGGACGAGACGGTCTCGCCGACGTTCGCGTTGATCCCCGCGATGGTTCCGTCCTTGTGAGCCGTGAGCGGCTGCTCCATCTTCATGGCCTCGAGCACGAGCACCAGGTCACCCTTCACGACCTCGTCGCCGTCCGCGACCGCGAGCTTGACGATGGTCGCCTGCATAGGCGCCGTGACCGAGTTGCCCGTCGCGGTGTCCACGGCGTGGGCGCCACCGCGCCGTCGCGGCGCCGGGCTGGTCGCGGCGCCGGTATCGGCTCCGCCGGAGAGGAGTTTGGAAGGAAGGGAGACCTCGATGCGCTTGCCCTCGACCTCGACCACGACGCTGTTGCGGCGCTCGGCGGGGGAGGCGTCGCCGAGCTCGCCCGACCACGGCTCGATCTCGTTGATCCACTCGGTCTCGATCCAGCGCGTGTAGATGGAGAACGGCTCGCCGTCCTGCGGCGCGAAAGCGGAGTCGCGAACGATGGCGCGGTGGAAGGGGAGCACGGTGGGGAGACCGGCCACCTCGAATTCGTCCAGCGCGCGACGGGAGCGCTCGAGCGCCTCCTCGCGGCTGGCGCCGGTGACGATGAGCTTGGCCAGCATGGAGTCGAACGATCCGCTGATGACGTCGCCGGCCTGGATGCCGCTGTCGACGCGCACGCCGGGGCCGCCGGCGGGCTTGAACACGTGCACCGGTCCGGGGGAGGGGATGAACCCGCGCCCGGCGTCTTCGCCGTTGATCCGGAACTCGAACGAGTGACCCCGGGCGATCGGGTCGTCGTAGTCGAGCTCGCCACCCTCGGCGAGGCGGAACTGTTCGCGCACGAGATCGATGCCGGTGACCTCCTCCGAGACGGGGTGCTCCACCTGCAGGCGGGTGTTCACCTCGAGGAAGGAGACGGTGCCGTCTTTGCCGATCAGGAACTCGCAGGTTCCGGCGCCCTGGTAGCCGACCTCCTTGAGGATGGCCTTGGACGCGCTGTAGAGCGCATCGGTCTGGGCGGGGGAGAGGAACGGTGCCGGCGCCTCTTCCACGAGCTTCTGGTGGCGACGCTGCAGCGAGCAGTCGCGGGTGGAGACGACGACGACGTTGCCGTAGGCGTCGGCCAGGCACTGCGTCTCGACGTGGCGGGGCTGGTCGAGGTACTTCTCGACGAAGCACTCGCCGCGGCCGAACGCCGCGATGGCCTCGCGGGTGGCCGATTCGAAGAGTTCGGGGACCTCGTCGCGGGTGCGGGCCACCTTGAGGCCGCGGCCGCCGCCGCCGAACGCCGCCTTGATGGCGACCGGGAGGCCGTACTGGTCGACGAACTCGAGCACTTCGGACGCGTCGGCGACGGGGTTGAGGGTGCCCGGGGCGAGCGGAGCGCCCACCTTCTCGGCGACATGACGGGCGGAGACCTTGTCGCCGAGGCGCTCGATGGCCTCGGGCGACGGGCCGATCCACGTCAGCCCGGCCCCGATCACGGCGCGCGCGAAGTCGGCGTTCTCGGCGAGGAACCCGTAGCCGGGGTGCACGGCGTCGGCACCCGAACGGCGCGCGACGGAGAGCAGCTTGTCGATGACGAGGTACGTCTCGGCGCTCGTGGTGCCGCCGAGGGCGTACGCCTCGTCGGCGAGTCTCACGTGAACGGCGTCGCGATCCTGGTCTGCATAGACGGCGACGGATGCGATTCCGCTGTCCTTCGCTGCACGGATGACCCGGACGGCGATCTCGCCCCGGTTTGCGATGAGGACCTTGGTGATACGTGGCACAGTTCTCTAGCCTATTGCTCGGTGGGGACGGCCTTTTGGGCGAACCCCACAAAAATGGATGGTCGGCGGAACGGGATGCCTACAAAGCACGGTTCCAGAGACTCGGCCACTCGACGCCGAGTTCACCGAACAGTACACGCAGTGTCGCGAGCGAGAGGCCCACCACGGTGCTCGGATCCCCGTCGACACGCGTGATGAACGGACCGCCGAGACTGTCGATCGTGAACGCGCCGGCGACCTCGAGCGGCTCGCCCGTTGCGATGTAGGCGTCGATCTCCGCGTCCGTGACGTCGGCGAATGTGACGGCGGCGACAGCGGTGCGGCCGACGGCCTGGTTCTCGACGCCGTTCCGGTGGTCGATCAGCCAGTGCCCCGAGTGCAGGTGGCCGGTGCGGCCGCGCTGCGCGAGCCAGCGCTCGCGTGCGACCTCCGGCTCGTGGGGTTTTCCGTAGATCGCACCGTCGAGTTCGAAGGCGGAGTCGCCACCGAAGATGAAGCCGTCGAGCGGCTCCCCGTCGAGGGTGCCGCGCACGGCCTCGGCCTTGAGGCGCGCCAGCAGCTGCACCATGGCATCCGCCGACAGCGGGCCGTGCTCGGCCTCGGCGGCGAGCACGGCGGCGGTCTCATCGACGTGGGAGGGGACGACGATCGGCTCGATGCCGGCGGCACGCAGGAGCGCGAGCCGAGCGGGCGAGGTTGACGCTAAGTAGAGGCGCATGAATTCCTGTGGGATGCTCGACGGATGCCCCAGAACGATGAGGTCGACCTCGACATTACCAACGTCGCCCACGGCGGTGTCTTCGTCGCACGTCACGAGGGCCGCGTGGTCTTCGTGCCCGACACGATGCCGGGGGAGCGCATCCGCGCCCGCATCACCGACCGCACGCACGACAGCTTCTGGCGAGCGGACGCTCTCGAGGTGCTCGATGCCGCCCCCGAGCGGCAGGAGCACGTCTGGTCGGCCGCGTCCATCGACCGCGAGCCCGGCCGCCGCGCCGGCGGTGCGGAGTTCGGGCACATCCGGCTCGAACACCAGCGTGAGCTGAAACGCCAGGTGATCGTCGACGCCCTGCAGCGCATGGCCAAGCTGGAAAGGGATGTCGTCGTCGAGGCGGGCGACGGCGAGACCGCCGACGGCACCGGATGGCGCACGCGGGTGCGTCTCCAGGTCGGGCGCGACGGCACTATCGGCCCGTTCGCGCCGCGCTCGCACACCGTCGTCCCCGTGACCGACCTTCCGCTCGCGACCGAGCTGGTCAACGAGTCGACGCCGTTCGGGCAGACGTTCCCCGGCGCCGAGTCGATCGACGTCGTCGCGACGGGCACCGGCGCCGGACATGTGCTCGTCAACGAGGCGCCGGTGAAGCGCGGGCGGCGCACCATCCGTCCGCGCCAGCGTCCCGTGCCGATCCGCGAAGTGGTCGGCGGCCGCGAGTTCCGGCTGGATGCGCGCGGCTTCTGGCAGGTGCACCGCCAGGCGGCGGCGACGCTGACCCAGGCGGTGCAGTCGGCCGTCGACGAGGCGCTCTTCGACCCGCGAGCGGCGAACCTCGACCTGTACGGCGGCGTCGGCCTGCTCGCGGCCGCGCTCGGCGATCGCTTCGGAAGCACGCTGCGCATCACCTCGGTGGAGAGCGACGAGGGGGCGACGGACAACGCCGCAGAGAACCTGGCGGAGTGGCTCGGCGCTTCTGCGGTCACGGAGCGCGTCGAGCGGTACGTGCGCACGCTGGCGGCGGAGTCGTCCGCGGTCGAGCGTGCCCGCCTCCGGGCGGCGACCGTGATCCTCGACCCGCCGCGATCGGGGGCTGGCCGGCAGGTCGTCGAGGCGATCGCCTCGCTCGCACCGGCTCAGATCGTCTACGTCGCCTGCGATCCGGTGGCGCTCGCCCGCGACCTCGCCCTGTTCGCCGAGCGCGGTTACCCGCTCCGGACCCTCCGCGCCTTCGACCTCTTCCCGAACACTCACCACGTCGAGGCCGTCGCCACGCTGGCGCCGTGAACTCCGTGACGAATCCGCGCCCCACTACGATGGGGAACATGGTGAGGGTGGCAATCGTCGACGATCACGAGTCCGTTCGTCTCGGGCTGAAGGCAGCCTGCCAGGACGCGGGCTACGAGGTGCTCGTCACCGCGGCCACGGTGGACGAATTCGTGACGCTGCTCGGCAGCCAGGAATGCGACGTGGTGGTGCTCGATCTGTCGCTCGGCGACGGCTCCCGCGTGACGGACAACGTCAAGCGCGCGCAGGCGACGGGCGCGGCCGTGCTGGTGCATAGCATCGCCGACCGGGTGGCCAGCGTGCGCGAGGCCCTCGCGGCCGGCGCGGCGGGAGTGATCCCGAAATCGTCGCCGACCACGACGGTCATGAACGCGATCAAGACGGTCGCGAGCGGCGACGTGCTCAACAACCTCGAGTGGGCGACCGCGATCGACGCCGACAGCGACTTCGCGAAGGCGCAGCTCGGCCGCCGGGAGCGCGACGTGCTCCATCTCTACGCTTCCGGCCTCCCGCTGAAGGCCGTCGCGGCACAGCTCGGCATCGCCAACTCGACCGCCCGCGAATACCTCGACCGCATCCGGGTGAAGTATGTGGAGGTCGGACGCCCGGCGCCCACGAAGGTCGACCTGCTGCGCCGCGCTGTGGAGGACGGGATCCTTCCGGGTCTCGACCCGGAAACGGGCAATGAGCGCAACTAGCGCGAGCATCCGGCCGCCCCATCCCGGGACGTCCCAGCCGCGCAACCCCATCAGCCGGGCGCGCTTCGAGAGGATCGCCGGCCGCAGTGTGTCGGCCTTCGGGCTGGTGTTCGGTCTGCAGACCCTCCCCGCCGCGCTCGCGCAGTTGTCGGGGGTGAAGGAGCCGTGGGGCCTGATCACCGTGCTGGTGATCTTCGTCGGGCTCGCGGTGATCGTGCTGCTGGCCATCATCCAGAAGTTCGTGCGGCCCGCGATGGGGTTCCTGGCCGTGGCGTTCTTCTTCGCCATCGTCACGTGGCCTCTGCTGGCGATCGACCCGGACGCCATCGGACCGAAGCCGTGGGTGTGGTTCCTCTGCTCCGTCTTCACCGCGTTCGCCGCAGTCGCGTTCCCGCTCTGGCTCGCGACGGCATACACGTTCCTGGTCCCGATCGCCTACGGCGTGATCCGCGCCCTGCCGTCCGGTGGCGGGGTCGGCGCCGAGATCGCCGGCCTGGATGCCCTCTATGCGATCATCCTGGGCGGGGTGATCCTCGTGATCATCGCCATGCTGCGCCAGGCCGCGTCCGCGGTGGACGCGGCGCAGAGCCAGGCCCTGGCCAAGTACGCGAACGCGGTACGCCAGCACGCAACCGAGGTGGAGCGTGTGCAGGTCGACGCGATCGTGCACGACAGCGTCCTCACCACCCTGCTCTCCGCCGCCAGCGCCCGCACGCCGGAGGCCAAAGAGCTCGCCGCGCGCATGGCCTCCGATGCGATCGGCCACCTGCACGCGGCCGAGGCCTCGAGCCCGGAGGATCAGAGCCTGGTCGGGCTCGACCGCCTCAGCGAGCGGATCACCACCGCGGCCAACGCCTTCTCGTCGCCGTTCGAACTCGACGTGCGCGACATCGAGGTGCACACCCTTCCCGTCAACGTCGCCGAGGCCGTCTATTCGGCCACGGTGCAGGCGATGGTCAACAGCATGCAGCACGCGGGCGGCGTCGAGGTCGCCCGGTCGCTCTCGATCCGAGGCGGCAGCCCGCTGGCGACGGTGCACATCGTCGTGCGCGATGAAGGTCGCGGTTTCGATGCGGCCGAGGTGCCGGCGGAGCGGCTCGGGCTGCGGGTGAGCATCCGGGAACGCCTGGCCAAGGTCGGCGGCCACGCCCGTATCGAGTCGGAGATCGGACACGGAACCACCGTGACGATCCTCTGGCCGTCGTCGGAGACCGACCCGGAGGTGCTCACGTGATCACCCTTCCGCGGTTCCTCTTCCTCGGCCTCGGAGCCCTGTTCTCGGCGTACCACCTCTTCCTCGGGCTTTCGTCGCTCTCCATCCCGCAGAACCCCGGACCGGCCATCGCGGCGATGATCCTCTACGCGGTGGCGACCGTGATCAGCCTCTGGCCGACCAGTCCCACCAAGATGCCGCTCTGGCTGGCGGCCTTCGACCTCGCGGTCTGCGTCGCCATTCCGATCCTCGTGACCAGTCAGCTCGACCCGGCCAAGGACAACGGCTACGCCACCTGGTACGTCGCGGCCGTCGGAACACTGATGACCATCGTCGCCGTTCGCCGTCAGCAGTTCGCCGCCTGGGTGGGCGTCGGCTACCTCGCCGTGCAGACGATCGTCTGGGCCGGCGTGGCCGCTCTCGCCGGGCTCGGCGTGATCGGGTCGGTCGTCTGGGTCGGGGTCGCCGTCGTGATCTCGGGCTCGCTGGCCAAGGCCGGTCGGGATGCGCTCCAATTCGCCCGCGCCGAACGCGAGGCGACCGAGTGGCAGGCCGCTCAGGAGGCGCACGTGATGGAGCGCCAGATGCGGCTACGGCAGACCTACCGCGTCGCGGCCCCGATGCTCGCCGAGATCGTGCGTCGTGGCGGAGACCTGACCGAGGCGGAGCGGCGCGAGTGCCGGTACCTCGAGGGCGCGATCCGGGATGAGATCCGCGGTCGCCGGCTGCTCAACGACGATGTGCGCCGCCAGGTGATGGATGCGCGGCGCCGCGGCGTCGTCGTCAGCCTGCTCGACGAGGGCGGCATCGACGACCTCGACGAGCGGTCGCTGACGGTCGTGCTCAAGCGCCTCGCCGACGCCATCCGGGGGACGACCACCGACAAGCTCATCGTCCGCACGGTTCCCCGATCGTCGAAGACCGCTGTGACGGTCGTGGGGCTCCGGATGTCGGACGACGGCAGCGCGAACGCGCTCGGCGCGGACACGGAGGACGACGAGGTCGACCTCTGGCTGGAGATCCCGCGCCCCATCCGCGAGCTCTGACGCGCGGGCACTGACGCGCGGGCACTGACGCGCGGGCACTGACGCGCAAGCCCTGACACGCGGGCACTGACGCGGCACGCGCTCGCGTCGATTACGCCGTTCGCCCGTCGACCGAGCCCCGACGTCCCCCGGACATGCAGAAGGGGCCGGCACCCGAATGGCCGGCCCCTGTCTGAAACCCCGAGTCAGGGCGACAACCCGAATATCGCCCTGACTCGCCCCCAAAACACTCGCCCGCTTACCCTAGTCGGCGAGTGATTGGCGGTGTAACTCACGAGGAGAGACACCTAGCAATAACAATATTGGCGTCGGGCTTTCGAATTGCAAAGTCGTCATTTTGGAGGACACGTGGGGGACAATCGCGGGAATCCCTGTCGTACACTGCCGCGAATTGACGCGCCCCCCGCTTTCGGGGTACAGCGCAGCCGGGGTACAACACCCATCCGGGGCACATCGCGAAGGCCACGGACGAACCGCAGCATCCACCGCAGCGCCCACCGCACCGCTCACCGCAGCATCCACCGCAGCATCCGCCGCGGAGCTCACGCCGAGAACGACCGCCAGGCGCCGCTGCCGGCATCGAGCGGCCCGCGGAGGGCGCGCTGGCTGCGAGCCCAGCCATCCGGGTCGCTGGTCGTGCGCGCCGACCGGGCGGCCTCTTCGTGCTCCGCCATCGCCGCGGTCAACACCGCGGTCAGCGCCGCGACTTCCTCCGGCGTCACGCCTGGCGTGACGATGCGCAGCTGCGCCGGATCGAACGAGGCCTCGGTCACAGCGGGATGTTCCCGTGCTTCTTGGGCGGCATCGACGCGCGCTTGGTACGCAGCGCCCGCAGCGACTTGATGACGGAGACACGCGTGGCGGCCGGCTCGATCACGCCGTCGAGCTCTCCGCGCTCCGCGGCCAGGAACGGGCTCGCGACGTTGTAGGTGTACTCGTTGGCCAGCTTCGTGCGAACGGCGGCCACATCCTCGCCCGCCTCCTCGGCGCGCTTGATCTCGCCGCGATACAGGATGTTGACCGCGCCCTGGCCGCCCATCACCGCGATCTCGGCCGTCGGCCACGCGAGGTTGATGTCGGCGCCCAGCTGCTTGGAGCCCATCACGATGTAGGCGCCGCCGTAGGCCTTGCGCGTGATGATCGTGACGAGCGGCACAGTGGCCTCCGCGTACGCGTACAGCAGCTTCGCGCCGCGGCGGATGACGCCCGTCCACTCCTGGTCGGTGCCGGGCAGGTAGCCGGGGACGTCGACGAGGGTCAGGATCGGGATGCTGAACGCGTCGCAGAAGCGCACGAACCGCGACGCCTTCTCGCCCGCGTCGATGTTGAGCGTGCCGGCCATCGCGTTCGGCTGGTTGGCGACGATGCCGACGCTGCGGCCCTCGACGCGCGCGAAGCCGATCACGATGTTGGGGGCGAACAGCGGCTGCACCTCGAGGAACTCACCGTCGTCGACGATGCCCTCGATGATCGACTTCACGTCGTACGGCTGGTTGGGCGAGTCCGGGATGATCGTGTTGAGCTTGCGGTCAGCATCCGTGGTCTCGAGCTCCGGCTCCGCCTCGTAGACGGGCAGCTCGGCCAGGTTGTTCTGGGGGAGGTAGCTGAGGAGCGCGCGCGCGTAGTCGAGGGCGTCCTCTTCGTCGCTGGCGAGGTAGTGCGAGACACCGGAGATCTTGTTGTGCGTCAGTGCGCCGCCGAGCTCCTCCATGCCGACGTCTTCGCCGGTGACGGTCTTGATGACGTCGGGGCCGGTCACGAACATCTGGCTCGACTTGTCGACCATGATGACGAAGTCGGTGAGAGCGGGGGAGTACACCGCTCCACCGGCCGCCGGACCCATCACGATCGAGAGCTGGGGGATGACGCCGGACGCGGCCGTGTTGCGTCGGAAGATCTCGCCGTACTTGCCGAGCGCGACGACACCCTCCTGGATGCGCGCTCCACCCGAGTCGAGGATGCCGATGATCGGCACGCCGGTCTTGAGGGCGTGGTCCATGACCTTGATGATCTTCTCGCCGGCGACCTCGCCGAGCGAACCGCCGAAGATGGTGAAGTCCTGGCTGTAGACCGCGACGTTGCGCCCGTGGATGGTGCCGACGCCGGTCACAACGGCGTCGCCGTAGGGACGCTTGTTCTCCATGCCGAACGCATGCGTGCGGTGGCGGACGAACTCGTCGAACTCGACGAACGAGCCCTGGTCGAGCAGCAGCTCGATGCGTTCGCGGGCGGTGAGCTTGCCCTTCGCGTGCTGCTTCTCGATGGCGGCCTGTCCGCTCGCCGTCACGGCCTCGTGAAAGCGGTCCTTCAGGTCGGCCAGTTTGCCGGCGGTCGTGTGCAGATCGGGGGTCTGGCATGGTTCAGTGTCGGTCACGCCGTTCACTCTACCGGCCAGAAGTTGGGGCGTGCCGTTGAGGAATCCCTACAAAAACGACGGCCGGCGCTGGCAGACTGAGGCAATGGAGTTCCGTCGCAGTCGAGCCGTCGTCCCCGTCCTCGAATACCTCGAGGAGGCCGGATCGACCAATGACGTGCTGGTCGCACGCGCATCCGGGCTCCCCGATCTCTCGGTCATCGTCACGGGGCATCAGACCGGCGGCCGTGGGCGACTCGGCCGCTCCTGGGTGTCGCCCGCCGGCAAGTCCCTCGCGATCTCGATCCTGCTGAAGCCCGTCGGCCTCCCTCTCGAGCGCTACAGCTGGTTCCCGCTGCTCGCCGGCCTCGCGATGAGCAGGGCCCTCGCCACGGTCGTCCCGGTCGGCGTCGAGGTGAAATGGCCGAACGACGTGCTCATCGACGGCGCCAAGGTGAGCGGTACGCTCGCCGAGCTGCTGCCCGACCTCTCCGGCGTCGTGATCGGTGCGGGCCTCAACCTGACGCTCAGCCGCGACGAGCTCCCGACGGAGACGTCGACCTCGCTGCTACTCGCCGGAGCTCCCGCCGACCTCGATCCGGATGCCGTGCTCGCCGGCTATCTCACCGCCTTCACGCTGCTCTACCGCGAGTTCCTGACCGCGGGGGGCGATCCTCTGGGCAGCGCGCTGCGCGACGAGGTGGTCGAGGCGTGCCACACGGTCGGGCGAGCGGTGCGCGTCGAGCTGCCCTCCGGGGAGACGCTTCTCGGCGAGGCGACGGGGATCGACGAGGACGGCCGGCTGATCGTGCGGTCGGATGCCGGCATCACGGCTGTCGCGGCCGGCGACGTGACGCACCTGCGGTATTAATGGGTCATGAGCAACACGCCTGAGGGAGTGCCGGCCCCACCTCCCGAGCGGATCGTCGCGCGTCTGCGCCCGAACGCCCGCGCGCTGTTCTGGCCGAGCATCGTGCTCATCGCGACGTGCGGTGCCCTCGGATACTTCGTCGGCCAGTTCGACGAGGTCTGGGAGAACGTGCTGCTCTGGTCGTCGGCGGCCGCACTCGTGCTGCTCCTCTTCCTGCTGCCGCTCGCCTTCTGGCTCAGCACGCGCTACACGATCACGACGCGCCGCATCATCCTGCGTCACGGCTTCTTCATCCGGGTGCGTCAGGAGCTGCTGCACAGCCGCGGTTACGACATCTCGCTCAAGCGCAACTGGCTGCAGAGTGCATTCCGCTCGGGGGATGTGCGCATCAATTCGGGCCTCGAACGCCCAGTGGTGCTGAAGGACGTGCCGAAGGCCGACCTCGTTCAGCGCGCGCTGAACGACCTGATGGAGAATTCGCAGACGGTCGTCGGGGTGCGACGGCAGCAGACCGAGTCAGTCTCCGATGAGACCACGGTCTGGGGTTCGCGGTAGCGACTGCGCGACCGCCTGAACGGGCGACGTGGATGTCGTTGTGGCCATGATCGGCTCCGAGTCGATGGACGTGGTGGTCGTCGTGGTCGCACGCGCCTGGCGGGCGAGCCGGATGCGCTCCGCACGCTCCGGCGAGAACACCCACCAGCGGTAGAACGCGAAACGGAAGAGCGTTCCGAGCGCCAGCCCGATCACATTGTTGGCGATGTTGTCGGCCAGAAGCGAGGTGAACCCGAGGAGGTAGTGGGACACCCACACGCAGAGCAGCGGGATACCCATTCCGGCCAGGCTCACGATGAGGAACTCGATGCCTTCGCGCGCCGTGTTGCTCTGCCGCTGGGCCGCGAACGCCCAATAGCGGTTGCCGACCCAGTTTGTGGCGATGGCCACGACCGTGGCGATGATCGTCGCGAAGATCGTGCCGTGGTGCAGCTTGGCGAACACGGTGAGCATCAATCCGTTGAACACGGCGAAGTTGACGACGAACCCCACGGCGCCGACGGCGCCGAACTTCACCAGCTGCGGCAGGAGCCGCGAGCGGTGAGCGGCAGGGGTGTCGATGCTCATGCTTCCAATCGGATCGAATGCGCGAAGATAGAGAATGCGCTCGTGAGCTTACGCGAGAAAAAGAGCCCCAGTCTGGGAGTTGTCCCGGCCTAACCTGAAGAACATCGAGGAGTGGACGGTAGATGGCAAAGAACACGGTGGGCGTCATCGGCGGGGGCCAGCTGGCACGGATGATGATCCCCCCGGCGATCGAGCTCGGCGTGGACATCCGGGTGCTGGAGGAGGCCGAGGGCATGAGCGCGGAGCTCGCGGCCACGGCCGTCGGCGACTACCGCGACCTCGATACTGTTCTCGCCTTCGCCGAGACGGTCGACGTGATCACCTTCGACCACGAGCACGTTCCGCCGGCCATCCTGCGCGAGCTGGTGAACCGGGGGGTGCAGGTCCACCCCGGCCCGGATGCGCTGCTCTACGCCCAGGACAAGCTGCAGATGCGCGCCAAGCTCACCGAGCTGGGCCTCCCGGTTCCGGATTGGGCCGCTGTCGAATCGGCCGAGGAGCTCGGCGCCTTCCTCGCGGATCACGGCGGCCGCGCGGTCGTGAAGACGGCGCGTGGCGGCTACGACGGCAAAGGGGTGCGCGTCGTGAGCGATGCGGCCGGCGCCGACGACTGGTTCCTCGCGCTCGCCGAAGACGGTCGCGGCGGGGCCCTGCTGGTGGAGGAACTCGTCTCGTTCCAGCGCGAGCTCGCCCAGCTCATCGCGCGGCGGCCCTCCGGTCAGACCGCGGTCTGGCCGGTCGTCGAGACGGTGCAGCGCGACGGTGTGTGCGCCGAGGTCATCGCCCCGGCGCCGGGCTCCAGCGAGCGTGTCGTCGAGGTAGCCGCGGAGATCGCCCGTCGCATCGCGGACGGACTCGGCGTCACCGGCGTGCTCGCGGTCGAGATGTTCGAGACGACGGACGGGCGCGTGCTCGTCAACGAGCTGGCCATGCGCCCGCACAACAGCGGCCACTGGTCGATCGAGGGTGCTGTGACGAGTCAGTTCGAGCAGCACCTGCGCGCCGTGCTCGATCTGCCCCTCGGGGCGCCGGATGCCCGCGACGACTGGTCCGTGATGGTGAACATCCTGGGGGGACCGAGCGAGGGCACCCTGCAGGACCGGTATCCGGCCGCGCTCGCCGCGCATCCGGAGGCGAAGTTCCACGGCTACGGCAAGGATCCGCGACCCGGTCGCAAGGTCGGGCACGTCACTGTCACTGGCGACGACCTCGACGACGTGGTCTACCGGGCCAGGGCGGCCGCGGCGTTCTTCGAAGGCTGATCCCCGTCCGGCGCGTGCCGCAGCCGGGTTCCCCGCCGGCTGCGCCCTACCATTGAGGCCATGCCCGCCACCCCCGAACAGCCACGCGTCGCCGTCGTCATGGGGTCGGACTCGGACTGGAACGTGATGCAGGACGCGTCGCAGATCCTCACCGAGTTCGGCGTCGCCCATGAGGTCGAGGTCGTCTCCGCCCACCGCACGCCGGAGAAGATGATCGCATTCGGCAAGCAGGCGGCCGCGCGGGGGATCAAGGTCATCATCGCCGGCGCCGGGGGAGCGGCGCACCTGCCGGGGATGCTCGCGTCGGTCACCACGCTCCCTGTGGTCGGCGTGCCCGTACCCCTCTCGCGCCTCGACGGGCTCGACTCGCTGCTGTCGATCGTGCAGATGCCCGCCGGAGTCCCCGTGGCGACGGTCTCGATCGGCGGCGCCACGAACGCCGGGCTGATCGCCATCAAGATCCTGGCGACGGCCGATGACGAGCTCACGGCCGCCCTCGCCCGGTACGCCACCGACCTCGAGGCGACCGTCGAACAGAAGAACGCCGCACTCAAAGCCCGCCTATGACCATCGCTCGCCCCCTTCGTCATCCCGACACCGCCTCCGCGCACACCATGACCAAGCGCGGCTGGTGGCTCGTCGTCTGCAACGTGCTCCTTCCCGGTTCGGCGCAGGTGCTCGCCGGCGACCGCCGCCTCGGCCGGGTCGGCATCGTGGCGACCCTGCTCCTGTGGCTCGCCGCGATCGCGGCCCTGGTGATCTCTCTGGTCACGCCGCAGACCCTCTACACCCTGTTCACGCAGGCGGCCAGCCTCTGGGTCGTCCAGCTGGTGCTGATCGCCTACGCGGTGCTCTGGGTCGTGCTCACCCTCGACACGCTGCGCCTGGTGCGTCTCGTGAAGACGAGCGCCTCTGCGCGCGGCTGGATCGCCGCCTTCGCCGTGATCGTGCTCGTCGGCATCACCGGCACGGCCGGCTACGCCTCGCTGGTCGCCGGATCGGCCCGCGGTGCTCTCGGTGACATCTTCTCGGCCGGCCCGTCGCAGCCACCCGTCGACGGCCGGTACAACATCATGCTGCTGGGCGGCGACGCCGGCCCCGACCGGGACGGTCTGCGCCCCGACAGCATGTCGGTCGTCAGCATCGACGCCAGCACGGGCCAGGCGGTCACCATCGGCCTGCCGCGCGACCTCAATCCCGTGCCGTTCCCGGCCTCGTCCCCGCTGCACGCGCTCTACCCCGACGGCTACGGCTACGACGACCACTGCGACGTCGACGTCTGCCAGCTCAACTCGATCTACACCGAGGTGTCGCTCTACAAGTCGCAGCTGTACCCGAAGGCCAAGGCGCAGCACAGCGATCCCGGCATCGAGTCGATGCGGGACGCCCTCGAGGGTGCGACCGGTCTGACGATCCAGTACTACGTGCTGATCGACATGCAGGGCTTCGCCGACCTGATCGACTCGCTCGGCGGCGTCGACATCACGGTCTCCGAACGCCTCCCCATCGGCGGCGACGAGAACCTCAACCATGTGACCTCGTGGATCAAGCCGGGCACCCAGCACATGAGCGGCTACACCGCCCAGTGGTACGCCCGGTCGCGCCACGGCACGAGCGACTACGACCGGATGGCCCGCCAGCGTCAGCTGCAGGACGCGATCCTCAAGCAGGTGAACCCGGTCAACGTGGTGTCGAAGTTCCAGGGCATCGCGAACGCCGGCACTCAGGTGGTCAAGACGGACATCCCGCAGTCGATGCTCGGCTACTTCGTCGATCTCGGGATGAAGACGCGCAAGCTCCCCGTCAAGCAGCTCGAGCTGGTGCCTCCTCTGATCGAGCCGACCTCTCCCGACTACGGCCAGATCCACACACTCGTGCAGCAGTCGCTCGCGCCCGTGACGCCCAAGCCGACCGGCAAATAGCGCCGCCATCGGGCACCCGCCTTCAGCTGTCCCCTGAACAGGTCACAGGATCTTCTGAGGTACCGGGGCTACCGTGGTCGGCCTATGTCGAGTACTGGTGTGAATGTGAAGACGAAAACGGGTGGGCGGCTTGCCGCACTGGATGGCCTGCGCGGCCTTGCGGCCCTGATCGTGCTCGCCCACCACGCCATGTACACGAACCCCGCTTTTCCCGGAACACCGGGCGCCGGAAGCGTTCAGACCGGCTCGCCGATGTGGTGGATCACCTACACCCCGCTCAAGCTGGCGACGGCCGGCTGGGAGTCGGTGATCGTGTTCTTCGTGCTGTCCGGTCTGGTGGTCTCGCTTCCCGTCGTCCGCTCACGCGGATTCGACTGGGTCGCCTATTTCCCGCGCCGAGTGGTGCGGTTGATGGTCCCCGTGATGGGTGCGGCGCTCGTCGCCGCCGTCTTCGTGGTCGCCATCCCCCAGCGTTCGACCCAGCCCGATGGAACCTGGCTCAGCGACTCCTCGACGCCCAACTTCTCGTGGGAGTACATCGTCAAGGCCTGGGACCTTCTCGGTGGCGATGGACAGATCGACAACCCCCTGTGGTCGCTGCGCTGGGAGCTGGTCTTCTCGCTCGCGCTGCCCGTCATCGCGATCGCCGCGATCGCGGTGCGCAAGTGGTGGATGGCCGGCCTGATCGCCGCCTCCGTGCTCACCTGGCTCGGGGTGCGGACCGACTCGGGCGCCCTGAGCTACCTGCCTGCCTTCTTCGTCGGCGCCGTCGTCGCGGTTCGCCTCGACGCCGTGCGCCAGTTCGCCGACCGCATGAACCGGCGCCGGTGGCGTCACCCGCTGTGGTTCCTGATGGCCTTCGGCGGCTCGATGCTGATGATCGCCCCGTGGCTGATGGGCCAGAACTCCGGAGACGCTCCAGAGCTCGTCTTCGCGCTCAAGGGCCTGGCCCCGCTCGCGGCCGCCGCCATCGTCGTCGCGGCGATCGGCTGGAAGCCGCTGCACCTGCTCCTCGAGTCGCGCCCGCTTCAGTTCGCGGGGACGATCTCCTTCAGCCTGTATCTCGTGCACGTGCCGATCCTGATCTTCAGCACCTACCTGTTCGCCGGTCAGCCGTGGTTCGTTCCGCTGCTCTTCGGCATCCCGGTCGCCATCCTCGTGGCCGTCGGCTTCACCTGGCTCGTCGAGAAGCGCAGTCACGGCTGGTCTCGCGCGGTCGGGGCGTGGGCGTCGGAGCGCTACGCGTCGTGGTTCGGCCGCGAAGAGGTCGTGGCGGATCGCGCGGAGCCGGGCGAGCGTCCGGAGGCCGAGCGAACGGCCGATCGGCCGGCGGTCGAGCGCGCCAAGGCCGACGCGCAGAGCTGATCCGATCGGCCTTCGGCGGCGCGCTTCCGGATGGGGCTGGGCCGCCTACAGGTCGGCGTGCAGCTGCCAGACCCGCTCGGCGGAGTCGCGCCAGCTGAACGCCCGCGCGCGGTCGGCGGCGAGCACTCCCAGCCGGGTGCGCAGAGCATCGTCGCTGAGAACGCGGCCGATCGCCGCGGCGAGCCGCTCGGCGTACCCGTCGGTGTCGGCGGCCGTCTCGGGTCGCTCGACGATCAGGCTGGCGCCGGCCGCCACCTCGACGAGGGCGGGATCGTCGGAGTGGATCACGGGGGCGCCGAACTTGAAGGCCTCCACGATCGGCAGCCCGAAGCCCTCGGCCAGGCTCGGATAGACGAAGAGGGTCGCGCGGTCGAGCACGACCGCGAGGTCGGGGTCGTCGAGATGGCCGAGCGCGCGCACGCGATCCTCGGGGAGTCCCGCCGCCGCGGCGACGCCCGTCGCCGAGCCGTCGCCGAAACGATCAGGGCCGGCGATCAGCAGGGGGATGCTCTGCGCCTCCGGGCGAGCGATGGCCCGGATGAGCGGGGTCAGGCCCTTACGCGGCATGATCGACCCCAGCGTGAGGGCGTAGCGCTCGGGCAGCCCGAGCCGGTGCGCTCTCTCGTCGGCGTCGGACGGAAGCCGCAGCGTCGTGGCCGGAGCGCCGCCGATGACCCGGACGCGATCGCCGAGGTCGACGACCTCGGACAGCTGGTTCGCGACGGCGTGCGTCGGCACCACGATCGCGTCGGCGTGCTTGCGCGCGCGCTTGACCATCGCCTTCTGCCACAGCACACTCGTCGACGACAGCGATTCCGGAAACGTCCAGGGGAGGACGTCGTGAATGGTGACCGCGATCTGCTCGCCGTCGTTGAGACGGTCGTGGCGGCGCAGCGGCGCGAAGAGGCTCGGGGCGTGGATCATGCCGCCCGCGCCCGGCATCGCCAGTCCGGACTGCCAGGCCATGGTGAGCTCGCGACGCGCGAGCGGGAGCTTGGTCAGCCGGGCGAGCCCCGGAAGACGGGACGCGACGTCGTCGAACGTCTCCTGCGGCACGTTCGAGACGATGCCTTCGACCTCGCAGCCGGGGGGCGCCGTGGCGATGATCTGCCTGGTCAGTTCCTCGGCGTAGCGGCGGGCCCCACCGGGAGCGTCGCCGATGAGCTCATCAACGACCACTCTCAGGGTTGTCATGCTGCTCCAGAACTCCGTGTCGCGCGGCGTCGGCCAGCGCATCCTGCCATTCCCGCATGGGCTCGAGGCCGGCGGCACGCCAGGCCTCGTGACCGAGTACCGAGTACGCGGGCCGAGGTGCCGGTCGCACGAACTGCGAGCTGTCGGTCGGTGTGACCCTATCAGGGTTCAAACCGGCCCGGCTGAAGACCGCCTTGGCGAACTCGTACCAGCTCGCCTGCCCGGCGTTCGTGCCGTGATAGATGCCTGCCGGGGCATCCGCATCGAGCAGCGCGACGATCTGGGCGGCGAGGTCACCGGTCCACGTCGGCTGCCCGAGCTGGTCGGCGACGACCGAGACGGTCTCGTGGCTGCCGGCGAGCTTCACCATCGTCTTCGCGAAGTTCGCGCCGCCCGCCCCGTACAGCCAGGCGGTGCGCACCACGTAGGTGCCGTCCGGATGCGCGGCGAGAGCCAGCTCCTCGCCGGCGGCCTTCGTGCGGCCGTAGGCGTTGATCGGGTCGCGCGGGGCGCCCTCGGAGTACGGCGACGTTCCGAAGCCGTCGAACACGTAGTCGGTCGAGACCGTGACGAGCTTCGCACCGTGTTCGTGCGCAGCGACCGCGAGGTTCTCCACGCCGGTCGCGTTGATCGCGTATGCCTCGTCTTCGTGCGTCTCTGCGTCGTCGACCTTCGTGTACGCCGACGCGTTGATCACGACGTCGTGGCCGGCGACCGCGGCGAGCACGGCATCCCGGTCGGTCACGTCGAGGTCGGCGCGGCCGAGCGCGGTGACGTCGCGGCCGGCGAGGGCGCGCTGCAGGTCCTGACCGAGCATGCCGGCCGCTCCGGCGATGAGATAGCGGGTCATCGCGCTCAGTTGTCCAGCGCCGCGCGGGCCTTCAGGGGCTCCCACCAGGCACGGTTGTCGCGGTACCACTGCACGACGTCGGCCAGTCCCTGCTGGAACGGGACGAGCGGCTCGTAGCCGAGCTCCTTCTGGATCTTGGAGATGTCGACCGAGTATCGCAGGTCGTGGCCGAGACGGTCGGCGACGCGATCGACGTACGACCAGTCCTTGCCGGTGGCGTCGAGGAGCAGTTGGGTGAGCTCCTTGTTCGTCAGCTCGGTGCCGCCGCCGATGTTGTAGATCTCGCCGGCGCGGCCGTTGACCAGCACCATGGCGATGCCGCGCGTGTGGTCGTCCACGTGCAGCCAGTCGCGGATGTTGTTGCCCTCGCCGTAGAGCGGCACATGCTTGTCGTCGATGAGATTCGTGACGAAGAGCGGGATGACCTTCTCGGGGAAGTGGTAGGGGCCGTAGTTGTTCGAGCAGCGCGTGATCGAGACGTTGAGTCCGTGCGTGCGGAAGTAGCTGCGAGCGAGCAGGTCGCTGCCGGCCTTCGACGCCGAGTACGGGGAGTTCGGCTCGAGCGGGCGGTCCTCCGCCCACGATCCCTCGGCGATCGAGCCGTAGACCTCGTCGGTGGAGACGTGCACGAAGCGCTTGAGGTTGTTGCGCAGCGCTGCATCGAGCAGCTGCTGCGTTCCGAGCACGTTGGTCTCGACGAAGATCGATGCATCGCGCACCGACCGGTCGACGTGGGACTCGGCGGCGAAGTGCACCACGGCGTCGACCGTGGGGAACAGCTCGTCGAGGAGACCGCCGTTGCGGATGTCGCCCTTGATGAAGGTGTACCGAGGGGAGTCGGCGACCGGTGCGAGGTTCTCGAGGTTTCCCGAGTACGTGAGCGCGTCGAGGACGACGACCTCGGCGCCTTCGAGCCCGGGGTACGCATCCTGGAGGGTGCGGCGGACGAAGTTGGAGCCGATGAAACCGGCACCGCCGGTGACAAGAATCTTCATGTGGTGATGGGTGCTTTCTGTCGACAGAATCGGCAACGAGTCTAGCCGAGAGATTTTCGCGCAAACCTCCCGAATCATGCACCCCTGCACGAATCTGTCGCTAGGATCGGCGGGTGAGCAAATGGGGGAAGCGCTCGGCGCTGAGCATTGTCATCGGAACTTTCGTCGCGGGGGCGGCACTGATCGCAGGAGGGCTGCCAGCGGTCGCCTCGCCTGGTGATCAGGGCGACGGCGCGTCGTCGGCGGCCGCGCAGGCCTATTACGCCGAGGTGGCGAAGGCGGAGGCGGCGACGGGGCTGACCCGAGCGGCCAAGACAGCGCCCGAGCTGGCGGCGCCCGACGGCGCCTCGCGGTTCTCCGCCGCAGCTACGGTGGTCGCGTCGGATTTCGCCGCAGGCAACCTGATGACCGACGCCGTGTTCTACAACGGAACGGCGTTCTCCGAAGGGCAGATCCAGGGCCTTTTCGACACGCAGGTCCCGACGTGCAAGACGGGCTACGTCTGCTTGAGGAGCTACAAGGCGGCCACCGCGGCGCGCAGCGCCGACGCGATGTGCAAGGGATACACGGCGGCCAGCAGCGAACTGGCATCGGTGATCATCACGAAGGTCGCCGCTTCGTGCGGGATCAACCCGGGCGTGCTGGTCTCCCTCCTGCAGAAGGAGCAGGGCCTCGTCACCGACGACTGGCCCTCCGCCACGCAGTACGCGTACGCCACGGGCTACTCGTGCCCTGACGATCCGGGCATCGGCTGCGATCCGGACACCGCCGGGTTCTTCGCGCAGGTCTACGGAGCCGCCTGGCAGTTCAAGCGCTACGCGAACCCCGCGGGGACCTCGAACTACTTCACGTGGTATCCGGTGGGCAAGGTCACCAATGTCCTCTATTCCGAGAAGGCCTCGCTCAACTGCGGCTCTGCGCCCGTCGCGATCTGGAACAAGGCGACGGCCGCCCTCTACTACTACACGCCCTACCAGCCGAACGCGGCGGCGCTCGCGAACTTCTTCGGCACCGGAGACAAGTGCTCCAGCTACGGGAACCGCAACTTCTGGGGGACGTACACCAGCTGGTTCGGGTCGACGATCGCCGGCAGGACGCCCTCGGTCTCGCGTGCGTCAGGGGCCGACCGCTACGCCGTCGCGGTGTCGATCTCGCGTGCCGCGTACCCGGCCGGCTCGGTCCCCGTCGTCTACGTGGCGAGCGGTGCGAACTTCCCCGACGCCCTGAGCGCCGCGCCGGCCGCCTCGCTGCGAGGCGGCCCCCTGCTCCTGGTGCAGCCGACGGGCGTGCCCTCGAACGTGCTCGCCGAGGTGAAGCGGCTCAAGCCGAAGAAGATCATCGTCGTCGGCGGCCAGGGCTCGGTCAGCACGGCCGTGATGCAGAAGCTTGCGACCGTGCAGCCGAACATCGCCCGGCGCGCCGGCGTCGACAGGTATGACGCCTCTCGCACCGTCGTCGCCGATGCGTGGGCAGCGACCGGGGCGAAGACGGTGTACATCGCGACCGGTGCCACCTTCCCGGACGCGTTGTCGGCGGGAGCCGCGGCAGGCGCTCGATCGGCGCCCGTGCTGCTCGTGAACGGCTCCCGGAGCTCGCTGGATGCACCGACGCTCGCGCTCCTCCGCTCGCTCGGGACCACGACCGTGCACATCGTCGGCGGCAAGGCGTCGGTGTCGGCCGGCATCCAGGCGCAGCTGGCGAAGCTGATGACCGTCGGCCGCTACGACGGAGCCGACAGGTTCGCGGTCAGCGCCAACCTCAACGTCAACAGCTTCAAGGGCACCGCCCCCGCCGTCTATCTCGCGAACGGCTTCGTCTTCCCCGACGCCCTCGCCGGAGCAGCGGCCGCCGGTGCCGCGAAGAGCCCGCTGTACGTGGTGAAGCCCACCTGCGTGCCGAGCGCCGCGGCATCCGGAGCGCTCGGGGTGAAGCCGGCGAAGCTCGCCCTCCTGGGCGGGCCCGCGTCGGTGAGCAACGAGGTCTCCAAGCTCACCGTGTGCCGCTGAGATTTCGTGCGCGTCGGCGATTGGTAGACTCCGTTGGTGCAAATCCGTGAACTCTCCGTGCCCGACGCGTACGAAATCACCCCCAAGCAGATCGCCGACGATCGTGGCCTGTTCCTGGAGTGGTACCGGTTCGACCGGCTCGAGGATGCGGTGGGGCATTCCCTCGACCTCAAGCAGGCCAACACCTCGGTGTCGCGGCGGGGTTCCGTCCGAGGGATCCACTTCGCCGACATCCCGCCGAGCCAGGCCAAGTACGTCACGGCACCTCGCGGGGCCGTGCTGGACTTCGTCATCGACATCCGGGTGGGATCGCCGACCTTCGGCACCTGGGACTCGGTCCTCCTCGACGACGTCGATCGTCGGGCCATCTACGTTGCCGAAGGCCTCGGCCACTGCTTCGTCGCGCTCACCGATGACGCGACCGTGAGCTACCTGGTGACGGATGTGTACAACCCGACCAGGGAGCACGGCATCAACCCGCTCGACGCCGACATCGCGCTGCGCTTCCCGGAAGAGGCAGGCGAACTGCTGCTCTCACCCAAGGACACGGACGCGCCGGGGCTGGCCGAGGCCGCCGAGCTGGGGCTCCTGCCGACCTGGGACGCCGCGCGGGCTTTCTACGCGTCACTCGACAACGGAGGAAACTAGACGACCATGCGTGGAATCATCCTGGCCGGCGGATCCGGCACGCGGCTGTGGCCGATCACCAAGGGCATCTCGAAGCAGCTCATGCCCATCTACGACAAGCCGATGGTCTACTACCCGCTGTCCACGCTCATGATGGCCGGCATCAACGAGATCCTGATCATCACCACGCCCGAGTACAACGAGCAGTTCAAAGCGCTCCTCGGCGACGGCTCCTCGCTGGGCATCCGGCTCGAGTACGCGGTGCAGCCGTCTCCCGACGGTCTCGCGCAGGCCTTCATCATCGGCGAGGAGTTCATCGGCGACGAGTCGGTGGCGCTGGTGCTCGGGGACAACATCTTCCACGGCGCCGGCCTCGGCTCGTCGCTGCGCAACCACAATGACATCGACGGCGCCCTGATCTTCGCGTATCACGTGAGCAACCCGACCTCCTACGGCGTCGTCGAGTTCGACGACAGCTTCACGGCGGTCTCGATCGAGGAGAAGCCGGTCACGCCGAAGAGCAACTACGCCGTGCCCGGACTGTACTTCTACGACAATTCGGTCGTCGCGATCGCCAAGACCATCGAGCCGAGCGCCCGTGGCGAGTTGGAGATCTCGACGGTCAACGAGCGCTACCTCGAGGCGGGCAAGCTGCAGGTGCAGGTGCTCGACCGGGGAACGGCCTGGCTGGACACCGGGACATTCGAGTCGATGATGCAGGCCTCCGAGTATGTGCGCGTGATCGAGGACCGGCAGGGGTTCAAGGTCGGCTGCATCGAGGAGATCGCCTGGCGTGCCGGGTGGATCGACGACGCCAAGCTGGCGGAGCTCGCGGGTCCGCTCGTGAAGAGCGGGTACGGCCGCTATCTCGAGGGGTTGCTCGCCGCCGAAAGCTGAGTTTCGCTCGTTAATTGCGAATCCATGCAGATGGATGCAATTTCATTGCGTGGCTGGCATCCTGCACGCGTCGATTCTGGATAGGTTGAGACCCGTGTTGACCCGACCCGCCCGCACGCGCCTCATCGCCGCCTTCCTCACCGCCATCGCTCTGGCTCTCGGAACGCTGACGATCGCGGCGCCGGCCGAGCGGGCGGACGCGGCGGTCGCGTCGGCGTTCACACCCGGCTACCTGATCAGCGACGACAACTTCTACAACGGCAACGCACTCGACGTTCCCACGATCCAGACCTTCCTCAACGCGGAGGTCCCCACCTGCCGCAGCGGGTACACCTGCCTCAAGAGCTACACCCAGGCCACGGTCTCCCGCCCGGCCGACGCGATGTGCGCCGCGTACGCCGGCGCCTCGCTCGAGAGCGCTGCCACGATCGTCTACAAGGTCGGTCGCGCCTGCGGTATCAGCCAGAAGGCCCTCATCGTGCTGCTCGAGAAGGAGCAGAGCCTCGTGACGGATTCGTGGCCGACCTCGGGCCAGTACCGGAAGGCGACCGGATACGGCTGCCCGGACACGTCGGCGTGCGATGCGAGGTACTACGGCTTCTACAACCAGGTGTACATGGCGGCCTGGCAGTTCAAGCGTTATGGGAATCCTCCCGGCACGAGCCAGGCGTTCACCCGGTATCCGGTCGGCAAGGTCAGCTCGATCCTCTACAACGTGCCGGACTCCAAGTGCGGCGCGTCGAACGTGCTGGTGAAGAACGCCGCGACGGCGGCGCTGTACTACTACACGCCCTATCAGCCGAACGCGGCGGCCCTCGCGAACCTTTACGGAACGGGCGACACGTGCTCCGCGTACGGCAACCGCAACTTCTGGCGGCTGTACAGCGACTGGTTCGGCTCGCCGACCGCGAGCACAGCGCCGATCGGCATGTACGACACCGCCACCCTCGGCGCGACGGCGTACACCCTGACCGGCTGGGCCATCGATAAATCCTCGGTGCAGAAATCGATCAACGTCCGCATCACGCTGAACACCCCCGCCGGAACGACGACGACGACCGTGGCGGCGAACACCTCGCGACCCGATGTCGGCGCCGCGTATCCCGGAGCGGGCAACGCCCACGGGTTCGTCGTGTCCGTTCCGCGGAACAACGCCAACGGTCAGTTCATGGCCTGCGTGACGGCCATCGCTGCCCCGGGGAACCCGGCGGGTGACACGAACTTCGGCTGCAAGAACACGTTCTATTCACCAGCTGTGAAGGGCTCGCCCGTCGTCTCCCGGCTCAGTGGGGCCGACCGGTTCGCCACCTCGGTCGCGGTCTCGACGGCGACCTACCCGCAGCCAGGAGTGCCGGTGGCGTACATCGCCTCCGGAACGAAGTTCGCCGACGCCCTGAGCGCTGGTCCCGCCGCGGCTGCCCAGGGTGGCCCGCTGCTGCTCGTCGCCCCCGGGGGCCTGCCGGCCACGATCGCGGCCGAGCTGCGCAGACTTGCGCCCAAGAAGATCGTCATCGTGGGCGGGCCGGCGGCCGTGAGCGAGACCGTCGCGGCGCAACTGAGGTCGATCCAGCCGAACGTGCAACGCATCGCGGGAGTGAACCGGTTCGAGACCTCCCAGAAAGTGGCGGCGACGGTCTTCGGCCGGGCCACGGCCGCCTACGTCGCTTCGGCGTACAACTTCCCGGATGCTCTGTCGGCGACTGCCGCGGCCGGAGCGACGAAGAAGCCCATCATCCTGATCGACAGCACGGCAGCGGTGCTCGACCCGGGCACGGCAGCGTTCCTGTCGTCGTCGACGATCCGGGCCGTGGCCATCGTGGGAGGGCCCGCCGTGATCAAGCCGACGATGGAGGCGAGCCTCAAGCGCGCCGGCTCGACGTCCGTCAGGCTGGGCGGGTCCAACCGCTACGGCACGAGCCATCTCGTGAACATGGACGCGTTCGACGCCGCGACGACCGTGTACATCGCGACCGGGCTGTCGTTCCCGGATGCGCTGGCCGGTGCGGCGGCTGCCGGCGCCACCGCGAGCCCGCTGTTCGTGGTGCCCGGTACCTGCGTGCCGCGGGGGATCGGCAACGACATCGTGACGCTCGGTGCGAAGAAGGTCGTGATGCTCGGCGGCCCGGCCGCGCTGGCCCCCTCGATCAACACGTTGCCGCCCTGCTGACCGCCGTCCACTGCCGACGTCAGCGCGAGACCCACCAGAGGCGCCCCCAGAGGCCGAGGCGGAGTGCCAGCCTGACGGGCGCGTTGTACCAGCCGGAGTACCGCCGTGACAGATAGCGGTAGGCGCTGTCGTGATGCGCCTTCTCCATCCGCTTGACGTTGCGCGAGGCGGAGTGCGCTCCGGAGTGGGTGATCACCGCGTCGGGCACGTAGACGTTCGCCCATCCGGCACGACCGAGACGATCGCCGAGATCGACGTCTTCGAAGTACATGAAGTACGACAGGTCGAAGCCGCCGATGGCGCGGTAGGCCTCCGGGCGGATGAGCAGGCACGCACCCGAGAGCCAGCCGGCGTTGCGGCGCCGGTCGTTCTCCCGCTCGGCACGGTAGGCCACGGTCCACGGATTTCCCGGCCAGATCCGGCCGAAGACGGCGTGAGCGACTCCGGTGCGGAGGCTGGGAAGCTGCCGGGCCGAGGGATAGACGTCGCCCTCCGCCGTGAGGATCTTCGGGCCGAAGGATCCGCCGCCCGGCAACTCGTCGGCGGCCTGCACCAGCAGGTCGACCGAGCCGGGTTCGAGTACGACGTCCGGGTTCGAGACGAGGATGTAGTCGTACGGCTGCGTCGCGGCGTCGATCGCTGCGGCCACGCCTGAGCCGTACCCGACATTGTCGGGCAGCAGGAAGAAGCGCGCGCCGGACGCCTCCGTGACGGCGCGGGTCTCGTCCGCCTCGGAGGAGGCGTTCTCGGCCACGATCACTTCACCGACGGACGAGCCGGCAGCCGGGATCGACGCGAGGAAATGGCTCACCGCCTCCGTCGAGTTGTACGTGACGGTGACGACGAGGACGGAGCGCTCGCTCATTCTGCGGCGTCGCGCCTGCGCGTCTGGCGGGCGCGGTAGCGCGTCACGACCGCGCCGGGCCCGCCCTCGCGCAGGTAGTACATCGCCCGCTCGAAGTCGCGGCGCACGCCGGTGCTCGGCACCCGATCGGACTTCTTCTTCTTTTTCGACGTGCCGTCGGAGCCCTTCTTGCCCGAGACGGCCTTGTCAGCCGCGTGCGCGGGGTTCTGGCAGAACGCCACGAGTGGAGCGAGCGTGTTCGACCAGCGGAAGTCCTCGCGCACCACGGCGACGTTCTTGCGCGCTGTCGCCGTCGCCTTCTCGGTGTAGAGGAGCCGCTCCATCGCCGTCACCAACGCGCGCTGGTCGCGTTCGGGCACGGCGGCGCCCAGCGAGCGTTCGGCGACCAGGTCGCCGAAGCTGTCGCCCTCGGTGGTGACGATCGGGAGCCCGGCCCACAGGTAGTCCAGGATGCGCGTGCGGAACGAGAACGTCGTCTCGACGTGCTGGAAATGGGTCGAGACACCGAGGTCGGCGTCGAGCAGGTAGTTCTGGCGCTCCTCGAAGGGCACCCAGTTCTCGTTGAAGAACACGTGGGTGCCGAGGAGGCCGAGCTCCTCGGCCAGGCGCTTCGCCTCGCCGACGACCTCCATCTCCGGAACATCCGGATTTGGGTGCTTGACCCCCATGAAGAACAGCTTCACGTCCGGATGCTTCACAGCGAGCTCGCCGACGGCGCGGATGAGCGTCTGCGGGTCGAACCAGTTGTAGATGCCGCCGCCCCAGACGATGACCTTGTCGTCGGCGCCGATGCCGGGGACCGCTCCGCGGATCGCGTGGCGGGTCTGCACGGGGTCGTCGCTCGAGATGCCGAACGGAGCGACGGCGATGAGCGAATCGAGTTCGGAGTCGCGGGAGTAGGTGTAGGCGTTCACGCGGCCGAGTCCCGCGAGCTGGCCCAGCCAGAAGTGCCGCTGACGGTCGCTGGCGCACAGGAAGAAGTCGCCGGCCTCGAGCTGGTGATTGAGGGACAGGGTCGCGTCGGCGATCTGCTTGTTCCACAGCTTGATCGTCTGCCCCCTGCCCTGTTCGAGCTGTTCGAGGTGCATCGGGTCGTAGACGTCGACGACGAGGATCTTCTTGGTCTTCTCGAGCACGGGGAAGAGCATCAGGGCGTTGCCCTGAACGATGATCACGTCGGCCCACTGTTCGTGCTCCACCATGGAGCTCGGGCGGTGATGCGAGACGGCGGCGAGCTCGAACGGAGCGTCGACCGCCTCGACACGGTTCATCGAGACGAGGCGCACGTCGTGTTCGCCCGCGAGCTCCTTGGCGATGTGCCAGGCGCGGATCGCCGGCCCTGCCATGCGGCCGCCGACCGGGTCGCCGGTGATGACCAGAATGCGTCGCCGCGCCGACGACGACAGCACGTCGAGGTTGCGCACGATCTTCTCGTAGCCCTCGAGGTAGCTCTCGATGGGGTAGGCGGGCTCGTCCACGTTCCCGAACAGCCGCCGCAGCTCGCGATCGCTGCGCACGCGGGTGCTCTGCACCTTCTCGCGCGCCTCGCTCATCTCGGGCAGCAACTCGACCAGCTGGTCGATCGCGAAGACACCGGCCATGGTCGACTTGGAGACGGGCATCGTGGGCTCGTCGTCCCCGCCCGGCTTGCGCAGGTCGAGGCCGGTCGAGTCGAGCTTGCCGCGGGCAACGGCCCGGCGCACCGCGAGCAGAAGGGCTCCGGAGAACACGTCGCTGAGCGACTCGTCGTCGAGGTTCTTGTAGAGCGTGTAGAGGGCGTTGCGCTCGAGCAGGTACTCCTCGCGGAAGTTGCCGAACTTGTTCATCGACGCATGGTGCTTGTGGTACGCCAGCGACTTCGGCTGGAACCGGAATCGGTAGCCGAGGAGATTCAGCCGCCAGCCCAGGTCGACATCGTCGTAGAACATGAAGTAGTTGTCGTCGAACCCGCCGAGCTCTTCGAAGATCTCGGCCCGGATGAACATGGCGGCGCCGGTGCCGAAAAGCACGTCCTTCTCCACGTCCCACGAGCCGCGGTCCGGCTCGCCGGCGTGCGGCTTGTAGCCCATGCCGTACCAGGTGACGGCGGCATCGAGGTAGTCGACGTTCACGCCGTCCCAGTCGAGCACCTTGCTCGCGACCGCCCCGATGTCGAGACCGGTGGAGAAGGTGCCGATCGCCTCGGCGATCCAGTCGGCGTGCGGCTTGGCGTCGTTGTTCAGGAACGCGACGAACTCGCCGGTCGAGTTCGCGACGCCCAGGTTGCAGCCGCCGGTGAAGCCGAGGTTGGCGCCTGAGTCGATGAGAGTGATCTCGTCGCCGAGCGCGGTGAGCTTCTCGAGGCTGTCGTCACCCGACCCGTTCTCGACGACCACGATCTCGAGGAGCTCGCTCGGCCAATTGAGCTGCTGCAGGCCCCGGATGCACTCGATGGTGTCGTCCGCGCCGCGGAAGTTGACGAGGACTACGGAGACGACCCCGGTGCGACGCTTCTTCATGTACCTCGAATCCTTTGCGGTCCGTCGATGAACGCGGAGCAGTCTACAAGGTGGGACTGGCAGGCATCCGAGTATTCGATGCGCGGTATGGAATGATGAGTGATCACTCGAAAGCTCACACGAAAGCGATCCCTGTGCGACTTGCCATGACACTGATGGTCCGCGACGAGGCGGATGTCATCGGTTCGATGATCGAGCACTCCCTTGCTCAGGGCGTGGACACACTCATCGTCACCGACAACGGCTCGCTCGACGGGACCGTCGAGATCCTGGAGTCGTTCGGCGATGCCATCGACCTGCGCCACGATCCCGTGCAGCGCAAGCAGCAGTTCTCCGTGGTCACCGGCATGGCCAGGGACGCCGCAACGCAGTACGGGGCCGACTGGGTGATCAACGCCGACGCCGACGAGTTCTGGCTCCCCACCGCGGGCGGCGCGACGCTGCGCGAGGTCTTCGAGCTGCTGCCGCGCGAGCTGGCGACGTTCCGGGTCGACGTGGTCGACATGACGGGGGCGCCCGCCCAACGAGGCACCGGACTCCAGCGCCTGGTCTACCGCGATACGCGCTCCGTGGAGCGGCTGAACGAGCTGGGCATCCACGCGCACTCGACGCCGGACGCCGTGCACGTCGGCAGCGCGGAGATCGAGGTCGCCCAGGGCAACCACTTCGTGAACCTCGAGCAGAACGGCGAGGTGCCGAACGGCCTCGGCGTCGAAGTGCTGCACTTCCCCTGGCGCTCGTGGGAGCAGTTCGAGGGCAAGGTCGCCAAGGCGGGCCAGGCCTACGCGGCGAATCCGGAACTGCAGCCGAGTCCCAACCACCACGGGATGCGGGAGTACTACCGATGGCTGGCGGGTGCCCTGCAGGCGTACTACGTCATCCGGCACCCCGACGCCGAGGAGCTTGCGGCCGGCATCCGCGACGGGGTCTTCGTCGAGGAGACCAGGATCTCTTCCACCGTGCCGTCGGCCGTCCCCGACGTCCCGCTCTCCGACGACGCCCTGATCGCGGGCAGGCGATTCGGCCCGGTGCTGGCTGCGAGCGAGGCGCAGTCGATCGGCGAGCTCCGGGCCAAAGACGCGAGGATCGCCGAGCTCCTCCGCAACGTCGACGAGGGCAAGCAGCGCATCGACGGGCTCATCGACGAGGTGCGCGAGGCCGGTGATCGCATCGGTGCTCTGCAACTCGAACTGAACATGCTCCCGACCAGGCGCATCAAGCGGGCGGCCGGTCGCGTGGTCGACCGCGTGCGCAAGCACTGACGCCCGCGGCGGGGTCCGCCTCTCCCGGCCGCTCCCAGCTTCGCTCGCAGGCGTGCGGATATGCTTACACCTGCCCATGACGACTCCACTCTCTGACAGCGAGATGCGCGAAGCGCGCTTCGCGGCCCTCGCCTCGACACCGATGGTGCAGGTCGGTCCGACGGCCGGTGCCTTCGGCAAGACCTGGGCCGCCATCCGCGACGTCTTCGCCCAGCGTGAAATGCTCGGCCTGCTGGTGCGCCGCGACCTCAAGGCCCGCTACAAAGACAGCGCGCTCGGGTTCGTCTGGTCGCTCGTGCGTCCTCTCACCCAACTCGCGATCTACTACGTGGTCATCGGGCACTTCCTGCAGGCGGCGAAGGGCACGCCCGACTTCGCGATCTACGTCTTCACCGGACTCACCGCCTTCGCGCTGTTCAGCGAGATCGTGTCGAGCGGCACCTCGTCGATCGTCGGCAACGCGGGGCTGATCAAGAAGATCTATCTACCGAGGGAGATCTTCCCGCTCGCCAGCGTCGGGTCGGCGCTGTTCAACTTCCTGATCCAGTTCGGGATCCTCGTCATCGCGACGCTGGTGTTCGGCAAGTTCCCGATCCACCCGGGCATCGTGTACCTGGTTCCGTCCTTCCTGCTCCTGGTGATCTTCGGCACGGCGTTCGGCATCCTGCTCTCGGCGCTGAACGTGTATCTGCGCGACATCCAGTACCTCGTCGAGGTCTCGATGATGATCCTCATGTGGGCATCGCCCATCGTGTACCCCTGGTCGACCGTGCAGCATGCGCTCGGCAACGGGGTGCTCCTCGACATCTACACCGACAACCCGATCACGCTCGCGGTGCTGGGGTTCCAGCGCGCCATGTGGGTGGCCGGCGACACGGTGCCTTCCCCCGACTGGCTGATGCCGCGCATCCTGATCGCCTGCGTCATCGGCCTCGTGATGCTGTTCGGCTTCCAGCGCGTCTTCGCGCGGCTGCAGGGCAACTTCGCCCAGGAACTGTGACGGAGCGGCGATGACGGACATTACGCAGACCGTGCCGGAAGGCCCCGAGATCATTGTGATCGACGACGTCTCCAAGCGCTTCGTCGTACGCAAGGACAACTCGCTCAAGGAGCGACTCGTCGCCTTCGGGCGCGGGCGCCAGCACCGAGAGGACTTCTGGGCCCTCCGCGACGTCTCCGCGCGCATCACCGCAGGCACGACCGTCGGTCTGATCGGCCACAACGGCTCGGGCAAGTCGACACTGCTGAAGGTCATCGGCGGAATTCTGGAGCCGACGAGCGGCACGGTCAGCCATCGTGGGCGGATCGCCGCGCTGCTCGAACTGGGAGCAGGCTTCCACCCCGACCTCACCGGCCGCGAGAACGTGTACCTGAACGCCTCGATCCTCGGGCTGTCGCGCGCGGAGACGGATGAGCGCTTCGACGAGATCGTCGCGTTCTCCGGCATCGCCGCCTTCATCGACACCCAGGTCAAGTTCTACTCCTCGGGAATGTATGTACGACTGGCGTTCGCCGTCGCCGTGCACACCGATCCCGACATCCTGCTCGTCGATGAGATCCTGGCGGTCGGCGATGAGGCGTTCCAGCGCAAATGCCTCGACAAGATCCGTTCGTTCCAGGAGCAGGGCCGCACCATCCTCCTGGTCACGCACTCACTGAGCCAGGTCACCGAACTCTGCGACTGGGTGATCCTGCTCGACAAGGGCAACGTGATCTTCGAGGGAGAGCCGAACAAGGGCGTCGCCCTGCTGCGCGAGAACCTCGAAGAGCGCCGCCTCGCCGAGGGCGGCGACCAGGCCGGGATCATGGGCAGGGGCAAGATCCTCGGGGCCCGCGTGCACCGCGCCGGCGGCGACGAACACGATCCGGTCGTCCCGGGCGACGACCTGGTGGTCGAGCTCGACGTCGAGCACTACGACGGTCTCGACAACTGGATGGCCGCCGTGCAGATCGACTCCACCACCGGTCAGGCCGTCTACGGCACGACCACCAAACGGCTCGGTCTGCACCTGGACCGGCTCACCTCGCCGCGGACCATCCGGTTCACGATCAAGGACGTGCGCTTCGGCACGGGCAAGTACTTCGTGAACCTGTCCCTCATGGACGATGCCGGGCGGCACATCCACGACCTCCCGCAGGTCGCCTCGTTCGACGTCCCGTACTACGAATTCGCTGTCGGCGCTGTGTTCGCCGAGCCCGTCGCCGACGACCTCGGCGAGGTGGCGCTCACGGGCGAGCAGCGGAGCTGACCGGCATGACCCTCACGGTCGTGCTCCGTCTGACCGATGGTGACGACGACATCGTGGCGGCATCCGTGCTCCACTATCGCAGCGAGGGTGTCGACCGCGTCATCATCGTCGACGGCAGCGCGAGCGCAGCTGTGAGCACGGCGTTCGAAGCCGTCGACCCCGACGATCGTGCGGGGGCCGTTCTCACCCGTTCGTGGGACCCGGAGGGCGACGGCTGGAGACTGGACGCGCAGGGCGGCGAGTTCTGGGTCGCGACGACCACCGGGGTCCGCCTCGTCGACGCCTTCGAGCGCATCGAGCGTGGGATCGGTCGCATCGACGTGCCCGTCGCGCCCATGACCGGGCAGCGCGCTCTCTCCGGGCCGGGGTTCGCCCGCCTGACCTTTCGCGATCTGCGGCCGGGCGCCGCGATCGCCGGGGGCCGACCGGCGACGCGAACCGCTCTGCGCGCCGGCGACGAGTCCCCGGCAGAGGCGCCGGGGATCGAGGTTCTGCGGCTCGCCGACCGCTCGGTCGAACAGGTGCGGGCGCGTGACGGTCTCTCCGACACCGTGGGAGTCGCCCGGTATCTCGCGGAGCCGGGCACGGACGACGTGATCGCGGCAGCTGTGACGGCCGGGTCCCTCAGGGCCGATAATCGGCTCGCCCCGCTCGCTGCGGCCGGAATCGCCGACGTCGCGCTCACCGCCGACGCCGAGGCCGTTGCGCTGCGCGCCGGTCTCGCCGGCGCTCTCGACCGGATCGACGTGCTCGAGCCGGTCGCGGCACAGGCGTCGGCGGCGGAGGCAGAGCTGCGTCGTCTCGCCGGACGGCGGGCGGTGCGGGTCGCCGATTCGACGGTCAGGATCGCCGGGGCGGCCATCGGTCGAGCGCGTCGTGCGGCCGCCAGCGGTCGACGCACGCTCGCCGAGCGCCGTCGCGCGCGCGCGGACCAGCGCCGCGCGTCCGCGGTGCAGCGCCTCCTCACGCAGCCGCTGCGGCCTGCTGTCGTCGTCGGAGCCCCGGCAGCGGACGCCGTGCCGGTCATCATGTGCCTCTGGAACCGGCCGGCGCGTTTCGACGCCATCGTGCGCATGATCGCCGGACAGCAGCTCGATCGCCCGTTGCGGCTGATCCTGTGGAACAACGGTCCCGCTCATCAGGCGGAATACGAGCGGCGGCTCGCGGCGCTCGCGGAATCGTTCGAGGGGACCGCCCACTCCGTCGAGCTCATCCGATCGCCGGCGAACATCGGCGGCGTCGCGCGGTTCGTCGTCGCACGTCGCCTCTGGCTGGATGGGTTGCGCGGACCGTTCATCATGCTCGACGACGACCAGCTGGTCGGTCCGGACTTCGCGGCGACGATGCTGGCCGAGTACGAGCCGCGCACGATCGCGGCATGGTGGGCGTTCGGCAACCACGGCAGCCACTGGAAGCGCTCCGAACTGGAGCCGGGGGAGCCGGCCGACTACGCCGGAACCGGTGGGGCGATCGTCGACCTCGACCTCGTGGCCGACCCGTCGTTCTTCGAACTGCCTCCGCGCTTCCTGATGCTCGAAGACCAGTGGATGACGTTCGTCGCCGTCAGCCGCGGCTGGCGCGTGCGCAAGTCGGCCGTCGCCATCGACCAGGTCATGCAGGAGGAGTCGGGCAACCAGTACCACGCGCTCCGGGCGCTCAAAGACGAGTTCTACGCTTACCTGTATGCCGACCGGTAAGCGGCGCGACAGCTGCCGCTAAGCTTCTCCAGTGCTCGTTTCTCCTCCCGCTCCGCGTCGCCGTCGACGGTGGACCTACATCGCACTCGTTCCGCTCCTCACCCTTCTTGCTCTCGTAGCCTGGGCCGTCTCGTCGCCGATCGGGTCGAGCCCCGACGACGATTACCACCTCCCCAGCATCTGGTGCGGGCTCGGCGACCGCCCCGGGATCTGCGAGCAGGTCCCCGGTCATCCGGATCAGCGGGCCGTGCCCGACGCGATCGCGGACTCGAAGTGCAACGTGAAGCCGGAGATCGCGGTCTGCCAGAATCGGCAGGCACCCCCGGCGGGCACGATGACGCCGACGACGCGCGGCAACTTCCAGGGCATCTACCCGCCCGTCTACTACTCGTTCATGAGCATCTTCGTCACGCCGAACGTCGCGGCGACGGTGATCGGGCTCCGTATCCTGAACGCCGTCATCTTCGTCGGGCTGATGTCGCTGCTCTACTGGCTGCTCGCTCCATCGCGGCGACGCACCCTGATCTGGACGTGGGCCATCGGCATCGTCCCCCTCGGGATGTTCCTGGTCGCCTCCAACAACCCGAGCGCCTGGGCGGTGATCTCCGGCGGTTCGCTCTGGCTGGCGCTCCTCGGCTACTTCGAGTCGAGCGGGCGGCGGGCGATCGGCCTGGGCATCCTGTCGGCCGTCCTCGCGGTGATGGGGGCTGGTGCGCGTGCCGACGGGGCGGTCTACACCGTGCTGGCGATCGGCGTCGCGGGGGTGCTCTCGATCGATCGCAGCCGCGCCTTCTGGCTCAAAGCGATCCTCCCCGCTGCGCTCGTAGTCCTCGCCGCCTTCTTCTATCTGACCGCCGGGCAGTCGGGCGTCTCATCGAGCGGCTTCAGCAATAAAGACGAGGTCATCACGATCCCGGCACTGCTTTGGAGCAACCTACTCAACCTGCCGTCGATCTGGGCAGGCAATCTCGGTACCTGGGGTCTCGGGTGGCTGGACACCCCGATGCCCGCCGTGGTCTGGGTGACCGGCATCGCCGTCTTCGGCGCCGTGACGTTCGCCGGACTGCGCTCCGCATCGGCTCGCAAGCTGATCGCGCTGGCCGCGGTCTTCCTCACGCTGTTCGCCATCCCGATGTGGTTGCTCTACGTCAGCCGTGCGCAGGTCGGCGTGCAGGTGCAGCCGCGTTACGTGCTGCCGGTGCTGCTGATGTTCGCCGGCGTCGCGCTGCTCACCGTGCGCGGGCGCACGTTCGGGTTCGGCCGGCTGCAGGTCGCCGTCATCGCGGTCGTCGTCGCAGTGGCCAATGCGGCGGCGCTCCACGTGAACATGCGCCGCTACATCTCGGGGCTCACTGTGAACGACTGGAACCTCAACCACTACGTCGTGTGGTGGTGGAGCGTGCCGATCTCCCCGATGGTCGCCTGGCTGTTCGGCGTCGTCACCTTCGCCGCGGCGATCGCCCTCGCGCTCTGGTACATCGAGGTGCGGGGGCCCCGGTCGTCAGCGCTCAACGAGCCGGATGATCAGCCCGCGGTGACCGCCGCGTAGATCGCTCCGAACTGGTCGGCGATGCGCCGGCGGCTGAACCTCTCCCGGATGGGCTCGGCGAGGGTCGCCGACGGGACGTCGCTCAGTCCATCTACCGCGCGCAGGATCGCCGCAGTGTATCCGGCGACGGTGAGGTCGTCGGTGATCACGCCGTTGCTCTCGTCGATGTAATCCGTGAAGCCGCCCACCCGGCCGGCCACGACGGGCAGGCCGGCGGAGAGTGCTTCGGCGGCCGCCGTGAAGAAGTTCTCCTGCTCCGTCGGGAGGAAGAAGAGGTTCGCCTTCTCGAAGTACTCGAAGACGGCGTCGGGATCGACCATGCCGGTGAGGGTGAAGCGGTCGGCGATGCCGAGACGCCGCGACTCGGCCTCGACCTCCGCCTGCAGCCGGCCGCCGCCGACCCAGGTCATCGAGACGTCGGGCCGTTCCTTCGCCAGTTCGGCGACCACGTCGACGGCCATCAGCGGGTTCTTGCGAGGGACGAGATAGCCGACACCGACCATCCGGATGCCGGCGGGGTCGCGCTCGATCACCGGGCGCGGGTTCTCGACGACGCAGGGCACGACATCGACGGGACGACCGCCGGAGAGTTCGCTCAGCACGGCGCCGAGCTGGCCGGTGACGGCTGTGAGGTGACGGGGGCGACGCAGGACGCGCCGCATCCAGGCGAGCCGTTCCCAGGTGCGTGAGACGCTCGCCGGGTTGGTGACCCCGTTCCAGTGCTCGGTGTGCACCCATGCGGGCCGCGAGAACGGCAGCGCGACGGCAGCGACGAGCGCCGAGGAGAACGCCATGGTGTGCAGGATGTCGGAAGCGCGCACCGCGCGCGCGATCGCGACGAGCATCCGGGCGCTGCGCAGCGGGTGCCGCGGGCTCAGCGACCGGCGTTGCACGCGGATGCCCCCGTAGACCTCGTTCACGTCCGGTGCCGAGCTCCCGAGCCGCACGTGGATCACGGCGACGTCCGAGTCGAGCGCGATCGCCTGGGCATGGTTCAGATTGAACGGCGCCTGCGCGGGCTGCGCCTCACTGGGGAACCATGTGGTGACCACCGTGACACGGCGCTTCTTGTCTGACACCCGTCGAGGATACAAGATCGCCCTGGGTGGCCCGGTGCGGGGCGCTCGCGCGGGCCACGTAGGATTGGGGGGTTCGATTGCATCCCGTGGGAAGTGACAGATAGATGAAGATTGCGGTCATCGCGCTCGGCAAGATCGGTTTGCCCCTCGCCGTACAGTTCGCCTCGAAAGGGCACGAGGTGGTCGGCGTCGACGTCAACCCCCGCACCGTCGAGCTGGTGAACGCCGCGCAGGTCCCCTTCCCCGGTGAGACCGACCTCGACGAGAAGCTGACCGCAGCAGTCTCCGCCGGTTCGCTGCGGGCGACCACCGATTACGCGGATGCCGTTCCCGGCGCCGACGCCGTCGTGATCGTCGTCCCTCTGTTCGTCGACCTCGACGCCCGACCCGACTTCGCCTGGATGGATTCCGCCACCGAATCGGTCGCCGCCCACCTCACTCCCGGCACGCTGATCTCGTACGAGACGACCTTGCCCGTCGGCACCACGCGCGAGCGCTGGACGCCACGCCTGGAGGAGATCTCGGGACTCACCGAGGGCGTCGATTTCGACGTCGTCTTCTCGCCGGAGCGTGTGCTCTCCGGGCGCATCTTCGCCGACCTGCGCAAGTACCCCAAGCTGATCGGCGGGCTCACCGAGCGCGGCGCGGCGCGGGCGCTGGAGTTCTACGAGGCCGTGCTCGACTTCGACGAGCGGCCCGACCTGCCGCGCCCCAACGGCGTCTGGGACCTCGGGTCCGCCGAGGCGGCGGAGTTCGCCAAGCTGGCCGAGACCACGTATCGGGATGTCAACATCGGCCTGGCGAATCAGTTCGCCCGCTACGCCGAACGCACGGGCATCGACGTGTACCAGGTGATCGACGCCTCCAACTCGCAGCCGTACAGCCACATCCACCGGCCGGGCATCGCCGTCGGCGGCCACTGCATCCCGGTGTACCCGCGGCTCTACCTGTGGAACGACCCCGAGGCGACGATCGTTCGCGCCGCGCGCGAGGCCAACGCTGCCATGCCGGCGCACGCCGTCTCGATGCTCGAGGGCGCCTACGGCGAGCTGACCGGCGCCCGGGTGGTCGTGCTCGGCGCCGCCTACCGCGGAGGGGTCAAGGAGACCGCGTTCTCCGGCGTCTTCCCCACCGTCGAGGCGCTCCGTGCGCGGGGTGCCGTCCCCGTCGTCCACGACCCCCTCTACAGCGACGATGAACTGCGGGCTCTCGGCCTCGAGCCGTACACCCTCGGCGATCCGGCGGACGCGGCCGTCATCCAGACCGACCACGCCGAGTACAAGCCGCTCGGGCCGAGCGACATCCCGGGCGTGAAGGCACTGGTCGACGGCCGGAGGCTCAGTTCTGCCGATATGTGGCCCGGCGTCGTGTACCGGGTGGTCGGAGTCTCCTAAGCTCAGGCCATGCGCAGGGTGGCGAACTCGAACTGGCTGAGTGGCCTGGTCTCCTTCGCGGCCCTCTTCCTGGTGTCGGGGGCCTGGTCCATCGCCACCCCGCTCTCGGCGAGCCCAGACGAGCCGTCCCACATCATCAAGGCCGCTGCGGTCGTGCGCGGTGAACTCGTCGGCAAGCCCCTCCCGCAGTCCGGTTACACCGAGGTGCGCGTGCCGAGCGCCGAAGGCGACGCCTGGCTGTGGACGTGCTTCGCCTTCTATCCGAACAAGTCGGCATCGTGCCAGGGCACGCCTCCCGGTTCGAGCGCCATTGTCACGGCGAAGACGTCGGCCGGGCTCTACAACCCGGTGTACTACGCCCTGGTCGGCTGGCCGAGCCTGCTGTTCAGCGAGCCGCACGCGGTCGTCTTCTCCATGCGGCTGCTCACGGCGCTGCTCTGCTCGGCCCTGCTGGCGGTCGCGGTTGCCGCCCTCTTCGCATTCCGGCGGTCGGCCGTCGCCGGTGCAGCAGCGCTCGCGATCGCGACGCCGACGACCATGTTCCTGAGCGGCAGCGTCAATCCGAACGCCGTCGAGATCGCAGCGGGCGCCGCCCTGCTCGCTCTGCTGCTGCTGCTCGTACGCGGACCGGAGCTGCAGCGCCGGCGCACCGTGCTCGTGCTGATCGCCGTCACCGGCGTGCTGCTGGCCAACACACGAGCGCTGTCGCCGCTGTGGATGTTGCTGATCGTGATCATCGCCCTCGTCGCGGCCGACCCGGAGCGGCTCCGGGAGCTCTTCCGCCGGCCTGCGGTGTGGGTGACGATCGGGGTGGTCGGGATCGGTGTGATCGCGTCGGTGCTGTGGACGATGCGCGTGGGAGTGCTCTCCGGATTCGGGCACTTCCCCGGTCAGGATGTCAGCCCGTCCGGCGCCTTCATCGCGATGATCCTCGACCGCTCGTTCGACCGCGGGATGATCGGGCTCTTCGGCTGGCTCGACACCCCCGCCCCGCCGTTCGTGATCGCCTTCGGTACGCTGCTCGCGATGGGCACGGCCGTCGCGGCTCTCATCGTCGCCCGCGGCAGGCTCCTGGCCGCCGTGCTCGTCGCCGTCGCCGGCTACCTCCTCGTGCCCGCCGTGACGCAAGCGCTGTCGATCCGGCAGTCCGGCTACATCTGGCAGGGGCGGTACTCCCTCATCGCGTACGCCTGCGTCCTGGTGATCAGTGCCGTCGCGATCGCCGGGGCGGCTTCGCAGCCTGGTGAGCGGCCAGGGCCGGTGCGCGCCGGTGTCATCGTGCCCCGCCACCTCCTGCTGCGCGGGGTGATCACCCTCGGCGGACTCGCTGCGCTGGCGCAGACCTTGTCGATCGCCGGTGCGCTGCGGCGCTACGCGGTGGGAGAAGCGGGCACCTGGTCGTACTTCATCCTCGCGCCCCAGTGGCAGGCTCCCGGGTCGAACATCCTGTGGATCGCGGTCGCGCTCGCAGGCAGCGGACTCTTCGTCTGGCTGTGGGCGGCACGTGTGGCGGCCGAGACGGTCAGTCCTCGAACGCCGGATACGTCGGAGTCGACGGACTCGCCTGAATATCGAGCTGAAGCGCGCTGATCAGCATCTGCGCCCCGAAGATCAGGGGCAGTGCGGCCAGCATGACGGTCGCGGCGGTCGCCACCACGGACCCGGCGATCTGGAAGCACACCCAGATCGCGATCCCCAGACCGACGCCGAAGAGGATGAGGCCGAGGAAGAGCAGCAGCGCGACCGGTGAGAACGACCAGAGCACGTAGCGGTACCAGATCCGACGCCAGAACCCTCTGGTCAGCAGGCTGAGGAGCTCGGGGACCACCCGGGACAGCCGGATGCTCGACGCCTCGATGCCGTAGACGGCGGGGATCGGGACGTCGATGGCGGGCACCTGCAGGATGTTCAAGTGGATCAGCAGGTCGTTCTCGAAGCTGTAGCGCTTGGCCACGGCATCGAGCGGCACCCGGCGCAGCACCTCGGTGCGCACGGCCGTGTAGCCGTTCTGCGGATCGAACAGGTGCCAGTATCCGGATGCCAGCTTGGTGAGGAACGAGAGCGCGACGTTGCCGAACACCCGGTAGCCGGGCATCCCGTGGAACGACTCGGGGGCGAAGAACCGGTTGGCCTTGGCGAACCCGTAGCCCTGCTTGGTCACGGCGTCGAGCAGCTCCGGCAGGTGCTCGGGGTCCATCTGCGCGTCGCCGGCCATGACCACGTTGACATCGGAGCCGAGCTCCATCGCGGCCCGGTGGGCTGTGATGATCGCGCCGCCGACGCCCTGATTGACCTCGTGACGGATGAGCACGACCCGCTGGTCACCGACAGCGCGCACGGCGCCGGACGTGTCGTCGGGGCTGTGGTCGTCCACGATCACGATGTGGTCGACGAACGCGGGCATCGTCTCGATCACCGTGGCGATCATCCGCTCCTCGTTGTAGGCGGGCACGACCGCGGCGATGCGGGCTCCGTTGTACACGTCAGGTCCTTTCGGTGCGGGCTTCTGCCACGTCGGGATCGGACGCGAACACCCAGTATCGGTAGGCGAAGTAGTTCCACGCGGTGCTCGCAACGGTCGCGATGACCTTGCCGCCGGCCCACCCCAGCACGGTGGTGTTCACGAGCGAGACGATGAGCACCGTCGCCAGCGTGTTGAACGCGACGAGGAGCGTGTAGCGCAGGATGGCTCGGCCGTGGGGGGCGCGCGAGTCGAACGAGAAGATCCGCTGGATCGTGTAGGTGAAGGCGAAGCTCACGAGGAACGCGACACCCGAGGCGAGCCAGACCGGCCATCCGAACACATCGTGGAGCAGTGCAAGGAGCCCGAAGTCGACGAGGAAGCTCAGGCCGCCGGCGATCAGGTAGCGGACGACCGAGCTGCGCAGGAGGCGGCGGGTGAGCGTCGCCCTCTCGTCGGCGGCGAACGGTGGCACGCAGAAAGTGTATGACCACGAGGGTCATCGGCCGTCGCGGCGCGTGCACGGCCCAGCAAGTAGGCTTAAAGGATGCGCGTTCTGAGTGTCGTCGGTGCCCGTCCCCAATTCGTGAAGCTCGCCCCCATCGCCGCCGCGATGCGCGACCGGGCCGAGCACATCGTGGTGCACACGGGCCAGCACTACGACGAGATCATGTCCGACGTCTTCTTCCGCGACCTCGGCATCCCTGCGCCGGATGTGAATCTCGCGGTCGGCTCCGGCAAGCACGGCGAGCAGACGGGCGCGATGCTCGCCGGGCTCGAGCCGGTCTTCGAGAAGTACCGGCCCGACTGGGTGCTCGTCTACGGCGACACCAACTCCACGCTCGCCGCAGCGGTGGCCGCGGTGAAACTGCACCTTCCGCTCGCGCACCTCGAGGCCGGCCTCCGCTCGTTCAACCGTCGTATGCCGGAGGAGCACAACCGGGTGCTCACCGATCATGCCGCCGACCTCCTCCTCGCGCCGACGCAGGTGGCGATGGACCATATCGCAACCGAGGGTCTCGCGCACCGCAGCGTGCTGGTCGGCGACGTCATGACCGACGTGCTGTACCAGGTGCGCGATCAGGTCGAGCGCTCCGGTCTCCGGCCGGCGGGGATGGAATCCGGGCAGTACTACGTCGCCACCATCCATCGGCCCGACAACACGGACGACCCGGCGCGACTCACCGCCATCGTCGAGGCGCTGGGCGGACTCGACCGTCCGGTGCACCTGCTGGCGCACCCGCGCCTCGTCGCTGCGGCCGAGGCCGGGGGAGTCGACCTGCAGCAGGGATCGATCGTGCTGACCACTCCGCTGGCGTACCCGGACCTGATCGCCGCCGTGTCGTCGAGCGCCGGAGTCGTGACGGATTCCGGCGGCCTGCAGAAGGAGGCCTTCCTCCTCCGCGTGCCGTGCACGACGGTGCGGCCCGAGACCGAGTGGGTCGAGACGGTCGAGCTGGGCTGGAACGAGCTCGTGGGGTCCGACCTGCCGCGGCTGCGTGCCGCGGTTCAGCGTCCGCGGCCGGCAGCGACCGAGGCGACACCGTACGGCGACGGGCACGCCGCGGCGCGGGTCGTCGACGTACTCAGCGAGCGGGTGACGCGGAGCTGATCGAGCCGCGCTGATCGGGCCCGGTCGCGTTCAGCCGGCGCGGACCGCCTCGAGCACTCGCCGGGCGGCGGCCGTCCCCGCTGCGGCGATCGACGCGTGCTCGCGCGCCCATGCGGCCCGCCGCTCGCGCTGAGCCGCCGAGGAGCCGTCGGCCTGCGCCTCGGCTGCTGCGATCATGGCGTCGGCGACCGAGCGCGCGTCATGCCCGCACCGCCAGCCCAGGTCGTTGTCAGCGACGAGCGACGCGCCGGCACCCTCGCCGGCGAACACCACGGGGACACCGCACGCGGCGGCGGCGTAGGTCTTGGTCGGCTTGGCGAAGTCGTACCCAGCGCCGGGGCTGATGCTGGCGAGCGCCGCAGTCGCACTGCGGATCCAGGTGGCGGTCTGCGCGGGCGGGATCACGCCGCCGAAGAGCACCACCGTCTCGAGACCGAGCCGCGCGGCGGTGCGCTTCAGCTCCGGCTCCTCCACACCCTGACCGAAGAAGCGGATCGTCGCCTCGGGGAACACCTCGCGCACGAGGGGGAGCGCCTCGACGAACACCGTGGGGCTCTGCCACTCGGACATCGCTCCGGTGTACACGAACATCGGGTGCCCGACCTCGACCGATTCGCCCAGCGGCGTGAACGTGTCGGTGTCGACACCGTTTCCGACGACGGCGATCGACGAACGAGCCGTGCCGAACGCGGCGACCTTGTCGGCCACCTCGTCGGAGACAGCGACGACGGCTGCGGCGTTGCGGAGCACGAATCCTTCGACCGCGCGCATGATCCGGATGAGCGCGCCGGGTGCGCCCAGCGCGACCAGACCGTCCGTCCACACGTCGGCCGCATAGTAGGCGTACGGCCTCCGGCGCAGCCAGGAGGTGACCGCGACGACCAGGCCGGTGGTGGGCGGCGGCTCGGAGACGACGAGGTCGGCCGACGACACCAGGAGCCGGAAGAACAGCGGGATGTCGAAGCTGAGGTACTGCACGTAGCCGCGGACGTTTCCGCCTGCGTCTCGCAGTACCGGGAGCCGGCGCACCCGCACGCCGGCGTCGCGGGCGGGACGCCCGGAGCCCCGCGGTGGGTTCGTGGTGACGACGGTGACCGCTGCCCCCTCACCCGACAGCCCGCGTGCGAGAGCGCGCAGCCGGAAAGCCGCTGCACCGACCTCGGGCGCATAGAGGCGGGAAGCGATCAGTACCCGTCGCATGCGTGACCTCACGCCGGCAGGACGACCGTCGCCGACTGCTCGGCCGACGCGAGGACGGCCTCCGCGACGCGGACGTTCTCGAGGCCTTCGCGCATGGTGACGATGCGGGCGGGAGCGTTCTCCCGGCCGAGGATCGCATCGCGGAAGGCCTCGTGCTCGACGCGCAGCGGCTCGCGCTTGGTGAGGGCGTAGCGCAGCACGCTGCCCTCGCTCACTCCCCGGAAGGCCATGACGGACTCCCACTCGGTGCGCGCGGTGCCGTTCTCGTAGAAGGTGAGATCGCCGCTGATGGTGTCGGCGACGAACGCCCCGTACTCGCCGGTGACGACCGTGACCCGTTCCTTCATCGGCGAGAGCCAGTTCACGAGGTGGTTCGTGATCACGTTGTTGCGCAGCCGAGCGGTGAACGACACCATGTCCTCGAACTCGCGCCCGCTGCGCAGCGCCGTGTGCGCCGACACGGATGCGAACCCGCTCTGCGCGAGCCACGAGGTGAGGTCGATGTCGTGGGTCGCCAGGTCTTTCACGACGCCCACATCGGCGATGCGTGCCGGGAACGGTCCCTGCCGGCGCGTGGCGATCTGGTAGACCTCGCCGAGCTCGCCGGCCTCGATGCGCTCGCGGAGGCTGAGGAGTGCAGGATTGAAGCGCTCGATGTGCCCGACAGCACCGACCAGGCCGGCGCGCTCGAACGCCTCGACGACCCGGGTCCCCGACTCGACGTCGCCCGCGATCGGCTTCTCGACGAGTGCGTGGACGCCGGCATCGGCAAGGCGCAGTGCGACCTCTTCGTGCAGGAAGGTCGGAACGGCGACGACCGCCCCGTCGATGCCGAGATCGATGAGCTCGTCGACCGACGCCGAGATCGCGAGATCACCGGCGACGCCGTGGGGGTCGCCGTACGAGTCGGCGACGCCGGCGAGCGTGACGCCCTCGACCTCGCGGATCACGCGGGCGTGGTGGCGTCCCATCATGCCGAGGCCGATGAGGCCGATGCGCAGGTCGGCCATCAGGCGCCCGCTCCCGCCAGTGCGTTGACGGCCTCGACGATGCGGTCGAGATCGCCGGCGCTCAGCGACGGGTGCACCGGCAGCGACAGAACCTGCGCTGCGGCGTGCTCGGTCTCGGGCAGATCCTCCGGACGGTTGAACGAGGGGAGGCGGTGGTTCGGGATCGGGTAGTAGACGCCGCTGCCGATCGCGTACTCCTCGCGCAGGGCGGCGGCGAAACCGTCGCGATCCTCCGGCACACGGATCGTGTACTGGTGGTAGACGTGGGTCGCTCCCTCGGCGACCGCCGGCGTCTGCACGCCGCGCAGGTTCGCATCGAGGAAGGCGGCGTTCGCGCGCCGCTGCTCGGTCCAGCCGTCGATCTTGGTCAGCTGCACCCGGCCGATGGCGGCGTGCAGGTTGGTCATACGGGCGTTGAAGCCGACGAGCTCGTTCTCGTACTGGCGTTCCATGCCCTGGTTGCGCAGCAACCGCAGCCGGCGGGCGACCTCGTCGTCGGAGGTCGTGACCATGCCGCCCTCACCGGACGTCATGTTCTTGGTCGGGTAGAGGCTGAACATCGCGAACGTCCCGAACGAACCCACGGGCTTTCCGCCGAATGACGCACCGTGGGCCTGGGCGGCGTCTTCGAAGAGCGCGAGGCCGTGACGGGATGCGATCTCGCCGAGCGCGGTCATATCGGCGGGGTGCCCGTAAAGGTGCACGGGCATGATGCCGACGGTGTTCTCGGTGATCGCGGCCTCCACGGCGGCCGGGTCGAGCGCGTAGTGCCGGGGCTCGATGTCGGCGAACACGGGGCGCGCCCCGGTCAGCGCGACGGAGTTCGCCGTGGCGGCGAACGTGAACGACGGCACGATGACCTCGTCACCGGGGCCGACGCCGGCGGCGAGCAGACCGAGGTGCAGTCCGGCCGTCCCCGAGTTGACCGCGACGGCGTGGCGGCCGTCGACGAGGTGCGACGAGAACTCCGTCTCGAACGCGGCGACCTCTTCGCCCTGGGCGAGCATCCCGGACGCCAGCACGGCGTCGACCGCCGCGCGCTCCTCGTCGCCGATGATCGGTTTCGCTGCAGGGATGAAGGCGGGAGCCTCGGTCATCAGTCAACCTCTTTCAGTACATCGTCGTGTTCGCGGTATCGCTCGCCCGTGACGGGGCACACCCAGTCGTCGCCCTCGCGTTCGAGCGGCACTCCGGCCTTGCCGACCCAGCGGATGCGCCGGGCGGGCACGCCGGCCACCAGGGCGAAGTCGGGGACGTCGGTGGTGACGACGGCTCCGGCGGCGACGGTAGCCCACCGGCCGATGGTCACGGGGGCGATGCAGACCGCACGCGCGCCGATGGAAGCACCGTCGTGGATCGTGACGCCGACCGGCGTCCAGTCGTGCGCGCTCTTCAGCTCTCCGTCAGGGGTGACCGCACGCGGGTACGTGTCGTTGGTGAGCACGACGGCCGGCCCGATGAAGACTCCGTGGCCGAGCACGGCCGGCTCGTAGACGAGCGCGTAGTTCTGCACCTTGCAGTTGTCGCCCATCCGCACGCCCGTGCCGATGTACGCACCGCGGCCGACGATGCAGTCGGTGCCGAGCACCGCGTTCTCGCGGACCTGGGCCAGATGCCAGATCTTGGAACCATCGCCGATCGACGCGTCCGGCGAGACGTCGGCCTGAGGTGCGACAAAGACCAACGCCTTGTGTCCTCTCGGGAGTGAAGGGTGCCCGCATTACAGGGGCGATTGCGCATCGAAACTACCACGCGAACCTCCTGGGAAGCCCGGCGGACGGCCAGGGCCCAGGTTCGCGGCGGGTGCCCGAGCTAAGATGGGTGAGCGATTCGAGCTGAACAGCCCTGACCCGGGCGACGACAGAGGAGACCACCGATTACACCCGTCGAGCACCGAACGTGGCTCGTGATCCCTCTTTACAACGAAGCGCCTGTCGTGCGCGCCGTCGTGGAAGAGGCGCGTAAGACGTTCCCCAAGGTCGTCTGCGTCGACGACGGGAGCACCGATGCCTCCGTCGTCGAGGCGCGTGCCGCCGGTGCGGTCGTCGTCCGTCATCCGGTCAATCTCGGACAGGGTGCCTCCCTGCGCACCGGGCTCGACTATGCGCTCGCCGATCCGTCCGCCGACTACTTCGTGACGTTCGACGCCGACGGTCAGCACCAGGTCGCCGACGCCGTCGCGATGGTGCACATGCTCGACGAGCAGCCGCTCGACATCGTGGTCGGCTCGCGCTTCCTTGACAAACGCACCAAGGTCGCCTTCGTCAAACGCGTCGTGCTGAAGCTGGGTGTCGTCTTCGAGCGGATGAGCAGCGGGGTCCAGCTCACCGACGCGCACAACGGCCTCCGGGCATTCAATCGCCACGCTGCCGAGACGGTCGCCATCACGCAGAACCGCATGGCGCACGCGTCGGAGATCGTGTCGGAGATCGGTCGCAACCGACTGCGCTGGGCCGAGGCGCCGGTGCACGTGGTCTACACGGACTACTCGCGGTCGAAGGGCCAGTCCGTCTGGAACTCGGTCAACATCCTCAGCGATCTGTTCCTGAAGTAGGAGACACCGTGGACACGGGACAACTCACCATCAAGATCATCCTGATCATCGTTCTCGCAGCCTTTGCGATCTTTCTGATCCTGCCGGGCCGCGGGGTGCGCCATCTGGCGATCCGCCGGCTGGTCATGCTGCTCCTGGTGGCCGTCGTCGTGCTCGCCGTCATCTTCCCGTCGGCCGTGACGGCCGTCGCCCGCGTCGTCGGCGTCGGCAGAGGCACGGACCTGCTGCTCTACGGGCTGATCGTCGTCTTCGTCGGCAATTCGATCCTGCAGCAGCGCAGGCACCGCCACACTGAACGGGAGATCACCGAGCTCGCCCGGCAGCTCGCCATCCTCCAGGCGCCGCGAGCGGGAGACGCGTTCCCCGACGTGGCGGAGGGCGTCGCCGAGCCCATCGGTGCAGCTGGTCAGGCGTCTGTCCCGCCGGCGGCCGAAACAGTCGCCCCGTCCGGTTCTGAGCAAACGCGTAGTGGCTCTTCGGATACTCAGAGACCCATCTCATAGAATCGGGCCCATGCGAATCCTCGTCACCGGCGGCGCCGGCTACATCGGCGCGCACGTGGTGCGCCTGCTGCGGCGCCGCGGCGACCATGTGGTCATCGTCGACGACCTCGCGACCGGGGATGCCGGCCGGGTTCCGGATGTACGGATCGAGCAACTCGATCTCGCAGAGCCGTCGTCGGTCGCGCGCGTAGCGAGCCTGCTCGCCGACGAGAAGATCGAGGCGGTCCTGCACTTCGCAGCCCGCAAGCAGGTCTTCGAGTCGGTTCAGCGACCCGCCTGGTATTTCCAGCAGAACGTCGCCGGACTAGCCAACCTGTTGCTGGCCATGGAAGACGCTTCCGTCACCCGGCTCGTCTTCTCGTCCTCGGCGGCCGTGTACGGCAGTGCGACGGGAAACGCCATCCCCGAAGACGCCGACGCCGTGCCGGTGAACCCGTACGGCGAGACCAAACTGGTCGGCGAGCAGCTTGTGCGCGACGCCGCGACCGCGTTCGGCCTGTCCGCGGTCAGCCTGCGCTACTTCAACGTCGCCGGTACCGGATGGCCGGAGCTGGCCGACCGTGCCGTGCTCAACCTCGTCCCCATGGTCATCGAACGCATCGAGAACGGTCTGCCGCCCCTGATCTTCGGCGACGACTACGACACGGCCGACGGGACCTGTGTGCGCGACTACGTGCATGTGCTCGACCTCGCTGAGGCGCATCTGGCTGCCGTCGACCGCACGGCCGCCGACGAGCCTGGCCACACGGTGTTCAACGTCGGCACCGGCGAGGGCACGAGCGTGCGGGCGATGGTCGAGGCCATCCTCGCCGCGTCGGGTTCGCCCCTGCGTCCGGAGATCGCTCCCCGCCGCGATGGCGACGCCAGCATCGTGGTGGCATCGCCCGCGAAGATCGCACGCGAGCTCGGCTGGCGTGCCAGCCGGAGCCTCGACGAGATCGTCTCCTCGGCGTGGGACGCCCACGCCTCCCGGTCGGCTCTCGCGTGACGCGTCTCTCGGTCGCGTTGTGCACGTACAACGGCCGCCCGTACATCGCTGAGCAGTTGCTCAGCATCCTCGACCAGCGACCCGGTGCCTCTCAGCTCGTCGTCTCCGATGACGGCTCCGATGACGGCACGATGGCCGTCGTGCGCGAGACGATCGCCTCGCGCGACGATGTGCCGGAGCTCGTGGTGCTCGAGGGCGACGCTCCGAGCGGCGTCACCGCGAACTTCGAGCGCGCCATCGCCGCCGCCGATGGCGACCTGGTCGCGCTGAGCGATCAGGACGACCGCTGGCGCCCCGGACGGCTTCGCACGATCACCGAGCGCTTCGCCGCCGACCCGTCACTCACCTTCCTGCACACGGACGCCGCCCTGGTCGATGAGAACGGCGTGGCCCTCGGACGCACCCTTTTCGAGTCGCTCGAGGTCTCTCCCGCGGAGTTCCGCGCGGAGCGGAGCGGAGACGCATTCCGGGTGCTGCTGCGCCGCAACCTCGCCACCGGCGCCACAGCGGTGTTCCGTCGTGACCTGGTGGAGCGGGCGATGCCGTTCCCGCCGGAATGGGTGCACGATGAGTGGCTCGCAATCATCGCGTCGGTGACGGGTCGTGTCGACGTGCTCGAGGAGCCCACCATCGACTACCGCCTGCACGGCTCCAACCTCATCGGCGTGGCCGAGCCGACCTTCCGGTACAAGGTGTCGCGCGTCCTGCAGAACCGCGGCGATCGCAACCTGATGCTCGCCCGCCGCTTCGCCGTGCTCGCCGACCGTCTCGCCGAACTCGGCGACGCCGTGCCGGAGGGCGTGCTGGAGCACGCGAGGGCGAAGGCCGCGTTCGAGGCGGAGCGCGCGGCGCTGCCGGGGAACCGCCTCAAGCGGGTGCGCGCGGTGCTCGCCCTCTGGCGGCGTGGACTGTACGTGCAGTACGCCAGCCGCGGCACGGCGGATGTTCTGCGCGATCTGTTCCAGCCCGCTTAGACCTGCTGCGGCTCCCGGTGCGGCAGGTGCCGCCGCCAGCTCATCCCCTGCGAGGCCTTCACCGCGCAGATCACCAGCAGCAGCCATCCGGCCTCGACCAGGATGGAGCTCTCGAAGACGCTCGTGGTGAGCAGGGCCACGAGCACGAGCGGCGCCCAGGCGTACACGACGCTGCGCTTGTTCGAGGCGAGCAGCCAGGAGCGGCCGAACGCGAGGGCGAGCAGGGCGACGAACAGCAGCACGCCGATGATGCCGACCTGCAGGTAGACGTCGAGGTAGGCGTTGAGGCCGTCGGTGTGCGCTGAACCGGTGGCGGCCTGGATGGCCGTGAACGGGTAGATGTCCTGCGGCCATTGGCCGACCCATCCCCAGCCGACCGTCTGGTTGACCGGGATGAGCTCCCAGATCTGGATCCACAGCCGGTACCGCACCTGGAAGTCGGCGCGGGCGTTCAGCAGGTCGATGACGCGCGTGCGGTACACGTAGGCCAGCACGAGCGCGACGATCGTCAGCGCCGCAAGCCCCCATTGGTAGTAGCGGCGGTGTTTCGCCTGCACCTGGCGCAGCGCGAAGAGAGCGAGCGTCGCCAGGCCGACGACGAGCGACACCGCGGCGATCACGGGGGAGTGGGCGAGCAGGATGCTGAGCACGGCGAGCGTGATCGACACCGCGGCCAGCGGCGGCCGCACCGACCGGGTGCGCAGCTCGACGAGGAACGTGACGAAGGCGATGAGGGCGACGATGCTCAGCTGGTTGCGGGAGCCGAACAGCCCCTGGATCGGACCGCCGCCGGCGATGTTCCCCTGGATGCCCAGGAACCGGATCGGCAGGTCGATGATCAGCCCGCTGAACACCTCGAGCGCGAGAGATGCCGTGAGCAGGAACCGCAGCACATCGCCCACCACACGCACGATCTGGATCGCGTCGCGCACGAGGGCGATGTAGATCGCGAGGAAGGCGAAGCTCAGCTGATAGACCACGCCGGCGAGCGTCGCCCATTGGTAGCTGCTCCAGAAGAGACTGATCGCGCACCAGCCGACGAAGACGAGGATGGAGATCGGAAGCAGGCCGTGCCACTCGATCATGCGGCGCTGGGCGATGAACGAGAGGGCCGCGAGCACCACGAGCACGGCGATCGCGCCGATCAGGCCGGGCCAGCCGATGACGGCCCGGATCGCGTGGGTGGAGAACCCGACGCCGACGGCCACCAGCGAGAGCACGGAGTTGAACCGCGCAGAGCCGAGGAACTCGGTCACCGCGACGGGGACCAGGGGACGTCGGGTCGCGGCCATGCAGCAATCCTACGGTGCGGTCTGCTTCGTCTTCAGTGAGAACACGACCAGGAGCAGCCAGCCGCCCTCGATGATCAGGCGGCTCTCCGCAACGCTCTGGGCGAGGTAGGCCGCGAGTACGAGCAGCGGCAGCAGGGTCAGCGCGGAGTACGGCTTGTCATCGACGACGCCCGTGCGCGGCCGGTCGACGGCGAGGAACCAGGAGCGCTTCAGCGTGGCGAGCACCAGCAGGATGAAGACGACGAGACCGACGATGCCCAGCTGGAGCCAGACGTCGAGCCACACGTTGTGCGCCTGCAGGTACTGGACCCCGTTGCGAACGGCGAGACCGTCGAAGGGGGCGACCCACGGCGCCCAATAGCTCACCCAGCCCCAGCCGAACGCCGGGCGCTGCTGAGCCAGGCCGATCACCGAGTCCCAGATCGTGAGGCGCCCGGTGAGGTCTTCGCTCTTGCCGAGCAGGCCCGGGATGCGCGAGGCGAACACAATGGACAGCACGACGCCGACGACCAGGAGGGCCGCCGCCGTGAGGTAGACCGGCCGTCGACGGTCGGGGCCGGCCCGTCGCGTCCAGAGGGCGAACGCGAGCACCACGACGGTGAAGAGCAGGGCGACGATGACCGTCGACGAGCGGGTGAGCGCGAAGGTGAGAAGCCCGACGACGATCCAGGCGATGCCCACCGAGCGCCGCACCGTGCGATCGGCGAGCTGGATGCCGAACACGATGAGGGCGAGCAGCGCGATCATCGCCAGCAGGTTGCTGTTGCCCAGGATGCCCTGGATCTGGCCGCCGTGGAACAGCAGGTCCCTGCTCCAGTAGAACGCCGCCGGCTGCTTTCCCGGAGGATACGTAGCCCAGGGGGGCAGCACCGGCTGTCGGACGAACAGCGAGACGATCAGCTCGAAGACCAGCGAGAGCCCCAGGATCCAGCGGAACGCGTTGCCGAGGGCCCGCAGCAGCTGCGGCCAGTCGAGGCAGAGGGCGACGAACACGGCGGCGGTGGTGGTCGACCACTGGGCGAGCACGCCGAGGGCGCTCGCACCCGGGTAGAACGACCACGCGATCGACACCGTGAGCAGCAGCAGGAACAGGGCGAGCATCCGGGGCGTACGCCGCCAGTTGAAGGCGGGGCGCCGGCGCACGAGGAACACGATGCTGCCGACCAGCAGCAGGCCGTCGAGGGCGAAGTACGCGGGCCAGCTGATCAGGTTGCGCCAGAAATCACCCGCGAAGAGCGTGAAGATCACCAGGGTCGCGAACGCCACCGCGCCTCCGCCGCCCGTGGCGGTGCGGGTCGGCCGGCGGGTCGATGCTGCGGTGGTCACCTCGAAAGACTAATGGAGCGGGCCTGCGACGACCCTTCGACCCGGCGCACGGCGAGCTCGGCGACGGGTGTCACCGCATCCGGGCCGTCGCCGGGGGCGCGATCGGGGAAGTCGAAGACGCCGAGGATGAGCTGCAGCGGGTAGTCGGGCGCGATCGCGACGCTGCGGGTCGCGTCGCCGTCGACCGAGAACTCCACGCCGTCGGGGCTCCAATCGGCGGCGTAGACGTGCCAGTCGTCCACATCGACGCCCAAGTCGATCGCGTCGAAGTCCTCGCGCAGTCGCGGATCACGGAACGGGTGCACGCCGCTCCCGATGAGTCCCGTGTCGCCGAACACCTCCACGAGACAGATCTCGCCGCAGCGCTCCGGGCGGTCTTCGAGGCCGACCATCCAGGCCGAGAACATGGATCGAGCTGAGATCGTGGCGCGGCACTCCACCTCGATGCGGCCGTAGAGCGGCGCGAAACCGATCACGGTCGGCTGCTCCTCGCGCACGGTCAAGCCCTCGCGGAACGGCTGCTGGCCATCGGCGCTGCCCACCGGCCCGGATCGGTTCCCGGTCTGAACCGCGGAGACCCGCAGCGGCCCCTCGTGCAGGTCGGGGCACCACAACGGATGCGCCGGCGGAATGCTGAGCGAGAGCTCGCCCCCTGCGACGCGATACGTCGCTGCCGAGGCGGCGCGCGAACTCCAGGCCGGCAGGTAGCTCGTGGTCCACGCCGCCGGATCCAGGTCGTCGCCCTCGAAGGTCTCGACGAAGCGCGCCATCGCCATACCGGGACGCTACACGTTGGGTGCGGCCACGAAAAGCGTTCCGGAGCCGCTGATCGTCAGCGCCTCTTCGTCCGGGGTCACGAAGACCGACTCGCCGCGCGCCACGGTGATGCGCCCGTGCGCGCCGTCGATCGTCACCTCGCCGGCCGTGCAGAGTGCGATCGCGGCACCCGGCAGCGCGAGACGCACCTCGTCGACGCCGTCGCCCACAACGACGTGGTCGAGCGCGAAGTCGGGCTCCTCGGGCCGGAACACCTCGACGCCGGGCGCGGGGCGCTCCGGCTCGAGCGGGGTGGCGTCGATGGGGGAGAAGTCGAGGATGCTCACCAGTTCGGGCACATCGATGCGCTTGGGGGTCAGGCCGCCGCGCAGCACGTTGTCGCTCGCCGCCATCAGCTCGATGCCGAGGCCGCGCAGGTAGGCGTGGATGTTGCCAGCGGGCAGGTAGAGCACCTGCCCGGCCCGGAGGGTGACGCGGTTGAGCAGGAGGGCGAGCACGATTCCGGGGTCGCCCGGGAACGCCGCTGCGAGCATCCGCACCGTGTCGGCCGCCACGGCCAGGTCGTCGCCGGCCGGGTCCGCGTCGACGGATGCGGTGGTGGTGACCACCGCGTCGACCAGCTGCGCGACGGCCGGGTCGCCGCCGAGCAGCCATTCGGTGGCCGAGCGCAGAACGGCGGCGGGCTCGCCGGCGAGGGTCTCGGCAAACGCGGCGATCGCGGCACGTTCGCCGTCGGCCGCGGTGTCGGCGATGCGCGTGAACAGCCGGGCGCTGCGCTCGACATCGCGGAAGCCGCAGAGGGCGTCGAACGTGTCGCTGACGGCGAAGATCAGCTCCGGCTTGTGGGAGGCGTCTTTGTAGTTGCGGTCGGGGGAGTCGAGGGGGATTCCCGCGGCGTTCTCGCGGGCGAACCCGGCCGCGGCCTGCGCGTTCGAGGGGTGCGCCTGCAGCGAGAGCGGGCCGGCGGCGGCGAGCACCTTGAGCAGATAAGGGAGGCGATTCACGCCCTCACCCAGCGCCGAACCGGGCTCGTGGGCGATCCACGAAGCGAGGTCCGCCGCGCTGCCGGTCTGCGATGGATCGAGGATCACCGAGGGCGAGCCGGCGTGCGCTCCGAGCCACAGCTCCGCCTCCGGATGACCCGACGGAGTCGTTCCGAGCAGCCCGGCGATCGCCGTGGTGGACCCCCAGGCGTAATCGCGAGGAGTATTGCCGATGCGCACAAACATCCGTGACGGTCCCTTCCGAATCGTTAGACCAAACTACCAACCGCTTTGAGCGGCCGGTGCCACCTGCCTAGGCTGACGCTGGTCCTCTTGGACGGCATCCGCACCCCGGCACGCAATGGAGCAGACATGGCTTTCGAGACCCTCGCCAGCGACTTCTACGGCTACGAGAACCTCCTCACCGATCGCGAGAAGGCGTTCATCGCCGACCTGCGCGCCTACCTCGAGTCCGAGGTGAAGCCCGTGGTCAACGAGTACTGGGAGAAGGCCGAGTTCCCGCACCAGATCATCGAGGGCCTGCATCGCACCGGCACCATCGGGCTCGGCTTCCCCGAGACGGCCGCCTTCGAGAACTCGGCGGTGTTCCGCGGCTGGGTCGCCCTCGAGCTCGCGCGCGTCGACGCGTCGGTGAGCACCTATGTGGGCGTGCAGAACGGGCTCGCGCTGGGCGCGATCGGCGTCTGCGGGTCGGACGAGCAGCGCGCGGAGTGGCTGCCCAAGCTGGCCTCCGGTGAGGTTCTCGGCGCCTTCGGGCTGACCGAGCCGCTGTCGGGCTCCGACTCGGCGCAGGGTCTGCGTACCATCGCGACCCGCGACGGCGACAACTGGGTGCTGAACGGGTCGAAGCGCTGGATCGGCAACGCGACGTTCAGCGACATCACCGTGATCTGGGCGAAGAGTGCAGAAGACGGTCAGGTGAAGGGCTTCATCGTGCCCACGTCGACGCCGGGCTACACCGCGACCAAGATCGAGGGCAAGCAGTCGCTCCGCATGGTGCAGAACGCCGACATCACACTCGAGAACGTGGTCGTGCCCGAGTCGCTGCGCCTGCAGAACGCCAATACGTTCAAGGACACCGCGGCGGTGCTGCGCCTCACCCGCGCCGAGGTCGCCTGGGCGGCCGTCGGTGTCGCCGTCGGCGCCTACGAGGCCGCCGTGAAGTACTCCAAGGAGCGGGTGCAGTTCGGCAAGCCGATCGGCTCCCACCAGCTCATCCAGGACCTGCTCGTGAAGTCGCTCGGCAACATCACCGCGTCGATCGGACTCTGCACGCGCGTGTCGGAGATGCTGGACCGCGGAGAGCAGCGCGACGAGCACTCGGCACTGGCGAAGGCCTTCACGACGGCGCGGATGCGCGAGACCGTCGCCTGGTGCCGCGAGATCCTCGGCGGGAACGGCATCGTCATCGACTACGACGTCGCCCGCTTCTTCGCCGATGCCGAGGCCCTGTACTCGTACGAAGGCACCCGCGAGATGAACACTCTCATCGTCGGACGCTCGATCACCGGTCTGGCCGCCTTCGTCTGACCCCACCCACCCGACGCGTCACGTCGTCGCGATAGGGTCGGTTGGGCCGGCAGGGTGCCGGCGCGAGGAGGTGCGTCGCGTGGCGTGGTTGGTGACCGGAGGGGCCGGATACATCGGTTCGCACATCGTTCGGGCGTTCCTGGCCGAGGGGATCGAGGTCGTCGTCGTCGACGACCTGTCGAGCGGCCATGAGGAGTTCGTGCCGGCGGGCGTCCCGTTCTACCGGGGGACCATCCTCGACGGCCCGCTGCTCGAGCGCGTCTTCACCGAGAACGCCGTGAGCGGCGTCGTGCACGTGGCCGGCTTCAAGTACGCCGGTGTATCGGTGCAGCGCCCCCTGCACACGTACGAGCAGAACGTGACCGGCACCGCGGTGCTGCTGGCCGCGATGCAGGATGCCGGCGTCGACGCGATCGTGTTCTCGTCGTCCGCGGCGGTGTACGGAACGCCGGATGTCGACCTCGTCACCGAGGAGACGCCCAAGAACCCGCAGTCGCCGTACGGCGAGTCCAAGCTGATCGGCGAATGGCTGCTGCGCGACCAGGGCGTCGCGGCCGCGCTCCGTCACACGTCGTTGCGCTACTTCAACGTCGTCGGTTCCGGCGACCCCGCCCTGCGCGACACGAGCCCCCACAACCTGTTCCCGCTGGTCTTCGACGCGCTCGTCGACGGCCGCGTCCCGCGCGTTAACGGCGACGACTATCCGACGCCCGACGGCACCTGCGTGCGCGACTACATCCACGTCGCCGATCTGGCCGTCTCGCATGTCGCTGCGGCCAAGCGCCTCGACGCCCGCGAGCGGATCGAGCCCGTCTACAACCTCGGCAGCGGAGACGGCGTCTCCGTCGGCGAGATCATGGCGACGGTGGCCGAGGTGACCGGGATCGCGTTCACCCCAGAAGTGGGGCCGCGGCGACCGGGAGATCCTGCCAGGATCGTGGCATCGGGCGAGCTCGCGGCACGCGATCTCGACTGGCGGATGAGGCACTCACTCGATGAAATGGTCCGCAGCGCCTGGGAAGCACGGCAGGCAGCCTCCTGAAAGCGGGTCGCGCGGGGGTAGAACGCCCGGGCGTGTCGCGATTGTTGTGCGCCATCGGCGCGTCGTGAACTCTCGACTCCTGCTTAAGGCTTTACGATTCGCGACTTGACGTGAGCGAATGACAACGGTGTAATTATCACAACACGTTGCCTTACGTGCATTGCAGTTAATGGGTGGGAGACCGATATGACAGTTCCTGAATATCGCTCTGGAGTACCCGACGACTGGTTCATCGATCCGGTCAAGCTCGGCGTTCCGGGGGTGCGGGCCAATGTCGACGACGACAATCCGCTGGCCTGGCAGTCCGACTCGCTGTGCGCTCAGACCGATCCCGAGGCGTTCTTCCCCGAGAAGGGCGGCTCCACTCGCGATGCCAAGCGCATCTGCGGTTCGTGCGAGGTCCGCTCGCAGTGCCTCGAGTACGCGCTGGCGAACGACGAGCGTTTCGGAATCTGGGGCGGTCTCTCCGAGCGCGAGCGCCGCAAACTCCGCAAGCGCGCGGGCTGACCGGTCGCCCGGCGCGAATATGCGCCGCGCCCGACACACTGACCGGCATACGCCCGACCCCAACTTAGGCTGACTCCGATGTATCCGAGAGTCACCGCCATCGTCGTCGCCCACAGTGGCGGCCACCACCTTCAGCGCACTCTCGACGCCCTCGCGGCGCAGACGAGAAAACCGGATGCCGTGATCGCCGTCGATTGCGCTGCGACCGACGACGCCCCGCGCCTGCTCGCTGAATCCGGGCCGACGCAGCTGGTCTCTGTGCAGGAGAAGCTCCCGTTCGGGGCCGCCGTCGCCACCGCCCTCCGGGTCACCGCTCCGCCGTCGTCGGACAACGAATGGCTCTGGCTGCTCGCCCAGGACACGGCGCCGGAGCCCGGCGCTCTCGAGGCTCTGCTCGCCGCCGTCGAGGTCTCGCCGTCGGTCGCCGCCGCCGGCCCGAAGCTCGTCGACTGGGAGGACCCGGCGTTCATCCGGGAGCTCGGTGAGGCCATGACGCCGTTCGGCGCCGCCGTGCCCCTGGTCGAGAACGAGATGGACCAGGCCCAGCACGACGGTCTCTCCGATGTGCTGGCCGTGTCGTCGGCCGGCATGATCGTGCGGCACACGCTCTGGGATCAGCTCGGCGGCTTCGATCCCGGCCTTCCCACCGCCGACGACGGACTCGACTTCAGCACGAGGGTGCGGCTCGCCGGATTCCGCGTGACGCTGGTCGCCGCGGCGCGGGTGGCCATCGCCGGAGACGGCGTCGCCGGCCCGAACCTCTCGCGCAAGTGGCGGGTGCGCCGCCGCCTCGTCCGCGAACGGCGCGCAGCCCAGCTGCATCGCCGCATGGTCTACGCGCCGGGCGCCGCCGTTCCCTTCCACTGGCTGAGCCTCGTTCCGCTGGCGATCCTGCGATCGATCGGCCGCATCGTCCGCAAGGAGCCAGGGGCGGTCGGAGGGGAGCTGGCCGCAGCATTCGCGGTCGCCTTCTCCGGTATGCGCATCGGCAACGCGCGCCGCGCGCTGGCCACGAGCAAGTCGGTGAGCTGGGCGGCGATCGCGCCGCTCCGCATCCCGTTCCCCGAGGTGCGACGTGCGCGCGCTCTCAAACGCGAGGCCGCGATGGTCGGCCAGCAGGGGGAGCGGCAGGAGCTCGACTTCTTCGGCACCGGTGGTGGCTGGACGGTGCTCGTGGCGCTCGTCGTCGGCATCGCGGTGTTCTTCCCGCTGCTCGGCAGCAGCGCCGTCAGCGGCGGCGGTCTGCTGCCGCTGAACAGCTCTGTCGGCCAGCTGTGGGCGAATCTCGGTTACGGCTGGCGCGACCTGGGTCTCGGCTTCGTCGGGGCCGCCGATCCGCTCTCCGCCGTGCTCGCCGTGCTCGGCACTCTCACGTTCTGGAACCCCTCTTTCTCACTCGTCGTGCTCTACGTCGCGGCCCTTCCACTCGCCGCCCTCGGCGCGTGGCTCGCCGCCGCACGGCTGACCAACCGCACGCTGCTGCGCGCCTTCGCCGGGCTGACCTACGCGATCGCGCCGACCCTGCTCGTCGGTCTGCAAGACGGCAGGCCCGCCGCAGTGCTCGCGCACGTGCTGCTTCCCTGGTTGTTCTTCGCCGGCCTGGTCGCGCGCCGTTCCTGGGCCGCGAGCGCAGTGACCGCCCTGCTCGCCGCCGCCACCCTCGCCTGCGCGCCCGCCCTCATCCCCGGGCTGCTGGTGGCCTGGATCGCGGCGATCGCCTTTGCCGGCCGCCGTGCGGCACGCATCGTGTTCATCCCGCTCCCGGCCGTCGTGCTCTTCGCACCGCTCGTGTGGCAGCAGGCCGGTCGCGGCGCGTGGCTGTCGATCTTCGCCGACCCCGGCGTCGTGCAGAACTCCCGGCAGACGCCCGCCTGGCAGCTGGCGCTCGGCTTCCCGGATGGGACGCTCGGCGGCTGGCACACGCTGGCCGCTGCTCTGGACATCCCGGCAGCGGCGCCGAACATCCTGGTGCCGATCCTCCTCGCCCCGCTCGGCGTGCTGGCGATCCTCGCCCTCTTCCTCCGCGGCTCGTCGCGTGCGGTCGCGGCGCTCGTCGTCGCCCTGCTCGGCTTCCTCTCCGCCGTCGCCGCGCTGCACCTCCAGGTGGCGTCGATGGGGGCGACGGTCGTTCCGATCTGGCCGGGCACCGCGGTGTCCCTGTACTGGCTCGGGCTGGTGGGCGCCGCCGTGCTCGCCCTCTCCGCGGTCGGGCGCGCGGCCGTCTACCCGGCCTGGGTCGCGCTCATCGCCGTCGCTGTCGCGGTCGTGCCGTCGGCCGTCGGCCAGTACATCCCCGACCAGTCGGCCGTGTCCGCGAGCAGCGGCAGCAGGATGCCGGCGGTCGTGACCGCCAAGGCGGCGACGCAGCCCCGCGTCGGCACGCTCCGGATCACTCCGGAGCCGGGCGGCGGCATCGCCACCGACCTGGTGCGCGGCGCCGGAGAGACGCTCGACGAGCAGAGCACCCTGAGTTCGACGGAGCGCACACTCACCGCCCGTCAGCAGGCACTGGCGGCCCTCGGCGGCAACCTCGCGTCGGCGAGCGGCTACGACGCCACTCAGCGCATGAAGACGCTCGGTGTCGATTTCGTACTGCTCACGCCACCGGCGACCACGCTCGACCCGCAGAAGACTGGCAGCGAGCATCCGACCGAGATCGCGAAGACCACCGGCAGCCGCGCGGCGACCGCTCTCGACGCGAATCCCATCCTGGTGCCGGTGGGCACGACGCCGAACGGTCAGCTGTGGGCGTTCGACCGCGGCACGTCCGCTGTCGCGCCGGCCGCTCAGATCCCGGCCGACGCAGGCGGGACCTGGCGGACGATCGTCCTCGTCGTGCAGGCCGTCGTGATCGCCCTCACGCTGCTGATGTCGCTGCCGACCATCCGCTCGGCCGACCGGGTCGCCGAACTCAACGCACGGCGGCCGAAGCGGCGCGCGGTGCGCGAGGACGATGTCGCCGTCGAGCCGGAGGACGAGCCGGAGGACGATGAGTCGATCGGCGACGAGAGCCTCTCCGAGTACGAGGCGGAGCCCGACGACGAGGCCGCGGTGGAGTCGGCCGGCGACGACGAGGTGGCGCAGGCCGCCTCGGACGGCAATCGAGCCGAGACGACGGATGAACCGGATGGCGTGGCCGCCGACGATGACCTGCGCGAGGCTGCCGAGCCGCGCGGGGCCGACGAGGTCGAGGCCGCCGACCCGCGTGAGCCCGACGACGTCGAGCCCGCCCGGGAGACCGTGCCGCCGACGCCTGCCGCCTGGACCCCCGCCGCGCCCACCACACTCGAAGACGGCCTCGACGAGACGGTCATCAGACCGCGTCGCACGCCGGAAGGAGGCACCCGTGGCTGACAAGCGCGGCATCGCCCGCATAAGCGTGAGGGCGCTCACCGGACTGATCGGCGTCGGAGTCGCGGTGGTCGCCGTCGCCGGCGCGACCCTGCTGCCGATCCCGTCGTTCTCGATCACCGCCCCGGTGGCCACCGTGACGCCCGTACCGGCCGATCAGCAGCGTGTCTGCCCGGGGCCGTTGCTGGCTCTCGCGGCCGGCGCGGGGTCCGCGACGCGCCCTTCCGCGTTCGGGGCGCCGAGCACCTCGTACGGCAGCGACAGCTCCGACGTGCAGACCCGCCTGCTCAAGACCGCGACCGACACCTCGGATCCCGGTGAGGCTCCGCTGGACATCACCGTTCCGACGCCCCCGGGCTCCACGGCGCCTCCGCTCCTCGCGGGCGCCCAATGGCAGGATGCGTCCACCGACGACCTCGCCGGCCTCGCCGCGGCGTCGTGCGATGAGCCGAGCGCCGACAGCTGGCTGGTCGCCGGCTCGACGGCACTCGGTCAGACCAGCCTCGTGCTGCTCTCCAACCCGACGTCGGTGGAAGCGACGGTGAACCTGACGATCTTCGCCGAGACCGGAGCCGTGGACGCCCCGGGCGCCGCCGGCATCGTCATTCCGCCCGGCTCCCAGACAGTCGTGCCGCTGGCCGGCCTCGCCCCGAGTGTGACCGCTCCCGTCGTGCACGTGAAGACCTCCGGCGGCCAGGTGCTCGCGTCGCTGCAGCAGAGCTACGAGCAGGGAATCGAGCCGCGCGGTGCCGAGCTCAGCGGGGCAACAGGGGCTCCGTCGCAGACGCAGGTGATCTCGGGCGTCACGATCAGGAACCTCGCCAAAGTGACCGCTGCGCAGACCGGCGAGGGCTACGGTGTCGATCTTCCGGCGGTGCGCGTCTTCGTGCCCGGCGACCAGCCGGCGGAGGTCGCGGTCGGCGCGGTCGGCGAGAGCGGTACGGCGGCCGGCAATTCGGTCTCCGTCACCGTCAAGCCGGGTGTCGTCGCCGAGATCCCCCTGCAGAACCTCAAAGACGGCAACTACACGGTCACGGTGCACTCTTCGGAGCCCGTCGTCGCCGCAGCCCGCACATCGGTGATGGGGGCCAAAACCCGCGACTTCTCGTGGTTCGTGTCGTCGCAGCCGATGAGCGACCGGTTCCTCGTGGTCGTCCCGTCGGCGCCCGCGCCGATCATCCACCTGGCGAATGCAGGTACCACGGACCGGGCGGTCACGCTGACGGCCGAGAGCGGCAAGAAGCTGAAGTTCACCGTTCCGGGCGAAGGGGCGGTGAACCGGCCGATCCCCGCCGGAACCTACACCGCGGACGGGGCTGATGACCTCGTCACCAGCATCAGCTTCTCGAAGGACGGCAGTGCGTCATCGTTCGCGCTGAACCCGCCTGGGCCGCTGGCGGCGCCGCTCGACGTCTACGCGCGCTGACCGCCGGGATCAGAAGTGCCGGAAGCGCTCCGGTGCGAGGTCCCACGGGTCCTTGCCGAGGAGCTCTGCGACGGCCCGGAAGACGCAGCCCTCGACGTACATCCGGCGATGCAGGTCGTCGTTCCTGTGCAGCTTCGCCAGCCGCTGGATGGGCACCCGGTACAGCACGACGCGGCGGTGGGCGTGATCGACCTGCCAGCGGTCGACGCCGTCGTCGCCCGTGATGCCGATGGGCGTGGCGGCGACCTCGAAGTGCACGTCGGAGAGCTCGTTCGGCCAGATGCCCTTGAGGTAGTCGGCGGTGGAGGCGACGGTCATGTCGAAGGCGTCGATGCGGTTGTTCAGCATCGGCAGATGCGGTCCGGTCACCGGTCCGCGGGCACCACGGCCGTGGCGGCTGCGCCAGCGCGAGGTCGCGGGCGGCTCACTGCTGGTGCGGCGGTTGCGGGGCATGTCGTCATCCTACGTCGCCGGCACTCAGGTATTCTGAGCCCGATGTTGAGCCGCCCCTGTTCCCGCGTGGCGTGCCCGCGCGATGCCGTGGCCACGCTCACCTACGTGTACGCGGATTCGATGGCCGTGCTCGGCCCGCTCAGTCTCAGCCACGAGCCGCACAGCTACGACCTGTGCGCCATCCACGCGGAACGCATGTCCGCCCCGCAGGGCTGGCAGGTCGTGCGTCACGAAGTGTTCGGTGAAGTAGGTTATGGGGCGTGAGCAACTCCTCTGAATCCGACCCGTACCGTGCCGGCCTCGATGCCGTCGTCAAGACCTACGACGTTCGAGGCCTCGTCGGATCGGATCTCACCGAGGAGGTCGTGGCCGCGATCGGCGCCGCCTTCGTCGACGAGGTCGGTGCTGCCGGGCACGAGGTCGTCGTCGGGCACGACATGCGCGACTCCTCGCCGTCGTTCGCGGCGGCGTTCGCCCGCGGTGCGCAGGCCCGCGGTGGCGACGTGGTCTCGATCGGCCTGTGCTCCACCGACGAGTCGTACTACGCGTCGGGCGCCCTGAACGCGCCGGCCGCGATGTTCACCGCGAGCCACAACCCGGCGACCTACAACGGCATCAAGCTCTCGCGCGCCGGCGCCCAGGGGCTCAGCCTCGACACCGGCCTCGGAGCCGTGCGCGACCGCGCCGCCGTCTACCTGCACGACGGCATCGATGCCGTGGCCGAGACCGGATCGCTGCGCGAGCAGGATGTGCTGGCCGACTACGCCGCGTATCTCCGGTCGCTCGTCGATCTGGGCTCCATCCGGCCGATCACCGTCGTCGTCGACGCGGGCAACGGCATGGGCGGCCTCACGGTCTCAGCGGTGCTCGGCGAGGCGGCCGGACTGCCGACGCTGCCGATCACGATCATCCCCATGTACTTCGAGCTCGACGGCACCTTCCCCAACCACGAGGCGAACCCGCTGGAGCCGAAGAACCTCGTCGACCTGCAGCGCGCGGTCGTCGAGCACGGCGCCGATCTCGGCCTGGCCTTCGACGGCGACGCCGACCGCTGCTTCGTCATCGACGAGAACGGCGACGCCGTCACGCCGTCGGCGGTGGCCGCGATCGTCGCCCTCCGCGAGATCGCCCGGGTCCGCGCAGAAGACCCGGATGCCGACATCACGATCATCCACAACCTGATCACGTCGAACATCGTCGCTGAGACGGTCGAGGCCGCCGGCGCCACCCCGCTGCGCACCCGCGTCGGGCACTCCCTGATCAAGGCGGCGATGCGCGAATCCGGCGCCGTCTTCGGCGGCGAGCACTCGGCGCACTACTACTTCCGCGACTTCTGGAGCGCCGACAACGGGATGCTCGCCGCGATGCACCTCCTGGCCGAGTTCGGCTCTCAGGACCGGCCGCTGTCGGCGCTCTCTGCCCAGTTCACGCCGTACGCGATGTCCGGGGAGATCAACTCGACGGTCGCCGATGTCCCGGGCGCGTTCACCCGAGTGGTCGAGGCCTTCACCGGCCGCGGCGAGTTCGACGAGCTCGACGGCCTCACCGTGAACGGCTTCTCCGGCGGCGACGAGGCGTTCTGGTGGTTCTCGGTGCGGCCCTCGAACACGGAGCCCCTGCTGCGCCTCAATGTCGAAGCGGCCGACCAGCAGACGATGGAGCGCATCCGCGACGAGGTGCTGGCGCTCATCCGCGCCTGAGCGGCCGGCACCGCTGATCGGTCGGCCACCGCCGCGCGGGGCGGGCAACGGCCCGCGGATGCGAGAATGGGGCAATGGCCTCCTCCACCGTCGCTGACTCGACCACCGCACTGCCCTTCAAAGTCGCCGATCTCTCGCTCGCCGAAGCCGGCAGGCACCAGATCAGGCTCGCCGAGAACGAGATGCCGGGGCTGATGGCCCTGCGCGAGGAGTTCGGCGCATCCAAGCCCCTCGCCGGAGCCCGCATCGCCGGCTCGCTGCACATGACTGTGCAGACCGCGGTGCTCATCGAGACGCTTGTCGCTCTCGGCGCGCAGGTGCGCTGGGCGAGCTGCAACATCTTCTCCACCCAGGATGAGGCGGCCGCGGCGATCGCGGTCGGTCCGGACGGCTCCGTCGAGCATCCCGCCGGTGTCCCGGTGTTCGCCTGGAAGGGCGAGACGCTCGAGGAGTACTGGTGGTGCACCCAGCAGATCTTCGACTGGACCTCCGAGGCAGAGGCAGCCGGCGCCGACTGGATCGGCCCGAACCTGATCCTCGACGACGGAGGCGACGCCACCCTGCTGGTGCACCGGGGCCGCGAGTTCGAGCTCGCCGGCGCCGTGCCCGACGATGCTCCCGGCGACAGCCACGAGTACCGGGTCATCCTGGCCGCGCTGCGCGCCTCGCTGGCCGCATCCCCCGATCGCTGGACGCGCACGGCCGCCGAGATCGTCGGCGTCACCGAGGAGACCACCACCGGCGTGCACCGCCTGTACGAGCTCGCCCGCGACGGTCAGCTGCTCTTCCCGGCCATCAACGTCAACGACTCGGTCACCAAGAGCAAGTTCGACAACAAGTACGGCATCCGGCACTCGCTGCCCGACGGCCTCAACCGCGCCACCGACGTGCTGATCGGCGGCAAGGTCGTCTTCGTCGCCGGCTACGGCGATGTCGGAAAGGGCGCGGCGGAGGCGCTGCGCGGCCAGGGCGCCCGCGTGATCGTGAGCGAGGTGGACCCCATCAATGCGCTGCAGGCGGCGATGGACGGCTTCCAGGTGTCGCGCATCGAGTCGGTGGTCGGCGAGGTCGACATCTTCGTCACCGGCACGGGCAACCTCAACGTGATCACGGTCGACCACATCCTCGCGATGAAGCACCTCGCGATCGTCTCCAACGTCGGCCACTTCGACAACGAGATCGACATGGCCGGCCTCGAGACCCTCGACGGTGCCGAGAAGATCGAGATCAAGCCGCAGGTGCACGAATGGCGGCTCCCCAACGGTCGCAGCGTCCTGGTGCTCTCCGAGGGACGCCTGATGAACCTCGGCAACGCCACGGGACACCCGAGCTTCGTGATGAGCAATTCGTTCACGAACCAGGTGCTCGCGCAGCTCGAGCTCTTCGTGTCGCCGGAGAACTATCCGGTGGGCGTTTACGTGCTGCCGAAGCACCTCGACGAGAAGGTCGCGCGTCTCCACCTGGACGCGCTCGGCGTCGAGCTCACCACCCTCACCCCTGAGCAGGCCTCGTACATCGGCGTCCCGGTCGACGGCCCGTACAAGGTCGACCACTACCGCTACTGATGGCCATCGATTTCGCTGCCCGGGAGCTGCCCGGAGGCATCGTTCTGCGCCTGCGCACCGAGGACGACGCGCAGGGTCTCGCCGACGCGTTCGCGCGCAATCGCGGCCACCTGGCGCCCTGGGACCCGACCCGCACGGAGGAGTTCTACACCGCCGAGGGGCAGCACGCGCGCATCCGCGAGAAGCTCGAGCTCCGCGATCGCGGCGTCGCCCTGCCGCTCGTGCTCGTCGACGGCGATTCGATCGCCGGAGCGATCGACCTCAGCGACATCGTGCGCGGAGCGTTCCAGAGCGCCTCGGTCGGCTACTGGCTCGATCGCGATCACACCGGTCGCGGTCTGGCCTCCAGCGCGCTCGCCGCGGTCGTCGGGACCGCACGCGACGACCTCGGGCTGCATCGCCTGCAGGCCGCAGCACTTCCGGCCAATCACGCGTCGCAGGCGGTGCTGGTGCGGTCGGGCTTCGAGCGCATCGGCGTCGCCGCTGACTACCTGCGGATCGCCGGTCGCTGGCAGGACCACGTGCTGTTCCAGCGCATCCTGCACGACTGAGCGGGTCAGAGCACGACGTAGCGGGTCAGAGCACGGCGTAGGCGCGCACCGGGAAGGTGCCGAACCCTTCGACGGCGGGCGGCGCTGCGGTGAACCGTGCTCCCCGGGCGGGCAGCGCATCCAGACCCGTCAGGTGCTCCACGACGTGGATGCCTGCGGCGAGCAGCAGTGAGTGCGCCGGGCGCGCTCCGCCCGACTCGGTGTCGTCGATGTTGAGCGAGTCGATGCCGACCAGTGTGACACCGGCATCCACGAGCTGCTGGGCGCCCGCCTCCGTGAGGAATGGAGCGCTCGACGCGTAGGCGGGGGTGCCGAAGTACCTGTCCCATCCGGTGTGCAGCAGCACGGCGGTGCCTGCCAGCGCCCGGTCGTAGAAGACCTCGGCCGGGATGCCGCGTGAGTCCGCGTCCGCGAGATGGAAGACCTCCGCGGGCAGGTCGACCAGTGTGTCGAGAGCGAGCGACGACAGATCGCCACCGTCGGCGTACCGATGGTACGGGCTGTCGAGGTAGGTACCGGTGTTGCCGATCATGGTGATGACGTCCATCGCGAATTCGGTGCCGGGGGCGTAGATGGCGTGCGAGGCCTCACGGGTCAGGTGCGGGGTGATCACCGGCTCGGGCAGCCCGGGGTAGGTGACGAGTCCGGCCCGGATGCGGTGGCTCAGGTCGACGATCCGACGGCGTGCGGCGACCTCCGGCGCCCCGGCCGCGGGCGCGGCGGCCTCGACGCCCCGGCTGCCACGGTGCTGCTCCTCGACGATCGAGAGCCCGCGAAGTGTCACGTCACCGACGAGGGCGAGGCCCAGGTGGGAGATGAAGAGCCGGCCGATCTCCGCCTCGCCCAGTTCGGCGGAGGGCAGGTCGAGCCGGAAGCCGGTGGCCTCCAGACCTCCGCCGTTGATGAAGGTGACGGTGGCGTCGAAGTGTGCGCGGTATTCGGGCATGCGATCTCCTGGGGTGCGGCGGTCCGGTCGGTGGGCGGCGAGCGGGGGACGGGCGGATGCGTTCGGCTCAGCGGTCGGGGAAATCGTGCGGCAGCCCGTCGAGCACGGGCTCCAGCCGCTGCAGCCGGTCGTGCTCGAGGCGCAGCGCGGCGGCATCGCGTTCGCGGCGGAGCACGCTCACGGCGAGCAGGAAGGTCTCGGCGTCGACCGGGGGCAGCGGGGACACGAAGCCGGCCGCCTCGCTCGCCAGCTCGCCGCTCAGCCCGGCGCGTGCGGTGGGTGTGAGCGACGGCGCCTGGCGCACGTACTGCGCGATCCGGCGGGAGAGCCGGTCGGGCAGCTTGCCGACGTCCGCGGTCTGCGCCCAGACAGCCAGCTGGGGCGGGAGGGCCAGCGGTACGGTCGTCACGCGAGGCACCCGCTCGAGTTGGCTGTAGGTGCCGGCGAGCAGGTCGCCGAGCCGCTTCGAGCGCGGGTCGAGCAGCCCGGCGAGGGCGGCGATGCCACCGAAGGTCAGGTAGATCTCGAGCACGCCGACGAGCGCCCGGATGAACGCGTGGCGGAAGCCGATGGCCCCTCCGTCGTCGCGCACGATGCGGGCGCCGACCGCGAGCTTTCCGAGCGACCGCCCGCGGGAGGCGAGCTCGACGGTGGTGGGGAGGATGACCGTGCCGAACACGATGATCAGCACCGCCAGAACTTTGGCCAGCGCGTCGTCTACGCCCCCGCCCGTCCAGAACACCAGCAGGATCAACCCGAGCATGACGAGCATGGACGTGAGCCAATCGATGGCGGCGCCCGCGGCGCGAAGAATGTAACTGGCCGGTCTGACGTCGAGCGCGACGGCCTCACCGGTGACGAGTTCTCTCTCGCCGGGCGTCTGAAAAGGCTCGACCATGGTCTCTCTGACATTAGCCTAAGCACATGGACCTCGACGCATATACGGACGCGCATCGTGAGGACTGGGACCGGCTCGCCGTCCTGGCGAAGCGACGGCGTCTCGACGGGCGCGAGGCCGACGAACTGATCGACCTCTACCAGTCGGGTGCGACCGATCTCTCGGCGATCAAGACGCTCGCCGGCTCGACCGCCGTCGGCGACCGGCTGTCCGTCTCGCTGGCGGCCGCGCGCCTGCGCTTCACCGGGGCCGGCGCGAATCTGTTCTCGCAGATCCCGCAGTTCTTCGTCGCCCAGTTGCCGGCCGCTCTGTACCGCATCCGGTGGATCGTGCTGGCGGTCGCGGTGGCGACCATCGTGGTCGCCACCCTGTACGCCGCCTGGATCGCCGGCAACCCCGATGTGCTCGCGAACTTCGGCACGGATGCCCAGCTGCGCCAGTACGTTGATCACACGTTCATCGACTACTACTCGAACAACCCCGCCGCCTCGTTCTCCGGACAGGTCTGGACGAACAACGCGTGGATCGCGGCCCAGTGCGTCGCCTTCGGGATCACGGGTGTCTGGGTGCCGTACGCGCTGCTCAGCAACGCCATCGGCGTCGGCACGGCGGCCGGCGTGCTCTTCGCCTTCGGAAAGGGCGATGTGATGTTCGCGTACATCCTTCCGCACGGCCTGCTCGAGCTGACCAGCGTGTTCGTCGCGGCGGCGGCCGGCCTCCGCATCTTCTGGGCCTGGATCGCGCCCGGCGCCCGAACCAGGGCGCAGGCGCTCGCCGAAGACGGGCGCGCTCTGTTCACGGTGGCGATCGGCTGCGCGATCACCCTGTTCGTGTCGGGTCTCATCGAGGGATTCGTCACGCCGTCGTCGCTGCCGGTCTGGGCGAAGATCACGATCGGAGCGCTGGCGCTCGCCGCGTTCCTCGTCTACATGCTGGTGCTCGGCCGCCGCGCGGTGCGAGCGGGCGAGACAGGCGACCTCAGCGAGTTCGAGGCCGGATCGCGTCGGATCGTCGCCGGCTGAGGGCGCCGCGCTCGCCGGCCTGCTGCCGACCGGTGCCGCAGCTGGAGTCGTGACTCCGGAAGTCCGGGGCGAATGCGCGCAGGCTTCCGGAGTTGTGCCGGATCGGCCGGCGCGTCGGCCGAGTGTTCCGGAGTTGTGCGCGGCCGCGCGGCCCCGGTAGCCGCCGCTACAGCCGGCCGGCGGCCTTCAGCGCCAGGTAGTGGTCGCTGAGCGCGGGCGGGAGGTCCTCGGAGGAGCCGGTGACCACATCCGCGCCCAGACGCTGCACCGCCGCAGTGACGCGCGCCACGTCGAGCAGCGTGCGCTCGGCGGAAGCAGCGCGATACACCCCGTCCCGGTCGCCTCGCGCCGTCGTCGCGCGCAGAGTCTCCGGATCGGTGACCGATGCCACGACCACCACGTGCTTCCTCGACAGCTGCGGCAGCACGGAGAGCAGTCCGCGTGAGGCCCCAGGAGCCTCGATGGAGGTGAGGAGGACGACCAGCGAGCGCTGGGTGGTGAGCTGCGCCACCTGCGACGGCACGGCGCTCCAGTCCATCTCGATCAGGGCGGGCTCGATGCCCGCCATCGCGTCGACCATCCGGGGGAGCAGGTCCGGGCCGGTGACACCCTGCACGCGCCCGCGCACGGTGCGGTCGTAGGCGAGCAGATCCACCCGGTCGCCCGCCCTGCTGGCGAGCGCCGCCAGCAGCAGGGACGCCTCGAAGGCGGTGTCGATGCGGGGCTCGTCGTCGATGCGCGCGGCGGAGGTGCGTGCGGTGTCGATCACGATCACCACGTGTCGGTCGCGCTCCGGGCGCCAGGTGCGCACCATGACGCGTGCACCGTGCCCGGCTGTGGGATCGTGGCGCCGCGCCGTCGCACGCCAGTCGATCGAGCGCACGTCGTCGCCGCGCACGTATTCGCGCAGCGAATCGAACTCCGTGCCCTGCCCGCGGAGCATCACGCTGGTCATGCCGTCGAGCTCCCGCAGCCGCGCGAGGCGGGACGGCAGGTGCTTGCGCGAGCTGAACGGCGGCAGCACGCGGATGCGGCCGGGCGCGCTGAGCGTCGCCTGCCTGGCCGCCAGGTGCAACGGTCCCCAGCTGCGCACAGTGACCTGCGCGACTCGGCGTTCGCCACGACGCCACGGCGTGAGGGTCGTGGCCACCCGGCGGCGCTCCCGCGGAGGGATCACGATGGGCGTGCGCGACCGGGCGATGCCCGCCGACGGCTCCCACGCATCCCGCACCTGGCCGCGGATCGTGCGCGAGCCGGTGTTCGTCAGCAGCAGCTCGATCGGCGCCTCGGCGCCGAGCCGAACCCGCGCCGGTGTCCGCCGCTCCACCGCGACGCGGCGAGGAGAGGCGGCCGCGAGCAGATCGATGACGCCGAGCACCACGCACACCGCGATCCACGCTCCCAGAACGGCGTACGCGGTCGCCTCGTGCGCGCCGAGCAGCACCACCGGGACGACCCCGAGGGCGAGCAGGGCGACGAAACGCCCGGATACGGTCACGGTCGCGGGTCCTAGATCGGTACCTGGACCTGCTGCACGATCGAGCGCAGGATGGCGTCGACGCCGACGCCCTCCAGCTCGGCCTCCGGTCGTAGCTGCACGCGGTGCCGCCAGACCGGCAGCAGCATGGCCTGCACGTGGTCGGGGGTGATGGAGTCGTAGCCGGAGAGCCACGCCCACGCCTTGGCGGCGGCCAGCAGGGCTGTCGTCCCGCGGGGACTGACGCCGAGCTTGACCGACGGGCTCTGACGCGTCGCGCGGGCGAGGTCGACGATGTAGGCGAGCACATCGGCGGTCGCTCCGACAGAGCCGGCGGCGGCGCGCGCGGCGGCCAGCTCGCCGGCGGTGAGCACCGGGGTGACGCCGGCGGCGGCCAGGTCGCGCGGGTTGAACCCGGCGGCGTGGCGACGGAGCACCTCGACCTCGGTCTCGCGCTCGGGGATGTCCAGGGTGAGCTTCAGCAGGAAGCGGTCGAGCTGCGCCTCGGGCAGCGAGTAGGTGCCCTCGTACTCGATCGGGTTCTGGGTGGCCGCCACGATGAACGGGTCGGGGAGTACGCGGCTCACGCCGTCGACGCTCACCTGCCGCTCCTCCATCGCCTCCAGCAGGGCCGACTGCGTCTTCGGGGGCGTGCGGTTGATCTCGTCGGCGAGCAGGATGTTCGTGAAGACCGGGCCCTCGCGGAATTCGAAGCCGCCCGTGCTGCCGTCGTAGACGAGCGAACCGGTCACGTCACCGGGCATCAGGTCGGGGGTGAACTGGATGCGCTTGGTGTCCAGGCTGAGCGCGTGGCTGAGTGAGCGCACGAGGAGGGTCTTGGCGACGCCGGGCACGCCCTCGAGCAGCACGTGACCGCGCGCGAGCAGCGCGATGATCAGTCCCGTGACCGCGCCGTCCTGGCCGACGACGGCCTTGCCGACCTCGACCCTGACCTGGCTGAGCGCATGGCGCAGGGCCGCGTGATCGGGGGAGGGGGCCTGCACGGAGGGCCCGGCTGCCGGGCTGTCGGGGCTGGCGAGTTGTCCGGTGGTGACGTCGGTCATGCATCCATTCTTCCGGTCGGCCCCGGCTGTGCGGGGGTGACGGCTGCTGCGGTGGCTCGTTCGAGCTCCGCGAGTGAGTCGGACAGGGCGATCAGGTCGGCGTCCGTCCGCGGGACGTCGTCGATCAGGATCGCACGCACGGTGCCGCGGTCGCGGCGGATGAGCGCGGCCACCGCATCCGCGATCTCGCCCGCGCCCGTCGCCTGCGGCAGCCCGGCGATCGATGCCAGACGGCCGAGCGTCCCGATGCGTAGGGCGTCGACGGCGCGCAGCCGCGCCGACGACCGCTGGTAGAGGCGCGCGCGGCCCTCCCGCGTCTCGCCGGCGCGCACGACGACGGGCAGATCCTCGACGACGAGCGGACCGAAGCGGCGGCCCCGCCAGAACGCGGCGGCGATGAAGACGAGCACCAGCAGGATCACGACAGGCGTCACCCAGCCGGGCGTGAGCGCGGAGATGTCCGGGGGACCGGTGACGGCGCGGTCGGCGATCCCCGGCTGGTACCAGACGAGCGTGCGGTGGGCGCCGAGCAGGTTGAGGGCGAGCGCGGCGTTCCCGGATCGGCCGACCGTGTCGTTCATGAGCACGGCGGCGGAGCCGAGCAGCGCGACTGATCGGCCGTCGACCGTCGTGGTCACGAGGGAGTACCGGTCGCCGCTGCCGAAGCATCCGGTGGCCCCGCCGTCGACGATGCGGAAGGTGCCGCCCGCGCTCACCGAGCTCTCGTTGCCGGATGGCCGCGGATCGATGCTCTCGGCGCGAACCGCGGCCGGAACGGAGCACTCGGCGTCGACCGGACCGGATCCCGCGACGCCACCCGCCGCCCGCACGCCGGGAGCGAGCCGCTGCAGTGCCCGGTAGTCGGGCTCGACGACCACGATGGACGAGGCGATGGAGGTCAGCGCGTCGTAGCCGCTGTCGTCGAGGTTGGCGTCGGGATCGAAGACGAGCACCGTGGTGTCGTCGGTCGCCCCGTCGCGCACCTCCGCCAGGGTTCCGGCCGGCCGGACGTCGACGCCCTGCTGACGGAGCACCTCCGCGACCGCCTTGCCACCGACGAGCCCGGCGTTCGCCGGGTCGAGCGGCACGCCGGCCGAACGGTCCGCGCCGGTGAGCAGGATGCCCAGCAGCGCGACGAGCACCGCGATCGCGCCGAGCACGAGCCACGGGATGCTGCGGCGGCCCACCTGCCGCACCGACGGCGACAGCGCGTCCGCTTCGGTCGGCGGGGGAGCGTCCTGGCGCTCGAGGAGGTCGCTCATGCGCCCACCGGCTCGACCGGAGTGAAGGCGGGCCGGATCCGCTGCAGCGCGTCGTCGAGCGCGACGAGCTGCTGATACTGCCCCTCGGTTCCGGCTCGGCCGAGGTAGCGCACGTCGTCGAAGGAGCGCGCAGCGGCGACGAGCCGCTCACGTTCGGCAGGGACCGCGGCCGCCGCTCGCAGCGCGAACTCGGTGGCCGTCGTGCCGGGGCTGACCGTGACGATGGTGCGCTCGTCGAGCCCCTGCGCGACGGCGCGGAAGAGCTCCTCGATCGCCAGCACCCAGTCCGCCGCGCGGGCCGCCGCCGCCGCGGAGGCGCGGAGCTCCGCGGCCGACCGCAGATCGTCGTCGCCGAACAGCGAGCGTCGGCCCTCGGCGCCCCTGCGGTTCAGGCGCGGCACGCCGAAGATCACGAAGGCGGTGACGATGAGAGCGACGATCAGCACGATCACGACGGTCAGGAGCACGGGGCCGAACGCCCCGCCCGACCCCTGGAACAGCGAACCGAGCCAGTCCTGCACCGCTTTCGAGGCGATGTCGAACCAGGTGGGTTTCGCCGCCTGGTATTCGGGTTTGGCGAGCTCGCCGTCGATCCAGGACTTGGCCTCGGGAGAGCTCGGATCGACCGGCAGGTCGGCTCTGACGAGCATGAGCAGCACTCCGGTCATGCGGCGGGCGGCGGAGGCGGCGGGGGATACCACCCGGACGGCGGCTGCTGCCCGTAGGGCTGCTGTGCGAAGGGCTCCTGCGGCCGCGCCGGTGCGAGATACGGGTCGGGCACGTCGGTCCGGCCCGTCTGCCGGGCCTCCACGAAGCGGACCAACTCGAGGTCGAGTCCCTCTTTGCGCATCCGGAGATCGATGTAAAGGAGCGCGAGGGCTGAGGTCTTCACCACGGACATGATCGCACCGACGATCGAGGTGACGATGCTGGCGAGCACGTTGACGCTCAGCTGGCTCACGATCACCTGCGACACCTCGTTCGCCTGCGGATCGCTCATCGACGTCGGGGCGGCGATGCCGCCGATGATGCCGCCGATCAGCCCGAACGGGAAGGAGATGATCTGCGCCACCATGTAGGCGATCAGCGTGATCAGCGCGACGACGCCGAACGTCTTCCAGAAATATCCGCGGGTCAGCGACCAGGAGCGGGCCACGGCGGCGCGCAGGCTCAGCCGCTCGAGCACGAGGGCGCTCGGCACCATGACGAGCTTCGTGTTCACCCAGATGGCGAGCGCGGCGATGCCGAGACCGCCGATGAACAGCACCAGGATGCCGCCGACGATGGCGGCGGGGCCGCCGAGCGAGAACAGGACGACCGCGACCACGATGAGGAGCCCGACGACCACGCCCCAGCCGATCGCCAGCAGGAACGTCCAGCCGATCAGCGCCCCGATCCGGCCCTTCACCAGCTGCCAGAGTGCCCGGAAGGTGAGCTTCTCGCCGACGGTGCCACGGGCGACCTCACCGACGACGACGCCCTGGAGCAGCGCCTCGGAGACCGCCGAGACCACCAGCGACAGGAGGCCGAGCACGATGGAGCCGCCGATCGCGCCCGCCGTGAGGGTGCTCTGGTCGGCCTGATCGGCGTTGTTCAGCCGGCCGAGGAGCAGCGCGGCGCCGCCGAAGATGAGCAGGCTCGCCACGATGGCCGGGATGCCCTGGATCAGCAGGGCAGCACCGACGGTGATCTTGGGGTTGCGCCGCAATGTCTGGAACGGTGCGCCGATCAGGGTGCCGAAGCTGAGGGGGCGCAGCGGGATGAGACCGGGCTTGGGCGGAGGCGTCCAACTCGGCGGGGCATAACCGTAGGGGTTCTGCTGACCGTACGCGGGGAACTGCTGCCCGAAGCCGGGCGATTGCTGCCCGTAGACGGGGGGCGCAGGAGGCGGGACCGGCGGCGCGGCGCTGTGCTGCTGGTCGGATCCGGAGGCGCTCGGACGCGTGCCAGGCGCCTGCCAGTTCTGCTCGTCGGTCACGCCGTGCTCCTCTGCTCCCCGTGCGCGGTGCGTCGTCTCCCATGCTGGCATATCCGGGGCTCGCGCACTGCCCCACCCACAGGGCACGCAAGGCTCGTATTCACGGGCTCTGCAGGTGTCTCCACTACTCTTGTGGCGAGACTTGTGCGGCGTGCGCCGCGAGACGGACGTTGTGGGAAACGGGGAAATGAACAGTCGCATCCTGGTGGTCGACGACGACACCGCCCTCGCCGAGATGATCGGCATCGTTCTTCGCACCGAGGGATTCGATCCCGTGTTCTGCGAAGACGGGGCGCAGGCCGTCGACATCTTCCGTTCGTCGAAGCCCGATCTGGTGCTCCTCGACCTGATGCTGCCCGGTCTCGACGGCATCGAGGTGTGCGCCCGCATCCGCGCGGAGTCGGGCACGCCCGTCATCATGCTGACCGCCAAGTCCGACACCGCCGACGTGGTCAAGGGGCTCGAGTCGGGCGCCGACGACTACATGGTCAAGCCGTTCAATCCCAAAGAGCTCGTCGCGCGCATCCGCACCCGCCTCCGGCCGGCGAGCAGTGCGCCCACCGCCGAGCAGCTCCGCATCGGCGACCTCACGGTCGACGTCGCCGGTCACGAGGTCAAGCGCGGCGAGAGCCGCATCAACCTCACGCCGCTCGAGTTCGATCTGCTGCTGGCGCTCGCCTCGAAGCCCCAGCAGGTCTTCACCCGCGAGATGCTCCTCGAGCAGGTCTGGGGCTATCACTACAAGGCCGACACCCGACTGGTCAACGTGCACGTGCAGCGTCTGCGCGCCAAGGTCGAGCAGGACCCGGACAACCCCAAGATCGTGATGACCGTGCGCGGGGTCGGTTACCGCGCCGGCGCCGTCAGCTAGGACAGAGGCCGCGAGAGCGATGCGGTACCGGTGGTTGGACGCACAGTGGTGGCGGCAGGTGCCGTCGCACCTGGCGCGACTCTGGCGCACCTCGCTCCAGGTGCGCACCGTCGCGATCACCCTGCTGCTGACCGGCGTCGCCATCCTGGTCACCGGCGTCTACATGTCGCTGAGCATCAGCAACGACCTCTACCAGTCTCGGCTCGACCAGGCGCTGCGCGACTCCAGCCGCGCGACGACGGCCGGGCAGTCCGCGCTCAACGCCGCCGACGTCTCGCCGGGCGACTCCGGCAAGAACCTGCTGAGCAGCGCGCTCACCGCCGTTCTCGGCTCGACGTCGAGCCGCCTGATCGCCGCCTATCGCGTGCCGGGTCAGGACACGACCACGATCGCTCCGCCCGACCGGGGGAGCCCCAGTCTCAACGCGGTGATCACCGATCAGCTGCGCAAGCAGGTGCAGAACGGCGGGACGAAGCAGTACTACCAGTCGGTCGCGCTGCCCGCGGGGAACGGCTCGACGGATCCGGGGATCGTGGTGGGGACCCAGCTCACGCTGCCCGCCTACGGGCATTACGAGCTGTACATCGGGTACAACCTCAGCGACGCGGAGAGCACCCTTGTCTTCGTGCAGGGCACCCTGCTGCTCGCCGGCCTCGCGCTCGTGCTGCTGATCGGCGCGATCACGTACGTGATCGTCCGCTTCGTGGTGCAGCCCATCCGGGTAGCCGCCGAGACCAGCGAACGTCTCGCCTCCGGCGACCTCGCCGTGCGCATCCCTGAGCGCGGTGAAGACGTCTTCGCCTCGCTGGCCCGCTCGTTCAACGGCATGGCCGACAGCCTGCAGAGCCAGATCAACCAGCTCGCTGCGCTGTCGCAGCTCCAGCAGCGCTTCGTCTCCGATGTGTCCCACGAGCTCCGCACGCCGCTCACGACCATCCGGCTGGCCGGCGACGTCATCTACGACCAGCGCGAGTCCTTCCCGCCGGCGACGGAACGCACCGCCGAGCTGCTCCACACGCAGATCGAGCGGTTCGACCGCCTCCTCTCGGACCTCCTCGAGATCAGCCGGTATGACGCCGGCTCCGTGGTGCTCGACCCTGAGCCGACGAACCTCGTGCGGCTCGCCGACGACACGGTCGACGAGATGCGCACCCTCGCCGAGCAGAACGGGACGGAGCTGCGGCTCGAGGCGCCGGGCGGGTACTTCGACGTGGGGATGGATCCGCGGCGCATCCGGCGGATCGTGCGCAATCTGCTGGGCAACGCGATCGAGCACGGGGAGGGGCGGCCGGTGGTCGTCACGGTCGACAGCAACGAGAGCGCCGTCGCGCTCTCGGTGCGCGATTACGGCCTCGGCATGAGCCAGGCCGACGTCAACCACGTCTTCGATCGCTTCTGGCGCGCCGACCCGTCGCGCAAGCGCACGATCGGGGGCACCGGACTCGGTCTCGCGATCTCGCTCGAGGACGCGACGCTGCACTCCGGCTGGCTGCAGGTCTGGTCGTCGCCGGGGGCGGGCTCGTGCTTCCGGCTGACGCTCCCGCGCGTGCCGGGGCGTGAGATCACGTCGTCCCCCCTGCCGTTGCCGCCGCTCGACGCCGGCACCGCGCCGCATCCCTCGGCCGGTGCGGGTGCGCTGGACAACGGTGCCGAAGGGGCCCTCGAGGCCGAGACGGAGGCGCACGCATGAGCGTTCGAACCGCGCCGCGCAAGAGAGGGCGCATCCGGACTGTCGTCGTCGCCGCCGTCGCGATGGCCCTGCTCGGTGTGCTGGCCGCTTGTGCGAGTATCCCGGACTCCGGCGCCGTGCGCCAGGGCGGCCCGATCGCTCAGGTGAACGATCCGCTCGACCTCGACTTCAATCCGTCGCCGCCCGCCAAGGGAGCGACCCCCGAGCGCATCGTGCAGGGATTCATCGATGCGGCGTCGAGCCCGAAGAACGGCTTCTCGATCGCCCGTCAGTACCTGACCAAATCGATGTCGGCGACCTGGAACCCCGACGAGTCGGTGACCGTCGACGACGGCCGCAACCGCAGCTACGACCACGAGGGGAACCAGTGGACCGTCGATGTGAGTCCGGTGGCCAACGTCGACAGCGTGGGGGCCTACCATCCGGTCAGCAGCACGGCGCCGGTCAGTCTGCGCTACGAACTCCAGCGTGAAGACGACGAGTGGCGGATCGCCGTCGCCCCGAACGGTGTCGTCATCGACGACCCGACCTTCCACGCGGTCTACGCGCAGCAGACGCTCTACTTCTACAGCCCCGACTTCGCCTACCTGGTGCCGGATGCGCGCTGGTTCCCCGCCCGCGTCGCCAGCGCCGCCACCCGCGTCACGTCCGCCGTGCTCGACGGGCCGTCGAAGTGGCTCTCGCGGGCGGTGACGAACGCATTCCCCGACGGCACCAAGCTCGCCTTCCCGTCCGTCACGACGGAGGGCGGGGTCGCGAAGGTCGATCTGAGCTCTCAGGCCGGGCAGGCGGACACCCTCGGCCTGGAGCGCATGCAGCTGCAGCTGGAATCGAGTCTCGGGACCCTCGCGCAGTCGGTGCAGCTCTCGATCGAGGGCAACGTGCAGCAGATCCCGCCGATCAGCGAGAGCAACCGGCCGACGCAGGATCCCCCGGTCGACTCCCACCCCATCGTCGCGCGCGCCGGGGAGTTCGGCCTGCTCAACGGGTCGACCGTCACCCCGATCAGCGGGCTGAGCGACAAGATCGTCGCACTGCAGCCGTCGTCCGTCGCGCTCACGGCGTCGCGTGACGCCGCGGCCGTCCTCTCGCACGGCGCTGCATACCTGGTGCGCCGAACGTCGGATGCGCTGCGAGTGGACACCAGACCCGGCCTCATCGCGCCGTCGATCGACGGCGGCGGGTGGGTGTGGACCGTGCCCGGGAATGCGCCGGGGGCGGTGCAGGCGACGGGTTCCGACGGCGCGCACCACGCGGTGAAGACCGCCTGGCCGGCGGCGTCTCAGATCCTGTCGCTGGCCATTTCACGCGACGGTGCGCGCCTGGTCGCGCTGCTGAAGTCGGGGTCGTCGTACTCGCTGGTGGCGGCCGGGATCACCCGCGGCGAAGGCGGGGTCCCGACGACGCTCAGCGAGCCGCTCGAGCTCGCGCTCGGCACCGGCACGCCGCGATCGGTGACGTGGATCGGCGAGCTCGATGTCGCGGTGCTGAGCACCACCACCGGCAGTGGGACGTCGATCGCCGAGCAGACCATCGGCGGTCAGCTCGTGACGACGTCGGGGCCGGCCGGCGGCGTGACGATCGTCGGAGCCGGAGGGCTCTCCCGGTATCTGGTGCTCACGACGACCCAGTCGTTGCAGGCGCCGACAGGCACCGGATGGCAGGCCCAGACCGACAAGGTCAGCGCCGTGGCGGTGCAGCTGGGGCAGCCCTAGGCGACTCCACGTGGGCAGGCGACTCCACAGGGGGCGCTCGGCCGATGCTGTGCACGGAGCCGGTCGGAGGCGCACTGCGCAGAGCGCGGTGACGGGATGCTCGTCGCATGACCGTTGCCGAGCGACTCCGTCCGCACCTCCGTGCGCTGCTCCCCGTTCTGCTCCCTCCGCTGCGGGAGGCCCTGCTCGACGCCCTCTCCGTCGTCTCCCCGGTGACCTGCAGCGGGTGCGGCGCTCCGGACCGGTCCCTCTGCCGCGCGTGCCGCCGCGACCTCGAGCCGCGGCCGGCGCGGGTGCGCGACGTCGACGCGCCCGCACCGGTCTGGACCGCGCTGGGCTACGCGGGCGCCGTGCGTTCGGTGGTGCTCGCGTACAAGGACCACGGCAGAACGGACGCCGGCCCGACGCTTGCGCGCGCCCTCCGGGCATCCGTGCTGGCCGCGCTCGCCGATGCCGGGGTGGAGCGCCGGGAAGGCCGCGTGGTTCTGGTGACGATCCCGTCGACGCGGGCGGCCTTTCGGCGGCGCGGATATCACCCGACGGAACTGCTGCTGCGCCGCGCGCGGCTGCCGACCGCCCAGCGGCTCAGGCTCGTGCGGAAGAGCGCCGACCAGGCCGGATTGTCGGTCGCCGACCGTGCGCGGAACAGGTCGGGATCGTTCTCCGCCCCGCGCCGCTTGGCGGGTTCGGACTGCATCGTGGTCGACGACATTGTGACGTCCGGCGCGACGGTGCGCGAGGCAGCACGCGCCGTCGAGGCCGCCGGAGGAGTGGTCGTCGGTATCGCTGTGGTGGCCCACACGGCGCTTCGGGGACGGCGTCGCGGCCTTCGGTAGAGCCTCAGCGATTGCACAGCGAACCGATCGGCTCTACCTGTTCACATTCGAGCGGGACGGCACTACGGTGGTCGAAAAGGCGTGGATGACCCGCCCTTCGTGATCGGGCGAGTGACACGTCAGATCAGGGAGGTCGCAATGGACATCAACATCATCGGACGAAACCTGGACATCACTGATCGCTTCCGTGAATACGCCACCGAGAAGGCGGCGAAGGTCTCGCATCTCGCAGAACGGGCCATCTCGTTCGAGATCAAAGTGAGCCGGCACAACGAGAAGTCTGGCGGCCAGAACGGCGACGACCGGGTGGAACTGACCCTGGTCGGACCGAAGGCCGTCGTGCGGTCGGAGGCGACGGGAACGGACAAGTACGCGGCGTTCGACATCGCTCTCGGGAAACTCCTCGAGCGGGTGCGTCGTGCGAAGGACCGCCGCAAGGTGCATCGCGGGCAGCATCGCCCGACGTCGCTCCGCGAGGCCAGCACCGACGGCTTCAGCACCGTCGGCATCTCTGCTGCGCCGGTCGCCGTTCTCGACCAGGTTCGCACGGGGAGCATCCCCGTCGTGTCCGATGAGGCCGAGGCGGCCGTCGAGGCAGAGGACGAATACTGCCCGGTCGTGATCCGGCAGAAAGTGTTCGCCTCCGTGCCGATGACCGTCGACGACGCTCTCTACTACATGGAGCTCGTCGGCCACGACTTCTACCTCTTCATCGACCAGGAATCCGCGCGCCCGAGCGTCGTGTACCGCCGCAAAGGCTGGGACTACGGTGTGATCGCGCTCGATGAGGAGGCCGAGGAACTGCAGGAGGTGGCGACGGCCAGCCGCAAGCTCGGCAGCTGATCGGCTGCCTGCCCGACGCGCCGATGGGCGCCGCCCAGGCGGCGGTGCCCATCGGCGTCCGTTCTCAGGAAAGCACCTGGCCAACCCACTAGCATTGTGAGAGTTTCGTTCCCGGTCGAGCAGCGTCCGGACCGGCAAGATAGACAAGTGGAGTGCATAGGTGGCCTCAGTACTGGAAAAGGTCCTCCGAGTCGGTGAGGGTCGCACCCTCCGTCGGCTGGAGGCGTATGCCAAAGCGGTGAACGCGCTCGAAGACGACTTCAGCGAGCTGACCGACGAAGAGCTGATGCATGAGACCGTCGAACTGCGCGAGCGGTACAGCAACGGCGAGTCGCTCGACGACCTCCTGCCCGAGGCGTTCGCGGCCGTGCGCGAGGCCGCGAAGCGCACCCTCGGGATGCGTCACTTCGATGTGCAGATCATGGGCGGCGCCGCGCTTCATCTCGGCAACATCGCCGAGATGAAGACCGGTGAGGGCAAGACCCTGGTCGCGACGACCGCGGCCTACCTGAACGCCATCGCCAGCCGTGGCGTGCACGTCATCACGGTCAACGACTACCTCGCCAGCTACCAGTCCGAACTGATGGGCCGCGTCTACCGCGCCCTCGGCATGACCACCGGCGTGATCCTGTCCGGTCAGACGCCGGAGGAGCGCCGCGAGCAGTACGCGTCCGACATCACCTACGGCACCAACAACGAGTTCGGCTTCGACTACCTGCGCGACAACATGGCGTGGCAGGCGAGCGACATGGTGCAGCGCGGCCACTTCTTCGCGATCGTCGACGAGGTCGACTCGATCCTCATCGACGAGGCCCGCACGCCGCTGATCATCTCCGGTCCGTCCTCAGGCGAGGCCAACCGCTGGTTCAACGAGTTCGCGAGCCTGGCGAAGCGCCTCGAGCCCGACGTCGACTTCGAGGTCGACGAGAAGAAGCGCACCGTCGGTGTGCTCGAGCCCGGCATCGAGAAGGTCGAGGACTACCTCGGCATCGACAACCTGTACGAGTCGGCGAACACCCCGCTCATCTCGTTCCTGAACAACGCCATCAAGGCGAATGCGCTCTTCAAGCGCGACAAGGACTACGTCGTGATGAACGGCGAGGTGCTCATCGTCGACGAGCACACCGGCCGCATCCTGATGGGCCGTCGCTACAACGAGGGCATCCACCAGGCCATCGAGGCCAAAGAAGGCGTCGAGGTCAAGGCGGAGAACCAGACGCTCGCCACGGTCACCCTTCAGAACTACTTCCGCCTCTACAAGAAGCTGTCGGGCATGACGGGTACGGCCGAGACCGAGGCCGCCGAGTTCATGAGCACCTACAAGCTCGGTGTGGTCCCGATCCCCACCAACAAGCCGATGAAGCGCATCGACCAGTCCGACCTCGTCTACAAGAACGAGCAGGCCAAGTTCGCCCAGGTCGTCGAAGACATCGCCGAGCGGCACGAGAAGGGCCAGCCGGTGCTCGTGGGCACCACGAGCGTCGAGAAGAGCGAATACCTCTCGCGTCTGCTCGCCAAGAAGGGCGTGCGCCACGAGGTTCTGAACGCCAAGAACCACGCGCGTGAGGCGGCCATCGTCGCCCAGGCTGGCCGGCTCGGCTCGGTCACGGTCGCCACCAACATGGCCGGCCGTGGAACGGACATCATGCTCGGCGGCAACGCCGAGTTCCTCGCGGTCGCCGAGATGAACAGCCGCGGACTGTCGCCGGTCGACACCCCCGACGAGTACGAGGCCGCGTGGGATGAGGTATTCACCGCGGTGAAGGACACCGTCGCCATCGAGGCGGACAAGGTCATCGACGCCGGCGGACTCTACGTTCTGGGAACGGAGCGCCACGAGTCCCGGCGCATCGACAACCAGCTGCGCGGTCGTTCCGGCCGTCAGGGCGACCCCGGTGAGAGCCGCTTCTACCTGTCGCTCACCGACGACCTGATGCGCCTCTTCAACGCCGGTGCGGCCGAGAGCCTGATGGGCCGCGGAAACGTTCCGGACGACCTGGCCATCGAGTCGAAGGTCGTCAGCCGCGCGATCCGCAGTGCGCAGTCGCAGGTCGAGGCCCGCAACGCCGAGATCCGCAAGAACGTGCTCAAGTACGACGACGTCCTGAACCGCCAGCGCGAGGCGATCTACGGCGACCGTCGCCACATCCTGGAGGGCGACGACCTCCACGAGCGCACGCAGCAGTTCCTCACCGACGTGATCGACGACATCCTCGACTCGCACACCGGCGAGGGCAACGGAGACGACTGGGACTTCGACGCCCTGTGGGCCGAGCTCAAGACGCTCTACCCGGTGGGCGTGACCATCGACGAGGTCATCACCGAGGCGGGCAACAAGGGCAAGATCAACCGCGAGTTCATGCGCCGCGAGATCCTCTCCGACGCCCGCATCGCCTACCAGAACCGCGAGGAGTCGCTCGGATCGTCGGCGATGCGCGAGCTGGAGCGCCGCGTCGTGCTCTCGGTCATCGACCGTCGCTGGCGCGACCACCTGTACGAGATGGACTACCTCAAGGACGGCATCGGCTTGCGGGCGATGGCGCAGCGCGACCCGCTGGTCGAGTACCAGCGCGAGGGCTACGCCATGTTCCAGCAGATGATGGGATCCATCCGCGAGGAGACCGTCGGCTTCCTGTTCAACCTCGAAGTCGAGGTCAACCAGGCTCCCGGTGAGGTCGAGTCGCCCAGCGTCGCGGCCAAGGGTCTCGGCCGGGGTGAGAACGAGCCGCGCCTCAGCTACTCGGCTCCGAGCGACGCCGGCGGTGTCGAGGTGCGCAATCAGCGCGGCCAGATCGAGCAGGGCGCCACCGCCCGTGCACAGCGCGCAGCGCAGCAGGCCAACGAGCCCGCCGCGCCTCCCGCGCAGGGCGCCACGCAGCGCGGTGCCTTCGGTCAGAAGATCGACGGCGACCAGGCGGCTCCGACCAACCGCGCCGAGCGCCGGGCGCAGGAGCGCAAGCGCTAGAGAACGTCCACGTAGACGGGGTCGTCATCGGTTCAGCAACCGGTGGCGGCCCCGTTCTTTCGTTCCTCCCCTGCACGGAACCCGGCCGCCGCCGGGTGTGACGCGCCCGCCGCTGCCTAGCGTTGAGGCTAGGACGAGTGGCTCGTCGCCCAGCGAGACGGCGGGCGTCGCTCGCCCCGCAGCGTTGCATCGTGGGGTGAATCCGTCCCCGCGGGAACGCACGATCCCACGAGGAGGGCGAAGAACCATGAGCATCGTCGAGCACACCGGAACGCGTGCCGGAACAGACGCGGGGAGTGACGAGACGGGCGTCGCGGCGGCCTGGGAGGGCTTCGTCGCAGGGCCGTGGCGCGTCTCCATCGACGTGCGCGACTTCATCCAGCGCAACTATCAGCCCTACGACGGTGACCACCACTTCCTCGAAGGGGCGACGGCGCGCACACGGGGCATCTGGGGCAGGCTCTCCGAGCTGTTCCCCGAGGAGCGCGAGCGCGGGGTGTACGACGTCGACCCCCACACTCCGTCGACGATCACCTCGCACCTCCCCGGTTACATCGACCAGGAGAACGAGCTGATCGTCGGCCTTCAGACCGACGCGCCGCTCAAGCGCGCGATCATGCCCAACGGCGGCTGGCGCATGGTCGAGGGCGCGCTCAAGACATACGGCTACGAGGTCGACCAGGAGGTCGCCTCGATCTTCACGCGCTACCGCAAGACCCACAACGACGGCGTCTTCGACGTGTACCCGTCGTCGGTGCGGCGTGCGCGCAGCAGCCATCTGATCACCGGACTGCCGGATGCCTACGGCCGGGGCCGCATCATCGGCGACTATCGCCGCGTCGCCCTGTACGGGGTCGATGCCCTCATCGCGGACAAGAAGCGGGAGCGCGCCGAGCTCGACGAGGAGTTCACCACCGAGACCGTGATCAGGCGCCGGGAGGAGAACGCCGAGCAGATCCGCGCTCTGAAGGAGCTGACGGTGATGGCGGCGGACTACGGCTTCGACATCTCCCGCCCGGCCGAGACGGCGCACCAGGCCGTGCAGTGGCTGTACTTCGCGTACCTCGGTGCGGTCAAAGAGCAGAACGGCGCGGCGATGTCGTTCGGGCGTAACGCGGGATTCCTCGATGTCTACATCGAGCGCGACCTGGCCCGCGGTCTGCTCACCGAGAACCGGGCGCAGGAGCTCATCGACGATCTCGTCATCAAGCTGCGGATCGTGCGCTTCCTGCGGACGCCGGAATACGACGCCCTCTTCAGCGGCGACCCCACCTGGGTCACGGAGTCGATCGGCGGCACCGGCGACGACGGTCGCACCCTGGTCACCAAGACGGCCTTCCGGATGCTGCAGACGCTCTACAACCTCGGGCCGGCGCCAGAGCCGAACCTCACCGTGTTCTGGTCGGCAGCGCTCCCGGAGGGGTTCAAGCGGTTCTGCGCACAGGTCTCCATCGATACCAGCGCCATCCAGTACGAGTCGGATGCGCTCATCCGGTCGGCGTGCGGAGACGATGCCGCGATCGCCTGCTGTGTCTCACCGATGACCGTCGGCAAGCAGATGCAGTTCTTCGGGGCGCGGGTGAACCTCGCGAAGGCTCTGCTGTACGCGCTGAACGGCGGTCGCGACGAGCTGACCGGCACGCAGGTCGCTCCGAAGTCGGCGCCGTACGCCGGTGACGTGCTGGACTACGAGAAGGTGCGTCCGGCCTTCAACCGCACGATGGAGTGGCTCGCCGAGACCTACGTAGACGCCCTCAACGCCATCCACTACATGCACGACAAGTACGCCTACGAGCGGCTCGAGATGGCGCTGCACGACGGAGACGTCAAGCGCACACTCGCCTGCGGCATCGCCGGGCTGTCCGTCGTGGCCGACTCGCTCTCCGCGATCAAGCACGCCACCGTCTCGCCCGTTCGCGACGAGAGCGGCCTCATCGTCGACTACCTGATCGAGGGCGAGTTCCCGGCCTTCGGGAACGACGACGACCGTGTCGACACCATCGCCGTCGAGCTGGTCGAACAGTTCATGGAGATGATCCGCCGCCATGAGACGTACCGCCAGGCCGAGCACACCCAGTCGGTGCTCACGATCACTTCGAATGTCGTGTACGGCAAAGCGACAGGCAACACCCCCGACGGCCGCCGTGCCGGGGAGCCGTTCGCTCCGGGCGCCAATCCGATGAACGGCCGCGATTCGCACGGGATGCTCGCCAGCGGGCTGTCGGTGGCCAAGCTGCCGTTCGAGTCCGCTCAGGACGGGATCTCTCTGACGATCACGGTGGTACCCAGCGGGCTCGGGCGGGAGCGGGACGAGCAGGTGGACAATCTCGTCGGTGTCATCGATGCCTACACGGCGTCATCCGGGTATCACATGAACGTGAACGTGCTCGATCGGGAGACGCTGATCGACGCCATGGAGAACCCGGGGGAGTACCCCCAGCTCACCATCCGGGTGAGCGGGTACGCGGTCAACTTCGTCCGCCTCACCCGTGAGCAGCAGCTGGACGTGCTCAACCGCACGTTCCACGCGGGAGTCTGAGGTGGGGCCCGGGCCGTCACCGGATGCCCTCTCCCGCAGCGAGGAGCTGGCCGCGCGCCGAGACGGTCGCGTGGCCAGCATCCACTCCTGGGAGCTGGTCACCGCCGTCGACGGCCCGGGTACCCGCATGACGCTGTTCCTCAACGGCTGTCCGCTGCGGTGCCGCTACTGCCACAACCCGGACACGTGGAAGATGCGGGACGGTGTCACCACGACGTTGGACGAGGTCGTGCGACGGGTCGAGCGGTATCGCCGTATCTTCCAGGCGACCGGAGGCGGGCTCACGATCTCCGGCGGCGAACCCCTGCTGCAGTCGGCCTTCGTCGCACGGCTGGCTCGGGCCACGCGGGCGATGGGCGTCCACACCGTCCTCGACACGAGCGGGAACCTGGGCCGCCGCGCGTCGGACGCCTTGCTCGACGATCTCGACCTGGTGTTCCTGGACGTGAAGTCGGGTATCGCCGGCACCTATCGGGAGGTGACGACGGCCGAGCTTCAGCCCACCATTGACTTCGGCGATCGGCTGGCGCGCGCCGCCGTGCCGGTGTGGGTGCGCTTCGTGCTGGTCCCGGGGCTGTCCGACGACCCGGAGAACGTCGAGGCCGTCGCCGACATCGTGCAGCGGTGGCCGAACGTGCAGCGCGTCGAGGTGCTGCCCTTCCATCAGCTCGGCGCGGGAAAGTGGGAACGCCTCGGGATCGATTACACATTGACAGACACGCAGCCGCCGACGGCGGAGCTGGTGGCGCGGGTGGTCGCGCAATTCCGCCGTCGGGGGCTGCTCACGTTCTGACGTGCCGTCGTGACCGCCGGTTCGCGGCCGTACGGCTCACAGCACCGTGATGGCGCTCGCGCGCCATCGCCCTCCCAACTCGTCGAGCCGGATCGCCACCGCGCGCGACCGCGCCGGCTGATGAACCATCACGACGGCTTCGATCACCCCGTCGCTGGGTCGTGAGACGATCGGCTCTCCGACGACGAGCCGTGGGCGCTGCGCCTGGGCGCCGCTCATCGCCCGCGCGCGTGCCGCGATCGTCACGCGGCGCACGAGGTGGGTGTGCACGTCGTCGGTCACCCAGCGCGACAGCTGGTCGAGGTTGCGCACGCCGGCGAGGATCTCGACGACGCAGCGGGTGAGGTTGACCAGGAGCGGGGCCGGGTCGAGCGCGACATCGCCGGCCGCGGCATCCGGATACGGGCGAACCGGTGTCACAGCGGCCAGTGCGGTGTTCGCGGAGGTCGCGGGAGCAGCCTGTTCCGGCTCGGCGGCGCCGGGCGGCGGAGTGACATGCCGCCAGCGTCGCTGCCGAGATGTCCGATCGCCAGCGGCCCGCAGGGGTGCTGCCTCCGGTGGTTCTCGGACGTCGTAGTCGACAGCTGTGCTCATGGTGGTCCCCTCGTTCTTCCAGCGGCGGCACGGCATTCTCCGGCCGACGTCCCGCACGTTCTCCCCGCCGCGCCGGCCGTCCTGGGTGCCACTCAACCAGGGGCGGGATGATGAGTCCAGGGCACCAACGCGCTGTGGATAACTTTCGTGATGCTCTCGGGGTTCTGCCTAGACTGGGTGGGTGTCGACGCTCAGTGATCTCGTGCTTGCCCAGGGCCGCTCTTCGGAGGCCGACGTCGATTGGCTGCACGGACTGGTCGGCGACTGGCAGTTGCTCGCCGACCTCGCGTTCGCCGACATCGTGCTCTGGGTGCCGACGGAAGACGACGACTTCGTCGCCGTCGCTCACGCTCGGCCATCGAGCGCCGCGACGCTGTTCTACCGGGACTTCGTCGGCCAGCGCATCAAGCCGGAATGGCGGCAGCAGGTCACCGAGGCCTACGAGACCAAGCAGATCATCGACACCTCGGCGCCCGACTGGTTCGAGGAGACGCCGACGCGCGTGCGGGCGGTGCCCGTCATCCGGCGCATCAATGTCAACTCGGCCCAGACGGCGGAGCTGCCGGTCGCGGTGATCACGCGGCACAGCAACCTCAGCGAGGCGCGCACCCCCAGCCGCCAGGAACTCACGTTCAACGACTGCGCCAACGACCTCTTCAACATGATCGCCACCGGCGACTTCCCCGACCTCGGCGCCCCGACCGGGCCGCGCCGAGGCGCTCCGCGCGCGTCCGACGGCCTCATCCGCCTCGATGTCGACGGCATCACCACGTTCGCCAGCCCGAACGCCCTCTCGGCGTTCAACCGGATGGGCTTCACCGACGAGCTCGAGGGGGAGTCCCTCGCGGCCGTCACCACGCGACTGCTCACCGGCCGGATGACCGTCGACGAGTCGCTCCCGCTCGTCGTCACGGGCCGTGCCCCCTGGCGCACCGACATCGAAGCGCGCGGCGTGACCGTCTCGCTGCGGGCCATCCCGATCCGCAACCGGGGCGAGCGGGTCGGCGCGATCGTGCTCTGCCGCGACGTCAGCGAGATGCGCCACCAGGAGCGCGAACTGATCACGAAAGACGCGACCATCCGCGAGATCCACCACCGGGTCAAGAACAACCTGCAGACGGTGGCCTCGCTGCTGCGCATCCAGGCGCGCCGCACGCACTCCGAGGAGGCGCGTGAGGCCCTCAGCCAGGCGATGCGGCGCGTGGCGGCCATCGCGGTCGTGCACGACACGCTCTCGACCGGTCTGGCGCAGATCGTCGACTTCGACGACGTGTTCGATCGCGTGCTGCTGCTGGTGGCCGAGGTGGCGTCGAGTCACAACACGACCGTGCATCCGAAGTCGTCCGGCAGCTTCGGCGAGCTCCCCAGCGAGTACGCCACCCCGCTGGCGCTCGCGCTCACCGAGCTGGTGACCAACGCCGTCGAACACGGGCTCGCCGGTCGCGAGGGTCAGGTGGAGATCATCGCCCACCGGTCGAAGGAGTCGCTCACGGTCAAAGTGGTCGACAACGGCTCCGGTCTGCCCGAGGGCAAGGTCGGCAGCGGACTCGGAACGCAGATCGTGCGCACGCTCATCCAGGGCGAGCTGGGCGGCACGATCGACTGGCACACCTTGATGGGACAGGGCACCGAGGTAACGATCGAGATCCCGTTGCGCTACCTCAACAAGTCCTGAGCGGCCCCGCCGGTACGCGCGGCGCGCGATCCGGACACAGAAAAACCGAGGTCCCTCTGCGCTCCTCCATCTGCTAGGTGTAGGGAGGAGCGGCAGAGGCCTCGGTGGCGCCGGGTGACGATACTAGGACGCGCGGCGGGCGCGAGCGGCGCGGCGCTTGAGAGCGCGACGCTCGTCTTCGGAGAGGCCGCCCCAGACGCCGGAGTCCTGGCCGGTCTCGAGTGCGTACTGCAGGCAGATCTCGGTGACGGTGCAACGAGCGCAGACGGTCTTCGCCTTGTCGATCTGGTCGACGGCGGGCCCGGTGTTGCCGACAGGGAAGAACAACTCGGGGTCCGCGGTGAGGCAGGCAGCTTTGTCGCGCCAGTCCATGGTTAGTGCTCCTTTAATTGCTGAGTGCATGGCCGATCGGCCTAGAATGCGTGGTAAGCAGTCGAGTTCAGGGTGCGTTGATCCGAGGGGATAGACCTGCCCACGACCCTGTGAGCGCTAACTCGACCTCAAATATGCTCCCATAGCGCATAATCTGAATCAATAGTTTTGTATGGGATAACGCTGTGAACACGAGTCGGAAACGCATGGATGATATAGTTCCCGCCCCCTCGGAGGGCGAGCCCACCGACCCGGACCGCACCTCCGACGGCGTGAAGGCAGGCGCCGTGAGCCGGCCTCCTCTGCTCGTCGCCCTCGCCGTTCTGATGTTCCTCGAGGCGGCTCTGGTGGCCGCACTGGCGGTCTGGCTCCTCGTCGACCTCCTGACGCTGAAGCCGCAGTCGTTCGCGAGCGCCGTCGCCATCGTCGTACTCGTCGTCGCAGCGGCCGTGTGGGTCACCGGTACCGCGATCGGCGTCCTGCGCGCACGCGGCTGGTCGCGGGCCTCGACCGTGACCATCCAGATCCTGCAGATCGCGGTGGCCGTCGGCTCGTTCCAGGGCCTGTACGCACAGCCGGCGCTGGGCTGGGCGCTGCTCGTGCCCGCGGTCGTCGCGATCCTGCTCGCGCTCAGCCCTCAGGTGGTCAGAGCGACCACTGGCGGGGCGCCACGGCCTGAATAGGCGATGGGGCGACCGATTGGTCGCCCCATCACTCCGACGGCGCCAGAGCGCCACTGAGGCGTGCCGCCCTCGCGTTCCCGCTGTCGCCGCGGCAGCACGCCTATCGCTCTACGCGCGCGGCCAGACCGGCAGCACCGAACGTTTCCAGGTGGCGTTCATGACGCCGGCCCACGCGGTGTACAGGGCGGCTGCTGCGGTCAAGAGACCGAACCAGCCTCCGACGCGGGTCAGCCCCACCGTGCCGGTGAGGTCACCGAAGGCCAGGATCAGGAGCGTCACCGTCAGGAGGCTGAAGGTGGCCAGCGTCGCACCGTCCGTCTTGGCCGAGGCGATGGTCATGAGCACGGTGAAGAGCCCCCAGCAGAGCAGGTAGATGCCGAACCCGGTGCCGCCCGCCTGTTCCGCGACCCCCGCGGTGGATTGCAGCCACCAGTACGACAGCCAGAACGCCCCGTACGCCGAGAACGCCGTCGCGCCGAAGGTGTTCCCGCGAGCGAACTCCCACATTCCCGCGACCAACTGCGCGAAGCCGCCGCAGAACAGCCCCATGCTCACGGCGACCACGGCGGCTTCGGGCACGATGCCCGCGTTCGCGAGGTTCAGCAGAACGGTGGTCAGGGCGAACGCCGTGAGTCCGAGCGGGGCGGGATCTGCGATACGTGATGTGGGAAGGGGTTGGGCCTGCTCGGCGACTGCGTTCATCTGGTGGAGCTCCTTGTGACGATATGCGGCGAGGATCCGCCGCGTTGTCGACTCTAGAATCCAGAATCACGCATTGTAAATATTTGTATTTTTCAGTCGATGCCGAGCTTCTTCCGGAGGCTGGCGACGTGTCCGGTGGCCTTGACGTTGTACAGCGGAAGCCGCACGCTCCCGTCGGGGTCGACCACGAACGTCGAGCGCAGCACGCCGGTCACGGTCTTGCCGTAGAGCTTCTTCTCGCCGTACGCGCCGTAGGCCTGATGGACCGCGAGGTCCTCATCGGAGAGCAGCGGGAAGTTGAGCCCGTCCTGCTCCTGGAACTGCTTGTTCTTGGCCGGCGCGTCCTTCGAGATGCCGATCACCTGGTAGCCGGCGGACTTCAGCGAGTTGAGGTTGTCGCGGAAGTCGCACGCCTCGGTCGTGCATCCGGGTGTCATCGCGGCCGGATAGAAGTAGACGATCACGTTCTCTCCGGAGAAATCACCGAGCGAGACGGTCGCGCCGTCCTGGTCCTTCAGCGAGAACGCTGGTGCCTTCTCGCCTGCTTCAAGTCGCACATCACTCATGCTCCCATTCTGTCGCGCTCGAGGCGGTCGCGGGCGCGTCGGCCGGGATCAGTGGGCGAACGTCGTGAGCAGGCGCTGCAGCGAGTCGAGGCGCGCCCGGCCGATGTCGCCCAGTCGGCCGGCCCTGACCGCCTCGTTGATGGCGCAGTCGGGGGCATCCGGCAGATGGGTGCAGCCGCGGGGGCAGTCCTCGGCGAGCTCGGCCAGATCGGTGAACGACTTGAGGATGCTGTCGGTGTTGATGTGCCCGAGGCCGAACGAGCGCACGCCGGGGGTGTCGATGACCCAGCCGTGCCCTTCGCCGTTCTCCACGCGCAGCGACACCGTCGACGACGAGGTGTGGCGGCCGCGGCCCGTCACGACGTTCACATGGCCCGTCGCCCGTTTCGCTCCGGGGACGATCTGGTTCACCAGCGTCGACTTGCCGACGCCCGAATGCCCGACCACCACGGTGTCGTGGCCGACGAGCGCCGCCTTGATGGCGTCGACGGGGATGTCGTCCTCCCGGCTGGTGAAGACGGGGAGGTCGAGCCCGGCGAAGTTCTCCAGGAACGGCCCGGGGTCGGCCAGGTCGATCTTCGTCACGCAGAGCATCGGCCGGATCCCGGCGTCGAAGGCTGCGACCAGGTAGCGGTCGACGAGTCGCGTGCGCGGTTCCGGATTAGCGGCGGCGACCATGATCAGCATCTGGTCGGCGTTGGCGACGACGACCCGCTCGACCTCGTCGGTGTCGTCGGCGCTCCGGCGCAGCAGGGTCGTGCGGGGCTCGATGCGCACGATGCGTCCGAGCGTCCCGTCTTCGCCGGTGGTGTCGCCCACGACGGCGACACGGTCGCCCGTAACGATGGCCTGGCGGCGCAGTTCGCTCGCCCGCGCGGCCGTCACCTGCCGTTCGTCGGGCGTGTCCTCGTCGAGCAGCACCGTGTACCGGCCGCGATCGACGCCGAGCACGCGCGCGATCCGCGCATCCGTGTGTTCGGGCCGGGTCTTGGTGCGCGGGCGGTTGCCCTTCGGGTTGGGCCGGGAACGGATGTCGGCTTCGTCGTACTCGTCGTACTCGTCCGGCTCGTCCTCGTCGTCAGCCCACCACGACATCTAGGCGGTGCCTTCCTCGACCAGCCGCGCCCAGAGCTGCGTGAACTGCGGCAGCGTCTTGGCCGTCGTGGCCACGTTCTCGATCTCGACGCCGGCGACGGCGAGGCCGATGATGGCGCCGGCCGTGGCCATCCGGTGGTCTTCGTAGCTGCGCCAGACCCCGCCCGTGAGCGGGCGCGGTTCGATGCGCAGGCCGTCCGGCAGCTCGGTGACCGCGCCGCCCAGGCCGTTGATCTCGGCGACGAGGGCGGCGAGCCGATCGGTCTCGTGGTGCCGGATGTGGCCGATGCCGGTGATCTCGCTCGGCCCGTCGGCCAGGGCGGCGATCGCGACGAGGGCCGGCGCGAGCTCGCCTCCGGTGGTGAGATCGAGCGTCACGCCCTGGATCGTGTCGGCGCCCGTGACCGTGAGGCGGTCGCCGTCGCGGGTGACGGTCGCGCCGAAGAGGGGGAGGAGGTCGGCGAGGTCCGCTCCGACCTGCGTGGTCAGGGACGGCCATCCGGTGATCGTCACGGAACCGCCTGTCACCACGGCGGCGGCCAGGAACGGTGCCGCGTTGGAGAGGTCGGGCTCGATGTCGACGTCGAGTGCGGCGATGGGGCCCGGATGCACGATCCAGCGCCCGACCTCCGGTGACTCGACCGTGACACCGCGCGCCGCGAGGGTGGCGATGGTCATCGCGATGTGCGGGAGGCTCGGCAGGCGCTCGCCCTCGTGCGTGAGGTCGAGGCCGGCGTCGAAGCGGGAGGCGGAGAGGAGCAGGGCGCTGACGAACTGGCTCGACGACGACGCGTCGATCGTGATGGCGCCGCCGGCGACGGATCCCGTGCCGTGCACGGTGAACGGCAGCGAGCCGCGACCGTCGTCGTTGATGTCGACGCCGAGGTCGCGGAGCGAGCGGATGATGGAGCCCATCGGGCGGCCGCGCGCCGAGTCGTCGGCGTCGAACATGGTCGGTCCGAGCGCCAGCCCGGCGATCGGTGGCACGAAGCGCATCACGGTGCCGGCCTGGCCGCAGTCGATCGTGGTGCTCCCCAGCAGCTCCTCGGCCGGGGTGACGAGCAGGTCGGGGCCGAACTCGCCGGCGCCCGCCTTCTCCTCGATGCCGACCCCGAGGGCGCGCAGGGCCTCGACCATGTTCTGGCTGTCGCGCGAGTGCAGGGGCGCGCGCAGGAGCGACGGGCCGTCGGCGAGGGCAGCGAGGATCAGCTCCCTGGCCGTGAGCGACTTCGACCCGGGAAGCGACACCGACGCGTTCAGGGGACCGCTGGCGACCGGCGCGGGCCACAGCGTGTTGGGCTCATCGTGCGTGTTGTCGCCGTACGGATCGAACTCCGGCGCGGAATATTTGGAGATCAGCATTGTTCTCAAGATTATCCGCGTTTTCAACCGAAGGAAGGACAGTCCGTGGCATCCCTCACCGCCGTTCTGGACTCTCCCAGTGTGGATGCACTGGCAGAACTAGACTGGCCACTGATGACCACCGACACAGACGCGCCCGAAACCGGAGACCTCGGTCCCCTCTTCGAGGAGCAGGCACTTCCGTACATGGACCAGCTCTATGCGGCAGCTCTTCGCATGACCAGGAACCCTGCCGACGCGCAGGACCTGGTGCAGGAGACCTTCGTGAAGGCGTACGCGGCGTTCCGCCAGTTCCAGCAGGGCACCAACCTCAAGGCCTGGCTGTACCGCATCCTGACGAACACGTTCATCAACACCTATCGCAAGAAGCAGCGCGAGCCCTATCAGGGGACGATCGACGAACTCGAGGACTGGCAGCTCGGCGGGGCGGAATCCACCACCGCGTCGTCCAGCCGTTCCGCCGAGGCCGAGGCGATCGACCACCTGCCAGACAGTGCCGTCAAGGACGCGCTTCAGGCCATTCCGGAGGACTTCCGGATGGCCGTGTACTTCGCCGACGTCGAAGGGTTCTCCTACCAGGAGATCGCCGACATCATGAAGACCCCCATCGGCACCGTGATGAGCCGCCTGCACCGCGGCCGCCGGATGCTGAGGGAGCTTCTCAACGATTACGCGCACGAGCGGGGACTCACCGCCGTGCAGACCCCCAGGAGCACGAAATGACCGACTGCGGCTGCGACAAAGCCAAGCAAGACCTCGAGGAGTACCTTCGCAACGAGTTGTGCCGCGAAGATGCAGCCGACATCCGCGAGCACCTCGCCAACTGCGACGGATGCTCCGACGAGGCGCACCTGAGCGTGGTGCTCACCGAGGTGGTGCAGCGGGCATGCAAGGAGACGGCTCCGGCCACGCTGCGCACCGAGGTGCTGCTGCGGATCCGCGCGATCCAGGCCACGCACTGACCGACCGCTGCTGACGATCCAGCGTCCCGAATACCTGGGCCCTACGCGGAGGGCGCGCCCCCGCTGCCGATGTGGTGCAGCAGGAACATGCCGCCGAGCGGATCGTTCACCTGCGCGAACCGCCCGAACTCGCTGTCCCACGGGTCGCGGATGACGGTGCCGCCGAGTTCCAGGACGCGCGCGCAGGCCGCGTCGGCGTCGTCGACGCCGAAGTAGATCGTCCAGTGCGAGGGGACGCCGTCGGGCAGCACCTTGTCCGCGTCGTAGATGCCGCCGGTCGGGGCGCCCTCGGGTCCGAATGTCGCATAGCGGAAGTCGGCCGTGTCGCCCAGGATCTCGGTGTGCCAGCCGAACACCGACGTGTAGAAGTCGAACTGCGCGGGATAGTCACGGGCGTACAGCTCGTGCCAGGCGGGTGCGCCCGACTCCGCCACGACCTCGAAGCCGCGGAAGAGTCCCGGCTCCCAGAGTCCGACCGCGGCGCCGCCCGGATCGCCGAGCACGGCCATGGCGCCTTTGTCGCCGACCGTCATCGTCGGTGCCCGTACCTCAGCGCGTGCGTCGACGGCGGACGTCACCGTCGCCTCTGCGTCTTCGACCAGCAGGTACGTCGTCCAGAGGTTCGGCTGCTGCTCGCCCATCACGCTGCCCATCCCGGCTACCGCGCGGCCGTTCGACCGGAACGTGAGATAGCCCCCGTACTCGGCCGGCCCCTCCTCCGCTTCCCAGCCGAAGAGACCCGTGTAGAAGGCCCGTGACGCGGGGAGATCCGAACTGGAGTAGTCGACCCAGCAGGGCTCGCCCAACCGATGGTGCGTGATGACGGTCATGACGTCACCATACGCCCGCCGTTCGCCACGAAAGAAGGGTGCCCGCCGCATCCGGATCGTTGGATCCGGCGCGTCGGGCACCCTTCGGTGCGCCGTGGATCAGAGGGTGAGAGCCCGCTGAATGAGCAGGCTCTGCTCCTGCGCGTGGCGCTTGGCCGAGCCGGCGGCGGGCGCTGCCGACGGCGGACGCGAGATGACACCGAGCGGGCGCGGGCCCAGCTTGGAGGTCTCGAGGATCATGTACGGCCAGGCACCCTGGTTCTCCGGCTCGTCCTGCACCCAGACGAGCTCGGCGTTGGGGTAGGACGCGACGACGGCCTTCAGGTCGGCGGCGGGCAGCGGGTAGTACTGCTCGACGCGCACGAGCGCGATCTCCGGGTTGGGGTTCTTGTCGAGCTCGTTCAGCAGGTCATAGTAGATCTTGCCTGCCATCAGCAGCACGCGCTTCACGGCGCCGCGGTCGCTGATGCGCGCGTCGTCGATCACGGGCTCGAACTTGCCCTGGGTGAAGTCCTCGACCGCGCTCGATGCGCCGCGCAGCCGCAGCATCGCCTTCGGGGTGAAGACCACGAGCGGACGACGAGGCCGGGCATACGCCTGGCGGCGCAGCAGGTGGAAGTACGACGCGGGCGTCGAAGGACGGGCGACCGTCATGTTGTTCTCGGCGCACATCTGCAGGTAGCGCTCGATGCGGGCGCTCGAGTGGTCCGGTCCCTGACCCTCGTAGCCGTGCGGCAGCAGCAGCACGAGCGACGAGCGCTGGCCCCACTTCTGCTCGGCCGAGGAGACGAACTCGTCGATGATTGTCTGGGCACCGTTGGCGAAGTCGCCGAACTGGGCCTCCCACAGCACCAGGGCATCCGGGCGCTCGACCGAGTACCCGTACTCGAAGCCCATCGCCGCGTACTCGCTGAGCAGCGAGTCGTAGATCCAGAATCGCGCCTGGTTGTCGCTGAGGTTCGCCAGCGGCAGCCATTCCTGCCCGTTGGTGCGGTCGTGGAGCACGGCGTGACGCTGCACGAACGTGCCGCGACGCGTGTCCTGACCGGCCATGCGCACGGGGGTCCCCTCGAGCAGCAGCGAACCGAGGGCGAGCAACTCACCGAACGCCCAGTCGATGCTGCCGTTGCGGCTCATGTCGCCGCGCTTGGCGAGCAGCTGCTGCAGCTTGGGGTGCACGGTGAAGCCGGCGGGCGGGTTGTTGAACGCGTCGCCGATGAGGTGGACGACCTGCTCGCTGACACCGGTGGTCTCCGGCTCGCCCGAGCCGTCCTCGCCCTGCTGGGCGACGGGGCGCTCCAGGTCGGCGACGGCGTCGGGGTCGTCTGCGATGACCGGGGTGGAGTGGGTCTGCGCGGCATGCGTCTCCATGAACGCACGCTCGAGGCGCTCCTGGAAGTCGCGGTGCGCCTGCTCGAACTCGTCCTGGGTGATGTCGCCGCGACCGACGAGGGCCTCGGTGTAGAGCCGGCGCACGGAGCGCTTGGCCTCGATGAGGTTGTACATCAGCGGCTGCGTCATCGAGGGGTCGTCGCCCTCGTTGTGACCGCGGCGGCGGTAGGCGATGAGGTCGATGACGACGTCGCGCTTGAACTCCTGGCGGTACTCGAACGCGAGCTGGGCGACGCGCACGACGGCCTCGGGGTCGTCGCCGTTCACGTGGAAGATCGGCGCCTGGATCATCTTGGCCACGTCGGTGGAGTACACCGACGAGCGGGACTCCGTCGGGGGCGTGGTGAAGCCGACCTGGTTGTTGATGTTCACGTGGATGGTTCCGCCGGTGCGGTACGCACGCAGCTGCGACATCTGGAGGGTCTCGGCGACGACGCCCTGACCGGCCATCGCCGCGTCGCCGTGCACCAGGATCGGCAGCGTGAGGAAGGTCATCGGGGGACGGCGGTCCTGCTTGGCGCGGACGACGCCCTCGAGCACGCCGTCGACGGCTTCGAGGTGCGACGGGTTGGCCGCGAGGTAGACGGGGATCTCCTCGCCGTCGGCCGCCTTGAAGGTGCCCTCGGTGCCGAGGTGGTACTTGACGTCGCCGGACCCCTGCACGGTGCGCGGGTCCTGCGTGCCCTCGAACTCGCGGAAGATCTGACCGTAGGTCTTGCCGGCGATGTTGGTGAGCACGTTGAGCCGGCCGCGGTGCGCCATGCCGATGGCGACCTCGTCGAGGCCGGACTCCGCCGCTCCCTGAAGGATGGCGTCGAGCAGCGCGATGGTGGACTCGCCGCCCTCGAGGCTGAAGCGCTTCTGACCGACGTACTTGGTCTGCAGGAACGTCTCGAAGGCCTCGGCCTCGTTGAGCTTGCCGAGGATGCGCAGCTGCTCGTCGTGCGACGGCTTCTCGTAGCCGCGCTCGACCTTGTCCTGGATCCACTTGCGCTGGGCCGGGTCCTGGATGTGCATGTACTCGATGCCGACGGTGCGGCAGTACGAGTCGCGCAGCACGCCCAGGATGTCGCGCAGCAGCATCTTGCGCTTGTCGCCGCCGAACTGGCCGGTGACGAACTCGCGGTCGAGGTCCCAGAACGTGAGGCCGTGGCTGGCGATGTCGAGGTCGGGGTGCGACCGCTGCTTGTACTCGAGCGGGTCGATGTCGGCCATCAGGTGGCCGCGGACGCGGAACGAGTTGATGAGCTCCTGCACGCGGGCCGTCTTGTCGACGGCGCTGGCGAGGTCGACGCTGATGTCGGGCGCCCAGTGGATCGGGTCGTAGGGGATGCGCAGGGCGGCGAAGATGTGCTCGTAGAAGTCGCGCTTGCCGATCAGCATCTCGTGCACGATCTTGAGGAACTCGCCCGAGCCGGCGCCCTGGATGACGCGGTGGTCGTAGGTGCTGGTGAGGGTGATCGTCTTGCCGATGGCGAGGCCCGCGAGGGTCTTCTCGCTGGAGCCCTGGAACTCGGCGGGGTACTCGAGGGCGCCGGCGCCGATGATCGCGCCCTGGCCCTTCATCAGACGCGGAACGGAGTGCACCGTGCCGATCCCGCCCGGGTTCGTGAGCGAGATAGTGGTGCCGGCGAAATCGGCGGCCGTGAGCTTGTTGTTGCGGGCGCGGCCGACGAGCTCTTCGTAGGCGGCGAGGAAGTCGCCGAAGCCCATCGTGTCGGCGCGCTTGATGCTGGGGACGAGCAGCGAGCGGGTGCCATCCGGCTTGGGCAGGTCGATCGCGATGCCCAGGTTGACGTGCGCGGGGGCGACGACCGACGGCTTGCCGTCGACCTCGTCGTAGTAGACGTTCTGGCTCGGGAACTCCTTGAGCGCCTGCACCATCGCCCAGCCGATGAGGTGGGTGAACGAGACCTTGCCGCCGCGGGCGCGCTTGAGGTGGTTGTTGATGACGATGCGGTTGTCGATCATCAGCTTGGCCGGGATGGTGCGGACACTGGTCGCGGTGGGGACCGTGAGGCTCGCATCCATGTTCGTGGCCAGCGTCTTGGACATCCCGCGCAACGGGGTGACCTTGTCCTGCGGCTCCTCGGCGGGCTCGCCGTCGGCGGAGACGACCTGCTGGGGCGAGGTGACGGGCGCATCGGCCGGAACCGGCTGCGGCTTGGGCGCGATCGAGGTCGTGCGGGCCACGGGCTGGGCGCCGATCACCGGGATGGGTGCGGTGAGCGGGGCCGAGCCGGAGATCGGCGTGTTCGGCTCCGCCGGGGCAGGGGTGCTCGGCTCGGTGGGCGATGGCACGGTGGGCTCGGTGGGCGACGGGACGGTGGGCTCGGCCGGGCTCGGCACGGTCGGCTCGCTCGGAGTCGGCGCGGCCGGTTCGGCCGGGCTGGGCGCCGGGGCTTCGTCCGGCGACGGGATCGAGGACTGCGCGCCGTCGTCTTTCACGGTCGGCTGGTAGTTCTCGAGGATCGGCCACCAGGACTTGTCGACAGAGTTCTTGTCGACGATGAACTGCTCGTACAGCTCATCGACCAGCCATTCGTTGGCTCCGAACTCTCCCGACGATCCGTCGTCGGTTCCCACTCCGGTCAATTGGCTCGACACAGCCGATCGCCCACTCTCTCCGTTGATTCGTCTCGACCGGGCGGCTCTGACCACCCGTTTCCATCCAGTGATCAAGCCTAATCCCATCGAGCGGCGGGTGCAGGCGCTCAGGCGGGAGGGATAGCGTTATTCCCATGCAGTTCTATGGAACGACTCCGCGCCACGATCTCACCTACTCCGACGTGTTCCTCGTCCCCTCCCGGTCGTCCGTGACGAGCCGCCTCGACGTGTCGCTCGCGCCCGACGACGGCACGGGCGCGACCATCCCGATCATCTCGGCGAACATGAACTCCGTCACCGGCAAACGCCTCGCCGCCACCCTCGCGCGCCGTGGCGGGCTCGGGGTGCTCCCGCAGGACATGCACCTGCAGGATCTCGACGACGCCATCCGCTGGGTCAAAGACCAGCCGGTCGCGTTCGACACCCCGTACGCGCTCGCTGCCGACGAGACGGTGGCGGACGCCCTCCGGCACGTCCCCGCCGTGGAGGCGCACGGCATCGTGATCCACGATGCCGACGGCAAATTCTTGGGCGCCCTCTCGGCAGGCCAGCTCGGCTCGGCGCTCCCGGATGCCCGGCTGGGCGATCTGCTGCACGGTGCGCTCACCGCCCTCGACGCCGAGGACATCCCGGACGGCCGCGCCGCCTTCGAGGTGATGGATGCCGCGGGCCTCGAGTTCGCGCCCGTCCTGGAGCACGGCCGCGTCGTTGGCACCCTCAGCAAGCGCAGCGCACTGCGTTCGACGATCTACCAGCCGGCGCTCGACGCCCACGGGCGCCTGCGCGTGGCCGCCGCCGTCGGGATCAACGGCGACGTCGCGAGCAAGGCGAAGGCACTGGCCGCTGCCGGTGTCGACGTGCTCGTCATCGACACGGCCCACGGCGATCAGGACGGCATGCGTCAGGCGATCCGCACGGTCAAGAGCCTCGACCTCGGGCTGCCGATCGCCGCGGGCAACGTCGTGACCGACCAGGCCGTGCGCGACCTCGTCGAGGCGGGCGCCGACATCCTGAAGGTGGGCGTCGGACCGGGCGCGATGTGCACGACCCGGATGATGACGGCGGTCGGCCGTCCGCAGTTCTCCGCCGTCCTCGAGACGTCGCAGGCCGCGCGCGAGCTCGGCGCGCACGTCTGGGCCGACGGGGGAGTGCGCTACCCGCGCGACGTGGCGCTGGCGCTCGCCGCCGGTGGCGCATCGGTGATGATCGGCTCGTGGTTCGCCGGGACGATCGAGGCACCGGGTCTCCTCGACGCGGATGATTCCGGTGCGCTCTACAAGGAGAGCTGGGGGATGGCGAGCACCAAGGCGGTCAAGGGGCGTTTCGAACGCCTCGACGCCTACGAGCTCGCCCGCAAGACGCTGTTCGCCGAGGGCATCTCGAGCTCGCGGATCTACCTCGACCCGCTGCGGCCGTCGGTGGAGGACCTGCTCGACATGATCACCACCGGCCTGCGCAGTTCTTTCACCTACGCGGGTGCGCGGTCGCTGTCGGAGTTCCACGAGCGCGCGCTGGTGGGCATCCAGTCGGCGGCCGGCTACGAGGAGGGCAAGGCGCTGCCGGTCTCCTGGTAGACGCCGCGTTCGGCCGCCCCGCAGCGGCGCGACGTTTTCCCAGAATCGAGGCCCGGCCGTCGGTATACTTGGCGGGACAATGGACGACCCTCCTTCTGCGTACTGCCCATTCGATACGGCGAGGCCGATGGCTTCGCCGGCCCTCTGCGGCCAGCTGAGCCTCGCTCGCCCGGCACACGCTGCATCCGCTGCTCTGAAGCGCGGTGACCGTCGTGCTGTATGAGTGGATCATGCTCGGGGTCGGCCTGCTGCTGACCGCCGGGACCGGCCTCTTCGTCGCGAGCGAGTTCGCGCTCGTCAACCTCGATCGCGGTGACCTCGAGGCGCGCCGCGAGCGCGGCGAGTCGCGGCTCAGCATGACGATCGCCGCTCTGAAGATCACCTCGACGCACCTGTCGAGCGCCCAGCTGGGCATCACGCTGACCACGCTGCTCACCGGTTACACGATGGAGCCGGCGATCAGCACCCTGCTGGATGCGCCGCTGCGGTCGATCGGTCTCCCGGAGAGCTTCGTGGCGCCGATCGCGACCACCGTCGCCATCGTCGTCGCCACGCTGCTGTCGATGATCCTCGGCGAGCTGGTCCCGAAGAACTTCGCGCTCGCGCTCCCCATCGCCACGGCCAAGCTGGTCATCCCGTTCCAGACCGTGTTCACGGCGATCTTCAAGCCCTTCATCGCCCTTCTGAACGGAACGGCCAACGGCGTGCTGCGCCTGTTCGGCATCGAACCCAAGGAGGAGCTCTCCGGGGCGCGCACCGCGGAGGAGCTGTCGTCGCTGGTGCGGCGCTCGGCCAGTGCCGGCGTGCTGGAGGCCGACACCGCGACCCTGCTCAGCCGCACACTGTCCTTCGCCGGGCACACCGCCTCGGACGTCATGACCCCGCGGCCGCGCATCGTCACGGTGCAGCGCGGCGCGCCGGCGCAGTCGGTGCTCGACCTCGCCCGCCGCACCGGCTTCTCACGGTTCCCCGTGATCGATGACGACGTCGACGATGTCGCCGGAATCGTGCACGTCAAGCAGGCGGTCGCGGTGCCTCGCGCCCGGCGGGCGCGGGTTCCGGTCTCCGCGCTGTCGACCGACGCGCTGCGGGTTCCGGAGACGATGCATCTGGACACCCTGCTGGGCGAGTTGCGCGCACGCGGCTACCAGATGGCAGTCGTGGTCGACGAGTACGGCGGCACCTCGGGCATCGCGACTCTCGAAGACCTCGTCGAGGAGATCGTGGGCGAGGTCGCCGACGAGCACGACCGCACGCGGGCCGGTGTGGTGCGCGGCCGCGACTCCCTCACCTTCCCCGGCATCCTGCGCCCCGACGAGCTCAAGGAGCGTGCCGGGGTCACCGTTCCCGACGACGGCCCGTACGAGACGGTCGCCGGCTTCGTGATGAACGAGCTCGGCCGGCTGCCCGTCGTCGGCGACGAGGTGCAGATCGACGGCGGCACGCTCCGTGTCGAGCGCCTCGAGGGGCGACGCGTGGATCGGATGCGCTACACCCCGGACCCCGACGCGACGGGGGAGGCCGACAATGAGTGACTGGGCAGGCATCGTCTGGTTGGTCGTGCTGCTCGCGGTCAACGCCTTCTTCGTCGGCGCGGAGTTCGCCGTCATCTCGGCGCGACGCTCGCAGATCGAGCCTCAGGCCGAGCGCGGCAAGCGCAGCGCGAAGACGGCGCTGTACGCCATGGAGCACGCGACGCTCATGCTCGCGACGACGCAGCTCGGCATCACCGTGTGCTCGCTGCTGATCCTGAACGTGTCGGAGCCGGCGATCCACCACCTGCTCGAGGGGCCGCTGCACCTCACGGGCTGGCCGGACGAGGTCATCGGCACGATCGCCTTCATCGTGACGCTGGTGCTCGTGTCGTTCCTGCACGTGGTGTTCGGCGAGATGGTGCCGAAGAACCTGTCGTTCTCCATGCCCGACCGTGCGGCTCTCCTCCTCGCTCCTCCGCTGGTGGCGATCGGGCGCGCGGTGCGGCCGATCATCGTCGCGCTGAACGCCTCGGCCAACGCGGTGCTCCGCCTGTTCGGGGTGGAGCCGAAGGACGAAGCCGCGAGCACGTTCACGCTCGACGAGGTCGCCACGATCGTGAGTCAGTCGACTCGCGAGGGTCTGCTGATGGATCGCACCGGTGCCCTGACGGCGGCATTCGAGTTCACCGAGAAGAAGGTGCGCGACATCGCTCTCGGACTCGACTCGTTGATCACGCTCCCGCCGTCGCCCACGCCGGCCGACGTCGAGCGGGCCGTCACGAAGAACGGGTTCTCGCGCTACGTGGTTCCGGATGCGTCGGGCGAGCCGACCGGGTACCTCCATCTCAAGGATGTGCTCGATCTGGAGGAGACCGGGTTCGAGCTGCCCGTGCCGGCCAAGCGCATCCGCCGCCTGGTCACGGTCTTCACGGACAGCGACCTCGAGGATGCGCTCGCCGCGATGCGGCGCTCCGGGGTACACCTGGCGCGCGTCGTCGATGCGAGCGGGGAGACGACGGGCGTGCTGTTCCTGGAGGACATCATCGAGGAGCTGGTCGGCGAAGTTCAGGATGCGACCCGGCGCTCGTAGGCGCTCGAGCTAGAACCTCTTTTCCAGTGTCGGCGCCCGCGGGGGCCGAGTAGCGTAACGCGCAGAAGCGGAAAAGGAGCAATGCTCATGTTGGAGAAGTTTCCGATCTACGCGGTCCTTCCTGCTTCGGACCTGCAGCGTGCCACGGAGTGGTTCCGTGACAAGCTCGAGCTCGAACCAGAGGAGACAGGGGACGGCTACGCCGTCTTCGGCACGAACAGTGCCGCGAAGATCCAGATCTACGAGACGCCGAACGCGGGAACGGCGCAGAACACCGCGCTGGGATGGTCGACCGACGACCTCGACGGCACGATGGCGCACCTGCGGGAGCGGGGCGTCGTCTTCGAGGACTACGACTTTCCGGGGTTGAAGACGGAGAACGGGGTGGCCACGTCACCGCGTGACAGGGCGGCCTGGTTCCTCGACAGCGAGGGCAACATCCTCTGCGTCTCGCAGCGGTTGTAGCCGTCGGATTCGCCGATGTCAGCGCCGGCGTGTTGGCGGCGCCCTGTCGGCGTCAGTCGCGCCAGCGCGCTCGCTCGTACTGCGGCGGCCAGTAGGTCAGCTGCTCGCCGAGTTCGTGCGCGGCGCGGAGCGGGAAGTGCGGGTCACGGAGGAGCTCGCGCGCGAGCATGACCGCGTCGGCCTTGCCCGTCGCGACGATCTCCGCGGCCTGTTGCGGTGTCGTGATGAGCCCTACTGCGCTCACTTCGACCTCGGCCGAACTGCGGACGTGCTCGGCGAAGGGCACCTGGTAGCCCGGGCCGAGCGGGATGCGGATGCCGCCGGCGATGCCACCGCTGGAGATGTCGAAGAAGTCGGCACCCGCGTTCTGCGCCCAGCCGGCCACGGTCGCCGTCTGCTGCTCGTCCCAGCCGCCCGGCGTCCAGTCGCTGCCGGAGAAGCGGACGAACAGGGGCAGCTCGTCGCCGATCTCGCCGCGGACGACCTCGACGATCCGCAGCAGCAGGCGGGCCCGGTTCTCGAGCGATCCGCCGTATTCGTCGGTGCGGTGGTTGGCGATGGGGGAGAGGAACTGGTGGAGCAGGTAGCCGTGCGCGGCGTGCAGCTCGATCGCCCGGAATCCTGCCTCGACCGCACGGCGGGCCGCGGTGCGGAAGTCGTCGACGATGGCATCGATGCCGGCCACGTCGAGCTCGCGCGGAACGTCGAGGTCGCCGAACGCCTCCGGCGATGGAGCGACGGCGGTCCATCCGCCGTCGGCGACAGGGACTGTTCCCGTGCGCCCCGTGAAGCCCCAGGCCGGCCAGCTCGAGGCCTTGCGGCCGGCATGCCCGAGCTGGATGCCCGGCACGGCGCCCTGTGATGCGATGAACTCCACGATCGGCTTCCACGCGTCGCGCTGCTCGTCGTTCCAGATGCCGGTGTCGCGCGGTGAGATGCGGGCCTCGGGGCTGACGCCGGTCGCTTCGGTGAACACGAGCCCGCTGCCGCCGACGGCGAAGGACGCCAGGTGCACGAGCTGCCATTGCTGCGGTACGCCCGACTGGTCGAGCACCGAGTACTGACACATGGGCGAGGTCCAGATGCGGTTGCGCATCGTGACGCCGCGCAGCGTGAGGGGATCGAAGAGGGTGGGCATGCAGACTTCCCGTCGTGATGGTGCGAATGGTCGCCGAACGCGAGCGCCCTCGTCGCCGAAAGCGCCCGTCGAGAGTGTTAAGCCGCGAGGGACTCCAGGTATGCCCGGAGATCGGCGGCGTCGGTGTAGACGTGTCCGGCGATGCCCAGGGCTTCGGCGCCCCTCACATTCACCTCTTTGTTGTCGATGAAGACCATGTTCTCGGCGGTGATGCCCAGCTCGGTCAGCACGATCTCGAAGATGTCGGCGCTCGGCTTGATGGTGCCGAGCTCCCCGCTGACGAAGACCTGTTCGAACAGGTCGCCGAGGGTGCCGTGTCGGAAGTACGACCCGAAGTCGCGCCCGGCGTTCGAGAGCAGCGCCATGCGCGTGCCTCCCGCCTGCAGATCGAGGAGCACCTGGAGGGTGTCGTGGTCGATGCTCAGCCAGCTGCGGAAATCAGCCAGCCAGAGGCGATGGATCGTCGCATCGCCCCACTGCTCGCCCATCTCGTGCTCGATGCCGCGCCAGTACTCGCGGATGCTCATCGTGCCCTGGTCGAGGGCGTCGCGGTGCCGCCAGTACGCCGGCCAGAACACTTCGGCATCACCACCGGCGACTCCGGCCAGCGCCGCACGGTCGGCCTCGCTCGGCGTGACCGAGATGACCTCGCCGTAGTCGAACACGATGACCTTGCCCGGGATGCTGATGCCCATATCGCTGACCTCTTTCCTCGGACTTCAACCTATCGTGGAGGGATGGACGCACAACGGCGGAGCGGTGCAGCGGTGGAGAACTGGTCGGCATGGGGCGCTGTGGAGTCTGCGCCCTGGATCGCCGTGCCCGACAACGCCGGCGACAAGTACACGCGGGGCGTGCTCGGCGTGGTCACCGGCTCGGAGCAGTATCCGGGGGCCGCCGTGCTCGGCGTCGAGGCCGCGGTGCGCACGGGCCTCGGGATGGTGCGCTACGTCGGCGCCCCTCGCGCCGCGGACTTCGTGCTGCACCGCCGCCCGGAGGTCGTGACCGCCGTCGGACGGGTGCAGGCGTGGCTGATCGGCTCGGGCATGGATGCAGGCTCCCGGCCGCAGGAGGACGCGGTGCGGTTGCGCACAGCGCTCCGCGACGGCACCCCGCTCGTGATCGACGCCGGTGCGCTCGACCTGGTCGGGCAGGCGACGGGCCCGGTCGTGATCACTCCGCACTACCGCGAGCTGGCGACCGTGCTGGCCGCGGCCGCCGACGACGACTCGGATGCCGTCACCGCCGACGACATCGCTGCCGATCCCGGTGCGTGGGCCGTGCGCGCCAGCGAGAGCCTGGGTGTCACCGTGCTCCTCAAGGGCCACACCACGTACATCGCGGGCACCGACGGTTCGCGGTTCTCGGTCGAGGCCGGGCCGGCCTGGCTCGCGACGGCGGGCAGCGGGGACGTGCTCGGCGGCGTGCTCGGGGCGCTGCTGGCGACGCACGCCCGCGAGATCGCGGCGAGCAGCGCATCCGCCGTGCCTGCGCTCGCGGCGACGGCCGCCTTCGTGCACGGACGGGCCGGGCAACGGGCGTCCCAGGGCGGTCCGATCGCCGCCCTCGACGTCGCGGAGGCGCTCCCGGCGACGGTGCGCGAACTGCTCGCCGGGCGCTAGCCGGCGCTGACCCGTTCCCGACAGCGCGGCCCGCTACGATGGGCGACTATGGGGATCGATCCGGCACCGGCTCCGGCGCCGGAGGTGCCGAGCGACGCGCGCCGCTTCTTCTCGAATCCGCTCACGCTGTGGATCGCATTCCTGCTCGTGCACCTGATCGTCGGCTGGCTGAGCCTCGACACGAACAGCATGCCCCTCGGCGACGTGTACCTCGTGTACAAACCCTGGGCGCAGCTGGCGGCGCAGGGCACCTCGGTCGTCGGCATCCAGACGGATTGGGTGTATCCGCTCGGCGCGCTGGTCCCGATCATGCTGCCGTTGCTCTTCGGGGCGGACGGCTACACCGGCGGATGGCTCACGATGGTGCTGCTGCTGGACGCCGCCGCGTTCGCCGTGCTGATCATCGGCCGGGACCGCCGCCGCATCGCGGTCGCGTGGTGGTGGCTGGCGTTCCTGCTCCTGCTCGGGCCGATCGCCATCGGACGTCTGGATGCGGTGTCGGCTTCGCTGGCGATCATCGGACTCCTCTGGCTGACCTTCCATGAGAAGGCCGCCGTCGTCATGCTCGCCGCCGCCACCTGGATCAAGGTCTGGCCGGCAGCCCTCATCGCGGCCGCGCTGGTCGCGTTCCGCACGCGGTGGCGCATCCTGGGCTACGCGGCCGTCACCAGCCTGATCCTCGTCATCGTGGCGCTCGCGCTGGGTTCCGGCGCTCACGTATTCAGCTTCATCACCATGCAGACCGGTCGCGGGCTGCAGATCGAGGCGCCGGTCAGCACCATCTGGATGTGGCAGGTCGCGCTCGGCGTGCCAGAGGCGGTCATCTACTACGACAGGGAGCTGCTCACCTTCCAGGTCACCGGGGCGGGCAGCACGACAGCGGGCGCGCTGATGAACCCGCTGCTCGCGGTGAGCGTCGCCGTGGTGCTGCTGATCGGCATCCGGGCCGTGCGTCGTGGAGCGCCGGTCACGCGCATCCTGCCGGAGCTGTCGCTCGCGTTCGTCGCAGCATTCATCGCCTTCAACAAGGTGGGCTCGCCGCAGTACGTCACGTGGCTCGCGGCGCCGATCGTCATCGGTCTTGTGTACCAGGGGCGCGGCTTCCGGACGCCGGCGGTGCTCGTCACGGTGACGGCGGCGCTCACGCAGATCATCTACCCCTATCTGTACGGGCTCGTGCTCACCGCGCAGCCGGTCATGCTGGTCGTGCTGACGGCGCGCAACCTGATGTTCTTCGTCATCCTGGGCTGGGCGGTGGCGGCGCTGTGGCGCGGCCGGCGTGGTGCCGAGTTCGACGAGCTGCCGCGCCATGTCTGGCCGTTCCGGTCGGCGGAGCGTTTCGCCGACGAACCGGAGGACGTGCCCGCCGAACGCTGACCGCGCACGCGTGCACCCGGCCACGGGATCGAGGGGTCCCGGCACGCCGCGTCGCGTGACAGAGCCCGGCGTGTCTGGACCCCTCGATCGGCGGCCTCGACGCTGGATAGGCTGGAAGCGATCCGAGGAGGAACGATGCTGGTTGCATTCTCAGTGGCGCCGAGCGGCGGAGAGGGCGCGGACGCATCCGTGCACGACGCGGTCGCGGCGGCGGTCGCGATCGTTCGCGAGTCGGGGCTCCCGAATCGCACGACGTCGATGTTCACGGAGCTCGAGGGTGAATGGGACGAGGTCTTCGATGTCATCCGCCGCGCCACCGAGGCCGTCGGGGCCTACGGGTCGCGGGTGTCGCTGGTGCTCAAGGCCGACATCCGGCCGGGGTACTCTGGCGAACTCGACGCGAAGATCGAGCGACTCGAAGCGGCGATCGACGAGAAGGGCTAGCACGCAGCTGCTCGATCGTGCCGAAGCGCACGACGCGCGGCGCTGGCGACGCGATAACGCACGACCAGCGCCCCGGCCGCGCCCGGTCGAATCGATTCGACTCGGTTCGATATAGGCTAGGCGAGTGAATCCCGTTATCGACGGGCCGACGCAGTTGTCGTCGGCCCGTATTCGTCTTGCGCTCCTGGCCCTCGCCCTCGGCGGCTTCGGCATCGGCTCGACCGAGTTCGTCGCCATGGGCCTGCTGCCCAACATCGCGCACGACCTCCTGCCGTCGGTGTACGCCACGTCGCCCGACGCCGCGAATGCGCAGGCGGGCTGGATCATCTCGGCCTACGCGCTCGGCGTCGTCGTCGGTGCTCCGACGATCGCAGCCGTCGCCGCCCGCTGGCCGCGCAAGAAGCTGCTGCTCTGGCTCCTCGTCGCCTTCACCGTCGGCACCGTCGCGTCGGCTCTGGCGCCGACGTTCCAGCTCGTGCTGCTGGCCCGCTTCATCAGCGCGCTGCCGCACGGCGCCTACTTCGGCATCGCCTCGCTCGTCGCCGCCACGCTGATGGGGCCGGGCAAACGCGGGCAGGGCGTCGCCTTCGTGCTCTCCGGCCTCACCATCGCGAATGTCATCGGCGTGCCGCTGATCACCTGGCTCGGGCAGGAGCACGGCTGGCGGGCGGCCTACCTCGTGGTCGCGGGGATCTTCGCCTTGACCTTCGTCGCAGTCGCCTTCCTCGTGCCGTGGCAGGCGGGCGACCCCAAGGCCACGATGGCCAACGAGCTCAAGGCGTTCAGCCGGCTCCAGGTGTGGCTCGCACTCCTCATCGGCGCGATCGGGTTCGGCGGCTTCTTCGCCGTCTACACCTACGTCGCTCCGCTCGCCACGACCGTCACGGGGCTGAGCCCGTCGGCTGTGCCCCTCGTGCTCGTGCTGATCGGTCTCGGGATGACCGTCGGCAACCTCTTCGGGGGCTGGATGGCCGACCGCGATCTCAAGCGCGGGATGCTCGGCTTCTTCGGCCTGCTGCTGGTCGGCCTCGCGGTGCTCTTCCTCACCGCCTCGACGGTGGCGGGGCTGCTGATCTCCCTGTTCGTGATCGCGGCTGCCTGCGCGGCACTGTCGCCCGCCATCCAGACCCGGCTGATGGATGTCGCGCACGACAGCCAGTCGATCGCGGCGGCGCTCAACCACTCGGCGCTCAACATCGCCAATGCGATGGGAGCCTTCCTCGGCGGGCTGACGATCGCCGCCGGTTTCGGCTACCTGTCGCCGGTCGTGGTCGGAGCCGTGCTCGCCCTCGCCGGCATCGCGATCGCGCTGATCTCGTTCTCGATCGACCGTTCCCGCGAACGCCGCGGCGTCGACACCGGCGTCGTGCACGCCCAGCGTCCCGCCCCGCTGCCCATCGACTGAGCTCTGCGCCGCCCGCGCCGCGCCGCGCCGCCCGCTCCGCGCCGCCCCCGCCGCGCCGCCCGCGCCGCGAACCGTTGAGGGGCGGCTAACGCATCGTCCGGGCATCCGGAAGCTGCGTTAGCCGCCCCTCAACGAAACACGCGGCGAACCGCGAGACGGCGGTCAGTCGCCCTGCAGCAGGATGCCGTCCTGGATCGCCCGCTTGCGCAGCGCGACCTTCGTGCCGACGTCGTATCCGGCCACGCGGTACTTCTCACGGATGCGCTTGAGGTAGCTCTTCGCCGTCTCGTCGGAGATCCCGAGCTGGAAGGCGACCGCCTTCACCGGCTCGCCCGCGCCGTACAGCGCCATCACCCGGCGCTCCTGCGCGCTGAGCTTCGGGGCTCCTCCGACCTCGCCGGCGTTGAGCGCCAGGTCGAGCTCGGCCGAGATGAACGACTCGCCCTTGCTCGCCGCGCGGATCGCCTCGACGATCATCTCGGCGTCCTCGCTCTTCACGAGATATCCGAGGGCACCGGCTGCCAGAGCCTCGCGCACGACCGCCGGCTCCGAGTACGTGCTCATCAGCACCGTGCGAACGCCGGTGGTCTTGAGCGTGGAGAGCTTGAGGGAGACCGGGATGTTGTCTTTCAGGTCGAGGTCGAGCAGCACGACGTCGACCGGGAACTCCGGGTGCGTCAGCAGCTCGGGCCAGCTGGCGACGGCTGCGACCATCCGGATGTCGTCCGCAGCATTGCGGATCCATTCGGTCAGTGCGCCGAGCAGCATCTTGTGATCGTCGACGATCGCGATTCTGATGGGAGGTGCCTCGCTCACGAATGGCCTTTCTCGCGGTATCAGGGAGCCGACCGCTCGGCAGTTAGAGGTCGGCCGGGTTGTCTGTGACGCTCTCGATCTCGATCCGCAGGGTCGAACCTGAGAAGGTCTCGACGTAGCGGCCCACCTTACGGATAGCTTGCCACGCCGCAGGGTCCACTCTGTTTCGCGGCACACCGGTGGCGGAGATCACGATTGGAATTCTGACACCCGCATTGGGGTCTCCCGTCTCCGCCGCGCGGGGGCGTTCGACAGAGAGCTGCAGACTGCGGGTCTGCACGGCCCCCTGGCGCACCGGATCGCTGATCAGCAGCCAGACCGCGGTGAGCAGTCCATCGCGCTGATCGCGGGTGAGCACTCCGGCCAGGCCATCCGGATCGCTCAGCGTGACCGACGGGCCGAGCAGAGCCGACTCGGTGATCGCGTGATAGAGCCAGGTCTCCCGGCGGCCCTGGATGAGGTGCAGGCGCAGCTCGGTGGCGATCGAGGCCGCGTGGGAGGCCGTCTCCTCGTCGAGGGGGAGGGCGGTGCGTCCGCTCGCGACGCCGTCAAGAAGGCGCTCGGCCGCGAGGTCGAGGCGTGCCAGCTCTTCCGACGCCATCATTCCGACGGCGAAGCGCGGCGAGCTGACCGTGCTCTGCACCTGCACCAGGTCGAGTTCGAGCTGCACCAGCGTGCGCAGCGAACGGACGATCTGCACGCCGAGCAGGGGAGGCGCGACGGCCAGCGCGATGGTCACGAACGCCGGTCCGAGCGCGGTGACGTCGTGCTGCCCGCGCAGCGCGAAGGCGGTGGCCAGTGCGACTCCGAGCGCGATCGACGGGATGACGATGTCGCGCGCCGGCCGAACGGTGGCGCAGAGCAGCAGCATCGATCCCACCGCCACGGCGGCCGTCGGGGGAGCGCCGTTGTCGCCGGGACCCCAGGTGCCGGCGATGTCGAGCGCGGCGACGACCGCCCAGAGGCCGAGACCGGTGAAGAACATCCAGTCGGGCAGGTCGCCCGGCAGCCGCGGATGCACGATCAACGTCACGACGAGGCTCAGGATCAGGATGACCCACGCGGCGCAGCTCAACGGCAGCGACGTGTACGTGGTGAGGTTCAGCACCATCACCACCAGCTGGTACGCGATGAGCGCGATGGAGGCGACGTTGAAGCCGAGGTCGAGGCGGGCGCGACCGAGCGCATCCCGCTCGCTCGATCCCGTCGAACGGGGCACGGTCGGCTCGGCGGTGCGCGTCACTTCGGCACCTCCAGCACGACGGTGGTGCCGGACCCGGGCGACGAGAACAGCCGGGCGTTGCCGCCGACATCGCGCAGCCGCGCGACGATCGACTCGGTGAAGCCGAGCCTGCCCTCTTCGATCGTCGAGACGTCGAATCCCTTGCCCGCGTCGGTCACCATCGCGCGAACAGTGGTCTCGTCGTCGGTGATCGTGACGTGCGCCTCAGCGACTCCGGAGTGCCGGCGCACGTTCTCCAGGCACTCCGCGAGGGCGAGGAGGAACGAGTCGAGGATGTCGCTCGGCAGCAGCACCTGGCCGGTCCCGTGCCAGTTGACCTCCAGGCCCATGCGGCGGAAGCGCTGCTTGACCGACTCGAGGGTGTTCCCGAGCGTCGACTCCTCGACGGGCTTGAGCTTGTAGTCTCCCGACGATGTCGGGTCGGGCGTGAATCCGAGTCGCAGCTGACGGAGGAGCGCTGCGTCCTCCGCCGCCTGCTCGCGGAGGGCTCCGACACTGACGCCGACCCCCGAGTGCGCGAGGAGCGTGAGCGTCGCCAGCACCGTGTCGTGCAGCAGGCGGGCGCCCTGACGGCGCCTGGCCTCGGTCTCGCTGGCCTGGCGCTCGACCCGGTACGCCCTGCTCATCGTCGAGATGCGCTTGAGCGTGCGCGGAACCGTGCGGGCGAGCCAGATGCCGGCGGCGATCATGGCGACCCAGCAGGCGACGGCGAAGACGGTGGGCTCGCCGATCCGGGAGCCGGTGAGCAGCAGCGTGGCGGTCAAAGTGCCGAGCGTGAGCACGAAGCCGGCGGCGAGAAGCACGATGCGTCTGGTGGAGGTCACGCAGAGGAAGGAGACCGTCGCGATGGAGCCGGCCGCGATCATCCCGACGGCGCTGAGCGCGGCCGGATCGAGGGCGCTCTGCGGCAGGAGGTGCAGCGCGATCAGGGCGTTGCCGGCGATCAGGATCGTCACGATCCACACGATGGGGCTCGGCGAGGTGAGCTGGAACTGGGCCCAGGCGAGCCCCGCGAGCAACACGATCGAGGCCAGATAGAGCGGAAGCGGAAGCGTGCCGGGGATGCTCAGGCAGAGCAGGGCCGTCGCCGACGCCGTGAGACCGATGTTGCGCGCCGTGACGGAGAGAAGGCGATCACGCTCCTTCTGGATGCGTGACATGCGTCTCCGTTCTGCTCAGGCTGCGAACAGACGGCGGAGCTGTTCGCTGACTGCATCGTCTTCGATCAGGAAGCCGTCGTGTCCGAAATCCGACTCTATTACGACGGGAACCGAACCGTCGACGGTGTCGGGCAGGTGTCGCGCGATCTCTTGCTGACCTTCGACGGGGAAGAGGCGGTCGCTGTCGATGCCGACCACCAGTGTTCGTGCCGTCACGCGCGACAGCGCCTTCGCGACACCGCCACGGCCGCGGCCCACGTCGTGCGAGTTCATCGCCTGCACCAGCGTGAGGTAGCTGTTGGCGTCGAAGCGCCTGGTGAACTTGTTGCCGTGGAAGTCGAGGTACGACTCCACCGCGAAGCGGCCACCGGCGCCGAGGGGGCTGATCCCGCTCTGCCAGGTGCGCTCGAACCGCTCATTGAGCTCCGAGGGGCTGCGGTAGTTGAGCAGGGCCATGCGCCGCGCGAGGGCGAGACCCTGATGCGGGCCCTCGCCGTCGGCGGCGTCGTAGTAGAGGCCACCGCGGAACAGCGGGTCGGTGCGAACCGCCTCGATCTGCACGGAGTTGAGCGCGATCTGGTCGGCCGTCGAGAACGGGGGAGCGGCGATGACGGCGAGGCGCTCGACCCGCTCCGGATACTCGACCGCCCACTCCAGCGCCTGCATGCCGCCCATCGAGCCGCCGATGACGCCCGCCCACCGCTCGATGCCGATGGCGTCGGCGAAGGCGGCCTGCGCGTTCACCTGGTCCCGGATGCTCGTGAACGGGAAGCGCGCTCCCCACTCGGTGCCGTCGGGTGCGATCGATGCCGGTCCGGTCGTGCCCTGGCAGGCGCCGAGCATGTTCGGGGCGACCACGAAGTACTTCTCGGTGTCGATCGCTTTGCCGGGCCCGATGACGCCCTGCCACCAGCCGGGGGTTGGATGCCCGGGGCCGGCCGTACCGACCGCGTGGCTGTCGCCCGTCAGGGCGTGGAGTACGAGCACGGCGTTGTCGCGCCCGGCGGAGAGTTCGCCCCAGGTCTCGTAGGCGATGCGCACGTAGGGGAGCGCTTCGCCGCTCTCGAAGGTGAACGAGCCGATGCCGGCGAACTGCCGCGCACCGACCGGGTCGCTCTCCTTCCACGCGCCGCTGGCCGGCGGCTTGCCGAGGAGCGACCGTGCTTGCGCCTCCGTGATGAAACTCGACGGGGCCGTATCGGCGGATGTCTGCCACTCCATAGGGCAATTCTGTCCGAGTACGGGAGTGCGCGTGACTGTGTTACGCCGTCGGCTGCTGCGGCGGGCCGCCGGTGAGGTCGTCCCTCGTGGTCCCCGCCGTCCGGGTGGACGTGCTCGTCTCCGAATCGTCGGAGAAGTGCAGTTCCGGGGTGTGTCCGAACTGCCGCCCGTGGGCCTGGTCGTCCTGGTGGTTCTGCCGCAGGTGGGCGGTGCGATCATTCAACGCGGTCACGATCGTCGCGCTCGCGGTTCCGACGATCCCGATACCGCCGATCATCAGCAGCACGGCCAGGATGCGCCCGGTCACGGTGACCGGGACGTAGTCGCCGTAGCCGACGGTCGCCATCGTCACGATCGCCCACCAGACGGAGTCTCCGAAGCTCGTGATCGACGCACCGGGTGCGTCGCGTTCGACTGAGTAGACGGCGAGCGAGATCACGTAGATGAACATGATCACGAAGGACGACGCGATGATCACCACTCGTCTCCGCAGGTGCTTGCCCGTGTTGCCGCGCAGCAGCGGCACCTTGGCGAGCTCCTTCAGAAGCCGGAACGGCCGCGCGAGCGGGAGCAGCACCGAGGCGAGATCGATCGGATTACGCCGCACGAACTCCCATTTGCGAGGGCTGAGAACCAGTCGCACCACGAAGTCCCCGACGAAGAGCACCCAGACGAGCACGAGCACGGCCGCGAACGTGACCGTGAGCCAGCGGGGCTTGTGCTGCTCGAGGATGCCCCACGAGTAGGCGATCAGGAAGAGCACGCTCGCGGCGATGAGCGGCCACGCGGTCGCGTCTTCCCAGCGCTCGCGCGCCCGCACATTCCCGTGGCCGGCCATGTCAGTCGGTCCGCACCTGGAGGTCGCCCTTGTGGAACCGGTACGGTGCGGCCTGTGCGACCGGTTTGATGACGATCAGGTCGAGGTCGACGTGCCGGGGTCTCTCCAGCGCGTCGACGATGGTCGCCGCCACGTCGTCGGCCGTGAGCGGCTCGGGCACGTCCTCGTAGACGGCGTCTCGCCTGGCCTGGTCGCCGCCGAACCGCACCAGCGAGAACTCCTCGGTGGCCACCATGCCGGGAGCGACCTCGATGACGCGGATGGGCTCGCCGTTGAGCTCCAGCCGCAGCACCTCGGTGAGGGCGTGCTCGGCGAACTTCGCCGCGTTGTACCCGCCGCCCCCGACGTAGGCGGTGTGCCCCGCGATGGAGGTGACGTTCAGGATGTCGGCGTGGCCGGTTTCCGCCGCGCCGGCTCGCAGCAGTGGGAGAAGTGCGGTGATCACGCGCTTGGTGGCGATGACGTTGATCTCGTACATCCACACCCAGTCGTCGATCGTGGACTTCTCGACCGAGTCGAGCCCGTGAGCGCCGCCGGCGTTGTTGACCAGAGCGTGGATGGGGCCGGAGGACGCGAGGTGCGCACTGAGGGCATCCACGTCGTCCTGCTTCGTGAGATCGGCGACGAAGGTCTCGGCGCCGGTCTCGGCGGCGAGTGCGTCGAGTCGGTCGGCGCGGCGCGCGACGCCGACGACGTCCCACCCGCGGGTGCGGAACAGCCGCACGGCCGCCGCCCCGATCCCCGAACTCGCACCCGTCACGACCACACGTCTCGTACCCATGGCGTCTATTCTGGCCCGACCGCGCATCCGGTGGGGTTACGCCGTGTTTCGCGCGCGTTGCCCGCCCGGAGGCGCGAGCCTACTCTGCTGGTGAGGCGGTGGCATGCCGCACGCCCCAACCAACCCGAAGGAGTGACGCCATGACCGATGCCGCCGACTGGCAGTTCGAGACCAAGCAGATCCACACCGGTGCTGCACCCGACCCCGTGACCAACGCCCGGGCGACGCCGATCTACCAGACCACGTCGTACGTGTTCAACAACGCCGAGCACGCCAAGAACCTGTTCGCGCTCGCCGAGTTCGGCAACATCTACACGCGCATCCAGAACCCGACCCAGGCGGTCGTCGAGGAGCGCGTCGCCGCGCTCGAAGGGGGCACCGGCGCCCTCCTCGTCGCCTCCGGCCAGGCCGCTGAGACGTTCGCCGTGCTCAACATCGCGCAGGCCGGCGACCACATCGTCTCGTCGAGCTCGATCTACGGCGGAACGTACAACCTCTTCAAGTACACGCTGGCCAAGCTCGGCATCGAGACGACCTTCGTCGAGAACCAGGACGACGCCGACGAGTGGCGCCGTGCCGTGCGCCCGAACACCAAGCTGTTCTTCGCCGAGACCATCGGAAACCCGAAGATCAACATCCTCGACATCGAGCTCGTCGCCGAGGTCGCGCACGAGGCCGGCGTGCCGCTGATCGTCGACAACACGATCGCCACGCCGTACCTCATCCGCCCGTTCGAGTTCGGTGCCGACATCGTCGTGCACTCCGCCACCAAGTTCCTCGGCGGCCACGGAACGGTCATCGGCGGCGTCGTCGTCGACGGCGGAAAGTTCGAGTGGTCGAAGAACGTCGAGAAGTTCCCCGGCCTCACCGAGCCCGACCCGTCGTACCACGGCGCCAGCTACACGGCCGCGGTCGGCGACGGACTCGCCTACATCATCAAGGCCCGCGTGCAGCTGCTGCGCGACCTCGGCTCGGCGATCGCCCCGGCCAGCGCTTGGCAGCTCATCCAGGGGATCGAGACGCTGTCGCTCCGCGTGGAGCGTCATGTGCAGAACGCCCAGGAGATCGCGGAGTTCCTCGAGAGCCACCCGGATGTCGCGTCGGTCAACTACTCCGGACTGCCCACCAGCCCGTGGTACGCGGCGGCCAACAAGTACGCCCCGAAGGGCGTCGGCGCCGTGCTCTCGTTCGAGCTCAAGGGCGGCGTCGACGCCGGCGCCGCGCTCGTCGACAGCCTCGCGCTGTTCAGCCACCTCGCCAACATCGGTGACGTGCGCAGCCTGGTGATCCACCCGGCGTCGACCACCCACTCGCAGCTCACCCCCGAGCAGCAGCTGACCGCGGGCGTCACGCCGGGTCTGGTGCGTCTCTCGGTCGGACTCGAGAACATCGACGACCTCAAGGCCGACCTGCAGGCCGGCCTCGCGGCCGCGCGCTCGGTCGTGGAGGCCGCGCGCGTCTGACGCTCGTCGCAGAAGGGCCCCGTCGGCGATGCCGGCGGGGCCCTTCTCGCGTCGAGTGCCCGAGTGCCCGAGTGCCCGAGTGCCGGTGGTGCGTTTCTGCACCACACGCCCGCCGAGTCGTGCGCAAGCGCACGATCGGCGGCGACCGGCTAGGCGCCGGAGGCGACCCGGACGCAGGCGCGCAGCAGCTCGATCGCCTGGCGAGCGTCGCCGACGGTGAACTCCTGGCGCTCGCCGGAGCGATCGAGCACCGCGCGCCGCAGAAGCTCGGCATGCTCGGGCCAGCGTTCGGCGGCGAACGCGGCGGCCTCCGTCTTCGAGAGGATCTCGCCGGTCTCCATCGTCGCCACCAGGCGGGACGGCCCGAGCGCGATCCAGCGGACCGTCTCCGACCGCACCGGGGCGTCAGGAGCGCGATCGGCGAGTTCCGCCTCCGCCTGATCGCCGATCGGCTGCCAGTAGTCGACGAGGTTGTCGCGCGAGAACGAGACCGCGCCCCGCGCGGCATCCGGATGCTTGTCGGCCACGGGCGTCCAGATCACGTCGCCGCCGTCGGCGATCCCCTGCACGCCCTGCTCCAGCTCGCGCCAGGTCACCCAGCTGAGTTGAGCGCCGGCGAGGGAGGAGACCAGCACGCCGTCGATGACCTGCGGCGCGGTCTGCACGGCATCCGGCCCGCGGGCGATCTCGGTCTCGGTCAGATAGACGCCGTCGATGTGCGGTCGGGATGCGGCGTGCAGGCCCGCGAGAAGCTCCAGCTCGGCGGCGGGGTCGCGCGTGACGACGAAGACGACGTCGATGTCGCTCGCGCCGTCGTGCCAGTCGCCGGCGGCCGCCGACCCCGTGACGATGGCGCGGCTGACGAGCCCTGGCGCGATGCGTTTCTGCTCCAGCAGGAATGTCGTCAGCGCCTCCGAGACGGCGGGCGGGAGTTGGGCGTCCATCAGATCACCTGCGATTCTGCAGCGGCGGCGTCGGTGCCGGCATCGGCGTCGCCATCGGTCGTACCCGGGTCATGCGCCTCGGTCGCAGGGTCGGCATCCGCGAACGCGAGCTTGGGTACGAAGAAGAGCAGCACGGCGGCGACGAGCGCGCCGAGACCGCAGATGGTCCAGACGAGCATGTAGCCGAAGAGGCTCGCGGCCGTGGTCGTCACGGTCGCGGCGCCCGCGAGGAGCACGACGCCGAAGACGGCCGACGCGAACGATCCGCCGATCGTCTTGGTCGTGTTGGTGAGGGCGGTCGCGACACCGGTCTGTCCCCGTGGAGCGGCGGCAGCGGCGGCGGCGGGGAGTGCGCCCACCAGCGCGCCGGAGCCGAGGCCCGCGATGGCCATGTTCGTGAAGACCTGCCACGTCTCGAGGTGGAACGGCAGGAACAGCAGGTAGCCGATGGCGACGAGGAACGACGCGACGATCAGGGCTCCGCGCGGGCTGGCCAGGCGCGACAGCAGTGGAAAGAGCAGGGCGCCGACGATCATCGAGATCAGATACGCGCCGATCAGGATGCTGCGCTGACCGGCCGAGAGACCGAGACCGTAGCCGTTGACCGGATCGGTGCCGGCGAACGTGCTGAGCGGCGCCTGCGCGCCGAGCAGGCTGATGCCGATGAGGCCGGCGGTCAGCTGCACCGGCCACATGTTCGGGCGGCGCAGCACGCGCAGGTCGATCGCCGGGTCCTTCTGTTTCAGCTCGTACCGGCCGAACGGGATGAACGTCAGGATGCCGGCAGCGATCAGCACCCACACCCACCAGGTGCCGACGCCGTTGATGCGCAGGAAGGTGAGGCCGGAGGTGATGAGCAGCAGCCCGAGCGTCAGGATGCTGAAGCCGACGCCGTCGAGGCGGCGCACGCCCGGCGCGGGCTGGGACTCCGGAACCCCGAACAGGATGGCGAAGAAGACGAGAGTGACCGCGATGGCCGGAACGATGAGGGTGAGGGTCACGTTCTGTGCGAACGCCTCGAACAGCAGGCCTGCCCCGATCGCGCCGACGATGGCGCCGGCCTCGAGGGCGACGACGAGGAGGCCGGCGGCCTTGCGGGTCTGCGATGCGGCCGTGCCCGTGCGACGCCCGCGGTCGAAGATCAGCGCCACCTCGAGCGGCAGCCAGACGACGTAGAAGCCCTGCAGCGCGAACGCGATCAGGAAGGTCGTGAAGTTCCCGGCGAACGCCAGGGCCCAGGTGGAGAGCGCGGTGAGCACGGTCGCGATCAGCAGGATGCGCTTGTGCCCGAACATGTCGCCGAGCTTCGCGAGCACGGGGACGACCAGAGCGGAGACCAGCAGCTGCGCAGCCTCGAACCAGTTGTAGTCGGCGTCGTGGATGCCGAGATGCTTCACCACATCGGAGATGAGGGGGACGTAGTACCCCTGCAGGATGCCGCTGGTCACCTCGACGAAAGCGAGCCAGCCGATGAGGCCGGCAGTGACTCCGAGAGCCACGGATCCGCGGCGAGAAGTGGGGATGGCGCTGTCGGGTGCGCCCGTCCTCTGTGACGTCATTTGTGGATGCTAACACCGCCGAAGCCCGGGTACGGTAGATGGATGGCCAGCGAACTCGACGACTCCGGATCAGCCGTTCTCAGCGAGACGGAGCGAGAGGTCCTCGGCTGGCTCGAATTCGGCGAGGCGTCCCGTCATCTGGCCGGCGAGGTCGTCGAGTCGGGCTTCGAGCCGGACATCGTGGTCGCCATCGCCCGCGGCGGTCTGCTCCTGGCCGGAGCGATCTCCTACGCCCTGGGCATCAAGTCGTGCGGCTCCCTGAACGTCGAGTTCTACACCGGGGTCGACGAGCGCCTGCCCGAGCCCGTGCTGCTGCCCCCGATGCTCGACGAGGCGGCCCTCAACAGCAAGCGCGTGCTCCTGGTCGACGATGTGTCGGACTCGGGTCGCACCCTGGCCATGGTGGTCGACCTGATCGCGGCATCCGGCGCGGATGTTCGTACGGTATGCCTCTACAGCAAGCCCCGCACGGTGCTGGAGCCCGACTTCGTCTGGCGCAAGACCGACCGCTGGATCACCTTCCCCTGGTCGGCGCTGCCGCCGGTGACCGCGGGCGAGTAGCGGCATCGAGCTGAGCGCCGTGCCGAAGACCCTCGCCGAGCTGGTGGCCGACGGTTCGATGGATGCCGGCTGGGCAGCCGCACTCGAGCCGGTCGCCGACCGCATCGCCGACATGGGCGACTACCTGCGCGCGGAGGTGTCGGCCGGACGTGGCTACCTGCCGGCCGGAGAGAACGTACTCCGGGCGTTCCGTGCTCCGCTCGCCGACGTGCGGGTGCTGATCGTCGGGCAGGATCCGTACCCGACGCCCGGTCATCCGATCGGGTTGTCGTTCGCTGTCGACCGTCACGTGCGGCCGCTGCCGCGCAGCCTGCAGAACGTCTACCGCGAGCTGCGGGACGACCTGCAGCTCACCCCGCCGCAGCACGGCGACCTCAGCGCGTGGTCGCGCAACGGCGTCATGCTGCTCAACAGGGTGCTGACCGTGCGGCCCGGCGAGCCCGCCTCCCACCGCGGCAAGGGCTGGGAGCCGGTGACCGAGCACGCCATCCGCACCCTCGTCGCGCGCGACCGACCGTTCGTCTCGGTGCTCTGGGGGCGGGACGCGGCCACGCTCGAACCGCTGCTCGACGGCAACCCGTCGATCGAGTCGGCGCATCCGAGCCCGTTGTCGGCGTCGCGCGGCTTCTTCGGCTCCCGTCCGTTCTCGCGCGCGAACGCTCTGCTCGTCGAGCGTGGCGAGAAGCCGGTCGACTGGTCGCTCGAGGCCTGAGCCCTAGGCGCTGAGGGTTTACGCGGACGAAACGCTGCGAGCGTAGGCTTGTGGCCGTGCTTGAAGAGGAATACGAGACGCGCCGGCAGCTGCCGCCCCATCTGCGCAAGAAGGAGCCGGCCGAGTCGCCGTTCGAGTACAGCATCCGGGATGCCGAGGCCGGCGATCTTCCGTGGGTGCGCGAGATCTACAACCACTACGTCGCCAACAGCACCGTCACGTTCGATGAAGACAAGATGACGCTGCGCGAGTGGAAGTCGAAGTACGCCTACCTGCAGAAGCTGGGGATGCCGTTCATCGTCGCCGTGTCGCCGAGCGGGCAGATCCTCGGCTACGCGCTCGTCTCCCCGTGGAAGCAGAAGCGCGCGTACCGCTTCACGGTCGAGAACTCGATCTACCTCGGCGCCGCTTCGACCGGCAAGGGTCTCGGGCCGGTGCTGATGCAGGCGCTGATCGACAAGTCGAAGGAGGCCGGGCTCAAGGAGATGATCGCGGTCATCGCCGACAAGGGCGCAGAGGCCTCGATCAAGATGCACGAGAATTTCGGATTCACCGAGATCGGACGCATGGGCCGGGTCGGCTACAAGTTCGACCGCTGGCTCGGCACGGTGCTGATGCAGAAGTCCCTCAAGTAACGATCAGCCTCGGGTCCGCCTGACACGCAGGCGCGCGGTCGTCGCGCGGCCGGTGGTGGCTGACTAGGGTGTCACCGTGACCACAGTGACTCCAGAGAACGGTCAGGTCGCCCCCGCCGCACCCGCGACGCCGGCGAACCTGCCCCTGCGCAAGCGTCCCGTCGACATCTTCTTCATCTGCATCTTCTCGCTGTTCATCGTGACCTGCATCATCAGCGATGCGATCCCGACGCTCGGCATCCCGCAGACCTCGACGACGACCAACCTGTTCGCGCAGTGGAACTACACCTACTCGTCGCAGTACGACCCGCTGTACCAGAACCCGCCCATCTGGCTCCGATTCATCACCGGCACCTCGGCGTTCATCTACCTCCCGTTCTACGTGCTGCTCGTCATCTGCCTGTCGAAGGGTTACAACTGGATCCAGCTCTACGCCGTGATCTACGCGACGATGATCATCAGCCTCACGGGCATCCCGATCTTCGGTGTGGAGTTCTTCGGCGACGCGGCGCAGCGCACGCCGCAGCCGTTCATCTTCCTGCTCTACAACGGGCCATATGTGCTCGTGCCGTTGCTGCTCCTGATCCGGATGCGCAAACCGATGCCCTTCACGCGGAAGTTCTAGCGCGCTTTACCAGTGGCTCGATCGGGGGATGGTGGGTCGAGAATGCCTCCCCCTCGGGGATGCTCTGCGTGCCTGTAGCCGATGGGCCCATGCACCCTTCACGCCCACGTTCGGGGCCGTTCCGGATCAGGGGTCCCGACACGCCGATCGCTGGTGAATACGACGGCGTGGCTGGACCCCTCATTGCGGGCTAGGCGTGCTTCCCGCCGAGCTCGAGGAGCCCGACGCCGACGATCACGAGCACGATGCCCGCGATCTGCACCCAGGTCAGCGACTCCTTGAAGAAGACCCACGAGATCAGCACGATCGCCACCACGCCGACGGCCGACCAGATCGCGTAGGCGATCCCGAGGGGAACACCACGGGTCAGCGACTGCGACAGCGCGACGAACGATGCGATGTACCCGACGACGACGATGACGAACGCCCACCACTTCGGGTTCTCTCCCGAGGTGAACTTGAGGAACGTCGTGGCGACCACCTCCGTGGCGATCGCGATGGCGAGGAAGATGTAGCCGAGCACGGCGGTTGCTCCTGTCAGCCGGCCGGCGCCGGACGCTTGCGACAACCGTACCGATGGAGGAGGACACCGTGGCCGATGCGACACAGGTGAGGCAGTTGAGGATCGTGGTGGAGGCCGACGACTACGACGCGGCGCTCGCCTTCTACCGGGATGTGCTGGGGCTGCCCGAGGCGGAGGCGTACGCCGGCGATGGGGGAGCCCGGGTCGCGATCCTCGATGCCGGCCGCGCCACCCTGGAGATCGCGAACCCCGCGCAGAAGGCGATGATCGACGACGTCGAGGTCGGGCGGCCTGTCGCTCCGCGCATCCGGCTGGCGTTCGAGGTGGGCGATGGACGCACGGTCACCGCGCGGCTCGTCGAGGGAGGCGCCGAACTGATCGCGCCGCCGACCGTGACGCCGTGGAACTCGCTGAACTCCCGGCTGGCGGCTCCCGCGGACCTGCAGCTGACGGTGTTCCAGGAGCTCGGCGGCGACGTAGGGCCGGCTGCCGGCGACGCCGAGCCGGCAGCCGGCGACGCGTCCTGAGCGTTGGCTTTGCGTCGGTGCTGGATGCTGTGGGAGTCCGTTCTGAGCGGCGTTCGCGCGTTCTAGGGTGAGACCGACGTCATCAGCGGCCGGCACCGAGCGAGTTCAGGGTCCGGTCGTGACGAGGCAGATGAACAACCGTGGCCGGGAACCCGAAGGTTCCCGGCCACGTCCATGCCAGCCCGGCTCCGAACCGGTCAGCTCTTGGGTGTCGACCGGCGCAGGATGAAGAACCCGGCGACCGCGGCGATCGCCGTCGGCACGAGCAGCCAGGCGACCACTCCCGTCGGGCCCATCGTCATGAACCAGGATCCGACGGCCGGCCAGTTGCCGGTGAAGGTGATCAGGGCGACGAGGCCGACGAGCAGCAGCACGAGGATCGCCATCGCGATGAGCAGGCCGTTCACCCGCCAGCGCATGAAGATCGTGCCGCTGGTGGAGCCGACGAAGAAGAAGAACAGCATCGACACGAACACGATGAACAGGCGCTCCCAGAAGCCGCCGCCGCCGAAGTACACCGAGGTGAACAGGTGGCCGCCGAGGCCCCAGCCGCCCGTGGCCTCCTCGAGCATCGACAGCACCGAGAACCCGATTGAGTACCCGGCCGCGAGCATCCCGAAGGTGAGCGCCGATCCCAGGTAGAAGTCGCGCCTGGTCACGCTGTAGCCGAGCGCGAACGGGAACGTCATGCTGATCACCTGGATGCCGACGACCAGCATGTAGACGAAGATGTAGAACCCTCCGCCGCTCCACTGCGTGCCCTCGAGGGCGTGCGCGCGGTCCTTCGGCTCGGTGGCGGCGAAGATGATCCACCAGATCAGGTAGTTCACCAGCCAGATGAAGCCCATGATCATGATGGGCACCCAGATGGTCGTGTACTTGTTGACGAGGTTCAGCCTCACCACGCGCCAGATGCGCTGCGCGGAAGCGGGGGTGGTGCGGAGGTTCACGGCCTCCGGCGTGATGGCGGTCATGCGCTCTGCTCGAATTCTGTCGCTCGGACGTTGGTCTTGCGGACGATGAGTTGCTGGAGGGAGACCGGGGAGAGCTCGAGGCCCGCGGAAACGGCCTCCGCCCGGTCGGACGGGGTGAGGGACCCGACGGTGACCGACGCGAGTCCGCCGATGCCGTCGCGGTGCAGCACGTCGCGCCCGGTCACGAACGCCTCCACGGCGCCGCGCTGGCCGACGACCGTGGTGGCCGAGCTGCGCATCTCCTCGGCATCCTGGTCCATCAGGATGCGGCCCTGGTCGATCACGATCACGTGCTCGAGAAGGTTGGCCACTTCGTCGATGAGGTGCGTCGAGAGGATCACCGTGCGCGGATGCTCGGCGTAGTCCTCGAGCAGGCGGTCGTAGAAGATCTGCCTGGCCACCGCATCCAGCCCCAGGTAGGGCTCGTCGAAGAAGGTGAGCGGGGCGCGCGAGGCGAGGCCGACGATGACGCCGACGGCGGAGAGCTGGCCTCGCGACAGCTTCTTGATGCGGCGGTTCAGTGGGAGCCGGAACTCGCCGATCAGCTGCTCGGCGAACTCGGTGTCCCAGTTCTCGAAGAACCACGGCGCGCTGCGGAAGACGTGCTTCGGCATGAAGTCGTCGGGGTAGCGCTGGCTCTCTTTGATGAAGCAGATGTTCTGCAGCACCCTGGCGTTCTCGACCGGCTTCTCGCCGAAGACGCGCACCTCGCCGGAGGTGACGAAATCCTGCCCCGTGAGCAGCTGCATGATGGTGGTCTTGCCCGCGCCGTTGCGGCCGAGCAGTCCGTAGATCTTGTTGGGCTTGACGGTGAAGCTGACGTCGTCGATGGCCGTGAACGAACCGAAGCGCTTGGTGAGCCCTTCGACGCGGACGGCCGGCGCGATCGACGTGGGAGTTGCTGTGCTGGTCATGCGCTGACTCCTTCCGTGGAGATCATCTCGGTGAGTTGCTGGGGATCGATCCCGAGCTTCGCGGCTTCGGCGAGCAGGGGGCGGAGGTATTCGTCGCGGAACGCATCGCGACGCTTGACGATGAGGCGCTCACGGGCGCCGTCGGCGACGAACATGCCGATTCCTCTCTTTTTGTAGAGAATCCCGTCATCCACGAGCAGGTTCACACCCTTGCCTGCGGTGGCGGGGTTGATGCGGTAGAAGGCCGCGAATTCGTTGGTCGACGGCACTTGGGTCTCGGGGAGGTAGACGCCGTCGATGATGTCGTTCTCGATCTGTTCGGCGATCTGCACGAAGATCGGCTTTCCTTCTTCGATCATCCGCACCTCCTCGGGGTTGCTCCAACCTCATGGGTTAGTTGGTGATGTAACTAACCAACCAGCCGGGACCGATTTTGTCAACACTTTTCTTCATCCCCTTCATCCCCTTCATCCCTTCACCCCTTCGGCGTCACCGCCAGGTCCGGCGCCGCGCGAGTCGGGGATCAATCACGCCGCTCGCGCGCTGGGCGTGATTAATCCCCGACTCGATCGGAGGGGGCGCACGGCAGGGCGCGGCGGGGGCGCGGCGAGGCGCGCGGCGAGGAGGGCGGCGGGGCGCGGCGAGGAGGGCGGCCGGTGCGCGGCGGGCGACGCCCGGCGGCAGCGGAGGAACGCCTCAGAGGAGGTTGAGCGTGACGTCGTCGACGTAGAGCAGCAGCGCGATCAGCACAGCGAACGTGCCGGTCGCCGCGAGCAGGGCCGGATGCGCCAGCCCGACGATCAGCCGGTGCGTGCGCGGCGCGTCCGCGAGGAACGCCGTCGGGATGCGTGTCTTGCGCGGCCGGGCCTGCCAGCCGCGCAGCCGCGACAGGTACCAGGCGTACCGGACGATCAGCAGCAGCCAGAGGAACAGGATGACCACGGGGGCGGTCGAGACCAGCAGACCGAGGCCGACGCCGAGAGTGTCGACCTCGTTGTTCTTGCCCTCGGACTGCAGCTGCGTCGCGATGGTCGCGCTGAGCACCACCGACAACGTCCAGGCGACGAAGGCGCCGACGTAGGCGGCGAACCGGCTGAAGAAGTGGCCGAGGACCGATTCCGGCCGGCGCAGGTGGGAGTGCGGCGTCTGGCTGAGCACGATCACGGTCGCCACGAAGGTCGGGAGCACCGCGAGGATCACGATGACGAACCAGTACGCGGCGTGCCAGCTGTAGTGGTCGGCCGGGATGAGCAGCGCGATCCAGAACGCGGCCCAGACCCAGCCGGCGGTCAGAGCGTGCTCCACCAGCCAGGCCGGATGACGCTCCTCGTAGTGAGCGGCCGCCCGGATCACCGATCGCCGGGCGACGACCTGCTCCACGGGTTCCCGCTCCTCCATGGCATCACTGTAGTGCGGGCGATCCGGATGGCGCGGGGCCCCGGCACGCGAGCCCTGGCACGCGCGACCCAGCACGCCCGCGCGCCGCCGCCCCGCCCCGCCCGCGCGCGCGGTGGGGATAGCCTCGATGCATGGCCGACCTTCACGAGCTCACCGCCTTGGCCCTCTGGCAGGAACTTCAGAGCGGAAACGTCTCCCCCCGCGAACTCGCCGCCCATTACCTCGGCCGCATCGAACGGCTGAATCCCGAGCTGGGCGCCTTCGTGACCGTCACGCGGGATGCGGCACTCGAGCGAGCCGACCGCGTCGCCTCCGAGGTGCCCCGGACCGCCCCGCTGTGGGGTCTCCCGTTCGGCGACAAGGATCTCTGGCAGCGCGCCGGGGTTCCGACCGGCTTCGGATCACGTCTGATGGCCGGCTTCGTGCCGGACTCCTCCGACGAGATCGTGCAGACGATGGACGACGCCGGTGCGGTGAGCCTGGGCAAGACCAACGCGCCCGAGTTCGGCCTGCCTGCGTACACCGAATCCCTCGCGGCGCCTCCCGCGCGCAACCCGTGGAACCCCGGGCTCGGCGCCGGCGGCTCCAGTGGAGGAGCGGCCGTGGCGGTCGCGAGCGGCATGCTGCCGTTCGCGCCCGGCTCCGACGGCGGCGGTTCCATCCGCATCCCCGCCGCTGCCTGCGGTCTGGTCGGACTCAAACCGTCGCGCGGACTCGTCCCGGCCGGCAGCGGGATCGACTCGCTGGCCGGGCTGGTCGTCGACGGTCCGCTCGCCCGCACCACGGCCGACGCCGCCCTCCTGCTCGACGGGATGATCGCCAAACGCGACGGCCGCATCGACCACCACTACACGCTGCGTGCGCCTTACGACGATGACGGTCCCTTCCTCGGCACCGCTGTGCGCGGAGAGGGCCGGTTCCAGCTGGGGGTGATGACGACCTCGGCATGGGACGACGCTTACGAGATCACCATCGACCCGGAGGCGCTGGCCGCGCTCGACGCCGCGGTGGACGCGTTCACCGCGATCGGCCACGGGATCGAGCAGACCGCGCTCACGCCGGACCCGACGTACGCGCCCGCCTTCCGCACGATCTGGCAGGCGGGTGCGGCGCGCATCCCCGCCGAGGGGGAGGCCCTCGACCTGCTGGAGCCGCTGACGAAGTGGCTCGTCGGCCGTGGCCGCGCCCTCTCGGCGCGCGAACTGAGCGAGGCGCTCTCGGCCCTCACCGCCTTCGAGCGGTCGCTGATCGCGCAGCTGTCGTCGTTCGACGCCGTGCTGACCCCGGCCATGGCGATGACGCCGCGACCGGTCGGCTGGTACGACCAGGATGACGGGGAGCGCAACTTCGCCCAGCAGGTGCAGTACACGCCGTTCACCTCGATGCTGAACGTCTCCGGACTCCCGGCGATCGTGCTGCCCGTCTCGCAGACCGCGGACGGTCTGCCGATGGGCGTGCAGCTCATCGGGCGTCCTGGCGGTGAGCGCACGTTGCTGTCGCTGGCGGCCCAGCTCGAGCGCCGCGTCCGCTGGCAGCTGCGCTACCCGCCCACCTGGTGACGGAGGGATGCGGGGGCACGCGTGAGCCACGCATCCGTCACGAGTTCGCGCATCAGCTCGGGGTCGATGGTGCCGAAGTCGACGAGCGCGGAGCTGAGCCGGCCGGCGAACCAGCGCTCCGAGCAGTGCTCGGGCCACGCGGCGACGGCCTCTCGGATGCCGAGTTCGCCGAGCATCAGGTGCACGGTCGATCCCTGCAGCATCGTGGCGAAGCGCTTGCCGCGCACGCGGAACGCGGGCAGCCCGCCGTGCTCGTACTCCTCCGTCTCGGGGAGGGCGAGGGCCAGGGCACGCACGGCGTCGGCGTCCATGCGCCCAGGGTAGTCCGCGCCGGGTCGGTGCGGCGACGTCGGCCGATGCGTTGACCGACGGATGCGTTGACCGACGGATGCGTTGACCGACGAATGCGTTGACCGGTGGATGGCGCGGGAGGAGAATCCACCGGGTGAGCGGTGATCAGCACGATCCTCGCGCCGACACCTTCGAGGAGGTGCTCGGGGAGGCGTCAGCGCTCGCCGGCCGCTGGCTCGACGGCGTGCGTGAGGGCAGCATCCCGCCCCGCGCCGGTATCGACGAGGTGAAGGATGCGCTCGGCAGATCCCTTCCGGCGCGCGGCGACGATGCGATCGCTGTTCTCCGACGGCTCGCGGATGCGGTCGAACCCGGACTCATGCGGATGGACTCGCCGCGATTCTACGGCTGGGTGATCGGCGGCACGCAGCCGGTGTCGCTCGGCGCGGACTGGCTCGTCTCGTCCTGGGATCAGAACGCCGCCATGCGCGCCGTCACGCCGGGGGTGGTCGCCGCCGAGGAGCTCGCGGGCGGCTGGCTCGTCGACCTGCTCGGCCTGCCGCCGTCGGCGGAGGTCGGATTCGTCACCGGCGCGACCACGGCGAACGCGGTCGGGATGATTGCCGGGCGCGACGAGGTGCTGCGGCGCGCGGGCTGGGATGCGCGTACCGATGGTCTGGCGGGCGGGCCCCGGGTGCGGTTCATCGCGGGGCAGGAACGGCACATCTCGGTGGACGACGCCGGACGCTACGCGGGGCTCGGCGTGCCGGCCGTTGTGGCCTCGGACGCTCAGGGGCGCATCCGGGTGGATGCGTTGAGGGACGCGCTGGCGGAAGGCAGCGGACCGGCGCTCGTGTGCCTACAGGCGGGGAACGTGCACTCTGGTGCGTTCGACGACTTCGCCGCGGCGATCGCGGTGGCGCACGATGCCGGTGCGTGGGTGCACGTCGACGGGGCGTTCGGGCTCTGGGCCGCGGTGACGCCCGGGCTCTCGCACCTCACGGCGGGGATGGAGCGCGCGGACTCCTGGGCGACGGACGCGCACAAGACGCTGAACGTCCCCTACGACTCGGGGATCGCGATCGTCGCCGACCCGACAGCGCTCTACTCGGCCTTCACTCAGCAGGCCGCCTATCTGGCGGCGAGTGCCGACGTCGGCGACCCCAGCCAGCGGGTGCTCGAGCTCTCGCGGCGGGCGCGCGGCGTACCGGTCTGGGCGGCGCTCGCGCGGCTCGGGCGTGATGGCGTCGCCGACCTCGTGCAGACGCTCGCCGACGGGGCTGCCGCGCTCGCCGCTGGACTGCGGACGGTGCCCGGTGTGAGCATCCTGAACGACGTGGTCTACACGCAGGTGTGCGTCGCGTTCGGCGACGACGAGACGACGCGGGCGGTCGCTGCCGCTGTCGACGCGTCGGGAACGGCGTACGGCTCGCCCTCCCAGTGGCAGGGGCGTGCGGTGCTGCGCTTCTCGGTGAGCAACTGGCTCACGTCGCCCGACGACGTCGAGCGCACGGTCGAGGTCGTGCGGGAGGCGGTCGGCCGCCGGTCGTAGGCGACGGTTCAGCGCCCGGCCGCGTATCCCTGCGCGCTCCGGGGGTTCGCCGCCGCAGTCAGCACGCCGCGCTCGCGATCGCGCCCGACTGACGAGAGCCGCCCGAGCGACCAGTCTCCCGCGCGGGTGATCACGTGTCCGCGCGCCTGCAGGCCGTCGATCACCGCGTCACCGAGCCGGTCTTCGACGACGGCGCCGGCCGGCTCCCAGGTGCGGGGCCAGAACGATCCCGCGAGCGAGGTCGTGTGCAGCGCCGGGGCGTCGATCGCCGCCTGCGGCGAGTATCCGCCGACGATCGTGCGGAGCAGGTAGAGCAGCTGCCACTGGTCCTGCTGGTCGCCGCCCGGCGATCCCAGTGCCGTCACCGGAAGTCCGTCACGGAGCACGAGCGTCGGCGTCAGCGTCGTGCGCGGTCGCCGCCCGGGAACCAGCGTGGAGGTCGAGCCCTCCTCGAGCCAGGTCATCTGCAAGCGGGTGCCGAGGCAGAAGCCGAGCGACGGGATCGTCGGCGAGGACTGCAGCCATCCGCCCGAGGGCGTGGCCGAGACGATGTTGCCCCAGCGGTCGACGACGTCGATGTGGCAGGTGTCGCCGCGCGTCTCTCCCGTCACGGCGACGGTCGGTTCGCCCACGCCGGCGATGGCCGAGCGGGCGCTGCCGTCGGTGGGGGTGCCGTACTCGGTGCGCAGCGGGGGTACGAACGGCTCGACGCCCGCGACGGATCCGGGACGGAACTCAGCAGACGCCGTGTCGCCGATGAGCGCTCGGCGCTCGGCCGCGTACGTGGGGGAGAGCAGCGCGTCGAGCGGCACGTCGCCGTCGCCGTAGTACGCCTCGCGATCCGCGTAGGCGAGCTTCTGCGCCTCGAGGATCGTGTGCGCGCCGAGCTCGCTCGACGGATCGAGGCGCTCGTCGTCGTCGAACCCGTCGAGGATGGCCAAGGTCTGCAGCAGCGCCGGCCCCTGGCCCCACGCGCCGGTCTTCGCGATCGTGTGCCCGCGGAACTCGAGCGTGACGGGCTCCTCGTAGGACGCGTCGTAGGCGGCGAAGTCGTCGACGGTGATCACCCCGGCGTGGTCGGTGCCGGAGGAGTGGCGGTGCGGCTGTGCGAGGAAGGCCGCCGCCTCGCGGGCGACGTGGCCGGTCTTCCACTCCGTGCGTGCGGCGTCGATGCGCCCGACGCGATCGGCCGCGGCGGCGCCGGCGTCGATCAGGCGGTCGAGCACGTCGGCGTAGGCCGGATTGACGATGATCTCACCGGGCTGCGGCGGGCGGCCGTCCGGCATCCAGTGTGCGGCGGAGGTGGTCCAGTGCTCGGCGAACAGGCGCTGCACGGTGGCGATCGTCCGCGCCACCCGCTCGAGCACCGGATGGCCGTCCCTGGCGTACCCGATGGCGAACGCGAGCACGTCCGCGAGCTCCCAGGTGCCGTGATCGCGCAGCAGGAGCAGCCAGGCGTCGACCGCGCCCGGCACGGCGGCCGCGAGGGCACCGGATCCGGGAACGAGGTCGAGGCCCTCGGCGAGGTAGTGCTCGCGGGTGGCGCCGGCTGGAGCGGGCCCCTGCCCAGAGAGCACGGTGGGCGGGGCGTCGTCACCGGCCTGGAAGATCGCGACGAGATCGCCGCCGGGCCCGTTGAGGTGCGGCTCGACGACGTGGAGCACGAAGGCGCCGGCGACTGCGGCGTCGAAGGCGTTGCCGCCGCGCTCCAGCACGGCCTGCGCGCTGGCCGTTGCGAGCCAGTGCGTCGAGGCGGACATCCCGAAGGTGCCCTCGAGTGTCGGGCGGGTGGTGAACGACGGCGGCGGCGTGAATCCCATCACGCCAGGCTATACATTCATTCGCCGCGGGCCGGCGCCGCGGACGCTCGGCTAGCTGACCGGTCCGGTGTACTTCTCGCCCGGGCCCTTGCCGATCGGGTCGGGGATGGGCGACGCCTCGCGGAACGCGAGCTGCAGCGACCGCAGGCCGTCGCGCAGGCTGCGCGCGTGCTGGTCGCCCAGGTGCGCCGCGCTGGCCGTGACGAGCCCGGCGAGGGCGTCGATGAGCTTGCGCGCCTCGTCGAGGTCGGTCTGAGCATCCGGATCGTCGGCGAGCCCGCACTTGACCGCTGCCGCGCTCATGAGGTGGACTGCCGTGGTGGTGATGACCTCGACCGCCGGCACCTCGGCGATGTCGCGCAGAGCCTCGTCGTAGGTCTCCTCGTACGTGTCGCCGATGACGTCGACGGGCTCGCTGCCGGCGGGCTCGACGGGGGGTGTGTCGCTCACTGCGTTCCTCTGCTAGAATTGCTCGGGCTTCGAGACATCTGTCTCGGACGAAAGTGGAGATTCCTCCCACCCGCGCTTGACCGCTTACAAGGTTACCGGGTTGTTGCACTCCGCCAACGCGCGCAAGCGCGGGGGTAGTCAGGGTGTGGTACCAAGCCTGCGAGAGATTCGCAGGAGTGTGTTGGTGCGTGGAAAATCCTCTTTCGCCGCTTTCGTCATCCGACGGGAGCGTGGCAGCAAGCATCGCTTGATCAGAGGAGAAAAGCATCAGCGATCCCCGTACCAATGACCGTATCCGCGTCCCCGAAGTTCGACTCGTCGGCCCCAGCGGTGAGCAGGTCGGCGTCGTCAAAATCGAGGTCGCCCTCCGACTCGCGCAGGAAGCAGACCTGGATCTGGTTGAGGTTGCTCCCAACTCCAAGCCGCCTGTCGCGAAGATCATGGACTACGGCAAGTTCAAGTACGAGGCTGCGCAGAAGGCCAAGGAGGCCCGGCGCAACCAGGCGAACACCATCCTCAAAGAGGTCCGGTTCCGCCTCAAGATCGACAAGCACGACTACGAGACGAAGCGCAAGCGCGCCGAAGGCTTCCTGAAGGCCGGCGACAAGGTGAAGGCGATGATCCTGTTCCGCGGTCGCGAGCAGTCGCGCCCCGACCAGGGTGTGCGCCTCCTCCAGCGCTTCGCAGAAGATGTCGCCGAGTTCGGCTCGGTGGAATCGACCCCGACCATCGACGGTCGAAACATGGTCATGGTCATCGGCCCTCTGAAGAACAAGTCAGAGGCCAAGGCCGAGGCCAACGCACAACGTGCCGCCTCCAAGGCTCGGGCTCACGCCCCTGCTGAGGAGCCGGTTGCTGCCGCAGACGACTCTGCGCAGTCCGACGAGAGTTCGCCGACCCAGGCGACGAACGAGGAGAAGTAATGCCCAAGCAGAAGACTCATTCCGGGGCCAAGAAGCGCTTCAAGATCACCGGCAGCGGCAAGGTCATGAAGCAGCAGGCCGGCATGCGCCACCACCTGGAGGTCAAGTCCAGCGACCGCAAGCGCCGGCTCAACCAGGATCAGGTCGTGCCCGAGGTGGATGCCAAGGTCATCCGCCGGATGCTCGGCAAGTAGAACCCCCGACGTAAGAGGAAGTAAAGACAAATGGCAAGAGTAAAGAGGGCGGTCAACGCCCACAAGAAGCGTCGGGTCATCCTTGAGCGTGCAGAGGGCTACCGCGGTCAGCGGTCGCGCCTGTACCGCAAGGCCAAGGAGCAGGTCACTCACTCCCTGGTCTACAGCTACCGTGACCGCCGTGCCCGGAAGGGCGACTTCCGTCGCCTGTGGATCCAGCGCATCAACGCTGCGAGCCGCGCGAACGGCCTCACCTACAACCGTCTGATCCAGGGTCTGGGTCTGGCCGGTGTCGAGGTCGACCGTCGCATCCTCGCCGACCTGGCCGTCAACGAGCCCGCCACGTTCGCGGCCCTCGTCAAGACCGCCAAGAACGCCCTTCCCGCCGACACGTCGGCACCGAAGGCCGGCGCCGCGGCATAGTCGCACCCTTTCACGATCGAGCCCGACGTCGTTCGGCCGGAACCCTTGTGTTTCGCCCGCAACGAGGTCGGGCTCGATTGCTTTTGCGCCCACTAGGCTGGTGCCATGCTTGACAACCCGCGCTCACCGCGCGTTCGGGCCGTGGCCAAACTGGCGAAGCGAGGAGCGCGGTCGGAGACCGGGCTCTTCTTGCTGGAGGGGCCGCAGGCGGTCGCCGAGGCGCTGACGTTCCGACCCGAGCTGGTCGTCGAGCTCTACGCGACGCCGACAGCGCTGGAGCGCTACAGCGACATCGCGCAGACGGCCGTCGAGGCCGGCGTCGATGTCGAGTTCGTGACGGAGCACGTGCTCGAGGCGATGGCCGACACGGTCACGCCGCAGGGTTTCGTCGCGGTCTGCCGGCAGTTCCCCACGTCGATCCGCGACATCTTCTCGGGCGAGCCCCGCCTCGTGGCGGTGCTCGAGGAGGTGCGCGATCCCGGCAACGCGGGAACGATCATCCGGGCCGCCGACTCGGCCGGTGCCGACGCGGTCGTGCTCACGGGCCGCACGGTCGACCTCTACAACCCCAAGGTCGTCCGCTCGACGACCGGATCGCTCTTCCACGTGCCGGTCGCCGTCGGCGCGAGCCTCGACGACGTGATCGAGCGCGCGCACGCCGCCGGTCTGCAGGTGCTCGCGGCGGACGTGAAGGGGGAGGACCTCCTCGCGGCCCGCACCGACGGTCAGCTCGCCCGCCCGACGACCTGGGTCTTCGGCAACGAGGCCCGCGGGCTCCCCGACGAGCTGCTCACGCTTGTCGACCGGGTCGTGACCGTGCCGATCTACGGCCGCGCCGAGTCGATGAACCTCGCGACGGCGGCCAGTGTCTGCCTCTACGAGTCGGCGTTCGCGCAGCGCTCCTCCGAGCTCTTCGACTGACGCCCCACTTCGTTTCGTTGAGGGGCGGCAAACGCAGGTTCCCTCGGCGTGTTTAGATGCTTTTGCCGCCCCTCAACGACGAGGGAGACGGGCAGAGGGGCAGAGGGGCAGTTGGGGTCCGCAGGGATCGGCGGTCAGCATCCGGATCGAGCCCCGTGGTGCGTCGACGATGCTGGTGCTCGATCAGGACGGCGTCCCGGATGTCTTCGGCGGCGGCAGGATGCGTTCGGCGCCCGACTTCGCGGCGGGCCGGCATTCGCTGGTCGACGGTCTCTCGCTGCTCCTCGCCGGAACGAGCGTCGCCCGACCGGAGGGTCTCTGGGACGCCGCATACGAGGTGTACTCGGAGGCCGACGCGCGCTGAGCGCCACTAAACTTGGGTACCGTGTCTGAACCCACCGAAATCACCGAAGCAGCGGTCGAAGCAGCCGTCGCCGCTGCACTCGCCGCGATCGACGCCGCGGCCGACTCCGCCGCGCTCAAGGTCGTTCGCAGCGAGCACACCGCAGAGGGGTCGCCGCTCGCCCGCCTGAACGCGAGCCTGCGCAACGTCCCGAACGATCAGAAGGCCGCAGCGGGCAAGCTCGTCGGCCAGGCCAGGGGCCGTGTCAACCAGGCGTTCGCCGCCAAGGAGGAGCAGATCCAAGCGGCCGAGGACGCCGCCAGGCTCGCCGCCGAGGCCGTGGATGTCACCGCTCTCCCCACGCGCTGGACGCCCGGTGCGCGTCACCCGCTGTCGCTGCTGCAGGAGCGCATCGCCGACGTGTTCGTCGGCATGGGCTGGGAGCTCGCAGAGGGTCCCGAGTTGGAGAGCGAGTGGTACAACTTCGACGCGCTCAACTTCGATGAGGACCACCCGGCGCGCGCCATGCAGGACACGTTCTTCGTCGAGCCGACCAACGCCCACATGGTGATGCGCACGCACACCTCGCCGGTACAGCTGCGCGCTCTGCTCGGTAACGAGCTGCCGGTCTACCGCATCGCGCCCGGGCGGGTGTTCCGCACCGACGAGTTCGACGCCACCCACCTTCCGGTCTTCCACCAGACCGAGGGCATCGCCGTCGACAAGGGCCTCACGATGGCCCACCTGCGCGGGACGCTCGACCACTTCGTCAAGACGCTGTTCGGCGACGACGCGAAGGTGCGACTGCGCCCCAACTACTTCCCCTTCACCGAGCCGAGCGCCGAACTCGACCTGTGGCACCCGACCTTCAAGGGCGGCGCGCGCTGGATCGAGTGGGGCGGCTGCGGCATGGTGAACCCGAACGTGCTGCGGTCGGCGGGCATCGATCCGGATGTCTACTCCGGCTTCGCGTTCGGTATGGGCGTCGAGCGGGCGCTGATGTTCCGCAACGACGTCAAAGACATGCGCGACATGGCCGAAGGCGATGTCCGCTTCTCCCAGCAGTTCGGAATGGTGGTCTGATGCGCGTCCCCCTGAGTTGGCTCGGCGAATACGTCGACCTCGAGCCCGGCACGACGGCCGAAGACGTCCACGCGGCGCTGGTGTCGGTGGGCCTCGAAGAAGAAGACGTCCACACGTTCGAGATCACGGGCCCCGTCGTCGTCGGTGAGGTGCTCGACTTCGTCGAGGAGCCGCAGACGAACGGAAAGACCATCCGGTGGTGCCAGGTGCGGGTCGCCCCGGACGGCGAGACGGCGGCCGACGGCGGCGACGCCGTGCACGGCATCGTCTGCGGTGCGGGCAACTTCTTCCCCGGCGACAAGGTCGTCGTGACCCTTCCGGGCTCGGTGCTGCCCGGACCGTTCCCGATCGCCGCGCGCAAGACGTACGGGCATGTCTCCGACGGCATGATCGCGTCTGCGCGCGAGCTGGGGCTCGGCGACGAGCACGACGGCATCCTGCGCCTGGCGACCCTGGGGCTCGACCCCGAGGTCGGCAGCGACGCCATCTCCCTGCTGGGGCTCGACGACACCGCCGTCGAGGTCAACGTGACCCCGGACCGCGGCTACGCCTTCTCGATCCGCGGCATCGCCCGCGAGTACTCCCACGCGACCGGCGCGGCCTTCCGCGACCCCGCGTCCGCGCCGGGGCTCGCCATCAGCGGCGACCATGCGGCCGGCTTCAGCGTGACCATCGACGACCGCTCCGGCATCCGGGGCCGTTCGGGCGCGAGCGTGTTCGTCACGCGCGTGGTGCGCGACGTCGACGGCAGCCGACCGACACCGGCCTGGATGATCGCCCGGCTCAAGCTCGCCGGCATCCGGTCGATCTCGCTGATCGTCGACATCACCAACTACGTGATGCTCGAACTCGGTCAGCCGATCCACGGGTACGACCTCGACAAACTGCACGGCGGCATCGTCGTTCGCCGGGCGCACCCGGGGGAGACCCTGGTCACACTCGACGGACAGACGCGCACGCTGAACGAGGAAGACCTGCTCATCACCGACGACTCCGGCCCCATCGGGCTGGCTGGCGTGATGGGCGGCGCCTCCACCGAGATCGGCGCCGGCACCACCAGCGTGCTCGTCGAGGCGGCGAACTTCGACCCGGTGTCGATCGCGCGCACGGCACGCCGCCACAAGCTCCCCAGCGAGGCGTCCAAGCGTTTCGAGCGCGGGGTCGACCCACGCGTCGCCGTCGCGGCGGCCGCGCGCGTCGTGCAGCTGCTCGAGCAGCTCGCCGGCGGGCATCCGGATGCGCTGGGCTCGCTCTTCGACGCGGCCGACGCCCCGTCCGCCATCCGCCTGCCGAAGGACTACATCGGCTCGCTCGTCGGCGCCGACTTCACCGACGACGAGGTCCGCGGCGCGCTCGCCGAGATCGGCGGAGCCGTCTCCGACCGCGGCGACGTGCTCGAGGTCGTTCCGCCGTCGTGGCGCCCGGATCTTCGCGACAAGTCGGATCTCGCCGAAGAGGTGGCCCGCATCGTGGGCTACGACCGCATCCCATCGGTGCTGCCGGTCGCGCCTCCCGGACGCGGGCTCAGCCGCGAGCAGAAGCTGCGCCGCGCCGTCGCCGAGGTGCTCGCCGCCAACGGCGCCACCGAGGTGCTCGCCTTCCCGTTCGTGAGCGAGCAGGCGAACGACACGTTCGGCTCGGCCGAGACGGGCGGCGTTCCCGCCGTCAAGATCGCCAACGCGCTCGATGCCACGGCGCCGTACCTGCGCACAGCGCTGCTGCCCGGACTGCTCGACGTCGCCAAGCGGAACCTCGCCCGCGGTCTGGTCGACCTGTCGATCTACGAGATCGGCACGGTCTTCCGCCCGATCGCCGGCGCCCGCTTCGGCAGCGAGACCCTGCCGGTCGGCGCGGCCCTGCCGAGCGACGAGGTGCTCGCCGGCCTGAACGCGGGCATTCCGCCGCAGCCGCGTCACCTCGCCGGACTCGTGGTGGGGCACACGATCGTCAAGCAGCCCGGTCAGGATGCGATCGCCGCCGGCGTCGCGGACGCGCTCACGATGGCCGCCCAGACCGGTGCCGCGCTCGGACTGACGATCGAGCCGGTGCAGAGTACGCACCAGGCGCTGCACCCCGGACGGACCGCTGAGCTCGTGGTGCGCGACCGCGACGGTTCAACGGTGTCGGTCGGCTACGCGGGCGAACTGCTGCCCGCGCTCGCCGAGGAGCTCGACCTGCCGCGCGTGGTCGCGGTGTTCGAGCTCGACCTGGACGCGCTCGTGAGCGTGGCGCCCGCGGACATCGTGGCCGGCACGATCGCCGGCTTCCCGGCCGCGACGCAGGATCTGTCGCTCGTCGTGGCGGTGAGCACGCCCGCCGCCGAGGTTGAGCGCGCAGTGCGCGAGGGCGCCGGGCCGCTGCTGGAGAACATCCGCCTGGTCGACGACTACCGCGGAACGGGGCTCCCCGACGGCACGAAGTCGCTGACCTTCGCGCTGCGCTTCCGTGCCGACGACCGCACGCTGACGGCCGCCGAGGCGTCGGAGGCGAAGCTCGCCGGTGCGGCGCGCGCGGAGGAGCGCTTCGGCGCGCACATCCGGGACTGACCCCGTTCACAACTCCGGAACTCGCGGCCCATCGGGCTCGGGGGTTCCGGAGTTGTTCCGTTCTGCGCGGGGTGTCGGGTCGGAGTTCCGGAGTTGCGGGGGCGCGCGTCGGCCGGAGACGCGCAGCGACCCGGATTCGCGCCCGGCCGGGGAGGCGCGCTAGGGTGGCGACATGCTTTTCGCTCGGTGCTTCATGGACACGCGCTCGGCTGATGCCGCCCGCGCCCTGCGCCGACGCCTGCGCGACCGCCGAATCTAGGCGGCGCTGGCGCGACCCTTGACGAGGGCCGACGTGGGTGCCGCCGTCTCGAGGCCCCCTGTCGTCCACTCAATAAGGTAGAAGCATGACTTTCTCGGTAGCCGTCGCCGGTGCATCCGGCTACGCGGGCGGAGAACTCCTCAGGATCCTGGCAAGCCACCCCGACTTCGAGGTGCGCACGGTCACGGCGCATCAGAACGCCGGCCAGCCCCTGATCGCCCACCAGCCGCACCTGCGTTCGCTCGCCCACCTCACCCTCGTCGAAACCAGCGCGTCGAATCTCGCGGGCCACGACGTCGTCTTCCTCGCCCTGCCGCACGGCAAGTCCGGTGAGATCGCCGCCCAGCTGCCCGATGAGACGCTCGTCGTCGACTGCGGCGCAGACCACCGCCTCGAGAGCGAGGAGTCGTGGGCGGCGTTCTACGGCGGCGACTACTTCGGCGCCTGGGCGTACGGCGTCCCCGAGCTGCCCGTCGTCAGCGCGAACAGCACAGCGACCGGCACCGCGAACAGCACCGGCGGAAAGCAGCGCGACGCCCTCGTCGGAGCGACCCGCATCGCCGCCCCCGGCTGCAACGCCAGCGCCGTCTCCCTCGCGCTCGCGCCGGGTATCGCGGCCGGCCTGATCGACGATGAGGACATCGTCGCCGTGCTCGCCGTCGGCCCGTCCGGTGCGGGCAAGAGCCTCAAGACCATGTACCTCGCGAGTGAGATCCTCGGATCCGCCAATCCGTACGCGGTCGGCGGCACGCACCGGCACATCCCGGAGATCCAGCAGAACCTGCGCAAGGCGGGCGCCGCCCATCCGACCGTGTCGTTCACGCCGGTGCTGGTGCCGATGTCGCGGGGGATCCTCGCCACCTCGACCGCACGCCTCAAGCCGGGCGTCACGCCCGAGCAGGTGCGGCAGACGTGGGAGCGGGCGTACGCCGACGAGCCCTTCGTGCACGTGCTCCCGCACGGGAGCGTTCCCCGCACCGCCGACGTGCTCGGCGCGAACACCGCTCTGATCGGGGTGGCCGTCGACCAGGCGGCCGGACGCGTCGTCACGGTGCTCGCGCTCGACAATCTGTACAAAGGGACGGCGGGCGCCGCCATCCAGTCCGCCAACATCGCCCTCGGCCTCGATGAGACCGCCGGCCTGAACGTGAACGGAGTGGCGCCATGAGCGTGACCGCAGCATCCGGATTCGCCGCGGCGGGGGTCGCTGCCGGCCTCAAGTCGAGCGGCAAGCGCGACCTGGCGATCGTGCAGAACCTCGGTCCGCTCGACGCGGCTGCTGCGGTGTTCACCACGAACCGCTGCAAGGCCAACCCCGTGCTGTGGAGCGAGCAGGTCATCTCCGACGGCGTCGTGAAGGCCATCGTGCTCAACTCCGGCGGCGCCAACTGCTACACCGGCGCGCGCGGCTTCCAGACGACCCACGCCACCGCGGAGGCTGTCGCCGACCGCCTTGAGATCTCGGCCGGCGACGTGCTGGTCTGCTCGACCGGTCTCATCGGCGAGCAGCTCGACCTCGATCAGCTGCAGGCCGGCGTGTGGGATGCGACCCTCGCGTTGGCCGGCGACGACGCGGAATCCGCCGCTGCCGCGCTCGCCGCCGCTGAAGCGATCATGACGACGGACACCAAGCCCAAGGAGGCCGTGCACGTGTCGGCCGAGGGCTGGACCATCGGCGGCATGGCCAAGGGTGCCGGGATGCTCGCGCCGGGACTCGCCACCATGCTCGTCGTCATCACGACGGATGCCGTGCTCGACTCCGGCCAGCTCGACACGGCCCTGCGGCTCGCGACGAAGGTGACGTTCGACCGCCTCGATTCGGACGGCTGCATGTCCACGAACGACACCGTCGCGCTGCTGGCGTCGGGAGCCTGCGGCATCGAGCCCGGCATCGCCGAGTTCGCCGCCGCGCTCACGGAGGTCTGCCAGAGTCTCGCGGAGCAGCTGCAGGCCGACGCCGAGGGCGCCTCGCACGACATCGCCATCGAGGTCGTCAACGCGGCCACGGAGGACGACGCCGTGACGGTCGGCCGCGCCGTGTCGCGCAGCAACCTGTTCAAGGCCGCGATCTTCGGCAACGATCCCAACTGGGGCCGGGTGCTGGCGGCGGTCGGAACCACGGACGCCGCCTTCGACCCGTATGGCATCGATGTCGCGATCAACGGCGTGCAGGTCTGCACCGCCGGTGAGCCCGATCAGCCGCGCGATCTCGTCGACCTCACGCCGCGCTCCGTGCACGTGCACATCGACCTGAACGCGGGCGAGGCGGCCGCGACCATCCTCACCAACGACCTCACCCACGACTACGTCCATGAGAACAGCGCTTACGCGAGCTGAGATGACTTCGACGACAGACACTGAACCCGGCACCGACTCCGATCCCGCCGAGGCGGCCGAGCAGGCGAGCGCGGCCGCCAAGGCCGCCACCCTGATCGAGTCGCTTCCCTGGCTCAAGCGCTTCCACGAGCAGATCATCGTGGTGAAGTTCGGCGGCAACGCCATGGTCAGCGAGGAGCTGCAGCGCGCCTTCGCCGAAGACATGGTCTACCTGCGCTACGCCGGCATCCACCCCGTCGTCGTGCACGGCGGCGGCCCCCAGATCTCGGCCATGCTCGACCGGCTCGGCATCGCGTCGGAGTTCCGCGGCGGCTACCGCGTCACCACGCCCGAGGCGATGGACGTGGTGCGCATGGTGCTCACCGGCCAGATCAACCGCGACCTGGTGAGCAACATCAACCGGCACGGGCCCCTCTCGGCCGGCCTCTCCGGTGAGGACGCCGGACTGTTCCAGGGCCGCAAGCGCGGCGTCGTCATCGACGGCGACGAGGTCGACCTCGGCCTGGTCGGTGATGTGATCGGCGTCGACCCGGCGGCGGTGCACGCGCAGATCGCCGCCGACCGCATCCCGGTCGTCTCCTCGATCGCGCCCGACATCGACGATCCCGGTCAGTCCCTCAACGTCAACGCGGATGCGGCGGCCGCCGCCCTCGCCGTGGCACTCGGCGCCGCCAAGCTCGTCATCCTCACCGACGTCGCCGGCCTCTACAGCGACTGGCCCAACCGCGACTCGCTGGTCTCCGAGATCACCGCCCGCGAGCTGCGCGAGCTGCTCCCGTCGCTCGAGTCCGGGATGATCCCCAAGATGTCCGCCTGTCTGGCGGCGGTCGACGGGGGAGTGGCGAAGGCAGCGATCATCGACGGCCGCGTCCCGCACTCGATTCTGCTCGAAGTGTTCACGCAATCCGGCATCGGAACGGAGGTGGTGCCCTCGTGAGCACCGACAGTACCGACGGCAGCACCGGCACCGACGACAACGTCAGCACTGACGGCAACGTCAGCACCGACGGCAATGTCAGCACCGACATCACGGCCGACTGGAATGCGCGCTTCGGCCACACGATGATGCGCACCCTTGCGACGCCGAAGGTCATGCTCGCCCGCGGCGAGGGCTGCCGCGTCTGGGACGTCGACGGCAAGGAGTATCTCGACTTCCTCGGCGGCATCGCGGTGAACTCGCTTGGCCACGCGCATCCGGTGCTGGTGGATGCGGTGAGCCGGCAGATCGCGACGCTGGCGCACGTCTCCAACTACTTCGCCACCCCGCCGCAGCTCGAGCTGGCCGAGCGACTCACCCGCGTCACGGGCGCGGGCGCGGAGGGCCGGGTCTACTTCGGCAATTCCGGCGCCGAGGCCAACGAGGCCGCCTTCAAGCTGGCCCGCCTGAACAAGGGGAACGGCCACCGTACCCGGGTGCTCGCACTGAACAACGCGTTCCACGGTCGCACGATGGGCTCGCTCGCCCTCACCGGCAAGCCGCCGATGCGCGCGCCCTTCGAGCCGCTGCCCGGCGGTGTCGAGCACATCGAATCGACGATCGCCGCGCTCGAAGCCGCCATCGACGACCATGTCGCCGCTCTGTTCATCGAACCGATCAAGGGCGAGGCCGGCGTGCTCGACCTGCCGGAAGGCTTCCTCCGCCGAGCGCGCGAGCTCACCGAGCAGCACGGCGCGCTGCTCATCATCGACGAGATCCAGACCGGCGTCGGGCGCACGGGCCGGTGGTTCGCGTACGAGCACGCGGGCATCACCCCCGACGCCGTCACGATCGCCAAGGGCATCGCCGGTGGCGTGCCGATCGGCGCGCTGGTGACGTTCGGATGGGCGTCCGAGCTGTTCTCGCGCGGGCAGCACGGCTCCACGTTCGGCGGCAACCCGCTGGCCACGGCCGCGGGCAACGCCGTGCTGAAGGAGATCGAGGACGCGGGGCTGGTCGAGAATGCCGCCCGCCGCGGCGAGGAGCTGCGGGCGATCATCCGGAGCTTCGATTCGCCGCTGATCGGAGAACTGCGGGGCCAGGGCCTCCTGGTGGGCATCGGGCTCACCGACGGCGAGGCGCACCGCCTCTCGGATGCGGCGCTCGCCAACGGCCTCATCATCAACGCCCCCAACGAGTCGAGCATCCGGCTCGCCCCGCCGCTCATCGTGGGAGACGACGAGCTCAGCGGATTCCGCGAACGATTCGGCCGCGCTCTCGCGTCCCTCTAGACCCCTCGAACGAAAGAAAGACATGACCAGGCATTTTCTGCGCGACGACGACATCAGCCCCGCCGAGCAGGCGGAGATCCTCGAGCTGGCCGAGCAGCTCAAGGCCGACCGCTTCGGCACCAAGCCGCTCGAAGGCCCCCAGACGGTCGCCGTGATCTTCGACAAGTCCTCCACCCGCACCCGCGTCTCGTTCGCGGTCGGGATCGCCGACCTCGGCGGAAGCCCGCTGATCATCTCGACCGCCAACAGCCAGCTGGGCGGCAAAGAAACCCCGTCGGACACGGCACGCGTCCTCGAGCGGATGGTGTCGGCGATCGTCTGGCGCACGTACGCGCAGTCGGGCCTGGAGGAGATGGCAGCCGGCACCACCGTGCCGGTCGTCAACGCGCTCTCGGACGATTTCCACCCGTGCCAGCTCCTGGCCGACCTGCTCACCATCAAGGAGAAGCGCGGCGAACTCGCCGGTCTCACCTTGACCTTCCTGGGCGACGGCGCGAGCAACATGGGCCAGTCCTACGTGCTCGCCGGTGTCACCGCCGGGATGCACGTGCGCATCGCGTCTCCCGCGGACTATGCGCCCTCCGCCGCGGTGATCGCCGACGCCGAACGCATCGCCGCGGAGACCGGGGGATCGGTCGCGCTGTTCACCGATCCGAACGCGGCGGCCGCGGGCTCCGACGTGATCGTCACCGACACCTGGGTGTCGATGGGCAAGGAGGACGAGAAGGCGCAGCGCATCGCCGTGTTCGGCGGCTACAAGGTCGACGCGGCCGTGATGGCGCTCGCGAAGCCGGATGCGCTGTTCATGCACTGCCTCCCGGCCGACCGCGGCTACGAGGTGACCGCCGAGGTCATCGACGGACCGCAGAGCGTCATCTGGGATGAGGCGGAGAACCGCCTGCACGCCCAGAAGGCACTGCTCGTCTGGCTCCTGCGCCAGGCCTGAACCCCCGGGTCCCGCCGGGGCCCGGAACCTACACTCGAAGAGAAACAAGAAGCTGAAGGAGAATCATGGCGGAACGTGTTGTTCTCGCGTACTCGGGCGGACTCGACACCTCGGTCGGGATCGGCTGGCTGAAGGACGCCACCGGTAAAGAGGTCGTGGCGCTGGCCGTCGACGTCGGCCAGGGCGGCGAGGACATGGAGGCGATCCGCCAGCGCGCGCTCGACTGCGGCGCGGTCGAGTCGGTCGTCGTCGACGCGAAGGACGAGTTCGCGAACGACTACATCATGCCGGCGCTCAAGGCCAACGCCCTGTACCAGAAGCGCTACCCGCTGGTCTCGGCGCTCAGCCGTCCGGTGATCGCCAAGCACCTCGCCGCGACCGCCAAGGAGCTCGGCGCCGACAGCGTCGCCCACGGCTGCACCGGCAAGGGCAACGACCAGGTGCGCTTCGAGGCCGCGGTCGCCGCGCTCGCGCCCGACCTCACCTCGCTCGCCCCGGTGCGCGACTTCGCCCTCACCCGCGACAAGGCCATCGTCTACGCGGCCGAGCACAACCTGCCGATCGAGCAGTCGAAGAAGTCGCCGTATTCGATCGACCAGAACGTCTGGGGTCGCGCCGTCGAGACCGGCTTCCTCGAGGACCCGTGGAACGCCCCGATCGAAGACCTCTACACCTACACCGAGGACCCGGCCGTCACCCGCGAGCCGGTCGAGGTCGTCATCGCGTTCAGCGAGGGCGTGCCGGTAGCCATCGACGGAAAGTCGATCACTCCGCTCGAGGCCGTTCAGATCATGAACCGGATCGCCGGCGGCCAGGGTGTCGGCCGCATCGACATCGTCGAGGACCGCCTCGTCGGCATCAAGAGCCGCGAGGTCTACGAGTCGCCTGCCGGCATCGCACTGATCGCCGCGCACGAAGAGCTCGAGAACATGACGGTCGAGCGCGACGTCGCACGCTACAAGCGCACGGTCGAGTCCAAGTGGGCGGAGCTCGTCTACGACGGCCTCTGGTTCTCCGGCCTCAAGCGCGCCCTCGACGTGTTCATCGACGAGACCCAGAAGCACGTGACCGGCGAGATCCGCCTCAAGCTGCACGCCGGCAGCGCGGTGGTCACCGGTCGTCGCAGCGCCGAGAGCCTGTACGACTTCAACCTCGCCACCTACGACACCGGCGACACGTTCGACCAGTCGCTGGCCAAGGGCTTCATCGAGCTCTGGTCGCTGCCGAGCAAGATCTCGGCACGCCGCGACCTGGCCGCCGAGTAGCGGGCGCTGCGGTGACCGACAACGATCAGACCGGCAACCGGGCCGGCGAGGCGGGTGCCCTGTGGGGCGGCCGTTTCGCCGGCGGTCCGTCGCCGGAGCTCGCCGCACTCAGCAAGTCGACGCAGTTCGACTGGCAGCTGGCGGCGTACGACATCGCCGGTTCGCGGGCGCACGCGAAGGCGCTCGCCGCCGCGGGCTATCTCGCGCCGGATGAGCTCGACGGGATGCTCGCCGCTCTCGACGCGCTCGACGCGGATGTCGCATCCGGGGCCTTCGAGGCCGCCGAGAGCGACGAGGACGTGCACTCCGCGCTGGAGCGGGGCCTGATCGAGCGCGCCGGCACCGAGCTCGGCGGCAAGCTGCGCGCCGGGCGCAGCCGCAACGACCAGATCGCAACACTGGTGCGCCTGTACCTGCGCGATCACGCCGGTGCGATCGCCGAACGCATCATCGCGCTCATCGACGCGATCGCGGCACAGGCGGATGCGCATCCCGCCGCCATCCTGCCGGGGCGCACGCACCTGCAGCACGCGCAGCCGGTGCTGCTCGCCCACCACCTGCTGGCGCACTGCTGGCCCCTGGTGCGCGACCTCGAGCGCCTGGCCGACTGGGATGCGCGGGCGAACGTCTCGCCGTACGGGTCCGGCGCCCTGGCCGGCTCGACGCTCGGCCTCGACCCGATGCTGGTCGCCCGGGAACTGGGTTTCGCGCGGAGCTCCGAGAACTCCATCGACGGAACCGCCGCCCGCGATGTCGTGGCGGAGTTCGCGTACGTCGCCGCGCAGGTCGGCGTCGATCTCTCCCGGTTCGCCGAGGAGATCATCCTCTGGAACACGCGCGAGTTCGGGTTCGTCACCCTCGACGACTCGTACTCCACCGGGTCCTCGATCATGCCGCAGAAGAAGAACCCCGACATCGCCGAGCTCACGCGCGGCAAGGCCGGGCGCCTGATCGGCAACCTCACCGGGCTCCTCAGCACGCTCAAGGGCCTGCCGCTGGCGTACAACCGCGACCTGCAGGAGGACAAGGAGCCGGTGTTCGACGCCGTCACCACCCTCGAGGTCGTGCTGCCCGCCTTCACCGGCATGGTCGCCACGATGCGCTTCCACACCGACCGGATGGCGGAGCTCGCCCCGCAGGGCTTCTCGCTCGCGACCGACGTGGCGGAGTGGCTCGTGAAGCAGCGGGTGCCCTTCCGCGACGCGCACGAGATCACGGGGAACCTGGTCAAGTACGCCGAGGAGCGGGGCATCGAGCTGAGCGAGGTGGACGACGCGGGGCTGGCCTCCGTCTCGCCCCACCTGACGCCGGAGGTGCGCTCCGTGTTGACCATCGAGGGCTCCGTCGCGAGCCGCGACAACGTCGGCGGCACGGCGCCTCAGCGCGTCGCGGAGCAGCTCGCCGCACTCACCGAGCGGGTGCGCGCTGTCGCTGCCTCCGTTCCGTCGGTCAGAAGGGACCTGGTCTGATGCCTGGACTGTCGAACCGCAAGCCGCCGCGCCAGAAGTGGATCATCCCGGCGATCGTGGTCGTCGCGGTGGTCGTGGTGGTCGGCGGGCTGATCGCCACGGTGGTCGCCGGCGGCCGGATCTTCTGACGCAGGCGAACGCATCCGGATGCTCGGGGAGTCTCTGACGTGACGACGGACGGCGGCGGGCTGTACCAGCCGGAACGGAGCTTCTTCGAGGCGTCGTCGCTGGAGATCGCCCCGCTGCTCCTCGGGGCGGTGCTCCGTCACGACACCCCGGAGGGCGAGGTCGGCCTGCGCATCACGGAGGTCGAGGCGTATGTGGGCGACGGCGTCGACCCGGGGTCGCACGCCTTCCGGGGGCGCACGAAGCGCAACGCCGTGATGTACGGGCCGCCGGGGTTCATGTACGCCTACTTCACGTACGGGATGCACGTCTGCGCCAACGTCGTCTGCTCTCCGGAGGGCGAGGCGACGGCGGTGCTGCTGCGGGCGGCGGAAGTGGTCGAGGGGCGCGAGCTGGCGCGGGCGCGGCGGTCGCGCGCGTCATCCTCCGGCGGGGCCGAGAACGGTCCGGCGCGCGTGGTCAGCGACCGCGATCTCGCCAGGGGGCCTGCCCGGCTCGTGGTGGCCGCCGGCATCCGGCTGGAGGAGAACGGCGCGGATCTGTACGCGCCGCCGTTCTCGCTCGAGCTGCCGCGGGTGGCACTGCCGTTCGTCTCGGGACCGCGCACCGGGGTCTCCGGCGCCGGCGGAGGCGACGCGTTCCCCTGGCGCTTCTGGCTCGACGGCGATCCGACGGTCTCGCCCTACAAGCGCCACCCCAAGTCCCACACCTGACCCGCACGCAATCGAGTCCGAACTTGTTGCACCCGAGAGCGGCGTGTCGAGCGCAACAAGTTCGGACTCGATTGCGGGTGCTCGCTCAGGCGAAGGTGAGGCGGAAGACGCCGGCGCAGACGCAGGCCCAGATGAGGCTCGTGAGTGTGCCGATGATGAACCGCTCGCGCGCCTCCGGAGCTTCGAGCTCGGTGAAACGGCCGACGCCCTTGATCGCGATCAGCACAGCCAGCGCTTCGGGGAAACCGGCCATGATCGCGCCCGTCGCAGCGAAGCGCTCGAGATACCCGATCGTCGTTCCGCCGCGCAGCACCTCCTGGGTGGGCTGCACGCCCGCGGCCTGCTGCTGGGGAGTGGCCGCCTCGGCGATCACGATGCCGCCGTGCACCCCGGGGACGGCGCCGCGCGAGGCCAGGGCCAGCACCAATTGCGATGCCGGGCCGCCGCCGGTCACGCTGAGGGCCAGCACAACCAGGCCGATCAGCACGCGGAACAGCACGGGGGCGTCCGGCGTCGGCAGCGCCACGATGATCAGCGCGAGCCCGAGCAGTCCGGTCGCCACATAGACGAGGGGACGCCGCGGGGAGCGCATCGTGAACAGGATGCAGCAGAGGGAGGCGATCACGAGGATCAGCACCGCGCACCAGGCCAGCACAGGGCCGACCGTGGCGAAGAGTGGTTGGAGATTCGGGATCATGCAGGGTCCGTTCGCAGCTGGGCGTCGTCGAGGCTCGTCAACAGCCTAGTCAGCGGTCCGATCGCCGCCAGCTCGACACGGAGGCCGGCCGCACGCGCTCGATCGCTCGCCGACTGCGGGGTGATGCCGAGCCGGGCGCCGGCCTCCGCCTGCGTGAGGCCGGCCGTCACGAGGTCGTAGAGCTCCCAGCCGGCCGGGGAGCGGCTCTCGCGCAGGCTGAGCAGGAGGTTGACGATCGCTTCGGCGTCTTCGGCGGCCTGCGGTTCGACGATCGCGTCCACGGCGAAACGGGTGGGCATCCGCTTGGCTCGCGTCACCGCCGACCGTGCGGCGATGAAGGCATCGCCCGTCGCCTCGCGGGTCTCGGCCGGCAGCGGTGTGCGGACGTCGCCGCTGCCGAGTCCGACGCTCCAGGCGCCGCGACGCGTCAGGGCGAGGATGAGATCGAGGGCCGTTGCGGCGTCGGCGGTGAGGGCCTGGATCTCGTCTCCGGCGTTGCGGTCGACGGGTAACGCGAGCCGGTCTCCGTAGCTCTCGTTGAGCTGGCCGAGGGTCTCTCCGACGATGTCGGGCTCCGACCTGCTGTCGACCTGGTCGGCGGTGATGACGAACACGATGATCTCCTCTCGTCGATCAGGCTTTCACACCTGATCCGGAGTCTATCAGGTCTCTGATCCTGATGCACCGATAATCAGGCCTGTAAACCTGATCACTGCGAGATCAGGCCTGCAGTCCTCCGCTGATAGCCTGATCCCGTGTCCGACTCAGAGATCCTCCACGCACAGACCAACGACCCGTCTTTCGACGACGTCTGGGATGAGCTGAAGTGGCGCGGGCTCATCCACGTCTCGACGGATGAAGCAGCGCTGAAACAGCTCCTCGCGGGCGAGTCGGTCACCTATTACTGCGGTTTCGACCCGACCGCACCCAGTCTGCACCTCGGCAACCTCGTGCAGCTGCTCACCATGCGCCGACTCCAGCTCGCCGGGCACAAGCCCCTCGGCCTGGTCGGCGGCTCCACCGGTCTCATCGGCGACCCGCGTCCCACCGCCGAGCGCACCCTGAACACGCGCGAGACGGTGGCCGAGTGGGTCGGCTACCTGCAGAACCAGGTGTCGCGGTTCCTCAGCTCCGAGGGCGACAACGCCGTCCGGCTGGTCAACAACCTCGACTGGACCCAGCCGCTGTCGGCCATCGACTTCCTCCGCGACATCGGCAAGCACTTCCGCGTGGGCACCATGCTCAAGAAGGATGCGGTGGCCGCGCGCCTCAACTCCGACGAGGGCATCAGCTACACCGAGTTCAGCTACCAGATCCTGCAGGGGATGGACTTCCTGGAGCTCTACCGCCAGTACGGCTGCGTGCTGCAGACCGGCGGCAGCGACCAGTGGGGCAACCTCACGAGCGGAACCGACCTCATCCGTCGCGTCGAGCACGTCGCCGCGCACGCGATCGGCACCCCGCTGATCACGAACAGCGACGGCACCAAGTTCGGCAAGAGCGAGGGCAACGCCATCTGGCTCGATCCCACGCTCACGAGCCCCTACGCGATCTACCAGTTCTGGCTGAACACCGACGACGCCGACGTGATCGCGCGCCTCAAGGTGTTCACGTTCCTCACGCGCGCCGAGATCGAGCGGTTGGAACAGGCCGTGGCCGACGAGCCGTACAAGCGCGAGGCGCAGCGACGGCTGGCCTACGAGGTCACGAGCCTGGTGCACGGTGTGGGGGCGACCGATGCCGCGATCGCCGCATCGCAGGCGCTGTTCGGTCAGGGGGAGCTCGAGGCCCTCGACGCCGATACCCTCGAGGCCGCGCTGCGCGAGCTGCCCAACACGACGACGGCTCCGACGGCGACCGTCGCCCAATCGCTCGTCGACACGGGACTCACGGCGAGCCTCAGCGAGGCGCGGCGGGCGATCGCCCAGGGCGGGGTCTACCTCAACAACGTGAAGATCGACGACGGCGAGGTCTCGCTGGCCGATTCGCTGCTGGCGGGCCGGATGGCGGTGCTGCGCCGCGGGAAGAAGACGTTGGCCGGCCTGTTCGTCGAGTAGCGGAGCCCGGAAACGCGTACCGTTGAGGGATGAACGGTGACGACAAGCAGGATGTGGACGACGCGCTGGTTCCGCGGCTGAAGCTGATCGAGGATCAGCCGCTCGCCACGCGCGCCGAGGCGTACGCCCAGATGCACGACGAGCTGCGCGACGTGCTCGAGGGCGGCGACGTCCATCGCAATGCCTGACGCGCCGATGTCTGACGAAACGGTTGGGCGCGGGGAGGTGCGGCTCGATGTCGCGCTCGCCGCACGCGGACTCGCCCGCTCCCGCTCGCACGCCGCCACGCTGATCGCCGAAGGGATCGTCAGCGTCGACGGAGCCGCCGTCGTGCGGGCGTCGGCCAAGGTGCGCGACGAGCAGACCATCGAGGTCGCCGGCGCCGACCGCTACGTCAGCCGCGGCGCCCACAAGCTGATCGGCGCGCTGGACGCGTTCGAGGTGCCCGTCGCCGAGCGCGTCGCGCTCGACGTCGGCGCCTCCACCGGCGGGTTCAGCCAGGTGCTGCTCGAGCGGGGTGTGACGGAGGTGATCGCGATCGACGTCGGGCACGGCCAGCTCGCGGCGGCCCTCGCGATCGAGCCGCGCCTCACCTCGTACGAAGGCGTCAACGCCAGGGCGCTCACCGCGGAGTCGTTCGCCGGACTCGTCGGCCGGCCGCTGCGCCCGCAGCTCGTCGTCGGCGACCTGTCGTTCATCTCGCTCGCACAGGTTCTGCCGGCGCTCGTCGCCACGGCGGCCGACGGCGCCGACTTCGTGCTGCTCGTCAAGCCGCAGTTCGAGGTGGGCCGCACCGGCATCAAAGAGGGGATCGTGCGCGATCCGGTGCTTCGGGCCGAGGCCGTGATGAACGTGCTCTGGGCGGCGTTCGATCTCGGCGTCGGGACGGCCGGGGTCATCCCGTCGCCGATCGCGGGGAGCCAGGGGAACCGGGAGTATCTGGTCTGGCTGAGTGCCGTCGTCGGCACGAACCCGACGGAATGGCTCCAGACGGTGACGCAGATCACCCTCTGAAGCGTCAGGTGACGGCGTCCGTCCGTCGCAAACCCGGCCGCAGAGCCACGTCCACAGGCATGAGTTGTGAACAGGCTCAGCTCCGGTTCACCAACGGGGCCCGATGATCCGACAGAATGGATGAACCGGATCTCATCACCGAAATGGAGCGTGACGCGTATGGATGCACCCGCACGGTACATCCTCGTCGTCGCGCACACCGGTCGCCAAGATTCACTCACTGCGGGAGTCGCCGTCTGCTCCCAGCTCATCGACGCGGGCGTCATCCCCGCGCTCAGCGAAGACGAGCGCCGCGATGTCCTCGCCGCTGAGCCGAGCTTCGATCAGGTCGCCGTGCTGGGCGTCGACGTGCAGCCGAGCGAGCTCGAGCTCGTCATCGTGCTGGGCGGCGACGGCACCATCCTGCGTGCGGCCGAGCTGGTACGCGGATGCTCGGCGCCCCTCCTCGGCGTCAACCTCGGTCACGTCGGCTTCCTGGCCGAGAGCGAGCGCGACGACCTCGAACTCGCGGTCGCGCGAGGGCTCGAGAAGGACTACGAGGTCGAAGAGCGCATGACCCTCTCCGCCAGGGTCAAGGTGGGCAAAGAGGTCGTCTACGAGAGCTGGGCGCTCAACGAGGCGACAGTCGAGAAGGCCAGCCGTGAGCGGATGCTCGAGGTGGTCATCGAGGTCGACGGCCGCCCCATGTCGAGCTTCGGCTGCGACGGAGTCGTGATGTCGACCCCGACCGGATCGACGGCGTACTCGTTCTCCGCGGGCGGCCCGGTCGTCTGGCCCGGCGTCGCCGCCCTGCTGCTGGTGCCGCTGAGCGCGCACGCCCTGTTCTCGCGACCGCTGGTCGTCAACGCCGACTCCTCACTGGCGGTCGAACTGCTCGAGCGCGCCGAGGGGGAGGGCATCCTCTGGTGCGACGGCCGTCGCGCATACGATCTTCCGCCGGGGGCCAGGGTCGTCGTGCGTCGCTCGCCGATCCCGGTGCGGCTCGCGCGGCTGCACCCCGGCCCGTTCACCGACCGGCTGGTGCACAAGTTCAACCTTCCGGTCACGGGGTGGAGGGGGCCGGCCGGGCGTGACTGAGCAGCGAGCAGGCATCGAAGAGATCTCGATCAAAGACTTGGGCGTCATCGCCGACGCGTCACTGCCACTCGGGCCGGGGTTCACGGCGCTGACGGGTGAGACCGGTGCGGGCAAGACGATGGTCGTGTCCGCGCTCGGGCTGCTGCTCGGCGAGCGGGCGGACACGGGCGCGGTGCGGCTCGGCAGCCCGCAGGCGTGGGTCGAAGGCCGCTGGCGGGTGGCCGACGCCGGCGAGGTCGTCGAGCGGGTGCGCGATGCCGGCGGCGACGTCGACCCCGTCGGGTCCGGCTCCGCCGAACTTGTGCTCTCCCGGTCCGTGTCGGCCGAGGGGCGGTCGCGCGCGGTCGTCGGCGGTCGGAGCGCACCGGTCAGCGTGCTCACCGAGCTCGGCGAGCAGCTCGTGGTCGTGCACGGGCAGTCGGACCAGATCCGGCTGCGCTCCGCCGTCGCCCAGCGCGAGGCGCTCGACCGCTACGCAGGAGCTCCGCTCGCCGACGCCATCGAGAACTACGTGCACGTCTTCCACCGGTGGCGCGACAACCGGGCCGAACTCGACGAACTCGTCGCCGATCAGGATCGACGTGCCCGCGAAGCCCAGGATCTTCGCCTGGCCATGGCCGAGATCGAGACCGTCGCGCCGCAGCCCGGCGAAGACGACGAACTCGCCGAACGCGCCGAGCGGCTCTCCAACCTCGAAGAACTGCGCCTCGGCGCCGCCAGCGCCCGCGAGCTGCTGTCGGCCGAAGAGTCCGAGGGAGCGGACGCCCTCTCGCTGCTCGACAACGCGCGGCGCAGCCTGGAGCGCGTCGCCCCGCACGACGCCGCGCTCGGCGACGTGGCGGAGGCGGTCGCGAACGCCAACTACCTGGTGTCCGACATCGCGGCCCAGCTGTCGACCTATCTCGCGGCGCTCGACACCGACGGGGCTCGTGAACTCGAGATCGTGCAGGAGCGTCGTGCGGAGCTCGCCACCCTGGTGCGCAAGTACGGTCCGACCCTCGACGACGTCATCCGGGCGCTCGAGACCGGCAGCTCGCGGCTGTTCGAGCTCGACGGCGACTCCGATCGCATCGACCAGCTGCGTGCCGATGTGGAGTCCGACGAGGTGCTGGTGGCAGAGCTGGCCGACGGACTCAGCGCGCTGCGTCGTGACGCCGCCGAGCGGCTGGGCGCGGCCGTCTCCGACGAGCTCACCGCCCTCGCCATGGCCGACGCGCGCATCGTCGTCGAGGTGACGGAGCGCGAAGAGTTCACGGCGAGCGGGCGCGACCAGGTCGCCATCCTGCTGCAGCCGCACTCGGGAGCAGAGCCGCGCGCCCTCGGCAAGGGGGCGTCGGGCGGTGAGCTCTCCCGTGTGATGCTGGCGATCGAGGTCGTCATCGCGGGCACCGATCCGGTGCCGACCTTCATCTTCGACGAGATCGACGCGGGCGTCGGCGGTGCCTCGGCCATCGAGATCGGCCGCCGCCTCGCGCGACTGGCCGAATCGTCGCAGGTGATCGTCGTCACGCACCTCGCGCAGGTCGCCGCGTTCGCGAACAATCACCTCACGGTGGTCAAAGGCAGCGATGGCTCCGTCACCGAGTCGAGCGTCCGCCAGCTCACCGGCGACGAGCGCATCGCCGAGATGGCGCGGCTGCTGTCGGGCCTGCCCGACTCCGAGAGCGGCCTGGCTCACGCCAGAGAGCTCGTCGAGATGGCCACCGCGGGCCGCTGAGCCCTGCCCGAGCATCCGCGCCCGGTCCGGCGCATCCACCCCGATACCGGTGATAGGATAAAAGCCCGTGGTGGATAAATCAGACGCGGGCATTTCAAACGGCATTACCAAGCACATCTTCGTGACGGGTGGTGTCGTTTCTTCGTTGGGCAAGGGCCTTACAGCGGCCAGCCTCGGCAACCTTCTCACAGCTCGCGGGCTGCGGGTCGTTATGCAGAAACTCGATCCGTACCTCAACGTGGATCCCGGAACGATGAACCCGTTCCAGCACGGCGAGGTGTTCGTGACCGATGACGGCGCGGAGACCGACCTCGACATCGGGCACTACGAGCGCTTCCTCGACATCAACCTCGGCCAGTCGGCCAACGTGACCACCGGGCAGATCTACTCGAACGTGATCGCCAAGGAGCGACGCGGCGAGTACCTCGGCGACACGGTGCAGGTCATCCCGCACATCACCGACGAGATCAAGCGCCGCATGCGCCTGCAGGCGCAGGCCGGCCCCGACGGCGAGCCCGCCCCCGACGTGATCATCACCGAGATCGGCGGAACCGTCGGCGACATCGAGTCGCAGCCGTTCATCGAGTCGGCCCGTCAGGTGCGCCACGAGCTCGGCCGCAAGAACTGCTTCTTCGTGCACGTCTCGCTCGTGCCGTACATGAACGCGTCCGGCGAGCAGAAGACCAAGCCCACCCAGCACTCCGTCGCGGCCCTGCGCTCGATCGGTATCCAACCGGATGCCCTGGTGCTGCGCAGCGACCGTCCCGTCTCCGAGTCCAACAAGCGCAAGATCGCGCTGATGTGCGACGTCGACGAGGGCGCCGTCGTCAACGCCGTCGACGTGCCGAGCATCTACGACATCCCCACGATGCTGCATGACCAGGGGCTCGACGCCTACATCATCGACCAGCTCGGCCTCGACGCCGGCGACGTCAACTGGGACGGCTGGAGCGACCTGCTCGAGGCGGTCCACGACCCGAAGCACGATGTCACCATCGGCCTCGTCGGCAAGTACATCGACCTGCCCGACGCCTACCTCTCGGTCACCGAGGCCCTGCGCGCCGGCGGATTCGCCCACAACGCCAAGGTGCGCCTCAAGTGGATCGCCTCTGACGAGTGCGGCACGCCGGAAGGCGCGGCCCACATGCTCTCCGACGTCGACGCGATCTGCGTGCCGGGCGGGTTCGGCGTGCGCGGCATCGAGGGGAAGCTCGGCGCCCTCCGCTTTGCGCGTGAGAACGGCATCCCCGCCCTCGGCCTCTGTCTCGGGCTGCAGTGCATGGTCATCGAGTACGCGCGTCACGAGGCCGGCCTCGCGGGAGCCTCGTCGTCGGAGTTCGACCCGGACACCGAGTTCCCCGTGATCGCCACCATGGCCGAGCAGGTCGAGATCATCGCCGGCGGCGACCTCGGCGGCACGATGCGTCTCGGCCTCTACCCGGCGGCGCTCGCCGAGGGGTCGATCGTCTCCGAGCTGTACGGAGCGCCGGAGGCATCCGAGCGTCACCGCCACCGCTACGAGGTGAACAACAACTACCGCGAGCAGATCGCGGACGCCGGCCTCTGGTTCTCGGGCACCTCGCCCGACGGCCACCTGGTCGAGTACGTCGAGCTGCCGCGCGACGTGCACCCGTTCTACGTGGGAACGCAGGCCCACCCCGAGCTCCGGTCGCGCCCGAACCGTGCGCACCCGCTGTTCCGCGGTCTCGTCGGCGCTGCACTCGACCGCCAGAAGGCGAGCCGTCTGTTCGAAGTCGCCGCGGAAGCCTGATGAGCGACGCTCCCGTCGTGGCCGAGGAGGCCCTGACCGACGACGCGTTCTTGCCGCAGATCACCTCGAGCGAGATCGCGTTCGAGGGCAAGATCTGGAACGTGCGGCGCGACACGTTCCGTTACAACGACGACGAGATCACGCGGGAGTACATCGACCACACGGGCGCCGTCGCCATCCTCGCGATGGACGACGACGGCCGGGTGCTGCTGATCAAGCAATACCGGCACCCGGTCCGGCACCGCGAGTGGGAGATCCCGGCCGGGCTGCTCGATGTGCGCGGCGAGGAGCCGCTCGCGGCCGCCAAGCGCGAGTTGTCGGAAGAGGCCGACCTGCAGGCCGACGAGTGGAACGTGCTCGGCGAGTTCTACACGAGCCCCGGAGGAAGCGACGAGGCGATCCGCATCTACCTCGCCCGCGGCGTCACGCCGACCGGAACGGTATTCACCCGTGCCGAGGAAGAGGCCGACATCGAGGTGCGCTGGGTGCCGCTCGACGACGTGGTGGATGCCGTGCTGAACCGCCGGGTGCAGAACCCGTCGCTCATCGTCGGCGCGCTGTCGGCACGGGTCGCCCGGGAGTCCGGATGGGCGCAGCTCGGGGCGGCCGACCTGCCCTGGCCGCGGCATCCCAAACTCGGCGGGGAATGAACATCGAGCGAGCGGTCGACACGTATCTTCGGCACGTCTCGATCGAGCGCGGGCTCTCGGCCAACACTGTCGCGGCGTACCGGCGCGACCTCGTGGTCTACGGGTCGTGGCTCGCCGAGCAGGGCATCGACGATCCCGCCGCGGTGACGACCACCGCCATCTCCGACTTCGCCCTGCACCTCGGATCCCGCGAGGAGTCACCGCTCACCGCGTCGTCACTGGCCCGGATGCTCTCCACGGTGCGCGGATTCCACCGCTTCCTGCTGGAGGAGGGAGTCGTCGACTCCGACGTGGCCCATGAGGTGCGGCCACCGAAGCTGCCGAGCCGTCTGCCGAAGGCGATCACGGTCGACCAGGTCGGCGCGCTGCTGGCGGCGACGGACGGCGACGACATCCAGTCGCTCCGGGACAAGGCGCTGCTCGAACTGCTGTACGCCACCGGCGCGCGGGTGAGCGAGGCCGTCTCGCTCAATGTCGACGACGTGATCGACGACGACATCGTGCGCCTGACCGGCAAGGGCAACAAGCAGCGGATCGTCCCCCTCGGCAGCTACGCGCGCACGGCGATCGACAACTACCTCGTGCGGGCGCGTCCGGCTCTCTCTCTGCGCGGCCGGGCGACGCCCGCGCTGTTCCTCGGGATGCGCGGGGCCCGGGTGTCGCGCCAGAACGCCTGGCTGATCATCCGGGCCGCGGCAGAGCGGGCGCACCTCGACGTGGAGATCTCGCCCCACACGCTGCGCCATTCGTTCGCGACGCATCTGCTGGCCGGGGGAGCCGACGTGCGTGTGGTGCAGGAGCTGCTCGGCCACTCCTCGGTGGCGACGACGCAGATCTACACCCTGGTCACGGCCGACACGCTCCGCGACGTCTACACCTCGGCGCACCCCCGCGCGCGCTGAGCGAACCGGGCGGCGGTGCGGCCCGCGAACCGGGGGTTGCGCCGTTAGACTTGGCCACTGAAGAGCCACGCGACAGAGGGACGAGGAACACGCAGGTGACGCGCAACGACGAGGTACGGACCGAGCTCCCGGGCATGGATGACACATCCCTCGCCGTCCGGCTCGGACCCACCGGTCGTCCCCTCCGCAGCTTCCCGGTGCCCGCCCCGCTGAAGGGCCACGGACCGGCGCGCATCATCGCGCTCTGCAACCAGAAGGGCGGCGTCGGCAAGACGACGACCAGCATCAGCCTGGGCGCCTCCCTCGCCGAGTACGGTCGCCGCGTGCTCGCCATCGACTTCGACCCGCAGGGCGCGCTCTCGGCGGGTCTCGGGGCGCAGACGCACGACGTCACGACGATCTACGACCTGCTGCTGTCGCGCACGAAGGAGCCGGCCGAGGCGATCCAGCACACCGGCACTCCCGGGCTCGACATCATCCCGGCCAACATCGACCTCTCGGCCGCCGAGGTGCACCTCGTGAACGAGGTCGCGCGCGAGCAGATCCTCGCGAGCGTGCTGCGCAAGGTGAGCGCCGACTACGACGTCATCCTGATCGACTGCCAGCCCTCGCTCGGCATCCTGACCGTCAACGCCCTGACGGCGGCTCACGGCGTGCTGATCCCGCTGGAGTGCGAGTACTTCGCGCTGCGCGGCGTCGCACTGCTCATCGAGACGATCGACAAGGTGCGCGAGCGCCTGAACCCGGCGATCAAGCTCGACGGCATCCTGGCCACCATGTACGACTCGCGCACGCTGCACTCCCGCGAGGTGCTGGAGCGGGTCGTCGACGCGTTCGGCGACAGCGTGCTCGAGACGGTGATCTCGCGCACGGTCAAGTTCCCCGATGCCTCCGTCGCCGGCACCCCGATCACGCAGTTCGCGCCCGAGCACGCCGCCGCCGAGGCGTACCGCCAGCTGGCGAGGGAACTGATCTCGCGTGGCGCCGTCGCCTAGCCCGGCCGACAGCGACCAGGTCGAACCGGCGCCGTCCGTTCCCGAGCCCACCAGCTTCCGGGTCGCCCTCGGCGACTTCGAGGGCCCGTTCGACCTGCTGCTCTCGCTGATCACCAAGCACGAGCTCGACATCACCGAGATCTCGCTGAGCCGGGTCACCGACGAGTTCATCAGCTACTTGCGCGCGCTCGACTCCGACGACAGCCTCGACGAGGCGAGCGAGTTCCTGCTCGTGGCCGCCACCCTGCTCGACCTCAAGGTCGCCGGGCTCCTCCCGCAGGGTGAGCTCGTGGACGCGGAAGACGTGGCGCTGCTCGAGGCGCGTGACCTGCTCTTCGCCCGCCTGCTGCAGTACCGCGCCTTCAAGGAGGCGTCGGCGTGGTTCCAGGCGGGTCTCGAGACCGAGTCGACGCGGCATGCCCGTTCGGTGCGCCTCGAGGACAAGTACCGGCAGCGCACGCCGGAGCTCGTGTGGACCTTGACCGCCGAGGACTTCGCCGCGCTCGCCACGCTGGCGCTCACGCCGCGCGAGATCCCGGTGGTCGGCCTCGACCACCTGCACGCGCCGCTGGTGAGCATCCGGGAGCAGGCGGCCCACGTGGTCGGAATGCTGCGCTCCGGCGAGACCCTCACCTTTCGGCAGCTGGTTGCCGGCGCCGACCAGAAGGGCGTCGTGATCGCGCGCTTCCTGGCGGTGCTCGAGCTGTACCGGCACGCCGCCATCGCCTTCGAGCAGCTGGAACCGCTCGGCGAGCTGACGCTGCGCTGGACGGCGGAGCACTGGTCGCAAGAGAATCTGTCCAATCTGGGAGCTGACTATGACGGTTGAGAACGCGGAGGCCGTGGAGGCCGGCGTCGCCGACGGCGCGGTGAACGCGCCTGCGGACGCGACGGACGCGGCGGACGCGCCTGCGGGCGCGGCGGAGGCGCCCGCGCTGCCGGAGGGCGTCGCCCTCGAGCGCGCACTGGAGGCCATCCTGATGGTCGCCGACGAGCCGATGAGCATCGTCACCCTCGCGACAGCGGTCGGCGCGCCGGTCTCGCGCGTGCGCGCCGCGGTGGACGCTCTGGTCGCGGACTTCGACGGAGTGGGGCCCGACGGCTCCGCGGGCACGGGCGTACGACGCGGCTTCGAGCTGCGCGAGGTCGGCGGCGGCTGGCGCATCTACGTGCGCGCGGAGTTCGACGCCGTCGTCGCGGGCTATGTGCTCGCCCAGAACCCCACCAGGCTGTCGCAGGCGGCGCTGGAGACCCTCGCGGTCATCGCCTACAAGCAGCCCATCAGCCGTGGTGCGATCGCCTCCATCCGGGCCGTGAACGTCGACTCGGTGGTGCGCACGCTGCTCGGCCGCGGTCTGATCACGGAGATGTTCACCGACAGCGAGACCGGCGCCATCAACTACGGCACGACCGACCTGCTGCTCACCCAGCTCGGCATCAACTCGATCGACGAGCTCCCGAAGATCTCGCCGCTGCTCGCGGACGGCGTGGACGGGTTCGACGGCGATGTCCGCTAAGCATCAGGGGCGCGAGCCGGAGCGCGGTCGCGAGCCGGAGCGCGGCGGCAGCGACTCCGGTTCCACCGACGCCCCGCACTGGTCGGACGCTCCGCAGGGGGAACGGCTGCAGAAGGTGATGGCGGCCGCCGGCGTCGCCTCCCGGCGCGTCTCCGAGGACCTGATCGCGGCGGGACGCGTCACCGTCAACGGCGACGTCGTCACCGAGCCCGGGCGCCGCATCGACCCGGTCAACGACCTCGTCGCCGTCGACGGCTCGGCCGTTCAGCTCGACACCAGCCGGCGCTACGTGATGCTCAACAAGCCCGTCGGCGTCGTCAGCTCCATGCGCGACGAGCAGGGGCGCCCGGATCTGTCGCGCTTCACCGCCGACTACGCAGAGCGGCTCTTCAACGTCGGGCGGCTCGACGCCGAGACGTCCGGGCTGCTGATCCTCACGAACGACGGCGAACTCGCCCACGTGCTCGCCCATCCGAGTTTCGGCGTCACGAAGACCTACATCGCCCGGGTGCGCGGCGTCGTCACGCCGCAGACCATCGCCACCCTCACCCGCGGCGTCGAACTCGAGGACGGACCGATCGCCGCCGACCGCGCGCGCCTGCTCGAGCGCAGCTCGGCGAGCAGGGACAGTCTGGTCGAGATCACGCTGCACTCGGGACGCAACCGCATCGTGCGCCGGATGATGGCCGAAGTCGGGCATCCGGTGATCGAGCTGGTGCGCCGGCAGTTCGGCCCGCTGCACCTGGGGACGCTGCGGGTGGGCATGATGCGCGACCTGACTAAGGTGGAACTCGGCCAGCTGCTGACGATCTCGCGGCAGAAGGACGACGCGAAGAAGGACGACGCGAAGCCCGTCACGAAACCCACCGAGAGAGACGCCAGGTGAACGACACGACCTCCCGGCTCAGCGGCCCCGTCCGCGTCGTCGGAACCGGGCTGCTCGGCGCCTCCGTCGGCCTCGCGCTGCGCGCCCGCGGAGTGGACGTGCTGCTCGCCGACGCCTCGCCCGCCCACCTCAGCCTCGCCGCCGACTACGGCGCCGGTCGGGCCGACGACGGTTCGGCAGAGCCCGCGCTGATCGTCGTCGCGGTGCCGCCCGACCTCGTCGGCACCGTCGTGCGCGCCGAGCTCGCCGCGCATCCGGATGCCGTGGTCACCGACGTCGCGAGCGTCAAGGTCGCGCCGCTGGCGGAGCTCGAGGCGGCAGGCGTCGACCTCTCGCGCTACGTCGGCTCGCACCCGCTGGCCGGACGCGAGCGCGGCGGTCCCAGCGCCGGACGCGCCGACCTGTTCCTCGGCCGCCCGTGGGTGGTCTGCGCGCGGCCGGAGAACGACCGCTCGTCCGTCTCGCTCGTCGAGGCGTTGATCCTCGACCTCGGTGCGACGCCCATCGAGATGCAGACCGCGGAGCACGACGCCGCGGTCGCGCTCGTCTCGCACACGCCGCAGATCGTCTCGAGCCTGATGGCCAAGCGCCTCGCCGGTTCGACGGATGCCGCGCTCGCGCTGGCCGGTCAGGGCGTGCGCGACGTCACGCGGATCGCCGGCAGCGAGCCCGAGCTCTGGGTGCAGATCCTCGGTGCGAACGCGCCGGCGGTCGTCGACATCCTGCGTGCCTACCGCGACGACCTCGACCGCATGCTGATCGCGCTCGGAGACATCGACGTCGCCGGATCGCGCCGGACCATCGCGGAAGAGCTCGCCGGCGGAAACCTCGGCGTCTCGCGTCTGCCCGGCAAGCATGGGCAGGACAAGCGCTATGCCTCGATCGTGGTGATGGTCGACGACGAGCCCGGCGAGCTCGCGCGCCTGCTCGCGGAGCTGGGCGAGATCGCTGTGAACCTAGAAGACCTGCGGCTCGAGCACTCGCCCGGCGCGCAGGTCGGACTGGCCGAGATCGCTGTGCTGCCCGAAGTGCTGCAGCGCACGATCGACGACCTGACCGCACGAGGATGGAGGATCGCCGGATGACCGACGCCACGACCGACGCCACGACTGGTGCCACCGCGCACGCCGACGACCTGAGCGACACGATCGTCGTCGCCGTCGACGGCCCCGCCGGCAGCGGCAAGTCGAGCGTCAGCAAGGCCTCTGCGCGCAAGCTGGGATTCGCGTACCTCGACACCGGCGCCGCGTATCGCGCACTCAGCTGGTTCGTCGTGCAGCGAAGGCTCGACCCGACGGACTCCGCCGCCGTCATCGACGCGATCGCCGACTTCGACTACCGCATCGGCACGGATCCGAGTGGTGGCGACCCCGCCGACACCGGCGTCTTCGTCGGCGATCACGACGTGACCGAGGCCATCCGCGAGCCGGATGTGACCGCGGTCGTGAGCGCGATCGCCCGGGTTCCCGAGGTGCGCTCGTACCTCACCGGACTGTTCCGCACGATCATCCGGCGCACCGAGCGGCCGGGCATCGTGGTGGAGGGGCGGGACATCACGACGGTCGTCGCGCCGGACGCTCAGGTCCGCATCCTGCTCACTGCCAGCGAAGAGGCTAGAATAGCCAGGCGTTCCGCAGAGCTCGTCGGCCAGTCCGCCGCCCATGTCGGCGAGCAGCTCCACCGGCGCGACCGGGCCGATTCCCGCGTCGTGGACTTCATGAACGCCGCCGACGGTGTGACCACCGTCGATTCAACCGATCTCGACTTCGACCAGACCGTGGATGCGGTCATCGAGGTCGTGCACTCCGTGACAGAACGCGACAGTGCACAGCGAAACCCCGAAAGCACGTGAAGCCATGACTGACAAAGCCGAACTGGCCGAGCCGGAAGGCGACGACGACCTCGTCGAGCGCCTCACCGATCTCGACGAAGAACTGGCCGCGCAGCGCGCCGCCGCGCTCCGCTCCGGCCTCGACGACTACGAGCTCGACGAGAGCGACCTCGACATCCTCGAGACCGTCAGCGACGATCCGGATGCCATCACCTACCTGCCCGCGCTGCCCGTGCTGGCGATCGTCGGCCGGCCGAACGTGGGCAAGTCCGCGCTCGTCAACCGCATCCTGGGCCGCCGCGAGGCCGTCGTCGAAGACACCCCCGGTGTGACGCGCGACCGCGTCTCGTACCAGGCGGAGTGGAACGGCCGGCGCTTCACGCTCGTCGACACCGGCGGCTGGGAGCCCGACGCCAAGGGCATCGACGCGTCCGTCGCGGCCCAGGCCGAGATCGCGATCGACCTCGCCGACGCCGTGCTGTTCGTCGTCGACGCGAACGTGGGCGCCACCTCGACCGACGAGCAGGTCGTCCGGATGCTCCGCAAGGCGAACCGCCCGGTGTTCCTCGCGGCCAACAAGGTCGACGACGTGCGGCAGGAGCCCAACGCGACCGAGCTGTGGTCGCTCGGACTCGGCGAGCCGCGTCCCGTCTCGGCCCTGCACGGCCGTGGTGTCGCAGACCTTCTCGACGAGATCCTCAAGGTGCTGCCGCAGGTCTCCCGGGTCGCCAAGCAGGAGGTCGGGGGGCCGCGTCGTGTCGCGATCGTCGGTCGGCCGAACGTCGGCAAGTCCTCGCTGCTGAACAAGGCAGCCGGGGAGGAGCGCGTCGTCGTCAACGAGCTCGCGGGCACGACCCGTGACCCGGTGGACGAGCAGGTCGAGATCGCCGGCAAGGTGTGGCGCTTCGTCGACACCGCCGGCATCCGGCGTCGCGTCCACCTGCAGCAGGGCGCCGACTTCTACGCGTCGCTGCGCACCTCCACCGCGCTCGACAAGGCCGAGGTGGCCGTCGTGGTGCTCGACGTGACCGAGCCGATCAGCGAGCAGGATGTGCGCATCATCGACCTCGTGCTCGAATCGGGCCGTGCGCTCGTGCTGGCGTTCAACAAGTGGGATCTGCTCGACGACGACCGCCGCCGGTACCTGGAGCGCGAGATCGAGCAGGACCTCGCGCACGTGTCGTGGGCGCCGCGCGTCAACATCTCCGCGCGCACCGGGCGCCACCTGGAGAAGTTGGTGCCGGCTCTCGAACTCGCGCTCGAGTCGTGGGACACCCGCATCCCCACCGGCAAGTTCAACGCCTTCCTGGCGGAGCTCACGGCCGCGCATCCGCACCCCGTGCGCGGTGGCAAGCAGCCGCGCGTGCTGTTCGGCACCCAGGCGACAAGCCGTCCGCCGACATTCGTGGTGTTCACGACCGGGTTCCTCGACCCCGGCTACCGCCGCTACATCATCCGGCGCCTGCGCGAGATCTACGGATTCGAGGGGACGCCGATCCAGCTCAACATGCGCGTGCGCGAGAAGCGCAAGCGCTAGCGCGCCGGTCGCTCCGGCGCCGGTCGTGCAGTATCGCGAACCGAGAGCCGTCGGTCGTGCGGTATCGCACGATCGGGCGGCGGGCGGCGGGCGCCGGGCGCGCGGGCCGCGCTCAGAGCGGCGCGGCCTCGTAGCGGCCGCTGACCACGGCGGCCCGCAGCGTCTCGTAGTCGGCGTGCGACTGGTCGGCGTAGGAGAGCGCCCATGTCGTCACCGCCTCGGGCAGCACGTCGCCATGCCCGATGTACCCGGCGATGAACGCAGCGTTCGCGCTGCGCGAGTGCGCCCGCGCCAGGAGCTGCGCGCAGGCGAAGGCGTAGTCGTCGAACGTCTGCTCCGCCATCCGGTCGATGTCGAACGACACATTGCGGTCGCGGAACTGGCGCACGTAGAACCCGAAGCCCTCGAATGTCACGTAGCCCAGGAACGGATCGGACACCGCCTGCAGGATGCGCTGCTTGGCAGTGACGCGGTAGCCGTGGTGCTCGCCGAGACGTTCCCTGTCGATGCCGGCGACCTCTTCGCGTTCCACGCCGCCGAACTCCTGCACCACCGAATCGGTCGCCTCCTTGATCTGCAGGATGAGCGCTTCGCCACGGGGCCCGGTGAGCACCACGATGAAGCAGCGCGTGCCCACGCTGCCCACACCGACGACCCGTCGCGCGACATCCGTCACGGTGTGCTGGGAGAGCAGCAGCGCGATGTCGGGGGAGACGGTGCGGCTGTAGCGGGCGAGCACCTCGCCGACGACCGACTCCATCTCCGGTGGCACGTGCGTCAGGCGGGGAGGCGCTTCGATGAGGTGCAATGACCCGTCGGCGGCGCGTTCCGTGATGCGTGCGATCACGCGCTCCGATGTGCGCTTCTCGGACGCCGCCACCAGGTCGCGCACGACGCGCTGCGTCTTCTTGCCGAACTGACGCCCGCCCTGAACGACGGCCGGGAGGAAGAAGCGCTCGGTGACCGGCACGCCAAGTGACTGGTGGAGCGCGTCGCGGTAGGTGCGGGCCGCGTGCAGAGCCGCCTCCCGGGCACGGGCGTCGCTCGCCCCGCGACCCCGCGCCGCGATCACCACGCTGGTGACCATGCGCTTGAGGTCCCACTCCCAGGGGCCGGTGGTGGCCTCGTCGAAGTCGTTGAGGTCGAACACCATCGAGCGCTCGGGGGAGGCGAACAGCCCGAAGTTGGCGATGTGGGCGTCGCCGCAGATGACGATGTCGGCGCCGCTGGTGGGGAGCCCCGCCAGGTCGGCGGCCTGGATGGCGGCGGTGCCGCGGTAGAACGCGAAGGGATCCTGCAGCATCCTGGCGATGCGCAGGGGCACCAGGTCGGGGAGACGGCGCGCGTGCTGCTGGTCGAGCACGCCGAGCGGATCGCGGGCGGCGTCGGGTACGTAGTGCGCCTGCGAGGATCGCGGGATACGTGAGCGGGCGGCCCGGCCCGACTCGTACCGCTCCTCGTGGGTGACGACGTGGTCGTGGTCGAAGCGGAGCCGGCCGGGTGCACGATTCATGTGCTCACGATAGCGGCGTCGATCCGCGCGCCACGCCCGCGGGAGAGGGGCGTAAATTGCCGATGCAAACGCATAGGATATTCTCAGGTAGGAAGAACGGTCGGTATACCCAGCGTGAACGCGCGGGTTCACGGGCCTCGAATCGCTTCGGAACGAGTCGCCAAAATGCCAGCTGACCGCGTATTTCGTAGCCGCGTGCCGAATTCGTAGCGCAAAACCGCTCTGAAGTGGGTAGACACGCCCGCCCACAAAGGGGGGTTTTGTACCCCGGTATGTCCTCACTAATGTGGACACTACGAGAGCTACCCGACCGCGCCACCCGAAGGCGCGGGCTCTCCTATTTCAAGGACGCATACCCGATCATGAGTTCTACAAGTTCATACAACCCTGCCCGCAAACGGCAACTCGGCGCTGAGAAGCGAACCGAACCGCTGCCGACCGTGCACCCGAAGCCCTCCGACCGCAAGATCACCTTCAGCCGTGTCGCCATCGTGCTCACCGTGCTGTTCTGGGTGATCTATGTGGTCACCACGATCATCCGTCAGTTCCTGGTGCTCGGCACGCAGGACTTCCGCTTCACGATGGAGGCGATCGGCTACCTCGTGGTCGTCACCTTCCTGACGTTCTCGGCGCTGATGTACCTGGTCGCCCGCCAGGGTGCGCTGGTGCGGTTCAAGAAGCACGTGCGTGTTCCCCGCGCCGAGCTCGACCGCCATTTCGCCGCCAACCAGCCGTCGATCACCGTGCTCGTGCCCTCCTACGCGGAGGAGCCCGAGGTCGTGAAGATGACCCTGCTGTCGGCCGCGCTGCAGGAGTTCCCGTCGATGCGCGTCGTGCTGCTTCTCGACGACAACCCCCACCCGACCGACCCGGCCGTGGCGGACCGGCTGAACGCCACCCGCGCCCTCGCCGACGACATCAGCCGGATGCTCGCCGAGCCCCGCTCGCGGTTCACGGATGCCCTGCTGCGGTTCGAGCTGAACGACACCGACACCTTCGTCGCGCCGCACACCGCGGTGGAGCTGGCCGGAGAGTACGCCTGGGCCGCCGAGTGGCTCTACGCCCAGGCGGACGCCCACACGATCGACGACCACGTCGACCTGTTCTTCGCCGACCAGGTGCTGCGCGGCCTCGCCGACGAGCTCGCCCTCGTCGGGCAGGCTGTCGAGGCCGCCCTCGAGGACGGCGCCGCCCTGACCTCCGAGCGCGTCGCGCAGCTCTACCGCCGCCTCGCCTGGACTTTCGACGCCGACCTCGCCGTGTTCGAGCGCAAGCAGTGGGCATCCCTCTCGCACGAGGCCAACAAGGCGATGAACCTGAACGCCTACATCGGCCTGATGGGCGGTACCTATCGCGTCGAGGAGACGCCGGATGGTCCCATCCTGACCCCGGTGAGCTCGCGTCGTCCCGGTGACATCGAGATCCCCGACAGCGACTTCCTGCTGACCCTCGACGCCGACTCGATCCTGCTGCGCGAGTACTGCCTGCGCCTCACGTACTTCTTGCAGCAGCCGGACAACGCCCGCGTCGCCGTGACCCAGACCCCGTACTCGTCGTTCCGCGGCGCCGGCACCCGCATCGAGCGCCTGGCCGGTGCGACCACCGACATCCAGCACATCCTGCACCAGGGCATGAGCTACTACGGCGCCACTTTCTGGGTGGGCGCGAACGCCGTCATCCGCAAGCGCGCCCTCGAAGACATCGTCGAGACCGAGTTCGTCGGCGGCTTCGAGGTGCGCCGGTACATCCAGGACCGCACGGTCATCGAGGACACCGAGTCGAGCGTCGACCTCGGCACCCACGGCTGGACCCTCGTGAACTACCCGGAACGCCTGAGCTACTCCGCCACCCCGCCCGACTTCGGCTCGCTGATCGTTCAGCGCCGCCGCTGGGCGAACGGCGGGCTGCTGATCCTCCCGAAGCTGTGGCGCCAGGTGCGCGAGCGCAAGCGTCGCGGCGACCTGGTGTCGCGCACCGAGCTCATGCTGCGGGTGAACTACATGGCGTCGATCGCCTGGGCGAGCTTCGGCCTGATCTTCCTGCTGGCGTACCCGTACGACGGCCGCCTGCTCAGCCCGGTCGTGCTCCTTGCGGCGCTGCCGTACTTCATCGCGATGGCCAGCGACCTGCGCTACGCCGGCTACAAGGCCACCGACGTGCTGCGCATCTACGGCTTCAACCTGATCCTGCTCCCGGTGAACCTGGCCGGCGTGCTCAAGTCGATCCAGCAGTCGCTCACCGGCAAGAAGATCCCGTTCGTGCGCACCCCGAAGGTCAAGAACCGCACCGCATCCCCGCTGCTCTACGTGATCACGCCGTTCCTGATCGTCGCGTTCTCGGTCTTCACGCTGTGGCGTGACGTCAACGCGCAGAACTGGGGCAACGCCGCGTTCGCGCTCTTCAACGCGACCCTCGCCGTGTGGGCGATCATCTCGTACATCGGCATCGGCAACTCGATCGTCGACATCTGGCTCGGCCTCACCCGCCCGCTCTACGTCGAGAAGAACCGCACCCGTGCCGCGGACACCCAGGCTCCGGCGGCCGACGTGCTCGACTGGCGCTCGGTGCTCTACCACGGCCACGCCGGCGGCGACCTGCCGCGCGTCGAGGCCACCCACCGCATCGCCGAGTCGGTCGAGACCGATGTCACCTCCGACACTCTCTCCGACACCGAGAGGCAGGCCGCCTGATGGCCCGCGTGAAGAAGCAGCAGCAGCAGGCTGCCGAGAACCGCGACGCCCAGGCGCCGACCGGAGGCAACTCCGACGGTGGCCGTCGCCTGTCGCCGCTGCGCGTGATCGGAGCGACCCTGGTGGCTGCGATCGTCATCTCGGCGGGTGTCGTCGGGTTCCAGTGGTGGAGCGCCAAGGCGTCCGTCGAAGCCAAGCCGTGGTTCGCCGCGTACGTCGACGTGACCGCGACCCCGCGGTTCGCATTCGAGAACCTCGGTGCGACGAAGACCAAGGATGCCGTGCTGTCGTTCGTCGTCGCCTCGTCGTCCGACGGCTGCACGCCGACCTGGGGCGCCGCGTACACCCTCGACCAGGCCCGCGCATCGCTCGACCTCGACCGCCGCATCGCCCGTCTGCAGCAGCAGGGCGGCACCGTCGCGGTGTCGTTCGGCGGCCAGCGCAACGACGAGCTCGCGGTGTCGTGCACCGACGAGACGGAGCTGAAGAAGGCGTACTCCACGGTCGTCGACCGCTACGAGGTCGGCACGATCGACCTCGACCTCGAGGGCGCCGGACTCAGCGACGCCGCAGCGAGTACGCGCCGGGCATCCGCCATCGCGGACCTGCAGCAGGAGCGGCGGGCGGCGGGCAAGAGCCTCGCCGTCTGGCTGACCCTCCCGGTCGCTCCGAGCGGGATGACCTCCGACGCCACCGACGCGATCGCGGCCATGCTCGCCGCCAAGGTCGACATCGCCGGCGTCAATCTGATGACGATGGACTACGGGACGTCGAAGGATGCGAAGCAGTCGATGGTCGCCGCCTCCGAGCAGGCCGTCTCGGCCGCCCAGCACCAGCTCGGTGTGCTCTACGACCGCAACAAGACGCACCTCAGCGACCCCAGCCTCTGGGCCAAGATCGGTGCCACTCCGATGATCGGCCAGAACGACATCGAGAAGGAGGTGTTCTCCCTCGCTGACGCCAAGACGTTCAACACGTGGGCGACCTCCAAGGGCCTCGGACGCATGTCGATGTGGTCGGCGAACCGCGACAAGACCTGCGGATCGAACTATGTCGACACCACGGTCGTCTCCGACGCCTGCAGCGGCGTGAGCCAGGGCAAGACCACCTTCGCCTCGCTCCTCAGCGCACACTTCGACGGACGCATCTCGCTCGGCGAATCCGCGGTGACCACCGCGGAGCCCACCTCGACCGCGGCCGTCGCCGACGATCCCGCCCACTCGCCGTACGCGGTCTGGGCGACCGACGATTCGTACCTCAAGGGAACGAAGGTGGTCTGGCACCACAACGTCTACGTGGCCAAGTGGTGGACCAAGGGCGACGTTCCCGACAACCCCGTGCTGAACGCGTGGGAGACGCCGTGGACCCTCGTCGGCCCCGTGCTGCCAGGCGAGACGCCCATCCCGCAGCCCACTCTGAAGGCCGGGACCTTCCCCGACTGGAGCGGCACCACCGCTTACGACAAGGGCACCCGCGTGCTCTTCGAGGGTGTGCCGTTCGAAGCAAAGTGGTGGACGCAGGGCGACAGCCCGGAAGCCGCGTCCTCCAACCCCGACTCGTCCCCCTGGACCCCGTTGACCCAGGACGAGATCGACAAGCTGCTGGGCGGTGATAGCACCACCCAGTAAGGGTTCGGCGGCGGGATGCCTGCGACGTGCGCCCCCCAGTGCGTCTCGCATCCCGTCGTCGTTCGACCGGACTCCGCTGCGGGGTGGAGTCCTGGGCGGTCGTCCGCCTCTCGGTGTGCTCTGCGCGTCTCGACGCCCATTGCGCAGCGGCCGGACGGACGAACGCCCGGTGTCGGCGGGGAAGCTCTCTGCGCTTTCGGGTAGCGCATGTTCCGCCCCCGCCGACACGCTGCCTTGACGCGCCGTCCACCGCCACTTCGGCGGGCACTGGCTACTGTTGACCCAGCGCCGTTGTTGTCGTGGCGCCGCCATTCGTGCGCCGATGACCAGGCGCGACATCCCAGCGGGAAGGAGTGCCGAGACGTGAACCGCGTGACGATCGCTGGTCTCGCTGAACAGCTTCAGCTGTCGAAGGCCTCGGTCTCGTACGCCCTCAACGGGCAGCCGGGGGTGAGTGATGAGACCCGGCGACGCGTGCTCGAGCTCGCGCGGGAGCTGGGCTGGCACCCGAGTTCGAGCGCCCGCGCACTGTCGCGTTCGCGCACCGACGCGATCGGCATCGTGCTGCGGCGCGATCCAAGCCTGCTCGGCACCGAACCGTTCTACATGAGCCTGCTGGCCGGCGTGGAGAGCGTTCTCGCCGAGAGCGATCAGGCGCTGCTGCTGCGGATGGTCGGCACGCATCCCGGGCAGGACCTCGAGACCTACCGCCGGTGGAGCGGCGAGGGCCGGGTCGACGGCGTGCTGCTGTTCGACATCGCCCTCGACGACCCGCGTCCGGCACTGCTCGACAGCCTCGGCCTCGCGTTCGTGCTGCACGGCGCCCGCCCCCAGATCGCGCCCGGCCGTGTGCTCGTCTACAACGTGCGCGGTGACGCGGAGCTGATCGTCGATCACCTCGTCGCGCTCGGCCACAGCCGCCTGCTGCATGTGACGGGCCCGCTCGAGTTCGAACACGAGCACGACCGCCGCGACGCGGTCGCCGCCCGGGCCGCCCACCACGGAGCGCGCGCCTCGTTCGTCGGCTCGGACTACAGCTCGGAGGAGGGTGAGCGGATCGTGACGCAGCAGTTGCGCGCGCATCCGGAGATCACGGCGGTGGCCACGTCGAACGATCTGCTGGCGCTGGGAGCGTCGAACGCACTGGAACGCCTAGGGCGGGATGACGTGGCGCTGGTCAGCTGGGACGACTCCCTGCTCTGCCGCCTCGGCGCCCGCCCGATCACGGCGCTGGCACGATTCCCCGAGGAACAGGGGCGTCGCAGCACGCAGCTCCTACTCGACAATCTGCGTGGTTTGCCCCCGGAGCATACGCGCGCCCGGCCGAGCGAATTGGTTGTGCGCACCACGAGCATCCCGGCGAGCGTACGGTTGTAAGGGGCACGACCGGTCTCGCGTAGACACCCGAGTCTCGTCTGGATATCGTTTTCGCGGGCCCTCTTGACAACTGAACCGGTTAAGTTAGCATCGGTCCCGTGGCGTTCCGCGCCACCCACCAAGAGACAAGGGAGTCACTATGAGAAAACGCGTCATTCTCGCGGGCGCGATCGCGGCCGCGATCGGCCTCGTCGCAGCCGGGTGCAGCGGATCGGGCGGGTCGACCGGCAACGCCAGCGGATCCACGATCACGTACTGGGCCAGCAACCAGGGCACGAGCCTCGACAACGACAAGCAGGTCCTCACCCCTGTGCTCGACGACTTCACGAAGAAGACCGGCATCAAGGTCAAGCTCGAGGTCATCGGCTGGAACGACCTGCAGACGCGCATCCAGACGGCGGTCACCAGTGGTCAGGGTCCCGACGTGCTGAACATCGGCAACACCTGGGCGGCTTCGCTGCAGGCGACCGGCGCGTTCCTGCCGTTCGACGACGCGAACATGAAGGCCATCGGCGGCGCGGACAAGTTCGTCAAGACGGCCCTCGACACGGGTGGCGCGCCCGGCAAGACCAAGACGAGCGTTCCGCTCTACGGTCTCGCCTACGGCCTGTACTACAACAAGGCGATGTTCACCGCCGCCGGCGTCACGCCGCCGACGACCTGGGAAGAGCTCGTCACCGACGCCAAGAAGCTGACCACCGGCGGCAAGTACGGCTTCGCGCTCGCGGCAGGCAGCTACACCGAGAACGCGCACTTCGCGTTCATCAACGCGGCTCAGGACAACGCCGAGCTCTTCGACTCGAAGGGCAACCCGACGTTCACCTCCGACGGCGTCGTCTCCGGCATCAAGCGCTATGTCGACCTGATGCAGAGCGACAAGGTCGTCAACACGTCGAACGCGCAGTACGACAACGGTGTGCAGGCGGTCAACGACTTCGCCAAGGGGAAGGTCGCGATGATCCTCAACCAGAACAACGCCGACTCGTCGATCGCCGCCAACGGCATGAAGTCCGACGCCTATGGTGTGGTTCCGTTCCCGGCGCCCGAGGGCGGCCAGCCGGTCGCCAGCCACGTCGCCGGCATCAACCTGTCGATCATGAAGAACACCAAGAACAAGGATGCGGCGCTGCAGTTCGTGAAGTTCATGACCAGCGAGTCCACCCAGACCACGCTGGGCAAGCCGTACGCCTCCCTCCCGGTGCTCAACGGGGCGAAGGCCAACTTCACCGACAACGCTGAAGAGGCTGCGACCTTCCAGAAGATCTACAACACGATGTCGAAGCCGCTGCCGCTGGTTCCGGCTGAGGACCAGTTCGAGAACACCGTCGGCAAGGCGATGAACGACATGTTCGCCAAGGTCGCCACCGGTGGAACGGTCAGCGAGGCGGACATCAAGGCCGCTCTGAAGACCGCGCAGGACCAGGTCGAGCAGTCGATCGGATAGCGTAACCGCGCATCCGCCCGCCGTGGGCGGCTCACGACGCAACACCGTCGTGAGCCGCCCCGGCAGCACCAGACAATCCCCGAGGTTTAGGATCCACATGTCGACGACGACATCAGCCGGAGGCTCCCTCAGCGCTCCCATCGCCACCGAACGTGCGGTGGCAACGCCCCCGCCCAAACAGCGCAAGCGCAAGAAGGGGTGGTGGATTCCGCTGGTGCTCCTGGCGCCGGCCATCATCTTCGAGATCTTCATCCACGTCATCCCGATGCTGACGGGCATCTGGATCAGCTTCCTCCAGCTGACGAAGTTCTTCATCGCCAACTGGAGCGAGGCCCCGTTCGTCGGGTTCAAGAACTACGCCGTCGCCCTCGACTTCAACAGCTCCATCGGCGCAGGTCTCCTGCAGTCGTTCACCGTGACCGTCGGCTTCACGATCCTGGTCGTCGGCATCTCGTGGGGGCTCGGGATGGCCGCCGGCGTCGCGCTGCAGCGCAAGTTCGCCGGCCGCGGCTTCTTCCGCACGCTGTTCCTCGTGCCCTACGCGCTGCCGATGTACGCCGGCATCATCGCGTGGAAGTTCATGCTCCAGAAGGACACGGGAGCGGTCAACCACTTCCTGTTCGACAACCTGAACCTTCCCGGTGACAAGCCGTTCTGGCTGATCGGCGGCAACGCATTCTGGTCGATCGTCATCGTCGCCATCTGGCGGCTCTGGCCCTTCGCGTTCCTGATGCTCATGGCCGGACTACAGAGCATCCCGGAGGAGGTGTACGAGGCCTCGGCCGTCGACGGCGCGAAGCCGTTCCGCACCTGGCGCGCGATCACCCTGCCGATGCTGCGCCCGGTCAACACGGTGCTGCTGCTGGTGATGTTCTTATGGACGTTCAACGACTTCAACACACCATTCGTGTTGTTCGGCAACGCTCAACCGGCGGCCGGCGACCTCATCTCGTTCCACATCTACAACGCCTCCTTCCTCACCTGGAACTTCGGCTCCGGCGCCGCCATGAGCGTGCTGCTGCTGATCTTCCTGCTCATCGTCACCGGCATCTACCTGCTGGTCATCAACCGGAGGTCGCGTCGTGCGTGAAACTGCCTCGTCCAAGACCTTCCGCTGGGTCGTCCTGTTCGTACTGACGATCTTCACGGCCGTTCCGGTCTACGTGATGATCACGTCGTCGGTGAAATCGCTTCCGGATGTTCAGGGAGCCTTCACCTGGTGGCCGGAGCACATCACGTTCCAGCCGTACATCGACATGTGGTCGACCGTTCCGCTCGCGTCGTACTTCGTGAACTCGCTGATCGTCGCCGGATCCGCCACGATCGTGTCGCTGATCATCGCGATCTTCGCGGCCTACGCGATCTCGCGCTACCGGTTCAAGGGGCGCACCGTCTTCAGCACCACGGTGCTCTCGACGCAGATGTTCCCCGGTGTGCTGTTCCTGCTGCCGCTGTTCCTGATCTTCGTGAACATCAACCAGGCCGTCGGCATCCAGCTCGTCGGCACGCGGTTCGGGCTGGTGATCACGTACCTGACCTTCGCGCTGCCGTTCTCGATCTGGATGCTCGCCGGCTACTTCGACGGCATCCCGCGCGATCTCGACGAGGCGGCGATGGTCGACGGGAGCGGTCCGATGGGCGCGCTCTGGCACGTCGTCCTCCCCGCCGCGAAGCCCGGGCTGATCGCCGTCGCCATCTACTCCTTCATGACCAGTTGGGGTGAGGTGCTGTTCGCCTCGGTGATGACGACGGATGAGAACAGGACGTTGGCCGTCGGATTGCAGCTCTATTCGACCCAGACGAACGTCTACTGGAACCAGATCATGGCGGCCTCGCTCGTGGTGAGCATCCCGGTGGTCGTGGCGTTCCTGCTGCTGCAGCGCTCGTTCGTGGCCGGCCTGACGGCGGGCGCCGTGAAGTAGCTCCTGCCGCCGGCCGTCGCCTCCCTGTTTTACCGATCGTTCTCTGGAAAGGCATCATGGAACGCCCTTCACCCCTGCTCTCCGTCGAGGGAGCCCCGGCCATCTGGCTGGGGGCCAACTTCTGGTCGCGCACCGGCGGCCCGCTCATGTGGACCCGCTACGACCCGGCGGTCGTGCGGGAAGAACTGCGGGTCCTCGCCGAGCACGGCCTCAACATGACCCGCTCGTTCTTCTACTGGCCCGACTTCCACCCCACCCCCGACACGCTCGACGAGCAGTGCATCGAGAACTTCCACGACTTCCTCGACGCCCACAGCGAGGTCGGGATGACCACCGTGCCGACCTTCCTCGTGGGTCACATGTCGGGGGAGAACTGGGACCCGGCGTGGCGTGACGGCCGCGACCTGTACAGCGACGTCTGGTTCGTCGGGCGACAGGCCTGGTACGTGCGCGAGCTGACCGCGCGGTTCGCCGCGCATCCGGCTGTCGCGGGCTGGCTGCTCACCAACGAGGTGCCGATCTACGGGGGTGAGGCGCCGCGCCCGATCGTCAACGCGTGGGCGTCGCTTCTCGTCAACGCCGTGCGCGCGGGCGGCGGAACGCAGCCGGTCGCCGTCGGCGACGGCGCCTGGGGCATCGAGACGACGGGGCATGACAACGGCTTCTCGTCCGTCGACATCGCCGCCTTTACGGACTTCGTCGGGCCGCACGTGTACCGCATGGAGTCGGACCAGACCCGTCAGCACCTCAAGGCCGCGTACATCGCCGAACTGTGCCAGGTCGCCGGCCTGCCGGTGATCATGGAGGAGTTCGGGCTGACGAGCGACTTCGTGTCGCCATCCGGGGCTGCGTCGTACTACCGGCAGCTGCTCTACAACACGCTGCTCGCCGGCGCGACCGGCTGGATCGCCTGGAACAATACGGACTACGACGACCTCGTCGGCCAGCGCCCGTACTCGCATCACCCGTTCGAGCTGCACTTCGGGATCACGGACTCCTCCGGCGCACCGAAGCCGCCGCTGCTCGAGCTCGCCCGGTTCGCCGGTGACCTCGCGGCGATCGACGTCGCCTCGGTCACGCGCTCGTCGGTCGACGCCGCGCTGGTCGTGCCGTCGCACCTCGCCGCGGACTACCCGTTCACGCAGGAGGCGGAGCGCGCGCTGATCGTCGCCGCCGGGGAGCAGGCGTACGTCGCCGCCCACGAGGCACACGTGCCCGTCGCCGTGGTGCGCGAGGAGGAGGACGGGGGAGTCCCGTCCGGGTACGGGCTGTACGTCCTGCCGTCGGTCAAGCAGTTGTGCGGTCCGACGTGGCTGCAGCTTCGAGACCTTGCCTCGGCTGGAGCGACCGTCTATGCGTCGTACTGCGCCGGTGACATCGGCGTGCAGCGCGGGCCCTGGTGGGCGTACACCGAGGAGCTGTTCGGTGTGCAGCGCGAGTCGGCATACGGGCTCGTCGAGCCGGTGCTGGACGACGTGGTCACCGTGCGGTTCCTGGCGTCGTTCGGGTCGATCGCCGAAGGGACCTCGCTCTCTTTCGCCGTCGCGGGCAACGAGCATTCGCGCTCGTTCCTCCCGGTGTCGGCGACGACGGGGACCGTCATCGCGGTCGACCAGCACGAGAACCCGGTGATCGTGTCGCAGTCGCACGGGTCGGGGCGGGCCGTGCTGTCGACCTACCCGTTCGAGTACTTCGCCTCGGCGCTGCCGCGCGTGAACCCGGAGGAGACGTGGCGGCTGTACGACGCGCTGGCGGTCGTCGCCGACCTCGAACGGGATGTCGTGCTGGACGACCCGCTCGTGTTCGTGGACTCGCTGGTGCATGTGGACGGGCGGCGGTTCGTGTTCTTCGTGTCGCAGCATCCGGCGTCGGTGACGGTGTCGCCGGTCGTGTCGGGTGGTGCGCTGCAGACGCTGGCGGGGGATGCGGTGTCGTCGGTGACGCTGGAGGGGTACGGGGTCGAGGTGCGGGAGTTGGTTTGGGAGTAGCGGGTGGGCAGTGCTGGTCGGGCTGGCGTGGTGCCGGTCGGGCTGGCGCTGGCGTAACTCCGGAAGTCTCATGCGACACGCGGGCGCTGCGCGTCTAACTCCGGAACTTGCGCTTCACCCCGGCTCGAACTTCCGGAGTTATGCGAGGTCCCGCTCCCGCCGCACGCGCTCGGGCCGCTCACGCTCGGGCCGCTCGCGCTCGTGGCACGACCTCCCTCGCGGACACGCTAGTATGGTCAAGTTGCTTTGGGGCTCCACCCTCGAAGCAGCATCGGGCTGTGGCGCAGCTTGGTAGCGCACTTGACTGGGGGTCAAGGGGTCGCAGGTTCAAATCCTGTCAGCCCGACGTAACGACAAAAAGAAGAGGGTGACCGCTCGCATGGCGAGCGGTCACCCTCTTCTTTTTGTCGTCACTCGCTGCTGACTATCGGGGTCCCCGCCGCGAGGGACCCCGGGCGCCGCCCCGAGCGCAGCGAGGCGCGGTGGCTGGGGGAGCGCGCGGGGCGCAGCCCGACGCAAACGATCAGTGACGAACTACCACGCTGATTGTGGACGCGGAACCAGGCACGTACGTCCTGTGGCGCACTGGGTCATTCGTGATCCACGCGTTTCCGGCCAAGTGAACGGCGTTGCTCACCGTCGCAGGCACGAACGCCAGCGAGGCCATCGTCGCGGTGCTGTAGACGCCGATTCCCTTCACGTCGTTGCGCGTCTCGTAGACGTACAAAGAGCGGGCCGGAGCATCGAGAGCCAGACCCGCGCCGGCAACGGGTTGGATCGTATGCGTAATCGTGTTCTTAGCCCCATTGACGACGTAGATGGTTCCGCACCAGCTCACATAGACCGTATTCGTCGACGGCGAGGCGACCGTGGCGGTCGGCCCCGTACCGGGCAGGACGTCGCATCCGGGAAGCCCTGGCAACGGCAACGTGGTCACCACTCGAAGAGTTCGGTCGATCCCGAAGAGGGTTCCTGCAACGCTCACGTACCCACGGCCGGTGGCCTTGTCGAAAGCGATGGTGGGCACGGCGTCGATGGGCGCATCGTTCGAAACGATCGGAAGAGCGGCCCTGGTGCGCGCGCCGGTCGTGAGATCCAGCCGGTCGACTGCGTTGTAGAAGTTCGGTTCGTACCCTTCGACCCCCCACAGCACGTTCCTGGTCACGTCGAGCGCGAATCCGGTCCACATCGTGTGCGGGTCATGCCAGAGTTCCGGCCCCGGTCCGGACTCTGGCGCCCGCGCCGCGACGGTGTACCGCTTCACGACAGTGTTCGTCCTCATGTTCACGGCCACGACGTAGGAACCGTTGAGGTGTGAGTAGTTGGGGCTCATGATGGTCAAGGCGTCGGTGACCAACGCGAGCAGGATGTGCGTTCTCGGGTTGATCGTGAGCGCGATCACCTTCGACGGAATGTGCGGCGCGGGTCGCTCACCGTCGGGTGGCAGATTCGTGGCCGCGTCATAACTCTCGCCGACGCGGATGTATTTGCGGAGCTTTCCCGTTGGGCTGAGGGCCGCGATCTTGGCGCCGGCCGCTCCGTCCTGCTGACCCACGTAGATGTTGCCGGTCCCTGAGTCCACCGCGATCGCTTGCGGGTTCGCTTGCGCGTTCGACAAAGTGATCACGCCGACCGTGTAGCGGGTAGCAGCATTCGCCGGAACGGTCGTCGCGATGATGAACGCGGCCGTCACGAGGACGGTGATGGGAAGTGCAAATCGCTTCTTCACGGACTGACTCCCGTCAGGTTGTGCCGATATGCACGAACTGTCCTCCAAATAGTGAGGATCTGTCAAGTAACTCTCGCCGACGCAGCACAGAATTCACCGGCCGACTGACCGTGTCGATCGACGCAGCCGGCCCGGCGCATCCGGTGGTGGGGTAGCTTGTGGACTGTGTCGATGCGGAAGCGTGTCAATGGTGTCCTGTCCCGGCTGACCGGGTACGAACTGCGGCGCGCGCGGCCCCGTGCCGACGGCCCGACGCCGGCGGGAACACCGACGGCGCCCACGCCGTCGGCCCGCACGCCCTCGTCGCGCACACCGACGGCCGGCGCGTCCGCACCCGAGGCTCCACCGGCCGTGAAGATCCCCACGGACATCGACGAGGAGGCCGCCGCGATCATCCGGGCGGTGCAGCCGTACACGATGACGAACATCGAGAAGCTGTACGCCGTCATCATGGCCGCGCGCTACGTCACCCGGTACGACATCCCCGGCGCGGTGGTCGAGTGCGGCGTGTGGCGCGGCGGGAGCGTGCATGCGATGGCCCGGGCGCTCGATGCCGTCGGCTCGCACGATCGCGACGTGTACCTGTTCGACACGTTCGAAGGGATGACCGAGCCCGGTCCGCGGGACAAGCGCGGCGACGGCCGGCCGGCCGCCGAACTGCTGGCGTCCTACGACAAGACGTCCCGGGTGTGGGCGTACGCCTCCCTCGAGGATGTGCGGGAGGGCTTCCATGAGGTCCCCTACCCAGCGGAGAAGCTCCATTTCATCAAAGGGCCGGTCGAGGAGACCGTCCCGGACCAGGCGCCCGAGCGAATCGCCGTACTGCGGCTGGACACGGACTGGTACGAATCGACAGCGCACGAGCTGAAACACCTGTACGAACGGCTGTCGCCGGGTGGAGTTCTGCTACTCGACGACTACGGATGGTGGCAGGGGTCCCGCGAGGCCGTCGACGAGTTCATCGCACGCACCGGCGCCCGCCTCTACCTCGCCCGCACCGGCAGCGGGCGCGTCGCGATCAAACCCGAGTGATACGAGACGACCGGGGCCACACGCCCCGGTCGTCTCGTCGATCGCTGTCGGCAGACGAACCGTCATCGGCCGGTCCGGCTCCCGTTGTCACCCCCGAGGAAGTCGACGAGCAGTTCGTTGACGCGCCCGGCCTCGTCGTGGTGCACCCAGTGCGACGCGTTGGGCAAGCGCTCGACCGAGACCAGGTTGGGCACGTCTTCCGCGTGCGGTTCGGCGAGGTCGGCGCCGAGGTACCGGTCCTCCTGTCCCCAGATGACGAGGGTGGGTGCGGTGATGGTCAGAACCTTCTGCTTCGACCCGAGGCGGACCGCCGCGCGGTAGTAGTCGATCATGCCTGTGGCCGCTCCCGGCTGCGACCAGGCCGCACGGTATTGATCCAGCTCCTGCTGCGTGTACGCCGGTTGCGCGTCGCGGAGGAAGCCCGTGAAGAACTTCCAGTTGTCGCGGGCGGCGCGACGCTCCGGTGAACCCGTGAGCTGGAAGTAGAAGAAGTACCAGCTCCTCAGCAGCTGCCGCGGGTTCTTCAGCCCCTCGTTCAGCTTTCGCGGGTGCGCCGCGTTCAGGATGACGAGACGGTCCACGACCTCCGGGTTGTTCATCGCCAGTGTCCAGGCGATCGATCCGCCCCAGTCGTGTCCGACCACCGTCGCCGTCTCGCTCCCGAGCGCCCGGATGAGGCCCCGGATGTCCGCGGCGGGCTTGTCGGCCGTGTAGTCGGTGAACGCCCCGGGCTTCGACGACAGGTTGTAGCCGCGCAGGTCCGGTGCGACCACGTGGTAGCCCGCGTTCACGAGCGGCGCGATCTGCTCCCGCCAGGTGTACCAGAAGGCCGGGAAACCGTGCAGGAGGACGACGAGGGGTCCCTCGCCGGCTTCGACGTAGTGCAGTGTCACCTCGCCGACGTCCGCGTAGCCCTCGGTGAGTGCGGTGCGCACGTCGACCGCTGCGCTGGTGAGTGTGCTTGTGGTGTTCATGATCAATCCCCTTTCAAGAGATCTCGTTGCTGATGTCATCGATGCTGTTCCTGTCGCTTTCCCTTCGCGCCCGGGAGATGCCCGGGTCCGCACCCCGGCGCCCGCGCCCGCGGGTCCGCGCCGAGCGCCTCTTGCCAGGGATCACCGCGATCCCTAATGTCGGAACTGGCGGTGGGTTGCCATGACGAGTCAAAAAGAGAGCCGCGCACTGCACGGCAGGCGCGGCGAGTGCGAGCAGCTGGATGCGGTGCTGGCGAACGCGCTATCAGGCCGCAGCCAGGTGCTGGTGCTGCGAGGCGAGGCGGGCGTCGGCAAGACGGCGCTGCTCGATTACGTCGTGCAGCGCGCGGACGGCTTCGTGATCGCCCGGGCGACGGGTGTCGAGTCGGAGGTCGAACTCGCGTACTCCGTTCTCCAGCAGCTGTGCGCTCCGTTCCTCGACCGCGTCACCCATCTCCCCGAGCCTCAGCGCCAGGCGCTGGGTGTCGCGTTCGGCTCGCAGAGCGGCGAGCCGCCGGATCGGTTTCTCGTCGGTCTTGCCGTGCTCGGCCTCTTCGCGGAGGTGGCCGAAACCGCACCGCTGCTCTGCGTTCTCGACGACGCCCAGTGGATCGATACCGCGTCGGCTCTGACGTTGACGTTCGTGGCCCGCCGCCTCGTCGCGGAGCGGGTCGGGATGGTCTTCGCGGTGCGGGATGCGACGGATGCCGGCGAGAGAAGCGATGGGAGCGATGCGTTGGCGGCCCTCCCCACCCTCGTCGTTCGCGGTCTCGCCGACGCCGATGCCGCGGCCCTGCTCGATTCGGTGATCGTGGGGCCGTTGGATGAGCGGGTGCGCAGCCGAATCATCGCCGAGGCGCGCGGCAACCCGCTCGCGCTCCTCGAACTGCCGCGCGACCTGGACGCGGCGGAGCTGGCCTTCGGCAACGGTGCGGCCGACCGGTCGGCGCTCACCGGCCGGATCGAACAGGGCTTCATCCGGCGACTGGAGCAACTTCCCGAGCCGACCCGGCAGCTGATGCTGATCGCGGCCGCCGACCCGTCCGGGGATGTCACCTTGCTGTGGAGGGCCGCCGCCCGGCTCGGTATTCCGGCCGATGCGGCGACACCGGCACAGGAGGCCGGCCTGCTGGATCTCGGCGCTCAGGTCCGGTTCCGGCATCCCCTGATGCGGTCCGCGGTCTACCGCGCCGCCTCCGAACGGGATCGTCGCAGCGCGCACGAGGTGCTCGCGGAGGCCATCATCGGCGACAGCGACTCGGACTACCTCGCTTGGCATCGGGCCGTCGCGGCCGGCGGTCTGGACGAGGGCGTCGCCGCCGAACTCGAGGCCTCGGCCGTCCGTGCGCGGGCGCGCGGTGGCTGGGCGGCGGCCGCCGCATTTCTGACCCGCTCCATGGAACTGACTCCTGAGCCCGCAGAGCGCGCCCGGCGGGCTCTCGCCGCCGCGGACGCCCGGCTGCAGGCCGGTGCGACCGACGCGGCGCACACCATGCTCGCAATCGCCTCGGCCGGGCCCCTCGGCGAACTCGACGACGCTCGGGCGCAACTGCTCGGAGCGGAGATCTCGTTCGCGTCCACGCGAGGACGGGAGGCCCCATCGCTGCTGCTTCGCGCCGCGAAGCGGTTCGAGGCGCTGGACGCCACGGTGGCGCGTGAGACGTATCTCGACGCGTTCACCGCGGCGCTCTTCGCGGGACGCCTCGCGGGTGGCGGTGGTGCGCTCGACGACGTGGCGGACTCCATCATCGACGCGCGCTGGGGCGACGCGGGAAGGAGGATTCCGACGGCCTGTGAGCTGTTGCTGAACGGCCTCGCCGTGCTCGTCAGGAGCGGCTACGCCGCAGGCGTCCCGATGCTTCGCCGCGCCCTCGATGCGCTGAGGAGAGAGGGGATCGGCGACGCGGACGCCCTGCGCTGGCTCTGGCCGGCCTCACGTGCAGCCCGTGCGATCGGCGATGACCTCGGTTGGCTCGGCCTCACGGAGCAACTCGTCGCCGTCGCGCGGCGGACCGGCGCTCTCGCCATGCTGCCCATCGCCCTCACCGAGCGTTTCACCGTCGAGCTCTTCACGGGGGATCTCGCGGCCGCGCTCGCGCTCGCCGTCGAGGCGGACGCGGTGACCGGGGCCACCGGCAACGCCCTGTCTCCGCACATCGCGTTCCTGCGCGCAGCGTGGAGCGGCAGCGAGACCGAGGCGCGTGCGCTGATCGACGTCAGCCGCAGCGACGTCTCCGCGCGCGGTGAGGGTCTCTGGCTCATGGGAACGGAGCTGACGAGTGCCGTCTTCCTGAACAGTTTCGGACGGTACGACGAGGCGCTGGCGACGGCCGAGCACGCCGCCGAGCATCCGTTCGAGCTGGGGCTCTCGACCTGGGTCTACCCGGAACTGGTCGAAGCCGCGGTGCGCAGCGACCAGGCGGAGCGCGGGGCGGCCGCGTTCGGCCGGCTGGAGGAGATCGCCCGCGCGAGCGGCACCGACTGGTCGCTCGGTGTTCTGGCGCGCTGCCGTGCCCTGCTCGGCGGCGACGACGTCGCCGAGGCGTCGTACCAGGAGTCGGCCGAACTCCTGAGCCGAACGCGCATCCGGATGGCGCTGGCGCGCACGAACCTGCTGTACGGCGAGTGGCTGCGCCGCAGCGGCCGGCGCATGGATGCGCGGGTGCAGCTGCGTCGGGCCCACGAGTTCTTCCGCGAGGCCGGGCTGGAAGGCTTCGCGGAACGAACGCGGCGCGAACTGGCAGCGACCGGTGAGACTGTGCGCGCCCGCTCGGTCGACACCGCGAACGAGCTGACTGCACAGGAGGCCCTCATCGCACGCCTCGCCGCGGAGGGCAGGAGCAATCCGGAGATCGGGGCGCAGCTCTTCATCAGCCCGCGAACCGTCGAGTGGCATCTCGGCAAGGTGTTCACCAAGCTCGGTGTCACATCGCGCAGGGGACTGCGCGCGACAGCCGTGGCGCCGGCCGGGCCGGGGCTGGGCTCGCCCGCGGCCGCACGCTACCAGGGCAGGATGCCGTAGCCGCGGTCTCCCTCGGCCAGGGCCGCCGGCTTCGCCATCACGCCGGTGGGGAGACCAGGGACTGGTACTCCGGGTGCTTCTCGACGAACGCCTTGACGACGGGGCATTCGATGACGATCGTGCGACCGCCGGACCGGATCTGGTCGAGCGCTCTGCGGACCAGCTCGGAGGCGACACCCTGACCTTGGAACTCCGGGTAGACGTAGGTGTGGATCAACGTCACGACGTCGTCCTGCACGCGGTAGGTGATCCCGCCGATGAGGGTGTCGCCGCTGACGGCTTCGAACGTCTTGTCGGCTTCATTGTCCACGATGAAGAAGTCGATTCCTGCGCTCGGGGCAGCGCCGGCCTTCACCTCGTCGACCAGCTCGGGCTGGGTCTCGCTCAGGAACCCTGCGCCGTCCGGGTAGCCGGCTTCGTCGGGGTACTCGTCTCGATTGTTCTCGGTCATTCGGAGGTTCCTCTTTCTGTTCGGGCGCGGCGGATCGGGCGGGCGGATCGAGTGGTGCGGGTCGTCAGCGGCGGCCGCCTCGGCGTGAGAGCAGCAGTGTGAAGGCGGCGGCCGTGCCCAGTCCGTAGACGAGGTGGGCGGCGAGATCCTTGCCGAGTGTCTTGGCGTCGTACTCGGTGATGGGCTTGTAGAGATGCATCGGAGGCAGGATGACATAGCTGAACGCCCACATCCCGGCCCCGAAGATCAGCCCGTAGCCGGTTCGCGGCTTGCGGAGCGATGCGGCGACCATCGCGTAGACCACGGCGCCCGAGAGGGAGTACCCCCAATGCATGACGTTGTTGGTGAGGCGAGCGCGCGCGTCGGGAAGCGTCCGCTCGAACAGTCCGTCGATGATCCGTCGCCCGACCTGGGCGGGAGCCGGGGCCTTGTCCCAGTCCGTGACGTCGGACGAGAACTCCCACTCGGCGAACGGTTCGTCACCGTGCTCCCGCCGGTACTGGGCGTACAGCCACAGGTCCATGGCGAGCGTGCCGACCACGCCGGCGGCGGCACCTCGCGCGACGGCGCCCACCGGGGTGACCTGGGGTCGTCGTGACTCCGTCGAGGTACGCGCACACGATTGCATCCCGTTGCGCGGTGCAGCACTCATGATTTCGCTCCTCACCACTGGGAGACCGCCCTGTCCCGAATGTCCTCCTGGTCGTGATCCCGTGTCAAGAGCGCTCGCCGCAGCCTGCTCGTGCCCCTATCGCCGAGCCGGTTAACGATATATCGTTGAGTATCGTTGACGTTCACTGAGGAGGACATCATGAGTGGTTCGTTCCCGGCCGGCGGCTTCGGCGCCGGCAACGCCGAGGGCATGTGGCAGGCGTTCGAGCAGTTGCGCTCGACGTTCGAGAAGCGCGTCGGAACGCGCATGGGCAAGGGCGACGTGCGTGCAGCCGTTCTCGCGCTGCTCGCCGAGAAGCCCATGCACGGCTACCAGATCATCCGCGAGATCGAGGAGCGCAGCGGCGGCAGCTGGAAGCCGAGCGCTGGGTCCGTCTATCCCACGCTGCAGTTGCTCTCCGATGAGGGCCTGATCAGCGCCGAGGAGTCGAACGGGCGCAAGACCTACGCGCTGACCGAGGAGGGCCGGGCTGAGGCCGAGACGGCCGGCGCGGCGCCGTGGGAGTCGGCGGGCGCGGGCGGTGACGCGGGGTTCGGCGCTCTGCCGAAGGCCGGTTTCGAGCTCGCACAGGCGGCGGCGCAGGTGCGTCGCACCGGTACCCCGGAGCAGGTCCAGCAGGCCGCGGTCGTGCTCGACGAGGCGCGCCGCCGGCTCTACTCGATCCTCGCTCAGGACTGACGCGAGTGCCGTCGGGTCGTCGGAGTCGGCAGGGACCGACCGATGCGGGCGCCACGCGCGCCCGCTACCGTCGCATCCTGCGTTTCGCCGGCTGGAACCTCGCCGTCACCTGGTGGTACGAGCTGTTCCTGCCGCGCATCGGACTCGCGAAGGTCGCTGAGCGCACCCGGTCGAAGCGGATGCGGCGCTTCGCCCAGCGCTTCCATGTGCTCGCGGTCGACCTCGGCGGGCTGATGATCAAGGTCGGGCAGTTCATGTCGTCCCGGCTCGACGTCCTTCCGCCCGAGATCACGGCCGAGCTCGAGGGTCTGCAAGACGAGGTGCCTCCCGTCCCCTTCCCTCAGATCCGCGCGCTCGCCGAGGCGGAACTGGGTGTGCCGCTCGAGCGGGCCTTTGCGTGGGTCGATGGGACCCCGGTCGCCGCGGCCTCCCTCGGGCAGGCCCACCGTGCGCGTCTCACGCCGACGGATGCCGCCGACAGCGGTCTCGACGGCGTCGTGATCAAGGTGCAGCGGCCGGGGATCGACGCGATCGTCGATGTCGATCTCGCGGCCCTGCGCAAGGTCGGCGGATGGCTCAGCCGCGTGCGCCTGGTGTCCGACCGCGTCGACGCGCCCGAACTCGTCGAGGAGTTCGCGCAGACGAGTCTCGAAGAGATCGATTACCTGCACGAGGCGGCGAACGCCGAGCGTTTCGCGGCGGACTTCGCGGACGACGAGCGTGTCGCCGTGCCCGCCATCGCCTGGGAGCGCACGACGTGGCGGGTGCTCACCCTCGAAGATGTCACGGCGATCAAGATCACCGACGCCGAGGCGCTGCGCGCGGCGGGCATCGACCCGGCAGACGTCGCCCCGGTGTTCGCAGCGGTGATGTTCGATCAGCTGTTCACCAACGGCTTCTTCCACGCCGATCCGCACCCGGGCAACATCTTCGTCACGCCGACGCCGGAGGTTCCGGGCGAGCGCCCCTGGAAGCTGACGTTCATCGACTTCGGGATGATGGGCGAGGTGCCGACCAGCACGCGCAGCGGACTGAGGAAGCTGCTGATCGCGGCCGCATCGCGGGACGGCAAGGGCCTGGTGGACGCGATGCAGGATGTCGGCGTGCTGCTGCCCTCGGCCGAGACCACCCAGCTCGAGAGGGCGATGACACAGCTCTTCGCCCGGTTCGGCGGGATGGGGTTTGCCGAGCTGCGCGAGGTCGACCCCCGCGAGTTCCGCCAGTTCGCGGTGCAGTTCGGCGATGTGATCCGTTCGCTGCCGTTCCAGCTGCCGGAGAACTTCCTGCTGATCATCCGGGCGATGTCGCTCACCTCGGGAGTGTGCAGCGCGCTGGATCCCGAGTTCAACCTGTGGGACTCGGTCGAGCCGTACGCGGCGCAGCTCCTACGCGACGAGGGCGGCAACGTCGTTCAGGACTTTGCGAAGCAGGCCGTCGAGATCGCGGGCATCGCGTTGCGACTGCCCAAGCGGCTGGATGCGCTCATCGACCGCTTCGAAGACGGCACGGTGGAGGTCGCGACGCCCCGGCTCGAGCAGCGGGTGGCCCGGCTCGAGCGCACGGCGCGGCGACTCGTCTCAGCGCTCGTGTTCGGCGCTCTGCTCATCGCCGGTGCCGTGGTGCGCGCAGACGATGCCGTGCTCGGCACTGTGCTCATGGTCGCGTCGGCACTCCCGCTGCTGTACACACTGTTCGCGGGCCGTCGCGGCCGCTGAGCGACCGCGACGACCCGCAGGGTCCGTCGATCAGGCGACGGCGATCAGGCTCGGAGCAACACCTTGCCCACGCGCCCCGGCTGGTCGCTCGCCGTCACGGCGGCGCTGATCTCGTCGAAGTCGTAGGTCGCCGCGACCGGGAGGGTCAGCGATCCATCGAGAACGCGGGTGATCAGTTCGCCGAACAGCTTCCCCTTGAGGTCGGCCGGCATCTCGCGGCTGACGACGCTGCCCCAGAAGCCCTTGATGGTGCCCTGCTTGAAGATGACGTCACCGGAGGAGATCTCGAGCGTCGGCGACGCCATCGCCCCGAAGACCACGAGCGTGCCGTTGACCGCGAGCGTGGACATGACGTCGCCGGCGGAGCGGCCGCCGACCGAGTCGATCCCGACGTGGATGTCGGCTCCGCCGGTGATCTCGGCGAGGCGGTCGCGCCAGTCGTCGGAGTCGGTGGCGATGACGCGATCGATGCCCTGCGCACGGAGTTCGTCGACACCCGCCGCGCGGCGTACGAGCCCCACGACGTTGATGCCGCGCGCGGCGCCTAGCTGGGCGACCATCCGGCCCACTGCGCCGTTGGCGGCGTTCTGGATCAGCCAGTCGCCCTCCTTCAGGTCGAGGGAGTGCAGCAGGCTCAATGCGCTGAACGGCATCGAAACGAGCTGGGCGGCGGCCTCATCCGGCAGGGCATCCGGAACCGGGATGAGCCCTGCAGCATCGGCCACGAAGTACTCGGCCCACACGCCGAAGGTGCCGCCGGTGGTGACACGCTGACCGACAGCGAGCTGATCCACGTCGGGGCCGAGGGCATCGACGACGCCGACCGCCTCCGTGCCCGCCTGGGCGGGGAGCTCGGGCTTGAAGCCGTAGGTGCCGCGCACCGTCCACAGGTCATGGTTGTGGATGGCGGAGAGCAGCGTGCGAACGCGGACCTGGCCGGGTCCGGGCTGGGGGAGCGGTCGCTGCTCGACGGTGAGGAGGGCGGCGGGGTCGCCGAACTCGTGGTGGACGAGGGCGCGCATGGTGTCGTCGGTCATGTGCTCAGTCCTCCGAGACGGTGATCGTGACGTCGATGTTGCCACGGGTCGCGTTGGAGTAGGGGCACACGAGGTGGGCGGCATCCGCGAGCGCCTGAGCCTGGGTGGGCTCGACGCCGGGAAGCACGACCTCCAGGAGCACCGAGAGCTGGTAGCCGCCCTCGCCGTTCGAGCCGATCTGCACGCGGCTGCCGACCGACGAGTCGGTCAGCTTCACCTTCTGGCCGCGGGCGACCGCCTGAAGGGCGGAGTGGAAGCAGGCCGCGTAACCGGCGGCGAAGAGCTGCTCGGGGTTGGTGCCGGCACCCGAACCGCCCATCTCCTTGGGGATGGCGAGGTCGAGCTGGAACGAGTCGTCGCTCGTGGCGACGCGGCCGTCGCGGCCGGCTCCCGTCGAGAGTGCTTCTGCGGTGTAGAGGGCGTTCATGTGTGCCTTTCGTGGTTCGGTGGTGCGAAGTTCAGTGCTGGGCGGCGGGCTGGGCCGCCGTCTGCTGCGCGCTCGCGGCGTGCATGGTCTCGGTGAGGCGGTGGAGGGTGTCGATGAGTTGCGCGGCGGCCTGCTCGTCGGGCAGGCCCGTGCCTGCGGCGATTCTGGCCGGGATGTGCGCCAGCTGAGGATGGAGCTCTCGGCCGCGCTCGCCGATCGTCACGGTGACGACACGCTCATCGGGGGAGCGCCGCTCGCGCTGGACGAGGCCGGCCTGCTCCATGCGGCGAAGCAGGGGGGAGAGCGTTCCCGAATCCAGCTGCAGGTGCTCGCCCAGCGAGCTCACGGTCTGATCGCCCTCGATCCACAGGGTCACCAGCACGAGGTACTGCGGGTAGGTGAGCCCCCACGGCTCGAGAAGCGATCGGTACGCCTGGGTCGTCGCGCGGGTGGCGGCGTAGAGGGAGAAGCACACCATCTCATCGGTCACGGACATGACTCAATGATTGCACGCAATTAGGTTGTGCACAATTCAAGGTTGGCTACCGCGATCGCGACAGGGGCACTCCGGTTGCGTCTTCGAGACGTGCCAGCAGGTCATCCTGGAACGAGCGGTCATTCACCGCAGGGTGCGCCTGCTGACGACGACGGTGGTACCAATAGCCGCCGCTCGTGAGGGCTTCCGCATCGTTGCTCACTGCGAGCCATTCCTGGGTCTCGTGGCCGAGGTCGAAGTCGTCGGGCGCGCCGGTGCCGCCCATCCTGGTCGGCACCCAGCCAGGATCGACGGAGTTGCTGAGGACATCCGGGATGATCCGGGCGACGGCGGCCATCAGCGTGGTGACGAACAGTTTGCTGTCGGAGTACGTGCGCGAAGCGTGCGCTCCCGCCCAATCGACTCCGTCCAGCGAGGCGTGTCCTCCCCTGTGCATCCCGCTGCTGAGGTAGACGTGGCGGCGCGGTCCGGCCAGCAGAGCGGTGACGAGATACGGCGCCACCACGTTCACGGGCATCAGAGCAGCGCCGGAGATCACGCCGGCGTTGTGGATCACCGCATCGATCGGCGCGAGACCGTTCAGGTCGGCGATCGCGCCGAGCACCGCTTCTCGATCGGAGAAGTCGGCGACGATGAGGCCGGCGCCCTGCTCGCCCAGCGGCCGGACGGCATCCACCCGCCTCTCATTACGGGCATGCACGACGACGTCGTGCCCCTGAGCGAGCAGCGCCTGCGCGGTGGCGAAGCCGAGTCCATCGGCCGATCCGGTGACCAGTATGCGAGACATGGTGTCTTCATTCTCGCGCGCAAAGCACGGGATCGACATCGCTGCTTCTTAAGAGATGGCGACGCGTAGCGATCGTCAGACCTGGCATGCTGGCTGTCGTGGCTGATCCCGACATCGACGGACTTCGACGCGAGGCCTCCGAACGGGCGTCCGGACGGCCCCGGTTGCCGTTCGCCGGCACCGTCGGCGACGAGACGATCGGCACGGTCCCGATTCGCCGCTACGTTCCGCGTGACGTCGCGCAGACCGACGCGCGTTCCGCAGTCGGCGTCGTGTTCCTCCACGGCGGCTACGGAGTGCTCGGCGACCTCGAACTTCAGGACGCCTACTGCCGCCGCATCGCGGGCATCCTGCGAGTCACGGTGCTCTCGGTCGGCTACCGGCTCGCACCGGAGTTCAGTTTGGCGGCATCCGGCGATGACGCGCTCGCCGTGGTCGGCGCCCTGCGGGACTCGGGCACAGGAGGCATCGTGCTCTGGGGAGATTCCGCCGGGGGCGCCCTCGCACTCGCCGCCGCGCGGCGTGCGGGCGCGACAGCGCTCGTGCTGACCAACCCGAACGTCGACCTCACACTGCGCGGGTTCGACGACACGGCCACCGGAGGGCCGGGCCGGGAATTGTCCGAATGGGCCTTCGCGCGCTGGGCCGGTGGCGGCCGGCTCCACGACGCCCCTGACTTCGCCGCCGACGTGCGCGGGCTGCCGCCCGTCTTCGTCGCGGTCGGCTCGACCGACTCGTTGCTGCCCGACGCGCGCCGGCTGGTGCAGCGCTGCCGGGATATGGGTGGGCGCTCCGAACTGCACGTCGTGCCGGGCGCGGTGCACGGCTTCATGGGCGGCCCCGACGTCGCGATCGTCGAGGACACCATCCGGAAGGCGGGCGCGTTCCTGTCGTCCGTCACCGATCCCCGCCGCGCCGCGCCGCTGCCGGGCGACGATCCCACGCCCTAGGGTTGGCGCAGGGGAGGAGCGCCATGGCGAGTGAGACCATCGTGGGCACGACGGACGCGGTGCGCGGACTGACCGCGGCCGACGTCGCCGAGCGTGTGGCCGACGGACGCACCAACGCGTTCCGGCAGGATGCGAGTCGCAGCGTCGGCAGCATCATCCGCGCCAACGTGCTCACGCTCTTCAACGGCATCATCGCCGCGTGCTTCCTCGTGCTGTTTCTTCTCGGCCGCTGGCAGGACGCGCTGTTCGGGTTGAGCGCGATCGCCAACACCGTCATCGGCTCGGTTCAAGAGTTCCGCGCCAAGGCCGCACTCGACCGGCTCGCGGTGCTGCACGCGCCGAACGCGCGGGTTCTGCGTGACGGCAGCGAGACATCGATCGCGGTCGCCGACGTGGTGATGGACGACCTGCTCGTTCTGCGCGCCGGCGACCAGGTCCCCGCCGACGCCCGGGTGCTCGTGGCTGGTCACCTCCAGCTCGACGAATCGCTCCTCACCGGTGAGGCGGACGCGATCGACAAGGCTCCTGGCGACGAGGTGCTCTCCGGCTCGGTCGTGGTCGCAGGCGAGGGGACGGCTCAGGTCGACCGTGTGGGCGCCGACTCGTTCGCCAACAAGCTGTCGGCGCAGGCCAAGAAGTTCTCGCTGGTCGCCAGCGAACTGCGCTCGTCGATCGACCGGGTGCTCCGGTGGGTCACCTGGGTGGTCGGCCCGATCGCTGTGCTCGTCTTCAATGCACAGGTGATCGCGTTGGGCGGCTGGGCCGACACGTTCAGTTCTGGGGCATGGCGCCAGGCCGCGGTCAACACCATCGCGGCGGTCGTCGCGATGATCCCGCTGGGGCTCGTGCTCATGACGAGCATCGCGTTCGCCGTCGGCGCGGTGAAGCTGGCGCGGCAGCAGGTACTGGTGCAGGAGCTGGCCGCCGTCGAGGGACTCGCCCGCGTCGACCTCATCTGTCTCGACAAGACGGGAACGCTGACCGAGGGCGATATCGAGTTCGATGCCGAGCATCTGCTCTCGGACCAGCAGCCGGCGGGATGGCGGTCGGTGCTCGCCTGGTACGGCGCCGAGCCGGATGCGAATGCCACCGCTCGCTGCCTCGTGACCGACTACGCGAATCCGGTCACGATGGCGCCCACGGGGCGCATCCCGTTCTCGTCCGCGCGGAAATGGAGTGCCGTCTCGTTCGGAGACGTGGCGACCGGTGCTGAGGCGCCCGGAAGCTGGGTGCTCGGCGGCCCGGAGATGGTGTTCCCCGACGACCGGCTCTCGGCGCGCTCGGCCGAGCTCGCCGCGTCGGGTCGGCGCACGCTGGTGCTCGCGCGCAGCGCCGAACCGCTCTCACACGACGAGGTGCTCCCCGCCGACCTGGAGCCGGTCGCGCTGCTCACGTTCCGCGAGCGCATCCGGTCGGATGCCGCGGAGACGCTGCGCTACTTCGCCGAGCAGGGGGTCGGTGTGCGGGTGATCTCGGGCGACAACCCGCAGACGGTCGCGGCGATCGCGCGGCAGGTCGGGCTGGATGCTCCGGATGGATTCGACGCGCGTTCCCTGCCGGACGATCCGGACGAGCTCGCTCGGGTGCTCGAGCAACACGTCGTGTTCGGGCGCGTGACGCCCGATCAGAAGAAGGCGATCGTGGTGGCGCTGAAGCGGGCCGGGCACACGGTCGCGATGACGGGGGACGGGGTCAACGACGCCCTCGCCATCAAGGAGGCCGACATGGGCATCGCGATGGAGTCCGGGGCCGCCGCGACGAAGGCCGTGGCGCGCATCGTGCTGCTCGATGGCCGCTTCTCGCATCTGCCGAGCGTGGTGGCCGAGGGCCGCCAGGTGATCGCGAACATCGAGCGCGTCTCGATGCTCTTCCTCACGAAGACCGCCTACGCGACCGCGCTGGCGGTGCTGTTCGGGGCGTTCCTGCTGGAGTTCCCGTTCCTGCCGCGCCAGCTGTCGATCATCGACGGACTGACGATCGGGCTGCCCAGCTTCTTCCTCGCCCTGATGCCGAACAAGCGGCGCTACATCCCGGGATTCCTCGCGCGGTCGCTCTCGTTCGCGGCACCTGCAGGCGCCGTGATCGCGCTGATGCTGCTCGCCTACTCGTGGTCTGCCACGCAGGCGGGCATTCCGGAAGCCGAGCTGCGCACCGGGTCGACGCTCATCCTGACCATCGTCGGCCTGTGGGTACTGATCGTGCTCTCTCGGCCGATCGACGGCTGGAAGATCCTCATCATCGGCTCGATGATGGTCGGGCTCATCCTCGTCTACTCCGTGCCGATCGCCCGCACGTTCCTGGTGCTGGTCGACCCGTCGATCGTGACGGCGGCGCTGGTGCTCTTCTACTCGGTAGTGACCATCGGTTTGATCGAGATCATCCGGTTCGTCCATCGTCGCTTCGTGCGAAGGAGCGAGCAACGCGCCCTGTCCACAAGACGATGATCACGGCGGCCGAGATCGCCAGGTCGATGAGGCGGAACGCCGTCACCTCGCCGTCGGCGATCAGCACGAGAACGCCGAGTGCGATCGAGATCGAGATCAGCACCGTCAGCAGCACCCGCGCGTCCCGTCTGGACCGCGTGAGGCCGGAGGCGAGTGCGACGACCAGGAGTCCGATGAGGATGGTGATCGAGCCCGCGATGGTGACGACCGTGCGATCGGTCGCCGTGAGACCGTCCGCGTAGCGAACGAAGATCAGGGCGATGCCCGCGAGGATCTGCACGATCCCGACGACGTAACTGGCGATCACGCTCAGCAGCAGCTCGACCGGAATGCGAGACCGTGGCATCGCCCCTCCTCTCGATGGATCGGCCGGGTCAGGCGAGCTTAGCGGCAGGTTCGACGAGGCCGTAGGCATCGGCACGGTCGACGCGACCGCGCACGAAGATGATCGGGATGATCGCGAAGATCATCACCGCGTAGTTCGCCAGTCCGGCGATGCCGGCGAGCGGTCCGGGATGCAGTGTCCCGCTGCTCGCATCCACACCGCCGGTCAGCAGGATGAGGCTGGGGTCGGTGGAGGCGTGGAGCAGGATCGGCCAGATCAGGTTGCCCGTCACGCGCAGCGTCACGTACATGACGATGCCGAACGCGAAGGTGTAGACGACCGTGAACGCGACCGCGATCGGGTTCTGGCCGGAGAGAACGTTTCCGGAGTGCATCGCCGCGAAGATGAGCGACGAGAGGAGCATCACGGAACGCTCGCCGTAGCCGCCGCGTCGGAGCAGGTTGACGGCGAAACCGCGGGTGAGGACCTCCTCGGCGAACCCGACGCACAGGCCTGTGAACAGCACGGCGACGACGGCGCCCGCGTCCCAGCCCGCGTAGTCCACACTGGCGAACCGCAGGATGTTGAACACCACCACGATGGCGACGCCGATCCACATCCACCACGATCCGCGGATCGGCTGCCGGGCGAAGAGCTCCTTGAGCCAGCCGATCGAGAGAGCGAAGAGCACGAGCAGGATGCTCCCCACCAGGATCGACGCGGCGATCGCGATGAAGACGCTCAGCCCGTTGGCGAGGACATCATGCTTGTCGACCGCGTCGCCGAAGGCCAGCCCGATGAGGAAGCCGGCGAGCTGATAGAGGCCGTAGTAGACCGCTGCGACCAGCAGGGCCTTCCACCAGCCGCCGCGGTCCCAGAACTGGCGCCACTTCGACTGCTGCTCCTGCTGAACCGACGATTCCACTGCCTGCACCCCTTGTTTCGTGGTCCCGCTCCGGGACAGTCACGCAACACTATCGGGCACGCGTTAACGAGACCGAGTCCGGCTCCTGGCGACGGCGAGTCTGCACATCTGTGCGCCAGATGCGAGCCCCTCGGATGTCAACCCCTGCACGCCACCCGCGACGACGAGTTCAATGGGCGGTATGGAAAGGCACATGGCGGTGATCCACCCGGCTCTCGGAGTCGAGGTGATCCAGTTGTCGCCGTCCGAATGGCGGGTCAGCGACATGCGCCATGCCGATCAGCACGACGGTCTCTCGCTTCTCGGCTTCATCGAGCAGCGCGGCCAGGGCTTCGAGATCACCGTCATCGGCGCACCAGGGAAACGCACGCATTTCCGCGACTTCACCGAGGCGCTCGAATGGCTGGCGACCCGACGCGATCGCTCGCCTCAGGCTGTCGGCCCCGTCCTGCCCCCACGGCTGCGTCCGCGCCGCCGCACGCCGCGCTGACGCGGGAGAACCGCGCCGTGACCCGGCACGAGACCTTCGTCTACACCGACCTCGGCGTGGTGGTGGTCGAGCTCTCGCAGACCGAGTGGGGTGTGAGCGGGATCGGCGACCGTGACGGCGGCGGCCGCGACGCCGGCGGCGCGTCGCTGATCGGCGTCATCCGGCAGACGGAGGCGGGGTTCGAGGTGACCGAGGTCGGGGCGCCGGGTCGGCGCTCCCGCTTCCGCACCTTTCCGGAGGCGCTCACGATGCTGAGCCGACGAACAGCACGGTGACGGGCGCGGACGTCAGATCTCGACGTCGCTGCCCATCGTGACCGTGCGGAGCGCCGGCAGCCCGAAACGGGCGGCGGGGTCAGCCGCATTGTGGGCGAGAGCGACGAACAACGAACGCCGCCACCGGACCATGCCCTTGTTCTTCGTCGTACGGATCGCTCCGCGCGAGATGAAGTACGAGGCGTTCTTGAAGTCGCCGGCGTGGAGGGGGAGGGCTCCGGCATGGCAGGCGGCGCGGAGCGCCCGCGGGATGTCCGGCTTGTCCGAGAAGCCGAAACGGATCGCCAGGTGCTCGATGCCGTCGTCGGCGTAGCCGAGATCGTCGTAGGTGAACGCCTCGGACGGCGGCACATGCGGCACCGGTGCCGTGGACACCGACACGATGATGACGTGCTCGTGCAGGACGTGGTTGTGCTTCACGTTCGCGCGCAGAGCGAGCGGAGTGCTGTCTTTGTTCGGATGCGGGAAGATGGCGACCCCGGGCACCCGTGGCAGGTTCTGCACGCGCACGTCCTCGATGAACTGGGCGAGCGAGCCCTCCTTCTTCTTCCGATCGTTCTGAACGAGCTGCCGGCCCCGGCGCCACGTGGTCATGATGGTGATGACCGCCGCGGCGATGAGCAGTGGCACCCAGCCGCCGTTCACGATCTTCGAGAGGTTGCCGGCGAGGAATGCCAGCTCGAGGCCGCCGAACACGACGGCGGCGGCCCCGATCTTCCATGGTCCCCAGCTCCAGAGCGGGCGGGCGACCAGCACGAGCAGCAGCGTGTCCACCACGAGGGCGCCGGTGACGGAGATGCCGTAGGCCGTCGACAACCGTTCGGAGGAGCCGAACGCGAGCATCACGGTCATGACGCCGATGAACAGCAGCGCGTTGATGGCGGGCATGTAGATCTGACCGCCCTCGCGCTTCGACGTCTGCCGGATGGTGAGCGGAGGCAGCACGCCGAGCTGCACGGCTTGCCGGGACAGCGAGAAGGCTCCGGAGATGACAGCCTGGCTGGCGATCACCGTGGCGACCGTCGCCAGGATGACCACGGGGAGTCGACCCCACTCCGGGATCAGCAGGAAGAACGGATTGGCCTTGGCGGCGGGATGATGCAGCACCAGCGCAGCCTGGCCGAGGTAGTTGATCGTGAGCGCGGGGAAGACGAGGAAGAACCACGCCCGGCGGATCGGCGAGCGCCCGAAGTGCCCCATGTCGGCGTAGAGAGCTTCCGCTCCCGTGATGACGAGCACCACCGCGCCGAGCGCGATGAACGAGATCGACGGATGCGAGAAGATGAAGACGACCGCGTAGGTGGGGGACAGTCCGAGCAGGACCGACGGATACTGGATCACCATGGCGAGGCCCGCGGCGGCCAGCACCACGAACCACAGCACCATGACCGGGCCGAAGAGACCGCCCACCTTGCCCGTCCCGAAGCGCTGGACGACGAACAGGCCGATCAGGATCACCGCGGAGATCGGGATGATCAGGTGCGCGATCGAAGGGACGGTGACCTGCAGGCCCTCGACGGCCGAGAGGACACTGATCGCCGGCGTGATGATCGAGTCGCCGTAGAACAGGGAGACCCCCACGATGCCGATCACGAGCAGGATGCCAGCCTTGCCCGCGCGTTTGGAGTACAGCCGCTGCGCGAGCGCGGCCAATGCCATCACGCCGCCCTCGCCGTCGTTGTCGGCGCGCATCAGGATGCCCAGGTACTTGATCGACACGATGATCGTGATGCTCCAGAACATCAGCGAGATGACGCCGAACACGTCGCTCTCGTTCGCGCGCACAGCGCCGCCGTCGAGGAGGAAGACCGTCTTCAACGCGTACAGCGGGCTCGTTCCGATGTCGCCGAAGACCACCCCGAGCGCAGCGATCGCGACCGCCACGAGCGGCCCTCGAGCGTGCCCGGTGACCGGAGGGATACCCGGCTGATTCCTGTGTCCCGAACCGGCGCTATCCGGCCGGGTCGAAACCGACCGGGTCATGTGACCCTGCTGCGCCACGGGCGGCGAAACCAGCTACCTTGCATTTTCGCAACGTTACGCCTGTCTGGCGTGCATTCGGTCCGCATCGCTCGAGTACACGGCGAGTTGGCATAAGCCGTGTCGACGAGGGGGTGCCCGTTGCGCCCGTCAGGTGGCCGGGACCTTGATCGCGAGCCCGAGGTGGTCCACCGTCAGCCGCAGGGCGGTGACGAGGCCGAAGCTGTCGCCGTCGAGCTCGACCTCCTGCGGAGACTCGAACCGGGCCGTCATCGTCTCCGACTGCGCGTACTGAAGGGCTTCGTGTTTCGGTGCGCCGGCCAGGATGATCCGTCCCGTCTTGGTGCGGTGGAGGAAGCGGTTGAAGGCGAGACGAGAGCCGATGCGCGCCCAGCCGGCGAGGCGCCGCGGTCGCATCACGATCACGTCGAGCAGTCCGTCATCGACCACGGCGTCCGGGAGGAGCAGGACGTTCGCGGTAAGGGTGCCGCAGTTGCCGACGATGACGGTGTGCACCTGGGCGGAGCGGCGCCGGCTGTCGCCGAGGCGGTAGTCCATCGGGAAGCGGGTGTTGGTGAGGACGGAGCGCGCGATGGGGTCGGCGTAGGCGAGCCATCCGACCCGTCGCTTGAGTTCGGGGCTTGTCGCCGTCGCCATCCGGGCGTCCAGGCCGATGCCGGCCATCACCAGGAACGCGGCCTTCGAGACTGCGCCGTCCTCACGCCGGAGTTCGGCGAGAGCGATGTCGATCATCCGGTCGTGGCCGGTGAAGGCCGTGTGAACGGCGTGCGGGAGGTTGTTGAGCGTCAGCCGCAGGTTGCGCGCCAGGAGGTTGCCGGTTCCGGCGGGTGCGAGCGCCAGCGGCACTCCGCTCCCGCGCATGGTCTCGGCGACCGCCCGCACGGTACCGTCGCCGCCCGCCACGATGACGACGGACGCGCCGGCCTCGAGGGCCACGCGGGCGACATCCGTGCCGGGGTCCTCGATCGACGTCTCGAACCACAGGGTCGGCGCCCAGCCGGCGGCCGTCTCCTCCTGCGCGACCGCAGCGCGGAGGGCGCGCTCGTTCGTCTTGACAGGATTGAAGATCACCGCGGCGCGCGGGCGCCCTGGATCAGACATATCAAAATCCTAGGGGCGTTGTGTGACCGTTCCGTTTCGGAGAAGGGCGACCACCCCTCGACGGAGTCAGGGGGAGCGGAGGAGCGTCTGCGTCGCGGCCGGGTCGGGGAACGCCTCGCGCTCGCGTACGGCGCTCTCGAGCAGGGCGTCGAGGTGTCCGGCGGCGAGGCTGATGCCGCCCATCGCGACGGCCTCGGAGCCGAGCGTCGATGCCGTGACGCTCGGGGGGAGCGGGACGATCTCGCGCAACGTCCGCTCGAAGCGCGGGAGGAACACGTCGGCCGCGGGCGAGCTGCCGCCACCGATCACGACCAGGTCGGGGTCCAGCGTCAGCACCATGGCCGCCGCCCCGGTGGCGAGGTCGTCGGCGAACTCGTCGACCGCGGCCAGGGCGGCCGGGTCTCCGGCGCGGGCGGACTCGAAGATCTCCTCGCGGGACGGGCGCGGCGAGGTCAGCACCGAGCTGCCGTAGAGCTCGTTGAGTTCGGCCCAGCGCAGCTCGGGCATCTCGCCGACGATGCCGGCCGCGCCGTGCACCCCACGGTGCACCTTGCCGTCCACGATCGCGGCCCCACTGGTCCGGATGCCGCAGAGGACGTACACGACGTCGGAGAAGTGCTGCGCGGCGCCGATCGTGAGTTCCGCGTGCGCGCCCAGGGCGACATCGCCTTCGACGAGCACCACGGCGTCGAACTCCCGGCCGAACCGCTCGCGCAGGTCGAGCCCCACCCAGCCGGGCATGCCCGTTCCACCGAAGTGCGAGACGACGCCGTCGCTGCTGATCGCGCCGGGGGAGCCGACGGCGACCGCCCACAGGGAGCCGCGATCGAGGCCGAGCGAGTCGAGCAGCCGGTCGCTCACCTCCAGGGCCGTCGACACGCGCACGGAGGCGTCGGCGTCTTCATCGATCGACGCGGTCAGGTGCCCGCGCACCTCGCTCGTGAGATCGGTGACGACGGCGTAGATGTGGTTGGCGCCGACGTCGATCGAGAGGAAATGCCCCAGCGCAGCCGCGACGCGGTATGACGCGGCCGGACGGCCCAGGCGTCCTTCAGCCGCTCCCTCGAACGCCTCGAGCCAGCCCATCTCGACGAGATCGTTGACCACGGCATCCACGGCGGTGCGGGAGAGGCCCGAGCTGCGGGCGAGGTCGCGCATCGTCGCGGGGCGGGCCATGACCTCACGCAGGATGCCGAGCGAATTCATCCGGCGCAGGAGGGATCGACTCCCGGTGGGCCCGAAGGCCGACTGAACTACAGCCTCTCGTGACATGTTCCCTTTCCTGCTTGCGCTTTATAACGGCAACTTGCATAATTAACGCGATCACCAGAACTTTACCGCGAGCGAAGCCCGCTGTGGAGCTCAAACCCCGGTGTCTTCCAGCATTCAACGAACGTGCGCCAACGACGGTTCCTTCACTCGTGGCGCTGGAGGTCCTATGTCAGCCCTTCTGTCCAGAGCGCCGGCTCGCAGCGTTGCGCCCGGCCTTCCGCGACGCCGTCGGCGCGACGACCGCAAGGTCGCCTGGCTGTTCATCGCGCCGGTGCTCGTCGGCTTCGTCGTCTTCTATCTCTACCCGACGGTGCGCGGGGTGTGGTGGTCGTTCACCGACTACTCGCTGCTCGGCGACCCGAAATTCGTGGGCATCGCGAACTACGCGGCGGTGCTCCAAGACGGCGAGTTCTGGAACTCGATGGGCGTCACGCTCTACTACGTCGTGTTCAACGTCACGACGCAGACCGTGCTCGCCCTGCTGCTCGCAGCGCTCATGCACCGCCTGACCCGCTCGGTGGTGCTGCGGACGACGCTGCTGCTGCCGTGGCTGGTGCCGAACGTGACGGTCGGCCTGATCTGGCTGTGGCTGCTCGACACCAACCTCGGCTTCGTCAATCACGTGATCACGTCGATGGGGCTGCCGGCTGTCGGCTTCTTCACCAACCCGGCGTTGAGCATCCCGACGATCTCGATCGTGAACACGTGGGCGTTCACCGGCTACACGGCCCTGCTGTTCTACGCGGGCATGCTGCAGATCCCGAGCGACCTGTACGAGAGCGCGTCGCTCGACGGCGCAGGGGAGTGGCGGCTCTTCACCCGCATCACCCTGCCGCTGCTGCGGCCCATCCTGGCGCTCGTGCTGGTGGTCTCGCTGATCGGGTCGTTCCAGATCTTCGACACGGTCGCGGTGACGACGAAGGGCGGCCCGGTGAACGCGACGAGGGTCATCTACTACTACATCTATCAACAGGCGTTCAACTACTTCCATATGGGCTACGCCGCGACGATGGCCATCGTCCTCGTCCTCGTCCTCGGCATCCTCACCGCGGTGCAGCTGCGCCTGCTCCGTGCCTCCGAATCCCAGCTCGCCTAGGACCCGCTCATGACAACGACAAAGCCCTCCGTTCCCCTCGTCACCGCCCCGGCGGCCGCCGGCGCGATCGCGAAGACCGCGACGACATCCACGTCATCCACATCATCGAAGAAGACGGCCGGGCGCGTGCGCCGCCCCTTCTCCCTCGGACGCACCCTCGGATGGATCGTGCTGATCGTCTCGCTGGTGCTGACGATCTTCCCCTTCTACTGGATGCTCAAGACCGCGCTGACGCCGGCCGCCGACGTCATCAGGGACTCGGGCTCGCTGTTCCCCGGCAGCCCGACGATCATCAACTTCGCACGCGTGCTCGGCTTCCTCACCCCGGCGCAGGATCAGGCCGCCGGCGGATCCGGTGCATCGATCAACTTCCTGCTCTACCTGTGGAACTCGATCATCTACTGCGCGCTGATCGGCTTCTTCCAGACGCTGTTCTGCGCGATGGGCGGATACGCGTTCGCGCGGCTGCGTTTCCCCGGCCGCAACATCCTGTTCGCCATCCTGATCGCTGCCCTCATGGTGCCCGGCATCTTCACACTGCTGCCGAACTTCGTGCTGGTGCGCGACCTCGGGCTACTCAACAACGTGTTCGGGATGGTCGCCCCGAGCCTGCTCATGACGCCGTTCGCCCTCTTCTTCCTCCGTCAGTTCTTCCTCAACATCCCGGTCGACGTCGAAGAGGCGGCCCTGCTCGACGGCGCCGGCAAGGCGCGCGTGTTCTGGCGGATCGCGCTCCCGATGAGCAAGGGGCCGCTCATCACGATCGGCCTCATCACGGTGGTCTGGGCGTGGAAGGACTACCTGTGGCCCCTACTGATCGGCCGCGACGAGAGCGTGCGCACGATGACCGTCGCCCTCGGCGTGTACCTGCAGCAGTCCCCGAACACGCAACCCGACTGGACCGGACTGATGGCGGGCTCGACCCTCTCGGTCATCCCGGTGCTGGTGCTCCTGATCTTCCTCGGCCGCCGCATCGTGGAGTCCCTCAACTTCACCGGCATCAAGTGATCCACCCAACCCCCAACGCACCATCAATCACACAGAGAGAGAAACAGATGAACAAGGTACGTCGCGTCGCCGCCATTGCTGCCGCCGCCGCACTCCTCGCCGGTGTTTCGGCCTGCTCGTCCTCCGGGTCGGGCTCTGACGCCAAAGTCACCCTCCAGTACTGGATGTGGGACGACACCCAGGTGCCGGCCTATCAGCAGTGCGTCGACCAGTTCGAGAAGGAGAACCCGAACATCACCGTCAAGATCAGCCAGTCGGCGTGGGGTCAGTACTGGACCAACCTGACGACGCAGATCGCCGCAGGGAGCGCCCCCGACGTGTGGGTCGACCAGGTGTCGTACTACCCGCAGTTCGTGCAGGACAAGCAGATCGTCGACATCGAGCCGTACGTCAAGAAGGACAACATCGACCTGAGCCAGTACGTCGAGGGGCTGCCCGAGCTGTGGAAGGTGGGCGACGCCCGTTACGGGCTGCCGAAGGACTGGGACACGATGGGCCTGGTCTACAACAAGGCCGATCTGAAGGCGGCGGGCATCGATGAGGCCTCGCTCGCGAACCTCACCTGGAACCCGACCGACGGCGGAACGTTCGAGCAGACGATCGCCAAGCTCACGGTCGACAAGAACGGCCACAACGGGCTCGACCCCGCCTTCGACAAGAACAAGGTCAAAACGTACGGCTTCCTGCCGGAGTGGGCGGACGGATCGCAGGGCCAGAACGGCTGGGGCAACCTCGCCGTCTCGAACGGCTGGACGTACGCGGACAAGAACCCGTTCGGCACGAAGTTCAACTACGACGACAGCAAGCTGACCGACACGGTCGCGTGGCTGGCCGGGCTCTCGGGCAAGGGCTACGCGCCCAAGCTCGACACGCAGTCGACGCTCGCGCGCTCCGAGGTGCTCGAGAACGGCGGCGGAGCGCTCACCACGCTCGGCTCGTTCAACCTCGCGGCGTACAAGGGCAAGACCGACCAGTACGGCTTCGCCCCGCTGCCGATCGGGCCCGAGGGTCGCAAGTCCGCGATCAACGGCCTGTCCGACGCGATCTACGCCGGATCGAAGCACAAGGACGAGGCCTGGAAGTGGGTCTCGTACCTCGCGTCCTCCGACTGCCAGAACACCGTGGCCGCCACCGGTGTCGTCTTCCCCGCCATCAAGGAGGCCTCGGAGAAGTCGGCCGCCGTGCGTGAGAAGGTGGGCCTGAACGCCAAGGTCTTCCTCGACGAGCAGCAGGCGAAGGACGGCACGTTCATCCTGCCGATCAGCTACCACGGCACCGAGCTGAGCCAGATCGTTCAGGACGCCATCCAGAGCGTCGCCCTGGGGTCGGCGAAGGCGGCGCCCGCGCTGACCAAGGCCAACGACCAGGTCAACGCCCTCTTCAAGTAGTCCGTTCGTTCGATCGCGGGGGCGGTGCTGAGCCGCCCCCGCGACCCGCGTAGAAAGATCGTCCATGCTGCACACCTTCGACTTCGGAACCGTCCGGATCCCCGCGAACGTCTCCGGTCACCCCACGAGCACCCCCTCGGGCTACATCGTCCCCGCCGGTCCGCTCGCCCTCCTGCACCCCTTCGGCGACACCGAGTTCTACCGCCACGGCTGGAACTCGTGGAGCCCCAGTGGCTGGGCGCGCACCGACGGCGCGACCATCGGGATCAAGAACAGTCCGCGGCGACTCCTGACGGCCGATGACGCGGTGAACGAGACGCCGCACGCCCACTCCGGCAGCGCGGTCGGCGCGGTCGCCGGTCCGGACGGGAACGTGCTGCTCGTCGGCGCCCTCGGGCTGGGGACCCCACGGGTCGGCGCGGACGCGAACGTGCTGTGGGCTCGAGGTGAGGAGGATGCCTCCGACTGGTTCGTCGCCTACGGACCCGAGCGCACGGTGTTCGCCGACTACGCCGATGCCGTGTCGGAACGCCTGGGACGCCGATCGCAGCGCGCCGGCACCGTCTGGAGCAGCTGGTACTCGTTCTTCGAGGACATCGACGAAGACCTCGTGGCGCGCACGGTGTCGGACCTCGCCGGCTATCCGTTCGACGTCTTCCAGCTCGACGACGGCTGGGAGCCCATCGTCGGTGACTGGACCGCCGGTGCGAAGTTCCCGTCGGGGATGGCGGCGACCGCGTCGCGCATCGCCGACGCCGGCTTCCGCCCCGGGCTCTGGCTTGCGCCGATGATCGCTCTGCCGGACTCAGACATCGCGCGCACCCGCCCGGATCTGCTCGTGCAGGACGACGACGGGCGGCCGCTGGTCAGCGGCTACAACTGGAACTCGCACTACTACTCCCTCGACACCACGCAGAGCGAAGTGAAGGACCACCTGCGCGAGGTGTTCGAGCGCGTCGTCGGCTGGGGGTTCGGGTACCTCAAGCTCGACTTCATGTACGCGGGGGCGATCACCGGCAACCGCCGGGAGAACGTGCACCGGGAGACGGCGTACCGGGACGCCATCCGGCACATTCGGGAGGTCGTCGGCGACTCGATGTACCTGCTGGGGTGCGGGGTGCCGATGCTCCCGTCGGTGGGTGTGTTCGACGGCACCCGGGTCGGCCCGGATGTCGGCGCGTTCTGGGACAACGCCGAGCGGGCCGACGATCCGTCGGGTGTCGGCGCACGCAACTCGCTGGTGGCGTCGATCAACCGTGTGTGGATGAAACGGCTCTACGAGGTGGACCCCGACGCGATCTACTTCCGCTCGGCGCGCAGTCTGCTCTCCGAGGGGGAGCGGGAGGTGCTGCGCGACACGGCGGCGATCCTCGAGTTCCGCTCGACGTCCGACCCGGTCGAGTGGCTCACGACGGAGGAGCGCGCGCAGCTGATCGACTACATGGAGGAGACCGCGGTGATCGAGCAGACGGGCCGCTACGCGTTCCGCATCAACGGTCGCGAGGTCGATCTGACGCCGATCGTGACGGGCACGTCGGCGACCGAGGCCGCCTCCGTCGTCGTCTGAGTTTGGTCGAGGGGTGGCCCGCTCTCGTTGAGGGGTGGCCCGCTCTCGTTGAGGGGTGGCAAATCCGGGCTCGCCCGGCGTGTTCAGGCGCATTTGCCACCCCTCAACGAAAGGCGGCGGGGGATAGGGTCGGAGGATGCGCTACGTGAACCTCGGCGGTACAGGACTGAAGATCTCGGAGGTCGTGCTCGGTTGCATGAGCTTCGGCGAGCCGAACCGGGGCGCGCATCCGTGGTCGATGGGGGCTGAGGAGAGCGAGCCGTTCATCCGGGCGGCCCTCGAAGCCGGAATCACGACGTTCGACACCGCCGACGTGTACTCCGACGGCACGAGCGAAGAAATCGTCGGCGCGGCCCTCGGCGCCCACGCGTCGCGCGACGACGTCGTGATCGCGACCAAGGTGCACGGGCGGATGGGGCCGGGGCCGAACAGCGCGGGACTGTCGCGAGCGCACATCCTGTCGGCGATCGATGCGAGCCTCCGCCGTCTCGGGACCGACTACGTCGACCTCTACCAGATCCACCGGTGGGATCCGGAGACGCCGATCGAGGAGACGATGGAGGCGCTGAACGACGTCGTGCGTGCCGGCAAGGCGCGCTACATCGGGGCGTCGTCGATGTGGGCGTGGCAGTTCTCGAAGGCGCAGCACGTGGCGCGAGCACAGGGATGGACGCCGTTCGTCTCGATGCAGGATCAGTACAACCTGGTGCAGCGCGAGGAGGAGCGGGAGATGCATCCGCTCTGCGAGGACCAGCGCGTCGGTGTGCTGCCGTGGTCGCCGCTCGCGCGCGGACTGCTGACGCGCGACTGGGGAACGACGACCGACCGCTCGGAGACGGACCGGTTCGGGCAGACGCTGTACCGCAGCACGGAGGAGTCCAACCGGCGGATCGTCGAGGCGGTGGCCGCCGTCGCGGCGGCGCGCGGGATCTCGCGGGCGCAGGTGGCGCTGGCGTGGGTGCGGCAGCAGAGCGCGGTCACGGCTCCGATCGTCGGCGCCACGAAGATGCGGCACCTCGAGGATGCGGTGGCATCGGTCGACGTGACGCTCACCGAGGACGAGCTCGCGCAACTCGAAGCGCCGTACACCCCGCGGGACCCGGAAGGCTTCTGAGCCCGGCCCGGGCGGGGCATCCGGCGGCGTGAACAGCTAGGCGAGCGTCAGGGCCACTCGGTGCCGGGTTCTTCCCTCTCCTCGTCCGTCTCGTCTTCGTCGTCTTCGTCGTCGCTCGTCACGATGTGGGACGGCTCCACGAAGCCGTCGGCGTCGTACGGCGTTCGACCGCCCGCCACCAGCTCATCCACGTCGAGGGCATCGTCATCGTCATCGAATCGGTCGGTCATCTGCGGTCCTCCATCCACTGGCTCTCTCGGCTCCGTGCGTTCTGGTGCCTGTTCTACGCCCCCGCCGACGCAAGCGCCAGCACGCCGACGGAGGCGTTTCCGTTGAGGGGTGGCAAATCCAGCCCCTGCCGGCGTGTTTACCCCGATTTGCCACCCTTCAACGGGAAGCTTGGGGAGCGCGACATTCGAACGTATGTTCTAATGGTGTCGTGGACCGCCCGAAGCCCATCCGTTACGACCGCGACACCTGGCTGGTGATGCGGAACGACGACGTGCTGCCCAAGGCGGTCGTCAAACGGTTCACCGATCGCAGGGGCGTTGACCAGTACCTGCTCGTCAAGTGGGATCTCGACCCGGCGAAGAGGACCTTGATGGCCGTGTGTGATTCGCTCGAGAAGGCGGACGGGCTCGTGCTCTACAACAACCACAATCCGCTGGGATTCTGGAACGGTCCGCCTAATCGCCACCCGGCCGGCTGACCTCGTTGGCGATCCGGATGATGACCCGCGCGCGCACGGCTGCCCAGTAGACGGCGGCGACGTAGTCCCCGGCCTCCTCCGCGTTCAGCATGCGGTCGGTGACGACGACCAGGGCCTCGCTCGAGTTGCCCGTCGAGTCCATCCTCATCCCTCCCGCTCGGCCTCGAAGATCATTGTCCACATAATGAGTTCTACTCACTATTTACGAGAGTACGCGTATCGCTGACGCTGCAATGACCCCACAACGGGTGTCGCGCGGAGAGCGGGCGGGATGGCGCATCCGGCGTGTCAGGGCAAGGGCAAGGGCACGGGCACAGGCGCCAGCCAGAGCTGTTCGGCCCGTTTGAAGTGCCGGAGGATCAGCCAGAGGGTGATGATGCCCGCGGCCGAGATGATCGCCAGTCCCACGATGTAGAGCACGGTGGCGAGCGCGGCGATCGAGTTCTGGGTGGCCGTGGTCAGGAAGCCGTTCTGCAACTCCTGCATCGCCTCGCCGTTCAGCAGCAGGGCGATGAACGAGGCGACCTCGGATGACGAGTCCCACAGCGCGTGCAGCAGGGCGCTGACGGCGTAGGTCAGGAGGATCCACGCCGACCACCGGAAGCGCGGCCGCAGGTGCGCGCAGCCGAAGAGGACCGCTCCGAAGATGGCGGTCCAGAGAACATGCCCCACGGGCGCCAGCGTCGCACGCACGACCTCCGTCTCGAGCAGTGAGAAGAGGTCGATGCCCTGCGTGGTGATCGCGGCGTTGAAGGCATAGCCCGCCGACTCGAAGGCGGCGAACCCGGCCCCGATCGTCGCGCCGAGCAGCGCGCCCTGCTTCGCCGTCTTCGGCACGACCCGCCAGCCGATGATGATGAGCAGCACGCCCTTCACGAACTCCTCGATCAGCCCGACGAGCCCGTAGACCCAGAACGTCTGCTGCAGGGGGAATTCGAGGAGGGATGCGCCGAGCACACCGAAGATGCCGCCGACGAAGAACGCGAGGATCAGCTGAAGCGTGCTGATCGATCCGGTCACCCGTTCGATGACGAACAGCACGACGCAGAACGGCACGAGGAAGCTGCCGAGCAGAATGAGCGTCGGCACGAGGTTGGTGTTGCCGGTGATCGCGGTGACGACGATGGTCACGATCCACAGCGCGAGGCCGGCGAGCAGTGTCTTCCACCACCAGCCGTGGTGATGGTGCGGGTGATGCCGGGTCTGCGTGGGGAGCGGGATGCCGGAGACGTCGACGGTTGCGGCAGAGGTGGCGTGAGGGCTCATCGGAATGCTCCTGTCTGCGCGCGCTGGATGGCGGCGGAACGATGGGACCATCGTCCTCCTGTCGTGCCCGGCGGGGGAAGGGTCCCGGCGCAGAGGCCGGGGGCGACACGCCCTGTGTGCGCTACGGGCGGTGACCGGGATCCAGCACCCGCCCGTTCGCAGCCGAGTGATCGATCTGAACCGGGTAGCCGCTCCCGATCACCGCGACGCTCGACGGCGGCGTGATCACGGTCGCGTCGCCTCTCCGCGGCCGGTCGGTGTGCCGCTCGTAGCCGGACGTCGTCCACTCGACGAGCTCGTCGGCGAGCACCAACCACGGGGCATCGCCGACGGAGACGAAGGTGCCGGCGGGCAGGTCTGCCCACGGCATCCGGTGCAGTCGGCGGCGGTGCGTGCCGCGCACGATCCGCTCGGCGTGCAGTTGCCGGTTCATCTCCTTCGCCGGCGGCAGGGCGACGCCGAGGCCCTCCGCCCACGCCGCGCGATACGCGTTGTAGCTCTCGCGGCGGCACTCGGCGCAGGGCCGGTGGCCGGCGGCGAGCGACACGGCCTCGTCGAAGAAATACAGGTACGTGTACCGTCCCGGCTGCCATTGCTCGTGCCACCGGCCCCGGAACTGCAGCTCGCACGTGATCCAGAGATCGCCGGCATGGTTCCGGACGATCTCGTGGCCGCGGTGCAACTGCCCGCGGTTGCCGGTCCACGCGCCCCGCGTCGGCGTAGCGATGATGTCGCCGAACGGGGTGACGCGGTTGCGCTCGGGCACGTCAGGCCGCGCCTTCGAACCGAAGCAGAATCTGCTTCGCTTCGGGGCCGCCGGCGTAGTTGCCGAGGGTGCCGTCCGAGCGCACGACGCGATGGCAGGGGAGCACGACGGGGAGGGGATTGGTCGCGCAGGCCGTTCCGACCGCTCGCACGGCGCGCGGGTTGCCGACGAGCGAGGCGACCTGTCCGTAGCTGCGTGTCTGGCCGTACGAGATGTCGGGCAGCTGCTGCTGCACGAGTCGACGGAAGCCACGCGAGAGGCTGAAGTCCAGCGGAAGGTCGAAGGTGTGGCGGGTGCCGGCGAAGTACTCGTCGAGTTCGCGCGCCGCAGCATCCAATCGATTGCCACTGCGCAGGATGCGCGGACTGATCCGGCTGGCGATCGTCTCCAGCACATGGTCGTGCCCCTCGATCGCGTAGGCGACGCGGACCAGGCCGCGCGGGGTGGCCGCGAGCAGCAGGGGCCCGACGGGAGTGTCGACGGTGCGGTAGCTGACGTCGAGCAGGTCGTCGGCGGCTGCGGCATCCTCGAGCCGTCGGTGCAGTCGCTCCAAGACAGCAGGATCGATCGCCGAGCTCAAGGACTCTTCGATCAGGGGCTGCGGAGTGGGGGTGGGGTTCATGAGCGGATGTCCTCCCGCTGGGTCTCGAACTGCGTGCGGAGTGCGGCGATGCCGTCGGAGGCGGCGCGGCGTGCGGCGGCCGCCGTCCCGCCGATCAGGTCGGCGATCTCGGCGTAGGGGAGACCTGCGCCGTAGTGGTACGCGATGGTCTCGCGCTGCTTGTCGGGGAGGCGGGCCACCGCATCCCAGAGCTCGTCGCCGTCATCCGGCACACCGAGCGTCGATGCGCGTTCCGGTGGGTCGGCCATCGGGATGGCGTGCCGTGCGCCGGCGCGGAGGATGTCGATGCACTTGCGATGCGCGATGGTGACGAGCCAGGCCTCGGTGTTGGCGGTCTCGGGCAGCTCCGGATAGACGCGGAGCGCGGCCAGAAAGGTGTCGGACCAGGCATCGTCGGCATCGTGCATCCCGACCATGCTGCGGCAGACGCGGAGGACCGCCGCGCCGTGGTCGGCGACCAGCTGCTCGAACGGTCTCTTCATCGCTCCCGTGCTCCCGGTGCCTTTCGCCCGGCCACCGTCAGAACAGTCTGCCTGCGGTGACGACCGGCGCATCCTCGAGTTCGAGGAGACGCTGCTTGCGCTCCAGGCCGCCAGCGTAACCCGTGAGCTTGCCGCTGGTGCCGATCACCCGGTGGCAGGGGACGATGATCGACAGCGGGTTGGAGCCGACGGCTCTGCCGACCATCCGGGCAAGCGAGCGGTCGCCGAGTCGTTCCGCGATCTCGCCGTAGGTGAGGGTCTCGCCGAACGGGATCTCGTTCAGGATGGCCCACACGCGCTGCTGGAACGGGTCGCCCTCGGTCGCGGTCTTCAGGGTGAATTCGGTGCGTTCGCCGGTGAGGTACGCGTCGAGCTGTGCGGCGGCCTCGGAGAGCACCGGATCGGCGGCGGCGTCGACCTCGATACCGCGGGCCGCGCGCTCGATGCTGACCCAGTGGTGCGGGAAGTAGATGCCGATCAGTGCGTCGTCGGAGGCGACGAGCGTGAGCTCGCCGATGGTCGTGGTGATGGTGGCGTGACGGTCATACATGAGAGGTCGTGTGCTCCTCGGTTCGCGGTTGCCTTCACTTGGTAGACGCGCCAGCGGCGGGGAATGTGAGGTCGTGAGGCTCGTTCGTTCGTTCCACTCTCCATCAGGCGCGTGTCGGTGGCTCGCGGAAATGCGACATGCTCCTGCGCGGACCCCTTTAGGGGATGGCGCGCGAGATCAGAGCTGGTGCGGTCGAGCAATCGGCGACTCAGTCCGCGTTCCTCCGGTGGTCCGTCCACTGCGTTCCGTCCCACCAGCGCTGGATGCCGCGGAGTTCGACATCCGGATACCAGCCGGCCGGCGCAATGACGGGCGGAGGCGGGGGAGGAGTGGGTGCGGGCGGCTGCTCGGTGCCAGGTACCGACGCCGGATGCGCGGCCGCGGGCATCGCGATCGGGGCCTCCGCAGCCGGCTGAGCAGGTGTCGCGAACCCGACGGTCGCGGCGGTCGCCGGTGTCACGCCTTGCGCCCGGATCCGCGCCTCGACCTCTGCGGCCTTCCGCTTCAGGAACTCGTTGTAGTGGCGACGCCCGAAGCGCGTCCCGAGGAGTGCGGCCAGCAAATAGAGAAGATGGCCGATCACCACGCCGAGGTAGAGGTAGCCGATCATGTCTGCGCCGAACACCTGGATGACGAACGAGAGCGAGATGCCGACGATGAGAGTACGCACCGCGAACGTCGCGACCACGATCACGGTCATCCATAGGTAGGGACGCGGACCCAGGTAGTTCGACAGCCAGGCGGCCGCGAAGAACACTCCAACAGTTCCTACCAGGGTTACGAGCAATGTTCCGGTCGTATCGAGACCGAGCAGCGCGATCAGAATCCCGGCGATCGTGTCGTACACGAGTAGTGCGGCCGTGGCGAGGACCACAATGAGGCCGACGGGGCGGTCCAGGTTGCCCGCCCTGATCTGCGTGACATCCCTCTGGAGATTCCGGCGCTTGCGGTTGGCGATCAGGGCGATCGTCGCCGGAACCGCGCCGGCCACGGCTGTCGCGGTGCTCGCGACGCCCTGATCGATGCGCAGAATGCCGCAGATCGCTGCCGTCAGCAACAGCGCGGCCACGCCGACCAGCACCCCGACCGGTGACTGCTCGGAGAACCGCGGCTTCGCTTCGGCAACGTTGCTCATGGGCGCCTCGTTCGCATGGTTCGCGGTTCCAGCGGGAGTGCACGTTCCCTTAGGACGCGGCTTGCACACCCCTGCGCGCACCTCGCCGTACGACGCTCTCGCTGGAACACTACAAATCTCCTCGGGTTATGAGGAATTGTCAACAAGTCCGCTCCCGCCGGGAAGGAGGACGCGTTGAGGGGCGGCTAACTCAGCCAAAACCGTGGTTTTGGGTGAGTTAGCCGCCCCTCAACGAAAAGCGACCCCCGACGGGCCGCCGCCTAGGCCGCCGAGGCGGTCGTGGGCGCCGACGCCGCGAGCAGCTCGCGCACCTGGGGCACGACCTCCTCGCCGTAGAGCCGGATGTTCGTCAGCAGTGCGTCGTCGGAGAGGCCGCCCATCGCGTACTTGAGGTCGAAGCGGTTGGCGTTGACCGTCGTCATGCTGCGTGCGATCTTGGTCGCGACCGTCTCGGGCGAGCCGACATACAGGGAGCCATCCGGGCCGATCTCGTGCAGGAACGACGCCTCGGTCGGAACCGCGAAACCGCGGGTCTTGCTCACGCGCCGGATGACCTCGAGGTAGCGCGGCCAGAACTCTTCACGGGCCTGCTCGTCGGTCGCGGCGACGTGTCCGGGGGAGTGCAGTCCGATCGGCTTCGGGGTGTGACCGAACTGTTCGAGCGCCTGCAGGAACAGCTGCGAATACGGCGCGAAGCGGCCGACGGGGCCGCCGATCACGGCCAGCATGAGCGAGAACCCGTAGCGTGCGGCACGGACGACCGACTCGGGGCTGCCGCCGACGCCGATCCAGGTCGGCAGGGGTGTCTCGAGGTGCGGGACGACATCCTGATCTTTCAGGGCGGCGCGGGTGCGGCCCTCCCAGGTGACCGGACCACCCTGCAGCAGCTGCGCGAAGAGGTTGGTCTTCTCCTCGAAGAGGTCCTGGTAATCGGCGAGGTCGAAGCCGAACAGGGGGAACGAGTCGATGCTCGATCCGCGGCCGAGGATCACCTCGGCGCGACCATCCGAGATCGCGTTCAGCGTCGAGTAGCGCTGGAATACGCGCACCGGGTCGTCGGAGCTGAGCACGGTGACGGCGGAGCCGAGGTGGATCTTGTCGGTGCGGGCGGCGATCGCAGCCAGCACCGTGTCGGCGGCCGACAACGGCATGTCGTCGGTGTGGTGTTCGCCGATGCCGAAGAAGTCGAGGCCGGCCTGCTCGGCGGCGACGCCGTGTTCGACGAGGTTCCGGATCGTCTGGGCGTGAGAGAGGGGATGCCCGGCAGCGTCGAAGGTGACGTCGCCGAAGGTGTCGAGGCCGAATTGCAGAGGAAAGGCGGGAGTGGGGGTTTCGGTGTTCATTTGTGGTTCTTTCTGGTGATGGTGATGCGCCGCGGCGTCAGGCAGCGGCCCGAACCGACACGGCCTGGTCGAACTCGTCGGCGGTGAGCCGCGCGCCGAATACGGGACCACCGGGCTCGAAGGCGACGCCGTCGCGCAGGTTGTCGAGGGCGATCACGTCGTAGCCGATCGCGTCGACGAGTGTTCCGACGAGCGCGGCCGCCTCGGGGTCGTCCGAGGCGACGCCGAGCGCACGGCGCTCCGCGGAGCCGGCCGGACGACGTTCCTCTTCCATCTCGTGGTAGCCGATGTGGTTGAAGGTCTTGACCACGGTCGCGTCGGGCAGCAGGTTCTGCACGACCTCGCTGCTGGTCAGCGGGGTGTCCTCGAAGAGGGGCTGCACCCCGTCGGTGGGCGCCCAGTAGTTCATCGTGTCGATGACGATCTTGCCGTCGAGCATCCGGTGGTCGAGTGACGGGAACCGGTGCAGCGGGATGGCGAGCACGACGATGTCGGCCTCCGCGACCGCCTCTGCGGCCCAGGTAGCGTGTGCGCCGGGCATCAGAACGGTTGCGATCAGGGCGATCTTGGCCGGATCGCCGGATGCCGCGACCGAGACCTCGTAGCCGGCGTCGAGCATCACGCGCGCGAGCGCAGAACCGACGTGGCCGACCCCGAGGATGGCGACGCGGGGACGTCCCAGAGTGATCCCGGTCATGATTCGTGTCCTCCCACGGTCTCGAGATGTGTGCGGACCGTGCCGAGGGCGTCGGCGAGGTGCGCGACCTGCTCGGCGCTCAGGGCGTCCGCGAAGTAGTGCTTGACGGCGCGCAGGTGCGGTCCGGATGCGCGCCGCAGCGCGTCGATCCCGTCGTCGGTGAGCACGACGAAGGCGCCGCGGTTGTCGCCGGGGCATTCCTCGCGGCGCAGCAGCCCGCGCCGTTCCATCCGGCCGAGATGGTGCGAGAGGCGACTGCGCTCCCAGTCGATGGCGTCGGCGAGTTCCGAGGAGCGCAGTGTGCGATCGGCGGCCTCGGTGAGCGCGAGCAGCACGGCGTAATCGCCGGGGGAGAGGGCGACCTCCTGCAGTTGCGCGGCGAGGAGCCGGCGCAGGTCCGTCGTCGTGTCCATCAGCGAGCGCCACACCGCGAGCTCGTCGTCTGTCAGACGCTCGGGGTTGACCATGATGACCTCAGTTCATTGACGTGTCAGCAAAGTAGTTGACATGTCAGTAAACGGTGGGTCGGCCGGAATTGTTCCCGCGCCTGGCGTGCGGTCTTCTACCCTGTGCGGACCAGCCGATAGCCGGCCGCGCGCAGGGTCTCCACCATGTGCGCGGCATACCATTCGGGCCACTGCTCGTCGTAGACGCCGTTGAGCTCGGTCTTCTCGTGCACGCCGTGCGCGTCCGCCGCCTGCTTCAGGTGGTCGAGGATGACCGGGGTCATCTCCTCATCGCTGAGGGCCTCGTTCGTGTCGCTCATCGTCCCGGGAGCCTCGTCTTGATCTCCTGCAGAAGCCAGCCGTTGCCATCCGGATCATCGAACGAGGCGAACGAGCCGTACGACTTGCCTTCGGGCGCCGGGCCGGTCACGCGGTCCTTCAGACCGGCGTGATGGAAGACGCCCGTGACATCGTGGAAGATCTCCGACACCGCGACGCCCGCCTTCACCAACGCATCCCGGGCCTCCTCGATGTCGAACACGGTCAGCTGCAGTCCCTGAACCGAGCCGGGAGGGGTGTCGACCAGGCCGGTGCCGAAGATGATGGACGCCTCCGACTCCGGCGGGGTGAGCTGGACGATGCGGTAGCTGTCGTCGACGGCGAAGTCGGCGTCCAAGCGCCAGCCGAGTTTCGTCGCATAGAACTCTTTCGCCCTGTCCACGTCGGAGACGGGGAGGAGGACGACTTCAAGCTTCATGTACATACGGTCACGACTCCTTATCGGTTGGCTTGCGCGTTATCGGTCGGCTTGCGCGGCTTTCCTCTTGTTCAGCCGGTACGTCTCCAGCAGCCGCAGCCAGATCTCGCTCACCGTCGGATACGACGGCACGGCGTGCCACAGCCGGTCGATGGGGACCTGCCCGACGATGGCGGTGGTCGCGGCGTGCAGCAGGTCGCCGACATCCGGGCCGACCAGCGTCACGCCCAGCACCACGCGCCGGTCGTCGTCGACGACCATCCGGGCCTGTCCCTTGTAGCCATCGGCCCGCACCACGGCGCCGGCCACCCAGCCGATGTCGTAGTCGGCGACGCTGACCGTGTAGCCGGCCGCGCGCGCTGCCGCCTCGGTCAACCCGACGGATGCGACCTCCGGCTCGGTGAACGTCACCTGCGGCACCGCCTCGTGGTCGGCCGTGGCGACGTGTGCGCCCCACGGTTCGTCGAAGACCTCGTCGCCGTTCGCGCGGGCGACGATCACCTCGCCGACGATGCGCGCCTGGTACTTGCCCTGGTGCGTGAGCAGCGCGCGGTGGGTCACATCTCCGACGGCGTAGAGCCAATCGAAGCCGGGCAAACGCATCGTGTCGTCGGTCGGCAGCCAGTCTCCGGGTTTCAGGCCGACCGTCTCGAGGCCGACGGCTTCGGTTCGCGGCTTGCGGCCGGTTGCGACCAGGATCTCGTCGGCGACGATCGGGTCGCCGCCCTCGATGTCGAGGTGCACCCCGTCGGCGGCGCGCTCCACCTTGGTGACGTTCGTGTTCAGCAGCACCGTCGCGCCTTGCTCCCGCAGTGCGTCGGTGACCAGCTCGCCGGCGAACGGCTCCACGGCGGTCAGCAGGCCGTGCCGGGCGATGAGTGTGACCTCGCAGCCGAAACCCGCGTAGGCCGTCGCCATCTCGGTCGCGACCACTCCGCCGCCGAGGATGGCCAGGCGCTTGGGGACTTTTTTGACACTGGTGGCGTCGCGGCTGGTCCACGGGGCGCTGCCGGCGAGGCCGGGTGTGTCGGGGATGACCGGATCGGAGCCGGTCGATACCACTACCGCCGCGCGGGCCGTCAGCAGTGTCGTCGAGCCGTCCGCTGCGGTGACGTTCACCTGCTTCTCGCCCGCGAGCTCGCCGTGCCCGCGGATCAGGTCGATTCCGGTGCTGTCGACCCAGTCGACCTGGCTCTGGTCGTTCCAGTCGTAGACGAGTCGATCGCGGCGCCGCAGCACGGCCTCCACATCGAGCGCGCCCGTCACCGCCTCCGCCGCGCCCTCGACCGCCTGCGCCTCGCGGATGCTCTGAGCCGGCCGCAGCAATGCCTTCGATGGGATGCACGCCCAGAACGAGCACTCCCCGCCGACGAGCTCGTGCTCGATCAGCGCCGCCGACAATCCGCCCTGCACCGCTCGCTCCGCGACGTTCTCGGCAACTGCGCCCCCGCCGATGATGATGACGTCGTATTCGCTGCGCTGCATACTGTTTCCCCTGTCCTGTCGTGTCGTGTCGTGTCGTGTCGTGTTGCTGTGTCAGGCGTTCATGCGGCGGCGGCGGCGGCGGCGGCGGCGGCGGTGGCGGGACTAGTAGTCGAAACTGTCGTCCGCATCCTCCGACCAGAGTCCGGTGCCGGCCCCGTAGTCGTAGGGGAAGAGAGCAGCGGCGAGGGGGGAAGCGACGATCAGCCCGGCGATCGTCGCGAGCAGCACGTTGTCTCCGCTTCCCTCCGCACCTTGGGGTCCGAGGATGCGGAGCAGGCTGCCCGGTCGCCGTGTCTCGGCGTCGGTGGCCACCCGGGCGAGCGTGGCCGGCGTGGCGTCGATCGGCCGGTCTTCCGGTGTCGCCGCATGGTCGACGAACCGCTGGAAGACGACATCGCGCTGCTCGTCGGAGAGCTTCGCGAACGCCTCGAGGTGCATCTTGGTGATCATGTCGGGCTGGGCCGTCGCGAGCAGATACTCGTACCGCTCGACGGCGACGTCGTCGTCGCGTGAGTGGCCGTCATCATGCTTCGGATGTCTCTTGAACAGTGACATCGGCTGTCCTCTCATGGAGCGACCGGGGACCGTGATGGTGCCCGAGTATAGCCCCGACCTCCGCCACGGCGTCAGGGCCCGGAAGCGTCCCCGTCGCGCCTGCCGCGACCTGACCTGCCTGCGATCGAGTCGGGGATTAATCGCACCTTTCGAGGTCCACGCGTGAATATCCCCCGACTCGATCGCAGGTCGACTCGATTACGGGTGGACTCGATCGCAGGTCAGGCGACCACCGGGTAGGGGTCGATGCCGGCGGCGACCGCCACCTCGCGGTACGCGGCAGCGAGGTCGGCCAGCGACGCGTGCGCGTTCAGCCCGCTCGGGTTCGGCACGACCCAGACCTGCGACGAACCCCAGTCGAGCGGCTGACGGCCGACCAGCGCCTTCGGCTCGTCGAAGGCGATGCGATAGGCGCTGATGCCGAGGAACGCGACGACCGAGGGCCGGATGTCCGCGACGCGCTCACGGAGCGCCGCCCCGCCCTCGCGCAACTGCGCCGGGGCCAGCTCGGCGGCGCGCGCCGTCGCTCCCGGAACGATGCAGGTGATGCCGATCCCGCGATCCTCCAGCTGCCGCACGTCGGCCGGGTCGAAGCCGGAGGACGCGTCGATGACGTGGTCCGTGATGCCGGCCCGGAACAGCGCGGGATAGAAGCGGTTGCCGCGCCGGGCGAAGTGGGCCTGCACGGCGACGGTGAGCAGCCCCGGATTGATCCCGACGATCAGCAGTCGTGTCGGCCGCGGGATGAGGTCGGGCAGAGTCTTGCCGGTGAAGGCCTGCAGTTCGGCCTGGCTGAATCGCATCGTTCCGCTTGCTCCCATCCGTTCCGTCTGCCGTGCTCGCGCCCTTCGACCCGAGAACGTCAGTCACCTCACGATCTTGGCCGATCGAGCGCCTGTTCGGTTCTCGGCGACCGTGCCATCATCGGGTATGGCCACGCCGGACCCGATGCACTTCGACGCGCTCGCCGAGCTCTACGAGCGGGCCCGACCCGCCTATCCGGATGCTCTGTGGAGCCGCCTGCGTGAGCTGGGCGCGCTGCGCACCGGTGATCGCGCCGTCGATCTCGGCGCCGGCACCGGGCAAGCGACGGGTCCGTTGCTGCGAGCGGGGCTCGAGGTGACGGCGGTCGAACCGGGCGAGCGGCTGGCCGCACGGCTCCGCGAGCGCTATCCGGCCGCGACGGTGCAGGTGGCGCGTGCCGAAGACGCGGTGCTCGCTCCGGGATCGTTCGAGCTCGCCGTTGCCGCCACGTCCATCCACTGGATGAAACGGGAGGTCGTGCTCCCGAAAGTCCACCACGCTCTGACCGCAGGCGGCCGGTTCGCCGTGTGGCGGAACGCCTACGGTGATACGTCGGTAGCAGTGACACCGTTCCGCGAGCGGATCGAGGCGATCGTCGCCCGGCGTGACGCTCTCGAACGACCGGGCCCCAGCGAGCTGGAGACCGATCGGTGGGCGCGCGAGCTCACGGCCGGCGGCCACTTCGCGATCGAGTTGATCGAGGAGCTCCGCTGGAGCACAGACCTCGACGAGCAGCAGGTCCGCGGGTTCTTCACCACGTTCAGCGATTGGTCCCCGGCAGAGGCCGACGAGGCGGCCATCGCGGTGCGGGAGCTCGGCGGCCTGGTCACCGAGCACTACGTCACGCCCCTGATCGTGCTCGCGAAGCGCTAGCGAGACGATTCTCGAGCCGTGTTTCGCACCTGAGCGATGCGCTCGCTCAGAAACGTCCGCTCAGTCTCGTTGGCGGTCAGTTCGCGCGCCCGCTCGAGCGCGACCACGGCTTCGTCGTCGCGGCCCAGTCGCAGCAGCAGCTCGGCCACGATCGCCGGCAGGTAGGGATAGCCGGCGAGCCGCGCATCCTGTTGGAGTTCCTCCAGCTCGGCCAGCGCCTGCTCGGGGCCGCGCACCATCGACAGCGGCACCGCGCGATTCACGGCGACGACCGGCGATGGCCACGTGACGAGCAACGCGTCGTAGAGCTCGACGAGCTGCGGCCAGTCGGTCCGCTCGTAGGTGGGCGCTTCGGCGTACAGCGAGGCGATCGCGGCCTGCAGTACGTAGCGCCCGGCGCCGCCGACGCGCAGGCCGTCCACGATCAGGTCGTGCGCTTCGGCCAGCGCGCTCCGATCCCACTGCGAGCGGTCCTGATGTTCGAGCCGAACGAGCCGGCCATCCGGGTCGACCCGCGTCGAGCGGCGGGCGTCCGTGACCAGGATGAGCGCGAGCAGCCCGCGCACCTCCGGCTCGTCGGGCATCAGTTCGCGGAGCATCCGGGCGAGAGCCAGCGCCTGATCGGCGAGTTCGGTGCGCATCAAAGACGCGCCAGACGGAGACGTGTGACCGGTGGTGAACAACAGGTGGATGACGCCCAGTACGCCGCGCAGGCGGTCGGGCAGCTCGGCGGCGGCCGGCACGCGATACGGGATCCGGGCCGTCACGATCTTCTTCTTGGCGCGCGTCATCCGGGCGGCCATCGTCGGCTCCGGCACCAGGAACAGCCGCGCGATGTCGGCGGTCGGAACGCCGCACACCAGGCGGAGCGTCAGGGCCAGCTGGGCGTCCTGGGCGAGGGCCGGGTGGCAGCAGAGGAAGATCAGGCGCAGCCGCTCATCCGGGATGTCGGCGGCGCGATCGTCGGCGACGGGTGCGAGCTCGGCCACGAACGCGTCCGGCCCGTCCGTGGCCTCCGGCTCGAGCAGCAGCGGCAGTTTCGTCCGCAGCGCGCTCTCTCGCCGGATCGCGTCGACGGCGCGACGGCGGGCGGCCGTGGTGAGCCACCCCTCCGGATTCTCGGGGATTCCGTCGCGCTGCCAGGCCGCCACGGCCGAGACGTACGCCTCCTGCACGGCCTCCTCCGCGAGGTCGAGGTCGCGCGTGACGCGCACCGTCGTCGCCAGGACACGGCCCCAGCTGCGACGGTGCGCATCCGCGATCGCCGCGCGCACGGCGGCGGCGGCGTCCGTCATCCGTCGACGGCGGCTCTGTCGACGATGAAGCCGCCTTCGACGGGCCGCACCTCGACGCCGCCGCCCTGCTGGGTGATCGGGTTGCGTCCGGCGATCTCCAGCGCGGCATCCAGGTCGGGTGCCTCGATCACATAGAAGCCGGCTACGACTTCTTTGGCATCGATGAAGGGACCGTCGGTGACCGCGTCACTTCGGATCGAGGTCGCCGTGGTGGCGGCCGGGTGCAGCGCGAAGGCCGCGACCATCGCGCCCGACCCGACGAGTTCGTCGGCGTAGCGGCTGTGCGCGTCGCGATCGTCGGTGGTCAGGTTCTCGTCGGCGGGGTTCTTCGTGTAGATCAGGACCGCGTACTGGGCCATGGGGTTCTCCAATTCCGGTGGGGACTATCTTTCCTTACACCTGTCTGTCGAACAGCAATGCAGAAATCGACAGCACCGCGCCGAATACGATGCAACGCATGGATCGAACGGAATTCATCGGATATGTGCGGGGGCATGGTGACGCAGTCGTGTCCACGATCGGTCCGGATGGCGCACCGCAAGCGGCGTACCTGTCCGTCGCCGCGACGGATCGAGGCGAACTGGTCTTCGATGCCCGGCCGACGTCGCGCAAGGTGTCGAACATCCGGCGCGATTCGCGCGTGGCCGTGGTGATCGGCGGCGCCGACGGCACGACTCTTCAGTGCGAGGGCGAGGCAGACCTGCCGGAGGGGGAGGAACTCGAGCGTTGTGCAGCGGCATACGTATCGGCGTTCCCGCAGTTCGCGGATTCCCTCGCGTCGGGCGTGGTGGTCATCCGGGTGCGGTTGGTGTGGGCCCGTTACGGCGATTTTCGCGGTCGGGGTGCCGAGATGAGCGACGTGGACCTCGGGACCTGAGCGACGACTCCCGCGACGAGGAGGAGTAGTGCGACGACCGCGTACGGTGTGGGGTCGAACCCGCTGTTCGCCAGTTCGGTCGTTCCTCCCGTGCCGCCGGTCGACGATGGTGGTGCCGGTGCCGGTGCCGTCGCCGTCGGGGTCGGCGTGGGGGTCGGCGTCGTCGACAGTGTCGCGACGGTGATAGTCGCGTCAGCAGGCGGTGAGACGACCGCGCCATCGTTTCCGGATGCGGTAGCCACGTTCGTCACGGCACCCGCAGCTGCATCGGCGGCGGTCACGACGTAGGTGCCCCGACAGACGGTGCTGTCGCCGGGTTCATCGGCGGCGGCGAGGGCGGTCGTGCCGCACACGATTCCGGTGAGACGGTCGTCCGTGACAGTGACGTCCGTGACAGGAGCCGTCCCGACGTTCGTCACGACATATTCGTAGACCACGCTCTGGCCGACCCGGTAGGTGACCGCGTCGTCGACGGTCTTGGTCAGTGCCAGCCCGGTGCGGCCGCCGAGCGGCGTCGTCGTCGAGGAGGGCGGCGACTCGATCGGCCCACCGGGCGCGGTGCCGGATGCGGTGGCTGTGTTCTCCACGTAGCCACGGGTCACGTCGGCAGTGGTGACCGTGTAGGAGCCGGTGCACGTGGTCGAGGCGCCGACGGCGAGGGTGGTGACCGGGCAGGAGATCGCCGTGACCAGGGGATCGCTGACCGAGAGAGCGTCGATGGTGGCTCCGCCGCTGTTGGTGACGACGAACTCGTAGGGGATCGTGTCGCCCGCAGCGTAGACCAGCGGCGGTCCGGTCTGCTCAGCGACCTGCTTGACCAGGCTCAGCGCGGGAAGCGGATCGAGGGCCTGCACCCGGACGGTCCGGATTAGATGCACATCGGTGAACCCGCCCGTCGACGCTGCGAAGCCGAACTTGTAGGTCGCGGGCACGGGCTGAGGCGCGTCGAACGACAGGACCGGTTGCGGTCCGGCGCCGAAGTCGATCGAGACCGTGACCTGCGGGTCGGGTGCTGGTGTGATCACGATCGTCACGGTGCGCTTCGACGGTTCGAGCAGCGTTGCCGCATCGGCGGCGGAAGTGCCGTTCGGGATGGTCCGGAGTGGCCCGTGGAGCTGGCCGGGGAGCGTCGACGGCCACGGTCCGGTCGTCGTGAAGTTCGACGTCGTCGCGGCGAGGAAGCAATACCCGTCGGCGCCGTCGCCCGGCCCGCGCACGGTGACCATGTTCGTTCCGGGGGCGGGTGCCCTGAACACGGTTCCCGCGGGCGAACGGGAGCCGGCCGGGCAGTTCTGCCCGCGATGCTCCCAGTCGCCGAAGAAGTTGCCGAGCACGTCCATCCCGATGCCCAGGTAGCCGTTGTCGACGCCGGGGATCAGCGTGTTCGCCGCGTTGTCATCCGGGAGTTTCTGGGCGTATCCGAGGCTTCCCCCGAACGCGCCGGGCACGTCGAGCGTGGTGGCGCCATCGACCAGGAAGAAGGAGATGCCGTCGGCCGGTGCCGGCGTCTGAGTGCCGCCGTACTGCCACTGGTCGAACGAGATCTCCACGCCGCTCGTCGACGGGATCGGCTGCGTGTACAAGACCGCGCCGGCCTGGTCGTTCGATGCATCGGTCAACCGCAGGTAGCCGTCCGGTGCGCCGTTCTGCGGTGGAACGGGACCCGTCGCGGTGACGCCGCAGCCGGTGAGAACGTGATCGCCTGGCGCGGGCGCCGGGCCCGCGGGCGCCCCCGTCAAGCAGGCGGAGCCGTAGCCCTCGAACTGCGGGATCGCCGTCGCACCGCGGAAATCCTCGTCGACCAGGGTCGGCCCGGTCGCCTGCGCGGCCGCCGGCCCGGTCGCCGTGGCGATGGCGAGAAGAAGCAGGCCGGCCACGGCGCTCGCACGCCCAGCCCACCGGATCCCCACCTGACCGCTCCCCGAGGTCATGCGCACAGGCTACCGCGGCGTGGTGAGTGTGGCGAGATGCACAGTACGCGGTCATCGTGCGCTGGCCCGCGCGCGAGCGGCGGGGTTACAGTGGCCGGCATGACGGATGAGACCACTATCGCCTACACCGCGCTCGCCAAGGGCACGCCGATCCTGACAGCCGAAGGCACCGAGCTCGGCACGGTCGAGCACGTGCTGCAGGACCCCTCGATCGACCTCTTCGACGGCATCGCCGTGAAGACGAGCGCCGGCTTGCGCTTCGTCGACGCCGACCTCGTGGGGCGGATCACGACCGCGGCCGTGCACACCACGCTGACCGTCGACGACGCCGCCGCGCTGCCGGAGCCCCAGGGAACCGAGGTGCTCGACGCCGATCCGAACGAGTACGAGGGCAACGGCCTCAGCGCGTGGTTCGGCCGGGTCTTCCTGCGCGAGCACTGGATGCGTCGCAAGAACGAATGACGAATCCTCAATTAAGCTTTACCGCGACTGAGCTGCGGGACTAGTATCCAGCCATCAGGCGGCACCCGAGGCCGTCTCGAGGAGGCGCAGATGCCTGAAGATGGTGGGAAGCCGGCCACGCGACCGGACGCCGACGATGACGGCAACGGCGACAACGACTTCACGATCAACCGCTGAACAGCAACGACTCGACGGGCGAGGGTCTCGCCGCCTGCCGTCGTATGTCGTGAGCGGGTGAGCCGTGACCGAGACATCCGTCGGGCGCCGTCGGCGCTGGTGGATCGTGGGCGCGATCGTCGCGGCCGTGGTGCTCGTCGGGGCCGCGGGCGCGGTGTACTTCGCCGTGTCGAGCAACGCTGCCGTGTCGGTGGCTCTCGTGCCGTCGTCCAAGCCGGGAGCGAATCCGTTCACCGCGACCGTCGCGAGTGCGACGCCCGACGCCGCCGACACCGTCGTGCAGAAGAGCGCCCAGCTGCGCAAGACGCTCCCCGTCGCCAAAGCCACGCACACGCCGGTGGCGACCGGAACGACGCCAGGACTCTACGGCGGCAGCGGGGACGCCCAGGTCTGCGATCCGCAGAAGCTGGTGTCGTTCCTCACCGCCAACCCGGCGAAAGCTGGGGCCTGGGCCCGCGTGCTGGGGATCCGGGCGAAGAACATCGGCGCGTACGTGGCGTCGCTGACCCCGGTCATCCTGAACAGCGACACCCTCGTGATCAACCACGGCTACCGCAACGGGGCGGCGACAACGCTCGTCTCCGTTCTGCAGGCGGGCACGGCGGTGATGGTGGATGCGACCGGCACGCCACGGGTGAAGTGCAATTGCGGCAATCCGCTGACCGCGCCCCAGCCCCTGTCTCTCACCGCGGCGCATGTGGTCGGGAAGCGGTGGGCCGGTTACGCCCCGAAGAACGTGATCGCGGTGAAGCCCGGGGCCAGCGGTGGTGACCTGCAACTCGTCGATCTCGGTACTGGCACGGTCTATCAGCAGGCGGTCGGACCGGTGACCGCGCTGTGGGCCGCGGCATCCTGGAGCGCATCGACCGGCACCAGCATCGTCGACCAGACGGAGGTCTGGACGAGCGCGGACGGAAGATCCTGGGCGCACGTCGCCACCGTTCCGCATGAACTGATCTCCGGGCTCGGCTACGCGAACGGGCACTGGGTCGCGGTCACGCTGCCCCCGGTCTTCGACGTGCCGCAGTCGGACATCCTGACCAGTGCGGATCTGCGCACGTGGAAGAAGGCGGCGAGTGTTCCCGGCCAGCTCAACGGGGTCGCCTTCGGGGGAGGCCGTTGGGAGGCTGTGGGGGATGCACCCGCCGGCTCGCTCGGCTATCAATCGCAGGCGGGCGGAGCGGGGATCGTCTACTCCAGCTCGAACGGATCCGACTGGCGACCGGTCGCAACAGTCGCCGACACGAGCAAGTACGGCCTCACCGGGCTGTCGTCTGTCGCCTTCGGCGACGGACGATGGACTGCTGTCGCGGGCATCGCCCTCTCGCCGCCGGTGAAGGTCTATGGCAGCACGGACGGCGAGCACTGGACGCCGCAGGCGGCGGATGCGCTGGAGAACCAGACCGGAGGCGCGGTGACCTACGGATCGGGGACCTGGCTGATCAATGCGAACACCCACGCGCTCCCGGATCCGCTGACGTTCACCCCATCGCCGACCGACGGCCTCGCCGACACGAGCACGGACGGCGCGTCGTGGCGGACAGCTCCTGCCGCGGGTCTCGAGGGGACCAGGGTCGAAGCCGCCGGCTATGGCTCCGGCCGCTGGCTCGTCGCGACGGAGGAGTCCGACCTGCCGAATCCCATGCACGCGCTCGTCGGTTCGAGGGTCGCGTCGAGCTCCGATGGAAGGACGTGGGCGATGATCGGCCAGATCGCCGGTCCGATGGGGGCCATCGGATACGGGGCGGTGCCGTCGCGCGGTGGGGCGACGGCACCGCCGACCACGCCCTCGGCGACACCCTCCGCCGCCCCTTCACCGACACCGACACCGACGGCGGCGGCCGGATCTCCGCAGTGCAGTGCCGACCTGCTGAAGGCGGCCCGCACGCGCGCCGGGCTCGACGGCACGATCGATCATCCGCAGTGCAGCGGCACGTGGGCCATCGCCGCCGTCATCCTGCAGCAGTCGGAGATCACGGCGGTGTTCGAGTGGGTCGACGGCGCATGGACGGTTCGGTCGAGGAACAACGTCTGCGCCGAGAATCTGCTGCCCGCCGACCTCGTGCAACTCGGCTGCCACAGCAACTGACGTTCGCGGCAGGGCCGCTGGCGATGCGACCCGGCCGCCCGGGTCGCATTGCACCGAGCGCTACGCCTCGCGTGTTGCCGGCGAGCGCGTCGCCGTGTGGGACGCGTCGCGTTCCACCACGTCGCCGAGCACGTCGTCGATCCGTGAGAGGAATTCCGCCGGGATCGTGACCCCGGACGCCGCGGCGTTCTCGGCGACCTGCTCCGGGCGGGAGGCCCCGATGATCGCTGCAGCCACGTTGTCGTTCTGCAGTACCCACGCGACGGCGAGCTGCGCCGACGTCAGGTCGAGCTCCCGGGCGATCGGTTCGAGCTGCTGCACCCGCGTCAGGATGTCGTCGCCGAGGAAGCGCTTGACGGTGTCCTTGCCGCCGCGCTCATCGGTCGCCCTGCTGCCCTCGGGCAGCGGAGCGCCCGGCTTGTACTTGCCGGTGAGCACGCCCTGCGCGATCGGCGACCACACGATCTGCGAGATGCCGAGCTCCTTCGACGTCGGAACGACCTCCTCCTCGATCACGCGCCAGAGGGCCGAATACTCGGGCTGGTTCGAGATCAGCTGGATGTTGAGCTCCTTCGCAAGGGCGGCACCGGCGCGCAACTGCTCGGCCGTCCACTCGCTCACACCGATGTAGAGGGCCTTGCCCTGGCGCACGACGTCCGCGAAGGCCTGCATGGTCTCTTCGAGCGGGGTCTCGAAGTCGAAGCGGTGCGCCTGGTAGAGGTCGACGTAGTCGGTCTGGAGGCGCTCGAGCGACCCGTTGATCGACTCCAGGATGTGCTTGCGCGAGAGCCCGACGTCGTTGTGGCCCTTCGGCCCCGTCGGCCCGAACACCTTGGTGAAGATCTCGATCGAGGCGCGGCGCTCACCCTTCAGGGCCTCGCCGAGCACCGACTCGGCCACCGTATTGGCGTAGACGTCGGCCGTGTCGAAGGTGGTGATCCCGGCATCCAGAGCTGCTCGCACGCATGCGGTGGCCGTGTCGTTCTCGATCTGCGACCCGTGGGTGAGCCAGTTGCCGTAGGTGATCTCCGAGATCTTGAAACCCGAGTTGCCGAGGTACCTGAACTGCATGCGATTTCTCCTTCGATGGCGACGCCACCATGGCGACTCCGTGAGCGATGATGTCCTCGAACGACCGGATGCGCAACCGCCTGGACACAGCACCGCCGGCACATCATCCGGTCCGGGTGATGCCCTCGATCACCGTGCGGCGCTACCGTGCGACACCACCGGAACTTCGGCACTGCGGGGCCGGACGAGGAAAGGTGTGGTGGTCGCGTGGAGGTGTGGCTCGGCGGAGGGGGTCTCGCGACCCAGCTTCTGCTGCTCCTGCTCGCGTTCGTGCTGTCGGGCGTGATCGGGTTCGAGCGCGAGCGCCGGTTCAAGAGCGCGGGGCTCGGGACGCACATCCTGGTCGGGGTGGGCGCCGCCCTGTTCACGCTGGTCTCCGCCTACGGCTTCACGAGCCTCGGACTGCATCCGATCGACCCGACCCGGATCGCCGCCCAGGTGGTCACGGGGATCGGATTCGTGGGCGCGGGCGTGATCTTCGTCAATCGCGGGAACGTGGTTGGCCTGACGACCGCTGCGTCCATCTGGGTGACGGCCGCGGTCGGGATGGCGTGCGCCGCCGGCCTGCCGATCCTCGCGGTGGCGGGCACGGCGCTCCACCTGGTGACGGTGGGGTCGATGCCGATCGCCGGGCGGCTGATCCGGCGCACGACCGGGGCGACCGTCGTCGTGCTCGCGGCGCATGACGGCGACGCCATCCAGGCGGTGATCGACCTGTGCGCGGCCAACGGCGCGAAAACGCGCATCGACGAGATGAGTCAGGCCGAGAACGGCGCAGCGATGGAGTTCAGCATCCACGTGAAGGGTCGCAGGTCCGACGTCGAGGCGCTGATCTCCGCGATCGCGCAGCTCGACGGCGTGAAGCGGGTCTCCGCGGACACGACGGGGCTCTCCTGAGGCGAGACGCCGGAATGAGGGGTCGCAACACGCCGCTTCGGGGTCGACCACACGGCGTGTTGCGACCCCTCATTGCACGAGGACCCGTGCCGGGGCCCCCGGCCGGTACCACTCCTCGTCGATCGAGGCGAGACGCGACGGGCTGACCTCGCCGCCCATGCCGAAGAACCGCTGGAATGACATCAGCAGGGGATGCCAGCGCAGCGGGTCCACGCGATTCGGATGTCCGGCCATCCGGAGTTCCTGGTGCACATGCACCCGTGTCACCGCAACCTCGGCGAGCACGATGCCGCCTGCTCGGGCCGGATCATCGCTTTCCAGCTCGTGCAGGCGCATGACCGGCCCCTCCATCGTCACGGGGCACTCGGCGACCCTCGCGGGCGCAACGGTGTCCGACGGCAGGGGAGTGAGGCCGGCATGTGCGAACTTGTCGCGCACGTGTCGGTAGCCCACGCCCGACTTGCGTTCGGAGACCGGATGCCGCCCCGTCGTCAGCGCGAGCCGATCGACGGCGTCGACGAGAGAGGCATCGGGGAGATTGATGACGCATTCGCGCGTGCCCGTCAGGTTGAGGCCGGTCTGCGACCGCGCGGCGACGCCGAGCACGGCACGGTGCCCGAGCCAGAAGATCGACGAGATCGGGGCAAGGTTCTGCACGCCATCCTCGTCCTGTGTGCTGATGAGGGCGACGGGGGTGCCGAAGTACAGAATGGCCGGGTCGATGGCGACGTGGGTGCTGGTCACTGAGGATCCTTCGCTGGTCGGCGGCGCGCTCACATCCGCGCCTCGAGTCCATCCTTCGACGCGTCGCTCCTCAACGCTGGCGGGTTTCGGACGCCGCGTCCCGATCCGTCAATCGACCTGAGGTCAATGGGTGGTGGTCGCCCGTTATCTGAGGACCGTCAACAGGGAGTCGGCCATCCCGCGCCGGCACAAGACCTGGAGGTCTCATGTTCTTTCACGTCCAGAATCTGATCAACGACATCGAGCAGGATGAGCCCGATCCCGGCGCCGCCAACGCGCTCCAGGAAGGGCTCGGCGGCCAGTTCGGCGAGATGCGCACGATGATGCAGTACCTCTTCCAGGCGATGAACTTCCGCGGTCCCGCGGCCAAGCCGTACCGTGACCTCATCCAGGGCATCGGCACCGAGGAGATCAGCCACGTCGAGCTGATCGGAACCACGATCTCCCGCCTGCTCGACGGCTCGCCGCAGTACCAGGGCAAGAAGACCGACCCGCTCGACAAGCCGGGTGCGGGCGGTGCGATCCCGCTCAACATCGCGCTCTCCGAGGGCAACATCCACCACTATCTGGTGGGCGCACAGGGTGCGCTCCCGGTGGACGCGGTGGGCAACCCGTGGTCGGGCAGCTACGTCTACAACTCGGGCAACGTCGTGCTCGACCTGCTGTACAACCTGATGCTCGAATCCACGGGCCGGCTGCAGAAGTGCCGCATCTACGAGATGACCGAGAACAAGACGGCGCGCTCCACGATCTCGTACCTGATCGTTCGCGACCAGGCTCACGAGAACGGCTATGCGAAGGCGCTCGAGACCCTCGGAGTCGACTGGAACAAGCTGCTCCCGATCCCGAAGACCAACGCCGAGAAGTTCCCCGAGGTGAAGAAGCTGACCGACCTCGGCCTGCAGAGCAAGCAGTACACGTTCGACCTCGCCGGCCAGTCCGAGGCCGGCAAGATCTTCCGGGGGCTGTCGCCGTCGAAGGACGGCACCGAGCTCGATGCGTCCGAGCAGGCACCGGAGGGCGTCCCGTCCGTCATCGCGACGGAGCGCTTCGAAGAGTACGCACCCGGACTCGATCCGGAACTGCTGAAGCTGATCCAGGCGACGGCGGATCTCGAATTGGCCGATGTCGACGCAATGTATGGCCGCATCGGCAAGTAGCCCGGCGGTGACCCCTCGATCGGCCGATCGAGGGGTCATCCGGGACTACTCGGCGGGGCCGCCTGACGCGGTGTCGCGGTCGGTGTCGTCGGAACCTTCCGACGACGACCCGTCGGGGATGTCGTCCGTCCGCTTCTTCTCGGCGTCGCTCGGGTCGGCCGAGCCCGTCGTGTCCGTGCCGGTGGTCTTGTCCGTGTCGCTCATCAGCGGTCTCCGATCGTTTGGGTGCCGCCGAGGTCCTGGCAACTCACCCGAATGAACCACTGCATCGGGTCCGCGTCAATGGTCGCGTCCGAGATACCGGCGACACGCGAAAGCCGTCGCCTCGCAGTCTTCCGCCCCCGCGTGTACCCGCCACCCGTGCACTCCACAATCCCTTGTCGGTGCCGCATCGTGCACGAACACTGAGACCACCAACAGCGGTCCATCCGACATCGACCGCCAGATCGACCCGAAGGAAACAACATCATGACAGACACCTATTCCGGCGCTGCACCGAACGCATTCCCGCGCGACGACGCCGCCGACCAGTCCACCAAGCAGGTCGTCGCCGATCAGGCGGGCGCGATGAAGGACGAGGTCGTCGACGGCGGCACCCGTGTCCTCGACACCGCGAAAGACCAGGCCGCCGACGTCGTCGGAGAGGCCAAGTCGCAGGCGACCGACCTGCTGCACCAGACGCAGAGCGAGCTCCGCGAGCAGGCGGCCCTGCAGCAGCAGCGCGTCGCAGACGGTCTGCAGTCGGTCAGCGACGAACTCGCCGATATGGCTCGCAACTCGTCCGGAGGACTCGCCTCCGACCTCGTCTCGCGCGCTGCGGCTCGCGCCGGAAGCGCCGCGTCGTACCTCGACTCCCGTGACCCCGGATCGCTGCTCACCGAGCTCAAGTCGTACGCCGCCCGCCGGCCGGGCGCGTTCATCGCGCTCGCCGTCGCCGCCGGTGCGGTTGCCGGGCGCCTGACGCGCTCGCTCGCCTCGGGCGCCTCCGACGCTCCGGATGCCTCCGGTACCTCCGGCGCAGGGAGCTCCGACGCGCCCGCATCCGCTGCTGCGCCGCACGCCGACGCGCAGCCCGAGCCCCAGATGCCGTGGGGCCAGTCGCCGGTCCCCGCTCCCGAGGTCCGCGAGCCGGGCATCCAGAACGCGTCGTACGCGACCCCGGAGGCGCCCGCCGAGCCCACGACCCCGCTTTACGCCGAACTCCTCACCGATCGCAGCGACGATGTCGCAAGCGACGACGAGGGCCAGGATCCGGACATCACCCGATGACCGACATCCCCACCCCGTCGGAGCAGAAGGCCGCGAACACCTCGCTCGGCGACCTCCTCGGCGAGGTCACGCGCGACGTCTCCACCCTGATGCGTCAGGAGCTCGAGCTGGCGAAGGCCGAGGTGAAGGAGTCCGCCACCCGCGCGGGCAAAGGCGCCGGACTGCTCGGCGGGGCCGGCTACGCCGCCGTCATGGGCGTGCTGTTCATCTCGATCGCTGTCTGGTGGGCCCTCGGCTACCTGGTCGGGAACGCCTGGTCGGCCGTGATCGTCGCCGTCATCTGGCTGGTCGTCGCCCTGGTGCTGTACCTGCAGGGACGCAAGGCCCTCAAGTCCGTCGCGGGAGCGCCTCAGACCGTCGACACCATCAAAGAGATTCCCGAAACACTGAAACGAAATGAAGAGAACCGATGAGCAACAATCCGGATGAGATCCGCTCCAACATCGAAGAGACACGTCGCGAACTCGGCACGAACGTCGACGCGCTGGCCGACAAGGTGAGCCCGTCGAAGATCGCCGAACGTCAGGCGGACAAGGTCAAGGGCGCGTTCCGCTCGGCTCGCGAACACGTGATGGGCTCCACCTCGGACGCCCGCGACTCGGCCTCGAGCACGGTGTCCGACACGGCGGACAAGGCGCAGTCCGCGGTCAAGGGCAACCCGCTCGCCGTCGGCCTCATCGCCGTGGGGATCGGCTGGCTGGCCGCGTCCCTCATCCCCGCGAGCGACGCCGAGAAGAAGCTGGCATCGCAGGTCAAGGATGCCGCGCAACCGCTGATGGACGACCTCGCCAGCACGGCCAAGGGCGTCGCGAGCGACCTGAAACAACCCGCGCAGGACGCGTTCGACGCCGTGAAGTCGACGGCGACGGACGCAGTCGACTCGGTGAAGGCCGAGGCATCCGACGCGGCCGACGGCGTCAAGGAGCAGGCGCAGTCAAGCAAGGACGCCGTACAGCATCAGAGCTCGTCGACCGACTAGGAAGTCGCATCCGTCGTTTGCCACTTGCGGTTGTCTCACGGCCGGGATAACCACCACAAGTGGCAAACGACGCGGTCGGGCGGATGGAATATCCCCGGTCGGAGGTTGTTATTAACCGCATGGCAACCACAGAAATCACTAGCCAGAACCATGACCAGTCGGTCGCCGACGGCATTGTTCTCCTCGACTTCTGGGCCGACTGGTGCGGCCCGTGTCACATGTTCGCTCCCGTGTTCGAGGGCGCGTCGGAGAATCACTCCGACATCACCTTCGGCAAGGTCGACACTGAAGCCGAGCAGGACCTCGCTGCGTCGTATGGCGTCCAGTCCATTCCGACCCTCGTCGCCTACCGCGACGGCATTCCGCTCTTCTCGCAGGCCGGTGCTCTTCCCGCTGAGGCGGTCGAAGACCTGATCGGTCAGTTGCGCGCTCTCGATATGACCGAGATCCGCGCCGAGTACGAGAAGCAGAAGGCTGCGGCCGAGGGGCGCTGAGCAACAGCCCCACGCACGGCCTGACGAACCGCCCTCCGAGGATCACAATCCTCGGAGGGCGGTTTTTGCGTCCCGGTGGTGCGATCGCTGACCGAGGGTGACAATCGGTCGATAGTCGAAGGGGACATCCGGTCGATCGTTCACACGGAGAGGACCGAGGTTCCTCATGAAAAGTCTCATCGCCGCACTCGTCGTCGTGATGCTCGGTGCCCTCGCGCCCGTCGGCGCCGCACAGGCACCTGCGCAGGGCCCGACCCGACCGCCGACGCAATCATCCGCGATCGCGGCCGCCGATGCCCGGGTCTTTCCTGGTCGCCTTTACGTCGACCCGTACAGCGACGCCCGCATCGTCGCCGACTGGCTGGCGGTGCGCGGCCACACCACGAGCGCCGCGCTCATCGACACGATCGCCGATCAGCCGACGGCCGTCTGGCTGGGGGACTGGTATGCGTCTCCCACCCTGCTGCGCAGCGTGCTGCAACGGCACCTGCGCGCCGCCGAGGCGCAGCACGCGACGCCCGTCTTCGTCACGTACGCCATCCCGAACCGCGACTGCGGTGGGTACTCCGCCGGCGGACTCGCACCGGACCAGTACCTCGCATGGAATCGCGTCATCGCCTCCGAACTCGCGGGCCGGCACGCCGTGGTGCTCGTCGAGCCGGACTCGCTGGCCATGCTCGCGAGTGCGAAGTGCGCGAGTGTCGCCGCATCCCGTCCGAGCGTGATCCATTCGGCGGTGAAGATCCTCTCCTCGGCGGGAGTCGCCGCGTACCTCGACGGCGGAAACGCCCGCTGGCTCTCTCCCGCCGCGCAGGCCGACCGGCTGAAGGCCGCGGGAATCGCCGACGCGCGCGGCTTCTTCACGAACGTCTCGAACTTCGACCGCACCCAGTCCGAGCGCGACTATGCCGGCAAGGTGTCGTCACGCGTCGGCTGGAAGCATTTCATCATCGACGTCTCGCGCAACGGCAACGGGTGGACGGGCACCTGGTGCAATCCGCCGGGCGCGGCTCTCGGGCAGGATCCGCAGATCACCGAGGGCCCCGACTCGAAACTGGATGCTCTGCTGTGGGTCAAGCATCCGGGCGCGAGCGACGGCACCTGCAACGGCGGCCCGGATGCCGGAGCGTGGTTCCAGAGCGCGGCGGAGTCCCTGGTGCGGTCGCGCTGACGAGCGGACGCTGCCGACAACTACTGCAGCGCTGAGGTCAGCCGCGCGACGCCGTCGAGGAAGGTCGCCGAGGCCGGCTCCTTCTCCCACTCTTCGAGGGTGAGCCGGCGGCCGGCATCCCGATAGCCCTGCTCGACCGCACGCATCTGCTCCACGAACGACGCGCCGCGCACGAGCAGGGTGGCCTCGGCGTTGAGGGCGAACGAGCGGATGTCCATGTTGCTCGAGCCGATCACCGCCACGTCGTCGTCGATCGACAGGTGCTTCGCGTGCAGGATGAACGGGCCGGGATAGAGCCAGATCTGCACGCCGGCCTTCAGCAGGGGAGCGTAGTAGGAGCGCTGGGCGTGCCAGACGGATCCCTGGTCGCCGACCTCCGAGACGAACAACTGCACGTCGAGTCCGCGGTCGCACGCTGAGGTGATCGCGTACATCATCGCCTCGTCGGGCACGAAGTAGGGGCTTGTGATGATCACCTTCTGCTGTGCCGACGTCACCAGCGTGAGGAACTGGCGCAGATTGTTCTCGCCCTCGTACCCGGGCCCGCTCGGCACGACCTGGCAGACGAGGGCGTCCGGGGACGCATCCGGAGCGATGTCGACCGCGCGCACATTCGCCTCGTCGCCGAGCAGTTCGTCGGTCTCCAGGTACCAGTCGGAGAGGAAGACGGCATTGATCGCCGCCACGACCGGTCCCGTCGTCCTGGCCATCAGCTCCTGCCACTGGAGCCCGCGCTTGATGTTCTTGGGGGCGTTGTAGCTGCGATCGATGAGGTTCTGCGACCCCATGTACCCGACGAGGCCGTCGACCACCACCAGCTTGCGGTGATTGCGCAGGTCGGGCCGCTGGTATTCGCCTTTGAACGGGCGCACCGGCAGCATGTAGCTCCACTTCACGCCGATCCGATCGAGCTCGGCGAAGGTCTCGTCGTGGTGCGCTGCCCGCCTGGATGCGACGAAGTCGGCGAGCAGCCGCACGGCCACACCGCGCTGCACGGCACGTTCCATCGCCGAGAAGAACCCCTTCGTGGTCGCGTCGAACGAGACGATGAAGAACTCGATGTTCACGAATCGGGTGGCGGTGTCGATCTCGGCGGCCATCGCGTCGATGGACGCGTTGTAGTCGCCGAGCAGTGTCGCCCTGTTCCCCTCGACGGCCGGCAGGGCACCGAGCTTGCGGTTCTGGCGCACGAGCGCGCTGAACCAGTCGGGCCACGCCGCCCGACCGGACGGCGGCTCCAACGCCTCCGAACGCTCGTGGATCATCCGGTCCAATTCCTTCTGCTTGTCCCGGCGCTTCTTGGGCAGTTTGACGTTGCCGATGATGAGGAACAGCAGGATGCCGACGAACGGGATGAGGAAGATCGCGAGAAGCCAGGCCATGGCGGCGGTGGGCTTGCGGTCTCGCGGCACGATGATGAGCGCGGTGATCCGGATCGCCAGATCGATCAGGATGAGGATGCCGCCGATGAGCGGAAGCTGGTCGTTCACACCTCATCGCACCGCATAACCCTGCAGCTGCGCATCACCTAGTTCGGATGAGACCGGCCCGAATGCGGTCGGCGACCTAGCCGTTCGGCCGGTGACCGCAGTACGGTGGGCGTGTCGTCGCGAACCCGTCGACGACGGTGAGCGGTCCGGGCATCCGGATCCACGTTGCGCCTCTGTTCGGGCGGAGACGAGACGCACGTCACCGAGTGCCGGAGTGCGCATGACGCCCGGCGCCCGTGACACCCGGCCCGGCGAAGGCGCCGCGGCCCGACACCACACCAGCGCTCGCGACTCGACGCGAGCGCATCCGGCGGAGCGTTCCGCCTGCGCCTGCCGGCATCGCGCGTTCCGGGGGATCCGGGATGTGCACCGCTACTCCCGAAGGAGAAAGCACTATGCGCAAGATCATCACCGTCGTGGCTGCGGCCGTCGTCGCCCTCGGCGCGCTGCTCGGAACGGCCGCGCCCGCATCCGCCTCAGGGCACGAGCATCAACCGAAGGTGACGTCTGTGAACGTCATCGGACCGATCTGGAAGACGTCGGCGACGACCGCGCTGCTGTTCGCGGTCTATTCGTGCACCGGCACCGCCGAGCAGACGCACGTGTGGATCTCGGTCAAGCAGAACGCGACCCGCACGGCCGATCCGGCGTTGAAGGACGAGGGATCCGGCGGCGGCCACATCGCGACTGCGTGGAGCCAGACGCACGCGGCGTCGCTCACCTGCGACGGCCGCAAGCACCTTGGAGCGTTCACCGTCGACCAGAAGGAGCAGGGCTACGGAACGCTCGGCCGCGGCTGGGCCTACATGCAGTTCTGCCTCTTCGACGCGAACTATCCGCAGGAGCCGCTCAGTGTGATGCAGTTCCGCCGCCTCCTCTAGCCAAGTCACGATCCGTTGAGGGGCGGCAAACGCAGCCAAAACCGCCGTTTTGGCTGCCTTTGCCGCCCCTCAACGGATAGGGCCGTCAGGAGCGGCAGAGGTGGGTGCGGATCCAGTCGCCTGAGGCGGTCGGCTGCAGCTCACCGCTCCGGACGAGGCGCGCGAAGTCGAGCGCCTTGTCGGTGAGGCGCCCATCGGCCGTGTCCGGGGCATCGCGGCCGACGTGGATCGAGAGCCAGCGGGTGAGCGGCGCGCCGATTCGCGCCGCGACCGCCACGGTTCCGGCGAAGTGCCGTGCCTGGCCATCCGTTCCGTCGTCGAGCTCCCGCCGGAAGTTGCGTCCCGAGATGCGGTTGCGGCCGCCGGATGCGGCGTCGAGCATCCACAGCGGTCCTCGGCGCACTCCGCCGGCGTGCACGCCGAGGTCGATCAGAAAGCGGCGCGGTGTGGCAGACGCCGACGCGAGTCGATTCGCGACGTCGACGAGTTCGGAACAGGCGTCCATGCAGGGGCGGCTCAGCGGTGGCGCGGCTTGCGCGCCGGCCGGTCGTCCCGGTCGTCACGAGCAGGTCGGTCGTCACGGTCGGCGCGGTCGGGACGGTCACCGCGGTCACCGCGGTCGGTGCGCCGGCTCGGGCCGCCGCGATCCGGACGCAGCTCGATGAGCTTGCCGCCGATCCGGGTGCCGCGGAGTTTGTCGAACACCTCGTTCGAGAGGTCGGCGGGCAGCTCGACCAGCGAGAACGCCGGAAGGATCTGGATCGCGCCGAAGTCCTCGCGGCTCAGGCCGCCCTCGTTGGCGAGCGCGCCGACGATCTGGCGCGGCTCCACCTTCTGGCGCTTGCCGACCTCGATGCGGTACTGCGACATCGGTCCGCTCGTGGGGCGGGAGCGGCGTTCCGGCCGCTCGCCCCGCGTGCCGCGCGTGCCGCGCGTGTCGCGGCCACCGCGGTCGGGGCGGCTGTCGCGCTCGTCGCGCGCGCGGGCATCCCGTTCGACGCGGCGCGCCAGTTCGTCCTCGGGGGAGAGCAGCAGCGGCTCGTCTCCCTGGGCGACGACGGCGAGTGCGGCGGCCACGTCGGCCTCCGGCACGTCGTGGTGCTCCACGAAGTGACCGATGATGTCGCGGAAACGCGAGATGCGGTCCTCCTGCGCCAGTGCCGCAGTGATCGCGTCGTCGAAGCGTGCGAGCCGGGTGACGTTGATGTCTTCGACGCTCGGCAGCTGCATCTGGGTGAGGGGCTGCCGGGTCGCCTTCTCGATGGCCGTGAGCAGGCGGCGCTCGCGCGGCGTGACGAAGCTGATCGCGGCACCGCTGCGGCCGGCTCGTCCGGTGCGGCCGATGCGGTGCACGTACGACTCGGTGTCGATCGGGATGTCGAAGTTGACCACGTGGCTGATGCGTTCGACATCGAGACCGCGGGCGGCGACATCCGTGGCCACCAGGATGTCGAGCTTGCCCGACTTGAGCTGCTCGACGGTGCGCTCGCGCTGAGCCTGGGCGACGTCGCCGTTGATGGCGGCAGCGGAGTACCCGCGTGCTCGCAGCTTCTCGGCGAGCGTCTCCGTCTCGTTCTTGGTGCGGACGAAGATGATCATCCCCTCGAAGTTCTCCACCTCGAGGATGCGCGTGAGCGCGTCGACCTTCTGCGGGTACGACACCATCAGGTAGCGCTGCGTCGTGTTCGCCGAGGTCGTGGTCTTGTTCTTGACCGTGATCTCTTCGGGGTCGTGCAGGTACTTCTTCGAGATCCGGCGGATCTGCGCGGGCATCGTCGCGGAGAAGAGGGCGACCTGCTTGTCGTCGGGGGTGTCGGCGAGGATCGTCTCGACGTCTTCTGCGAAGCCCATCTTGAGCATCTCGTCGGCCTCGTCGAGCACCAGATACTTGAGCTCGGAGAGATCGAGGGTGCCCTTGTCGAGGTGGTCCATGATGCGGCCGGGCGTGCCGACGACGATGTGCACGCCGCGCCGCAGGGCCGACAGCTGCACGCCGTAGCCCTGGCCGCCGTACACCGGGAGCAGATGCACGCCGCGCATGTGGGCGGCATAGCTCTCGAACGCCTCGGCGACCTGCAGGGCGAGTTCGCGGGTCGGCGCGAGCACCAGCGCCTGCGGGTTCTTCTGCGAGATGTCGAGCCGCGACAGGATGGGCAGCGCGAACGCCGCCGTCTTGCCCGTACCCGTCTGCGCGAGGCCGACCACGTCGCGGCCCTCGAGCAGTAGGGGGATGGTCGCGGCCTGGATGGCGGACGGGGTCTCGTAGCCGACATCCTTCAGTGCCTTCAGGACTGCGCCGTCGAGTCCGAGGTCGGAGAAGGTCTTCGCGTCGCCGGCAGTCTCTGCCTCGCTCTGCGGCGTATCGGATTCGGTCATCCCTCAACGGTAGTCCTTCGCGGGTCGCGCGCCGGGCCGGGATGGAGGAAGCTGGCCCCGGGAGCGAGTCGTTCTCGATCGGGCAGGAGGGAAACAGCATGGCGAATCCGGGGCAACCGACCATCCGGCAGGGTGACACGGGAGACGTGGTCAGGCGCGCTCAGCGGGCGCTGCGCCGAACACCCGACCTCGACGTGGTCGTCGACGGGGTCTTCGGGCCGCACACGAAGGCGGCTGTCGTCTCCTTCCAGCAGGCGAACGGCCTCACCGCTGACGGCATCGTCGGCCCGCACACCTGGGCCGCGCTGCCGAACGGGGGACCGATGCCCGTGCTGCAGGTCGGATCGCACGGCGCGGTCGTCTCGAGCCTGCAGACGGTGCTGACCAACGGCGCCGCCCAGTGGGGCGGGGTCACACCGCAGGGCATCGACGGCGTCTTCGGGCCGCACACCAAGGCGTCCGTCGAGGCGTTCCAGCGCTGGGCGCATGTCGCGGACGACGGGATCGTCGGCGACCAGACGTGGAGCGTACCGCTGCACGCCGCCGGCCAGACGCTCGAATCGGCGGTCGGGCTGAAGTACGTCGTGTAGTCCGCCGGACCGGTTCGGCTGACGCTCAGGCGCGCGTGGTAAGCACCGCTGCCGGGTCGTCTGCGCCCTCGAGTTCGGGGATGACGATCCCGAACTGCCGTAGGAGGAACAGGAACTCGTCGAACATGTCGAAGTCGGGCTCGTGGAGCCAGCGGATCTGCATGCCCTCGCTCGCGGCCAGCAGCATGCGGGCGATCCGCTCCGGTTCCGCGTCCGCCGGCAGGGTGCCGTTGCGCTGCTGCACCAGCAGCTCGCCGACGATCTTGCGGGTGAGCGTGGCGTAGCGCTCCTTGTAGAACGGGCGACCGGGATGATCGGGGTCGGTCGCCTCGATCACGCACGTCATGTAGAGGTGCACGATTCCCGGCACAACGGCGTTGTGCCGTATTGCCGAGAGCCAGTCCGCGAAATGGGTCATGCCCGTTCCGCGCTGGGCGTTCGTGACGTCCCACTGGTGGATCACCTCGAGCAGGAGCTCCTCCCGGCTCGAGAAGTAGTACTGCAGCAGCGCAGGGCTGATGCCGACGTCGTCGGCGATCGCGCGCATCGACGCTCTGCGCGAGCCGAGCTGCGAGAACACGGTCAACGTGCTCTCGAGGATCGCCTCGCGTCGTTCTCTGCCCTTGGAGTACGGGCCTCGTTCCGCCATGGCAGTCAGGCTAACAGCACTCTCGAAAGTTTGATACCTCATAACCTTCGTTTCGGTATGTTGTTCCTATTCGCCTGATAATGCGGAAACAAAAGCTTTGACAGCATTGCCAAAATTGGTTTACGTTAAATTTCTAACGGGCGGGATGACCCGTCAAGCGCGTTCTGAGATCACACAGCGACGAAGGAGTCGACATGAAGAAGGTTTCCCTGTTCGGGGCCGTGGCCGCGTTCGCGGCCGCCGCACTGGCCATGACCGGATGCACGGGCGGCGCGCCGGGCTCGGGTGGCACCGGCGAGAAGAACCACATCACCTACCTGATCGGCCAGCCCGACACCCCCGAGACCCTGACCGCGATCAAGAAGGACATCGCCGACTTCGAGAAGAAGTCGGGCGTCACGGTGAAGCTCAACGTGTCCCCGGGCGACAGCATCCGCACGCTGCTGCAGACCCAGCTGCGCTCCGGCAACGGCCCCGACGTCTTCAGCTACGACACCGGCCCCGGCTTCGCGGGCGTTCTGGCGAAGGCGGGCCTGCTGTACGACATGACCGATCAGTACGCCAAGCAGAACTACCCCGTCTACACCTGGGCGAAGGACACCGTGACCTTCGACGGCAAGGTGTCGGGCATCCCCGACCAGATCGAAGAGGTCGGACTCTTCTACAACAAAGACATCTTCGCCAAATACGGCCTCGACGTGCCGACCAACCTCTCGGACCTCGAGGCGACGGCGGCCACGCTGAAGTCGAAGGGGATCATCCCGTTCACCCTCGGCGACAAAGAGGGCTGGGAGGGCGGACACATGCTGAGCATGTCGCTCGCGAGCCGGGTGGGCGCCGACGAGGAGAAGAAGCTCATCGCCGGTGACAGCAACTGGAACAGCGACGGGGTCGTCTCGGCGGTCAACACGTGGAAGGAATTCAAGGACAAGGGCTGGATCCCGCCGTCGGCCGGCGCGATCACGTACAACAACGCGAACGCCCTCTTCTACTCGGGCAAGGCGGCCATGAACCCCACGGGCACGTGGCTGGTGCAGGATCTCGGTTCGAGCACCAAGTCGGACATCGGCTTCATCCCGTTCCCCGGCCCGGATGACAAGGGCGTCGCGATCGGCGGACTCGGCAACGGCATCTTCATGTCGGCCAAGGCGAAGGACAAGTCCGCTGCCCTCAAGTTCATGGACTACCTGGTGAGCCCCGAGCACGGCCAGTGGGAGGTCAACCAGTACCTCATCCCGGCCTACCCGGTGGACACGACGAACGTGAAGACGTCGCCGCTGTTCCAGCAGGTGATCAAGGACACGGCTGATTACGCCAAGGGAACCGGCGGCGTCGGGCAGAACATCGACGTCAGCTCCACCGACGTGTTCAACAAGGCCATGTGGGACGGCATGCAGGGCGTGCTCGCCGGCAAGCTCACCCCGGAGCAGGTCGCGAAGAACCTCCAGACGGCAGCCACCGCGAAGACCAAGTGATGACGACACGATCCTCAGCAGTACCGCGGGTGACCAGGCGGGCGCAGTCCCGCCTGGGCATCCTGATGGTCGCACCCCTCATGGTGCTCGTCATCGTCTTCTTCCTCTTCCCGCTCGGCTCGGCGATCTACTACTCGTTCGTCGACTTCGACGGCATCAACCCGTCGCCGCCGTTCGTGGGCATCGACAACTACGTGCGGATGTTCACCGATCCGGAGATGTGGCACGCGCTGTCGAACAACCTCATCTGGATCGTGATCGGCACCATCTCGCCGCTCGTCATCGGACTCCTCTACGCACTGCTGCTCTGGAACGTGCGGAGGGGGAGCGCGTTCTACCGGCTCGCATTCTTCTTTCCGTATGTGCTGCCGGGCATCGCGATCGGCATCGTGTGGAGCTGGATCTACGACCCGTTGAACGGCTGGCTGAATGTCGCGCTGCGGGCGATCGGCCTCGAGAGCCTGACGACCGGATGGCTCGGCAACCCGGACACCGCGCTCTACGCGGTGCTGGCGACGGCGATCTGGGCGAGCACCGGGTTCGTGATGATCATCTTCCTGTCGGCTCTGCGCAACGTCGACACCGAACTGGTCGAGGCTGCGCGCCTCGACCGGGCGAACGCGGCGCAGCGGCTGTGGCACATCATCCTGCCGCAGATCATGCCGGTGTTCATCATGGTGACCACGATCACGCTGGTCGGCGGGTTCAGCGTGTTCGACATCATCTTCATCATGACCGGCGGCGGGCCGGCGAATGCCACCAACGTGCTCGGCACGTACGCCTACACGAACGCATTCCAGCTCAACGCGATCAGTTACGGCACGACGCTCGCCATGCTGATCACCGTTCTCTCCATTCCGTGCGCTGTGTTCCTCAACCGGCTGCAGCGCCGGCTCTCGATCCAAGGGACAACCGCATGAGCGACATCACCGCCTCGGAAGAGGACCGCCTCGGACTGGCGAGGAGCCTCGACGTCGTGCCTGCACCGCGCGAACTCAACAAGATGTCGCCGCGCAAACGCCTCGGGCTCACCGGAAAGCACACGCTGCTCATCGTGCTGTCGTTGCTCACGCTCGCACCGATCGTGCTGCTGCTGTCGACCACGTTCAAAACCGGGACCGACGTCAAGGTCAACCCGTTCGGGCTGTTCACGTCCTTCTCGTTCGAGAACATCGCCAAGGCGTGGACCGACGGGCACTTCAGCGACTATGTGCTGAACAGCGTGCTGCTGTCGGTGCCGAGCACGCTCCTCGTGATCGTGCTGTCGACGATGGCGGGCTACGCGTTCGCTCGGCTGCCCTTCCGTGGACGGACCCTCGCGTTCTACACGGTCGTGCTCGGCCTGCTCGTGCCGTTCTTCACCTACATGATCCCGCTGTTCTTCCAGCTGCGATCGATCGGGCTGCTCGACACGCTCGCGGGCGTCATCCTCGTGCTGACCTCGACCGGCGTCTCGTTCGGCACCTTCTTCATGCGGGCGTTCTTCACCGATCTGCCCAATGAGCTGGAGCAGGCCGCGCGCATCGACGGGGCATCCGAGTGGCAGATCTTCTACCGGGTGATGCTCCCGTTGGTGGGGTCGGGCATCTCGGCACTCGCCGTGTTCACCTTCCTGCAGACCTGGAACAACTTCCTGGTGCCCCTGCTCTACCTGCCGGGCGGGGACTTCCGGCCGCTCACCACCGGCCTGTACCAGTTCACCAGCGGCCGTGAGCTCGACATCGGCCCGCTCGCCGCAGCGACGCTGATCACGATCCTTCCGGTGCTCGTGCTCTTCGTCGTGATGCAGAAGCAGGTGGCGCAGGGCTTCATCTCCGGAGCCGTGAAGGGCTGACCCGTCGACCGACGACCGCTCGTGACCGATCCACTTCCACCGACCACAACACCCACCCAACAAAAGGAAAGTAGAACTATGGGCTCCATGGTGAGTTTCACCTCCTCCCGCGTCGCCGAAGTCGTGCAGGAGGACCGCCAGCCGCTCGGCGCGGACCAGGTACGCATCCACACCCTCTTCTCCGGCATCTCGGCCGGCACGGAGCTGACCGCCTATCGCGGCAGCAACCCGTACCTCAACAAGCGGTGGGACGAGGACCGCCGCCTGTTCGTCGACGGTTCGACGAGCTTCGAGTACCCCGTGAACGGCTGGGGTTACGAGGAGGTCGGCGAAGTGGTGGAGATCGGCTCCGACGTCTCGCGCGTGAAGGTCGGCGACCGCATCTGGGGCACCTGGGGCCACCGGTCGGAGACGATCCAAACCGAGGCGCGCGCTGCCGACCGCATCCTGTCGCCCACGGTCGACCCGCGCATCGGCATCTTCTCCCAGATCGGCGCCATCGCGCTGAACGTGATCCTCGACGCCGACATCCACGTCGGCGAGACGGTCGTCGTGTTCGGACTGGGCGTACCCGGGCAGATCGTCGCGCAGCTGGCTCGCCTCAACGGTGCGCACGTCATCGGCGTCGACGGCATCGCCGCGCGTCGCGAGCTGGCGCTCGAGCTCGGCATCCATGAGGTCCTCGACCCGTCCGATGGCGAGGTCGCCGAGCGCGTGCGCGCCAAGACCGGCGGACGAGGCGCGGACGTCTGCCTCGAGGTCACCGGCAATTACCACGCCATGCACGAGGCGATCCGCACCGTCGCGTACAGCTCGCGGGTCTGCGTCGCAGGTTTCATGCAGGGCGAGGGCACCGGTCTGCGTCTGGGCGAGGAGTTCCACCACAACCGCGTCGCCGTGATCGCGTCGCAGATCTCCGGTGTCGCGCCCGCGCTGCAGCACCGCTGGAACGAGTACCGGCTGGCATCGACCGCCATGCGGCTCGCCGAGGAGGGCAAGCTGAAGCTCGCCGACCTCATCTCGCACGAACTGCCGGTCGCCGAGGCCGGATTCGCCTTCACCATGCTCGACACGAAGCCCCAGGAGGCGCTTCAGGTCGTGCTGACCTTCGAGGAGAACTGATGACCTTCACGATCGCGGCCCAGGAGTCGACCCTCGTCGGCGACACTCTGGAGGAGAAGTTCGCGTTCGCGCAGTCGGTCGGCTTCGACGGTATCGAGCTCTCCGGCCAGGGCGACGGCGTGTTCGGGGCGCGGGTCGACGAACTGCGCCGCGCACGCGCGGCGGGCGTCGTGATGCCGAGCGCGGTGGTGCACATGGACCACTTCATCGGCGACTTCGACGACGAGCGCCGCAACGACGCCGTCGGTCAGCTCAAGGTGCTGCTCTCGACGATCGTGGAGGCCGGGGGCAACGGCATCGTGACGCCGCACGCGTTCGGGCTGTTCTCCCGCGCGCTGCCGCCGTTCACGCCACCGCAGTCGGACGAGAAGACGCGCGACGACTTCCTCGCCGCGCTCAGCGAGGTCGCCGACCATGCCGCATCCGTCGGCGCTGTCGCCTACCTGGAGCCGCTCAACCGCTTCGAGGACTTCGTGGTGAACACCCTGGCCGACTCCGCCTGGTACGTGAAGCAGATCGACTCTCCCGGGCTCGCGGTCATCGCGGACACGTTCCACATGTCGATCGAGGAGGCCGATATCGCAGCGTCGCTGCGTGAGCACGGCGACCTCATCAAGCATGTGCAGCTCGGCGACAGCAACCGCCTCGAGCCGGGCGCCGGCCACTACGACTGGGATGAGACCCTCGACACCCTCGAGGAGATCGGCTACGACGGCTGGCTCGCGATGGAGTGCGGCCTGAGCGGCCCCTCTGCCGACGTGCTGCCCGGTGTGGCGCGCCTGCTCAAGCGGCAGGGCTGACCGGATGGGATCGCGTGACGCGGCCCCGCTTCGGGTCACCGTCTGGAACGAAGGCGTGCACGAGGTCGTCGATGCGCACGTCGCCGAGCTCTATCCGGCGGGCATCCACGGTGCGATCGCCGAGGGGCTGCGGGAGCGGTTGCCGGCGGACTCCGTGATCCGCACGGCGATCCTCGCCGATGACGAGCACGGCCTCTCCGAGGCGGTGCTCGCGGAGACCGACGTGCTGCTCTGGTGGGGGCACGTGGCCCATGACGACGTCGACGACGCCGTAGTGGCCCGCGTGCATCGCCGGGTGCTCGAAGGCATGGGGCTGCTCGTGCTGCATTCCGGGCACTTCTCGAAGATCTTCCGTTCGCTGATGGGGACGACCTGCTCGCTGGCCTGGCGCAACGAGGCCGAGCGCGAGCTGGTGTGGACGGTGGCGCCGACGCATCCGATCGCCGAGGGCGTGCAGATGCCGATCGTCATCGACCACCAGGAGATGTACGGGGAGTTCTTCGACATCCCCACCCCGGACGAGCTCGTGTTCGTCAGTTCGTTCGAGGGCGGCGAGGTGTTCCGGTCGGGTGTCACCTTCCGGCGCGGAAACGGCAAGGTCTTCTATTTCAGCCCCGGCGACCAGGACTACCCGGTGTACTTCCACGACCAGGTGCGGCTCGTGCTGGCGAACGCCGTGCGCTGGGCGCGTCCGGCGCTCGGGTCCCCGCGGCTGCCCGACGTGACCAATCCCGCCCGCGGCTGGTTCGAGACCGTCAGCTGAACAACGGCGCACCCGGCGAGGGGAGCGGTTCGACGACCGCCCCCTCGCCGGGCACACCGGATGCGCGCATCGCCGGTGCCGCGGACCGCCCGGCCCACTCCCGGTATCGCCGGAACAGCACCGGGATGCCTCGCGCCACCGTCCAGTCGGGGTCGTCCGTCACCTGCAGATGCAGGTGCGGCTGGGTGGAGTTGCCCGAGTTGCCACAGTCGGCGAGCCATTGACCCGTCGTGACGGTGGCTCCCACCCTCACGCGGAGCGACCCTTCACGAAGATGGGCGAGCGCGACGAATCCCGTGTCGCCGGCGAGCGCGATGGTGAGGCGGTTGCCGGCCACCGCGGCGACGCCCCGGCGCACGCGCTTCGCCTGACCGAGCGCGTAGGGGAGCAGCGCGGCCTGCGATCGGCGCGCGCGGTGATCCGGCTCGCCGTCGTGCGCATCCACGACCACACCGTCCGCCGGAGCCAGGATGGCGCGCCCGAACGACACGAAACGCTCCGGCGGCTCGGTCGCGAGCGCCGTGCGCCAGTCGCTGCCGACGGCCGTACGGCCACGATCGTCCACGCCGACGAAGTCGATCGCATAGGTCTCGCCCCACAGATCGACCCCGTGGCTGGGCACCCGCCGGGCGGGACTGTTCTGCGTCAGCCACCGGCCGGTGAACGGCAGGGCGAGCTCGACGGCCCGGCGAGGTGGAATGGTGCTGGTGACCATTTCACCAGCCTGTCAGAGGCGGTAGACCCGCGCAGCCGTTCCGCCGAACACGGCGCTCTGCTCGGCATCGCTCAGCCCCGACGCCAGCTCGCGCGCGACGGCCGTCGTCTGCGCGTAGTCGCCCGCGAGGGTGGAGACCGGCCAGTCGCCGCCGAACAGCACCCGGTCCGGGCTGAAGGCGTCGAGCACGTGCTCGGCGAAGGGGCGCAGCTCCGACGCCGTTGCGTGACCGGCGGGCCCGAGGGTCGTGAAGCCCGAGAGCTTCGCGAAGACCTGCGGATGCCCGGCCAGTCGCGACAGAAGAGACGCCCACCGTCCGTGATCGTCCGCGCCGACGGGCGGTGTGCCCAGGTGGTCGATCACCAGGCGCAGGGCGGGCTGGGCCTCCGCCAGCGCGAGCGCATGCTCCAGGTGCCGGGGTAGGACCCCGATCACATCGAAGGTCACGCCACGCGCCGCGACCAGGCCGAGCGACTCCTGCACCGACGCCCGTGCCAGCCAGTCGGCATCCGGCTCGTCGTGGATGAGGTGCCGAACCCCCACGAACTCCGGATGCGCGGCCCAGCCGTCGAGCTGCGCGTCGGCCGCCGCCGGGTCGAGCAGGTCGACCCAGGCCACCACACCCGCCACAAGCGGGGATGCAGCGGCGACGTCGAACATCGACGCTGAATCCGCGAGCGAGTTCGCGGCCTGCACGAGCACGACCCGGTCGACGCCCTCCGCGTGCAGCTGCGGTTCGATCTCGGTGAACGCGAACGTCCGGAAGATCGGTCCGGCGGCCTCCGTGAGCCAGGGATACTCGACCCGCTCGAGATCCCAGAGGTGCAGGTGGGCGTCGACCGTCATGATCAGGCGGTGAGGTCGAAGCGGATGAGCGTGGGCCCGGCGACCTCCGGCTGAGGGAGCGTCAGCGTGAGCGCACCGCCGTCGCGGGCGACCTCGATCGGCGTGCCGTCGGCGAGGCGCGCCGAGCCGGCATCGACCGAGTCGGAGACGCCGGTCAGGGTGACGACGTCGGTCGCGTCGACGAAGGCGTTCGCGGTGTCACCGGTGCGCGTCCAGCGCAGCCAGGGTTCGTCGGACGGCGCGGTGATCTCGTGGTCGAGCGTCGCGGAGCCGAACACCGCCTCCCCGTTGACTGCGTTCCAGGCGGCGAGGTGCTCGAGGGTGCGTCGCTGCAGATCCGGAACGGTGCCGCGGGCCGTGAGGCCGACGTTCAGGAGCAGGTTGCCGCCGCGCGAGACGATGTCGACGAAGGTCTTCACCGCATCCGGGCCGCTCAGCAGGTGGGTCTCGTCTTCGAGCGTGTTGTGCCCGAACGAGTAGCCGATGCCGCGGCAGTTCTCCCAGCCGCCGTCGCCTTCGACGCTGAGACCGTTCTGGTATTCGCTGGTGCGGAAGTCCCAGTGCGTCTCGCCCCAGCGGTCGTTGGCGACGCCGTCGGGCCGCGCGGCGTAGAACTTGTCGAACAGCCGCTCCATCGAGAACGGGCCCGACGGCTTGCCGGCATCCGGCCACTCGATGTCGCCCCACAGGACGTCGGGGGAGTAGCGCTCGATGAGGTCGTCCACGTGCGTGTACGCGTACTCGGCGTAGGCCGCGTCGACCGGACGGCCGAACTGCTGGTCGTCACCGGTGATCGGCGGGAGGTCGGAGAAGTGCCAGTCGAGGCCGCCGGAGTAGTAGACGCCGAACCTCAGCCCGGCATCCCGTGTCGCTTTCTCGAACTCGCCCACCAGGTCGCGGCGGGGGCCGCGGGCGACGGTGTTGCGCCCATCCGTGCCGGGCGCATCCCACAGGGTCACCCCGTCGTGGTGCTTGGTGGTGGGCACGAAGTACCCGGCGCCCGTGCTCTTCACCAGGGCCAGGAAGTCATCGGGGTCGAAGTCCTCCGGGTTCCACTGGTCGATGAAGTCGTCGTACGGCGCGCCGCCGAACGCGTCGCGCTGGTGCTGGGCCGCCGGGCTGTCCTCGATGCGGATCGTGTTGTAATACCACTCGGCGTAGGGGTTGTGCGCGAACCAGTACTCCTTCTCGATGGTGCCGAGCTCGCCGATCGGTTCGGCCCAGGCAGGGACGGAGTACGGACCCCAATGGACGAAGATGCCGAGCTTCGCATCGCTGAACCAGCGGGGGAGCTCGCGCTCGAACCGCTGGTAGTTCTCGGGGCGGACGGGGTCGTCTTTGAACATGGCCACGCTGAGATTCTCCTTCTTCGTCGAACGGATTGTGGGACGCATCCCGAGTCCATATCCTATAGGCAATAGCATCCCACCTCAAAGGAGAGTTCTGACCGTGGATTCGACCATCACCGCCCTTCCCGACGCGTTCGTGCGCCCGACCGACTTCCAACTGCCCGGCGGCGAGTGGTTCGTCGGCGCCGGCTTCGGCCTCTTCGTGCACTGGGATCACGCCAGTCAGCAGGGGATCGAGATCTCGTGGCCGCTGGTCGGCCGATCGATCATCCCGGGCTCCGACGCCGTCGAGGACACGGTGTCGGTGGAGCAGTACCAATCGACAGCGCCCACCTTCGACCCGGTCGAGTGGGACGCGGTCGCCCTCGCGCGGCTCGCGAAGAAGGCCGGCGCGCGGTACGTCGTGTTCACGGCCCGCCACCACGCCGGATACTCGATGTTCCACACCGCCCACTCCGGGTTCGGCATCGAGCAGTCCCCCTTCGGCCGCGACATCACCCGCGAGTTCGTCGAGGCGATCCGCGCCGAGGGCATCCGGGTCGGCATCTACTACAGCCTCCCGGACTGGAACCACCCCGATTATCCGGCCTTCGAGATGAGCGACCGCCCGTATGCGCTGGAGCACTGGCCGGCCGCCGGCGACCCGCAGAACGCCGGGACGCCGGTCGCCGACGACAAGCACCGCCGGTCGTCGCCCGAGGCATGGGCGCGCTACCAGGAGTACCTGCGCGGTCAGCTGACCGAGATCCTCACGAACTACGGCACCATCGACCTGCTGTGGTTCGACGGGGAGTGGGAGCGATCGGAGGCGGAGTGGGACAGCGCCGGCCTGCGAGCGCACATCAAATCGCTGCAGCCGGACGTCGTCATCAACGACCGCTTGCTCGGCCAGGGCGACTACAAGACGCCGGAGCAGGGCTTCCCCGTCACCGCTCCGCACGGCCCGTGGGAGCTGTGTCTCACCATCGGCCAGATGTGGGCGTGGCGACCGGGCGACACCAAGAGCAAGAGCACGACCTCTCTCGTGACCACCCTGATCGAGGTCGCCTCGCGCGGCGGCAACCTCCTGCTCAACATCGGGCCGAAGGGCGACGGCAGTCTGAACGAGTCGCAGGTGCGCACCCTGGAGGAGATCGGCGGCTGGATGGATGCGCACGGCGAGAGCGTGGTCGGCGTGTCACCGACGGTGGGCGTCGATTACTACGGTCCCTCCACCGCGCGCCCGGGCACGGTCTACCTGCATCTGGTGATGCGCCCGATCGAGCAGGTCATCGTGCGCGGCATCCCGGTCGGCCGAGTGAGCGGCGTTCGCCTGCTCGCGACCGGGGAGGCACTCGACTACGAGGTCAACTACGAGGTGCACGAGCAGCCGGCGCCCGGCCAGGACCCGCTGGGGGAGCTGCTGATCGCTGCTCCGACCCCGTCGGGGGCTGTGATCGACGTCATCGCGATCGACTTCGCCTGATCCGCCGCCCCGGACGGCAGACCGGATCTCCTACTTGACCCGTCGGGCGCATCCGCTTATGCTCCCCAATAACCTATATCAAAGACCCTATAGGATCGTGATTCCCCACCAGCCGGTGCGACACCGAGGCGGGATCTACGAAACAGCAGGCTCAGTAGGCGATCACATTTGATGAATCCAATGGAGGAGGCACAGCAAGTGACACCACGAAGCAAGCGTGCGGCAGGCCGGATCGGAACTGCCATCGTACTCGCCGGAGCGCTCACGGCGCTCGCAGGATGCGCGGGTGGCGGCGGCAGCGCGGCCGGCGGCCCCATCTCGATGTACACCTGGGTCAGCAGTCAGAGCGACCGCGACCAGTGGCAGGGCTTCATCGACCTGGGCAAGAGAGTGGACCCGAAGCTCGACGTGACCATCGACGGTCCGAGCTTCAACGACTACTGGACGAAGGTCAAGACGCGTCTCAGCGGCTCGAACCCGCCCTGCCTGCTCACCACGCAGGCGGCGCGCGCCCAGGAGCTCGGCGGACTGCTCATGCCGCTCGACGATCTGATCAAGAAGTACAAGCTCGACACCTCGGCGTTCGACGCATCGATGCTCAAGGGCATGACCGTCGACGGCACCATCCGGGCCATCCCGTACGACGCCGAGCCGATCGTGCTCTACTACAACGCCGACAACTTCAAGAAGGCGGGACTGGCCCTGCCGAGCACCACGTACACGCGTGACCAGTTCCTCGCCGACGCCAAGAAGCTGACCACGGGAAGCCACAAGGCGCTGGCGATCGAGCCCGGCTTCTTCATCCCGAACGCGTGGGCGATCGCCGACGGCGCCGAGGCCGTGAAGAAGGGCAAGCTCGACCTGACGAACTCCGACCTCGTCGACCAGGTGCAGTCGTACTTCGACCTGGTCAACAAGGAGGGCATCGCGGCCGCGCCCAACGCGGCAGACGGTTCGGATGTCGCCCAGGCTGCGTTCACGGGCGGCAACACCGACATGCTGATCGAGGGTCCCTGGATGTACGGGACGTTCGCCAGTGCCGCCAAGTTCCAGATGGGCGTGACCATCGTTCCGAGCACCTCCGGCGAGGCGCACGGCATGACGGCGGGCTCGGGCTTCGGCATCGCCAAGAACTGCAAAGACCCGGATGGCGCGTTCAAGGCCATCCAGGCGATGACCGACACCAGCGTGCTCAAGGCACAGGCCGTCAAGCGCGGCATCGTCCCGTCCCGCGCCGACGCCCAGTCGGCCTGGGCCGAGGGCAAGACCCCGGAGGCCGCCGCCGCAGTGACGGCGCTCCTGGGCAACGCCACCGCGCAGCTGACCACGCCGACCTGGAACCAGGTGGAGACGCTCTTCACCCAGTACGGCGTCGAAGGGTACCGCGGTGACAAGAGCGCCAAGGACGTGATGAACACCATCCAGAACTCGGTGGGGCAGTAGCCGGATGGCTTCCCCGCTGATCACGGGCGCCGTCGTCTCGAAGGAGACGGCGGCGCCCGCCGCGCCCCCGACCCGCCCGTTCGGCGTGCCGCACCCCACTCCGCCGCAGCCCGGCCGCAAGGGGAGGAAGCGCAAGGGCGACGGACTCGTCGCACTCGCCTACCTGTCGCCCGGGCTCGCCGGCTTCACCTTCTTCATCCTGGTGCCGCTGATCGGCTCCCTGGTGATCAGCCTCTTCGAGTGGCCGCTGTTCGGCGCCCCGACCTTCATCGGGTTCGCGAACTACCAGAAGCTGTTCTCCGATCCCACCTTCTACACGGTGCTGATCAACACGGTGATCTTCGCCTTCGTCTACACCGCCCTCAACCTGGTGCTCGCGCTGGCCGTCTCGCTGTGGCTGAACACGCGCATCAAGTTCGCCGGCTTCTGGCGGGTCATCTTCTTCCTGCCCGCCATCACGCCGATGGTCGCCAACGCGCTCGTCTGGCGGCTCCTGCTCAGCGACAACGGGCTCGTGAACTCGGCGCTCGCCTCGGTGGGCATTCAGGGGCCGAGCTGGCTCTCCGATGCGTCGTTCGCCCTCTTCTCGGTGATCGCGATGTCGGTGTGGCAGTCGTTCGGCTACAACGTCATCGTGCTCTCCGCCGGCCTCGGCGGCATCCCGAAGGAGATCCTCGAGGCCTCCAGGATGGACGGCACGAGCGCCTGGCAGCGGTTGCGCTCGATCATCCTGCCGATGATCTCGCCGTCGCTGTTCTTCACCATGACCATGACGATGATCGGCGCGTTCCAGGTGTTCGTGCAGCCGCAGATCCTCACCCAGGGCGGCCCCGGTGAGTCGACGAACACGTTCGTGCTCTACCTCTATCGCAACGGGTTCGTGTTCGACCGGCTCGGCTATGCCTCCGCGCTCGCCTGGATCCTGTTCATCGTCGTGATGCTCATCACCGCCCTGCAGTTCGCCGGGCAGAAGAAGTGGGTCAACTATGACAAGTGACACCCTCGTGCGCGAAACCGCTCCGCACCGCAAGCCGCGGCTCCGTCGCGCTCAGAAGGTCAACGCGACCAAGACCTGGCTGAACACCCTCGTGATGGCGATCGTGGCCCTCGTCTTCACCTTCCCCTTCATCTGGATGTTCTTCTCGGCTCTCAAGCCCGAGTCGGAGGTGTTCGCCGCGAAGCCCACCTTCATCGGCTCCGAGGTGAAATGGTCGAACTTCGTCGATGCTTGGACGCTGGTGCCCTTCGGCCGGTTCATCTTCAACGGCTTCTTCGTGTCGATCATGGGCGCGCTGCTGTCGGTCATCGTGGCCGTGCTCTCGGCGTACGCGTTCTCGCGGCTGCGCTTCAAGTACCGCGACAAGATCTTCCTGCTCTACGTGTTCACGCTCGTGCTGCCTCAGGAAGTGCTCGTCGTCCCGCTGTTCATCATGATGAATCAGCTCGGCCTCGTCGACAGCTACGTGGCGCTGATCATCCCGTTCGCGTTCACCGCGTTCGGCACGTTCCTGCTGCGGCAGTTCTTCCTCACGATCCCGATCGAGTTCGAGGAGGCGGCGCTGATCGACGGTGCGTCGCGGTTCCGGACCCTCTGGTCGGTGCTGCTGCCGCAGCTGACCGCGCCGTTGTCGGTGCTGGCCGTCTTCTCGTTCGTCGGCTACTACAACTCGTACCTGTGGCCGCTGATCATCATCAACAGCCAGGAGCTGGCGACCGTGCCGCTCGGCCTGTCGATGTTCACCGGCGAGCACGGGACCCAATGGAGCCTGATGATGGCGGCGTCGACGCTCGCGATCATCCCGTCACTCATCATCGTCGCCGTGCTCCAGCGTCAGCTCATCAAGGGTGTCGCGCTCGGTGGCTTCGGCGGCCGGTGATGGACCTCGACACAACGAAAGCAGTTCAGATGACCCTCGCACCGGCCACCGGCACCGACCGCACCGCCCTCGACGGCACGATCGTCAGCGCGGAGGCGTGGCTGAGCGACCTCGAAGTCGAGACCGTGCGCACCGACGCGGTGCAGTCGTTCGTCAAGCAGGAGACCATCTTCGTGCGCATCCGCACCGCGGGCGGCGTGGAGGGGCTGGGCTACAGCTACACCATCGGCACGGGCGGGGGAGCGGTGCTCAGCCTGTTGCGCACGGGACTCCTCGATGTGCTCGTGGGCATGGACGCCCACCGCCCGGAGGCCGTCTGGCGTGCGCTGTTCTCCTCGACCCGCGCGACGACGGTGGGCGCGATCACCTCGCTCGCGCTCGCCGCGATCGACACGGCTGTCTGGGATGCGCGGTGCAAGGCCGCCGGCCTTCCGCTCTGGGTCGCGGCGGGTGGCGCGCGGCCAAGCATCCCGTTGTACGACACCGAGGGCGGCTGGCTGCATTTCAGCACCGACGAGCTGGTGGCGCAGGCCGTCGAGTCGAAGGCGCGCGGGATGCACGGTGTCAAGATCAAGGTCGGCAAGCCGCGCGGTCACGAGGACTACGAGCGGCTCGCAGCGGTGCGCGACGCGGTCGGGCCCGGCATGGACATCATGGTCGACGCCAATCAGTCGATGACGGCGGCCGAGGCCATCCGGCGGGCGGCGCTGTTCGAGAAGCTCGACATCTTCTGGTTCGAGGAGCCGCTGCCGGCGGAGGACGTGGCCGGTCACCGCCGGCTGGCCGAGGCGACCAGTCTTCCTGTCGCGGTGGGGGAGTCCATCTACTCCGTGGGGCAGTTCCGCGAGTACCTGCAGGCGAAGGCCGCGTCGATCGTGCAGGTGGACGTCGCCCGGGTCGGCGGCATCACGCCGTGGCTCAAGGTCGCGCACCTGGCGGAGGCGTTCAACGTCGCGGTGGCTCCGCACTTCTTGATGGAGCTGCACGTCTCGCTGTGCTGCGCCATCCCGAACTCTCTGTACCTCGAGCACATCCCGCAGCTGCGTGCCGTCACCTGCAGCGAGATGACGATCAGCGAGGGGGCCGGGGTGGCTCCGACGACGCCAGGCCTGGGCATCGAATGGGATCTCGACGCCATCGACGACCTGCGGGTCTCCTGAGGGAGGGCGGAATGGCGACAATGGACTCCGTGCACACGCTCGATGCGGCGAGGCCGTACGGACGCGGCGGCCTCACGGTCGGACCCGTCGGGTACGGCGTCGCCGCCCTCGGCAATCTCTACGCCGCCCGCGACGACAGCGTCTGGCCGCAGTGTGTGCCGGCGGCCTGGGACGCCGGCATCCGGTACTTCGACACGGCTCCGCACTACGGGCTCGGTCTCTCGGAGGAGCGTCTCGGCATCGGTCTGCGGGAGCTGCCCCGAGACGAGTACGTGCTGTCGACCAAGGTCGGGCGCGTGCTCGACCCCAACCCGGACTACCGCGACGGCGACACCGACATCGAGAACCTGTTCGCCGTTCCGTCGACGCGGCGCAGGCGCTTCGACTATTCGCGCGACGGCGTGCTGCGGTCGGTCGAGGACTCGCTGGACCGGCTCGGAGTGGATCGCATCGACGTGCTCTTCGTGCACGACCCCGACGACCACGAGCGCGAGGCCCTCGAGGGAGCCTTCCCTGCGCTCGACGAGCTGCGGTCGCAGGGCGTCATCCGGTCGTACGGCGCCGGAATGAATCAGTCGGCCATGCTCACCCGATTCATCCGCGAGACCGACCTCGACATCGTGATGTGCGCCGCTCGCTACACGCTGCTCGATCAGGGCGCGGCCCTCGATCTGCTGCCTGCAGCGGCAGAGCGGGGTGTCTCGGTCGCCGTCGCCGCAGTCTTCAACTCGGGGATCCTCGCCACCGACCGCCCACCGGCGGACGCGCGCTTCGACTATGCGGCGGCGCCGGACGGTCTGCGCGCCCGGGTGGAGCGCATCGCCGACATCGCCGCCCCGTATAACGTCACAGTGCCCCAACTGGCGGTGCAGTTCCCGCTGCGCCATCCGGCGGTGGCGACCGTCGTACTCGGCGCGGAATCCGCGGCGCAGATCACCAGGAACGCCGCACTGGGAGACGTGGTCGTGCCCCCTGAGCTGTGGCAGGAGCTCGAGGAGGCGGCGCTCATCTCATGAGAATCCTGCATCCTCTATCCTCTCTTTTCATTCACGCAAGATCTACGATGTCTGCATGAGCATCGAATCCGTACCCGGCGCACGCTTCCTCCCCGCGAGGAGAGCGCTCGCCGACGACGTCTACGACGCGGTTCTCGCCCTGCTCATGGACCAGGTGATCGAGCCGGGCAGCCGGGCCAGCATCGACGGCATCGCGCGACAGCTCAATGTGTCACCGACCCCCGTGCGCGAGGCGCTCGCCCGACTCGAGTCGGAGGGGCTGGTGGTCAAGCAGGCGCTCAAGGGCTACACGGCGGCGCCGCTGCTCGACAGCGAGGGGCTGCGTCAGCTGTTCGAGATGCGCCGGCTGATGGAGCCGTACGCCACGCGGAACGCGGTCGGTGAACTCACCCCCGAGACGCTCTCCGAACTCGCCGAGCTCTGCGCGGCGATGCACGCGAGCGGCCAGGCGGCCCAGAGCGGCGACGACCGGTTCGAGGACTACAAGGACTTCGCCGATCAGGATGCGGCCTTCCACCGCATCATCGCCGAGCACTCGGGCAATGCCCTGCTGTCGGATGCGATCGCGCGGCTGCGGTCGCACATGCACCAGTACCGCATCTACTTCAAGCACGGCGTCGTCGAGGAGACGTCCGGCGAGCACGAGGCGGTGCTGGAGGCCCTGCGTGCCGGGCGCCCGGCCGAGGCCGAGAAGGCGATGCTCGACCACATCACGAAGTCGTACAAGCGCATCTCCGCCAGCCTCGAGTCGGCCGAGGAGGTCGGTTAGACGCGCTTCCTGACCGTGAGGCGCCCCGCCACGGCGGGCGCCTCTTTTTATCGGTGGCGCAACGCACCTATATCCAATAGGATGTTGGTTACCTGCTCGACGCGACGACGCGCGGGCGGCGAAGGGAAAGAGGGCAGCGCGTGAGCACCATCACGGGATTCGATACAGTCGACGTCCGATTCGAGACGTCGGCGATGCTCGACGGCTCCGACGCCATGAACCCCGACCCCGACTACTCGGCCGCCTACCTGCGGGTCACCACGGACGCCGCCGACGGTCACGAGGGCCACGCGTTCGTCTTCACCATCGGCCGCGGGAACGACGTGCAGGTGGCGGCGATCGACGCCGTCGCCCACCGCGTGCTCGGGCGCGACGTCGAGGCGATCCTCGACGACCTCGGCGGTTTCTGGCGCGAGTTCGTCTACGACTCGCAGCTGCGCTGGCTCGGCCCCGAGAAGGGCGTGATGCACATGGCGATCGGCGCGGTCGTCAATGCGTTCTGGGACCTCAAGGCGAAACGCGCCGGCCTGCCGCTGTGGCAGCTGCTCGCCCGCATGAGCCCGGAGGAGATCGTCGCCCTCGTCGACTTCCGCTACCTGAGCGACGCCCTCACTGAAGACGACGCGCTGGGCATCCTGCGTGCCGCCCTGCCGGGGCGTGCCGAGCGCGAGGCCGCGCTGTTGGCGCTCGGCTATCCGGCGTACACCACGACTCCGGGATGGCTCGGCTACTCCGACGACAAGCTCCGCCGCCTGGCGCGCGAGGCCGTCGACGAGGGCTTCCAGCAGATCAAGCTCAAGGTGGGGGACCGGCTCGACGACGACGTGCGCCGGCTCCGCATCGCCCGCGAGACGGTCGGTCCCGACATCCGGATCGCGATCGACGCCAACCAGCGCTGGGACCGCGATCAGGCGATCGACTGGATCCGCGCTCTGGAACCGTTCGACCTGGCCTGGGTCGAGGAGCCGACCAGCCCCGACGACATCCTCGCCCATGCCGCCATCGCGCGTGCCGTCGCCCCCGTGCGCATCGCGACGGGCGAGCACGGGATGAGCCGGGTGCTGTTCAAGCAGCTGCTCCAGGCCGAGGCCGCATCGATCGTGCAGATCGACTCGACCCGCGTCGCCGGGGTCAACGAGAACATCGCCATCCTGCTGCTCGCGGCGAAGTTCGGGATCCCCGTCTGCCCGCACGCCGGCGGAGTCGGACTCTGCGAGGCCGTGCAGCACTTCTCGATGTTCGACTTCGTGGCCGTCTCCGGCAGCCAGGACGGCCGGATGATCGAGTACACCAAGCACTTGCACGAGCACTTCGTCGCGCCGGTCGAGCTGGTGGGCGGCCGCTACCGTGCCCCGCTCGCGCCGGGAATCGGCATGGAGATGCTCGCGTCGTCGCTGGCCGAGAACGAGTTCGGGGTGCGCGCGACCGCGTAGAGGCTGAGCGTCTTAGAGGCCGAGCGTCATGAAGTAGCTGTTCGGGTCGGCCGAATACGAGCCGAACGGGTCGCACGGCGCGAACCCTGCGCGCGCGTAGAGGCGGCGAGCAGGCTCGAAGAACTCCATCGAGCCCGTCTCCAGCGACAGTCGGCGCACGCCGCGCGAGCGAGCATCGGCGATCACGAATTCGAGCATCGCGGCCGCGATCCCCTCCCCGCGCCGTTCCGGATCGGTTCGCATGCTCTTGAGCTCCTCATGACCGGGGTCATCGGGAATCCCCAGGTCCGCGAGCGCCACCGTGCCGACGATCGCCGAGCCGTCACGGGCGACCCACAGCCGCACGCGCGGTTGCTGGAGACCCGTGAGATCGAGTGCGTGCCTGCTCTCCGCCGGAGCGGTCGGCTCGAGATCGTCGAGGTGCGCCTGGAGGAAGGCGTGCAGAGCGGGATCGGTGAAGTCGGCGCGTTCGATGATGAGTGTGGAGGGCACCGTAGAAGGCTATCGCCGTCGCGTTTCCGCTGTATCTCTCCTCAGCTGTGTCTCTTTTCAGCGGCGTGGGCGCAGGGAGTACATGCCGCCGTCGACCGCGAGGATCACACCGTTGGTCGACGCCGAGGTGGGGGAGGCGAGGTAGGCGACGGCCTCCGCGACCTCCTGCGGCTGCACCAGGCGACCGCTCGGCTGACGCGATTCGAGGGCGGCGCGTTCGGCATCCGGATCGGCGGCGGTGTCGAGCAGTCGCCCCACCCACGGGGTGTCGGCGGTGCCGGGAGCCACGGCGTTCACGCGGATGCCTCGGGAAAGGAAGTCGGTGGCCATCGCCAGGGTCATCGCCGACACCGCACCCTTCGACGCCGAGTAGAGCACCCGCTGCGGAAGGCCGGCCCACGCGGCGATCGAGCTGGTGAGCACCACCGCGGCGGCCGGCGACTTCTCGAGGTGGGGCAGCGCGTGACGCACGGTGCGGGCCGAGCCGATGACGTTCACGTTGAGCACGCGCATCCACTCGGCGTCGTCGTTGGCGGAGATGTCGCCCTGTGCCCCGATGCCCGCGTTCGCGACCACCACGTCGAGGCGGCCGGCGCCGGCCACGACCTCGGCGATCGCGGCACGCACGCTGTCGTCGTCGCCGATGTCGCACCGGATGCCCGTGTGCGGGTGCCCGACCGCCGCCGCGTCGAGGTCGAGGCAGTAGACCGTGGCGCCGCGCGCGGCGAGCTCGTCGGCGATGGCCTTGCCGAGTCCGGAGGCGCCGCCGGTGACCGCGGCGACGAGCCCTTCGAAATTCTGGGACACCTGTGTCTCTCCTTCTGTTCCGTTGTGATCAGTCGGCCGCGCGCACGTTCGTGCGCTGCTCGCCGAGTCCGTCGATGCCCAGCTCCACGACGTCGCCGGGAGCGAGGTAGGGGAACCGTCCCGACAGGCCGACGCCCTCCGGGGTTCCGGTGTTGATGAGATCGCCGGGCTCGAGCACCGTGAACTGGCTGAGGCGGTAGACGATCTCGGCGACACCGAAGATCAGGTCGGAGGTGGTCGACGACTGCCGGGGCTCGCCGTTCACGCGCGACCAGATGCCGAGCCCCGAGCCGTCGCCGACCTGCGCCGTCGGCACCAGCCAGGGGCCGAGGGGGTTGAAGGTCTCGAAGCTCTTGCCCTTGCTCCACTGACCGAGCGATCGCTGCAGCTGGTATTCGCGCTCGGAGACGTCGTTTGCGACGGTGAAGCCCGCGATGTGGGCGAGTGCCTCCGCCGGCGAGGCGAGATAGCGGGCGCGACGGCCGATGACGGCCGCGAGCTCCACCTCCCAGTCGGTCGTGGTCGATCCGGGTGGCACCAGGACGGTGTCGTTCGGCCCGACGACGGTGTTCGGGTGCTTGTAGAAGACGACGATGTCCGTCGGCGGCTCCGAGCCCGACTCGCGGGCGTGCGCCGCGTAGTTCATGCCGATACAGATGACGGCCGATGGCCGGGCGATCGGGGCGCCGACGCGCATCCCGGTGCCGTCGATGACGGGCAGTTCGCCCGCCAGCGCCGCGCGCTCGGCCGCCGCCAGCCCGTCGGCGGCGAGGAATGCCCCATCGATGTCGGCGGTCAGCGGGCGCAGATCCCAGCTGGTCTCGCCGTCACTGACGACGGGGATCTCGAATCCCGGCTCACCGAGCCGCTGGAATCGCATCGGGTGGGTCGGCATCGAGAGTCCTTTCGCTCGTGGGCTCCAGCCTATTACTATTTCCTATAGCATTTCAACGGAAGGAGCACTCGATGCGCATCGCCCTGCATTCGATCGTCCGCGACGGCCGGGAGGCCGGCTACGAGGAGGCGCATGCCGCCATCCCCGACGATCTGGTGGACTCGTTCGACCGGGTGGGCATCCACGACTGGACGATCTGGCGCAGCGGACAGGACCTCTTCCATCTCGTGGACTGCGACGATTTTGCCGTTGCGATGACCGCCCTCGACACCGACCCCGCGAACGAACGCTGGCAGGCGTTCATCGGACCGTACGTCGACCACTTCGTGACGACGGGCGACGGACCGGAGGGCATGATCGTCGGGCGCGTCTGGAGTCTCGGAGACCAACGCTCGATGCACCCGCATCAGCCGTAGCCACACAGCGCCCGACGGGTCCATGATGGCTGGGTGACGAGTCGGGATGAGCCGATCGGTCGCGGATCATGAATCCGGCGGCTCGCCGCGTGCAGCGCGTCTACCTGACCCTGATGCTCGGCAACACGCTGGCCGCCTCGTTCATCTGGGGCATCAACACCCTGTTCCTGCTCGACGCCGGGCTCACCAATTTCGAGGCGTTCGCCGCGAATGCGTTCTTCACCGCCGGCATGGTGATCTTCGAGATCCCGACCGGCGTCGTCGCCGACACCGTCGGGCGCAAGGCCTCGTACCTGCTGGGCACGGTCACCCTGTCGGTGACCACCGGCCTGTACTGGATGCTCTGGCTCTGGCACGCGCCGTTCGTCTGGTGGGCGATCGTGTCGGCGCTCCTCGGCCTGGGCTTCACGTTCTTCTCCGGTGCGGTCGATGCGTGGCTCGTCGACGCCCTTGCGTTCGCCAAGTACACCGGGAGCCTCGAGGCCGTCTTCGGCCGGGGCCTCGTCGTGACGGGCATCTCGATGTTCGCCGGATCGGTGCTCGGCGGCATCATCGCCCAGGCGACCAACCTCGGGGTGCCGTTCCTGCTGAGAGCCGGGGTGCTGGTGGTCATGCTGGTGTTCGCCGCCATCGTGATGAAAGACATGGGCTTCACGCCCGACCACTCGATGGGGCCGATCGCCGCGACGAGGAACGTGCTGAAACAGTCGATCGACCACGGCCTGCGCAAGCGCTCGGTGCGCTGGGTGATCCTGTCGGCGCCGTTCGCCTCCGGTGTCGGCATCTACGCCTTCTACGCCTTGCAGCCCTACCTGCTCCAGCTCTACGGCGACGAGACCGCGTACTCGATCGCCGGACTGGCCGCGGCCATCCTGTCGTTGGCGCAGGTCGCCGGCGGGATCCTCGCACATCGCATCCGGGGACTCTTCGCGAAGCGCACGACCACGGTGATCGGGGCCTCCCTGGTGAGCATCCTGGTGCTCGTGGTGCTGGGGGTGACGAGCCTCTTCTGGCTCGCGATCGTCTTCCTCGTGATCTGGGGCTTCGTGTTCGCGGTCGCCGGGCCGGTTCGTCAGGCGTACCTGAACGACATGATCCCGTCGAAGCAGCGCGCGACGGTGCTGTCGTTCGATTCGCTGTTCGGCAGCCTCGGCGGCGTGTTCATCCAGCCGGCACTGGGGCGCGCGGCCGACCTCTGGGGCTACGGAACGTCGCTCGTCATCGGGGGCGCCGTCGAGCTGATCGGCATCCCGTTCCTGTTCGCCAGCCGGCGGCAGAAGGACCCCGCCGACACCAAGACCGTGCAGACGGAGGCCGCGCCGGTCGAGCCCGGCGACGCCACGCAGGCCGGCCCGGATGCCCGCTGACCCGCTGTGCGCACCGCCGGAGACGATGCAACGCCGCAGACGCGCGATGACGGGTCGCGCCGCCCGCGTCCGCAGCGTGGGTGCTAGGCGCTGAGCCGCGGGTAGTCGGTGTAACCCTCGGCGCCGGCGGTGTAGAACGTCGACGGGTTGGGCTCGTTCTCCGGGTGCGCGCCCTGCCAGCGCTCCACGAGGTCGGGGTTGGCGATCGCGAGGCGACCGACGGCGACGGCGTCCGCGTGGGAGTTCTCCACCAGCGCGATCGCCTCGTCGCGGGTCGTGACGGTGCCGAAGCCGGTGTTGACGATGAACGCGCCGCCGAACCGTTCCCGCAGGTCCTGCACCAACTCGCCGGACGGATCGCGGTGCAGCACGCTCACGTAGGCCATCCCGAGCGGCGCCAAGCCGTCGACGACCGACCGGTAGGTGGCGGTGACGTCGTCGAGATCGGTCTCGACGACATCCTGGATGTTGTGCATCGGCGAGAGCCGGATGCCGACCCGGCCGGCACCGATGGCCTCACTGACCGCGGTCGCGACCTCGACGACGAAGCGGGCGCGGGCATCCGGGGACTGGCCGTAGTCGTCGTCCCGCTGGTTGGACACCGGGGAGAGGAACTGGTGGAGCAGGTAGCCGTTGGCTCCGTGCAGTTCGACCCCGTCGAAGCCGGCGGCGATCGCGTTGCCGGCAGCCGCGACGAACTCGGCCTTGACGTCGGAGAGCTCATCGGTGGTGAGCGCGTGAGGCAGGGCGTACCGCACCTTCCCGGTGGCGGTGCGGGTCTCGCCGTCGATCGCGATGGCGCTCGGTGCGACGATCCGGTCGGTCCCGGTCACGGCGGGGTGCGACACGCGTCCGCTGTGCATGAGCTGCATCACGATGCGCCCGCCCGCGGCGTGCACGGCGTCGGCGACGGCGCGCCAGCCCTCGATCTGCTCGGCGGTCACGATGCCCGGCTGGCCCGGGTAGGCGCGCGACTCGTGGCTCGGGTAGGTCCCCTCGGAGATGATCAGTCCGATGCTCGCGCGCTGTGCGTAGTGCTCTGCCACGAGCGGGCCGGGAACGCCGGTCTCGCTGGAACGTGTGCGGGTCAGCGGCGCCATGACGACGCGGTTGGGCAGCTGCAGATCGCCGAGCGCGACGGGGGAGAACAGATCCATAGAGGGGATGCCTTTCGATTGCGATGCCGCCTCGCAGTCGGAGCGCGGCCCCTGGGGCCAACTTGCGGCGGTCGTGCGCTATTCCGGCTTTCACCGGATTTTGCGGAAGGGACATCACGGTCCCTCAGGTGTGCGGCCCACAGGCGGGCGGGCCTCAGCGGCCGAGGGCCTCCAGGTCGTCTCGCACGCGCTGCGGCTCGGCGTCGATGGGCATGTCGAGGGTGTCCTCCACACCGTCGAGCGCGCCGGGGGCATCCGGGAGCAGGGCGGCGAACAGCGGGGTGAGATCGGTCTGCGCCGGACCCTTCTCGGCGACGAGCTCGAAGGTCTTGCGGTCGGCGGCGTCCGTGGTGAGGCTGCCGACGAGCACCTCCGCGATCTGCCGGCGGGAGATGACGCCGTCGCTGGAGTCGCCCGCGCGGTGCGTGTCTCCCTGCAGCAGCACGAGCCGGAGCTCGTCCGGCTCGTTGTAGTCGAACCATCCCGGGCGCACGATCGCGTACGGCCGCCCGCTCGCGCGCACGAGCCGTTCGCCCCGCCGCTTCCAGTCGGGCGACTCGCTCTCACGGTTGAAGGCGCCACCGCGGTCGGTGACGCCGATCATCGTCATCAGGGCGATGCGTGCTGGACGGTCGCCGAGCGCTGTCAGCACATTGCGCACCGCGCCGTAATCGACGGCCTCGGCGTCGGCCGGATTGTCGCCGTGCGAGCCGTGCGTGAAGATGACGGCGTCGACGCCGTCGACTGCTTCGCCGAGCGTCTCGGCGCGGGTGAGGTCGCCGACGACGAGTTGCGCCTCGGCCGGCAGGGCGTCCGCCTTGGCGGCATCCCGTACGAGCGCGCGGGTCGTGTGGCCCCTGCGGATGGCCTCGGCGACGGCGAGCCGGCCGATGCTGCCGGTCGCGCCGACGATCAGCACAGTCAGGGGAGCGGCGTTCACAGTTCCGGAAGTGGAAATAGACACGCCGCCACGATACGCGTAACTCCGGAACTCGCGACCTGTTCGGCCGCGAGATTCCGGAGTTACGGAGTTACAGAGTTACGACTGCGGTCAGGAGTTGCTGCGGCCCCGGATCGACCGGATGATCCAGCCGATCACGCCGACGAGCAGCAGGATGATCGCGATGTAGAGCAACCACTTCAGCGCGGTCACGAAGATGCCGAGACCGAAGAAGATGATGGCGAGAACGATGAGGATGATGAAAAGTACGGGCATCCGCACATGCTTTCACAATTCCGCTCAAACGATGGTCTCTCCCGGCGGAGCGTCCGATTGCTCCGGATCGGGGAGGCGCACCATCCGGAACGACAGGATGAAGCCGATGAGGGCCGCCAGGATCGGTGCGATCAGCGCGATCTGCAGGGCGATCGGCCGCGCCTCGGTGTTGATGCGCACGATCTCGTCCTGGATCTTCTGCGGCTGATCGGCCAGCTGTTTCGTCAGCTGGGTGTTGCTCAGCAGCTGGGCGTCCTCATCCAGCGCCTGTGCCACCTGCTGCTTCTCGGCGGCGGGAAGCACCTCGCTGGAGTTCGCGAGATTCGTGAACAACGGTGCCAGAGCCGCGAGCAACACCGCGCCGGCGACCGCGAGCCCGAACGACAGTCCGAACGATCCGGCGGCGGAGTTGACACCGGCCGCCTCGCTCACGCGTTCGTTCGAGATCGGCGACAACGTGTAGTTGTTGAGCTGGGAGACGAGCAGCCCCAGCCCGCCGCCGCAGATGATCAACGGCACCAGCAGCCACCAGCCGGAGTCCGCCCGGGGAATGACGAACACCAGGCTGATCAGTCCGACCGCCAGCAGCAGGAAGCCCCACCGAACGAGTCCCGCCGGTCGTCGCTTCGTCAGGCGCCTCCCCGCGACCAGTGCGACGGCGAACATGGTGAGCGACAGCGGTGCGATCGAGAGCCCTGCCTCGAGCGCGTTGTACTCGAACACCATCTGCAGGTACAGGGGCAGCACGATCATCGTGCCGCCGAGGGCGATCTGCTGCAGCATCTGCTGGCTGATGCCGAACCGGAACCGCGGGAGCGTGAACAGGTCCGGATCGAGCAGGGCCGCCTGGTGCCGGCGTTTGCGGCGCAGGAGCCAGAAGACCAGCCCGAACAGCCCCGCAATGCCGACGGCGATCAGCAGGCCGACGTAGCCGGCGCCCTCCTGCCAGGCCAGGATGCCGAGAACGATGCCGCCCATCCCGACCACCGAGAGGAGCGAGCCGACCACGTCGACTTTGCGGGAGCCCGTGTACGGGACGTCGCGCACCAGCCGGATGCCCGACAGCACGACGGCGATGATCACTGCCTCGAGGAGGAACGCGATGCGCCACGAGAGGAACGTGGTGATCACGCCGCCGAGGAGCGGACCGACGGCGGCGGCGATGGCGGCCGAGGCTCCGACCAGCGCGTACACGCGCGCCTGCGCCGACCCCTCGAAGTTGCCGTGGATCAGCGACTGCATCGAGGGCAGGAGCAGCGACGCGCCCAGCCCGCCGATCACCGCCCAGAAAACGATGATGGCCAGGATGCTCTGGGCCAGGGTCATCGCGATCGCTCCGATCGCGTAGGCCACGAGACCGATCACATAGGCGCGTTTACGCCCGATGAGGTCGCCGACCTTGCCGCCGATCAGGATGAAGGCGGCCGAGACGAGCGCTTCCAGAGCGATCGCCGACTGCACGCTGCTGACCGTCGAATCGAGGTCGCGTACGACGGCCGAGATCGACACGTTCATGATGGACGTGTCGACCACCAGCACGAACATGGCCATCGCGAGAAGCAGCGCCAGCATCCCGTTGAACTTGGCGGCCTGCGCCGGTGGAGCCGTGTCCTTCGTCATGCGGTGTCCTTCGTCACGAGGATGTCCGTCATGAGGTCGTCGGCCGGCGCGGCGCGCTCCCGCCGTGGGCCGTCACGGCGTAGATCACGAGAACGTCGAGCGCGATGAGGATCGCGGACCACCATGGCTGCGCCGGGATGAGGAAGAGCTGACCGATCGCGCTCAGAATCGCCAGGATCACGACGACGATCCGCGCCCAGAGCGCACCGGCGAACAGGCCGCCCGACGCGAGGACGGCCAGGATCCCGATGATCAGGTTCCACCAGCCCCACCCGGAGATGTCGAAGATGAAGAGGGAGCCGTGCGCGACCACGTAGTACGGGTCGGGCGCGAACAGGGCGACGATGCCCTGGAGAACGCTGAAAAGGCCAGAGATGAGAACGACGAGGGCGGCGAACGCTCTCCAGCCCGACATGGTCGCACTGTCAGCGGTGGTCATCGGCTGGTCTCCTTCGGCTCGTACCGCCCGCGACACGCGCGAACTGATGGCCCGAAACTAGCCACGCCGCCCGCGCAGCGCATCATCCCCGCGGAATGAGATCGCGAACATCACCCGACGAGGATGATTCCGCGCAGGCTCGGCGCGGGTGACGATGTGGAGAGAGGGTCTCGCGGCATCGGACCGGCGAAGGGAGTGGCACGTGCAAGCACAGCCGTCGGTTGCAGAGATCGTCCGTCACCCGGTGGCGTCAGCGGAGTCCGCGGAGTCTGCCGCCCTGCTCGTCAGCGCGGCCGTCTTCATCGTCGCGGCCGTGATCGGTGTCATCGCCTTCTGGGGGATGTTCCTGCCGATCTCGGGCCCTGGATCGCTCGGCCAGTTCGTCGCGATCTGGTCAGGAATCGCGGCCACGGTCGCCTTCGTTACCGCCCGGGCACTGATCGGCCGGTCGGGTGCCCCTGCTCTGAGCGCGTCGCGGCGTCCGAACGCGATGGCCGCGGACTTTCCCTGGTACGACTTGGTCGCCGTGGCCGTAGCCCACGGAGTGATCGCCCTGCTCGGGTGGATCGGCATCGCCGACCTCCTCGAGAAGAGCTTCATCGGCGCGCAGGTCTACGCCTTGTCCGCGGCCTTGCTCGCGGCGGTCGCCATCGCGGCCTCGACGTACGTCGCCTTCCTGTCCGCGGTGAGCATGACGCCGACGCTGCTTTCGCTGGTGCTCGCAGTGTTCCTGGTGGTCGGTTCGTTCGCGAGCATGCTGAGCGCGTCCGACCCGCTCTGGTGGCAGAAGAACCTGAGCACGCTCGGTCTGCCCGACGACGTGTCGTCGCTGGCCTTCAACCTCACGCTGATCATCGCCGGCGTCATCGTGACCGCCATCGCCCACTACTCGACGGCGGACCTGCCCGCGCGCACGCCGCGTGAACTCCGCGGACGCAGCTGGGTGAGGGGAGCGCTCACCCTGATCGGCATCCTGCTCGCCTGCGTCGGTCTCTTCCCGCTCGATCGCAGTCTCACCATCCACAACATCTCCGCGAGCGGCATGGCCATCGTGTTCGTGACCCTTGCTCTCGGCATCCGGTCGTTCATCCCGACGCTGCCGCGTGTGTTCGTCATTCTGAGCTACACATTCGTCGGCGTGATCGTGGTGCTGGCGGCGTTCTTCATCTCCGGGTACTACACGCTGACCGCCGTCGAGCTGGTGGCGTTTCTGATGATCTTCAGCTGGCTGATCATCTTCATGCGCAACACCAGAGCGCTCGGATCGAACGAGCCGGCCACCGAGCACCACGTCGCAGAGGAGCACGCAGTATGAGCGAATACCCCCCGATCGCCGAGCACGGCCTGATCGGCGACCTGCAGACGTCGGCCCTCGTTGCGACCGATGGAACGATCGACTGGTTCTGCAGTCCCCGTTTCGACTCGCCCAGCCTGTTCGCATCTCTGCTCGACAGCGAGAAGGGCGGGCACTTCACGACACGACCACACGTCGCCACATTCGACACGAAGCAGCTCTATCTGCCGGACACGGCGGTGCTGGTGACCCGGTTCCTCACCGAGGCGGGGGTCGGCGAACTCATCGACTTCATGCCGGCCACCGATGAGGTCGCCCGCGAGCGGCACCGCCTGGTGCGCGTGCTCCGGTGCGTTCGCGGAGCGATGGATTTCGACATCGAGATCGCCCCGCGTTTCGACTACGGGCGCACGCCGCACCGGCTCACGGTGGGGGAGGACGGCGCGGTCTTCGTCACCGACGCACTCACCCTGGCGCTGAGTGTCATCCGCGACCCCGACGACGCCAGGCTCGCCCACGTCGAGCAGACCGACGACGGCGACCTGCGCGCGACCGTGAGCCTGCGGGAGGGGGAGTTGCGCGGCATCGTGCTCGAGACGGGGCCCGATGTCGAAGCGGCGCCCATCCCCGTCGCCGAGGGGCGTCGCCTGCTCGACGACACCACCCGGTACTGGCAGGACTGGGTGGAGAAGTCGACGTACACCGGGCGCTGGCGAGAGGAAGTGCAGCGATCGGCCATCACTCTCAAGCTGCTCACCTACGCACCGACGGGCGGCCTCGTCGCCGCGCCGACGGCCGGGCTGCCCGAGCAGATCGGGGGCGAGCGCAACTGGGACTATCGCTACACGTGGGTGCGCGACGCGTCGTTCTCGGTGCACACGCTGGTCAGACTGGGCTTCGTCGACGAAGCCATCGCCTTCGGCAGGTGGCTGAGGGACCGGGTCGTCGAACCGCTCGACAGCGACACCGGACCGCTCAACATCATGTATCGGGTCGACGGCGATCCGAAGCTGAGCGAGGAGGTCGTCGAGGAGTGGGAAGGCTACCGCGGGTCGCACCCGGTGCGCATCGGCAACGGGGCCGCCGATCAGCTCCAGCTTGACATCTACGGTGAGGCCCTGGACGCCGTGTATCACCTCGACCGCTCGGGCAACGTCATCGGCCACGACGGCTGGACGGCGATCTGCCGGATGCTCGACTGGCTCGCTGAGAATTGGCAGCAGCCGGAGGAGGGGATCTGGGAGACCCGTGGCGGACGGAAGGACTTCACCTACGGCCGTCTGATGGTGTGGGTGGCCTTCGATCGCGGCATCCGGCTGGCCGCCACGCATGGAAGGCCGGCGCCCGTCGACCGGTGGACAGAGGCCCGCGACGCCGTCTACGACGAGATCATGGAGAAGGGATGGAGCGAGGATCGTCGCGCCTTCGTGCAGCAGTACGGCGACACCGTTCTGGATGCGTCGCTGTTGAAGATGCCGCAGGTCGGGTTCATCTCGCCTCACGACACGCTCTGGCTCGACACCCTCCGCGCGATGGAGGAGGAGCTGGTCTCCGACAACCTCGTCTACCGCTACAACCCGAGCGCCTCGCCCGATGGGCTGCAGGGCTCGGAAGGGACGTTCTCGCTCTGCACCTTCCTCTACGTCGATGCGCTCGCGCGAACCGGTCGCGTCGACGATGCGCGTCTCACCTTCGAGAAGATGCTGACCTACGCCAACCACGTCGGACTCTTCGCCGAGGAGATCTCGGCGACCGGTGAGCAGCTCGGCAACTTTCCGCAGGCCTTCACCCACCTGGCGCTGATCGACGCCGCGATCACCTTGAACGCTCGATTGGACGGGAGGAACCCGGAATGACACCGGAACAGCAGGAGGAACCACGGCCCGTCGCGGACGAGTTCGTGCGCCGCGTCGCCGAGGGCCTCTCGGGGCCGCATGAGGGCTCGCTGTCGTTCGCAGATCGCCGCGCCCTGGGGCGGGCCGCGCGTGCGACGACTCCGCGCTCGTCGCACGCGGAGTGGGAGACGCCGGCCGGCCGTCGCGACCCCGTCGACATCCTCCTCGCCCAGGCGACGACGCGGGTGCCGGAACTCGTGCCCCTCCGGCACGCCCGCATGATGGCGTCGCCGTTCGCCTTCTACCGCGGGGCGGCCGCGATCATGGCGGCCGATCTCGCGGACACCCCGGTCACGGGCCTCACGGCGCAGATCTGCGGCGATGCCCACCTCTCCAACTTCGGGCTGTTCGGAACGCCCGAGCGCGAGATGGTGTTCGACATCAACGACTTCGATGAGACGCTCCCCGGCCCGTGGGAATGGGACGTCAAGCGTCTCGCGGCGAGCTTCGAGATCGCGGGCAGGCACCGGGGGTTCAGCGCCCGTCAGCGGCGGGCATCGACCATCGCGGTGGCCCGCGGGTACCGCAACCGGATGCGCGAGTCAGCCGAGGACGACGTGCTGGCCTCCTGGTACAGCCACCTCACTGCCGACCAGCTGATCGACTGGGTGCGGGCGCAGCGGCACGCGGGCTTCGCCCGGTCGGTCCAGGTGCGTCAGATCGAACGCATCGTGGCGAAGGCGCGCACCCAGAACAGTGCCAAGGTCTTCAAGTCGCTCGTCGACGCGACCGACAGCGGTCCCCGCATCCGCTCGGATCCGCCGCTGATCGTGCCGCTCGAAGAGCTCGTCAGCGATTCGGAAGCGGCCGTCATCAACGAGTGGATGCTCGCCCTGCTCCGCGACTACCGTCGCAGCCTGCGCGACGTCTACTCACCCCTCGACGACTTCCGGTTCGAGCACATCGCGCGAAAGGTGGTCGGCGTCGGAAGCGTCGGAACCCGCGCCTGGCTGGTGCTGCTCACCGGCCGCGACGAGAGGGACCCGTTGCTGCTGCAGGCGAAGGAAGCCGAGGCCTCCGTGCTCGAAGCCCACCTGCCGCCGAGCGTGTACCCGACGCACGGTGAGCGCGTCGTGCGCGGTCAGCGTGCGATGCAGGCCGCCAGCGACATCTTCCTCGGCTGGACGCGACTGGTGGGCATCGACGGGCGGGACCACGACTACTACCTTCGGCAGTTCCGGGATTGGAAGGGCTCGATCGACGTCGAGCAGCTGCAGGTGGAGGGTGCGATGCTCTATGCGCAGATCTGCGGCGAGACGCTGGCCCGCGCCCACGCCCGTTCGGGAGATCGGGTCGCCATCGCGGGCTATCTCGGCGCTGGTGACACCTTCGATCGTGCGATCTCGGAGTTCGCGCGTGGCTATGCCGATCAGAACGAGAGCGACTACGAGGCGTTCGCCGCTGCGGCGGCATCCGGAAGGGTGGAGCTGCCGGCGGACTACTGAGCGCGCGGGACGTCCTGGGGCTGCGCCGATGTCGAGGGCGTCCGGGCCGCCTCCTCGAGCGCCTCGGCGACCGCCTGCTCGACCGTGAGCTCGCGTCCCGCCGCGATCGCCGCATCCAGTCGCTCGTGGTCGCTGCCGGCCGCGATCGTGTCGAGGTACGCCTGGTGGAACGTGAACGTCGGGCCGTTGTGGAGGCCGCTGCGCTCGCGGAGCGCTCGCGCCGCCCCGGCGAGGTGACCGGCTCGCTCGACGTCGCCGGCGAGGGCCGCGACGGCGACCATCCCCTCGAGACCGTACGCGAGGCCCTCCGGATGGCCGAGCCCGGCCGAGGTGGTGACGCTGAGGGCGAAGTCCTTACGTGCGTCGTCGACGTCGCCCAGCATCAGCTGAGCCCAGCCCAGGTGGTAGGCGGCGACACGCTCGCCGACCGCGTCGCCCTGGCTCTGAGTGAAGGCGAGACTCTCCTCGAACCGCGACCGCGCCTGCTCGAGCTTCTGCTCCCGCAGCGACACCCGGCCCAGGATCACGAGCGCCATCGACTCGCCCCAGATGTTCCCGGTCTCGTGGAAGAGCCGCCGGCTCACCTGCATGACCTCCTCGGCGCGCTCCAGGTCCGGCGTCTCGCCGGCGAGCAGGGCCAGGGCGAGCGAGATGCGGGTGAGCGCCTCGCCCTCCGGGTCGTCGGTGCGGTGGAACAGTTCGGCGGCCTCGGTGAGATCGGCGGCGACGCTGCCGTCCGGGTCCTTCCAGAACATGATCGTGCGCGTGAAGTAGACGGCGATCGCCCAGGTGTGATCATCGAGGTGCTCGCCGGCGTTGAGCGCCTCGTCCATCCAGGTGCGCACCTCGCCGAGCAGGCCGGACACCCACCAGTACAGGTAGAGCCGGAAGGCGAGCGTGGCGGCGCGATCCCAGTCCCCGCTGCCGAGCAGGTAGCGTTCGGCCGCACGCAGATTGTCGCGCTCGTCGCTGATGCGCCCCAGCCATTCGCGCTGCCGTTCGCCTTTGAGCTCCTGCTCCACATGCGCGGACCGGTCGAGGTAGAACCGGGCGTGGGCGTCCCGCACGCGATTCAGGTCGCCGGCATCCCAGAGCTGCTCGCGCGCGTACTCGCGCACGATCGCCTGCATCGAGAATCGCGGGCGGTCACCGCGATCGTGCTGGCTGACGAGGCTGCTGTCGACCAGGGCGGCCAGGTCGGTCAGGATGTCGGCATCGACGGGGTAGCCGTTGTCAGCGTCGACGTTGGCGTTGGCGTTGGCGTTGACGTTGACGTCGGAGTCGGTGTCGGTGCCGCCGTCGCTCGCGACGAACTCCGCCGCCGCCAGTGTGAAGCCGCCCTCGAAGACGCCGAGGCGGGCGAGCAGCCGGCGCTGGTCCTCTTCGAGCAGCTGGGTGCTCCACTCGATCGTGCGGCGCAGGGTCTGCTGCCGCTCCGGCAGGTCGCGCGAGCCGCCGACGAGCACGGTCAGCCGCCGGTCGAGCCGCTCCAGCAGGTCCGCCGGAGACAGCACCCGGATGCGCGCGGCCGCCAGCTCGATCGCCAGCGGCATGCCGTCGAGCGCCGCGCACACCCCGGCCACGGCATCCGTGTTCTCCGGGGTGATCTCGAAGTCGGGCTTCACCGCGTGGGCGCGCTCGACGAACAGGTCGACGGACGACCGTTCCGGCAGCGGGCCGACCTCGTAGCTGCGCTCCGCCGTCACCCGCAGCAGGACCCGGCTCGTGACCATCATCGACAGCCCGGGGGCGGCGGTGAGCAGGGCCGTGAGGTCGGGTCCGGCCGGCAGCACCTGCTCGAAGTTGTCGAGCACCATCAGGAGGTGGCGGTCGTGGAGGGCGGTGACCAGGTTCTCCATGACGGGGGCGTCGCCCGTGTCGCGCACCCCCAGCGCCTGGGCGATGGCGTTGGGCACACGGCCGGCGTCGTGGACGGCGGTGAGGTCGACGAACACGGCTCCGTCTGCGAAGGCGGGGGAGGCGGCGTTGGCGGCGGCGATCGCAAGCCGGCTCTTGCCGATGCCGCCCGGGCCGCTCAGGGTGATGAGGCGGCCGCCGGTGTCGAGCATCCGGCCGATCTCGGCGACGTCGTCGTCGCGACCGACCAGCTCGGTCAGGGGGCGGGGGAGCCGTGCAGGTTCGATGACGCGGTCGGCGTCGCTGAGCACGTCGGCGTGCAGCAGGGCCTGGCTCTGCTCGAAACGTTCGGCCAGCAGGGTCGCCAGATCGGCCTCGACCAGTCGTGCGAGCTCTTTGGGCGTCTCGAAGTACTTGTAGGCGGCGCGATCATCGTCGCGGATGCGGTTGAGCAGCCCGGTGAGCTTCGGCTCGCGGTTCTCGGCCGGGCTCTTCACATAGAGGAGGCGCGGGAGGTCATCCGGGCAGAGGTTGTACTCGTCTTCGAGCCCGGAGACCTCCTCGTCGGGCGCGACCCAGCCGTACCGCTCCCAGTACAGGCCGAGGAACACGTCGCTCTGCTCCAGGTAGGCGCGATACAGCTCCCGCGGTGGGTGGGGGCGGGCGCCGAGCTCGAACATGACCGGCGCGAGGTGCAACCGCTCGATGGCGGTCCGGGTCGCTCGACGCTCGGCGGCGAGCTCCTGAAGGGTGGAACTGACGAAGATCCGCAGCCGCTGATCCGGCGTGCGGATAACATGAGCGCTCCTCATGTACTGCATTCTGTTGCGTCGAGACCGGCCTCGTCCACTCTTTTGCATAGATCCGGCGTGCGTTTCACGCCGCCCGGCGGTCGTTTGCCACTTGATGCGGTGATTCAGGCGCGTAAACCACCGCAACTGGCAAACGACGCTCAGGCGGCGCAGACGCTGCCAGCGAAGGTTACCCGGAGGTTTCCATTTGCCGAGACCCGGCCCTGTCGCCCGATTACGGAGTTAGCCTGGAGAGGTGACCAACACGGTGACCCAGGCTCCACACATCAGCACTGTCGGAGAGCTGCGCGCCTCCGGCCACATCCAGAAGCCCCTCCGGATCGAGATCCGCGAGAACCTTCTGGCCAAGCTCCGCAACGGGGACGACCCGTGGCCCGGCTTGCACGGCTTCGAATCCACCGTCATCCCGCAACTCGAACGGGCCCTCATCGCCGGCCATGACGTCGTGCTGCTCGGCGAGCGCGGCCAGGGCAAGACGCGTCTGCTCCGTACGCTCGCGGGGCTCCTCGACGAGTGGACCCCGGTCATCGACGGGTCCGAGCTCGGCGAGCATCCCTACGAGCCGATCACGCACGAGTCCCGGCGGCGCGCGACCGAGCTGGGTGACCGGCTCCCCGTCGCGTGGCGGCACCGCGACGAGCGGTACGTCGAGAAGCTCGCGACGCCGGACACCTCGGTGGCCGACCTGATCGGAGACGTCGACCCGATGAAGGTCGCGGAGGGCCGCTCGCTCGGCGATCCGGAGACCATCCACTTCGGGCTCATCCCGCGCAGTCACCGGGGGATCGTCGCGATCAACGAACTGCCCGACCTCGCCGAGCGCATCCAGGTGGCGATGCTGAACGTGATGGAGGAGCGCGACATCCAGGTGCGCGGCTACGTGCTGCGCCTGCCGCTCGACGTGCTCGTCGTCGCGAGCGCGAACCCGGAGGACTACACGAACCGCGGCCGCATCATCACGCCACTGAAGGACCGGTTCGGCGCCGAGATCCGCACCCACTATCCGACGAGGCTCGAGGCCGAGATCGCTGTCATCCGGCAGGAGGCCGACCTCGTGGCCGAAGTCCCGGATCACTTGGTGGAGATCCTGGCCCGCTTCACCCGCAATCTGCGGGAGTCGTCGTCGGTCGACCAGCGCAGCGGCGTGAGCGCGCGCTTCGCCATCGCCGGAGCCGAGACGATCGCGGCGGCGGCCCTGCATCGCGCGACATCGCAGGGCGAGCAGGATGCCGTGGCGCGCGTCGCCGACCTGGAGACGGCCGTCGACGTGCTGGGCGGCAAGATCGAGTTCGAGTCTGGCGAGGAGGGCCGCGAGTCGGAAGTGCTGACCCACCTGCTGCGCACGGCGACCGCCGAGACCGTGCGCCAGCACTTCGGCGGGATCGACTTCGGACCCCTCGTCGCCGCGATCGAGAGCGGCGCGATGGTCACGACCGGCGAGCAGGTGACGGCGCGGCAGTTCCTCGACGGACTGCCGGTGCTGGGCGAGTCGGAGCTCTACGACGAGATCGCGGAACGCCTCGACGCCGTCAGCGCGGGGGAGAGGGCGGCCGCGATCGAGCTTGCGCTCGAGGGCCTCTACCTGGCGCGCAAGGTCGGCAAAGACACCGACGGATCCGAAACCGTCTATGGCTAGAAACCGCACCCGGTTCCGCCGCTACGACGGCGGCGACCCGCTCGCTCCACCGGTCGACATCGTCGAGGCTCTCGACGCGATCGGTGAGAGTGTCATGGGCGGGTCGTCGCCGGAGCGCGCGATGAACGAGTTCCTTCGCCGCGGTGGCCGCGACCAGACCGGGCTCGACGATCTGGCGCGTAAGGTCGCCGAGCGACGGCGCGACCTGCTGCGCCGCCACAACCTCGACGGCACCCTGAAGCAGGTCAAAGAGCTGCTCGACCACGCGGTGCTCGAGGAGCGCAAGCAGCTGGCCCGCGACCCCCTGATGGACGACGGTGACCGCGCCTTCTCCCAGATGCGACTCGACAGCCTGCCGCCATCCACGTCGGCGGCGGTCAGTGAGCTCGGGGACTATCAGTGGCAGTCGGCCGAGGCGCGTGCCGACTACGAGAAGATCAAGGATCTGCTCGGCCGCGAACTGCTCGATCAGCGCTTCGCAGGCATGAAGCAGGCGATGGAGAACGCGACCGACGACGACCGCGAAGCGATCAACGAGATGCTCACCGACCTCAACGCGCTGCTCGAGAAGCACCGGCTCGGCGAGGACACGCAGCAGGACTTCGACGACTTCATGGACAAGCACGGCGGCTTCTTCCCCGAAGACCCGCAGAACGTGGACGAGCTGATCGACACCCTCGCGAAACGGTCGGCGGCCGCGCAGCGGATGCTCAACTCCATGACTCAGGAGCAGCGCGACGAGCTGATGCAGCTCTCGGCGCAGGCGTTCGGGACACCCCAGCTCATGGATTCGCTCGCCCAGCTCGACTCGAACCTGCAGGCGCTGCGCCCCGGAGAGAACTGGGGCGGATCCGAGCGCTTCGACGGCGACGACGCACTCGGGCTCGGCGACGGCACGAGCGTGCTGCAGGATCTCGCCGACCTCGACCAGCTCGGCGAGCAGCTCTCGCAGTCGTACGGCGGCGCCAGGATGGACGACATCGACCTCGATCGGCTCGCCCGTCAGCTCGGCGAGGATGCGGCGGTCGACGCCCGCACGCTGCGCGACCTCGAGAAGACCCTGCGGGAGAGCGGATCGCTGCGCAAGGATTCCTCCGGCCGGCTCAAGCTCACGCCGAAGGCCATGCGGCAACTGGGGAAGTCGCTGCTCAAGGACATCGCCACCCGGATGTCGGGACGCCAGGGCCAGCGCGACGCGGCCCTTGCCGGCGCGGCGGGCGAGAGCTCGGGGGCCACCCGGGCCTGGGAGTTCGGCGACACCGAACCGTGGGACATCCCGCGCACCATCCTGAACGGCGCGCGCCGGCGGGCGGGCGAACCCGCGGGCGGGTCCGGCGGGCGGATGATCGCGGTCGACGACATCGAGGTGGCCGAGACCGAGGCACGCACGCAGGCCGCGGTCGCGCTGCTGGTCGACACCTCGTTCTCGATGGCGCTCGACGACCGCTGGGTGCCGATGAAGCGCACGGCGCTCGCCCTGCACACCCTCATCACCTCGCGGTTCCGCGGCGATCAGCTGCAGCTCATCGGCTTCGGGCGGCACGCGGAGGTCATGGACATCGAGGAGCTCACGGCGCTCGACGCGGTGTGGGACAAGGGCACCAACCTGCACCACGCCCTGCTGCTCGCCAACCGGCACTTCCGCAAGCATCCGAGTGCTCAGCCCGTGCTGCTCATCGTCACCGACGGCGAGCCGACCTCGCACCTGGAGGCGGACGGCGTCGTGAGCTTCTCGTACCCGCCGCATCCGCGCACGATCCTGCGGACGCTCGAGGAGCTCGACAACTCGATGCGCCTCGGGGCGCAGACCACGTTCTTCCGTCTCGGGGAGGACCCGGGGCTGGCGCGCTTCGTGGAATCGATGGCCCGGCGTGCGCACGGCCGCGTCGTCGCGCCGGAGCTCGACGATCTGGGTGCGGCGGTCGTCGGCTCGTACCTGGGCACCCGGGGCACGACGCCGATGGACGACCTCGGCGGTTACAACACGTGGTTCGGCGGCCGCGGCTTCTGGGTAGGAGACTGATGGGCGACGAGATCACCGGCCTCCTCGGCGTGGACGCGCCGATCGTGCTGGGACCGTTCGGGGGCCTCTCGTCGGTCACCCTGACCGCGGCGGTCAGCGAACTCGGCGGTCTCGGCTCCTACGGCCTCTACGGCTACAGCGGCGAGCGCATCCTGGAGACGGCCGCGGAGATCCGCGACTTCACGTCGAAGCCCTTCGCGCTCAACCTCTGGCTGCCGCTCGACGAGGCGCAGCCCGCCGACATCTCACCCGCCGACTACGCCCGCTACGCGAAGGCGCTCGAACCGTTCTTCGACGAGGTGGGGATCGAGGTGCCGCCGCAGCCGGCGCAGTACCTCCCGCCGCTCGAGGAGCAGCTGGAGGCGGTGTGGGAGGCGGAGCCCGCCGTGCTCAGCGTCGTGTTCGGCGTTCCGTCGGCGACGACGATGAAGGCGGCGAGGGCGCGCGGCATCCTCGTGGTCGGCACGGCCACGACGGTGGCCGAGGCACGGGCGCTCGAAGCGGCAGGCGTGGACGCCATCGTCGCAACGGGGCTCGAGGCGGCCGGGCACCGGGTGTCGTTCCTGAGGCCGGCCGCGGAGTCGCTCGTCGGCACGTTCGCCCTCATTCCGCAGGTGGTCGACGAGGTGGAGGTCCCGGTGATCGCGGCGGGCGGTGTCGCGGACCGACGCGGCGTGCGCGCGGCCTTCGCCCTGCGGGCATCCGGTGTTCAGGTCGGCACGGCGTTCCTGGCGACCCGCGAGTCGGCGATCAATGACGCGCACCGGCGCGCCATCCGCACCGCCACCGACGACGGGACCGTGCTGACGGATGCGGCGAGCGGGCGGCTGGCCCGCGGCATCCCGAATCGCATGATCCGCGCGATCGAGAGCTCGGGCGTGCGGGCGCCGTTCCCGGTGCAGAACTGGCTCACCGGGCGCTTCCGCGCGGCGGCGACGGCGAAGGAGCTCGGGGAGCTGCAGTCGCTGTGGGCCGGTCAGGCGGCTCGGCTGGCCGTGCACGACACGGCGCGCGAGGTGTTCCAGGAGCTGCAGGCCGGTCTGCCCGGCTGACGCCGGCCTTGCGGGCGGACACCGGCGTCGTGACGAGGGCGCTCAGCGACGGTAGCGCGTCAGGTCGAAGTGCTCGATGCCGTACTCGTCCATCAGGCTGCCCGCGAAGCGGATCACGTCATCCTGGGTCGCGGTGTTCTTGTTGGCCGCGATCCATCGCTCCCAGCGTGCGTTCCAGTCGGTGAAATGGCCGCCCTTGCCGTGCAGGATCTTGTGCAGTTCCCTGTCCATCGGCAGCGTCGAGTCGTCGATCGTGATCTTGAGGCGCTTGAAGAACGATTTGAACGTCTTCGGGAAGATGTGATGCTTCTCGATCGCGCCCACCAGCTCGCCGCGGGTCTGCAGCAGCGCCTGCGCCTGCCGGTCGACCCCCGCGTAGGCGCCGCCACCCCCGCTACCGGCCGCGTTGTTCGCCATCGCGAGAACGACCACTCCGCCTGGTCCGGCCGCCAAGGCCGTGACCGTTGCCCCGACAGGGACGGCGACCCGCGCGTACGCCAACGCTCCGCTCCTCTGCAGGCGGAGCACGTTGACCATGACCGTCGGAATGTCCGCACCCGCGGCCGCGATGCGGGTGGTCGTGCCGCCGGCCGTTCCGAACGTCACGAGCAGCGTGGTCGTGATCTCGGACACTTTCTGCACCTGATCGCCGAGCGGCATCGCCTGGAACTGCTCCCAGAACTCGGGCGAGTACCGGATGAGATCGGCGAGCGCTCGAGGCAGCTTCGCGAGGTCGCTCACTGTCTTGATAGGGTGCGTGATCAGCTGTCGCAGCGAAGAGAGCACGCCGCCGAGCGCAGCCTGAGTTCCGTCGAGGGCCTTGTCGGCAAGATTGTGCTGCAGACCCAGCTCGCCGATCGAGGGGCCGGTGGGCCGGTGCTCGCTGTCGACCGCACGGACGATTCCCGTCGACGAGTGATAGAACCGGCCGACTTCGTACGGACCAGCCATGAGCCGTCCGTCCGCTCCTTCGGCGATCGACGGGGCGCGATCGATCGCCTCGCCGGAGAGGGCTCGCACGAGGTAGCCATCCGGTCGCACGAGCACGAGGGCGCGATACCACTCGGTGCGGGCGATGAGTTCCGCCCGCGAGACGCTCTCGCCGTCGTCGATGATCTCCGCGAGGAGGTCGAGCAGCACACGCTGGGGACCGAACAGGGCGAGGGTCGGCGAACGTGCCGAGACCGCGTCGAAGAGGTCGCCGGCCGTCTTCGGGTCGAGGTCGGGTATCGTCTGCATCGCCACCTCGTCGAGACGAGTGGGTGCGCCGACGCGGGCGGAATCGGCCGCGGTCTGGCGCTGCACGAGAACAGTGGGCAGCCGTCGGCCGACGGCGAGACGGCCGAGGCCCTGACCGAGCGCTCGGGCATGATCGTTCGCCTCGTGTTCCGCTTCGGTGTCGGCCGCACCGACCACGGGATCGGAGGCCGGCGAAGCATCCCGTTGCTGAAGCACGTGCACGAGCTCGTGTTCGATGAGGCGACGGCCGGCCTCGGTGGAGGGCTGGTACGCGCCGGCAGCGAACGTGATGTGCCGGCCGAGGGTGAAAGCGGACGCCGACAGGGCGGAGGCCTCAGCGGCCGCCCGTGCATCGGTATGGACCCGCACACCGCTGAAATCGTGGCCGAGTCGGTGTGCGGCGGACTCGGTCACTGCGTCGTCGATGGGCTGGCCGCCAGACGGCCGATCGGCGCGAACCGGCGGGTCGGCCGCCCGGGGGCGGCGGACCGGATGTTCCCGAGAGGCGCGGACGTGTTCGGCTACCCGGCCACGGTACCGCGCGCACGATGGCCGGTGTCAAGCACCGGAACGCCGGGGGCCTACGGGGTGCCGAGGCGCGCTGTCAGTGGAACTGCGGCACGAGCAGCCAGATCCCGTAGAGCACGGCGGCCACGCCGATCGCGAAGCAGACGACGGCCCCTGCCGTGGCGAGGGGCGGGCGGGGGCGTGCAACGGAGTCACCGACATCCGTGTGCTCGCCGCGCTCGTCGGAACCGTCGGCCGGCGAACCGATCGCGAGCAGGCGCAGGCCGATCGCGTAGAAGACCACGATGACAACGGTCGCCGTGAGCGCCACCAACGTCACGACCACGAACGAGCCCCAGTCGACGCCGAGGAACTGCCCGTCGCCGGGGGAGGACGCGAGCTGGGCGAGAGAGTGGATGCGCGTGTTCATGATCAGTTCTCCCCGCCCGCGGCGCCGACGGGCTGCGCGGTGCGCTCCTCCGCCTCGCCGACATCATTGACATTGTCGCGCGTGACCGGATGCTTGCGCGCGAGAAAGTAGAAGCCGAGGCCGCACACCAGCGCGACCACCGCGACGGCGATCAGGCCGATCACGCTCGTCGATGCGGCCCACGCCGCGAGGCCTCCGACCAGTGCTGCGGCCGGCAGCGTGACCGCCCAGGCGATCCCGATCCGCCCGACGATGCCCCAATGGACGGAGGCGAGCTTCTTGCCGAGGCCGGAGCCGACCACGGCACCCGACGTCGCCTGCGTCGTCGACAGTGCGAACCCGAGGTGCGACGACACCAGGATGGTCGCCGCCGAACTGGTCTCCGCGGCGAAGCCCTGCGGAGCCTTGACGTCGGTGATCCGCTTGCCCACCGTGCGCATGATGCGCCAGCCTCCGAGGTAGGTGCCGAGCGCGATCGCGAGGCCGCATGACGCGATCACCCAGAACTGCGGGGCAGAGCCGCTCGCCTGGTAGCCGGCCGCGATCAGGGTGAGGGTGATCACGCCCATCGTCTTCTGGGCGTCGTTCGTGCCGTGCGCGAGGGAGACCAGCGACGCAGAGACGGTCTGGCCGTGCCGGAAGCCTGCTTCGGCTCCGTGCGAGCGCGCGTTCTGGGTGATGCGGTACGCCGCGAACGTCGCGAGCATCGCGACGCCACCCGCCACCAGCGGCGACAGGATGGCCGGAACGACCACCGTCGTGAGCACGGCCGAGAAGTTGACGGCGTCGAATCCCGAGCCGATGATCGCCGCCCCGATGAGGCCGCCGAGCAGCGCGTGCGTCGAGCTGGACGGGAGCCCGAGGTACCAGGTGGCCAGGTTCCACAGCACGGCGCCCACGAGCCCGGCGAAGATCATCGTCGGCGTGATCTCCACCCCGTTCGGGCCCTCGTTGATGATGCCGTTCGAGATCGTCTGCGCGACCTGGGTCGAGAGGAATGCGCCCACGAGGTTGAGCACCGCCGAGATGGCGACGGCGACCTTGGGTTTCAGAGCTCCCGTGGCGACCGATGTCGCCATGGCGTTGGCTGTGTCGTGGAATCCGTTGGTGAAGTCGAAGATCAGCGCGATCACGATCACCATCACCACGGTCAGAAGCATGTCCATACGCTCGGCCCTCCCAGTTGAGCGGGGCGCCGGCGACGCCCTCGTCGTACTGAGTACGCCGTCTGCGCCGGGCGCAGGTGAACCGCGGGTGAATTCTGCGACGGTGACGGGTGCAAGCGGGGTAGAGGCGGTGCGCGCTGCCGCGTACCCTCGCAGCATGACGGTCGTCGAATGGCTTCTCGACTCGGATCCTGCCGTGCGCTGGCAGGTCATGCGCGACCTCACCGACGCCTCACCGGATGCGGTCGCCGCCGAGCGCGCACGCGTCGCGGTCGAGGGGTGGGGTGCGCGTCTCCTCGCGCTGCAGGGCGATGACGGGCAGTGGGCCGGAGGCACCTACTTTCCCGACCTCGACCACGAACCGGAAGGGCAGCCCTGGACGGCCACCGCCTTTCAGCTCCAGCAGCTGCGCGAGTTCGGAGCCGACCCGACGGATGCGCGCGTGAGGCACGCCATCGCGCTCGTGCGGGAGGGCAGTCGCTGGGAGTACGACGACCTGCCGTTCTTCGACGGTGAGGTCGAACCCTGCATCAACGGAATGGCGACGGCGATCGGCGCGTACTTCGGCGAGGACGTGCGGGTGATCGTGGACCGGCTGCTGACGGATCAACTGGAGGACGGCGGCTGGAACTGCGAGATGGAGCAGGGTTCGACGCGCGGCTCGTTCAACAGCACCATCGCCGTGCTTGAAGGACTGCTCGAGTATGAGAAGGCGAACGGTCCCTCGCCGGAGGTGACCATGGCGAGAGAGCGGGGGCAGGCGTACCTGCTCGACCGCCACCTGATGCGACGGCTCTCGACGGGCGAGATCCCGGTGGAGACCTGGTTGCAGTTCTCGTATCCGACGCGGTGGTACTACGACGTGCTGCGCGGGCTCGACTATCTTCGTTCGGCCGGCGCTCAGCCGGATGAGCGGTGGACGGAGGCGCTCGACTTGGTCGAGAACCGACGCGCGGCCGACGGGCGCTGGATGCTCGAGAACACGCATCCGGGCGACGTCCACTTCGAGCTCGACGACGGCGACGGCCGACCGAGCCGCTGGAACACGCTTCGAGCGATGCGCGTTCTCGACTGGGCGGGCCGCTGAGGCCGGTCGCTGAGGCGGGTCGCCGGGGCCGGGCGCGTGGCGGTGTCAGAGCCCTTCGGCGACCGCGGCAGCGGCGTGCAGCCAGGCCCGACGCGAGGCGGGCGAGAGCGCGTCGTACTCGAGCCTGCCGCCGTGCATCGCCGGGTCGAACGGAACCGACACCGCCCGGCGGGCGATCGTCTCGAAACCGGATGCGACGCGACGGGCGTCCGCGGGGCTGCCCGACTTCTCCGACTGCGATACGACGACCACGGCCTGCGCGGCCAGCTGCGCCGAGCGTTCGTCGCGCTGGGCCAACGCCTCCAGCAGAAGGGCACCGGCCTCCGCGTGCTCGCCCAGCGCGGTGGTGGCGATCACGAGCTGATCGGTGTGGTCGATCATCCGGAGCCAGCGCTCGGCCGACTCGTCGTTGCCGCTGTCGATGAAGATCAGGCGGAAGTACTTGGCAGCGACGGAGTGCAGCCGGTCGAAGTCGTCGGTGGTGATGCGCTGCTGAGTCGCCAGCATCGTGGGGTTCGAGCGCAGCACGTCGTACTTGTCGCCCGTCTGGTGGTGCACGAAGTGCGACAGGTCCGACGACTGTGCGCCCGGCGAGAGCAGGTGGTCCGTGTTGGGAAGCAACGTCTGCACGGTCGCTTCGTGCAGGCCCTGCTCGGTGCGCCACCCGAGGGTTCCGCGGGTCTCGTTGTTGTCCCAGGCGAGCACACCGGAGCCGCCGTTGCGCGCGAAGACGGCGGCGAGCATGGCCGTGGTCGGCGTCTTGTTCGCACCGCCCTTGCCGTTCACGATCGCGATCGTGCGCGGCCCGGCCCAGTGCTGGCTCACCAGGTGCGTCTCCTGCCGCTCGACCCGCTCCTTCGCGGACGCCTGGATGGGTAGTCCCGCTTTGGCGAGGAGTCCTCGCCAACCCGTGGCGGCCCGGTCGGGCTTGCGCTCGTCGATGAGGAAGGAGGCGCGGCCGGCGGACGGCTCGGGCTCGGGTTCGGTCTCGATGTGCAGAGCGGGGTTCGGGGCGGTCATCGGGTGCGGCACCGTCGACGGCGTCGCCGCTGGCGGCAGGTGGAGGGCCGATGCGGCGGGGGCCGGCTCGGCCGGCGCGACATCGGACTGCGCGACGTCGGACTGTGCTGGGTCGGACTGCGCGACATCCGACTGCGCGGGGTCGGACTGTGCCACGAGGGCGGCGAGCGCGTCGTCGGGCTGCTCGATCGGCTCGGCGCGCGTCACCCCGAGGATCTCGTCGAATGCCGTCACCCGGGCGGGCTCGAACGGAGCCTCTCCCGCGGGGAACTCGTCGAACACGTCGTCCTCGTCTTCGTACGGCCGCACCGAAACAGGCGGCGGCCCGATGAAGCCGGGGCGGTGCTCGGCGTCCGGGGTCGTGCCGGCGATGTCGATCGGATCGACCGCGTCATCGTCGTCGTCGACCGCTTCGTCGCTGAACGGGAGCAGGGATGCGATCCCGCCGGTCTCCCAGGCGGAGACCGGAACGTCATCCTGGGTGCCGGCGTCGATCGTGTCACCGCCGTCGTCAGTGTCGTCGCTGGTCTGGTCGATGTCGCTGGTCTGGTCGACGTCGTCGATGGCGATCGGCTCGAACGGCTGGTCGGCCGAGTGGTGCGCGTGACCCGGATGCTCGACCGATTCGACGGCCGGATCAGTGCCGATCCGCTCTTCGTCGCCGATCTCGCCGTTGGTCTGCACGACGAGGAGCCACTGGCCCTCGTCGTCTTCGGTCACCATGCGCACAGGGCGCCCGAGCTCGCCGGCGAGGGCGCTCACGCGGGCGAGGATCGACTCGCGCAGCTCTTCCGTACTGCCGGCCGCGAAGGACTCGCGGACGCCATCGATGCTCAACTCTCCCGAATCACCGCGGAATCGCGCGGTGATCTCGGGAAGGGCGGGGATGTCCAGCGTCACTCGGTCTCATACTCCTCTCGCATCGCGGTGGGCCCGCGACGCGTTTGCGATCACAAACTTGCATTTTACGGTAGGCCCATTTCGGGCGCCGGGATAGTTCACACGATGTGAAGGGTCCCACAGGCTGCGTCCATTGGCGATCCATAGGTTTCTCCGGGCTTCCTCGGAGGCGACGTAAGTTTCCGCAAAAGAATTCCGCGTCATCGTTGTCACAAGACGAACGAGACCCAACGAACAAGAACCGCCGAACGGGAAGCGCAGGACGACCATGGGACGACGAGCATGAGCGCGGTGACAGCACCCCGCCACGCCGGTGATGCCGCGTCCGTCGCCGCCCACCGCCGGCACTCCCGTCTCGTGCGCGTGGTGATTGCGGCCGGCATGGTCGCCGTGCTCGGGGTGTGGTGGACCAGCGTGCCTGTCGGGTACGCCGCGACGCCCGCCGATCTCGCGACGACGCTCGGCGAGCTCGCCGGGCTCGTCGGCGCCTACCTCGTCTGCGCTCAGTTGCTGCTCATCGCCCGGATTCCCTGGTTCGAGCGTGCTGTCGGGCTCGACAAGCTGGTCGCCTGGCATCGCTCGATCGGCGCGACCGTCGTCTTCCTCGTTCTCGCGCACATCGCGTTCATGGTGCTCGGCGCCGAGATCCTCGACAAATCGCTGCCGTGGACCGAGTTCATCGTGATGCTGCAGGACTACCCCGACATGCTCACCGCCCTGATCGGGACGATCCTGTTCCTGCTCGTCGGGCTCACCAGCGCGCGCCTGCTGCGCCGGGCGCTCTCCTACGAGGTCTGGTACTGGATCCACCTGACCGCCTACGTCGGGATCTTCCTGACCTTCTTCCACCAGTTGAGCGGCGGCGCGCACTTCGTCTCGAACCCGCTGAACCGCGCGCTGTGGTTGCTGCTCTACCTCGGAACGGCCGCCGCGATCATCACCTGGCGCTTCGTGCTCCCGACGCTCGATGCGTGGCGCTACCGGATGCGCGTCGAGGGTGTCGTGCACGAGACAGCCGACACCGCGAGCGTCTGGTTCCGTGGGAAGAACCTCGAGCGACTCGGCGTGCGTGCAGGCAACTTCCTGAACTTCCGCTTCCTCACCTGGGGTCACCTGCTGACCGCGCATCCGTACTCGGTGTCGTTCGTGCCCCGCGATGGACTGATGCGCATCACGGTCGGCGGCCTCGGTGACCATTCCCGGCTGCTGCGGAACATCCGGCCCGGCACGCTGGTGTTCGCGGAGGGCCCATTCGGTCACTTCACCGCCGATCGGGCCAGCCGCCAGCGCATCCTGCTGGTGGCCGGCGGTGCGGGGGTCGGCCCGATCCGGGCGCTCGCCGAGGAGCTGCAAGCTCGCGGAGCGCAACCGGTCGTGCTGTACCGGGCGCACTCGGACGCGCACCTGGCACTCCTCGGGGAATTGCAGGCGATGCCGGCCGTCGCCGTGGTCCCGGTGGTCGGGCGGCGTTCGGACCTTGGCTACGACCCGCTCTCGGCCGACGTGCTGCGCACGTTCATCCCCGACCTGCACAACTGGGAGGTCTTCGTCTGCGGTCCCGAGGGAATGGCCGACACCGTCGAGGACTCCCTGAGGCAACTGCACGTACCGAAGCGGTTCGTGCACCGAGAAGAATTGAGCATGTCATGAGACGCGCACGCTGGCGGGGAACGATCCTGTTCGTCGTGATTCTGACCGTGCTGGGGGCGACCGCCGGGCTCAAGCTCTACGGGGTCGGGACAGAGACGGTCGCGTCGACGCAGGCGACGACCGCGTCGGCTCCGTCGGCGAGCGCGAGCCCGACCGCTTCCGCGGCGCCGACCCCGTCGGACACGGCGAGTGCGTCGGCGACGCCGACCCCCGCACCGTCTGCCTCCGCCACGACGTCGACGGCGACGAGGGTGATCGACGGTGCGACCGAGGACACGCGGTACGGGCCCGTGCAGGTCGAGGTGACCTTCGCCGGAAAGAAGATCACCGCCGTCAAGACCCTGCAGTCGCCGACCGGCGACGGACGCTCCGTGCAGATCAACGACTACGCGCTGCCGATCCTTGCGCAGGAGGCTCTGGCCTCGCAGTCGGCCTCGATCGACACCGTCTCGGGTGCCACGTACACATCCGACGGGTACACGCAATCGCTCCAGTCGGCGATCGACCAGCTGTGAAGGCGGCGCGGTGGTGACGGCGGTGCGGTGGTGAGGTTCGTTCAGACGGCGATGGGCATCCCGATGTCGATCGACATCAGGGAGGCGGATCCCCTTGTCGCTGCCGAGGCGGCCGCGGCAGCATTCGAGGTGCTCGGGGCGGCAGAGCGGCGGTTCAGCCGGTTCCGCGACGACAGCGAGGTGCAGGCGGTGAACCGGCGCATCTTGTCACCGCAGGACTACAGCCCCGACCTGCGCGAGGTGCTCGCGATCGGCCAGGCCGCGGCTGCGGCATCCGGCGGCGCGTTCACGGTGCGCGCGAGCGACGGGACGCTCGATACGGACGGCGTCGTGAAGGGCTGGGCGGCGGAACGCGCGGGGCGGCAACTCCGTGCCCACGGCATCCGGGACTTCTGCCTCAACGCCGGCGGCGACGTGATCGCGGCGGGGTCGCCCGGTGGCGGGGTCGCCTGGAACGTCGGCGTGCGATCGCCGTCCGACGCGAACAGGATGCTGGCGGTGCTCGCGGTGACGGATGCCGCGGTCGCCACGTCGGGCGCGTACGAGCGCGGCGAGCACGTCATCGACGGGCGAACCGGCGCTCCCGCACGCGGACTCCGGTCGGCGACGGTGGTCGCCGATGATCTGACGACGGCCGACGTGCTCGCGACGGCCGCCTACGCGCTGGGGGAGCCCGGCGTCGCCTGGGCGCTCGGGTACGGCGCATCCGGTGTGCTGGCGCTCGCCGACGACGGCCGGATGCTCGGCGCCGGCACGGTCCCCTTCGCCGCAGCCTGATCTCGTTGCCGGCGAAGTCAGATTTCGTTGAGGGGCGGCAAATCGGCCTAAACACGCCGAGCGCGGCCCGATTTGCCACCCCTCAACGAAAAGTGATGGACCGGATGCGCAAGGGGTTGCTCGGCGAGGGGGTTCCTGTACGGTGAACGGCACGACTGAAGGAGTCACGTGAAGCGAGCTGCGCTCATCTACAACCCGATCAAACTCGAGGCGGACGAGCTCAAGGAGCTCGTCACGACCGCCGAGCAGGAGCACGGCTGGGGCGAGACCCTGTGGTTCGAGACCACCGAGGACGAGCCGGGCGGCGGACAGACCCGCGACGCGCTGAAGGAGAAGGTCGACCTCGTGATCGCGGCGGGCGGCGACGGCACCGTGCGGGTGGTGGCCGAGGAGCTGCGCGGCTCGGGCATCCCGCTCGCACTGTTGCCGGCCGGCACGGGCAACCTGCTCGCGCGCAACCTCGACCTCACGCTCGACGACGCGGGGCACGCACTGCAGACTGCGTTCGGCGGTGGTGATCGGGCGATCGACATGGGTGTGATCGAGATCCGCGACGGCGAGGCGGCGACCAAGCGGCACTCCTACCTCGTGATGGCGGGTCTCGGGCTCGACGCCAAGATGCTCGCCAACACCGACGACGAGCTCAAGGCCAAGGCGGGCTGGCTGGCGTATGTGAAGGCGGTCGCCGCCGCCCTTCGCGACAAGAACGTGCTGCATCTCAAGTACCAGCTCGACGGCGGCGGAACCCGCACCGTGCGCGCCCACACGATCATGATCGGCAACTGCGGATCACTGCCGGCCAACATCCTGTTGCTGCCGGAGGCCGCCGTGGACGACGGCGAGTTCGACATCGTCGTGCTGCGCCCGGAAGGCGTGATCGGCTGGGTGCAGATCATGGTCAAGATCTTCTGGGAGAACGGCGTGCTCCGCCGCACCAGCGCCGGCCGCAAGCTGATGGGGCTCACCAAGGAGGTGCGCGCCCTCAACTACCTGAAGGGCAAGGAGCTCGTGCTCAAGCTGAGTCGCCCAGAGGAGATCGAACTCGACGGCGACAGCTTCGGGCAGGCGACCTCGATCCGCACGTGGGTCGACCCGAAGAGCCTCACGGTCCGGATACCGGCGGAGGTCTCTTCGGGTCGCTGACCGAGCCCGCTCAGTCCGTGGCGCCCACGGCGACCGGCTCGCGCGGCTCGGACAGCGGCTGCGCGGCCGGAGCCTCGCGGTTGGTGACCGAGATCCCGTCACCCTTGCGGCGGAAGACCAGCGCCGAGAACACGGCCCCAAAGGCGAATAATCCGGCGCCCCACCAGTAGGCCACGGTGTAGCCGTGCACGGCCGCTTCGGCGGCGACGCTCGCCGTCGGCGGCAGGTGCGAGGCGGCGTAGCCGGTGGCCGCGGTCGCGGCGAGCGTGTTGAGCAGTGCCGTGCCGATGGATCCGCCGACCTGCTGGCTCGTGTTCACCATCGCGGAGGCGACGCCCGCGAACTGGCGGTCGACACCGAGGGTCGCGGTCTGGATCGAGGCGGGCATGATCGTTCCCATGCCGGCGCCCATGAGCAGCAGCGCGGGCAGGATGTCGGTCGCGTAGTCGCTCGTCACGCCGAGGTGCGTCAGGTAGAGCATGGCGCTCGCCGCGATGGTCATGCCGATCGGCACCATCACCTTCGGGCCGAACCGCGCCAGGAAGATATTGCTCGAGAGCTGCGCCGCAGTGACCAGCATGAGGATCATCGGCAGGAACGCGAGCCCGGTCTGGATGGGCGTGAAGTGCAGCGTGGTCTGCATGTAGTACGTGACGAAGAGGAAGATCGCGAACATCCCGATGCCGGCGATCAGCACGGAGCTGTACGAGGCGCCGCGGTTGCGGTCGAGCACGATCTTGAGCGGCAGCAGCGGATGCGCCGCGCGTCGCTGCCAGAGCACGAAGGCGACCAGCAGCACACCGGATGCCGTGAGCATCCCCCACGTGAGCGGGGAGTCCCAGCCATCGGTCTCGGCGTTCGAGAACCCGAAGACGAGCGCGAAGAGCGCGCCGGAGACGAGGATCGTGCCGGGGATGTCGAGCTTCGGCCGCGGGCCGGTGCGGGCGACCGTGCGCACGAAGAAGATCGCCCCGATGACGCCGATGATCGCGATGATGACGTTGATGTAGAGGTTCCAGCGCCAGTTGAGCGTCTCGGTCAGGTACCCGCCGAGCAGGAGGCCGACGGCGCCGCCGGCGCCCGCGATCGCACCGAAGATGCCGAACGCGCGCCCACGCTCCTTGGGCACCGTGAAGGTCGTGGTGAGCACGGCCAAGGCGGTCGGGGCGAGAAGTGCGCCGAACGCGCCCTGCAGGGCCCGCGCGCCCACGAGCATCCCGAAGCTGCCGGCCGCGCCGCCCAGGGCGGAGGCCCCGGCGAAGCCGATGAGCCCGATGATGAACGTGCGCTTGCGCCCGATGAGGTCGGAGAGGCGGCCGCCGAGCAGCAGCAGGCTGCCGAAGGCGAGGGAGTAGGCGGTGACGATCCACTGGCGATCACCGTTGGAGAAGCCGAGGTCGGCCTGTGCGGACGGGAGGGCGATGTTGACCACGGTGGAGTCGAGCACGACCATCAACTGGGCCAGCGCGACGGTGACGAGGGTCCACCAGCGCAGCGAGGATACGCCCGACGCTGCGGGTGCGCCGGTGGGGGGAGAAGTGGGGGAGGCCTGAGACATGAGCGTCAGCATATACGAGACTTATGAGTTTCGGATATACCCAGTTCCAGAATTAACCGTAGAATGGTCGGGATGTCACCCACAGAGACGGAGAACGCCGCAATGACGCAGCTCGAATCCGAACCGGCCGTCGCCGCAGCACCGACGAAGCTCGGCCGACGGCGCGACCTCACGCGCGACCCCGAGATCCTGGCGGCCGCCGTCGACGTGCTCGCCGAGACCGGCTACGACGGCATGACCATCGACATGGTCGCCGCCCGCGCCAAGGCGGGCAAGGCGACGGTCTACCGACGCTGGTCGTCGAAGGCGGAGCTGGTCATCGACGCCGTGGCCTGCATGAAGGCTGGGGACCTCGACGCGGAGCACCTCCCCGACACGGGCACGCTGCGCGGGGACCTGCTGGCGATGATCAAACCGCACAGCATCGAAGACGGCCAGCGCAAGCTCAAGATCATGGCCGGGCTGATGTCCCTGATCGAGCGCGACCCCGACCTCTCCGACGCCGTGACGGCCGCGATCGTCGAGCCCCGGGCATCCGCGAACCGGTTCTTGATGCGCCGCGCGATCGAACGGGGCGAGATCTCGAGCGACTGCGACGTGGAGACACTGGCGCTCATCTCGCCGTCGATGGCGGCATACCGGTCGCTCATCCTGCGCAAGCCCGTCGACCGCGACTTCCTCGTGTCGCTGATCGACGGCGTCGTGCTGCCTGCGGTGGGACTCGGGGCCTCGCGCGCTGAGCGCTGAGCGCGCGCGTCGCGTCACCCCGCCGCGTCACCCGCCGCGTCACACTTCGGGGATCGGCTCCTTCGGCAGCTTGCGCACCTTCGCGCGCCGCCGCCGACGCTCGGGGATCATCGAGCGCATCTCCTCGAGCTTGCCGAAGCACAGCAGCCGGTCGCCCGCCTCGAGCTCCACGCCGCCGCGCGGGTTCGGGATGACCGTCGTTCCGCGGTGCAGCGTCAGCACGGTGATGTCGCGTTCGCCCAGCCCGGATTCGCGCATCTTCTTGCCGACCAGATCGGCGTTGGCGTAGACGACGAGCTCGGCCACGCCGTAACCGGTCGAGACGCTGAGCCGCTGACGCACATCGATCTCGGGGAAGGCGACCTGGTTGTCGATGTAGTCGATGATCGCGCCGGCGACGTCGAGACCGGTCGCGGTCTCGATGCCCTCCAGGCCGGGGGAGGAGTTGACCTCCATCACCAGGGGGCCGTCGTTGCCCTCGAGCATGTCGACGCCGGCGACGCGCAGGCCCATGATCTGGGCGGAGCGCACGGCGGCCTGCTCGTACTCGGGCGTCAGCTCGACCGGCTCGACGGTGCCCCCGCGGTGCACGTTCGACCGGAACTCGTCGCCGCTCGCGCGCCGGCGCATCGCCGCGACGACACGGTCGCCCACCACCAGGGCCCGGATGTCGCGACCGCGGCTCTCGGAGATGAAGCTCTGGATGAGCACGTTCTGCTTGGTCGAGTGCAGGGTCTCGATGATCGCCTCGGCGATCTTGACCTCGGGCGCGAGGATCACGCCGATGCCCTGGGTGCCCTCGAGCAGTTTGATGACGACCGGGGCGCCCCCGACGCGCTCGATCGCCAGCCGCACGTCGGCGCGGCTGTGCACGAAGGCCGTGGCCGGCATCCCGATGTTGTGGCGCGACAGGATCTGCGTCGCCCGCAGCTTGTCGCGCGAGTTCGTGATGCCGTTCGCGGTGTTCGGCGTGTAGACATCCATCTGCTCGAACTGGCGCACCACGGCGGTGCCGAAATAGGTGATCGAGCTGCCGACCCTGGGCAGGATGGCGTCGTAGTCCGAGAGCAGCTTTCCGCGGTACTGCAGGTCGGGCTCGGGGCCGGAGAGGTCGATGGCGAAGCGCAGCGTGTCGAGCACCTTCACCCGATGGCCGCGCTGCACCGCCGCCGCTCGCAACCGTTGCGTGGAATACGCCTGCGGGGCGCGCGAAAGAATCGCCAGTTTCATGGGTGTGCCCCTGCAAAGATGGTGGAGTGATAGACGACCTCCATTCAAGCACCATCGCAGGCTGGCGCGAATGGGTGGCGCTCCCCGGACTCGGGGTTCCGTGGATCAAGGCGAAGCTCGACACCGGGGCGCGCAGTTCGGCGCTCCACGCCTTCGACATCGAGGAGCTCGGCGATGACGGCACGGGCGGCGGAGACCGCGTGCGGTTCCGGGTTCGTCCGTGGCAGAAGGCCGACACCGACGTGGTCGAGGTCGAGTTGCCGATTCATGACCGGCGGCTCGTGCGCAGCTCGTCGGGCCACAGCGAGGAGCGCATCGTGGTGCTGCTGGAGGTCGAGCTGTTCGGTCGCACGATCACGGCCGAGACCAGCCTCAGCAACCGCGATCAGATGGGCTTCCGCATGCTCATCGGCCGCGAGGCGCTGCGGCAGGGCTTCGTGGTCGACCCGGGGCAGTCGTTCCTCGGCGGCCGTGCTCCGCGCGTCATCCGGCGCCGCAACCGCGGCCGCGAGTAGCCGCTCCCACCGCTGCACTTTTCCGCCAAGGTGATCAGTGTCAGCCGGCGACCGCGTCGCCCGACGGGAGCCGTCGCATCCAGGCGGCCCCGAGCGACGAGAGCCGAACGCCGGCATTGCGCGCGCCGATCCCGAGTCGCGTCCCGGGCACGATGAGGCCGGCGGCCAGGCGCACCATCCGCTGCTTGGACCGCACGAGCGGGCGATGCTCGGCCTCGAACCGCTCGAACGCTTGTTCGGCGTCGCTCGTCTCGGCCAGCGCGTTCGCGAGTCGCGCGGCACCGATCATCGCAAGGCTCGAGCCCTCACCGAACAGCGACACCGATGAGGCCGCGTCGCCGAGCAGCGCGATGCGTCCCCGCGACCACCGGGCGAGCTGCACCTGGCTGACGGCGTCGAAGTACAGGTCGTCCGCGTGCTGGAGTCCCTCGAGCAGTTCGGGCACGATCCAGCCGTCGCCGCGGTACGCCTCTCGGATCATCGCTGCGTGCTGGTCGGCGTCGCGATGGTCGAACCCGGGGTTCGCGGGGCTGCGGAAGATGAATGCAGCCAGTGGATGCCCACTGCCCGGATGCACGGAGGCGGAGCGCCCCGGCGTGTTGAGCATCACCACCTCCGTCGGATCGTCGAGCGGTTGCCCGAGGGGATACGTTCCGACGTACAGGCCCTGATGACGCACGAATTGCGCCTCGTCGCCGAAGGCCAGACGCCGGACGCCGGAGTGGAGGCCGTCGGCGCCGATGACGATGTCGAACCGGCGCTCCATGCCGCTGTCGAATGCGACATCGACGCCGTCGGTGTCCGCGTGCAGTGAGGCGATCGCGTCCCCGAAGACGAACTCGGCCGTCGGTCGTGCGGCGTCGAGCAGCACCCGGGCGAGGTCGGCACGCGGCACCTCGACATCGTGGCGGCCCTCCGCGCGGCGGCGGGGACGGATGTCCAGCCGGGCGATCGTGCGCCCGGCCGGCGTGATGAAGCGCAGGCTCTCGACGTGGGTCGATAGCTCCTCGAGGCGATCCATGACGCCCATCCGCTGGGCGACGTCGACGGCCGCGCCCCGCACATCCACCGGGTTGCCGCTCGAGCGGGCCGCGGCGGCGCGCTCGACGACGGTGACCGCGAAGCCGCGCCGCCCCAAGGAATGGGCGAGGGTCGCCCCGGCGATTCCTCCGCCGGAGATGAGAACGGTGCGTGCGCGCATGGTGACCTGCTTTCGTCGGGTGGTCGTGGACCGATCACCCGCTCACCATAACTGCATTGAATGCGAAAATGCAATGAATGCTGAAACGCGTTGGATGCGATATGCTCGGTCCATGACTTCGCCAGGTGTGCCGACCCTCCGAGAGCGCAAGCGCGAGCGCACCCGCGCGGCGATCGTCGCCGCCGGCACCGACCTCTTCGCCAGGGTCGGCTACGACGAAACGACCGTCGCCGATATCGCCGCGGCCGCAGACATCGGCACGCGAACGTTCTTCAGCTACTTCGCGAGCAAGGAGGAGCTGCTGTTCCCGGCGAGCGACGCTCGGGTGAGTGCTGCACTGCGGGCGATCGACGCGCGCCGGCCGGGTGACCGTCCCGTCGACGTGCTGCTGCAGTCGCTGCTCGACGTGCGTGCGAGCGACGATGACGATCTCGTGGGCGGGCTCGCCGGGTTGAGGATGAGTCTCATGCGCACGGTGCCCGCCGTTCGCGGTCGCTCGCTGCAAGTGCAGCTCGATGCCCAATGCACGATCGCCCAGCATCTGGCGCAGGCGTTCCCCGAGCTCGGCGATGTCGATGCGAACGCCATCGTCGGCGCCTTCATCGGAGCGGTCACCGGTGCGCTCGGCGTGCTGCTCGCCGGCCCGGCCGACGCACTCGACGCATCCGGGGCCGCGCTCACCCGCGACGAACTCTTCGCCCGCGTGCACGGTTCCGTGCGGCAGGCCCTCGCCCCGCGCTGACTCACCACCCCCGAACCGGGGTGAGCAAGTCTCAGTTAGGTGTTGACAGAGGCGGCGCCGTCTGGGACGCTGTGCTCGCGTGGCGGCACCAGAGGGGCGACCGCCCGCTCAGCAGAGGGAAGCGTCATGGACAAGCTGCCCATTGTGTACTGCCGCGGATACGCCGGACCGACGAGTCAGATCGACGTCACGGTGGATGATCCGTTCTACGGCTTCAACGACGGTGCGACGCACGTACGCGTCGACGGCGACGGCGATCCGATGTTCTACCAGTTCGAGGGCCCGCTGCTGCGGTTGCTCACCGAGCAGGGCTACCAGTTCCTCGTCCACGGCGACCAGAAGCGGTTCCTCGAGACCACGACGGGAGCGCTCTCGCCGCAGTCGATCTGGGTGCATCGCTTCTACGACCAGTTCGCCACGACGTTCACGCCGCAGCCGAAGCGCAACATCTTCGAGAAGATCGGCGACGCGATCACGCACCACCTCGATGACAACGGCTTCGACATCGAGCGCGCGGCGAGCGAGCTCTACGACCTGGTGCTGCATGTGATCGAGCGCACCGGCGCGCCCGCCGTCAACCTGGTCGCCCACTCGATGGGCGGGCTCGTCGCCCGCTGCATGATGCAGAAGATCTGCGAGACGCCGGATGCCGACGGCAACGCGCGTCGGCCCGCCAAGGAGATCGTCGCCAAGCTCTTCACCTACGGCACGCCGCACCGGGGCATCGTGCTGACCGCCGGCATCGCCAACTGGGCGATGGAGACGTTCGGCACCGCTGGGTCCGACATCTTCTCCCCGCCGAAGATGTACGGCTACCTGACGCCGGGGAAGACCTTCGGCGACACCCCTGATCGCGGCGAGAACTGGGACCCGGGGGTTATCCCGCCCGACGTGTTCGACGTCGACCACGTCTTCTGCCTGATCGGCACCGATCCCGCGGACTACACGCTGGCGCGCGTCGCCGTCGGCCCCAAAAGCGACGGACTGGTGCTGATCGAGAACGCCTACGTCGTCGGCGCGCACCGCGCCTACGTGTTCAAGTCGCACTCCGGCCGCTACGGCGAGGTCAACTCGGAGGAGGGGTACCAGAACCTCGCACGGTTCCTGTTCGGAAAGTGGGCCGTATCGTTGTCGTTCGCCGGCCTCCCCGCCGACACGAGCTCCCTCGGGGAGAACGTCTCGTGGCAGGCCGACATGCGGCTGGCCATCCGGGGACTGCCGATCGTGATGAGCGAGCAGCGGGCCGAGCACTGGTGCCCCATCCAGCTGAACGCCGAGATCACGAAGAAGCCGGACTCTCCCGACTCGCCCGTGCCGATCGTCGGAACGTTCCTCTTCCAGAAGGAGCCGCCCGACGCGCCCGCCTCCGACAAGGAGGTGCTCTCGCGCTACGCGCTGTCGCTGCGGGTCTACCACATCGTCTTCGACAAGGGCGGCTTCGATTTCAGCGACCACCTCGAGCAGGTCTCCGACTGGTCGGACACCCTCATCATCGACGTGGGCGATCTCGGCCAGGGGTTCGGCGGCTGGTACGCGTGGAACAGCGAGCTGCCCGGCGCCATCGATTCGATCGATCGGATGCCCAACCAATTGCAGCTCGCCCCCGCGGACGGCGGAACGTTCGCTGCCACCGTCGGCCTCCCCGAGGTCGCCAGGAGCCTGCCCGTCTTCGCGCCGAATGGGGCACTTCGGGTCACCACGCGCAACCGCGGCTGACAAGCAGGGCATGTATGCCGTCGCGGTAATGTCCGCGCGGTGCGGGAACCCCGTGCTGCATACGTGAGGGGTAGACAAACCGCTCTTGACACCCTCCCTGCGAGAGGGCCAAACTGACGAATTGTCAGGTGTCGGGGACACCTCGCATGAGCCACGCGACGGAGCCACGCGGGCAGCACACACATCGCAGAAGACTGAGCCTCGATCGAGGACCATCATGCCTGTAACGACGACGTATCCGGGCGTCTATGTCAGCGAGATTCCGAGTGGCGTCCGCACGATCACCGGAGTCGCAACCTCCATCACCGCGTTCATCGGGCGCACCCTGCGTGGCCCGACCGACGAACCGATCTCCATCAGCAGCTACGCCGACTTCGAGCGGCGCTTCGGCGGGCTCTGGGCCGAGAGCTCCCTCGGGTACGCCGTGCGCGACTTCTACCGCAACGGCGGAAGTCAGGCGGTCATCGTGCGGCTCTTCGGCGTCGCGCCGCCGCCGCCTCCCGCCGACCCGAACGCTCCGCCGGCACCGCCGCCTGTCGCACCGCACGCGTCCCTGGTCGTATCCGGCATCACCCTCGAGGCCCAGGACCCGGGCTCGTGGGGCAACCAGCTGCGCGCCCGGATCGACTGGAACGTACGGCCGGCGCCGGGAACGAGCACTCCCGATCCCGATCTGTTCAACCTCGCGGTGCGCGACGGCCAGACCGGCCAGGTCGAGCTGATCCGCAACGTCTCGGCGAAGGAGGGCCATCCGCGTCATGTGACGAAGGTGCTGCTCAACGAGTCGCGGCTGGTGCAGACCAAGGGCGCCGTGCCGACGGGCCGCCCGGGCAAGCAGGCGGAGCTCGTCACCGGTCAGACCGACATCTGGTCGGACACGAAGACCGATGGCACGAAGGTCGATCCGCCGTCGAGCATCGCCGTCGCCGCCGACGGGCCGAACAAGGGCACGGTCGACGACGGCGTCGACCTGGGGTCGGCCGACTTCATCGGTCCGAACATGCAGACGAACAAGAAGGGTCTGTACGCGCTCGAGAAGGCCGACCTGTTCAACATCCTGTGCATCCCGCCCTACCTGGACGACGATGTCGAGGCCGACCTGATCGCGGAGGCGGCCGTCTACTGCGAGCAGCGACGCTCCATGATCCTGATCGACCCGCGAACGACCTGGATCGACAAGGACACGGCCAAGAACGGGATCCCCGCACTCGGAACGCTGAGTAAGAACGCGGCGGTGTTCTTCCCCCGCCTTCGCCAGCCGGACCCGATGCGCGAGAACCAGGTGGGCGACTTCGTGCCCTGCGGTGCGGTGGCCGGGATCTTCGCGAGGACCGACACCAACCGCGGCGTCTGGAAGGCGCCGGCCGGGCTGGATGCGACCCTCGTGGGCGTGCCCGAGCTGGCGGTGCCGCTGACCGACGGCGAGATCGGGGAGCTGAACCCGCGCGGCATCAACGCCCTGCGCAGCCTTCCGGCCGCCGGGCGCGTGGTGTGGGGTGCTCGCACCCTGCAGGGCAACGACCAGCTCGCCTCGGAGTGGAAGTACATCCCGGTACGGCGCACGGCGCTCTACATCGAGGAGAGCCTCTACCGCGGCACGCAGTGGGTCGTGTTCGAACCCAACGACGAGCCGCTCTGGTCGCAGATCCGCCTGAACCTCGGCGCCTTCATGCAGAACCTGTTCCGTCAGGGGGCGTTCCAGGGCAAGACCCCGGCGGATGCGTACTTCGTCAAGTGCGACAAGGAGACCACCACCCAGAACGACATCGATCTGGGCATCGTCAACATCGTCGTCGGGTTCGCGCCGCTCAAACCCGCCGAGTTCGTGATCCTGCAGATCCAGCAGATCGCCGGACAGATCCAAGCCTAGGAGCGTCATGACTCAGTTCAGCGTGAATGCCCAGCGCTTCGACCCATACAAGAACTTCAAGTTCCGTGTGAAGTGGGACGGACGCTACGTGGCCGGCGTCAGCAAGGTGGGCGCCCTCAAACGCACCACCGAGGTCGTCAAGCACCGGGATGGCGGCGATCCGTCGTCCAGTCGCAAGTCGCCGGGTCGCACCGAGTTCGAGGCGATCTCGATCGAGCGCGGCGTCACCCACGACAAGGAGTTCGAGCAGTGGGCGAACAAGATCTGGAACTTCGGGTCCGGGCTGGGCGCCGAGACCTCGCTCAAGGACTTCCGCAAGGACATCATCGTCGAGGTCTACAACGAGGCGGGCCAGCTCGCCATCGGCTACAAGATCTTCCGATGCTGGGTGTCCGAGTTCCAGGCGCTGCCCGACCTCGATGCCAACGCGAACGCCGTCGCGATCCAGCACATCAAGCTGGAGAACGAGGGCTGGGAGCGCGACTACGACATCGTCGAACCGACCGAGCCGAGTTTCACCGAACCTGCCGGGTGATGCGCAGTGCCGGGTCGCGACGCCGCTTCCCTCGTCGGCGTGTGGGAACGGGGGATCGACCAGCCGCCGGTCCGGCGCGCACTGCTCCTCCTCGACTCCGCGACCGATCCGGCGACGGCGACACCGGATGACGACCCCGCCGCGCTGGCGATCGGAGTTCGGGACGCCCGGCTGCTTGCACTGCGAGCGGACCTGTTCGGTCCGGTGATCGAGGCCGTCGCGCGCTGCCCGGAGTGCGGGCAGGACGTCGAATTCGAGCTGTCCGGCTCCGATCTCGGGGCAGAGCCCTCCCCGGATACCGGGGCGCTGCGGGTCGAAGGCACCACCGTCACGGTGCGGCCGGTGACCAGCGCCGACATCCTGGCCGTGGCGCAGCTGCCGATCGAGGAGGCGAGCAGGGCGCTCGCCGGACGGTGCGTCGTTGACGCGCGGGCCGCCGACGGCTCGGTGGCGCGGCCGGAAACGCTGAGCGAGACGGCCGTCTCGCGGGTGTCGGAGGAGCTGGCGCGGCTGGATCCCGGGGCCAGGATCGATCTCGCGCTCGCCTGCCCGGAGTGCGGCTCCGACTGGGTCGCACCGTTCGACGTCGTCGGCTTCCTCTGGAAGGAGCTCGACTCCTGGGCGCGGCGAACGCTCGCCGACGTGCACACGCTGGCCCGCTCGTACGGGTGGGCGGAGCGCGATATCCTGGCCCTGCATCCGCAGCGGCGCCGGCACTACCTCGAGCTGGTGCGGGCATGAGCGACTTCCTCAGCTCACTGATCCGACGGGAACAGGGACTTCCGGCGGCCACCGGCGTCGGACCGCGACTTCCCGCCCTCTTCGAGGACGCGCCGCGCGAGCAGGTCATCGAGGTGCAGGAGAGCGCCGTCATCGCGGCTGCGCGGGAACCGGAGGGCGCGGCAGAGCCGGCTTCGCGAACCGCTCCCGCTCCGGTTTCCGCGCGTCCGAGAGTGCCGGACGCCCCGATCGCGACGCCCACCCCCAGCGGGCCGCCGCCGGTCGGGCTCGAACCACCTGCGGCGCGGATGACCGCTGCACCCGAGCCGTCGCGACCGCGTGCTCCCGAGCCGTACCCCTCCGAGGCCGACGCGTCGCTCCGCCGGGAGGCGCGGCATGCGCCGTCGCCCGCCGCGACGAGGTCGGACAGCGACCGTGCAGAGCCCCACCTCGTCGTCGTCGAGCACGTCACGCCGCGACCGCCCACCGCGCCCGCAGCCACGTCTCCGTCGCCGACACCCGTTGACGAGACGCGTCGGGTCGTTCCGGATGAGGTGAGTCCCCGACTCGAGGCCGTGCCCGAACGCGAGCCGGTGGTCGAGCCTGAGCCGGCCCCGGTGATCAGGGTGACGATCGGACGCGTCGAAGTCCGCGCCGTCCCGGCCGCGCCGGTCGCCGCGCCCCGGCGGGCTGCGCAGACGGACCGCGAGAACAGCCCGATGAGCCTCGACGAGTACCTGCAGCAGCGCGATGCGGGGAGGGGCCGATGAGCAACTCCCTCGCGGTGGCCGCGACGACCAACGCCATCCGGAACCTGCTGCTGACGCAGATGCCGGCCCTCGACGCCGGGCTCGCCGGGCTGGCGGTGACGACGGCCGTGCCCGCGGCCGCGCGGATGAATCAGGTGGGCCCGTCGGTCAACCTCTTCCTCTATCGCACCGCTGCCAACCCGGCCTGGCGCAATCAGGACTACCCTGCGCAGGTGCACGCGGGGGAGAGCGGCCGGCCGCCGCTCGCGCTCGACCTGCACTACCTGCTGACCTTCTTCGCCCCCGACGACGCCGACAAAGACGCGATGAGTCACCGCGTCACCGCCGCAGCGCTGAGCGTGCTCCACGATCACGCCGTGCTCGACGGCGCCGAGCTGGATGCCGCCCTCACCGGCAACGACACGTCCGCTCAGCCGGAGCGCGTGCGGCTGACGCCGGAGTCGCTCTCGGTCGCCGAGATGAGCGAGCTCTGGACGACGTTCCAGTCCGGCTATCGCCTGTCGGCCTCGTACCTCGCGACCGTGGTGCTCATCGACAGCCGTTCCCCGGTCTCGTCGCCGCTGCCCGTGCTCCGCCGGGGCAGCGAGGACCGCGGTCCCGTCGCCGTCGCCGGGGCCGCGCCGGTGCTCCGCGGCGTGCGCCCGATCGGCGGACGGCCGGCCGCGCGGCTCGGCGAGGCCGTTGCGCTCGTCGGCGACAATCTCTCACCGGACGACACCGTCATCCGGTTCACCAGCACGATGCGGCCGGCGCAGGGGGAGGACCCGCCGGTCGCGATCGAACTCGCGGCACAGCCGGGCGTCGTGCCCGACGAGCTCAGCGTGACACTGCCCGATCAGGCGACCGTGGCGACGGCGCTCGGCGACTGGGTGCCGGGCTTCTATGCGGTGACCGTCGTGGTGCGCCATCCTGACCAGCCGGCGCTCGTCGACCAGCGCGGCTCGGGCGTCGGGGTGGCGCCGACGATCACCGTGAACCCGGATGCCGCCGCCGGCAGCGTCGCCGTCGGTTCCACGCTCACCGTCACGGCGGAGCCGCGCGTGCGCGACAGCCAATCGGCAGTGCTCCTCTTCGGCTCCCGTCAGCTTCCACCGCTCACGCGCGCGAACCCCGCAGCGGGGGATCCGGCGATCGACACGACGCCCACCACATTCACGTTCGAGGTGCCGGCGGTTCCTCCCGGAACCTACGTGGCGCGCCTGCGCATCGACGGCGTCGACAGCGTGCCGTGGCTGGCGGGCGACGCCGACGCCATGCCGTCCTTCGATCCGCAGCAGCAGGTGGTGGTCGCGTGAGCGAGCGCAGCGACTGGCTCGACGCCAACAACGCCTTCCTCACCTCGGCCCTCGCCGAGTTGCGGTCGCGTCTGTCGGCGCTCGCCGAGGAGCACCATCGCAACGACCGTGTCGTGCCCGCCATGCCCGCCGCGCCGATGCCGGAGCCGCACGCACGCCGCGGGTTCGGCGGCCGGCGTCACTCCGACGACGCGAACGCGGCTCCCGCCGTGCTCCGACTCGAGCCGGCCGAGCCCCCGCCGACGGCGCAGCCCACGATTTCACCCGCGGCTGCCGATCCGGATGCGCATGGCTCCGGCGACGAATCCGGTGCGCCCGCCGACAGCGCGTCGACACCCGCGGTCGTCCCCGATCAGCCCGCCCTTCTCACCCTCGCCGACCGCCTCGGGCTCACCGACTTCGAGCGCGACGTCGTGCTGCTCTGCGCTGCGGTGGAGTTCGACACCGGCCTCGGCGGCCTGATGGCCGACGCGCTCGAGCCGCAGCACCGCTATCCCACGTTCGCTCTCGCGCTGGCCGCCCTGCCGGATCCCAGCTGGGACGCGCTCTCGCCCGACGGCCCGCTGCGCTACTGGGGTCTCATCCACGTCGATCCCGGCGGGCCGATCATCTCGAGCCGGCTCACCGTCGATGAGCGCATCCTCCACTACCTCAAGGGCCTCACCTACCTCGACGATGACCTCGCCGGCCTGTTGTCGCCGCTGCCGGCCGCGTCCGCCGACCTCCTGCCGCCTTCGCAGAGCGCGATCGTGGAGAGCATCCTGGAGGCCTTGCGGCTCCGGCAGGGGACCGCCGTTCCCGTCATCCAGCTGCTCGGCGCCGGGGAGGAGGGCAAGAGGGCCGTCGCGCAGGCGGTGAGCGCACGCTTCGGTGCGCCGCTGCTCGCGCTCGCGGCCGACGGATTCCCCGTCGACGACGCCCGCGCGGAGACCCTGACCCGGCTGATCCGGCGGGAGACAGCGCTGAATCCCTTCGCTCTCTTCATCGACGTGCGGGATGTCGAGCGCACCGCCCCGCAGGTCCCGCCGCTCGGCCGCTGGCTCGGTCGTACCGATCAGCTCGTCTTCCTCGACGCCGCCGACCCCTGGCCGGCCATCGACGGCGCGGTCGCCGATGTCGGCAAGCCGACGCCCGCAGAGCAGCACGCGGCGTGGTCGGAGCAGCTCCCGCCGGCGGTGGCCAATGCTGCCGACCGCCTCACCGGGCAGTTCGATTTCGAGCTGCCGACCATCCATCGGATCGCGGCGCAGGCGACCGCGCGCGCCGCCGCATCCGGTGACGGCGGAGCCCCCGCGTCGGATGCTGTCGAGCAGCTCTGGCAGGACTGCCTGCTCCAGGCGCGGCCGGTGATGGACCAGCTGGCACAGCGGATCACGCCGCTCGGTCAGTGGAACGACATCCAGCTCCCCGCCGACGAGCTGGAGCTCCTTCACGAGATCGCCGCGCAGGTGGAGCAGCGCAGCACCGTGTACGACGGCTACGGCTTTCGTGACAAGCTCAACCGCGGGCTCGGCATCAGCGTGCTGTTCGCCGGTCAGAGCGGCACCGGCAAGACCCTCGCCGCAGAGGTGCTCGCGAACGAACTCGGACTGCTGCTCTACCGCATCGACCTGTCGGCGGTCGTGAGCAAGTACATCGGTGAGACCGAGAAGAACCTGCGGCGCCTCTTCGATGCGGCCGACGGCGGCGGGGCGATCCTCTTCTTCGACGAGGCCGACGCCCTGTTCGGCAAGCGCAGCGAGGTGAAAGACAGTCACGACCGCTACGCCAACATCGAGGTGAACTACCTGCTGCAGCGGATGGAGACGTACCGCGGGCTGGCGATCCTGGCGACCAACCTCAAGAGCGCGCTCGACACGGCCTTCGTGCGGCGACTGCGCTTCATCGTCGACTTCCCGTTCCCCGGTGTCTCCGAACGCAGGAAGATCTGGGAGAACGTCTTCCCCCACGGGCTCTCCGTCGACCGTCTCGACTTCGACCGGCTCGCCGGTCTGGATCTCACCGGCGGCAGCATCAGCAACGTCGCGCTGAACAGCGCGTTCCGTGCTGCGCACGCGGGCGGCGACGTCGACATGCCCACGGTCCTCGCCTCGGCCAGGGTCGAGTTCCGCAAGCTCGACCGGCCCATCGCCGAGTCGGAGTTCTCCTGGACAGCACCGGAAGGAAAGAGCGCATGACCGGAGCCGGAGACGTCGAACTGCACATCGACACCCTGTCGATCGAAGGGATGCCGCTGAGTCGCGGCCAGCGTGCGCAGCTGCAGGAGGCCGTCGAACTCGAGGTGACCCGACTGCTCGGGTTGCAGCGCGCGGCGATGACCGCAGCGCGGACGTCCTCGGGTCCGCAGGCTACGCTCACGCGACGCATCGAGGCGGCCCCGACCACGGCGTCGGCCGATCCGCGGGCTTTCGGGGTCGGCATCGCCGCCTCCGTCGTCGAGGCGGTGACACGATGAGCACCCAGGAACACGCGCCCCTGGAGCGGGCCCCGCTCGATCACCGGCCCGCGTCGCTGACCCCGAGGCAGGAACAGCTCGTCGCCCGCCGCGCCCCACAGCGCCTCGAATCGGCCGGGAGACCGCTCGACGCCGGGATGCTCGACGAGGTCGGCCGCACCACCGGCTCGTCCGCGACGGGCCACGACTTCAGCGCCATCCGTCTCCACTCCGATCGCGCCGCGAACGAGACCGCCGCCATGCTCGGCGCCAACGCAGCGACCATCGGATCCGACGTGCTGTTCGCCCCCGGACGGCTGCAGCCGGGCACGCCATCCGGCCGCGCGCTGATCGCGCACGAAGCGCGGCACGTGCTGGAGGCTCCGCGTGTCGCGGCTCCGCGCATCCAGCTCGACGTGATCTCCGACGTTCGCGACAAGCTCTCCTACGGTCTGCTCGACTGGGCGGTCACCGACTCGGACGCGCTGGAGGCGCTGGCTCTGCTGAGCTCCCTGACCGACGCGCAGCTGACGGCGGGGGCGGCCAAGCTGGAGCAGAAGTACATCGACCGGCTGATCGACAACCTTCCGGATGCGGCCAAGGCCGGAGCGGGCTACCAGAGGGTGATCACCGCGTTCGGGGGCGCCAAGGCCGCTCCGCAGGCGAAGGACCTGCTCAGCTACGGCCTGTTCGACTGGGCGGTCACGGACAACGACGTGACGAAGGTGTACCAGACCTTCGTCGCCCTCTCCGGCGTCGAGCAGGAGAAGTTCCTCACCGAGCTGAACACGTCCGGCCACCTCGCGCGGCTCGTCTCCAACTCCACCGCGGCACATCACACGCTCTACCTGCGCCCGTGGGTGGCCCAACTCCCCTCGGGAAAACTCACCCCCGAGCAGCGACGGATCCTGCGTGTCGTGGTGCAGGAGACCGGCAGCGACGCGATCGCGACGATGATCCTCGCGGCGCAGCAGCGGTTCGGCCTCACGGTCGGCCAGAGCACCGCCGCCGGCCTCACTCCTACGAACTGGACGGCCGGAAAACTGCGGGAGACCTACCTGGCGCTCGATCTGCTGCCGGAGGCGCACGTCGCCGGCAACGTCAACTTCACCGCCTTGAACGCGTTCACCCAGGCGACGAAGCCCGACGGGACGACGCTGCTCGGCCAGTACAACCCGGGCTCCAAGCAGCTCTCGATCAACGTAGCGGTCGGCGACGACGTGACCGAGACGGCGCTGCACGAGACCGGGCACTCCGTCGACAGGACGATCGGCTGGACGACGGGTCCGGAGCCGGCACTCCCCAAGCGCGGCGGCTGGACGCAGTACAAGGCGAACTTCTCGACGGCGGCCGACGACATGATCGCCGACTCGGCGGGCGCGGTCGCCGGGCTCGCCGCACCGCAGATCACGGCGGTGCGCACCGAGATCGTGACGGCCATGACCAATCGTTCCGCCGTGGGGATGGTCGGTCGCGTGCAGGCCCTGCCCTGGTTCGCGCCCCTTCCCCAGGCGACCAAGGACGCCGTCGTCGCCGACAAGGTCTTCCCGGCGGTGACCGTCGGGCTCAAGGACCCGTGGTTCATGACCGACGGCGGCGGACAGAAGCTGGGGACGGCTCCCGTGCACATCTACGAGGAGTCCTACCCGTCGAGCTGGAACCGCTACGAGTTCCAGGCACGCGACCGCATCCTGACGCCGTACCAGTTCCGCGATCCCGCCGAATGGTTCGCGGAGGCGTACGCCCTCTACTACCTGCCGGATGTGCGCGGAAAGGGCCGCAAGCTGCAGGACAAGGATCCCGACACCAAGACGTACTTCGACGCCTCGGTCGATCCGACGGTGGCGACGCGATGATGGCCAGGGCGGAGCGGTCCGCCGCCGAGAACCGCATCCGGGCGGCGGTCGCCGACCGGTCGGCGGAGCTGGGCGTGCCGGTGCGTTCGACCGACGTCGTCGTCGACCTGGCGGAGGACGACGTCGCCCCCGGCCTTCGGCTGTTCCGGGCGAGTTGGAGCGGTGGTCGTTCCGAACGGAGCCTGGCGGGCGTGCTGGACGACGATGACCGGCCCGACACGCATCCCGGGCATGCCCTCGGCACGGTACTCCGGCGCTGGGTTGAGACCGCTGGGCACCTCCCCGCGGCATCCGACGTCGCCGCCGCCGCCGCGTTCCTGCTCGATTCCGATGGGCGGCACCGTGTGCTGCTGACGGACGAGGACACGGCGGACGTGCCCGGAGGGGTGCTCCCCGAACTGGTCGAACTGCCGCACCGCCTCGGCGTCTCGTTCTGGTGGACCGACGGTTACAGCGCTTCGCGGCTGACCGCTGAGCTCGACGAGGCCGACCGGCTCTCGGTGAATGAGTCGACGCCGGGGACGGACGGGAGGCCGACGCCATGACCGCGCCGAACACTCCGAACCTGGTGCACGGCGGCCTAGTGCTCATCGACCCGGCGACGTCGGCCGTGCAGCGCGTCATCGCGTTGCAGTACAACCCGAACACCCTGACGCGGTCGCTCCAGGTGCACGGAGCGGGCAAGGACACCGCCGACCGCTCCGAGGTGCTGCGCCTGACCGGGCCGCCGACCGAGACGATCAAGCTCGAGGCGGAGCTCGACGCGGTCGACCAGCTCGAGTTCGCGCCGAACGGGGCGAGCAGGGTCGGCATCTTCCCCCAGCTCGCGGCGTTGGAGACGCTCATCTATCCGACGAGCGCACAGCTCAGCGCGAACCATGCCCGCGAGCAGGCAGGCACGCTCGAGATCCTCCCGATGGAGACACCGCTGGCGCTTTTCGTCTGGAGCGCGCAGCGCATCGTCCCGGTGCGAGTCACGGAGTTCTCCGTGACCGAGGAGGCGTTCGACGCCTCGCTCAACCCGATTCAGGCGAAGGTCAGCCTCGGCCTCCGCGTGCTCACGATCGACGATGCGGGATTCACGCACCGTGCCGGGAGCCTCTTCATGACCTATCTGCAGCAGAAGGAACGGCTCGCCGCGACCAACCCGCCGGCCGGACTCGACGCCCTCGGAATCACGGGGATCCCCTGATGAGCACTCCGTTCCCACCCACCAGCCGCTATGCCCTCACCGAGACCGCGGTGTACAGCGGACCGAACGGCGAGGAGATCCGCTACCTGCGCCGCCGCTTCCTGCCGCAGCCCGAGTCGCTCGCCGAGCTCGGGTCGCACAGCACCGTCGAAGGCGACCGCCTCGACCTCATCGCGGCCGCGACGATCGGCGACGCCGAGCAGGCCTGGCAGCTCGCCGACGCGAACCGGGCGATGATGCCGCCCGATCTGGTGCTGCCGGTCGGCCGGCGGCTGCGGATCACCCTGCCGGCCGGCATCCCGGGGGTGCCAGGTGCTTGACGGGGTGCGTCTGTCGCTGATGGTCGGGCCGGCGGTGCCGGTGCCGGTGCCGCAGTCGGTCATCGACGCCCTGACCAGCGTCGAGATCACGTCGAACGACACCAAGGCGTCCGGCTTCTCCCTCACCTTCACGATGAGCAGCAGGTCCGTGCTGCCCACGCTGTTCCTGATCGCCGGCGGCAGCCCCATCCCGATCGTGCGCGTTGTGCTCGCGGCCACCCTCAACGGCACGCCGACCGTGCTGATGGACGGCATGGTCACCAAGACCCAGGTGCAGCCCGGTTCGGACGCCGGCCACTCCGTGCTCGTCGTGACGGGGGAGGACCTGACGGTCGTGATGGACAAGATCGACTTCACCGGCCTGCCGTATCCGGCCATGCCCGCCGAGGCCGCCGTCGCGCTGATCCTGGCCAAGTACCTCGTGCTCGGCGTCATCCCGATGATCATCCCGAGCATCCTGCTCGACGTGCCGATCCCCATCCGCAAGATCCCCGTGCAGAAGGGGACGGACCTGGCGTACCTCACGGCGCTCGCCGACCGGGTCGGCTACGTGTTCTACGTCGACCCCGGCCCCGCGCCGGGCACCAGCATCGCCTACTGGGGCCCGAAGGTGAAGGTGGGCGTGCCGCAGCCGGCGCTCAACCTCGACATGGACGCGTACTCGAACGCCGGACCGATCACGTTCGCCTTCAACAGCAACGAGCGTTCCCTTCCGCAGGTGATGATCCAGAACGAGGAGACCAAGGTGCCGATCCCGATCATCCTGCCCGACATCGGGCCGCTCAACCCACCGCTCGGGCTGCTGCAGCCGATCCCGTCCCGGCTCACGAAGGCCAAGGACACGGCCAAGTTCACGCCGACGCAGGCGATCCTGATCGGGCTGGCCGAGGCCAGCAAGTCCGCCGACACGGTCACCGGCACCGGCGGCCTCGACGTCGCACGCTACGGCCGCATTCTGCGCAGCCGTGCTCTGGTGGGGGTGCGCGGCGCCGGGCTGGCGTTCGACGGCCTGTACTACGTCGCCGAGGTGAAGCACCAGATCAAGCGCGGGGAGTACAAGCAGAGCTTCACGCTCACACGCAACGGCCTGATCTCCACGGTTCCGGTGGTGCCGTCATGACGGGCGAGACGTACTACGGCAAGTACCGGGGGACGGTCGCACAGAACGTGGACCCGATGCAGCTCGGCCGCATCCAGGTCATCGTGCCGGATGTCGGCGGCCTCGTGCCTGGCACCTGGGCGATGCCCTGCGTGCCGTTCGCCGGCAAGGCGAGCGGTGTGTACGTGGTGCCGCAGCTCGGCGCCGGCGTGTGGGTCGAGTTCGAGCAGGGCGACCCGGACTACCCGATCTGGGTGGGCGGCTTCTGGGGCACGGCGGCCGAGGTGCCGACGCTCGCCCTGGCGGGCAACCCCGTCAGCCCGAGCATCATCCTGCAGTCGGGCCTGCAGAACGGCATCACCATCAGCGACGTGCCCGGACCCACGGGCGGCATCCTCATCAAGAGCACCACGAACGCGATGATCCTCGTCAACGACGTCGGGATCACCATCAGCAACGGCAAGGGCGCCACCATCGTGATGACCGGTCCGACGGTCACCATCAACAACGGCGCGCTCGTCATCACCTGACCGAAGCAACGAACGGAGAAACGGATGCCCGGCTTCCTGGTACACGTGTCGGCGACCGTGCTGTGCCCCCACGCCGGGCAGGCGACCCCGGCCGTGCCGAACCCGCGCGTGACGGTGAGCGGTCAGCCGACGGTGCTGCTGACCTCGCCGTGGATGATCGCCGGATGCGTGCTGCCGCCGCCGACCGCCGGCAACGGCCCGTGCGTCACCGCGCAGGTCCTCAGCGGCTCGACGCGCGTGCTGTCGAACGGTTCGCCCCTGGTCGTCACGAGCAGCCAGGCGGTGTGCGCCCCCACCGGCACACCGCTCATGGTGGTCGCGACGCAGACGAGAGCGACGGCGGTGTGATCGTGCAGCTCGACTACCCGTTCCACTTCGACGCCACCGGCCGCACCGCGGGCACGGACGCCGGCGACCACATCCGTGACCTGGTCGAGCAGTTCCTCTTCACCGCGCCGGGCGAGCGCGTCAACCTGCCCGATTTCGGCAGCGGGCTCATGCACCTGGTGTTCGCGCCCAACAGCCCCGAGCTCGCGGCCACCCTGCAGTTCACCGTGCAGGCCGGGCTGCAGCGCTGGCTCGGCGACGTGATCGAGGTGTCCGACCTGCAGGTGACGAGCGACGACGCCACCCTGCGGGTCGACCTGTCGTACGTCGTGCGGCTCACCGGTGAGACGCGATCGGACGTGTTCGTGCGGGAGGTGTCCGCATGAACGACTGCTGGGACTGCGGCGACGGGGAGACCGGCCGCTGGAACGGCGTCGACGACGTCGAGGTCTACGACGGGGGCACGCGGCTCTGCGTGCATTTCATCGGCGAGGTCCCTGCGCTCGCCGACGCCGAGCATCCGGATGGTCTGACGCCGCAGGAGGTGCAGATCAGCGGGGGCGTGCGCATCCGGGACATCCGGGTGCTGCGGCTCGAGACGCCGATGCCGGAGGAAGGCGAGGAGCCGTGTCTGGAGGTGTTCGTCGACCGCTGCGGCGACTTCTCCGAGTACGAGTTGTGCCTGCGCAAGCGGCGGCCGGTCGCGGCGCGGGACGACGGCGCGACGGAGTGGGGGCCGTATCCAGGGTTCGATCCGCGTTACGGCTGCGATCGCTTCGGCTTCCGGCTCGACTGCGAGCCCGATGTCGACTGCGCGACGTGCGGCTGCGGCTCCGGATGCCCGTGCCAGAGGGCCGGCGGATGCGACGGCTCGTGCGGCTGCTCAGCGGCCGTGGTCGAGGTGGGGACGCCTCCCGTCGACTACCTCGCCAAGGACTACGAGTCGTTCCGGCGGCTGATGTTCGACCGGCTGGCGCAGACGCTGCCCGAGTGGACGGAACGGCACGAGGCCGACCTCGGCGTCGTGATGGTCGAGCTGATGGCGTACGCCGCGGACGACCTCAGCTACTACGAGGACGCCGTCGCGACCGAGGCGTACCTCGGCACGGCCCGGCGCAGGGTGTCGGTCAAACGGCACGCGCGACTGGTCGGCTACGACCTGCACGAGGGCGTGAATGCGCGAACCTGGGTCTCGGTGGAGACCGCGGACGATGTCGGTCCGCTCGATGCTGCCGAGCTGGCGTTCGTCACCGACGTTCCCCGACTGCGGCTGCAGCACGGAGCCGTGCTCGGCGCGGACGACCTGCGCGCGCAGCCGACGGCCTCGTACGAGCAGTTCGAGATCGTGGCCGGTGCGCTCGCCTCCGGCCCCACGGTGCGGTTCCGCGGCGCGAACAGTTCCATCGAGATCTTCACGTGGGAGGGCAAGGAGTGCTCGTTGCCCGTCGGCGCGACCCGCGCGACACTCGTCGACAGCGCCCCGCCCGATGGCATCGGGCTCGCGCCGGGTGACGTGGTGATCTTCGAGGAGATCGTCAGCCCGCTGACCGGAGCCCCGGCCGACGCCGACCCTCGCCACCGGCATGCGGTGCGCCTGACACGTGTGACGCGTCCGTACGACGACCAGGCCCTCGTCGAAGTGGAGTGGGCGCGCGAAGACGCCCTTCCGTTCGTGCTCTGCCTCACTGCCGAGCTGCCCGCTCCCGACTGCCGCTGCATCACGGGCCTGGCGGTCGTGCGCGGGAACGTGCTGCCGGTCGACCACGGACGCACGACGGACGACCCGCCGTGGGATCCCATCGGCATCACGGAGACGGTCGCCGACTGCGGGTGCGTCGGCAGCATCCCGGAGGTGATCGACGTCGCCGAGGCCATCAGCCCGGCGCTCGCCGGAAGCCCGCTCACGTTCAGCTCGGGCGCCGGGGTCGGGCCGGCGTCCGAGTTCGCCGCCCAGGATCCGCGCGGGGCGCTCCCCGCCGTCGCCGTCACCCTCCGGCCGGCCGACGGTTCACCGGATGCGCCGACACTGTGGACGCCGCGCCGTCACCTGCTCGACAGCGACGACAGCGATCGGGGCTTCGTCGTGGAGATCGACGACGACAGCGTCGCCCGGCTGCGCTTCGGCGACGGGATCCTCGGCGCGAGGCCGGCGGCCGGATGGCGCGGGTCGGCGCGCTACCGCCTGGGGAACGGGCCGGGCGGGAACGTCGGGGCGGAGAGCATCCGGCACCTGGTGATGCTGTCGGGATCGCTCACCGGCACGGCGCTGACCGTGCGCAACCCGTTGCCCGCCACGGGCGGGGTCGCGCCCGAGCCGGTCGAGGAAGCGCGACTGCTCGCCCCGTACGCGTTCCGCGCCGAGCGACGGCGGGCCGTGACGGCAGCCGACTACGCCGAACTGGCCGGCCGCCATCCCGGTGTGCAGCGCGCGGCCGCCGAGCTCAGCTGGACCGGCAGCTGGTACGAGGCCAGAGTCGGCATCGATCCAGCGGGCACCGAGACGGCCGACCCGTCGCTGCTCAGCGAGATCGCCGTGTACCTCGAGCGTTACCGCCGGATGGGTCACGACCTCGCCGTCGTTCCGGCGCGCTCGGTGCCGCTCGACATCGAGCTCAGCGTCTGCGTCGAACCGCACCACCTCCGCGGGGATGTGCGCGAACGGCTGATCGAGGTCTTCGGGCCGCACGGCTCCTTCGACCCGGATCGCCTGACCTTCGGGATGCCGGTGCGCGTCTCGCGTCTCCTCTCCGATGCACAGGCCATCCCCGGCGTCGAGAGTGTGGTGGTCACCCGGCTGCAGCGTCTGTTCGAACCGCCGGCCGGCGAGATCGATGCCGGGCTGCTGCCGATCGGCCCCATGGAGATCGCCCGGCTCGACGCCGACCCGAGCCTGCCGGAGAACGGCCGGATCGCCTTCACGATCGGAGGCGGACGATGACCGCCAACCGCCCCGGCCTCAGCAGCATCGCCTACCGCGCCGGCACCCGCGACACCGTCTTCTCGGCGATGACGGCCCGGCTCTCGAGCGCCGACCACGCAGCCACGGCGGCCCTGACCACCCGGCAACCGGATGACGCGACCATCGCGCTGCTCGACGCGTGGGCGACCACCGAAGACGTGCTCACCTTCTACCAGGAGCGGATCGCGAACGAGTGCTACCTGCGCACGGCCACGGAGCGGCGCTCGGTCGTCGAGCTGGCGCGCCTCGTCGGCTACCGGGTGCGCCCCGGCGTCGCGGCGAGCGTCCACCTCGCGTACCAGCTCGACGCCGGCTCGCCGCCCGTCGTCATCCCGGCCGGCGCCCGTTCGAACAGCGTTCCCGAGCCCGGCGAGACGCAGCAGGCCTTCGAGACCTCGGACGAACTGGAGGCGCGGCCCGAGTGGAACGATCTCGCCGCGCGCGTCACCCGTGCCCAGACGCCGCAGTCGGTGCTGTCGGACGGACTCTATCTCGCGGGCACGGCGACGCGCCTCGCCCCCAGCGACGCGCTCCTGCTCGACCTGGGGGACGGCCTCCCGCTGCGTCACGCGCGGGTCGCCGCCGTAGAGGTGCAGGCGGAGCACGACCGCACGCTCGTCACGCTCGCCGACTGGAACGGCGGCACGTTCTCCGATCCGGCTGTTCCCCCCGAGGTGCAGGCCGTGCCCGCATCGCTTCGGCGGAGAGGTGCGGCCGGCGGCCAGAAGGGCGACGGCTTCCTCGACCTGCTCGACGACCTGCGGCAGCCGCCGTCGATCCCGCCGGCCAGCAGCCGCGCGCTCGGACGGAGCGTCGACGCGGTGTTCGGGCGGGGCCAGGACATCTATCCTGCGCTTCTCACTTCCCTGCAGCCGCGGTTCGGTGCCGTGCTCTACGCGGCGTTGCGGCAGCGTCGCGTTTCGAGGCCGACGCCGCTGGCCGTGTACGCGCTCCGTTGGAAGGTCTCGCTGTTCGGGCACAACGCCCCGCGCGAGGTCCGGTTCTCCGGCGGTGCGGTGCTGCCGTCCGTCGAGTGGGTCCTGGCCGCCGACGAGCAGGACGACCGCCTCTTTCTTGACACGACCGACGACGCCGTGCTGCGCGACCGCACCATCGTCATCGAGCGTCCGCTCGACGGCGACCTGGCGAAGATGGAGGCGCTGGTCGCCGACGTCGCGCGGGAATCCGGGCTCTCCCGCAGCGCCTACGGGCTGACGGGTGCGCAGACGATGGTGGAGGTGCGCGAGCCGTGGTGGCATCCGGAGACCGGAGGGGAGCGCGTCTCCGAAGTGCCGCCTGCCGCGGGCAAGTACTTCATGGAGTCGCTGCGTGCCACGACGGTGTATTGCCGGCAGGAGGAGCTCCCTCTCGCCGAGGCGCCGATCGCGGCCGACGTGCGCGATTCCGAACTCGAGCTCGGCGCGCTCTACGACGGGCTGGTCTCCGGCCGGTGGGTCATCGTCGAGGGCGAGCGCACCGACGTCTCCGGCACCGCGGGCGTGCACGCGGCCGAACTGGCGATGATCGCCGGTGTGCGGCAGGGGACCGCGACGATGAGACTGCTCCAGCAGGACGGGACGACCGTGCAGGTGGATCGCCCGGGCGAGGCCACGCACACCTTCCTCACCCTGGCGAAACCGCTGGCCTACCGCTACCGGCGCGACTCCGTCACCATCCACGGCAACGTCGTGCCGGCGACGAACGGAGAGAGCCGGCAGGAGGTGCTGGGATCGGGCGTCGCCGGACGCACGCTGCAGACGTTCGCGCTGCGGCAGCCGCCGCTCACGCATGTCTCGGCGCCGACACCAGCGGGGGAGCAGAGCACCCTCGTGGTGCGCGTCGACGAGGTGCAGTGGCACGAGGCGGACTCGCTCTCGGCCCTCGGAGCCGGTGAGCGCGGATACCTGACGGCCACGGACGACACCGGGGTGACCCGCGTGACCTTCGGCACCGGCGACCGCGGCGCGCGCCTGCCGAGCGGGCAGGAGAACGTGCGCGCCGCGTACCGGTCGGGCATGGGGAAGGCGGGAAATGTGCTCTCCGGGCAGATCAGCCAGCTCGCCACGCGGCCGCTCGGCGTGAAGGGGGTGGTGAACCCCATCCGGTCGTCGGGAGGCGCCGACCCCGAAGGCCTCGAGTCTGCCCGTGAGAACGTGCCGATCGCCTTGATGGCGTTCGATCGGCTGGTCTCCGTCGAGGACTACGCCGACTTCTCGCGGCGGTTCGCCGGGATCGGCGCTGCATCGGCCGCGCGCCTCAGCAACGGGCGCCAGCGCATCCTGCAGGTCACGATCGCCGGCGCCGACGACGCCCCGATCGAGCCCACCTCCGACCTGTTCCGCGACCTGTCGGCGGCTCTGCACGACTTCGGCGATCCGCACCTCGCCGTGCGGGTGGCCGTGCGCGAGCTGCTCGCGATGGTGATCTCGGCCAACGTGAAGGTGCTTCCCGACTACGACTGGGAGCTCGTCGAACCCCACGTGCGCGCTGCGCTGCTCGAGGCCTTCAGCTTCGAGCGGTCGCGCCTCGGCGAGAGCGTCGCGTCGAGCAGGGTGGTGCAGGTGATCGCCGGTGTGCCCGGTGTCGACTGGGTCGACCTGGACACCCTCTCCAGCTGGAGCGAGCAGCAGATCGCCGACGCCCTGGCGGCGCCACCGCCGCCGGGCCCGGCTGCTGCGCCGACGGCATCACCGTCGCCGCCCGCGCGCCCTCCCCGCCGCCTCACCGTGCTGGGGGACCGCGCCTACGACGGCCTGCTCCTCCCCGCCCAGCTCGCCATGCTGCTGCCGACCGTCGCCGACACGCTCATCCTCACGGAGGTGACATCATGACCCGCGACGCCGACGACCTTTACGACCACCTGCCGGTGATCTACCGGATGCGCGACGAAGAGCTCGGCGGCCCCCTGAAGGCCGTGCTCGAGATCATCGGCGAGCAGGCCGTGCTGCTCGAACGCGACCTCGACCAGCTCTACGACGACCTCTTCATCGAGACCGCAGCCGACTGGGTCGTGCCGTACCTCGGTGATCTGGTCGGCTACGTGCCGGTGAGCGAGGCCGGTGCACCCGGCGACCCGAACACGCCCGCCGGGCGCGACCTGAACCGCGTGCTGGTGCCCAGGAGGGACGTCGCCGCCACGCTCGACCATCGCAGCCGCAAGGGGACCGCCGCGCTGCTCGAGATCTTGAGCGACGAGATCGCCGACTGGCCGGCACGCATCGTCGAGTTCTTCACCCTGCTCGGCTGGACGCAGCAGCTCGACCACCAGCATCCGACCCGGGGCGGCACGCTGGACCTGCGGAACGGCGACGCCCTCGATCTCCTCGACGGTCCCTTCGACTCGGCCGCGCACACCGTAGAGGTGCGCAGGCCACTGTCGCATCACTCACGCGGACGGTACGACATCCCGTCGCTCGGGCTGTTCGTCGCCCGGCTGAAGGACTACTCCGTGACATCGGCGCCCGCCTGCTGCATCGAGCGCGAGGGCAACCAGTGCTACACCTTCAGCGTGCTCGGCAACGACGCACCGCTGTTCACCCGAGCCGAGCGGTCGGCCGACGACGCCGCGGTCGCCGGCCCGCTGAATCTGCCACTGCCCATCCGGCTGCGCGCCTTCTCGGAGCAGGTGACGCGGCGGCCGCACCGGGTGCGGGCATCCGGGCTCTACTACGGCGACGGCCGGTCGCTGACGATCTCGGTGCAGCGCGGACGCGCGCGTGCTCTCGTGCCCATCGCGGCCGAGAACGTCATCCCCGCCGACCTCCGCGACTGGCACGCGTACGAGGCGCCGCGCGGGAGCGTGCTCGTCGATCCCGTGCGCGGCCGGATGGTCTTCCCGCTCGGGCAGACGCCCCGTGCCGTCGACGTCACCTACCACTACGGCTTCAGCGCCAGCATGGGCGGAGGCGAGTACCACCGCCCGCTGCTCGGCCCGCGCGACGCCCGGATGTTCCGGGTGCGGCAGGTCGCGCCGGCGGACGGCGAGTTCGCGAACATCGGTGATGCCTACCGCGCCTGGACGACCCTGCGCGATGCGCCCGTCGCCGAGGGAGAGGTCGCGCCGCGCGCCGCCGTGATCGAGGTGATGGACAGCCGCGCGTACGAGGAGCGGCTCGCCTTCGACCTGATCGCGGGCGAGAGCCTGCAGCTGCGTGCGGCGGATCGGTGCCGTCCCACTCTGCGTCTGCTCGACTACCGGGTCAACCAGCCGGACCCGTTCCGCGTGAGCGGGGAGGCCGGCAGCCGGTTCGTGCTCGACGGCATGCTCGTGGCCGGGCGCGGCATCGCCATCGCGGCGCCCGATCCGGGGGAGGGCGAGGCGGAAGGCGATGCGGCCGCAGACGCCGCCGCTGCCTCCGCAGACTCCGCTGCCGCGGTCGCCGTCGAGACGCTCCGGCGTGCCGCCGATCTGTGCGACGTGCGCATCCGGCACTGCACGCTCGTGCCCGGCTGGGACATCGGCTCGGAATGCGAGCCCGAGCGACCGGACGAGCCCAGCATCACCATCAGTGGCAGCGGTGCCTCGCTGGTCGTCGAGCACAGCATCGTCGGGTCGATCTGGGTCGACGACGGCGAGCGCCGGGGACGCCCGAACCGCATCTGCCTCTCCGACAGCATCCTCGACTCCTGCGACGACCGCGGGCTGGCGCTCTGCGACCCCGAGGAGCGGATGGCGAACGCGGAACTGACCGTGCTGCGGACCACCGTGATCGGCCGCACCCTGGTGCACGCGGTCGGCCTCGCGGAGAACAGCGTCTTCACCGGAGCTCTGGTGGTGGCACGACGGCAACGCGGATGCGTGCGCTTCTGCCACCTGCCGCCCGGCTCGCGCACGCCGCGACGCTTCCACTGCGTTCCCGATCGCACCGCGCTCGAAGCACTGCCGACCTCGGAACGGCCGGGCGAGATCCTCCGGCTGGCTCCGGAGTTCTCGAGCGTGCGCTACGGGACGCCCGCGTACCTGCAGCTCGGCGACGGCTGCGCCGACGAGATCGTGCGCGGCGCCGACGACGAGTCGGAACTGGGCGCGTTCCACGATCTGTACCAGCCGCAACGGCGCGCGAACCTCCGGTTCCGCCTCGACGAATACACCGCCGCCGGTTACGAGACCGGCATCATCGACATGAAGCAGGGGTAGGGCCATGAAGGGCGATTTCACGCGCGACACGTTCGTCGCCACGAAGCACTACACCGGTGTGCTGCTGCAGCAGGGTCGCGTGCAGCTCGACGCGGACTGGAACGAGCAGTCGTCCATCGCGCGATACCGGATGCGGCAGCTCGCCGCCGACGTGATCGGCCGGCACGGAGGCCCGGCCGGGGCGCTCGGCTTCGGTCTCACCGATGACGAGTCGGTCATCGACACGCTCGCCGACCGGTACGGGCGCCCACTCGAGGCGGCGCGGGCCGACGCGCTCCGGGAGAGACTGCGCAACTCCGACTTCCTCATCGGCACCGGTCGTTACTACGTGGATGGTCTGATGTGCGAGAACGACGAAGCGCTCAGCTACGGCCAGCAGGCCGGGTACCCGTTCGACGCCGACACCGATCTGTTCTCGCTGCGCCGGGTCTCGAAGTTCCTCGTCTACCTCGATGTCTGGGAGCGGCACGTGACGATGCTCGACGACGACGGCATCCGTGAGGTGGCGCTCGACGGGCCGGACACGGCCACGCGGTCGCAGCTGGTGTGGCAGGTGAAGGTGCTGCGGCCGCGTGACGGGCAGAAGCAGGTCGACGACTCCGACCTGGATGCGTTCGCCGCGCGCGCCTGGTCGGGGCTGCGCGCACGTGCGAAGGTGCCGCCGGACACGACGGAGGACTGCACGATCGATCCGGAGGCGGCCTACCGTGGCGCGGAGAACCAGCTGTACCGGGTCGAGATCCACCGCGGCGGCCCAGGCCGGCCCGACGACCCGGCGGCGGCCGACGGGGCGACGTTCGTGTGGTCGCGCGAGAACGGTTCGGTGACCTTCGACGTCGTCACGCTCGAGGAGAGTCCGGCCGACAAGACCATCAGCGTCGCGCTGGCATCGCTCGGCCGTGACGATTCGCTGGGCCTGGCGGTGGGCGACTGGGTGGAGATCGTCGACGAGCCGACGGTGCTGCGGCAGCTCGGCGGTCAGCTGCGGCGCGTCAACGCCATCCTGCCCGACGAGCTGACCGTCGTGCTCGACGGGGTGCTCGACGTCGACCTCGACCTCTCGGGCCCGGTGATCCTGCGCCGATGGGATCACGGGGGCGACGTCGCCGCCGACAACGCGCTGCCGGTGATCGAGTCCGATCTCACGGCGCCGCGCTGGCTGCGGCTCGAAGACGGGGTGGAGGTGCTCTTCGAGGCGGAGAGCATCCCCGGGCTGGCGAACGAGTACCGGGTGGGCGACTACTGGCTGATCCCCGCCCGGGTGGCCACCGGCGACGTCGAATGGCCGCAGGAGGAACCGGCCGGCGCGCAGCCGGTGCCGGCGGCACTGCCTCCGCGCGGCGTGCAGCACGTCTACGCGCCCCTGGCCCAAGCCAGCATGACCGCGGCCGGCGCCCTCACGATCGGCACGGACTTCCGCAAGACCTTCGCCGGCATCGCCGTCTGACCGCCGGCCGCCCCACCCTGGGCGTGGGCGTGAGTCGCATCAACCGGCCTTCCGCGACGTCTGGAAGGCCGAGTCGATGCGACTCACGGAACCAGCGGGGGTGTCAGCCGCAGTCGATGGCGGCGTACGGCGCCGTGTAGGTGCTGTACGCGCCGATGCCGTCGGTGTAGGTGTAGCCGGCGATGGTGGCGGTGCCCGCCGCGACCGTCGCCGCACCGGAGCCGAACAGGTTGTACGCGGCCTTCGACGTGGCGACGGCGGTGAACTTCTTGTCGCCGAACGGTGTGGTCAGCCGGATGTCGGCCGCCTTCGCCGCGTTGTTCAGCGCGTACACGGCGACGGTCGCGTCTCCATTGATGCACTGCGCTTTGGCGTTCACCGCGAGGGCGACCGTGGCGCGCGCCGTCACCGGTGACCCGGCGACGAACTTCGCCAGCGTCACCGTGTCGATGTTCGGCGCGAACGAGGTGGCGTTGCCGAGCGTCAGCGAGCCCATCGAGGTCGTCAGCGCCAGCGGGATCGTCTTGTCCCAGTAGCTGCTCCACGAGTAGTTGTGACGCACCGCCGCCCGCACGGTCGAGCCGCCGGCCTCCGTCACATCGACGAAGCGGCTGATCACCTGCGGGTTGTAGTTGATCGCCGCCGCCTTGTCGGCATTGGTCGCGCCGAGCACCAGCTGGTAGGCGCCGGCCGTGAAGCCGGTCGGACGCGGCACGGTCAGTGTGTTGCCCGCGCCGTTGCCGAGGTACCCGACGTCGCGCACCACGCCGGATGCATCCGCCGACCCGTTGGAGCCGGCCGCAGCGGTCTGCACCACGGCCGTGCCCGCGCGCGGAAGGGCCTCGGCCTCCGAGCGGAACACGTTCGCCGGATCGGCATCGGACGCCTTCTGGGTCGCGCCACGCACGGTGGTCACATCTGCGACGAGAGCGCCGGCGGGGGCCGTCACCCTCAGCTCGTTGACACCCTGCGGAAGGAACACGCGCGCGGTCGATGCCCAGGAGCCGGATGCGGTGGCCGCGGCGAGCGGCACACTACGCCCATTCACAGACAGCGCGGGCGTCGAGGCTCCGGTCGTCGCGAAGTGCGTCGTCACGTCGTAGTAGCCCGTTTCAGCCGTGGTGGCGAAGAACGTCGCCGATCCGCTGCCCGAGAGCGACACCGACCCGGCCGTCGCCTGCTGCGCGTAGGTCACTGCGGCCCCGCCGGACAGGCGCGCATCCAGAGCCGGATACACCGCCTTCTCCCCGTCGGTCACGTCGTACAGATCGAAGCGATCGAGCGTGATGTCGGCGCCGGGGAGGATCGTCTGACCGTTCGCGCTCGCTCGGATCGAGAGAGCGTGCGTTCCCGCCGTCAGCGCAAAAGTGACGTCCGTCGTGCCGCGGTAGGTCCACGACAGATCGGCGGAGTACTTGATGAGCTGCTTGTAGGCGCCGTCGACGAACAGGGCGTGCTGGCCGGGCGCGAGGTTCGCACCGGCCAGGATGCTGAGCCGGTACGTTCCCGTGCGCGGCACGGTCACGTTCCAGGTCGCCGACGATCCGGCCTTGTTGAACGAGCCGACATCGCGCCCGTTCGACGCCATGAAGGACCACTCGCGCGACGGGTCCTGAGCGTACGCCGTCGCGTTGGCGAGAGTGGTGTTCTCCGCCTCGACGCTGCTGACCCGATCGGTGGCGACCGGCTGACGGGCGGCGAGCGCCGGGGTGATCTCCACCTGGTAGGCGGCGTACCGGTCGGCATTCGGAACGGTGAGCGCGACGGTTCCGTTGCTCACGGTCGCTCGGGTCGAGAGGATCACCGGCGGCTGCAGGGACGCGCCCTCCGCGCCGTTGAGCCGGTCGGCGCGCACCTGCACGTCCACACTCGTTCCGAAGGTGCTGCCGGCAACGCCCGAGACGGTCAGCGCGACGTCTTTCGAGCCGCCGCCGAACAGCACCGTGGCCTTCTTCTTCGCCGGATCGATCGCGCCGATTCCCTGCAGCGTGTCGGGCGCGTTGAGTTGCGGGGGAGTGACCTTGACGGTCGTGGAGCCGGCGAGATCGCCGTACCACTTGAACATCCACCAGCCGCCGTTCGCGCCGTTGTTGCGCGACGAGTTGTCGGACAGATTGCCGGCGTAGTTCCAATAGGCGGTCTGCGCGTCGACCTTCTCGTCTTCGAACATCGACATCCACTGCACCAGCTGACCGGGCACGCCCATGTCGCGGAGCATCCCGTATTCGGTGATGTTCACCGGGATGGGCGCGATGCCGAGGGACGACAGGATCTGCCGGTACTGCGTCACATTGCCGCGGAAGGTGGCGAGGTTGTTGGTTCCGAGCTCGTGCCAGATGAAGACGTCGGGCAGCTGGCTGTTCGCCTTGGCGTAGGTGAGGTAGTCGGTGCTGCGGTCGGCGTGCCACGACGAGTCGCCGGGGCCGCCGATCTTCGCGTGCCCGAGACCGTGCGCGGCGTAGACCGCCTGGATGGTGCTGTACGCGGCGGACCAGTCGGCGAGGAACTGGTTCTTCTGTGTCGACCAGTTCGGGTACCAGTTGCCGGCGTCCGGCTCGTTGAACGGGATGAAGATGTAGTCCTCGGGATGCTGCGACCGGGTCGCCACCTTCTCGACCGCCGCGCGGAGAATGGGAAGGTAGTCCCACTCGCCGTCGCCGTTCGCGTCGCCCGGACGTTTGCCGCCGTTGTAGGCCCAGTCCGGATACTCGTCTTGGATGTACACGTAGAGGTCTTTGCCACCACCCGCAAAGAAGCTCTTCTCGACATCGAGAGCGTCGCCGTTGGGATGCTGAGCGCCCTGCGGAGGCTTCTGAGAGGTGTTGGTCACCCGGGCGCCGTCGAGGACGGCCTGACTCGGTACGCCGTCGTCGCCCAAGCCGTAGAGGGTTCCCGTCGAACCGCCGCGGAAGTCACCCGTGGTCTGGGAGAGGTCGACGCGCAATGCGTCGGGGGAGGCGGCGACGGCGGGAGCCGCCGTCAACCCGCCGAGAGTGACGCAGAGTGCCGTCACCGCCGCCGTCGAGAGGCCGGCCAGCGACATCCGCTGCCTGGGCCGTTGTTGGTCGTCACGCAATCCAGTACTCCTTCGTACGAGTGTTGGTCGGTTCGCCCCACCCATTCGGGGGGATCTTGAAACCGCTATCATGATAGCGGTTTCGTGTTTCGATGCAAGAGCCTCCTGATGCCTGATGTCGCGGGTTTGATAGCGGTTTCAGAATTAATTTGCATCTGGCTCTGAAACCGTTATCATGATTCGAGTCGACCTGACACAGATCCACCATCCACGATGAAGAGGACCGATGAGCGAACGTCTGCACTGGGGCAACGGAACGTTGGCGATCGAGTTCGAATGGTCGTCGGAATCCGCTCCCCGCATCGCGGCCGTCGCGTCGTCGTCCGGGCGGCTCGAGATGCCGGCGGGCCTGCCGCTCATCGACGTCCTCACGGTGTGCCACGGGCACGCTCTGGCGAACGACCGTCTCGTGCACACCGCGATCGGCCACGACGCCAGGTACATCGCGCACAGCGAAGAGGTTGAAGGCGGCGCCCGCACGCTCCGCCTCTCCGTCGGGCACGCTGCGACCGGCATCACGGCGACCATCGCGCTCACGCTCTTCGATGGGCTCGCGGCGCTGCGGTCGAGCATCACGGTGACCAACGGCGGCTCCGACGAGATCGTGCTGCGTTCCATCCCTTCGCTCTCGTTGTACCTCGGGGGCGGCGCCGACAGTGACATCCGCGACTGGACGGTGCACCACGCCCTCAGCGACTGGCTGGGGGAGGGCCGCTGGATGAGCGAGCCGCTCGGCGGCATCCGGTTCCCCCGGCTGGAGCAGCACCTCACCAACCACAATCCGCGCGGGGAGTTCTCGGTGACCTCCAGCGGCACGTGGTCGACGGGAAAGCACCTGCCGATCGCGGCCGTCACCTCCGAGCGCCTCGGCGCGGCCTGGGCCTGGCAGATAGAGCACAACGGCGCCTGGCGCTGGGAGATCGGGGAGGACACCGCGAGCGGCTACCTCGCTCTCTCGGGCCCGACGGACACGGATCACCAGTGGGTGGTCGTGCTCCACCCCGGCGAGCAGTTCACCACGGTGCCCGTTACGATCGCCATCGCCTCCGACTTCACCGGCGCGATCGCCGAGCTCACTGCCTACCGCAGGGCCGTCCGCCGGCCGCACCCGGACAACACGGCGATGCCCGTCGTCTTCAACGACTACATGAACACCCTCAACGGCGACCCGACGACCGAGAAGCTGCTGCCGCTGATCGACGCAGCGGCCGGCGCCGGCGCAGAGATCTTCTGCATCGACGCCGGTTGGTACGACGACAGCGGCGACTGGTGGGACAGCGTCGGCGAGTGGCGCCCCTCGACGACGCGCTTCCCCGGCGGACTCGGCGAGGTCATCGACCACATCACGCGAGCCGGGATGACCCCTGGCCTCTGGCTCGAACCCGAGGTGATCGGCGTGAACAGCCCGGCGGCGCTCACACTGCCGGACGACGCGTTCCTGCAGCGCAACGGCAAGCGGGTCGTCGAGCACCACCGCTACCATCTCGACCTTCGACACCCGGCGGCGGTGGCGCACCTCGACGAGGTCGTCGACCGGCTGGTGAACGACTTCGGCGTCGGGTTCTTCAAACTCGACTACAACATCAACCCCGGGCCCGGCACCGACCGTGATGCCGACAGCGTGGGATCGGGACTCCTCGAACACAACAGGGCCCACCTCGCGTGGCTCGACGGGGTGCTCGAGCGCCACCCCGACCTGGTGCTGGAGAATTGCGGCTCCGGCGCGATGCGGTCGGACTTCGCGATGCTGTCTCGACTGCAGATGCAGTCGACCTCCGACCAGCAGGACTTCCTCAAATACCCGCCGATCGCGGCGGCCGCCCCTGCGGCGATGCTGCCGGAGCAGGCCGCGAGCTGGGCATACCCCCAGCCCGAGATGTCGGCGGAAGAGGTGGCGTTCTGTCTCGCGACCGGGCTGCTCGGACGGTTCTACGTGTCGGGCTACCTCAACCGGATGAACGAGGGACAGCTCGGGCTCGTGCAGGAGGCCGTGGCCACCGCCAAGCGCCTTGCCCCCGAGCTCGTCGCCTCGACCCCGTTCTGGCCGGCGGGCATCCCGACCTGGGAGGGCCCGTGGACCGCGCTCGGCCTCGCCACGCCCGGCTCGCGCCTCATCACCGTCTGGAATCGAGACGCGGCCGACTCGGTCACCACCCTCCACCTCCCCGGCCTCGCCTCTTCGCAGGTGACGGTCGGCACCATCTTCCCGAGCTCCCTACCTGAGTGGAAAACCCACTGGGACTCGGAAGCCGGAACACTCCGCGTGACCAACCCGACCGGACAGGTCGGTGCGCGTGTGTTCCGCGTCGATGCCGCCGAATGATGACGGCCGTGACAGCCCCTGCAACAAGAACCCAGTAGCGTCTGAGAGCGCTACGTCACACAAGGAGAGCAGTTCAATGAAGATCGCTTGGAAAGGCGCCGCGGTCGTCGCGGCCGCGGCAGCGCTCATCCTCAGCGGATGCAGCGACCCCGGCGCCGGCGGAGACGCGAGCGGTACCGCGTCGTGGCCGGCTCAGGACACGAAGCTCGATGGCGTCAGCCTCACCATCTGGGCCGCCCAGAACTCGAACAAGACGGCGGACAGCGTCATCTCCGGCTTCGAGAAGCTGACCGGCGCCAGCGTCAAGGTCGTCACCATCCCCGACCCGTACGAACAGGGTGTGCAGACCAAGGTCGCCACCGGTGACAAGCCCGACCTCGCGTTCTGGCAGCCCACCGCGTCGGAGCTCACGGCGCTCAACGCCACCCAGAACCTGCAGTCGCTCGAAGGGGCGCCCTGGGTCGGCGACTACACGGGCAATCTCGGCGACATGACGGGCATCCTCGACAAGACGCGCTACGCCGCGCTGGTCACCACCCCCGCCGTCATCGGCGTGTACTACAACAAAGACGTCTTCGCGGCGAACGGCATCACCGCCACCCCGAAGAACTGGGACGAGTTCATCGGCCTCGCGAAGCAGCTCAAAGCCAAGGGCGTCGACCCGTTCTACGAGATGGGCGGCGACAAGTGGGCGACGCAGTGGTGGGTGCAGGCCCAGCTCGCCGACGCCGCCAAGGACGGACTCTGGACGAAGGTGAACGAGAACAAGGAGAAGTTCACCGGCCCGACCATCCAGGGCGCGATCGACAACTACAACACCCTGATCAAGGACGGCCTCTTCAACGCCGACATCAAGACGGCCACGTTCGTCGACCAGGGCAAGGCGCTGCTCGACGGCAAGGCCGCCATGGCGATGCAGGTGAACTCGTTCTTCGGCGAGCTCCAGGCGACGTCGAACACGGCCGAGCTCGACAAGAAGATCGGCTTCTTCCCGATCTCGCCGAAGGGCAACGTCGGCACGTTCATCCCGGACCAGTCGAACGCGCTGGTGGCCTTCAAGAGCGGTGACAGCAAGAAGGAGGCGGCGGCGCGTCAGTTCCTCTCCTACTGGCTCGGCGACGGCTACAAGGACTTCGTGAAGGCGCAGTCGACCGTCTCGCTCATCAAGGGCGTCGACACGCCGTCCGACGTGCCCCAGGCGCTGAAGGATGTCGCGGCCTCCCTCGACGGCTCCGTCGGCTCGATGCAGGCCCTCGCCGTCGCGAACCCCGACCTGTACCTGAACCTGGCCGACATGATCCAGGGCACCAAGACCACCGTCCAGGTCGCCCAGACCACCCAGGCGCAGTTCGCACAGCTCGCCAAAGCACAGGGAGTGACGGGCTTCTGATCCCGTCGCGATGGGCGGCGGACCTGCTCCGCCGCCCATCGCAGCACAGAAAGGCAAACCCGATGACAGCACAGCTCACGCGTCCCGTCGCTCCGCCGGCGCGGCCGAGGGTGAAGGCAGAGCGGCCGTTCCGGCCGAGGCGCAGGCAGGACCATCCCGCGTGGTTCCTGATCCCCGCGCTGGTGATCCTCGTCGTCTTCTTCTTCGTGCCGACGATCTTCAACTTCGTCTACGCGTTCACCAACTGGTCGAGCTTCCACAGCTCCATCGGCTTCGTCGGATTCGACAACTTCTTCTCGCTCTTCACCAACGGCAGCCTGCTGGCCGACCTGCGGATCACCCTGATCTACGCGGTGCTGGTCGCGATCTTCCAGAATCTCTTCGGACTCGCGCTCGCCCTGATCCTCGAGCGCGACACCGCCGTCAACAGGTTCGCGCGTGTGGCGTTCTTCGTGCCCGTGGTGATGAGCGCTCTCGCGGTCGGCTACATCTTCCAGGCGCTGCTCAAGCCTGAGGGCGGCCTCAACCAGATCCTCAGCTTCTTCACCGGCCAGCACGTCTCGGTCGCCTGGCTCGGCAGCACGACCTGGACGATCGTCGTGGTCGCGCTCATCCACGCCTGGAAGTGGATGGGGCTGTCGATGCTCATCTATCTCGCCGGGCTCAAGACCATCAACGAGGACATCCTCGAGGCCGCCCGACTCGACGGCTCCGGATGGTGGACCACGTTCCGCAGCATCCGGTTCCCGCTGCTCGCCCCTGCGGTCACCTTCAATGTGGCGACGGCGCTGCTCGGCTCCATGAACGGCTTCGACATCGTGCAGGCCACCACCGGCGGCGGCCCGGGCGGCACCACCGAGCTGCTGAACATCTTCATCTTCCGCACCTTCGGCCAGGGCCTCTTCGCCCAGGCCACCACGATGAGCCTCGCCCTGTTCCTGATGGTGACGATCCTCGCCTTCCCCGTCATCCGCGTCCTCCGCAAGAGAGAAGAAGTCCTGTGACCGCCGTCAGCACTCCGCGCAGCACCGCGCCCGCGCCGACCCGGCCCTCGCGCCGGCGCGGCTCCCGCAAGCCCACCCGGTTCATCCAGCCGATCGTCGCGATCCTGCTCGTCGTGCTCCTGCTCGGTGTGCCGTTCTGGCTCGTGGTCGTCACGGCGGGCAAGGACCAGGCCGAGGCGCTCAACCCGAGTCTCGCCCTGCCGACGGACTGGCAGCTCTTCCAGAACTTCGCAACCGTGCTCGACCAGGGCCGGATGATCCCCGCCTTCTTCGGAAGCCTGCTGATCATGGTGCCCTCGGTCGCCGGTGTGCTCATCCTGGGCGCGATGGCGTCGTGGATCCTCGGCCGGCGTCGCAGCAAGCCGATCTCGTTCCTCTACGCCCTCGCGATCAGCGGCATCGTGCTGCCGCCGGCGGTGGTCACGATCGTGCTGCTGCTGCGTCAGCTCGGACTCGCGGGCACGGCCGTCGGCATGATCGGCGTCTACATGGGGATGTACCTGTCGACGGTGATCTTCTTCGTCACCGGCTTCGTGCGCACCATCCCGGTCGAGCTCGAGGAGGCGGCGCGGGTCGACGGGGCGGGGCCCGTCAAAGTGTTCTTCCGCATCATCCTGCCGTTGCTCGGTCCCACGCTGTCGACCGCGACCATCCTGATCTGCCTCTACATCTGGAACGACGTCTTCTACGCGCTGTTCGTGATCGGCGGACGCCTCGACACGCTGCCCCTGAACCTCTACCAGGTGGCGAGTTCCGGGCTCTACCTGCAGAACTGGCACCTGATCTTCGCCTACATCATCCTGATGAGCCTCCCGCTGCTCATCACCTTCGCCGTGATGCAGCGCAAGATCATCTCCGGCATCACGAGCGGCGCGGTGAAGTGACGGGAGCGCGCGGCGCGGCGCGTTCGATGGGCGCGTCGATATGCTGAGGGCGATGTCCACCACTGCGCCCAAACCCCCGGTCATCGGGGATGTCGCACGCGAGGCCGGCGTTTCCGTTCCGACCGTCTCGCGTGTGCTCACGGGTGCTGCGCGCGTATCGGAGGAGAAGCGCGAACGCGTGCTGCAGGCGATCGAGAAGCTCGACTTCCGGCCGTCGGTGATGGCGCGCGCGCTCGTCGCCCGCCAGCCGAAGCTGATCGCGGTGCTCGCGGGCAACACCTCGCAGTACGGCTATGCGGAGACGATCCGCGGTGTCGAGGAGAGCGCGCGCGCGGCGGGGTTCACGGTGACGATCACCGTGGTCGAGTCCGCCGAAGAGGAGACGGTCGACCGGGCCGTCTCACTGGTGGTCAACCAGCCGATCGCCGGCATTGTCGTGCTCAAGTTCGACCCGCCCGGCGTCGCTGTGCTGCACCGCCTCCCCAAATCGATACCGGCGGTGTCGATCTCGGGCGTCCGCGAGACGGGCGTGCCGCAGGCGGTGCTCAACGAAGCGGATGCCGCCCAGGAACTCGTGGAGTATCTGCTCGGCCTCGGGCATTCGACCGTGCACCACGTGCGCGTGCCGCCCTCGCGCAAAGAGGACGGACGCACCACCGGCTGGCGCCGTGCCCTCGCCGAGGCGGGCGCTCCGGTGCCGGAGCCGATCGACGCCACCTGGGAGCCGGAGTCCGGCCGCGCGATCGGTGTCGAGCTCGCCGCCCGCTCCGACGTGACGGCGGTCTTCTGCGGCAACGACGAGATCGCGATGGGCGTGATCCGCGGCCTGCGCGAGGGAGGCCGTTCGGTGCCGGAGGACGTCAGCGTGGTCGGCTTCGACGACCATCCACTGGCCCGGATGTGGACGCCGCCGCTCACCACGGTCGACCAGGACTTCGCGGGGCTCGGTTCCCGCGCCTACGGGCTGCTCGAGGGGCTGATGGCGGGGCGGAGGGTGCGCAAGTTCTCGTCGGAGCGCCCGCCGATCGTCATCCGCGAGAGCGCGGCGCCGCCCCGTCGCTGACGGCTGCACGCGCGAATGCCGCCGCCGCCGAACGCGACGGATGCGCGGCGGGCGCGACCGGGCGTACGGTGATGCGATGACGACCGAGCGTGTCGACATCGCCGTGATCGGCGCCGGCTTCGCGGGGATCGGTGCCGCGTGGCAGCTGATCGCCCACGGCTACAACGATTTCGCCGTGCTCGAACGCGGAGACGAGGTCGGGGGCACGTGGCGCGACAACACCTACCCGGGCGCGGCGTGCGACATCCGGAGCGATCTCTACTCGTTCTCGTTCGCCCCGAATCCCGGGTGGAGCACCGCCTACGGGCAGCAGCCCGAGATCCTCGCCTACCTGGTGCGCGTCTCGCGGCAGCGCGGCATCCGGGACCACATCCGGTTCGGCACCGACCTGCAGAGCGCGACGTGGGACGGGGATGCCGGGCGCTGGCTCCTCGAGACCTCACGAGGCGCGATGTCGGCACGCGTCCTCATCTCGGGCCACGGGCTGCTCATCGACCCGCATCGTCCCGCGATCGACGGGCTGGACTCGTTCGGCGGAACCGTCTTCCACTCGTCGCAGTGGGACCACTCGGTCGACCTGACGGGCAAGCGGGTCGCCGTCATCGGGACCGGCGCATCCGCGATCCAGATCGTCCCGGCGATCCAGCCGGAGGTCGGGCGCCTCCTGGTCTTCCAGCGCACCCCGCCGTGGATCGTCTCCCGTCACGACCACCGCAGCAGCAGCCTCCGGCGCCGGCTGTTCGCCGGCGTCCCCGCGGTGCAGCGCGCCGTGCGCTCACTGATCTTCGCCGAGTACGACGCGCGCTGGCTGGGCTTCGTGCATCCGCGGGTCGGCGCGGTGGTCGAGCGGCTGTCCACGCGGCACCGCGACGCGCAGGTGCGCGACCCTAGCCTGCGCGCACGGCTGACCCCCCACTACCGGATCGGCTGCAAACGGGTGCTCGTCTCCGACGACTACTACCCGGCCATCCAGCGCGAGAACGTGGACTACATCGACGACCCGATCGAGCGGATCGAGCCGCACGCCGTCGTCACCGCGGACGGGCGACGCCATCCGGTCGATGTGCTCGTTCTGGCCACCGGGTTCGACGCGACCCGGCCGCGGATCGCCGACCGCATCGTCGGAGCGCACGGCGAGACCCTGGCCCACGCCTGGCGAGACGGCATGTTCGCCCTCCACGCGGCCACGGTGCCCGCCTTCCCGAACCTGTTCTTCCTGCACGGACCCAACGCGGCCCTCTCCCACAACAGCGTCGTGGTGATGATCGAGGCCCAGGTCCGTTACGCGATCGACGCTCTCGACCGGATGGGCGGAGCCGGCGTCGACGCGGTCGCCGAGCCGACGGAGGACGCGATGGCACGGTACGAGAGCGGGCTGCAGCGGGCGTTGGCGAAGGGCGTCTGGACGCGGGGCGGCTGCACGAGCTTCTACCTCGATGCGAACGGCCGCAACACCGTGATCTGGCCGCGCAGTGCCATCGGCTTCCGGAGGTCCGTGCGCCGGTTCGACCCGCGGGAGTACACGATCACGCGTGCCGGAAGACCGGCGCGCGTACCATGACGCGCATGGCTGACCCCGTCGTGCATTTCGAGATCATCGGACCCGACCCCGCCGCGCTCCGGAGCTTCTACTCCGGGCTCTTCGGATGGGAGGCGCCGCCCGGAGCATCCGTCGCGCCCGAGATCTCGGACACCGACCAGTATTCGTTCATCGACGCGATCCCCACCGGCGACAGCTCGGGCATCCCGGGCGGCATCGGGGGAGGAGCGCAGTCAGTGGCGCGGGCGACGTTCTACGTCGGCGTGCCCGACGTGGAACGGGCGCTGGCCGATGCCGAGCGACTGGGCGGAACGCGCATTCTGGGGCCCGTGCGCAACGAGGGCGGAGGCGTGACCGTCGGACATTTCCGCGATCCGGCGGGAAACCTGATCGGCGTCGCCGGCCCGCGCTAGGCGACCACGCGCGCCGGCCCGCCGCCGTCCGCGCGCTACCCGCAGAGCCCGACGCCCGCCGAAGTCAGGATCACCGAGCGGTTCTGCTCGGCCAGAGCATCCGAGTACTTTCCGGAGGCGTCGGTCTCGCTCTTCCAGCCGCACCACTCGTACCCGACGCCCGCCGTCGTCAGCAGCGACTCGGGCACCCCGAGCCCGACCAGCGCCGCCTTCACGGCGTCGGCCCGCCGCAGCGAGAGCGCAGTGTCCGCCGTGTTGTTCGTCGCCTGGTCCTTCGAGGCGGTGCCCGTGATCGTCACCGTCGCCCCGTTCTGCTCGATCGACGGCACGAGCCCCGACAGCACCTGCGATGCCTTCGTCGCGTCGGAGAACGTCGCGGTGTCCTTCGTGAAGAGCAGGTCGCTGTTGCGGATCACGATCGGCTTCGTCCAGTCGGTCTTGGTCTGCACGGCCTCGACCGGCACGGCGGCCACGGCGGGCAGCCCGGATGCGGCGCCACCGGACGCGGGCTCCGGCAGCAGCGAGAGGGTACCGCCCGCAGCCTTGATGATGGCGGTCCAGATCGCCTCGAGGTTGCTCCGTGCGGGAATCGTCAAGGTCTGCTGCGACCCGGCGACGTCGCCCATGCCCGCCCAGTAGACGGTGACGCCCTTCAGGTCCTTCGGCAGCAGACCGCGCGAGGTCAGGTCGCTCACCACCTGGGCAGGGTCGGCGTAGAGCACGCCGCTGGCCGCGAAGTTCAGCGGGTCGGTCGTCTGCAGTCCGCTGCCCATCACCAGCACGCCCATCGGGTTCGAGCCGAGGTTGCGGGCGGCCTGGTCGATCGACCCGAGGAAGTCGACCTCGGGCGATGCCGCCTTGAGGCCGTTGATGTACGACGTGACCTGGGTGAGCTTGTTGCGCTGGTCGTTCTGGCAGACCACGGCATCCTGGGCCGTCGACCCGATGGTGGTCGTTCCCATCACCTGCGGGGTGCCCGAGGGGATGACCACGGTGACGCTGCCGTTGCTCTTGCTGACAGCTGTCAGCTGGGCGACGGCCGAGTCGGGCAGCGACGCGGCCGGTGCGTTGGCCGTGCTCCCGGCGACGACGCCGAGGTTGCGCTTCTGCGACTGGTCGCAGGCGGCGCCGGCGGCGGTCGCGGAGGCGCAGGCGGTGAGGCCCGCGCCGAGCGCGATGACGGTGGCGATCGCGATGCCGGCTCTGGCGAGAAGTCGGGAGGTCACAGGTGGTCCTTTCGGCCGGCGGGCGGGGCGGATGCCCCATCCGTCGGTGTCAGTCGGTGAGTTGGGAAGGCGTGGACGCCGGCGGGATGGACGGCACGATCTCCGGCGGGTCGGCGAGGCGTCGAGCCCGCAGCTCCCGGATGATCTGGCTCGTGCTCTCGGGGTCGCGCTCCTTCTTCGCCAGCCGGGTCGCGAGCTGCGCGCGCAGCAGGTCGACGCGGGCGTTGAACGTGACGCGGGCGCCGGTGTAGCGCACGGCATCCTCGTGGTCGAGCCGCAGCGCCTGCTGCGTGGCCTCGCGTGCGGCGACGGCCTCGCCGAGCAGGCGGTCGCGGTGCACGCGCAGGTCGTCGAGGTGACGGTGCGCCTTCTCGGCGGCGCTGAGCAGCGGGCGCGTCGTCAGCCAGGCGACGATGAAGCTGATCGCCCCGGAGGTCGCGAGCACACCGAGCATCAGGAACGCCATGATCGTGTCCGGAGCGGTCCACGAGAAGCCTGCGGTCGTCGGAGCCGTGGTGGCGCCGGTGAGACCGGTCAGGCCGCCCGCGTTCTGGGCGTCGATGCCGGCCTTGATCCGGGCGATGGTGATCGCCGCGAGCAGCGCGCCCCAGATGAGGGCGAGGGCGACGGCGACGATCGACCAGCGGCGGGCCATCACGCCGGCCTGGATGCGGCGCATCAGCACGGCGACGACGTGCGGCAGCGTCACCACGGCCAGCGAGATGCCGAGGGTGATCACGTACATCTGCAGGCCGATCGAGCCGTACTGGCTGTCGTTGCGCAGCAGCAGGGTCAGGGCCTGCGAGAGCAGGATGTAGTCGACGGTGATCATGCCGAGCAGCAGCACGTACACGAGCACGTGGGCGAACGGCGAGATGTGCCCGACGCGCGGCCGGATGCGCGGGGGCTTCATCACGATGTCTCTTGCCATGTCAGTCCTCCCGCGACTCACGCGTAATTGTGGAGCTCGGGATCGTGCCCGAGCAGCTTGGCGTCGAGGCGCTCGGCGGCGACACCGGCGCGGTCGATCTGGGCTTCCGTGCGAACGATCGCGCCCCGGATGAGCTCCTCGCGCTTCTGCGCGTCGGATACGCGGGCCGCAGCGGCGGCGACGTTGCGGGTGCGCTGGCGGTCGATCTCGGCGACGCCGGCGCGCTCGAACGCGGACAGCTCGTGCTCGAACACCTCCAGGGTCTCCACGTCGACCGCTGAGCGCATCCGGCGGAGCTGCCAGAGCAGGCGGCGTCGCAGCCGCATGGTCCTCGGGACTTTGTAGTCGGCGGGCAGCCGATCACGCTTGGACATCTGTTCTCCCCTGCCAGAGTTCGAGAAGTTTCGTGTTCTCTTTGGTGTTCAGCCATTCCAGGCGCCGCAGCCCCGGCGCGCGATCGCCGAGGTGCTCGGTGCTCGCCGACCGGCGGAAAGCTCCCCAATAGACGGCGATCTTCTCGTCGGAGTAGTCGTAGTAGCGGCCGGCACGCAGCTTGGCGGTCGTGAAGCGCGAGTGGATGAGGGCGGTGAGCTCGTCCGCGCGGCGATGGCCGCGCTTGATCCGCCGCTCCAGCCGCCGGAGCTCCTCGAAGGCCGGTCCCTGGCCCTCGGCGATCGCGTCGCGCTCGGCCGCGGACAGGTTGTCGGTCTTCTCCTCGTAGGACGCGAGGTCGGCATCCAGGGCCTTGGTGACGATGCGGTGCTCGGCCAGCTCGCGGTGGATGTCGGAGAAGAAGCGCTGCTCCTCGCGCCGGGCGTAGGCGTTCGCGTGAGCCTGGATGGCCTGCACCGTCGGCGTCGACGGCTCGGCCGATTCGTCACCGGATCGTGACCCGGATGCGGCGACCTCGGCATCCTGCCTGGCCTGGCGTTCGAGCCGCCCGCGAACGATCATCCCGACGCGAAAAGGGCGCCGGCCTGCGCGAGGCGCGCGATGCGACCGTGTCGCCATAGGGGTTCCCCTCCGTCAGTGAAGCTGTCATGCCCGCATATCGGCGGACATCGAAGCGTACGGAGAACTCCTGGCAACTGACTAGGGGAATCTCGAATGATTCCCGATAGTCCGGACACGGCTAGATCACGATTCGTTGACCCGGTCGTCCCGTCGTGCGAGCAGCAGGCCGTCGATCATGGCCGCCAGCATACGCGCCACCCGCGGCTCGACGTCGACGACCGCATGGGCCAGGCGAGGGTCGCTGCGGTAGAGCGCCTCGATCTCGGGGCCGGGCGTCGCGATCTCGAAGAACGCTCCCGAGAGCGAGGTCGCGGCGGCGATGACATCGACGGCGTCGGTCTCGGTCAGGGCGGGGAGCAGTGACCGGATGGCCCCGATGATCCCCTCCAGTTCGTGATGCGTGACGAGTTTGTAGGCGCGCACGGCCTCGACGGACACGCTGCGTTCCAGGTTCAGCGGGGCCTGGGCGAGGAGGTCGCAGAATACCGGGCGTGACGCGAGGGAGGAGGCGATGGTGCGCGCAATGGCGGCGGAGGAGACGGTGCCGCCGGATACGGTGCCGCCGGTCTCGAGCCCGGCCAGCGCCGTTCGCACCGCGGGGCCCCAGTCCTGCCAGTCCTCGGCGCTCAGGCGCAGGAAGATCTGCTCGCGGTTCTCGAAGTAGCGCAGCAGGGCGGACTTGTGCATCCCGACGGCTGCGGCGATGTCGGTGAGCGTGATCTGCCGGATGCCGCGGTCGGTGGCCAGCGCGCGGGCGGCGGCGAGGATCGCGTCTTCGCGCTGCTGTTTCGCCTCGGTGCTGCGGGCACGCTGGAATCCGGTCGTCGTCATGCAGCCCATCCTAACGCAACTCAGTTGCGTAATTAAGAGAACGGTGTTTTACTAATTGCATGACACAGGAACGACAGGTTTGGTTCATCACAGGTTCTTCGCGCGGTTTCGGCCGCGCCCTCGTACGCGCCGCCCTCGAAGCGGGCGGTCTCGTGGCCGCCACCGCCCGACGGCCCGAGCAGCTCGACGAGCTGGTCTCCGAGTTCGGCGAGCGCGTGCATCCCATCGCCCTCGATGTGACGGATGCGGCAGCGGCCCGGTCGGCGGTCGCGGAAGCGCGGGAGCGGTTCGGACGCATCGACGTCGTCGTGAACAACGCGGGGTACGCGAATGTCTCGCCGATCGAGTCCACCGACGACGAGGACTTCCGCACGCAGTTCGAGACCAACTTCTGGGGCGTCTACAACGTCACGAAGGCGGCGCTCCCCGTGCTGCGCGAGCAGGGGAGCGGACTCGTCATGCAGTTCTCCTCCGTGGGAGGTCGCGTCGGCGGGTCGCCGGGCATCGCTTCGTATCAGGCGGCGAAGTTCGCGATCGACGGGTTCAGCCGCGTGCTCCAGGTGGAGGCCGCGCCGTTCGGCGTGAGGGTCGTCGTGGTCGAGCCGAGCGGATTCCGCACCGATTGGGCGGGTTCGTCGATGATCGTGCGCGAGGTGCCCGAGGCGTACGAGGTGACGGTCGGGGCGATGAACACCCGGATGCGGCAGAACGCAGACGGCCCGGCGGGCGACCCGCAGCGCGCAGCCGAGATCCTGGTGCGGATCGCACAGCGTCAGGACATCCCGTACCATCTGCCGCTCGGCGTCAACGCGGCCGAGATGACGATCGCGCAGGATCGGCGCCTGCTGGCCGACGACGAGAAGTGGCGCGCGGTGAGCCGGTCCGCCGACTTCGACGAGCCGTACCCCGTCGCGTTCCCGCCCGACGCCGCCTAGCGCCCCCGGCTCTCAACGAGATCGAGTCCGAACTTGTTGCCCTCGCGCACGGCGTGTCGGGGGCAACAACTTCGGACTCGATTGCGTCGATGGGGTCAGGTCGAGGCGTTCGCGATGTCGCGCATCGACATCACGGCGGAGAACAGCCAGTCGCCGAACTCGTCGATGCGCGGGTCGAGCGGTTCGTCGAGGGCGCACATCAGGGCCGCGATCACGAGGGCGACCGCGAAGCGTGCGTGCGCCGGTGTTGTGCGCAGCTCGGCGAGCTCGACCAGCTGACTCCGCATCTCCGTGACGATCACGAGAAGCTCCGGCACCACCTCCGGCCGGCGGGCGATCAGCTCGCGCACCTTCTGCCGGTCGCGTCCCCGGCGGGTGACCGAATCGGTGATGCCCGCCAGGAGCGTGCACAAGTCGCGCACGAGGTCGTCGTCGCCGGTGCCGGCGAGAAACGCCTCGCGCTGGACATCCGTCACCGAGGCCTCGTCGTGACCGATGATCGCCGCCATCTTCGACGGGAAGTAATTGAAGAACGTGCGGCTGGAGACCACGGCCTCCGAGCAGATCGCATCGACCGACGTCGCCGCGACCCCGTTCTCGGCGACCAACCGCACCGCGGCCTCGTGGATCGCGGTGCGCGTCTCCTGCTTCTTGCGCTCGCGCAGCCCCGGAACGCAGATCGTCTCCGGGGACTGCACCTCGCTGGACGCTGTCACGCGTCGCGCCCGATGAACTTGTCGAGCAGGCCGGCGAACGCCACCACCTCGTCCTCGTCCCAGGCGTCGAACGCCTGGCCGAAGCGGGCCCGGTTCGCGGCACGGATGGCCTCGAACCGGGCACCGGCCTCGGGTGTCGGCGAGTAGAGGTCTGCTCGCCGGTCGTGCGGGTCGGGCTGGCTGTCGATGTAGCCGGCCTCCTTGAGGAGGCGCAGCTGGCGGCTCACCGAGCTCTTGTCCATGCCGGTGAGGGCGATGATCGTGGCGGGGGCGATCGGATGCGTCTTGCCGATCACGCTCATGATCCAGTACGCCGACGGCGGCAGGTCGGGCGAGAAGGCGTGCGCGCCCTCGTTGAGCGAGGCCCGCACCGATCTCATGAAGCGCCCGAGGGCGTCTTCGATCGACCCGACCGCTTCGCGGCGTGCGTCGGAGTCGGTGCGTGCCTCGGAATCCACGCCTACCAGCGTAAGCCCGGCCATCCTCAGCTCCTGGTCGTGTCGCTCACCCGGTCGCCCGCGTCCGCCCCGGCGTCGCCGCGCCGTCCGGCCTCCTCGTCGAGGAGGGCCTCGCCGATCGGGTCGCCCGCGATCTCGGCGGCGCTCGCCGCGATGAGGGTCTCACCCGGCGTCTCCTGCTCGGCGATCTGCTCGACCGAGGTCTTCGTGCCGAGCTTGAGGTTCGGCAGGAAGGCGATCGCGATGATCGAGATGACCGCGAGCGGCACCGCGAGCAGGAACACATCGGCCACGGCCTCGCCGTACGCCGACTCGACGATCGTGCGGACGGGTGCCGGGAGCGTGGCGAGGTTCGGGATGGCACCGCCGCCGCCCGTCGCAGACGGGTCGATGCCGAGCTTGGCCATTCCCTCGGTGACGAGCGTGGTGATCCGCGAGCCGAGCACCGCGCCCATGACGGAGACGCCGATGGTGCCTCCGAGGCTGCGGAAGAACGCGACGGACGCGCTCGCCGTTCCGATCTGCAGCGGGTTCACCGCGTTCTGCACGATCAGCACGAGGTTCTGCATGACCATGCCGACGCCGGCGCCCATGATGAACATGTAGAGGAACACCAGCCAGAAGCTCGTGTCGTACCGGATGGTGCCCATCAGGGCCAGACCGATGGTGAGCAGGATCGAGCCGACCACCATGTAGCGCTTCCACTTGCCGGTGCGGCTGATGATCTGGCCGATGACGACGGACGACAGCAGCACTCCGGCGATCATCGGGATGGTCAGCAGACCGGACTCGGTCGGCGTCTTGCCCCGGGCGAGCTGCATGTACTGGCTGAGGAACACGGACGTGCCGAACATGGCGACGCCGACCGAGATGCTGGCGATGATCGCGAGCCAGAACGTGCGGTTCTTGAACAGCGACATTGGGATGATCGGCTCCTTGGCGCGGAACTCGACGAGCACCGCGAGGCCCAGCAGCACCACCGCGCCGACGACCATCACGATGCTCGTGACCGAGCCCCAGTCGAACTGGTTGCCGGCCAGCGACACCCAGATGAGCAGGAGGGAGACACCGGCGGCGATCAGGATGGCGCCCAGGTAGTCGATGCTGACCTTGCGCTTGTGCGTCGGGATGTGGAGCGTGCGCTGCAGCACGATGATCGCGGCGACGGCGAACGGCACGGAGATGTAGAAGTTCCAGCGCCAGCCGACCGAGTCGGTGATCACGCCGCCGAGCAGCGGACCGCCGACGGTTGCGACGGCCATGACCGCGCCGAGCAGGCCCATGTAGCGACCGCGGTCGCGCGGCGGGATGATGTCGGCCATCGCGACCTGCACGAGCGCGGTGAGACCACCGGCGCCGAGGCCCTGGAGCACGCGGAAGAAGATTAGCATCTCGGTGCTCTGCGAAAGGCCGGCGAGGCCGGAGCCGACCACGAAGATCACGAGCGAGAGCTGGATGAGCAGCTTGCGGTTGGTGAGGTCGGCGAGCTTGCCCCAGATCGGGGTGCTGACGGTCGTGGCGAGCAGGGTCGCCGTGACGACCCAGGTGTAGCCGGACTGGCTGCCGCCGAGGTCGGAGATGATCTTGGGGAGCGAGCTCGAGACGACGGTGCTCGCGAGCATCGCGACGAACATTCCGAGCAGGAGCCCGGAGAGCGGCAGAAGGACCTGCCGTCGTGCCGACGGTGTCGCCGTCAGCGGTGCGCTGGTGTCAGTAGTCACAGTTCTCCTGATAGTTGATGTCGGTCAACTATATGTAACTGATTGACGATGGTCAACTATTCCCGCCGGCCGGGTCGGGTCAGCCGACGGCGACCTCGAGCCCGAGCCAGCCGGCGAGGTCGGCGATCTCCGCGTCGACGTCGGCCCGCATCGTCGCCGTGAAGGGCACGTCCTCGTGGATCGCGTTCACCCGCAGCACACCCGCCTTGCGGTCGGCGGCCGCGTCGAGCTTCCCGACCATCCGGTCGTCGTGCAGGATCGGCAGCGCGAAGTACCCCCACCGCCGCTTCTCGGCCGGCTTGTACATCTCGAGCAGATACTCGAACTCGAACAGGTCCTGCGACCGCACCCGGTCGTGGATGAGCCGGTCGAAGGGGGAGAGCAGCGCGGTGCGGCCCGAGAACGGCCGGCCCACGGCATCCGGATCGACCCGCCAGCGGAGCTTGCTGCCCTCGACCGTCGCCGGCACGCCGGCATCGCCGACCATCTGCGCGCGTGCGATGCCGAGGGCGCGCAGCCGACGAGCATCCCGGATGCGCGCCGCTTCCTCCTCCGGCACGAATTCGAACGGCGGGTACACGCGCTCCGCCAGGTCCCAGGTGCGCTGGCGGCCGATGCGGCCGGCCGTGGCGACCTCACCGCGGGCGACGAGCAGTTCGAGCATCCTGGTCACGTTCTGGTTGTGGGTCCAGCCGGTCGAGACCCACGGCACCGTGCTGGTGTCCGCGATGTCGCGCGACAGCAGGGGGCCGGCGGAGGCGAGCCGGTTCAGCACGTCCTGGTGGAACGATTCGTTGGCCGCGATCCAGGCGTGCTCGCGGGGGAAACCGGCGGTGGGCGAGAGGTGCAGCCCGAGATCGGATGTCGGGCGGATCATCGCGAACGGCGGCTGCGTCGGGTCGTCCTGCGACTTGCGCTCGAACATCGTGCGGTCGTGCTCGATCGCCTGCTGCAGCTGTTCCGGCCGGTACGACGAGCCCATCCGCGACCACACGATGAGGTCGGCGCTGGGGGCGATCGCGGCCGTGGGGTCGAGCTGGAGGAAGGTCAGCTGCTCGACGAGCGGCAGCAGTTCGACGGGACGCTCGGCGCTGAGCAGTTGGGCGCGGACGGCGATGCGGCGGGCTTCCGCCCGCTCCAGGTGGAGGTCGGCCATGCCTCAGAGGAGCATGCCGAAGATGCGGGTGGCCTTGTCCCAGTGAGTGGGCTGGGGGGTCTTCAGCGACTCGTCGAGCACGCGGAACGACCGCGCCAATGCGACGCCGATCCCCCCGGCGATCTGCGGCAGCTCAGCGGTCGCCTCGTCGCTGAGCGGCAGCGCCGGTGTGGAACGCCTGCCCAGCTGTTCGAGGATCGCGTCGAGCGACACGGTCTCTCCGACCCGGCCGAACGCATGGATGGACTCCCGCAGGCCGGCCGTGATCGGGAGGTCCTGCGGCTCGACGACGTCCCGTCCGCTCGCCTGGGCGTTTCCGACCGCCGTCTCCACCAGGTCGGCGACCTTGTCGCTGATGAAGTCGTCGAACCGGCGCAGATCGTTCTTGTCGATCTCGAGGCCGGCGGCAGAGAAGAACCGCTCGAAGGCGGCGATGCCGATGAGATGCATGGTGTGCTCCCGGTGATGGGGATCTCCGCGGGGACCCGCGGAGAGGATGCAGCGCCTGACGAATCTACTCCGGCGCGGTGACCGAGGGGTAGAGCAGTCGTCGCACGCAGCGCTGCGTCATCCGTTCGATCTGAACGACCGCAGTCCGTAGGCTTGGTGGATGGAGTTGGGTTTCTATGCCGTCATCGGCATAGCCGTGATCGTGGCCGTCGCCGCCTTCTCGAGGCGGCTGGGCGTCGCCGCGCCCATCATCCTGGTCGTCGTCGGGGTCACGCTCTCCTATCTCCCGGGCGTCCCGTCCATCGAGATCCCGCACGAGATCGTGCTCGACGCGGTGCTGCCGCCGATCCTGTACGCCGCCGCCATCCGGCTTCCGCTCGCCGACTTCCGGCGAGACCTCGCGCCGATCGCCGGGCTGTCGGTCGCTCTCGTCATCCTGACCGCCTTCGTCTCCGGCTGGCTGCTGTACACACTGCTGCCCCAGCTGAGCCTCCCGGGAGCGATCGCGCTCGGCGCCATCATCAGCCCACCGGATGCCGTGGCGGCCACGTCCATCGGCCGTCGCCTCGGTCTCCCGCCCCGGCTGCTGACGCTGCTCGAGGGCGAGGGGCTCGTCAACGACGCCACCGCCCTGGTGCTGCTGCGCACCGCGACCGCCGCCGCGGCCGGTCTGCTGGCGACGCCGTTCGCCGGCGTGCTCGACTTCTTCTACGCGACCATCGCGGGCATCGCCGTCGGCCTGGCCGCGGGCTTCCTGTCGGTCTACGTGCGGTCGAAGCTCTCCGACCCGCTGCTCGACACCGCCCTCTCGATCGCGGTGCCGTTCGCCGCCTTCATGCCGGCGGAGGCGATCGGTGGCTCGGGTGTGCTCGCGGTCGTGGTCGCCGGGCTCTACACGGGCTACGCGAGTCCGAAGGCGTTCACCGCCCAGGCGAGGATCACCGACCGCATCAACTGGGGGACGATCCAGTTCCTGCTCGAGAACGCGGTGTTCCTCGTCATCGGGCTCGAGATCCGCACGCTCGTCGAAGACGTGCAGGCCGACGATGAACTGCTCGGCGTCTGGGAGTCGGTCGGCATCGGCCTGCTCGCGCTCGCCGTGCTCATCATCATCCGGTTCGCCTGGGCGATCCCGCTGGTCTGGGGCTTGCGAAGACGCACGGAGCGCGCGGAGAAGCGAACCCTCCACGAGCTCCTGCTGGTCAGCTACTACCGCAACCATCCGGTCGAGACCGTGCACCAACGTCGGCGCAAAGACCTCGCCGAGCGCCGGTACGGGCGGATGCGTGCCGACCTGGAGGCGATGCGAGAGCAGCGGATCGACTGGCGCGGGGGAGTGATCCTCGGTTGGTCCGGTATGCGCGGCGTGGTCACGCTCGCCGCGGCGCAATCGCTGCCCGGCGCCGAAGACGGCTTCCCGTACCGCCCGCAGCTCATCCTGATCGCGTTCACCGTGGCCGTCGTCAGTCTCATCGTGCAAGGCGGAACCCTGCCGGCACTCATCCGGTTGCTGAAGGTGGAGGGCGCCGATCCCGATCAGGATCGCCGTCAGCTCGCAGCGCTGCTCGACGACCTCAGCAACGCCGGCCTCGAGGTGCTCGACGACCCGTCGCTCGCCGCCGGCACCGACGAGATCATCGACCCCGAGGTCGTGGAGCGGGTGCGGCAGTCGTCGTTCCTGCGCACCGAGGCGGCCTGGGAGCGGGCCAGGCTCTCTGCGGCCCCCGTGAACGAACGGCCGCACCTGCTCTACCGCACCCTCCGGCTCGCGGTCGTCGACGCCGAGCGCAACAAGCTGATGGAAGAGCGGCGGCAGGGACGCTATCCGTCGCGCATCTTCGAAGAGGCGGAGGCGATGCTCGACGTCGAGGAGACGCGTCTGCGCCCGACGCGCCGCGGACACTGATCGGGAGTTCCGCTCAGGTTTCTGAGAGAGTGCCAAGGGTTCGCCGCGTCGCGTCAGGGCATTCAAAGCGCATCGTGACAGCGTAGAGACGTGACTTCCCACCCGTTCTCTGCCGATCCCGCACGCCGAGCGGAGTTCTGGCGGCGGTTCGAGCCACTCCGCAGTTATGAGCTCGAGCCGGCCACGAGCCGCATCGGGCTTTTCGCCCAGTTCGCCATCGCCAGCCTCGTCGCCGCTGTTCTCGTCGCGGCCGCCGTGCTCCCCGGCTTGCTGGGAATGACCGGTGTGGTCTCCGCCGCCGCATCCGGCTTCGAGCAGCTGCCGGCGACGCTGTCCATCGCCCCGTTCGCGCAGAACTCCACTCTCTACGCGAAGCAGGGCGGCAAGGACGTCCCCATCGCCAGCTTCTACGCGCAGAACCGCCAAAACGTTTCGTGGACCCAGGTCTCGCAGACGATGAAGGACGCGACGATCGCGGCCGAAGACCCGCGCTACTACTCCGACGGTCCGATCGACGTGCTCGGCACCGTGCGAGGCGCTCTCTCCACCGTGGTGGGCAACAACGTGCAGGGCGGGTCGTCCATCACCCAGCAGTACGTGAAGAACGTCGAGGTGCAGCGCTGCGACGCCCTCACCGACGCCAAGAAACTGCAGGCCTGCTACCAGGATGCGGCCGGTGTCACCCTCCAGCGCAAGGTGCAGGAGATGCGCTACGCCGTCGGCATCGAGAAGAAGTACACCAAGCAGGAGATTCTGCTCGGCTACCTCAACGTCGTCGGGTTCGGCGGGCAGATCTACGGCGTCGCCAGCGCCGCCCACTACTACTTCAACACCACCGCGGACAAGCTGACCCTCCCGCAGGCGGCGACGCTCGTCGCGATGCTGAACAATCCCGCAAACCTGCGCATCGACGAGCCCAAGAACACCGCCAACGGCGCAGCGAACGGCTACAAGGCCACCAAAGACCGCCGCGATTACGTGCTCGACCGCATGTACGTGAATCACAAGATCACCAAGGCGCAGCGGGATGCGGCCAAGGCCACCCCGGTGTCGCCGACGATCATGCCGTCGACCTCCGGATGCGCCACCGCAGCACGCTACAACGCCGCGTTCTTCTGCGACTACGTGCGCGACGTGGTGCTCAACGATCCCGCCTTCGGCAAGACGTCCGACGACCGGTGGGCCACGCTCACCCGCGGTGGCCTGAAGATCTACACCACGCTCAACCTCGACCTGCAGGCGACCGCACAGCAATCCCTGAGCTCGTACATCCCCGCGACGGAGGAGGGCATCGACCTGGGCGCGTCCAACGTGTCGATGGAGACCGGCACCGGGCGCATCGTGACGATGGTGGAGAACCGCGCCTTCAACAACACCGATCAGCCGTCGCCGGGCACCACAGCGGTGAACTACAACACCGATCAGGCCTACGGAGGATCGCAGGGCTTCCAGACCGGGTCGACATTCAAGGCGTTCGACCTGGCCGCGTGGCTGGAGTCCGGCCACAGCCTGTACGACAGTATCGACGCGACCCAGCACGACTTCCCGACGTCGGACTTCACCAACACGTGCGCCGACATCAACGGACCCGACTGGCCGGTCACGAACGACGAGGGCTCCGCGAGCTACCTGTCCGTGCTGTCCGCGACCGCCGAGTCCGTCAACACCGCCTTCGCGAAGATGGGAACGCAGGTCGACCTCTGCTCGATCCTGAACGCGGCCAAGAGCCTCGGTGTGCATCCGGCGTCGTCGGCGAACCCGCTCACCTCGGTGCCATCGATGATCCTGGGTGTGAACTACCTGTCGCCCCTGACGATGGCGACCGCCTACGCCGGCATCGCCAACGGCGGTGTCGTCTGCACCCCGGTCGCGATCGACAAGATCATCAACCCCGACGGCACGTCGCGCAAGGTCACCCCGTCGACCTGCACGCAGGGCCTCCGCCCCGACATCGCCGCGGGCGTCACCTACGCGCTGCAAGGCGTGATGAGCAACGGAACCGCCACCAGCGCCAACCCGGATGACGGTGTGCCGATCATGGGCAAGACCGGAACGACGGACGATTCCCTGCAGAACTGGCTCGTGACCTCCACCTCGAAGGTGGCCACGGCGACCTGGGTCGGGAACGTCTCTGGGCAGACTCCGCTGCGCAGCCTCTACTTCAACGGTGTGGGCGGCGGCGACGTGAAGTTCGAGATCGCGCGCCCCATCCTGCAGGCGATCAATGGGATCTACGGCGGCAGCGACTTCACGCCGCCCTCGGATGCGATGCTCTACGGTTCCCAGATCACGGTGCCGGATGTCACGGGCAAGACGACCGACGAGGCCACCAAGACGTTGCAGGGGCTCGGGCTCACCGTTTCCGTCGACCCGACGCCCGTCGACGGAACGCAGCCGGCAGGAACCATCGCCGCCACCTCCCCGACGTCGGACACCACGGTCGCCGCGGGGACCCAGATCACGCTGCAGACCAGCAACGGGCTGCTGGCCGCGGTGCCGTCGGGGCTGATCGGTTCGGCGGTGACGGACGCGCAAGCGGCACTGACAGCCGCCGGCTTCACGAACGTCGTGGTGCAAGGCCCGGGAGGCGCGACGCCGACCCCGGGTGCGAGCGTGGCCGACGTGTCGCCCGGCGAGGGCTCGCAGGCGCGCAAAGACGCGCAGATCGTGCTGACGACGGGCTAGCTGCGCGATCCGGCGACTACGGCACCACCACGCCCTTCAGCACCACCGGGCTGTGCACGCCGTAGTTGAGCTCGTCGGCCTGGGTCGTGCCTGAGGGGACGATCGTGTCCATCACCTTGGGCACGGTGTTCGAGTCGGCGGAGCACAGCGGGCTCGATCCTCCGGGGACGCAGACGCCGAAGGAGTAGGCGCCGGGCGTCGCGGTGAAGGAGCGGGTCTGGTCGACGCCATGGGTGCCGTCCTGGCCGGTGAGGGCGATCGCGAACGACCATCCGGATGCCGGCGTGCCGCCGAGCGCCGTCTTGGTCACGCTGAACGTCGTGTAGCGGGACACCGCGTTGGCGCTCACGGTGACCACACCTGTCGAGGCGCCGGACGCATCCAGGATCTTGCTGCCGGTGAAGCCCTGGGCCTCGATCAGGCGGCTCCACGCGGGGGCGACCTGGTAGTTCATGCTCGGGTACGAGGCCGCAGAAGACGTTGTAGCGGCGCCGGGCTGCCCGACGTAGACATCGACGAGCTGGGCACCGTTCGTCGAGCCGAACGTCGGCGTCAGGTCGGCGGTCTGCATCCGGAACGTAATCGTGGAGCCCGTGTCGTAGACCTGGAACTTCGTGAGGTCGAAGGCTCCCGCGTGGAAGTCGCCCGACGTCGGATACGCGTAGTTCCCGGGCCCGTCGTCGTCGCCGGTCGGGTCGTCGGCCGTGAACAGCAGCGTGCCCTCCACCACATCATTGACCACCGAGCGCACGACCTGCGCCGTTCCACCTCCCGGCGCCGTCGACGTGACGACCAGTACGTTGGTGCCGGCTGCTGCCGTGATCGGCACGCTGAACGCGCCGCCGGCGCCGGCGGTCACACGCGTCACGGTCGTCGCCGAGTCTCCGTCGGTGGCGACATCCGCGATGTCGACGGAGGCGCCCGGCACGGCCGTGCCGGTGACGGTGATCGTCGCGCCGGCCGCGGTTCCGTCGACGGGCGAGGTGACCGTCAGCGGCGTGCTCGCCTGGGTGTGCGTCACATAGCGGTCACGCACCTGGGCCGGCTGCTCGAGGCTGCGCCCCGCTGCGAGGTCGGCGGTCAGCCGCACCTGCGACGCGGAACCCCAGGTGAGCGGCGACGCCGATCCGTCCGCTTGGCCGTTCACGAAGCCGATGGATGCCGTGGCCGGGTCGGTCCCGTAGGGCGAACGCGGCAGATTCGGCGCATCCCAGACCTGCTCGGGCACGAGGCCGGGCCCGGAGTTCATCCGGTTTATCGTCGCCAGGATGCCCGAGGCCGTGCTCTTCTGGCCCAGGGCGATGTACTGCTGAGCCCGCTCCGCTCCGAGCACCGGCCACGGATGCCCGGTGCCGGTGTTCGCCCCGGAGTTCGTCCACGGCGCTCCGTCGATCGTGCAGCTCGTTCCGGCGCCGACCACGCAGTCTCCGTAACCGTCGCCGTTGTAGCGCAGCCAGCCGGTACCGCTCGCGGTCGGGCGCTTGATCGTCGCGTCGACGACCTTCAGCGAGTTCGCGATCACGGGATTGGTGGCGGGCAGGATGCCCAGGCGAACGTACTCGAGGAAGCCGGCATCGGCGATCGCGCGCTGGTCGAGCGTCGGGCCGCCGTTGCCGGTGTTGTAGCTGATCGCCGCGTTCGGGTCGCCGGTCTTCGACAGCCGGATGAAGTACGGCGACGAGGAGAGCGGACCGTTCGTGGTCACGCCCCAGGCCGTGATGTTCCGCTGATACTGGTCGGCGGTCGCGCGCCAGACGCGGGCGCTCGCCGCGTCTCCGTGAACGTCGGCGATGGCGGCGCCGGCCACGAGGGCGGCGATCTCGGCGGCGATGGTCGAGGGGGAGTAGCCCGTCTGCTCCTCCCAGCGCTCGACGCCGAAGCTCGGGCCGTGGCTGATGAGGAAGTTCGCGGCCGACTTCACGTGCGGCCAGAGGGTGTTGTCGGAGGCGAGTCCTGACTGCAGCGCCATCAGGATCGGGTACGCCGTCTCATCCAGCTGGTCGTTGAAGGCGTCGGCGGCCTTCGTGCCGTCGAGCAGTGAGTTGCGGGGTTGCGATCCGTTGGCCTGCTGGCTCTTCAGCAGCAGGTACCGCACGGTGTCCCGCGCCGTCGCGAGGTCACCGTCGGTGTAGAGGGCGGTCCACGCCTCGTAGAGGTCGCGGGAGAACACCTCGCGGTAGCCGTTGCTGAAGAGGTTGTTCGGGTCGTTCGCGACGATCGACTGACCCCAAGGAGCATCCAGCCCCGCGACGATCGCGCCGGGGTACTTCTTGTCCTCCGACGCCTTCACGACGTTCGCCGACTGGTAGTAGTTCTTGATCGCGGCGATGCGCTGGGATCCGGAGAGGCCGGGAGCGGTGAGGAACGGGACGCGCAGCCCCGCATCGTATTTCAGCCAGCCGCCGAGGTACGACGCGGTGAGCTTCAGGGCGGAGCTGCCGATCGTGGCACCGGCCGTCTTCACGGCGGACGACTGCGTGCTTCCGAAGCCGAGCGCGAGGGTCGCGTTGCCCGAATGGTCGCGGGCGACACCGACGGTCTGCTCCACGTTGCCACCGGTGGCGGTCGCCGTGGCGGGGCTGAGCGTGTGCGTGGCGTCGAGCTGCGTGATGGAATCGCTGGCCGTTCCCACGAACCCGCTGCTCAGCGATGAGAACGGCCGGTCGCCGCGCAGGGCGAGATACGACGGCACGGCGTAGGCGGTGCGATTCGCCTGGCTGATCGTGTTCGTGTCGTAGGTGACCGGAACGGCCGTGCCGGAGGAGGTGTCGACGACGGCGGTGTCGGCGCCGCCGTTCGCGGTGCCGCCCCCTCCGTTGCCTCCCGCGTTCGCGTCCAGTCGAACGTAGAGCTTGTAGGCGCCGGCCCCCGCCTTCAGCGCCTGGAACCGCGTGCGGATGACAACGCTGTCGCGCGACGGATCCGTCAGGTAGGTCGTGACGATCCGATACGCGCCGCTCTTCGCGGTCGAGGTGACCGTGCACATCATGCCCGTGGCGTCCGCGGTCGCCGTGTAGGTCATGTCCCGCGCCTGCAGATCGGTGAACGAGGAGCCGTCGGTCACCAGGAACTGCATCGTCTCGACGTTGGTGGCGTCGACCGTCGGCGCGTAGACGTCGCTCAGGATGCCGTTGGCGACGGTGAACCAGATCTTCGACCCCGTGTTGCGCGCGGTGCCGACGCAGTCCTTGCGTGACTGCGCCTGGTGGCTGACCGCGCCGGGCGAGCCCGCAGCTTCGCCGCTCACGGCAGCGCCGCCGCTGGGAGCGGCGGCAGCGGGAACGACGGCAGCTGCGCCCGTGGTGCTCAGGCCGAGGGCGGCGAGAGCGATGACGGTGGCGGCTGCCGGAAGGACGAAACGACGACGGATCACGATCGCACCCCATTCGAACGCGCTGCGGTGCGCGCTCTCCACGCAGGACCGTACCCCCGTTCGGGGGGCGGAGGCAATGGTTCACCGTCGGTTGGTGGACGGTCGCCGATCGACGCCCGCCTGCTCGTCCGCCACAATGGGTGCACTCGCTCGTCGCCGACGGCCGGAGGACTTTCGTGGCTGAACTCACCGAACGCAGTCATCGCCTGCACCGGATGACGGGGCGCGACCCCGGTGAGGTGCATCGCGCCGCCACTCCGCTCGAGCTCTTGTTCGACCTGGCGTTCGTCGTCGCGTTCGGCCAGGCGGGCGAACAGCTCGCCCACCTGCTCGCCGAGGGCCACGTGCTGCCCGGGATCGGCGCCTTCTCCTTCGCCATGTTCGCCATCTGCTGGGCGTGGATCAACTTCTCGTGGTTCTCGTCGGCCTACGACACCGACGATTGGTTCTACCGCGTCGCCACGATGGTGCAGATGATCGGCGTCATCGTGCTCGCACTGGGACTGCCGGAGATGTTCGCGTCGGTCGACCACGGCGCGTCGTTCGACAACGGGGTGATGGTCGCCGGTTACGTGGTCATGCGGATCGCCCTGGTCGCCCAGTGGCTCCGAGCGGCCGTGCAGGATCCGCCACGGCGCAGGGTCGCACTCACGTACGCGGGGTTCGTGGCCGCCGCTCAGGTCGGCTGGGTCGCGCTGGCCGTGGCCCACGTGCCGTTCGAGTCGGTCGTCGGTGTCGCCGCCGTGCTGTTCGTGGTCGAGATGGGCGGCCCGATCGTCGCGGAGATCAGGCTGGGCGGGACCCCCTGGAACGCGAGCCATATCGCCGAACGCTACGGGCTGCTCACGATCATCGCGCTCGGCGAGGTGCTGTTCGGAACCGTCACCTCGGTGGCCGCCATCGTCGCGAAGCAGGGCTGGAGCCTGGAAGCCGTGCTCATCGTGGTGGCCGGGGTCGGGCTCACCTTCGGTCTCTGGTGGTCGTACTTCATCGTTCCCTCCGGCGAGGTGCTCGCGCGGTACCGCCACCGCGCGGTGTTGTGGGGCTATGGTCACATCCTTCTCTTCGCGTCCATCGCCGCGACGGGGGCGGGGCTGCACGTCGCGGCCTACGTCATCCAGGGAGAAGCAACGATCGGTACGACGGGCGCCGTGCTGAGCATCGCCGTGCCGGTGCTGGTGTTCTCGATCGTTCTCTTCCTGCTCTACACGTATCTGATGCACGAAGGCGACTCGTTCCACATCGGTCTTTTCCTGGGCACGGTGGCGATGCTCGCTGCAGCCGTCTGGCTGGCGGCGGCGGGTGCTCCGCTGGGAGTGAGCCTCGTGCTCGTGACGTTGTCGCCGGCCGTGGTCGTGGTCGGCTACGAGCTGCTCGGGCACCGCCACCAGAGCGCGGCGCTGGCACGCATCCTCTCCGACTGAGGAAAAACTGTTGCCCGGGTAGACGGCCAGTCCTACATTGAGGTGTCAGCCTCAGCGGACGCTCCCCATTCCGCGGCTGCGAACCCGAAGAGGTACGCGAGTGTCTTCCGTTCTCTATGCGTTGGGCCGATGGGCCTATCGAGCGCGCCGACTGATGCTGACGCTGTGGCTCGCGGCACTCGTCGTGATCATCGCCGGCGCCGCGCTTCTGGGCACGGGGACCGACAACACCTACACGATCCCCGGCACCGAATCGCAGCAGGCGCTCGACGCCCTTGCGCGCACCTTCCCGCAGGTGAGCGGCACGTCGGCGCAGATGATCGTGGTCGCCGCGAAGGGCGGGGGCATCCGCGACCCGGCGTACCAGAGTGCGATCGAGAGCTCGGTCACGGCCATCTCCGCCATTCCCCAGGTCTCCTCGGCCACCTCGCCGTACGGGACGACCACGACCGGGAACATCAACCAGAGCTCGACGTCTGCGCTGGTGCCGATTCAGCTTGCGGTCGCGCAGACCGCGGTGACGCCCACGACGATGGATGCCCTGCAAGCCGCCGGCGTCACGCTCGAGCACGCTCTGCCGAGCGGCTCGCAGGTCGCGGTGGGCGGTCAGGTCTTCTCGCAGACCGCCACCGGCATCAGCATCACCGAGCTGCTCGGCATCGCGATCGCCTTCATCGTGCTGGTGTTCACCTTCGCCTCGTTCGTCGCCGCCGGTCTTCCGCTCATCACCGCGCTCCTGGGAGTCGGCACCTCGCTGGCCATCATCACCATCGCGACCCGGTTCGTCACCATCACCTCGACGACGCCGCTGCTCTCCCTCATGCTCGGGCTGGCGGTCGGCATCGACTACGCGCTGTTCATCGTCTCTCGGCACCAGGACCAGGTGAAACAGGGACTCGACCCGGAGGAGTCCGCCGCCCGCGCGGTGGCCACCGCCGGCTCTGCGGTGGTGTTCGCCGCCATCACGGTGATCATCGCGTTGCTGGGGCTCAGCGTCGCGAACATCCCGTTCTTGACGACCATGGGCGTGGCGGCCGCCCTCGCGGTGGCAATCGCGGTCGTGATCTCGATGACGCTCACGCCCGCGCTGCTCGGCTTCGCGGGCATCCGGATCGTGGCGAAACGCTACCGTCCGCAGCCGACGGTCGACGAGCCGGATGCCGCTCCCGACGACGTCCCGGATACGGAGGAGGACGCGGAAGGGGCAGAAGACGAGGCGGACGCCCCCGCCGCCGAGGCTGCGGACATCGCCGACGCGGACGCGGCCGAGACGCCGCCGGCTCCGCCGCGCGGGTTCTTCCTCGGCTGGGTGCGCGCGGTCACGAAGTGGCCCATCGTCACCGTGATCGCGATCGTCGCGGTGCTCGGCCTCGCGACCGTGCCCGCCGCCCACCTGCGGCTGGCGTTGCCCGACGCCGGGTCGCTCGACGAGCACGCCCCGGCGCGCATCACCTACGACCTCATCGCGCAGGAGTTCGGGCCCGGCTACAACGGTCCGCTCATCGTGACCGGCTCGATCATCCAGAGCACCGATCCCGTCGGGCTCATGAACGATCTCGGCGCGGAGATCGCGACGCTGCCCGGAGTCGCTGCGGTGCCGCTCTCGACGCCGAACGAGACCGGCGACACCGGGATCGTGCAGGTCATCCCGGAGGGCGGTCCCGACTCGGAGCAGACGAAGGCGCTCGTGGCCGGGCTGCGGTCCATGCACGACGATTTCGAGAAGACCTATGGAGTCGACCTGTCTGTCACGGGTTACACGGCGGCCGGCATCGACATCTCCGCCCGGCTCGGCCAGGCACTGCTGCCGTTCGCGCTGCTCGTCGTCGGTCTCTCGCTGGTGCTGCTGGCGATGGTCTTCCGCTCGATCGTCGTGCCGGTGACGGCGGCGCTCGGCTACCTGCTCTCCGTCGGGGCTGCCTTCGGCATCACCACCCTGGTCTTCGTCGACGGGTTCCTGGCCGGCCCGCTCAATGTCGCGACGCTCGGCTCGGTGATCAGCTTCATGCCGATCATCCTGATGGGCGTGCTGTTCGGCCTGGCGATGGACTACGAGGTGTTCCTCGTGAGCCGGATGCGCGAGGACTATGTGCGTTTCGGCGACGCACGGCACGCCATCCCGTCGGGGTTCGTCGGCTCGGCGCGCGTCGTCACGGCCGCCGCCATCATCATGTTCGCGGTGTTCGCCGCGTTCATCCCGTCGGGGGACGCCTCGATCCAGCCGATCGCGCTCGGTCTCGCCGTCGGCGTCGCGATCGACGCCTTCGTGGTGCGCATGTCCCTCATCCCGGCGGTATTGATGCTGTTCGGAGACAAGGCGTGGTGGATCCCGCGCTGGCTGGACCGCGCCCTGCCGAAGTTCGACGTGGAGGGGGAGGGCCTGCACAGGGAGCTCGAGCTCGCCGACTGGCCGGAGCCGGGGGATGCGCACGCGATCGTCGCCGAGGACGTGACGGTGGTGAGCGGAGGAGCGACGATCGTCGACGGTTTCGGCGTGACCGTCGCGGCCGGTGACGCGCTGGTGCTCGCCGGCGATCCCGAGAGCGGGAGGAGCGTGCTGCTGCATGCGCTCGCCGGCCGGCTGCCCGTGGCCGGCGGTCGGCTCAAGGTCGCTGGTGTCGCGCTGCCCATGCGTGCGGCCACGGTGCGCTCCCGGGTGGGGATCGCCCGGCTGGCATCGTCGGCCGACCCGGTCGACGCCGTGCGGGTGGCCGTGTCGAACCGAGCGGTCATCGTGATGCTCGATGATCTCGACGCCGTGCGACACCCCGAACTGCGCGACGACATCGCCGACGTGCTGCTGCATGCCGCGCGTGCGGCCGCCAAACGCGACGAGTCGCTCACGATCGTCGCCACGTGCTCCGACCCCGCCGATCTCGACGGACTGCTACCGCGCTCGATGGCCGTGCAGGTCGTGCACCTGGCGCCCGCACGGCGCCCCTTCCTCACGGCGGTGAGCTGACATGGCCGGCCGGCCGTTCTCGGCGCGAGCGGGTCTGGAGAGGATCGGGGGCTGGACGGTCGCCGGGCTCGTGCTGCTCCCGGTCGTGGTCGGGGGGCTGCTCACCTGGGCCCTGGCGACACCGACGGCCGATCTGCAGCGCGTGACCGCGGCCATCGTGAACGACGATGTCCCGGTCACCATCAACGGGACGAGCGTGCCGTTGGGGCGGCAGTTCGCGGCCGGTCTCATAGCCGGCGATGCGCGCTCCACGACCTCGGGTGCGCCCACCCCGACTCCTGGTGCCTCGGGATCGAGTGCGGCCTCCGCGACCGCCACTCCCACCCCGACCATCACCCCGACCCCGTCGCCGACGTCCCCTGCGGTGAACGGCTCGACGCCCGCCGTCGGGAACTTCACCTGGATCCTCACCAACGACGCGGAGGCGAAAGCGGGACTCCTCTCCGGCCGTTACGCGGCGCTGGTCACCATCCCGTCCGACTTCTCGGCGAACGCGACCTCGATCTCCGGGCCGGCCGCCGACGCGGAACACGCCCACCTGACGATCGAGACGAGCCCGGCATCCGCCTTCATCGACCCGGCGCTGACCGACGCGATCACCACGGCGGCGACCGCGTCGCTCAACCGGCAGCTCATCGAGCAGTACCTCACCAATGTGTACACGGGGTTCGACACCATCAACCAGCAGATCGCTCAGGCCGCATCCGGGGCCGCGAGCGTGTCGTCGGGGGCATCATCCGTCGCATCAGGAGCGTCGTCACTGGCCTCTGGTGCGTCGTCGCTGGCGTCGGGGCTGAGCTCGCTCGACGCCGGGGCGTCCTCCCTCGCGGGTGGGCTGAACAGCCTCGACGCGGCCTCGCAGGGGCTGCCGGGGCAGACCAGTCAGCTCGCACAGGGTGCGGCGCAGGTGGCGGCGGGGACGGATGCTGCGGCGGCGGGACTGGGCGGCGCCGTCGCCTCGTTCTCCGCCACGGTGACACAGGTCTGTCAGACGCCGGGCCGGGTGTGCGATCGCGCGAAGGCGGCGCTGGCCCAGCTCACGGCGGCGAGCGACCAGGTCGCCGCGCTCGCCGGCGGCGCCGACCAGGTCGCGGCCGGAAACCAGGCGCTGGCGGCCGCGATGCCGCAGCTGGTCGCGGGGATCGGCGAATCCGCCGCCGGAGCGTCCCAGGTCGCGTCCGGCGCCGCACAGGCGGACAGCGGTGGAGCGTCGCTGAACAGCGGTGCGGCGAGTCTCGCATCCGGCTCGGCGCAGGTCGCCGGGGGAGCCGCGCAGGTGTCGGACGGCCTGGGCACGGCGGTGCAGAAGATCCCGACGTACAGCGACGACGACATCGCCGTGCTCTCCGAGGTGGTCTCGCAGCCCGTTCTGACCGAACAGGCGCCGCCGTCGGCCGGGGTGCTCTCGGTGCCGTTGTTCTGCGTGGTCGCGCTCTGGATCGGCGGCATGGTCATCGCGCTCGCGCGCCGGCCGGTGCCGACCAGGGAGCTGATGTCTTCGGTGTCGTCACTCTCGATCGCCACACGCTCGGTCGCTGCGAGCGCCGTGCTCGGACTGGCGCAGGGTCTCGCCACCGGTGCCGTGCTGCTGATCGGGTTCGATGTCGGCACGGCGGCCTGGCTGAGCTTCGTGGGGCTCGCGATGATCACCGGTGCCGTGTTCGCGGTCGTGAACCAGGGACTGGCAGCCGCTTTCGGCGCGTTCGGGCGGCTGATCGCCGTCATCGTCGCGGTGGTGGCGCTCGGAGTCGGCCTCTCCTCGACGGTGCCCCCGGTGTTCGCGTCGCTCGCCGCCGTGCTCCCGACATCACCGGCGCTCGGGATGCTTCGAGCGGCCGCCGCGGGCGATGCGGCCGGTGCCTGGCTCGGCGTGGGCGGATGCGTGGTGTTCGCGGTGATCGGTGCGGCCCTCGTCTACGCAGGCGTCGTCGCCCGGCGCCGGGTCAGCGCCGCCGAGCTCCGCGTGCGGGCCGTGGCCGACTGACGCCCGTCACCCGGTGACCGGCCGGCCGCCGGCTCACATCTCCTCGTGGCGGTTGGGGTCGGCGTCGAACAGCCGGCCGTCGGGCCTGCCGAGCGCCGTGATCGCGTCGAGCTCGGCGGTGTCCAGCTCGAAGCCGAAGATGTCGAGGTTGGAGCGCTGACGGTCAGGGCTCTCCGACTTGGGGATGGGCACGGCGCCGAGCTGGGTGTGCCAACGCAGGATCACCTGAGCCGGCGTGACGCCGTGACGCTCGGCCGCCTCGGTGATCGCGGGCTCGGAGATGATCGTCTTCGCGCGTCCGAGGGGACTCCACGCCTCGGTCACGATGCCGTGCTCGGCGTGGAAGGCCCGCAGTGCCTCCTGCGGGAAGTAGGGGTGCATCTCGATCTGATTGACCGCGGGCAGCACGCCGGTCTCGTCGGCCAGCCGGGTGAGGAACTCCTCGGTGAAATTCGAGACGCCGATGGAGCGCACGACCCCGTTCTTCTGCAGCGCGATCATCGCCCGCCACGAGTCGACGTACTTGTCGACGCTCGGATTCGGCCAGTGGATGAGGTAGAGGTCGATCACGTCGGTGTCGAGCGCCTCGCGGGACTCGTCGAACGAGGCCAGGGTCTCGTCGTACCCGTGATGCCGGCCGGGGAGCTTGGTGGTGACGGTGATCTCGTCGCGAGGGACGCTGCTGGCCTTGACCGCGCGGCCGACGGCCGCCTCGTTGCCGTAGTTGACCGCCGTGTCGATGAGCCGGTAGCCCAGCTCGAGGGCGCTCGTCACGGCTGCCACCCCTTCGTCGGACTTCAGCGGGTACGTTCCGAAGCCGATCGCGTCGATGCTGCGGCCGTCGTTCAACTGGTGGGTGGGAATCGCGTTCATGCCCGGACGATATACCTTCGCGATCAGCGAGGCGAGGCCGCAGGCGCAATCGCCCGGCGGCTCAGCACGGCAGCGGCGAAGAAGCACGCGGCGCCGAGGAACGTTCCGGCGTTCGCCCAGAACAGACTGACGAGATCGTCGGTCGACGGCAGCACGAACGCCCCGATCGCGGAGAGGCCGAAGAGCACCGAACCGAGCATGTTCAGCCACGTGCACCGCCACGTGCGTGCCCGGGGATCCCACAGCCTGTCCCGCTCCGTGGTCGCGACGACGGCGAAGGCGCTCGAGACGAGGAAGCAGATGGACCCGAAGGCATCCGGACGCCAGCCGCTGCTCAGCCGTGTCTGGCTGTTGATGGCGGTGATCAGGGCATCCGTCGTGCTGATGTTGAAGAACAGGGTCCCCACGAACTGCACGGCCGCCGACCACCAGTCGAAGCGGTCTGGACGGTTGCCGCCGTGCCGCGGCGGGCGGCGTCCGCTCAGCGCGAGCTGGATGAACCCCGCCGCCGTGAAGAAGAGCGCGCCTACGAAGAAGGTCAGGTCGGCCACGACGGTGCCGACGGCCTCCTGGTAGAACGGGACGGCGCCGACCATGAAGAACAGCGAGCCCACCGCGAAACCCCAGGCTTCACGCCTGAGACGGATGGCTCGCTCTGCCGGCATGGTCAGAGCCTAGGGCTCAGCGCATCAGGCCGTCAGTACCCTGCCGTCGACGAGTTCCGGGAAGGCGAGCAGCACCATGTCGACCAGCCGGTCGAGCGGGCGGGTCAGCGGGTCGGTGGCGGGAAGACCGAGCTCGAGCTCGTGCTCGTCGATGGACCGGCCGATCTCGGTGTCGGTCATCCCCTCGTGGTTGATCGTGACGCCGATCACCGTCGTCTCCGCGAATGCTTCGATCAGGGTGATCTCGCTCGCCGCCGTCGGGGTCGGCATCATCGGGAAGTCCCCGAGCATGGTGCGCGCCGGCGCATGCTGCACGATGACGCCCTGCGGCCGACTCCCGCGGAGGATGGCGCCGGAGCTGAGGTAGGCGGGGTGGCTCAGGGCGCCCTGGCCCTCGACGATGATCACGTCCGGGTCCTCGTTCTCCCACGCGGAGACGACCTGCGCCTCCACCTCGCCCGAGCAGAACTGGGGGATGGTCGCGTCGAGCGCGACCGCATAACGCGCGCCCTGGATCAGCGCCGTCTGGCCGGTGCCGATCATCACGGCGCGGATGCCCTGAGCGTTCAGAGCCTGCGTGAGCAGGGTGGCCGTCGTGCGCTTGCCCACCGAACCGTCGGTGCCGAGCACCGCGATGCGCGGGCAGGTGACATCGAAGATGCGACCGGTGAACAGCTTCAGGTCCTTCATCTCCTTCGGGCGACGGACGTCGGTGATCATCACGCCGGCGAGCAGAGCAGCCGCGACGAACTCTGCGTCGTCGTTGAGGAACTCGTGCAGGCCGTTCACCAGGTTCATGCCGCGGTCGATCCCGTCGAGCAGCACCGCCCGCTGGCTCTCGGTGAGCAGGCCGTCAGCCGGCGCCATCCCGAAGATCAGCGTGTCGGGCACGCCGCCGGCGTGCGCGATCGACTCGGCGAGGCTGGCGAGCACCGGGATGCCGTTGCGCACCCCGTCCAGGATGAGTCCCGCATCCTCGCCGGCGTGCGTGCTGTCCACGACGCTCAGGATCTCGTACTTCTCGGAATGACGGACGAGACCGTTGGCGGTCTTTCCGTCCTGCTCTCCGAAGAGCCCCTCGCAGTAGACGACGGCTTTCACGGACGCGGACATGGCGCTCCTCTGATAGGCACAGAGGAGGCGACGGGATCGTGGCCGGATCGGATGATCCATTCGGTCAACGAGGCATCTTCCCTGAAGTCGGCGCACTGCCGACTCCCGAACCGTAGCAGGGGTTCCTGTGGACGGCCCCGCCGGAGTGCGGCGTCAGTGTTGCGGGAGGTCGCCGGGGACGAGCACCGTGATGCCGGTCGGCGGCTCGACCTCCATCCGTTCCAGCAGGGGTCCGCCCTGTTCGAGCGCGACGACGTCGCCCAGCAGGTCCTGCGGGCGGAGCGCTCCGTCGGCGACGAGGGCGAGCATCCCCGGATAGTCGGCCGCCGCCATGCCGTGACTGCCGAGGAGGTCGAGCTCCCAGGCGATCACGCGATCGAGGGGCAGCACGGGCAGCTGATCGTGGGCGAGCAGCCCGATCTGCACGTGCCGCCCGCGACGCCGGAGCGAGAGCACGGCATCCGCGCTGGTCGTCGCCGACCCGACGGCGTCGACGCTGACGTGCGCGCCACCGCCGGTGAGATCGTGCACCTCGGCGACGGTCGAGGGGCCCGCGACGACAGTCTGCTCAGCCCCCGCCTGCCGGGCGAGTTCGAGCGCCGCGGGATTGCGGTCCACCGCGACGACGCGTGCTCCGAGTGCCGCCGCGATCATGACCGCACTCAGGCCGACGCCGCCGGCGCCGTACACGACGACCCATTCGCCGCGCTGCACGGCCGCTCGCACCCGCACCGCACGGTAGGCCGTGGCGAACCGGCAGCCGAGGCTCGCGGCGGCCTCATCCGTCAGGGCGTCGGGAACCGCGACCAGGTTGAGATCGGCGGCCCGGATGCTCACCAGCTCGGCGTGCGATCCCCAGTGCGTGAACCCGGGCTGCGTCTGATCCGGGCACACCTGCGCCTCGCCGCGGGCGCACCATTCGCAGCGGCCGCATCCGTTGACGAAGGGGGCCGTCACGCGGTCGCCGACGCGCCAGTCGCGAACGCCGGATCCGACGGCCGCAACGGTTCCCACGAACTCGTGACCGGGCACGTGGGGGAGGTGCACGCTGTCGTCGTGCCCGGCCCAGGCGTGCCAGTCGCTACGGCAGAGCCCGGAGGCGGCAACGCGGATGACGGCGCCGCCATCGGGCGCTACAGGGTCGGGTACCTCGCGCAGGGTGATCGGGCCGCCGAACCGGTCGTAGACGAGTGCCCTCATGCCTGTGCTCCGACCATGTCGTTCATGCTAGCCGGGGCCGGCCGGGCTCAGCCCCTGGCGAGGAGGCGCTGCACCGCGGGCAGGTCGGGCGACGCCCAGTCCAGCGCCGCCAGCTCCGGGATGCGCACCCACTCCATGCGATCGTGGTCCGTGCTCGCCTCGGGCCGGGCATCCACGAGCTCGGCGTCGTAGCAGCTCAACGCGATCAGCCGTGTGCCGACGGCGGTGACGCTGCGGTCGAGCAGTGCGCCGACCCGGATGCCGACCCCCAGCTCTTCGCGGATCTCGCGCACCAGCGCGTCCTGCGGGCTCTCGCCGGTCTCGACTTTGCCGCCGGGGAACTCCCACGTGCCTGCCGCATCCTTGCCCGGAGCGCGGCGACAGGCGAGCACACGGCCGGACGACGCGATCACGGCGCCGACGACCTCGAGCGGGCGTTCGGACGGAGCCGCAGACTGCGGGGCGGCACGATCCGATCGGGGGCTCACGCGCCCATCTTGCCCTGTCAGGGCCGTTCCGGCCGTTCGCCGGCTCGGTAGGTTCGCAATCGCCCGCCCGCAGACCGGCGCACCACGCCTGAGAAGGCGGACGCCTCACCGTAGGCTCGCGATGCCGTTCGGGGGGAGGGCAGCGGTGAAGCTCAAGATCACGCTCGCGTCGCGCGCGACCGCGGACCGCGATGTTCTGGTGACGGCCGACGTGACCGCGACGATCGGCGATCTCGCCCGGCACCTGGCGGCGCCCGCCGAGGGTGCGATGACGCTCCGGGTCGAGTCGCCGGCAGCACGCCGGCCCCGGGTGCTGAACCCCGCCGCCCACCTGCACGAATCCAGCCTGCGCTCGGGATGCCGCGTGGAGGTCGTTCCCGTCGGCGAGCTCCGGGCCGGCGACGAACGGGATGACGCGCCGGTGGCGCTGGTCCGGGTGCTCACCGGGCCGGAGGCCGGCCGCTCGTTCCCGCTCGCCTCGGGCGCCCACCTCGTCGGACGGGATGCGGCCGAGGACGTCCACCTCGCTGCCGACCCCGAGGTGTCCCGTCGTCACGCGACGATCGTCGCCGGCGACACGATCACGGTCACCGATCTCAACTCCGCCAACGGGGTGCTCGTCGATGGTGCCCTGGTGCAGCGTGCGATCGTGACGCCGTCGACGCGGCTGCAGATCGGCGCCGGTGTGCTGACGGTGCTGCCGTTGACCGTGCCGCAGCCGTCGTCACACGTCGAGCCACCGTTCTTCCGGTCTCCGCGCGTCGAACCCGCCTACCGCGGCGTCTCGTTCACCCTCCCGGAGATCCCCGTTCCTCCCGACCCGCCTCGGCTGCCGTTGCTCGTGCTGCTCAGTCCGCTGCTTCTCGGGGCCGTCCTCTTCGCTCTGACACAGCAGGTCACCACCCTCGCCTTCGTCGCACTCTCACCGCTGATCATGCTCGGCACCTGGCTCGACAACCGGCGCCAGGGCCGACGGAGACGACGGGCGGGTCGCAGCGCCTTCGAGGCGGGGATGGCGGATGCGCGTGCGCGGTCGGAGGCCGAGCGCGACACGGAGGTGCGTGCACGGTGCACGGAGTCGCCCGGCACGTCAGAGGTGGCCTCGGCGATCGGCCGGCGCGACCCGCTGCTCTGGACGCGCCGGCCGGAGCACGCGACCTTCCTCGAGGTGCGGTTCGGAGTGGGGCGGCAGGCGTCGCGGTCGAGCATCCGGCTGCCGTCGACGAACGCGGGGGACGCCGCCGATTGGGCCGCAGCGCTCGCGCTGGTCGAGGAGTTTGCGGAAGTGGGTCGGGTGCCCGTCGTCGAGACCTTCGAGCGAGCCGGCGCGATCGGTGTCGCCGGCGTCGGCGCGATCGCCCGCGAAGCCGCTTGTGCCCTGGTGGTGCAGCTCGCCGGCCTGCACTCGCCGGCCGACCTGGTGATCGCGGCGTTCGCCGGCGGGGATGCCGTGAATGCGTGGTCGTGGCTGAAATGGCTTCCACATGTCGACTCACCGCACAGCCCGCTGCACGCGAACGGCCTGGTGAGCGACTACGCGGCCGGCACGGCGCTGCTCTCGGAGCTCGAGGGACTCGTCGCCGCCCGTCGCGCTGCGGGCTCTGGTCGAGCCGCGGGGGTGCGCTCCCGCCTCGATGAGGCGGCTCCGCTCGATAACGCACACGGCACCGGGGTCGACCAGCTGCCCGCCGTGCCGGCGATCGTCGTGGTCGTGAACCAGGAGGCGCCTGCCGACCGCGCGCGACTGGTGGCACTGGCGGACGAGGGGCCGGATTGCGGCGTCTTCGTGCTCTGGCTGGCGGCGGCGATCGAGGCGCTCCCCGCCGTGTGCCGCACGACCCTGGTGATCGATCCGGCGACGGCGCGGGCCGAGGTGCGTTTCGTGAGGGCCGGACGCACCATCGCGCTCCAGACCATCGAGTCGATAGACGATCTCGCCGCCGAGACCGCGGCCCGCAGTCTGGCGCCGGTCGCAGACACGGGCGCCCGCGTGCTCGACGAGTCGGATCTTCCGCGGAGCGTGTCGTTCGCCGAACTCTACGGGGGCGACGTGACGGGCGATCCGGCGGCGATCATCCAGCGCTGGGTGAAGAACGACAGCCTCACCCGCGGGTGGATCACGGGTGTCTCGCGCGAGGCCGGACCGCTGCGTGCCGTGGTCGGCCAGGGCGCCGCCGAGGCCTTCGCTCCCGATCTGCGCGCGCACGGGCCGCACGCCCTGGTCGGGGGAACGACGGGATCGGGCAAGAGCGAATTCCTGCAGAGCTGGATCATGGGGCTCGCGACCGAGTACTCGCCGGATCGCCTCACGTTCCTGCTCGTCGACTACAAGGGCGGCGCCGCATTCGCCGAATGCGTCGGTCTGCCGCACACGGTGGGTCTGGTCACCGACCTCACCCCGCACCTCGTGAGGCGGGCGCTCACGTCGCTCCGCGCCGAGCTGCGGCACCGGGAGCTGCTGCTGAACCGTGCAGGGGCCAAAGACCTGCTGACGCTGGAGAAGCGCAGCGATCCGGATGCCCCTCCCGTGCTCGTCATCGTCATCGACGAGTTCGCGGCTCTCGCCACCGACGTTCCGGAGTTCGTCGACGGCGTGATCGACGTGGCGCAGCGGGGGCGCTCGCTCGGTCTTCACCTGGTGATGGCCACGCAGCGGCCATCCGGCGTCATCAAGGACAGCCTGCGCGCCAACACCAACCTCAGGGTCGCCCTCCGGGTCGCCGACGAGGCGGACAGCGTGGATGTGCTGGGCGTCGCCGACGCCGCGGCGTTCGATTCCGCGGCGCCGGGGCGCGGCGCGGCCAAGCTGGGACCGGGCCGGATCGTGGACTTCCAGACCGCGTACCTCGGCGGTCGCAGCGCCGCGGCGGCCCCGGCGGCGGAGGTGCACGTTCAGGAGCTGCCGTTCGGCCCGGGTCGTCCCTGGGTCTCACCGGATGATCTCGTCCCAGCCGTCGCCGGGGACCGCGACATCGAACGTCTCGCCGATTCGATCGCCCGCGCGGCGGATGCTCGGCGGATCGAGGTACCGCGGCGTCCGTGGCTCGATCAACTGCCCGCGACCGTGGACCTCCGCTCGATTCGCTCCGCCGAGGACGGCCGGATCGGGGTGGGGATCGTGGATGAGCCGGAGACGCAGAGTCAGAGCCCCTTCGTGCTCGACCTCGATGTCGTCGGGACGGTGGCCGTGATCGGAGCAGGCGGCTCCGGCAAGAGCGCACTGCTGCGAACCGTGGCCGTCGCGGCTTCGACCGCCGCCGCCGCGCATCCGGTGGAGCTGTACGTCATCGACGCCGCGGGCGGCGCCCTCGGGATGCTCGAGGCCCTTCCGACCGTCGGTTCCGTCATCGACGGCGCGGATGTCGAGCGGATCACGCGGCTGCTCGCGCGCCTCGACGCTCTGGTCACGGAGCGCTCGGCGGCCCTGGCCGCGGCGCGGGCGGCCTCGCTCGCCGACTACCGGCAGACGACGGGACAGCCGGCCCCGCGCGTCATCCTGCTGCTCGACGGATTCGGCGCCTTTCGTGGCGACTACGAGTTCCGCGACGGCGGCCGGATCTTCGACCGCCTGCTCGCGCTGGCGTCGTCCGGTCGTCGGTGCGGTGTCCATCTCATCGTGACCGCTGACCGTGCCGGTGCATTCCCGACCGCGCTCGCCGCGACCATCGGGGAACGGCTGGTGCTCCGGCTGGCCGGCGAGACCGAGTACAGCGTGGCCGGGGTGCCCGGTGATGTGCTGACCGACGCGCCCGCCGGGCGTCTCATCGCCGGCACGCACGAGGTGCAGATCGCCGTTCCGGGCGGGAGTGGCGACCTGGCCGCTCAGTCGGTCGCGGTCGAGGCGATCGCTGAGCGGCTGCGGGCGCTGCCCGTTGCCGCGGTGCCGCCGATCGAGCGTCTGGGAACGCACATCCCGGCCGGCAGTCTGCCGACGACTGTCGACGGTCGGCCGACGTTCGGGGTCGCGGACGAGACGCTGGAGCCGATCGGGCTTCCGCTGGGTGGCCTCTTCGTCGTCACAGGCCCATTCGGCTCCGGACGCACCACAGCCGTGAAGGCTGCGGTGGGAGCGATCCGCGAGGCACGGCCGGGCATCCCGGCCTATCTGATCACCGCCAGGCGAAGCGCCCTCGTCGATGCGGCCGACTGGACCGAGTGGTCGGGCGACGGCGACCGCGACGGCGCTGGCGACCGCGACGCTGGCGACCGCGACGGGGCGGAGCGACTTGCCGCCCGACTGACGGAGGAGCTCGAGCGGGCCGCAGGGGAGACGGGCCCCTGGCCGCTGATCGTGATCGAGAACGTCGGGGACTTCGACGGCCACGCCGCCGAGGGACAGGTCGCCCGGCTGATCGCAGCAGCCCGCCGCGCGGGTGTGACAGTGCTGGCCGAAGCCGACACCGTCACCGCTGCTGGGGCCTGGCAGATCTACTCCGAGCTGAAGACCGCTCGCGCCGGGATCGTGCTGCAGCCGGAGGAGTCCGACGGCGTCGCGTTGTTCCGTGTTCCGTTTCCCCGGGTCTCCCGCAGCGAGTTCCCCGTGGGGCGCGGGATCCTCGTGGACGGCGGGCGACTGACCCGGGTGCAGGTGGCGTTTCCCGACGTCCATGCGGAAATGCATGCGAAGGCCGGTCATCGGCTGCGGCGCCGGAGAGCGCATCAATAGGCTGGGACTCGCGCCGGGGGGCGCGTCATTCTCACTCGGGGAGGGAATGCGGATGTCAGATCTGAATGTCGATGCGGCACGCCTGTCAGAGGTGTCAGCGGTCATCACGAGCCGGGCGGCGCGGGTGCGGCCCGACCCATCGATGACCGAGCGAGCCGACGGAGTCCTCGGTTCGCGCGAGGTGGCAGCCGCCCTGCGCGACGGGTCTGCGCAGCAGGCTGTGCGCGCCCGGGTGACGGCCGACAGCCTGGTCCGGGCCAGCGCGGCGCCGGCATCGGCGGCCCGCACGTTCCTCGCCGCTGACGCGGGTCTGGCGCGCGCCTTCTGACGAGCACCAATGCCAGGATGAGTGGGTGACCGACTCTCAGGCCCCCTCCGCTCTGCTCGTCATCGATCTGCAGCGGGGAGTGCTCGTCGACTGCTTCGACGCCGACGGCGTCGTGCGCCGCACGGCTGCTCTCGTCGACCGCGCACGCGCATCCGGTGTGCCGGTGGTGTGGGTGCAGGACGGCGTGGACTTCCCGCCCGGCACCGACGGCTGGCAGCTCGCGGCAGGGCTCGAACGGGCCGACGACGAGCCCCTGATCCACAAGAGCTACCGGGACGCCTTCGTGGAGACGGAGCTCGACGAGGTGCTCGAGGCGGCCGACATCGCCCGGCTCGTGATCGCGGGTGCTCAGTCGGACTACTGCGTGCGCACGACGGCCCAGAGCGCGGCCGTGCGGGGCTACGACGTGACCCTGGTGAGCGACGCGCACACCACGGCCGATGCCGAGTGGGACGGCGTGACGATCAGCGCAGAGCAGATCGTCGCCCACACCAACCGGTACTTCTCCGGCCTGCGGTATCCCGGCCAGCTCTTCGGCGTCGCTGCCCACGACGTCGTGCCCCTCTGAGCCGGCGCGGCGAGCCCAGCGGCTAGAGCAGCGGCTAGAGCAGGGTCTCGATCCCGATCCGCACGACATCGCCGAGGCCGACGCCCTCCGCACGGCGCACCGATCCCTTGATGGCCACGGTGTACGCACCGTCGGCCGACTCGGGGAAGATCGAGGTCGACCATCGCGAGCTCCCGAGCGTCACCATCACCTTGACGGAGCCGAACCCGGCCGGCGGGTGCGGCTGGTCCCGGATCTCCTGAGAGATGTCGAGTGGGAGACGCGCGAAGACCCAGAGGTCTCTGCGCGCCTCCCAGCGCCACAGGTCTGCTTCGAACTCGTACCGGATGCCCGCCATACGCCCACTCTGCCGCAGACCTCCGACCTCGTACAGGCTGCGTCAGCGCGTGTAGACGCCCTTCGGCGTGACGAAGAGCGAGACCGTCGCGGTGCTGTTCGCGTCACCGACCCGCGTCGTGTCGATCACGAGGTACTCGCCGTCGTCCTGCTGCCCGTTCGGGAGCACCTTCGCGTGGAGCTGCCACGGCGCGGCGGCATTGGAGACACCGTCGATGCCGAAGTCGTTGTCGTTGCTGACGACCAGCGTCTTTCCGCCGTCCGTCGTCGCCACGCCCTCGACCTTGTCGTGACCGAAGAATCCACCGGTGGGGTCGAGCTTCGTGACCAGGGCTCCCAGGTCGACGCCGGTCTTCTTGGCGACCGGAGTGATGGCGACCGACGCGAGGGCAGCCGTCGCACCCGCGGTGTCCGCATCTCCGACGAACGCGTCGATGCTCCGGCTCGACGCGCCGACGAGCAGCCCGCCCTTCGCCGCGTCGTAGTGGGCGCCGCTGACCGTGGAGGCCGGGCCGACATCCGTCGCCTTCGCGATGTCGATCGCGTACAGCTGCTTGAAGGCGTTCGGCTCGAACGTGCCGTCGCGCTCGTCGACGATGAAGCGTGTGTTCGAGAGCGCCGTGATCTCGCTGACCGCGCCGGCGTTCTTCTTCGGGTCGGTGAGCAGGTACAGGTATTCGTGGGTCCGGTGGTCCTTCAGACCGTACGTGACGATCCGCAGTGTCGTGACGGTGGCGGGCTTGGCCGTCAGATCGGGTGTCTGCAGGGCGGACTGCATCATCCCGACCAGCGTCGAGCCGTCCGGAGTGATCGTCAGGCCCTCCATGCCCTTGTTCGGCACGCGCATGGCCAGCTCCGCGGGCAGACCCTGGCCGAACGGCGACAGCCGCTCGAGCTGCCGGCCGTTGCGGTCGAAGTGCGTGATGAACGGTCCGTACTCGTCCGACACCCAGAACGTGCCGTCCTTGAGTGCGACAAGGCCTTCCGAGTCGTAGCCGTTGGGGCTCGCCGCCAGCGGTGCGCCGTCGAGCCCGACGATCGACTCGCCGGTGTTCGCCTGCGTGTTGACCCGGCCGTTGTACGGCGAGCCGTCGCCGGCGCGCAGCGGGATGGTGCGCTCCAGCCGGGCCTGGCCGTCGACGAGGCGGAACCGACCGATGGCGGGGTCGAAGGCCGGGAGCGGCTCGATCTTGGTGACGCCGTCGGGAGCGGTCACGTTCGGACCGCGGTCGGTCAGGCCGTAGAACTCGTCCGCCGAGCCGGGCACGGGAGCCAGCGACGACCCGTACGCGCCACCGGTGATGGCGACGCCGCCGATCGTGGCGAGGGAGGGGAGATGCGTCGTGTAGAGCTTCACTGCGTCATTGACGGTGTAGCTGAACGAGTCGACGCCGGTGAACCCGGCCTGCGGAACGTAGCGGAAGGTGCCGTCCGCAGTGAGAGCGAGGGAACCGTGGGCGGGGGAGGTGTGCGACACGATCGTGGCAGACGAGCCGCGGTCATTGCGCAGGATGCTCGTGCGAGCGTCGAACGTGCGTCCGGCGGTCAGCAGGTACGCGTCGTCGACGGCGGCAGCCGGGGACGATCCGTGGCCCGCTGACGCGCCGACGGCGGGGGACGCCGGGGCCGCGAAGGCGGCGCCGCCGGCGAACAGCGACAGGGCGACACCGCCCGCCACGACGGCGCCGACGGTGGAGGTGACGGAACGGTTCATCCGAGGTTCCTTTCGACTCACTGGTCCCAGCGGTCGCCGAGCCAGCGGGAGTCTGCTCGCCGGCGGTGGCCGGCGGAGGTACGCACGGTGTCCGTTACGCGCTTGTCCCCTGAACGCGGGGTGAAGTGATGGCGCGCGGCACCCAGCGCCGTGCGCACCCACGCCGCGCGGCGGACGGAACGGCCGCATCTCGGACAGAATGGTCTCAGGGCGGCGCAGTCCTCGCCGCCGCGAGAAGGAGACGGATGCGCTGGCCGAACTGGTTCCGCAAGCGGGCGGCGACGCCCCGCGTGCGCCCGTTCGACGAGGATGCGCTCACGGAGACCGCTCCACCGACCCTCGAGCAATCCGTCGAGGAGGGCATGCTCCTCGCCGACTACGCGACGAGGATGGCCGTCAAGAATCACATCGTCGTCGACACCATCCAGCAGGGCAACCCGTTCGAGCCGTCCCGGCACACGAAGCAGGCTGCTGAAATGCTCGAGGAGCTCGCCGACGAGCAGGACCAGGCCGCCGAGCGTGCGGCCGAGGCGCGACGCGCGGTCACCGGCCTGCTCGGCGACGCCATGCATCCTCACGACTATCGAGACGTCGATGTCGCCAATCTGCGGCTGCGCGAAGAGGCCGCCCGCGCTCTCGCCGACGCGTTGCGCGCGCGAGCCTCCTCGGAGTCCGAGTTGCTGTCCATCGTGGAGCGCGCGCGTGCCGACGCGTGGCACGAGGTCGGCCAGGCGATCGAGGCATCGCTCGACGCCTTCTCCGGGGCAGAAGCGCTCAAGGCGAACTACGAGGAGGAGCGCCCGGGGCGCCTCCGGCTGCTCATCGCGCGCGACCTGGCCAAGCTCGAGGAGCAGCGCGGCGGATACTGAGCTGCCCGCTCAGCCGTTCAGCGCGACCGGCGCGACCAGCAGCCCCACCTCGGAACGCACCCACCGATCCCCGGTCGCCCGTTTCTCGGCACGCGTGGTGAAGCGGTAGAGGAACATGCGGGCCCGCACGGCCCGCGGCGGCTCCCGGCCGAAGGGGGATGCGCGCAGCAGCCGGAGCGTGCGGGCATCCGCCTCGAGCAGCCGGAGCAGGAAGACCTCGAACCAGCGTGTGTCCCGTGAGCCGAGCGCGAGGAACCACATCAGCCAATCCAGTCGCAGATGGTAGGGCGCGAACTGGCGCGGGATGCGCCGCGGGTCGCCCGGTTTGCCCTTGAACGCGTACTCACGCCATTCGGCCGTCGTGTCGTCGGGATCGTCGAGCGTGCCCTCGACGATCACCTCGTACCGCTCCTTCGTGACGCTGCCGAACGCGCCGTAGGCGTTGACCAGGTGCCAGCGGTTGAAGCTGGCGTTCATCAGCTGATGGCGCGAGAACAGGTTGCGCAGGGGCTGCCAGCTCAGCACGACCAGGAAGACCGTGACCGCTGCGGCCACGATCGCATACCAGAGCGGCACGGTCGCCGACCCGATGCCGGCAGCGTGCGCTCCGCCCGCGACGAACCCGAAGACCGGATCGCTGACCGCGCTGAAGGCCAGCACGATCGTGATGACGTTGAGCCACGCGAAGTTGCCGGTCGCCACGAGCCACAGCTGCGTGAGGATGACCACCCCCGCCGCGATGCTCGCGACAGGCTGCGGTGCGAACAGCAGCCAGGGGACGACGAGCTGTGCGAAGTGGTTGCCCAGCACCTCCACGCGGTGCCACCAGCGCGGCAGCAGGTGCGCGGTGCGGCTCAGCGGATTCGGCATCGGCTGGGTCTCGTGGTGGTAGTACAGGGCCGTGAGGTCGCGCCACGACCGGTCGCCGCGCATCTTGATCATTCCCGCGCCGAACTCGAGGCGGAAGACGAGCCAGCGCACCAGGAACACGATGGTGATCGGGGGAGCCGTGTCGTGCGCCCCGAGGAAGCCAACGGTGAAGCCTGCTTCGAGCAGCAGGCTCTCCCAGCCGAAACCGTAGAAGGTCTGGCCGACGTTGGCGATCGACAGATAGAGCAGCCACACGACGAGGAAGACCGGGACGAAGACGTAGGACGGGGCGAGCTGCGGGATGCCGAGCAGGATCAGCAGGGAGAGCGCGGCGCCGGTCCAGGCGACCGCGAGCAGCAGGCGGTCGGAGTACCTCCAGCGGAACAGCGTTGGCTGCTTCGCGCCGTAGAGGCTCTGCAGGAAACGCGGAACGGGCAGGAGGCCGTGTTCACCGAGGAGGGCGGGGAACTGATTCGCGGCGGACACGAAGGCGATGAGGAAGATCGCGGCGACCCCGCGCTGGAGGATCTCGCGCGCGATCGTGTAGTCAGACGCCGAAAACCACCCGAGAACGTCCATCGCGCACCGCCCCGCCTACGAACGCGTCCACCATACGCCCGGGTGGAGAAGGAGTCAGGCGGCGAGCTTGGTGTCCAGGCTGATCGCGCGGTGATCGGATGCGCCGGCGGGCAGAACGTCGACGCGATCGATCTCCATACCGGTCGAGGTGACGAAGTCGAAGTAGCCCGTGAAGAACTTGTAGCGCAGGTAGGTCGGCTCGGTGGTGCGCATCAGTGCGTACCCGGTGGTGATCAGGCGGCGCTCGAGTCCGCGGATGAACCACGGGTAGTTGAAGTCGCCCACCATCACGGCGGGCACGTCTTCGGCGAGCGAGCGCATTCCCGCGTGCGCGGCAGCGATCTGCTTCCGGCGGAGCGAGTTGGATGCCGTCAACGGCGCCGCGTGGAACGAGCCGATGAGCACGTCCTGACCGGTCTCCCTGTCGCGCAGGTGAGCCGCGAGCAGGCGCTCGTGCGCCGGGGCGAGAACGCGGTCGTGCACCGACTTCTGCACGGCGAAGACGCGGGTCTCGACCACGTCGTAGCGGTCTTCACGCACATAGATCGCGAGGCCGAGACGGTTCGTCTTGGTGGCGTCGGCGAGCTTCAGGTGGTGCAGGCGCTCGGGAAGGGCTTCGCTGTCGCATTCCTGCAGGCACAGTGCGTCGACGTCGTGCGCCGCTGCGATATCGGCCAGTTCGTGGCCGGCGGCGTGCTTCCGCAGGTTGTAGCTGACGATTCTCAGTGGGATCCCTCTTCTCATAACGCTCGCCGTCGGTGGACGACGCGACAACATTCTGGCCCACATCGTGCCGGATGGAAGTGGGCACCACGGTTCGCACACGGAATTCACACGAGAGTCATCGCGGCGTCATGGGCGAGTACGGTGGTCGCATGGCGAGCGAAGCGGTTGTCATCACTGTCCCTGGTCCGAACGGCGACCGCGAGGTGCGCATCTCCAGCCCGAGCCGGGTGCTCTGGCCGGAGCCCGGCATCACCAAGCTCGATCTGGCGAACTACATGATTGCTGTCGGCGAGGCGTTCGTACGAGCGAACGGCGACCGTCCGCTCTCGCTGCAGCGGTTCCCCGACGGCATCGACGGCGAGCAGTTCTTCTCGAAGAACCCGCCGAAGGGCGCACCCGACTACGTGCGGTCGGTGATGGTGGTCTACCCGAGCGCCCGGACGCATCCGCAGCTCGTGATCGACGAGCCCGCCGCCGCCGTCTGGGCCGTTCAGATGAACACCGTGGTCTTCCACCCGTGGCCGTCGCGAGCGGAGAACTCCGACAACCCCGATCAGCTGCGCATCGACCTCGACCCGCAGCCGGGCACCGACTTCGACGACGCCATCCCTGCCGCGATCGAGCTCCGGTCGGTGCTCGCGGAGGCGGGTCTCGACGCCTTCATCAAGACCTCGGGGAACCGCGGCCTGCACGTCTTCGCCCCGATCGAACCGACCCACGAGTTCCAGGATGTGCGGCACGCCGTCATCGCGGCCGCACGCGAACTCGAACGCCGGATGCCCGACGACGTCACGACCGCGTGGTGGAAGGAGGAGCGCGGCGAGCGGATCTTCGTCGACTTCAACCAGGCCAACCGCGACCGCACGATGGCGGGGGCGTACAGCCCGCGCGCTCTCGCGCACGCGCCGGTGGCCACGCCGATCACCTGGGACGAGCTCGAGTCGGTCGACCCCAAGAAGTTCACGATCGAGACGGTGCCCGCCCGGCTCGCCGAGGTCGGGGACCCGTGGGAGACCTTCGGGGACGCACCCGGTCGCATCGACCAGCTGCTGGGGTGGTGGCAGCGCGACCTCGACAACGGCCTCGGCGAGCTTCCATTCCCGCCCGACTACCCCAAGATGCCGGGGGAGCCGCCGCGCGTGCAGCCCAGCCGCGCGAAGAAGGCCTGAGCGCGCGAAGAAGGCCTGAGCGCGCTGACGGCGGGGTTTCGGGGCCGCTACAGCGAGGCGGCTTCACGCGCGGTCACCAGGTCGCGCACGAGGGCGTCGAAGGACTCGTCCCAGCCGGCGTCGCCGCGCGTGCGGAGCAGGGCCGACGGGTGAACCGTGATCACGGCCGACGGGATGTCCGGGCCGGGCTGGGCGATCACGTGACCGCGCTCGGCCGTCACCCGCACCGGGCGACCGAGGACGGCGCGGCCGGCCGTCGCCCCGAGGCAGACCACCACGCGTGGTCGCACGGCGGCGAGCTCGGCCTCCAGCCAGGGATGACACGCGACGATGTGGGCCACGGAGGGCTTGTCGTGGATGCGTCGTTTGCCGCGTTCCTCCGTGTGGTGCCGGAAGTGCTTCACGGCATTGGTGAGGTACACGTCGGCACGCCGGATGCCGGCTGCGTCCAGCGCCCCGTCGAGCAGGCGCCCGGCGGGACCGACGAAGGGCTCGCCCGTGCGGTCCTCCCGGTCGCCCGGCTGCTCGCCGACGAGCATCAGCCTGGCGCGCGCCGTGCCCGCCGAGAAAACGACTTGCGTGGAGTCGCGCCAGAGCTCGCAGCCCTCGCAGTCGTGCGCCGCATCGCGCAGCCGAGTGAGGCTGAGCGTGTGGGGCACCCACTCCGCCGCCCCCGGCTGCTCGGCGTCGGTCATGGGAGCAACGCAAGCACGGAGTCGGAGTGGCCGCAAGCCCGCGTCAGCGCAGGACGTCGGCCAGGTCGTAGGCGATGGGGCGGTCGAGCTGCTCGAACGTGCATGAGCGGGCTTCGCGGTCGGGGCGCCACCGCTCGAACTGCGCGGTGTGACGAAAGCGCATGCCCTCCATCTGGTCGTAGCGGACCTCGAGCACGCGCTCCGGGCGCAGCCGGATGAACGTCACGTCTTTTCCGGAGGAGAAGCGGCTGCGTTCGGTCGCGCCCTTCACCGCGTCTCCGGAATCGTCGAGCTCGACCAGAGGCGCGAGCTCGTCGACCAGCTCGAGCCGGCGCGCGTCGCTGAAGGCGGAGACACCGCCGACGTTCCTGAGTTCGCCGTCGTCGTCGTAGAGGCCGACCAGCAGCGAGCCGACGCCCCGGCCGCTCGTGTGCACTCGGTAGCCGAGCGCGACGACGTCCGCTGTGCGGTGGTGTTTGATCTTGAGCATCGTGCGCTTGTTGGGGGCGTACGGCGATGCGAGCGGTTTGGCCACGACGCCGTCGAGTCCTGCCCCTTCGAACTCCACCAGCCATTTCCGGGCGAGTTCGACGTCGGTGGTGGTGCGGGTCAGCTCGATGGGGGCGGGCAAGGCGCCGGCGAATTCCTCGAGCCGCGCCCGGCGTTCACCGAAGGAGTGCTCGAGCAGGGATTCGCCCCCGATGGCGAGCAGATCGAAGGCCACGAACGTCGCGGGGGTCTGCTCCGCGAGCAGTTTCACACGACTGGCGGCCGGGTGGATGCGCTGCGACAACGCCTCCCAGTCCAGTCGCTGCTTTCCCGCGGGCCCGGTCGGCACCACGATCTCGCCGTCGAGCACGCACGGTCCTGGCAGGAGCCGCTGGAACGCGTCGACGAGTTCGGGGAAGTAGCGGGTGAGCATCTTCGACCCGCGGCTTCCGATCTCCACCGTGTCGACGGTCGTGCCGTCACCGTCCGCATAGATCAGTGCACGGAACCCGTCCCACTTGGGTTCGTAACTGAGCCCGCCCTCCACGGACTCGGGAGCCGGAACCTGCGGTACCGCCTTGGCGAGCATCGGAGCGACGGGGTTCTCTGCCGTTGGGAGCATGACACGATCATGCCCCAGGGTGTCGGGTGAGGGAAGGCTGACGTCTCGCTGGGCATCCCCTCGGAGGATCGGGGGTTAGGTAAGGCTCGCCTATACTCGAAAGCGAGATGTACCGACCCGATCACGCGAAGCACACCGCGACCACCGCCCACCACGACGACCGTGTGCAGTTCCTCGTCGTCGGCGATGAGTCGTCCCTTCCCCAGCTCGAGGCGGAGCTGGCGCTCCTGCCGCTCTGCGCTCGCGGGCGCGTCTTCGTCGAGGTCGAGAGTCCCGACGACGTCTCCGTGCTCACAACGCCGCTGCGGATGACGGTCACTTGGCTTCCCCGAGCGCGCCGCAGTGGTCGCCCGGGAACGTCGGAGCCCTGCGCGAAGGGTGTCGCCGCCACGCGGGCCGTGCGCGCGTGGACGGCGGAGATGTTGTGCGACGGAGCCGGCGAGACCCGCGCGATCGTCACGGGCGGTTTCGAGCTCGTCTCCGAGGTTCAGGAGCACCTGCTCGACGAGGTCGGCATGTCCGCCGACGCGGTCATCGCCCCCATCCACTTCTGACGCATCCGCTTCTGACGCATCCGCTTCTGACACATCTGCTTCTGACGCATCCGCCTCTGTCGGGCCCCGTCCAGCGGGTCCACCCCGGCGAGCGGTCAGACCACGCTGCCGACGCCCACCAGTCGTTCGCTGAGCGTCCAGAGGTCGCGGCCGAGTTGAGCGTCGTCGGCCTGTCGCCGTACCTTCCCGTTCGCCTTCAGCCGATCGAAGTACGTGCCGCTCGGGGCGCCGACGGGCGCGTCGGCCGTCAGCATGATCAACGGTGCCGCCCCCTCCTCGACCGGGATTCCGTAGCCGCCGCGCGTGACGGCGCCGCCGAACCGGATGAGCGGCGATGACTGGCCGAAGTTGGTGGCGATCGTGCCCGGGTGGAACGAATAGGCGTCGATCCCGGTGCCGGTCAGGCGCTCGGCCAGCTCGCGGATGAACAGGATCGTCACGAGCTTGGCCGTACCGTAGGCGCGCCAGCCACCGAGCCACGGCCGCTGCTCGAATTCCAGATCGTCGAGCCGCACGTGACCGAAGAGGTTGGCGAGGCTCGCCGTCGAGACCACACGCACGGGGTGACCCTGGGCAGCGGTCTCCCGCAGCCGGGGGAGCAGCAGGTTCGTCAACAGGAACGGCGCCAGATGGTTGGTCTGGATCGTGCGCTCGTGCCCGTCGACCGTGACTTCTCTGGCCGCGTTGAGCCCGCCCGCGTTGTTGGCGAGCACGTCGATCCGCTCGTACCGCGCCGTCACCGCCTCCGCCAGCGCGTGCACGTCGTCGAGCCTCTCGAAGTCGGCCAGGAACGGGGTCGCTCCGATGCGCTCCGCGACAGCGCGGGTGCGCTCCGGGTTGCGCCCGACGACGGCCACCTGGTTGCCCTGCTCCACGAGCTTGCCCGCCGCGACCACCCCGATTCCCGAACTCGCCCCGGTGAGGATGATCGTGCGTTGTCCACCATCGTGTGGCGTGGTCTCGCTCACAGGTAGCCGCCTTTCTCGAGACCGGCTTCGACCTCGAATCGGTTGCGGAGGGGATCGCGCCCCGCCAGCAGGTAGAGGAACGGGAAGAGCATCCCGTAGTGCTGCCACTGCCGTTTGTGGACGGCCTCGTGCTCCAGCACCTCGTCGGTGACGTTCTGGGCCGTGAGGTAGCACCCGCCGACGCACGAGCCACCGCGCCCGAACGTGCGCAGCGGCATGCCACGGAAGACGAAGAGCCCGTTGCGCCGCTCGACGCGGCCCGTGCTCCAGACGAATCCCCAGACGAGGCCGACCGCCGTGGCGTAGAGGTAGCCGAGCCAGCTGATCGGCGAATCGAACAGCAGCCGCTGCACTGCGCGCACCATCACTCCTCCGGGCGTCCGTAGGTCTCGAGGAGGCGGAGCCAGACCTCGCTGAGCGTCGGGTACGACGGCACCGCGTGCCAGAGCCGGTCGAGCGGCACCTCCGCGACCACGGCGATCGTCGCCGAGTGCAGCAGTTCACCCACGTCCTGTCCGACGAAGGTCACGCCCAGGATCACCTGGCGGTCCTCGTCGACGACCATCCGTGCCTGCCCGGTGTAGTCGTCGGACGCGATGGTCGCGCCGGCGACACTGCTGATGGGATAGTCGACGACCCGGATGCGGTAGCCGGCCTCCCGTGCTCCCGCAGCGGTGAGCCCGACGGACGCGACCTCCGGATCGGTGAACGTCACCTGCGGAACGGCCGTGTGGTCGGCCGTCGCCACGTACGTGCCCCACGGCTCCAGGCGGACCGGCGAGCCGTTGCCGCGTGCTGCGATCGCATCACCGGCAGCGCGCGCCTGGTACTTGCCCTGATGCGTGAGCAGAGCGCGGTGGTTCACATCGCCCACCCCGTAGAGCCAGCCGCCGTCCACCGGCTCACCGTCGGCTCCGAGCACGCGCATGGTGTCGTCGACGTCGAGCCAGGCTCCCGCTTCGAGTCCGAACGCCTCGAGCCCGAGATCGATCGTGTTCGGAACGCGTCCGACCGCCACGAGCAGCTCGTCGGCCTCGATCGTGCCACCGCCGCTCAGCTGGATGCGGAACCCGTCGTCATCTGTGCGCTCCACGGAGCTCGGCTCGCTGTCGAGATGCACCGTGACACCCAGTGCGCGCAGCGCGTCGCCGACCAGCTCGCCGGCGAACGGCTCGTTCGCGCGCAGCAGACTGCTGCGCGCGATCAGTTCCACACGCGTGCCGAATCCGGCATACGCCGTGGCCATCTCGACCGCCACCACACCACCGCCGAGGATGGCGAGCGACGCCGGCACCGTCTGGGCGCTGGTCGCGTCTTTGCTCGTCCACGGCTCGCTCTCGCGCAGGCCAGGGATGTCGGGGAGCAGCGCCGCCGATCCGGTGCTGACGGCGACGGCATGGCGGGCCGTGAGCACGGTCACCGTGCCGTCGGCCGCCGTGACCGTCACCTCGCGTGGGGCGGTGATCACCGCGTGGCCGCGAACCAGGTCGATGCCGGCGCCCTCGAGCCACTTCACCTGCCCGTCGTCCTTCCAATGGCTGGTGACGCGGTCGCGTCGATCGAGGACGGCCCGCACGTCGAGCGGCCCGGTGATCGCCTCCGCGACGCCTCCGACGCGCTGTGCGGCGCGCAGCAGCGCACCGCTGCGCAGCAGTGCCTTCGACGGCATGCACGCCCAGTACGAGCACTCCCCGCCGACGAGCTCGGACTCGACGATGACCGTGCTCATCCCGCCCTGCACGGCACGGTCGGCGACGTTCTCGCCGACCGCTCCTGCGCCGATCACGATGACGTCGTACTGGGTGGTTGCCATGGAACTCCTCGTTGTTGATCGTGTGATGTTCGAAGCGCGGGGAGGGTTCGGATTCCATCCCCCGCGAAAAGTCGGGGTAGCTCGGAGAGGACGCCTAGCGTCCGACGAACTGCGCCTCGCTGCGCGTCAGGAACGCCTGCATGCCGATCGCTGCATCTTCGCTCTGGAGAAGGCGCACCAGCGCAGGCTGGAGCTCGCCCTCCGCCGCGGCGTCGCCGTCGCGCACGGCACGCTTGGCGTTGGCGAGCGCAGCCTGCACGGCCAGGGGCGCCTGGGCGGCGATCCGCTCGGCGATGGCCAGCGCGCGATCGAACTGCTCACCGTCGTCGACGACCTCCTGCACCAGGCCGATGCGGTGGGCTTCAGCGGCGTCGAACAGGTCTCCCGTGAGGATCCAGCGCATGGCGTTGCCCCACCCGACCGCCCGGGGGAAGCGCAGGGTCGCTCCGCCGAACGGCAGAATGCCCCTGGCGACTTCGAGCTGCCCGAACCTCGTGGAGCGGGCGGCGACCGCTACGTCGCTCGCCAGCACGAGCTCGATGCCGAGAGTGAGGCAGGTGCCCTGCACAGCGATGACAACGGGCTTCGTGAGCTGCTCGCCCGACACCTGCCACGGGTTGATGCCGCCCTCGCTCGTGAACGACAGACCGTCGGCCCCGATGCGCGGGCCGAGATCGGCGAGGTCGAGGCCCGCGGTGAAGTGGTCGCCGACCGCGTGGACGAGACCGACCCGCAGTTCGGGATCGCGCTCCAACTCGCCGTAGGCAGCGGCGAGCGCGTTGAGCATCTCGAAGTCGGCCGCATTGCGCTTGTCGGGGCGGTTGAAGCCGATGAGCAGGATGTGCCCGCGGCGCTCGGTGATGATCTTGGGTTCGGTCATGGCTCCCAAGCTACCCCGGGCGTCAGGGGGCGTCACCGACGGCCTGCTGATCGGTGGAGAGGTGTCGGCCGGCTCCCGGTGGGGAGGACGGTCCGCTCGCCGGAAGGCGCCCGGTCAGGGCCCCCAGGATGCGCAGGATCACCGGAAGATCGTGCGACGCTTGCTCGGGTGACTCCGGTGCGAATTCGGTGATCGCGGCCCCGGCGAGCTCGAAGCGCGCACGCAGAGCGCGGATCGCCTCGGTCAGCTGTTCCGGTGTCACGCCGAACGGCTCGGGATAGCCGATCCCGTCGATCGAGGCCGGGTCGAGCACATCGAGGTCGATGTGCAGGTAGACGGCCGTAGCGCCCGTCGACTCCACGGCAGCGACCAGATCACGCGGCTCGGCGAGCGAGTCCGGTGCGAGCATCCGGATGCCGTGCTCGGCGATGTAGGCGCTCTCGCCGTCGTCGAGCGCGCGGGTTCCGGCGAGCACCAGAGCCTCGGGGGAGAGGAGCGACGCGCCCTCGGAGGCGAGACCGTCGGGAGCGTCACCGAGCAGGGCACGCACGACCATGCCGTGGAATGCGCTCGACGGCGATGAGCCCACGTCGTTCAGGTCGCCGTGGGCGTCGAACCAGACCAGGGCGACGCTTCCCGGCTCGCGCGACGCGACCACGTGCTGCACGCTGGCGAGGTCGGCTGCGCAGTCACCGCCGATGGTCACCACCGGCGACTCCAGGAGCATCAGCTCGGCGGCTGCGGCATCTCGGATCGTCGCGAGCGCCGAGAAGCGGTGCACGCCGGTGTCGAGGGACTCTCCGGCGGCGGCGGGAACGCTCACGACCGTCGTCGCCGCGACGGGAAGATCGCCCCGGATGGCCTCGGCTCCGTCGATCAGCCGCATCGCGCGGGAGGATCCGGACCCCTGCCACTGCGGCACGACGAGGAAGGACGCCGCGCTCATGCGCGAGCCTTCATCGCATGTCCCGGTAGCGCTTGGCGTCCGCGGCGGCTCGGCGCAGCTCCGGGGCGGTGAGCCGCGGGCCGTATGCCGGGGTTTCGCGCTGCACGCGCCAGCCCTCGGAGAGCGGACCGAGATCGACGGCGTCGAAGCCGAAGTCGTCGAGCAGCGCGGTCACGGCGGCCTTGGCTTCTGCATCGTCACCCGCGATGGCCAGAGCGCGACGCTCGGGATCGCCGGACGGGAGGGCGTCGGTGACGATCGCGGACGAGTAGATGTGGTTGAACGCCTTGACGACGTGCGCATCCGGAAGGTGCCGCTGCAGCAGCTCGGACACGGTGGTCGACTCGTCGTCGAGCTCCGCCACGTGGCCGTCGCGCTGCGGGTAGTAGTTGTTCGTGTCGACCACGACCTTTCCGGCGAAGGCGTCGGCCGGGAGGGACTCGATGCTCCTGAACGGGATGGTGACGACCACGATGTCACCGGCGCGTGCTGCCTCCTCGACGGTGGCCGCTCGTGCCGACGGCCCCAGCTCGGCGACCAGCTCTCCGAGCGTCTCCGGTCCGCGCGAGTTGCTCACCACGACGTCGTACCCTCTGGCGACGCCCAGGCGCGCGATCTGACTTCCGATGTGTCCCGCTCCGACGAGCGCCAATGTTGTCATACGTTCTCCAACTCCTGCATGGTCCTTCGTGTTCCGCACGACACGGCGTGTTCGTGAGAAGGCGGCGGGATGCGCGGCTCGCGCGCATCCCGCGCCATCGTCACTGCCCTGGCGTGTACGGAGCGGACGGCGTCGCCTCAGCGGTGACCGCAGGCTGCGCCGGCGCGCCGCCGGTCTTGAGCGCGGCGAGGCGCGCCTCGACCTCCGTCATCTCCCCGAGGTCGTCCAGCTGGTTGAACTGGGCGTCGAGACTCGAGGCGGCGAGCTCGGAGGCGCCGCGCACCTTGGCCTCTTCGCGCTTGATCTTGTCTTCGAAGCGACCGACCTCGCTGGTCGGGTCGAGGATGTCGACGCTCTTCACCGCATCCATCACCTGCTGCTGGGCCTGTGCGCTCTTCGCGCGGGCGATCAGCTCGCTCCGCTTGCTCTTGAGCTGCTCGAGCTTGCCCTTCATGCCGTTCAGGCCCGACTTGAGCTTGTCGACGACCTCGGTCTGCGAGGCGATCTGCGGCTCCGCCGCCTTGGCCTCGTTCTCCGACGCGATCTGTCGCTGCAGCGCGACCTTGGCGAGGTTGTCGAACTTGTCCGCGTTGGCCGAGTCTCCGCCCGACCGGTAGCTGTCGGCCTGCTTGCTGGCGGCCAGCGCCTTCTGGCCCCATTCGGCCGCCGCCTCGACGTCCTCTTTGTGATCGTCTTCGAGCATCCGGAGGTTGCCGATCGTCTCCGCGATCGCGCTCTCGGCGTCGGCGATGTTGTTCGTGAAATCGCGGACCATCTGGTCCAGCATCTTCTCCGGGTCCTCCGCCTGGTCGATGAGGGCGTTGACGTTCGCCTTCATCAGCTGCGAGATGCGCCCGAAAATGGACTGCTTTGCCATGGTGTTGCTTTCCTTTCGCTTGAGCCGTCGATCCCGGACGGGACCTAGAACCTGCCACCTCCGCGACGGGAGCGTGTGCCGCCCCCGCCGAAGCTTCCCGGGCTGAACCCGCCTCCGCCGCCGCGGCTACCGCTGCGTCCGCCGCCACGGCCACCACCGCCGCCCCCGCTCAGCACCGAATTGATCAGGATGCCGCCGAGGATCGCCCCCATCGCGCCGTTGCCTCCGCCTCCGGAGCCGCCGCCGAACATCCCGCCGAGGCCGCCGGTGCCCGGCTGGAAACCGCCGACGTCCTGCTGCGCGAGCTGGGTCGCCGCGTCGGCCAGCTGGGCGGCGCGCTGCGCCTGACCGAGCGCCGTGACCGGATCGGTGATCGCGGTCGCCTCGGCCTGCACGAGCAGCCGGCCGGCCTCCGCGAGGCGGGTGCGCGCCGCGGCGCCGACCGCGCCGCGCCGTGCCGTGATGAAGTCCTCGCACGCCGAGACCCGGCTCTTGGCGTCGAGCAGCGTCTGCTGCAGCGACGCCTGCGCGCGCTGCGCCTGCTGCCGGGCATCCCGCACGCCGCCGAGCACGGCGTCGATGTTCTGATTAGCCGCTTCGAGGCGCTTGGCGATCTCCAGGGGATTGATCCTGCCGGCCGCGAGCTTGCTGTTCACGTCGGCGACGGTCTGCTCGGTTCCGGCGACCGCGGCCGAGATCGTCCCGTCGGCATCTCCCGCCGCGGCGAGGCTGCGGGCCTCGGCGAGATCGCTCTCCAGCTCGGCGATCGTGCCGTCGATGGTCTGCTGCGCCGCGGCGAGGTCGGCTCCGAGCCGGTCGACCGCGTCGAGAAGGAGCTTGGCCTGGTCGACCGACTCTTCCGCCGCGCGCACGCCGATGGCGGCGGCGCTGGTGTCGCCGGCCGTGCTCTTCTGCGCCGCAGCCGCCAGTGCGGTGGTCACGAAGGCCAGCCGATCGGTCGCCTGCGCGATGTTGTCGTGGATAGTGGTGATCGACGCCTCGGTGTAGCGCTCGGAGAGCGCCGCGTAGCCGGCGTTCGACTGGGCGATGCGGCTCTGCACCGCAGTCGCGGCGGCCTGCACCTCGGCGGTCGCCTGCGGGATGCGCTTCTCGAGCGCGCGCAGTTCGTCGAACGCGTCGGCCTGATTGTCGAGCGCGTCGTTGGCCGCCGCGCAGAGCTGCACGATCTGGATGTTCCAATCGCGCGTCTGCTGTTCAGTGTCCTGCTCGGCATCGTCGAGCTTCTGCTTGAGCGTGAACGCGTCGCGCAACTGCGCCTTGGCGGCGTCGAGCGCCGCCTGGAACGGCACCACCGCGTCCGCTCCATACTGCGCCGTGGCGAAACCGAGTTCCTCTTCGCTCGTGCGCACCGCGTCGTCGGTCTGCACCAGCGCCGACCCGGCCCGTCGCACGAGGTCGGCGATGGGCATGGTCTGAAGCTCGTTCTGGGGCACTGCCGGGCCGCCCGGCGCCGAACGCGCCTTCTTCGCGGCGGACCGCCTGCGCAGCACGAAGAAGACGATCAGTCCGATGACCACGACGGCGATCACGATGAACCAGACGACACCGCTCCCGCCGGCGCTCCCGCCGACCGCGTCGCCCAGCCCGTCGGCCGCCGCGACCGCCGCCCCCGACCAGTCACCCGCCTTGAGCTTCGGCTCGATATCGTTGCGCTCGATCTGGTCCAGCTGGTCGTCGGTGACCGGACCGGCCGAATCCCCCGAGAGGTAATAGGCGCGGCCGTCCGTCGCGACGGCGAGCAGATAGTCGGACGGGCCGAGATTGTTGTTCGCTGCCGTCTGGTTCGCCCAGTCCGCGGCATCCGTCGGGTTGGTGAAGCGGTCGACGTAGACGACGTAGAGGTCGACGCGGTGGTCGGAGTAGAGCTTCTTGGCCGCGTTCTCCACGGTGCTCGTCTGGCCGGCGTCGAGCACACCCGCCTGGTCGACGACGTGTCCGCTGCCGAGGTCGACCGGGTCTTGTGCGCTCGCCATCGTCGCTGTTCCCACGACCAGCCCCAGCGCGAGCAGGACTCCGCCCAGTACCCCTCGTAAACGCATCTACTCACTCTCTCGAGTCGGGTGCCCCTGCTGCGAGTCTATTCGGGGCCCGATCGGGCGCGCCAGAGCGCCCGGGTGGCCGGGTGATCGCTGTGGCGGCGGCGCACGGCTCCGTCGACTGTTTCACCCTGTTACGCCCGGGATGCGCGGTTCGGGGCCGCCCTTCAGAATTGTGGGACGCCGAATCATCGCCAGCCGATACATCGCCATGAGAGGAGCACCGCATGAGCATCCGACGCCCGGTGCGCTCCCTCGCCGTGGTCGAGGCCACCCGCTTCCGCGGGCACGACCCCGAGTACCACGCGTACGTGCAGATCCTCGTGGAGTCGGCCATCGTCGAAGCCGAGCGTCAGGGCTGGACCGTCACGCGCGTCGCCGCCGATCAAGGCGAGGATGCGCTGCTCGCGCGCACGGAGTCGGCGGAGGCCATCCTGATCATGGGCGGTGAGGACATCACTCCCGGGCTCTATGGCGCCGCCGGCGGCTACGAAGGCGAGAGCCGTCATCTCCCCGCGGCCGATCGCGCCCAGATCGCACTCGTGCACCGCGCGCTCGAACTCGGAACGCCGCTCCTCGGCATCTGCCGCGGATTGCAGATCATCAACGTCGCTCTCGGCGGCACGCTGGTTCAGCACCTCGACGACACCGGCGAGCACAAGAACAGCGGCGTGCCCATCCGGGACATCATGGCGACGCACGCCGTGCGCCTGGCCACCGGCAGCCTGGTCGCCGGTCTGCTGGAGAGCCACACCGTCGCAGTGCAGAGCGCTCACCACCAGGCGGTCGACGTCGTCGGGTCGGGGCTGGTCGTCACCGGCCGCGCCACCGACGGGCATGTCGAGGCGATCGAGCACGAGTCGGCGCCGGTGCTCGGAGTCCAGTGGCACCCGGAGGACCCGGGCGCGCCGGAGGGACAACTGGGCGCGCTGCTCTCGTCGCTCGACCGTGCCGCTCTCGGTGAGGCATCGCCGGCTCGTGCGTCATCCCGCGAGGCCGTCGCCGCCTAGGGCCCGGTCACCGAGGGGCTTCGTCGCCGAAGCGTCTCGCGCTTACTTCCCCGGCCAGGCCTGCTCGCCCACCAGCGGCACGAATGAGACCCCGCCCAGATCGACCTCGGTCAGCGTACCGTCGGCGGCGCGCTCGAACGACGACAGGTGCTGGGCGCCACCGGCCCGGCCGACCGGCATCACGACGCGGGCCCCCTCGGCCAGCTGCGCCAGCCACGCGTCCGGAACGCCGGGCCCGGTCGCCGCGGCGATGATCACGTCGTACGGGGCGTCCTCCGGCCAGCCGAGCGAACCGTCGCCCGTGACCACCTTCACGTCGTAACCCAGTGCGTCGAGCGTGCGCTCCGCAGACGCTGCGAGCGACGGATGCCGTTCGACGCTCACCACGCGCGCGGCGAGCTCTGCGGTCACGGCCGCCGCGTAGCCGGACCCGGTCCCGATGTCGAGCACGACGTCGTCAGGACCGATCCGCGCCGCCTCCAGCATCAGCGCGACGATGTACGGCTGGGAGATCGTCTGCCCGTCGCCGATCGGCAGGGGATGGTCCTCGTAGGCGTAGCGGGCGAACGCCGGGTCCACGAACAGGTGTCGCGGCACGCGGCCCATCGCCTCGAGAACGCGGGCGTCCTCGATCCCGCGGTAGGCGAGCTGCTGCTCGACCATCCGCCTGCGCTCCGCGTCGTGATCGGTCTTCGTGATGGCCTCCCGCATCCAGTGAACACCCTGGGGGAGGCTCCCGTCTGCAGGTCAGCCGACCGGGAGAGCCGCCTGGCGTGCGCCCAGTTCGCCGCGCGCCCGTTCGAGCGCGTCGGCGTCGGCGCCGGCCGCTTCGAGCGCGAGCAGCCCTGCCCCCAGGATCGGCGCCGCCGTCACCAGTTCGATGTGCGCCAGCGGGGCCCGGTCGGCCAGGCCCTCTTCGATCGCCTGCATGAGCCGGGCATCCCGTGCGCCGATCACACCGCCGCCCAGCACCACCGGGGTGGGGCGATCCAGCAGCCCAAGGCGCCGCAGCGTCGTGACGGCGAACACCACGATCTCCTCGGCCTGCCGATCGACGAGACCGATGGCGACGCCGTCGCCGGCGCGGGCCGCGTCGAAGACCGCCGGGCTGATCAACGCGAGATCGGAGTTGGGGATGCGCTCGAAGTGCAGCGCCTCGATCACGTCCTGCACGCTCTCCAGGCCGTAGACGGCCGGGATGGCTTGGACGAGTGCGGTCGACGGACCGCGGCCGTCCACGGCGCGTGCCGCGTGCCACAGAGCCTGCTCGCCGAGGTGCCAGCCGCCGCCCCAGTCGCCCGACGACATCCCCAGCGACGGATAGCGCACCACGGCGCCGTCGGACCGCACCCCGACGCAGTTGATGCCCGTACCGCACACCACCGCCACCGCATCCGGTTCGCTGGTGCCGGCCCGCAGTAGCGCGAACAGGTCATTGTCGACGACGGCGCCCGCCCAGGGCAGCCCGGCGATGTGCTCGCCGAACGCCGCCAGCTCGGCCGGCAGGTCGAGACCGGAGAGGTAGATGTTCGTCTGCACGATCGGCCGGTCGCCGGTCTGCTGCACGAGGCTCGCGATGAGCTCGTCCACCAGGTCGGCGGCGGCGCCCATCCCGATGATGTGCGGGCTCGAGGTCGTGCCGCGGGCGCTCGCCAGCACCGTGCCGTCGAGATCGAGCGCGACGGCGTCGGTCTTCGAACCGCCGCCGTCGACCGCGATCACGATGCCCGGTGCCGAGCCGCTCACTGCGCCCATGCCAGGTGATCCCGGTTGCCCGCGATCAGCAGGTCGGTCAGCTTCTCCGCCCGGTCGTACTGGCCGACGAGCGGGTGGGCCATCATCGCGCGCACCACGCGCTCCCGGCCGCCATGCACAGCCGCATCCAGCGCGAGCCGCTCGTAGCCGGCGACGTGCGAGATCAGGCCACGGATGTCGTCGGGAAGCGGATCGATCGGAAGCGCCTCGACACCGGAGGCGCCGACGATCGCGGGCACCTCGATCACATGGTCGTCGGGCAGGAAGGGGAGCGAGCCGTTGTTGCGGAGGTTCACCACCTGGGTATCGCGCCGGTCGCTGCGCAGGGAGGCGATCAGATCGACCGCCGCCTCGGAGTAGAACGCGCCGCCGCGCTTGGCGAGGGCATCGGGCTTGGTGTCGACGCTCGGATCGGCGTAGAGCTCGAGCAGTGCGCGCTCGACCTCCTGCACCGCTTCGGCCCTGGTGGGGGAGCCGAGCTGCTCGCGCAGCACCTCGTCGTGCGCGTAGTAGTACCGCAGGTAGTAGGACGGCACGTTGCCGAGCATCGTGATGAGCGAGGCGGGAAGCTCGATCTCCTCGGCGAGCTCGCCCAGGTGCGTGTCGATGAGTGCGGGCAGCGCGTCGTGCGTGCCGTTCGCATCCGTCACGAACGCCGCGCGTTCCCAGGTGAGGTGGTTGAGACCGACATGGCCGAGGGTGATCGCCGTGTGGTCGACACCGAGCAGGTTGGCGAACCGGCGCTGGAAGCCGATGGCGACGTTGCAGAGGCCGACCGCGCGGTGGCCCTCCTGCAGGAGGGCGCGCGTGACGATGCCGACCGGGTTCGTGAAGTCGACGATCCAGGCATCCGGCTTGGCGTGCGCTCGCACGGTCTCGGCGACGCGGAGGACGACCGGCACGGTGCGCAGGGCCTTGGCGAAGCCGCCGGGGCCGGTGGTCTCCTGGCCGATGCAGCCGCACTCGTGCGGGAAGGTCTCGTCCCCGTGACGGGCGGCCTGGCCGCCGACGCGCAACTGGATGAGCACGGCGTCGGCGTCCGACACCCCGGCGACGAGGTCGCTGGTCGGCACGATGCGGCCGGTGTGGCCGGCGGCCCGGAACATCCGCTCGCTCATGCCCCCGACCAGCCGCAGCCGGTCGGGGTCGGTGTCGACGAGCCACAGCTCCTCGATGGGCAGGATGTCGCGCATGCGCGCGAATCCGTCGATGAGTTCGGGGGTGTAGGTGGACCCACCCCCGACGACAGCGAGTTTCACGTACTATCCCTTCACGCCGGTCAGAGTGATGCCCTCGACGAACACGCGTTGGGCGAAGAAGAAGATCAGGACCACGGGCACGGTGACGAGGATCGTCATCGTCATCGTGAGCCCCCAGTCGGTGCCGTGCACACCGCGGAACGACGCGAGACCGTAGGCCACCGGCCAGTTGTCCGGGTTCTCCGAGGTGTACAGCAGCGGGCCGTAGTAGTCGTTCCACGAGTTGAAGAACATGAAGATCGCGGTCGCCGCGATGCCGGGCTTGGCCATCGGGAGCACGACGCGCCACAGCACGCCGAACTCGCCGTTGCCGTCGATGCGCGCCGCGTCGGCGTACTCGCTCGGGATGGTCAGGAAGAACTGGCGCAGCAAGAAGATCGAGAACGCGTCGCCGAGCAGGTTTGGCAGGATCAGCGGCCACAGGGTGCCGGTCAGATTCAGCTGCGACCACATCACGTAGATCGGGATGGCCGTCACCTGCGGCGGCAGCAGCATCGCGATGATGATCACGGTGAACAGCACGTTCGAGCCGCGGAACTTGATCTTCGCCAGCGCGTAGGCGGCCGGCACGCTCGAGATCAGCATGAACAGCGTGGCGAGCACGGCGTAGATGGCCGAGTTCCCGAACCACTGAAGCAACGGCACGGTGGTGAAGACCGTCGCGTAGTTGCTCCACTCGAACGGCTGGGGCCAGAGCGAGGCCGTCAGGGTCTGGTCGCTCGACATCAGCGACGTGAGGAACACGAAGACGATTGGAGCGATGAACAGCACGGCCAGCACGACGAGCACGACGTGCTCAGCGATCCAGGCCAGCGCGCGCCGCACACGGAGCGACTTCGGGGTGGGCATCCGGCGCTGTCGTTGCGACGACGGCGTCGCCTTCGGCGGGGTCAGGGTTGCGGAGGTCATAGGGCGCCTTCCGGGGTGAACGCCTTGAAGCGGCGCAGCAAGAGGATGAGGATCACGGCGGCGACCACGAAGAGCAGCACGGCCAGCGCGGAGGCGTAGCCGAGCTGGTACGTGCCGAAGCCGCGCACGTAGAGCCATTGCGTGTAGGTGAGCAGCGAGCCGTCGGGGTAGCCGAGGTTGTTGCTGATGCCCTCGCCGATCACCGCCTTGCCGCTGGCGACGCCGGAGGCGACGGCCGCCTCGGTGAAGTACTGGATGGCCGCGATCACGCCGGTCACGACGGAGAACAGCAGCACGGGGGCGATGCTCGGCAGCGTGACGTAGCGCACCTTCTGCAGCCCGTTGGCGCCGTCGAGCGACGCGGCTTCGTACTGCTCCTTCGAGACGTCGAGGAGCGCGGCCAGGAAGATGATCATGATGTCGCCCATCACCCACACGCCGAGGAGCACGAGCGACGGCTTCGACCAGGCCGGGTCGTTGAACCACAGCGGGCCCTGGATGCCGAAGACCTTGAGGATCTGGTTGACCGGTCCGGTGCCCGGGTTGAACAGGAAGACGAAGGCGACGACGCTCGCGACCGGTGGCACCAGGGCGGGCAGGTAGAACACCGTGCGCCAGAATCCGGATGCGCGCCGCGCGCGGGCCAGCAGGCCGGCGATCAGCAGGGCGAACGCCACCTTCACCGGCACCCAGATCACCACGAACCACAGCGTGTTGAGGGTCGCCTCCCACACGTTCGGGTCCTGCGTGAACAGGTACTGGTAGTTGCGCAGCCCGATCCATTGGGGAGCGGAGACGAGATCGAACCGGGTGAACGAGTAGTACACGGATGCCACGAGCGGGTACACGAAGAAGATCACGAGTCCCAGCAGGGCCGGCGCGAGCAGCGCCAGCGTCACGAGGTTCCGCTTGGTGCGGGCCCGCGAGGGACGGACGGCGGTGGCCGCCCGCCCCTCGCGCAGTGCAGTCGACGTCATCGTCACGGACCGGTGGTCAGTGCGAGCGCGTCGTCGATCTGCTTGTCGACACTCTTCAGGCCGGCCTGCAGGTCGCCGCCCTGGCTCTGGTACTTGTTCCAGTAGTCCTGGAACGACTGCTGGTAGCCGGCGCCGAGCGGGCTGGCCGGCGTGGTGGCGACGTTCTTGTCCGCCGCGACGTCGAGGAACGTCTTGTACTGGTCGGAGACCTCGAGCTTCGGCGAGTTGAGCGCGTCGGACGTGGTCGGCACGTTCTTCAGGCCGTTGGCGAGCTTGACCACGGCATCCGTGTCGGTCGTGAGGTACTTCAGGAGTGCCCACGCGAGCTCCGGGTTCTTCGAGCCCTTCGAGATGCCGATGATGTTGCCGGTCATGTAGCCGCCGCCGTACAGCTCGGTGTGGTCGTCGGCCGTCGGGAACGGAGCGGTGCCGTAGTTCAGGTCCTTCGCCTGGTCGGCGATGAACGCGGTGCGGTACTCGCCGTCCATGTTCATGGCGACCTTGCCCTTCTGGAAGGCGTTGTCGGCCGAGAACTCCTGGCCGAGGCCCGAGGTGAACTTGTTCAGCTTGTCCCAGCCGATCTTGTCCACGAACGCCTTCTGCCAGGTCATCAGCTCGGTCCAGCCGGGGCTGGAGCTGATCGCGCTGGTGCCGTCGGCCTTCAGCCAGTCGGCACCGGCTGCGGGGCCGTAGTGCGCGGCCGCGTTCTCGTACCAGCCCATGGTCGGGTTGAAGCCGAGGGTCTTGATCGAGCCGTCCGCGTTGTACGTGGTCAGCTTGGTCGCCATCGCCTCGAGCTCGGAGAGGGTCTTGGGCGCGGCGCTGTAGCCGGCGGCGCTGAGCAGGTCCTTGTTGTAGTACAGCCCGTAGACGTCGGCGAGCATCGGCATCGCGCACCGCACACCCTTGAACTCGGTGTACGACTTCACGGTGGGCGAGAACTGGCTCATGTCGACGCCGTCGCGCTTGATGACGGTGTTGAGGTTGCGGAAGGCGCCGTTCGAGCAGAAGTTGCCGACGATGTCGGTCGAGTACGAGAGGCCGACGTCGACCTTGCTGCCGGTGGCGATCGCCTTCTGCAGCTTCTCGTCGTCCTGGCCGGCGTGCACGGTGACCTTCACCTTGGGGTTCTTCTTCTCGAAGTCGTCGACGACCGACTGGATGACCTTGGCCTCGCGATCGGAGAAGAAGTGCCAGAACGACACGCTTCCCGACAGCTCCTTGGGGCTGGTCGAGTCGAAGCCGCTGCTGCTGCCTCCGCCGGAGCATCCGGCGAGGGTCAGGGCCGCGGCCGCGCTGATCGCGACGGCGGCGATGATGTGACGTGGACGATGTTTCACGGTTGGTTCCTCACTGATTCCGTTTCGTGATTGCTGTGGGTGATCGGGTTCTGTTGTGGTCGTTCTGACTGGTCGTTCTGTTGGGACGGGTCGTGCGATGGAGCCGGTGGAACGGCCTCAGGCCCGCTAGGCGGAGATCCTGGACACTTCGGCGAAGAGCGCGGTGCGCACCTCCGTGAGCAGATGTTCGCGTGCGCCGCGGAGTACCGGATGCTCGGCGACGCCGGTCGCGACGACGGTGGCCGAGCCCCAGGCCCGGCGCACGTGCTTGCCGACGAGCTCGGCGAGGCGGGTGCCTCCGGCTCGTCCGGTGGGCCCTCCGAGCACGACCAGCTCCGGGTCGAGCAGGGCGAGCACCGGGATGACGCCCACCGCGATCCGCGGGGCGAGTACGGCGAGGAGCTCGTCACGGTGGGGCGAGGTGGCGACGGCGTCGATGACGGCCGAGAAGGTGCGGCCGCGCACACCGAGCCCCCTGGCGAGCTTGGCGACGGTCGGGCCGCCGATCAGGTCTTGCAGATCGTTTGCGTCGGGGTCGAGCTCGGAGGCATTGCGGGGGATGGGGAGGTACCCGATCTCGCCGGCGCCACCGGACGCCCCTCGGTGCACCGAGCCGCCCTGATCCACGGACAGGCCGAGGCCGTCGCCCATCCAGAGCAGCGCGAAGCCGGCGGTGTCGCGCCCGGCGCCGTCGGTGCGTTCGGCGATCGCCGCGAGATTCACGTCGTTGTCGAGGTGCACGGAGATGCCGAGCACGTCTTCGAGGTGCTTGCGGATGCCCTTTTTCGGCCAGCCGGGGAGGGTCTCGATGAAGCTCAGTTCGTCGGTGCGCGGGTCGAGAGCTCCCTGCACGCCGATGCTGACGGCGGAGACCGTCGCACTGGCGATGCCCGCGACCTCGCAGGCGGCGTCGATCGCGGCGCGCATGTCGGTCTCGGGGGAGCGGTCGCGGGCGGCGCGGGCCAGTGGCGTCGTGGCGATGGGATGCTCGTGCCCGCTCGCGTCGACGACGGTGGAGCGCATCTCGTGATAGTCGATGTCGACGGCGACGCCGAGCATCCGGTCGGTGCGGACCGCGTAGCTGGCCGCGTTGGGTCCGCGGCCGCCGGAGACCTCGCCGACGGCGTGGATGAGACCGGCGGTCTCGAGCCGGGAGACCATCTGGGCGGCGGTCGGCTTGGAGAGGCCGCTGAGCTCGCCGATGCGGCTGCGCGTCAGGACGCCGTGCTCCAGCAGCAGTGAGAGGGCCGTGCGGTCGTTGGTCTCACGCAGCCAGGAGGGTGTTCCTGGTACCGGCTGAGGCGCCATCTGGCCATCCCTTCGTTGGAACGATCGTTGCGCCTGAATGTATCAGGAAAGTTTCTTAATAGTAAAGCCTTTGTTTCGCCCAGCCCCGTCCCGACCCCGCCGGCAGACGTTGAAGGGCGGCTGACGCATCCGACACGCCGGTCGATGGATGCGTCAGCCGCCCTTCAACGGAGACGGACGATGGCGCCTCAGGCGCCGAATGAGCGGGCGCGGTCGGCCAGGTGGTCGAACGCGGCGTCCAGGTCGCGGTCGACGTGCTGCCGCGACGGGTCCGCGAGGTACCAGTCCACGATCTCGCCCGCTCCGTGGGCGAACGGGATGCGCGCCTGGAACTGCGGGACCAGCGTCTTCACCTTGGCGTTGTCGAACACCATCGAGTTCGCCTTGTCCCCGATCAGGCCGGGGCCGAGCTCGGGCACGACGGCCGCGATCGACTCGGAGGAGACATGCACGAGGTCGGCTTCGACCCCGAGCCCCTCGGCGAGGTAACGGTAGATCTGGTCCCAGGTCGGCGCCTCGTCGGAGGTGATGTGGAACGACTCGCCCACAGCCTCCGGACGCCCGAGCAGGCCGACGAAGGCGACCGCGAAGTCGGTGTTGTGCGTGATGGTCCACAGGCTGGAGCCGTCGCCGTGGACGATGACGGGCGCTCCGCGGCGCATCCGGTCGAGATCGGTCCACCCGCCGCTCGTGGGGATCATCGTGCGGTCGTAGGTGTGCGACGGACGGACGATGGTCACCGGGAAGCCGCGCTCGCGGTAGGCCTCGATCAGCAGGTCCTCGCAGGCGATCTTGTCGCGGGAGTACTGCCAGAACGGGTTCCGGAGGGGAGTCGACTCCGTGACGGGAAGCCGGGTGGGCGGCGTCTGATACGCCGAGGCCGAGCTGATGAAGACGAACTGTCCGACGCGGCCCTCGAAGAGATCGAAGTCGGTGCGGATGTGGTCGGGAGTGAACGCGAGGAACTCGGCGGCCACATCGAAGCTGCGCTCTCCGAGCACGGCATGGACACTCTGCGGATCGCGGATGTCGGCGTGCAGCACCTCGACGCCCTCCGGAAGCGGTCGGGTCGACGACGAGCCCCGGTTCACCACCGTGACGTCGTGACCGGCCTCCAGTGCCTGCACGACGCACGCGGAGCTGATGACCCCCGTACCTCCGATGAAGAGTGTCCGTGTCGCTGCCATGCTCGCTCCTTCGCTCGTCCGCCGCGTCTCAGCGTACCGACCGCGGAGGGTCGCCGCACAGCGCGTACACTCCTCGGGACAGACCCGAAGGAGTCCCCACACCGTGTTCGACCTCCGTTCCTGGCCGGGCTTGGCGATCGCGTGCGTGATCGCGATCCTGGCCGCCGTCGTCATCACCGCCGTCGCGAGCGTGATCCTGCGCGCGACCGCCCGCCGTCGGGCGTGGGCGCAACTGCTGATCAAGCGCGCCCGCATCCCGTTCCGCTGCCTCCTGCTGGTCGTCGTGCTGTGGATCGCCGTGACGATCAGCCTTCCTCGAGACGTTTCCGCCGGCTGGCGCGATGCGATCCAGCACACGTTCCTCATCTTCGCGATCGCCTTCGGCGTCTGGTTCGCCGCCGCGCTCGCCGTGTTCGTCGAAGACCTCGGACTCTCGAGGTACCGGCTCGACGTGCCCGACAACAGGTACGCGCGCCGGGTGCGCACGCAGGTGCTGATCGTGCGGCGGCTCACCGTCGTCGCCGCCGTCGTGATCGGGCTGGGGGCGATCCTCCTGACCTTCCCGGCGTTGCAGGCGGCGGGTGCGAGCATCCTGGCGTCGGCGGGGGTGATCGGGATCATCGCCGGTGTCGCGGCGCAGTCGAGCCTGTCGAACCTGTTCGCGGGACTGCAGCTCGCCTTCAGCGACGCCATCCGCATCGATGACGTCGTGGTCGTCGAGCAGCAGTGGGGGACCATCGAGGAGATCACCCTCACCTACGTGGTGGTCCACATCTGGGACGACCGCCGGCTGGTGCTCCCGTCGAACTACTTCACGACCAAACCCTTCGAGAACTGGACCCGCCAGCACAGTGAGCTGCTCGGCTCCGTCGAATTCGACCTGGACTGGCGCGTCTCGCCGGGAGGCATGCGCAGCGAGTTGAACCGGGTGCTCGCGAGCACGGACCTGTGGGACGGCCGCACGGGTGTGCTGCAGGTGACGGATGCCGTTGCCGGGTTCGTGCGGGTGCGCATCCTGGTCACCGCTCGCGATGCGCCGACGCTGTTCGACCTGCGCTGCCTCGTGCGGGAGCGGCTCATCGACTGGATGCAGCGCTACAGCGCGACCTCGCTGCCCCGCACGCGCGTCGAGATGGTCGAGACCCCGGCCCCCGTCTCGCCGCCGGCGCGCGCTCGCAACCAGGACGACGCCAGGCTGTTCAGCGGCACACCCGACGGCGAGCAGCGCGCGGCGCAGTTCACCGAGTCCATCCCGATCGTGCGCGACGACGACGCCGACGAACCGGCGGATGCGGGCGACCTGCCGTAACGGCGGGGCCGCCCGCATCCTGGGAGGGCGGTCAGCCCAGGGAGGCGACTGCGGCGAGGATCGCGTCGACCGCGGCCTGCGGGTGCGACACCATCGACACGTGTGACGCGTCGACCTCGGTAATGGTCGCGCCGGCGCGTTCCGCCATGCTCCGCTGCGTCGCCGGCGGGATCGTCTTGTCGTCCGTCCCGATCACGGCCCAGCTCGGGATGCTCTTCCAGGCGCCGGGACCAGCCGGCGTCGTGTTCGCCGAGAGGGTGATCGGTCGCTGGCTGGCGATGATCAGCTCTCGGTCCGCCTCGGGGAGGTCCTGCGCGAAGGCCGTGTGCACGGTGTTCGGCTTGAGGAACGCCTCGGCGTCTCCCTCGGGGGCGCCGGGGTAGCCGGCGATGTCGAGCACGGTGGTCGGATCGGGGACGTCGAGCGCCGAACCGGATCCGCCGAGGATCGAGAAGACCGTCTCGCCCTCGTCGGGGATGAAGGCGTCGACATAGACCAGTGCCCGCACGTCGCCGCTGGTGCCGGCGCCGCTGATCACGGCCCCGCCGTAGGAGTGGCCGACGAGCACGACGGGTCCTGTCGTGCGCTGGGCGAGATACGAGGCGATGTACGCCGCGTCGCCCGTCAGGCCGCGCAACAGGTTCGGCGGGGTCTGAACGGTGAAGCCCTGCGCCTGCAGCTCGGTGGACACGGCGTTCCAGCTCGAGCCGTCGGCCCATGCTCCGTGGACGAGCACGATGGTGGGTTTGTCTGACATGCGGTTCCTTTCATTCGTCGAGCGAAGGCCGGACAGCCGTCGAACGAAAGCTACTCCGTCGCGCGCGAACCGCGCCAGCGCCGGGTGATGAACAGTTCCTGTGGATGCCCGGCGCGGCATCCGGGTCGCTTGCTGTGGGTTCGCTGAGTGTGGGGAACGAGCGAGGAACTTAAGGGTGGACGCCGGCGTTTCATACGGTGAATGCGTCGCAGCCAGCGGCGCTCACATCCCCCGAGGAGGAGAAGTGACGCAGGACTATCGCAAGGACCAGGAGGCCGTTTCGCGGTTGACCTCCGAGCAGTACGCGGTCACCCAGGAGGCGGCTACGGAGCCGGCTTTCCGCAACGAGTTCTGGAACAACAAGGATGCGGGCATCTACGTGGACATCGTGTCCGGCGAGCCCCTGTTCGCGTCCGTGAACAAGTACGACAGCCGGTCGGGCTGGCCGAGCTTCACCGTGCCGATCGACCCGGCGAACATCGTCGAGAAGAAGGACCGCAGCTGGGGGATGACGCGCGTCGAGGTGCGCTCCGCCCACGGCGACAGCCATCTCGGCCACCTGTTCGACGACGGACCCGCCGAGGCCGGTGGCCTGCGCTACTGCATCAACTCGGCCGCGCTCCGTTTCATCCCGCTCGCCGATCTGGAGAAGGACGGGTACGGCGAGTATCGTCAGCTTTTCGAGGCCGAGGAGGCAACCCGATGACCACCACTGAGAAGGCCGTTCTGGCCGGAGGCTGTTTCTGGGGAGTCGAGGACCTGATCCGCAAGCGCCCTGGGGTGCTCGACACCCGCGTCGGCTACACCGGCGGCGACGTGGCGAATGCCACCTACCGCCACCACGGAACCCACGCCGAGGCGATCGAGATCACCTTCGACCCGGAGAAGATCTCATACCGCGACCTGCTGGAGTTCTTCTTCCAGATCCACGACCCCTCGACGAAGAACCGTCAGGGCAATGACGTGGGCACCAGCTACCGCTCGGCGATCTTCTACGAGAACGACGAGCAGAAGCGCGTCGCCGAGGACACCATCGCCGATGTCGACGCGTCCGGTCTCTGGCCGGGCAAGGTCGTCACCGAGGTGTCGCCGGCCGGCCCGTTCTGGGAGGCAGAGCCTGAGCACCAGGACTACCTGGAGCGCATCCCGTGGGGTTACACGTGCCACTACGTGCGCCCGGGCTGGAAGCTGCCCAAGCGCGAAGAGGTCGCCGGCTAACCGCCGACAGCACGCACCCGGATGGCCGGGCCGGAGGAATCCGGCCCGGCCATCTCGCGTCAGCGCTGGTGGCGGGTGCGTCGCGTTCGACGGAGGAGCACGAGTGCCCCGCCGAGCACCATCGCTCCGGCGGCCGCGGCGGCGACTCCGAGTGCGGTCGCGGTGTCACTGCCCGAGTCGGCGAGGGTGTCGGCCGCCCCGGGAGCCGCGGGAGACGTGCCGCCGTTCGGGTCGAACGAGGGTGTCGGAACGGGGGTGATGGTGGGCGTGACTGTGGGCGTGGGGGTCGGGGTCGGTGTGACGTTGCCCTTCGTGCACGAGACCTCGGCCGAGAAGGGGAAGTTGTGCACCTCGCGCGGCGGCCCGCCCCTCACACCGGGAATGCCATGCGTGAAGCTCGCGGCGATCACGTTGCCCTCGATGTTCTGCGTGACCTGCCAGTTGACGAACGCGCGCGGTGCGTAGATGGTGCCCTCGATGCTGTCCCCGCCGGTGACGGTCACCGTGGTCGCCTGCGGGAAGTTCCAGAGCATGAACGGCGCCTGACCGGAGCCGATGCCCGCCTGATTCGGAATGGAACCTGAGAACGACGTGCCGACCACGTTGACCACCAGGGGTGTCGTCGGGTCGGGCAACGGCGGGACGAAGGTGATCTCGCTGAGGGCCGCGAGATCGGCGGCCGAGATGCTCAGCACGTTCGTCTGGCCGGGCGTCATCGTCAGCCGGCCGCTGGTGCCCGGGGGGATCGGCGACTGGAGGGGATCGCCCTGCGTGTCGGTGAGCTGGACGGTGCGCGCGCAGCCGCCGAGATCGGTCGACAGCTGCCGGTACGCGGGGAACGCGGCGTCGATGTCCACCAGGTTCGTGCCGACCGGGGCAGCGATGGATGCCGGGGTCTGCGTGACCGTGCCCTCGATGCGCGGCGCGGTGTTGTAGGGCGCCCCCGTCGGCACGATCTGGTAGTTGACCAGGGCGTTGTTGTTGTCGTGGTCGTAGGCCGTGTACGTGGAGGTGTCCGCGATCTTGCTCAGGCCGCCGCCGAGCACCTTGAGCACCGGCGTCGTCGGACTGCTCGAGAAGCCGACGCCGCCGCGCACGTAGAGAAAGGTCGGAGCCGTGTCGCCCGGCGCGACGAAGGTGGCGGGCGGCGTTGCGCCTGCGCCGATGTTGTAGCCGGATTCGAACGTGAGATCGCCGCCGACGGCGACCGTCCCCTCCGCCTCGTCGGCGTTCAGGGCGACGTTCCCTTCGGAGAAGATCGTGAAGCCGCTGTTGGCCTGGTGTCCGTTGACCGGGAAGGTGACGGGGTTGACCGGTCCGACGTCACCGGGCGCCGCCACCGCCGCCCCCGACGCCATGCCGATGCCGATCAGCGAGGCGACACCGATGCCGATCGCGATCACGGGTGCTGCTCGAACGGCTGACGATGTTCCCATGGGACATGATTACTGCCGGATACCGTGCCGGTCCAGGGGATAGTTTCGCCCCGATGACCATGATCGCGCTCTCACCCCGACGGGGAGGCGGAACTGGTGACGAGAAGAAAAATGTGCCCCCAGTAGGATTTGAACCTACGGCCTTCTGCTCCGGAGGCAGACGCTCTATCCCCTGAGCTATGGGGGCCAGGAGTGCCCAACCAGGCTAGCATCCCGCGGCGGGTGTTTCGTTCCCGTCAGCTCTTCGGCACGTTGGCCAGCACGCTCTGCATGAGCGGAGCCGGATCGCCCGGCTCGAAGAACGCCGTCGACGTCGCAACGATCCAGTACGGTCCGCGGAAGATCTGAACCTCACCGGCCGTTCCCGGCTTGAAGTACCCCTCGACCTCGGGCGGGACCCCGTAGGTGGGAACCGGCTGGCTGGAGGTCACGGCGGCGTTCTTGAGGTTCTCGAGCTCGCTCGCCGGCGGCTTGGCCACGGCGATCTCGATGACCTCGTTGCTCGTCTGGTTGAGCCAGCCGCAGGCGACGCCTTGCCAGTCGGCGATCTTCTTCTCGAGCGATCCCGCCTTCGGCGCGTAGCCGGGGTCGACGCCGTAGTTCTGGTTGAACGCGTACAGCTGGTCGGCGGTGAGCACCTGGTCGCAGGTGAGACCGACGGGGGTCGGAGTCGGCGTCGGGGTGGGCGTCGGAGTCGGGGTGATCGCGCCGGCCCCGGCCGCTCCCGAGCTGGTCGCCGACGGCGTGTGCGTCGGCGTCGCCGGATTCCCTGCACATGCGCTGAGGCTCAGCACGCCGGCCAGCACCACGACGGCGGCCGCGGCGGAGCGGCGGCGGCGGCGGCGGGGGAAGAAGGAGCGGGAGCGTGTGGAGTGAACCATGCTGGGCGTATTCCTCTGGAGGGATGCGGTCGGATGCGCGGTGCGCGGTGCGCTGCGGCGCGCGTCGCGACGACCTTATCAACGGGTGCCAGGCGAATCCTGCACGTTCGCCCTGATCGTTGCGCAATCGATGCTCCGTGGTCCCCGGTAGAATCGATGATCGTGACTCCCGCTGACCTCTCCGCCGCCCTGCTCGACATCGTGACCGCGGTCGTCGACCGGCGACGAGCCGGCGGCGCTGAGATCGGCGACGTCACCATCACCATCGACGACGTGCCGCTCGAGCGTCCCAAGAACCGTGAGCACGGCGACTGGGCGTCGAACGTGGCCATGCGTCTCGCCAAGCGCGTCGGCGCGAACCCGCGCGAGCTGGCCGCCGAGATCGCCGAGGCCGCCGCCTCCATCGAGGGCGTCGCCTCCGCCGAGGTCGCCGGCCCCGGATTCATCAACTTCCGGCTCGACGCCGCAGCCGCAGGCAGCCTGGCCAAGACCATCGTCGAGGCCGGCGAGCAGTACGGTCGCGGTCACCTCTACGACGGTCTCACCGTGAACCTGGAGTTCGTCTCGGCGAACCCCACCGGCCCGATCCACATGGGCGGCGTGCGCTGGGCCGCCGTCGGCGACAGCCTGGCCCGTATCCTGCAGGCCGAGGGCGCCGAGGTGACCCGCGAGTACTACTTCAACGACCACGGATCGCAGATCGACCGGTTCGCCCGCAGCCTGCTCGCCGCCTACCTGGGCGAGCCGACGCCGGAGGACGGCTACGGCGGCGCCTATATCGGCGAGATCGCCGATCAGGTCGTCGCCCGCTACGACGGCGACCTCGCCGACCTGCCGCGCGCGGAGCAGGAAGAGGTGTTCCGCTCCATCGGCACCGAGCTGATGTTCGCCGAGATCAAGGAGAAGCTGCACGGCTTCGGGGTCGATTTCGACGTCTACTTCCACGAGGACTCGCTGCACGAGTCCGGTGCTGTCGAGCGTGCGATCGAACGGCTCCGTGAGCAGGGGCACATCTTCGAGGAGGACGGCGCGGTCTGGCTGCGCACGACGACCTTCGGCGACGACCGCGACCGGGTGATCATCCGGAGCAACGGCGAGCCGGCCTACATCTCGGGCGATCTCGGCTACTACCTCAACAAGCGCGAGCGCGGCTTCGAGCAGAACCTGATCATGCTCGGCGCCGACCACCACGGCTACGTCGGCAGGCTGATGGCGGCGGTCGAGGCGTTCGGCGACGTCCCGAACGTCAACCTGCAGATCCTCATCGGCCAGATGGTCAACCTCGTGCGCGACGGCGAGCCCGTCAAGATGTCGAAGCGCGCCGGCACCATCGTCACGCTCGACGACCTGGTCGACGCCGTCGGCGTCGATGCGGGCCGCTACGCCCTCGTGCGGTCGTCGAGCGACTCGCAGCTCGACATCGACCTCGACCTGCTGAGCAAGCGCAGCAACGAGAATCCCGTCTACTACGTGCAGTACGCGCACGCCCGCACCCGTTCGGTCGAGGCGCGCGCCGCGGCTAGCGGCGTCGACCGCAGCGGCTTCGCGCCCGAACTGCTGACCGACGAGAGCGAATCGGCCCTCCTCGGCGCACTGCAGGAGTTCCCGCGCATCGTCGCCCTCGCCGCCGAACTCCGCGAGCCGCACCGCGTCGCCCGCTACCTCGAGGAGCTCGCCGGGCTCTACCACACCTGGTACGCGGCGAGCCGCGTGAACCCGCTCGGCGATGAAGCCGTGACCGACCTGCACCGCACCCGCCTGTGGCTGAACGACGCCACCGGCCAGGTCATCCGCACCGGCCTCGGCTTGCTCGGGGTCTCTGCGCCCGATCGCATGTAGAGGAGTCCGCCATGAGCGACGCCCAGCCCACCCAGATCCTGACGCCCCAGCCCGCACCCGCGGACAAGCGCCCCCGGCGGCGCTGGCTGCGCATCCTGCTCTGGATCCTCATCCCGATCGTCGTGATCGTGGCGGTCTTCTTCATCGCCGACGCCGTCCTGCGCTCCTATGCCGAGAACCGGGTGGCGGCGGAGATCGAGAAGAACCTGCCCGACAACGTGCAGGGCGATGTCGCCGTGCACATCGGGGGAGTGTCCGTCATCCAGCAGTACCTCAGCGGCACCTTCGACCGCGTCGAACTCGACGCACCGTCGCTGACCGTGCAGGATGCCCCGCTCAGCGCGAAGATCGTCGCGACCGGCGTACCGTCCGACTTCACGCAGCCGGTGGCAGCGGTGAACGGCAGCCTCACGATCTCGCAGACGTCGCTCAACAAGCTCGTCTCGATCCCGGGGGTGACCGGCGACCTGGCGCTCGGCACGGGCACCCTCGCGTACGACGGCAAGGCCGAGCTGCTCGGGCTCCCCATCGGCTACAAACTGACGGTCAAACCGGAGGCCGCGGGCAAGACCGTGCTCCTTCACCCCGTCGACGCCAAGGTCACCACGGGGGCAGGAGCACTCGACCTGTCGACGCTGCTCTCCGCGATCACCTCCCGCGGACCGATCCCGGTCTGCGTCGCCCAGTACCTGCCCAAGGGCGTCGAAGTGAACCAGATCGACATCGTGCCGGGCACGGCGACCGTTCACCTCGACGCGCAGAACATGGTGCTCGACGAGGCGACCCTACGCAGCAAGGGCAGCTGCTAGCGTCCGTCGCGCTCCGACGTAACACGGTCGATGGCGTGCATCCGGCCTCGGTAGACTGCCAATACATCAGTGGCTTCAGGGACCAAGCCGGGTCCGCTCGCCCGAGAGACCCCCACTCGTCACCACCCGTGAGGTTATCCCCGTGGCTTCGTATCCGTTCGCAGCAGCGAACCCTCTCGCTCCGGAATGGCTCGCCGTTCCGAGCGATCCCGACTCCCTCGCGCCCGGACTCTGGTCGCGCACCGTCACCCGTGACGACGGCGAGCTGACCGTCGGCGGGGTGCGCGCGACCGAACTCGCCGCCCGCTACGGAACCCCGATCTACGTCGTCGACGAGACGGATGCCCGCGAGCGCGCCTCGGAGGTGCGAGCCGCCTTCACCGATGCCTTCGAGCGGGTCGGGACGACGGCCAAGGTCTACTACGCCGGCAAGGCGTTCCTCAGCGTGGAGGTCGCGCGCTGGATGGGCGACGCCAGCCTCAACATCGACGTGTGCAGCGGCGGGGAACTCGCGGTGGCGCTCGCCGCCGGCGTCGATCCCGCACGACTGGGCTTCCACGGGAACAACAAGTCGCTCGCCGAGATCGACCGGGCCGTGTCCGTGGGCGTCGGGGCCATCATCCTCGACAGCATGCAGGAGATCGACAGGGTGGCCGACGCCGCTGCCAGGCACGGCCGCACCCAGCGGGTGCGTCTGCGGGTGAACAGCGGTGTGCACGCGCACACCCACGCCTTCCTCGCCACCTCCCACGAGGATCAGAAATTCGGCATCGGTCTCGCCGATGCTCCGGATGCCGTGGCGCGCATCCGCTCGCACAGCGGTCTCGAGTTCCTCGGCCTGCACTGCCACATCGGCTCCCAGATCTTCGGCGCCGACGGGTTCGCCGAGTCGGCGGCGCGGCTGCTCGCCGTGCATCGGCTGCTCCTCGACGGAGGCGACGTGCCCGAGCTGAACCTCGGCGGCGGCTTCGGCATCGCGTACACCTCGGTCGACGACCCCTCGCCGATCGGCGAGCTCGCCGACCGCATCGCGCAGACTGTGGCGGCGGGCTGCGCCGAGCTCGGCATCCCGGTGCCGGTCGTCGCGTTCGAGCCCGGCCGGTCGATCATCGGCACCGCCGGACTCACGCTCTACACGGCCGGCACCATCAAAGACGTGCAGGTGTCGTATCAGGACGACGGCGAGACGGCCGTGCGCCGGTACGTCAGCGTCGACGGCGGGATGAGCGATAACGCGCGCCCCGCCCTCTACGGCGCCGACTACTCGGTGCGCATCGCCAACCGGGTGAGCGTCGCGCCACCCGCGCTCGTGCGCATCGCGGGCAAGCACTGCGAGAGCGGCGACATCGTCGTCGACGCCGACTATCTGCCGGCGGACGTCTCCGTGGGCGACCTGCTCGCCGTTCCGGCCACCGGCGCCTACTGCTGGTCGCTCGCCAGCAACTACAACTACCTCGGACGTCCGGCCGTGATCGCGGTGCGCGACGGCGTCTCCCGCGTGATCGTGCGCGGCGAGACCGAGGCCGACCTACTCGCGCGGGATGCCGGCTACGACGCCGACGCCGCCGGCGCTCACAAGGGAGTCAGTGAATGATCGAATACCGCAGTCTCCGCGTCGCGCTTCTCGGCGCCGGCTCCGTCGGCTCCCAGGTCGCCCGTCTGCTCCTCGAGCAGGGTGACGAGCTCGCCTCCCGCGTGGGAGCCGGCCTCGAGCTCGTCGGCATCGCCGTGCGCGACGTCGACGCCCAGCGCGACGTCGACCTGCCGCGCGAGCTCTTCACCACCGACGCCTCGTCGCTCATCCTCGGCGCCGACATCGTCATCGAGCTCATGGGCGGGATCGAACCCGCCCGCGGCTATGTGCTCCAGGCGCTCAACTCCGGAGCGGATGTGATCACCGGCAACAAGGCGCTCCTCGCCACCCACGGTCCCGAGCTGTTCGAGGCCGCGGAGCAGGTCGGTGCGCAGCTCTACTACGAGGCGGCCGTCGGCGGCGCCATCCCGATCATCCGGCCGCTGCGCGACAGCCTCGCCGGCGACCGGGTCAACCGCATCCTGGCGATCGTCAACGGAACCACCAACTTCGTGCTCGACCGGATGGACGTGCACGGGGAGACGCTCGCAGACGCGCTGGCGATCGCGACCGAACGCGGCTACGCCGAGGCCGACCCGACCGCCGACATCGGCGGTTACGACGCCGCCCAGAAGGCCGCAATCCTCGCCAGCCTCGCCTTCCACACCACCGTGCCGCTCGAGTCCGTGTACCGCGAGGGCATCACCGGAGTCAGCAAGGTGCAGGTCGACGCCGCGCGCGAGAACGGCTCGGTCATCAAGCTCCTCGCGATCTGCGAGCGCCTGACCGACCCGGAGACCGGCGAAGAAGGGGTTTCCGCGCGCGTCTATCCGGCCCTGATCTCGCGCGAGCATCCGCTCGCCGCCGTGCACGGCGCGCACAACGCCGTGTTCGTGCAGGCAGCCGCGGCAGGCGACCTCATGTTCTACGGCGCGGGCGCGGGCGGAGTCGAGACGGCCTCCGCGGTCCTCGGCGACGTCGTCTCGGCCGCACGCCGCCACGTGGTCGGCGGCCCCGGCGTCGCGGAGTCGACGCACGCCAAGCTGCCGGTGCTCGACATCGGCCGCGTCGTCACCCGCTACCAGATCACCCTCGAGGTCGCCGACCAGCCGGGAGTGCTCGCCACGGTCGCGCGCATCCTCAGCGACGGCGATGTCAGCGTCGAGACCGTCCAGCAGTCGATCCCGACGACCACCGGCATCCTCACCGTGCCGTCGGCCGCCGTCATCTCCGGTAATGCGCCGGTTCACGGCCACGCCGCCCCCACCGCTACCCTGGTAATCGGCACGCACGAGGCCGAGGAGGCCGCACTCGCGGCCACCGTCGAGGCGCTGGCGGCGAGCGACGTCGTCACAGCAATCTCATCCGTACTCCGAGTCGAAGGATCGTAATGCCGGAAAAAGCGAACAGTCGTCAGTGGCGCGGTGTGCTGCGTGAATACGCAGACCGCCTGAACATCAGCGACGCCACTCCGATCGTGACGCTCGGGGAGGGCGGCACGCCGCTCCTGCCGGCTCCGGCGCTCTCCGCGCGCACCGGTGCCAACGTGTTCGTCAAGTTCGAGGGGATGAACCCCACCGGTTCGTTCAAGGACCGCGGCATGACCATGGCGATCTCCAAGGCCGTCGAGCACGGCGCCAAGGCCGTCATCTGCGCGTCCACCGGCAACACCTCCGCCTCGGCCGCCGCGTACGCGACGCACGCGGGCATCCAGGCCGTCGTGCTCGTCCCGGAGGGCAAGATCGCCCTCGGCAAGCTCAGCCAGGCCATCGCGCACAACGCCCAGCTGCTGCAGGTGCAGGGCAACTTCGACGACTGCCTCGAGATCGCACGCGAGCTCGCCACCCACTACCCGGTGCACCTCGTCAACTCGGTGAACCCCGACCGCATCGAAGGCCAGAAGACCGCCGCGTTCGAGGTCGTCGAGGTCCTCGGCGACGCCCCGGACTTCCACATCGTCCCCGTGGGCAACGCCGGCAACTACACCGCGTATCACCGCGGCTACACCGAGGAGCTCCAGCGCGGCGAGGCCACCCGGCTGCCGCGGATGTTCGGCTTCCAGGCAGCAGGCAGCGCCCCGATCGTGCTCGGTCACCCGGTCAAAGACCCCGAGACCGTCGCGTCGGCCATCCGCATCGGCAACCCCGCCTCGTGGGAGCTCGCCCTGAACGCCCGCGACGACAGCGACGGCTACTTCGGCGCCATCGACGACGCGGCCATCCTCGCGGCACAGCGCATCCTGTCGGCCGAGGTCGGCATCTTCGTGGAGCCCGCGTCGGCGATCAGCGTCGCCGGCCTGCTCGAGCGCTCGGAAGCCGGCATCATCCCCGCCGGAGCCACCGTCGTGCTGACCGTCACCGGACACGGCCTCAAGGACCCGCAGTGGGCGCTGCGCACCGCGGACGGCTCCGATGTGCAGCCGACCGTCGTGCCGGTGGACACCCGGTCGATCGCCGACGTGCTCGGACTGGTTCCGAACCCCGAGACCGTCGAGGCCGGCGCGTGACCTTCTCGACCGACGACCTGCGCGGACGCGTGGTCACGGTCAAGGTCCCCGCCACGAGCGCCAACCTCGGGCCCGGTTTCGACACGCTCGGACTCGCCCTCGCGCTGTACGACGAGCTGCAGGTCTCGGTTCGCGACGAGCCCGGTGCGACCGTCGAGGTGATCGGCGTCGGCGCCGGGGAAGTGCCGACCGACGAGTCCAACCTCGTCGTGCGGGCGATCGCCCACACCTTCGAGGCCGTCGGCCATCCGCTGCCGGGGCTCGAGCTGGTCGCCCGCAACAACATCCCGCACGGGCGCGGCATGGGATCGTCGGGTGCCGCGATCGTGTCGGGCATCATGGCGGCCAAGGGACTGCTCGACGGCATCGTCGAATTCGACGCGCAGCGACTCCTGGCCCTCGCCAACGACATGGAGGGGCACCCCGACAACGTCGCGCCCGCTCTGTTCGGTGGCCTGACCATCGCCTGGGTCACCCCGGAGGGCCCCCGTTTCAAGAAGCTCATCGTGCACCGCGGCGTCTCACCGCTGGTGCTGGTGCCCGAGCACGTCATGTCGACCGCACTCGCCAGAAGCCTGCAGCCGCAGTCCGTTCCGCACGAAGACGCCGTCTTCAACGTGTCGCGGTCGGCCCTGCTCGTCGCCGCTCTCATCCAGAGCCCCGAGCTGCTGCACGCCGCCACCGAGGACAAGCTCCACCAGAGCTACCGTGCCTCGGCGATGCCCGAGACGGATCGGCTGATCACCCTGCTGCGCGAGAACGGCTTCGCGGCCGTCGTCTCCGGGGCGGGACCATCGATCCTCGTGCTCTGCAGCGACCCGAGCCAGCGGCTCGCGGCCGCGGAGCTCGTCGCACAGAAGTCCGAGACGCGATGGCAGCCCCTGATGCTCGCCGTCGACTTCAAGGGCGCGACGGTGACGGCGACCGCCGAACGGCACGCGGACACGCCCGCCGCCTAGCGTCAAGTGCGTGCCATCAAAGGTGGTAAACTGTGCCTGCACCCGTAAGAACCGCGTCACGAGCGAATCTGATCTTCGGGTGATTTCAGCAAACATGCCGTCACTCCTACCTGTGTACCCGAGTTCCTATCGGGGAGCGACATCGAGCGGATCAGAACGCATCGCGTCGACTCCATCGATCATCGCAGGTGGTTCATGTGACGAGCGCTCCATAAACGACTGCGAAAGTCGCACGTCGGGGGAAAGGAATCCTCTTCAGTGACTGATGTCAATCTCCACGCCGGGGGCGTGGACACCCGTGATCTGGCGTCCCTCAAAGTGGCCGAGCTTCAGGCTCTCGCCGCCGAGCTGGGTCTTCAGGGCGCCAACAAACTTCGAAAGGGCGAACTCGTGCAGGCCATCTCGGCTGCACGTGCGGCCGACGGCGGCGATGTCGCCGCTGCCGGTGCCGGTGACTCCGTCGCCGAGCCGGTGACGGAGCATGCGACCGCCGCGTCGCAGATCCTCATCGAGCCGCTCATCGCCGAGCCCGCTTCGGCCGAGCCGCACGTCGGCGACGCCGTGCTGCCCGACGCTGCGCCGGTTCAGGATGCCGCACCGGCTCAGGATGCTGCGCCGGTTCAGGCCGACAGCGCCGCGCCGGCTCAGGCCGACACCACCGCGCCGCGTCGTCGCGGCGGGCGTCGTGCCACCAGCGCCGACGCCGTCGGCGTGCCCGCGGCCACCCACGTCAACACTGGCAGCACCGGTGTCGACAGCCTCATCCCGGATGTGGATGCGCTGCTCGACTCCGCGCTCGCCTCCCGCGAGTCGGCCCAGTCGGGTCAGTCGGCCCCGTCGCAGACCACCGAGTCCGCCGACGAGAAGCCGGCAGAGCAGGGCCAGCGCGGGGGTCGCCGTCGCGGCGGCCGCGGCCAGAACGCGCAGAACGCATCCGAGCAGGGCGGTCAGCAGGACGACGCGGGCGACAGCTCCGACGGTGCCGACGACTCCGGCGACGCACAGGGCGAGCAGAACGGCGAGGGCGGCGACCAGAACCAGCAGCCGCGCCAGGGCCGCAACCGCAACCGCAACCGCAACAAGAACGCCGGCCAGAACGGTGAGCAGGGCCAGCCCCAGCAGAACCAGCAGAACCAGCAGGGCCAGCAGAACCAGAACCAGGGCCAGCAGAACCAGAACGACCGCGATCGTGACCGCGACCGCGACCGCGACCGTGACGATTCGGGTCGTGGCCAGAACGGTCAGAACCGCAACGGCCAGCAGAACCGCAACAACGGTCCGCAGGCGGACGCCCAGGTCGACGGCTCCGGCCGTAACCGTTACCGCGACCGCAAGCGCCGCGGCGGCGTCGGAAACGACGACCTCGACCCCGAGATCTCCGATGACGACGTGCTGATCCCCGTCGCGGGCATCCTCGACGTGCTCGACAACTACGCCTTCGTGCGCACCTCGGGCTACCTGCCGGGTGCGAGCGACGTGTACGTCTCGCTCGGCCAGGTCAAGAAGTACAACCTGCGCAAGGGCGACGCCGTCGTCGGCGCCATCCGCCAGCCGCGTGAGGGCGAGAACAACAGCCGGCAGAAGTACAACGCCATCGTCAAGGTCGACTCGGTCAACGGGCAGACCATCGAGGAGGCGGCCGGTCGTGTCGAGTTCGGCAAGCTCACCCCGCTCTACCCGCAGGAGCGCCTGCGGCTCGAGACCGAGTCCACCAAGATCACGCAGCGGATCATCGACCTCGTCGCCCCGATCGGCAAGGGACAGCGCGGTCTGATCGTCGCGCCGCCCAAGGCCGGCAAGACGATCGTCATGCAGCAGATCGCCAACGCCATCACCACGAACAACCCCGAGGTGCACCTCATGGTCGTTCTGGTCGACGAGCGTCCCGAAGAGGTCACCGACATGCAGCGCACGGTGAAGGGTGAGGTCATCGCCTCCACCTTCGACCGTCCGGCAGAGGACCACACCACGGTCGCCGAGCTCGCCATCGAGCGTGCCAAGCGTCTCGTGGAGCTCGGTCACGACGTCGTCGTGCTGCTCGACTCGATCACCCGCCTGGGCCGTGCGTACAACCTGGCTGCTCCGGCATCCGGTCGCATCCTCTCCGGTGGTGTCGACGCCTCGGCGCTCTACCCGCCCAAGCGCTTCTTCGGCGCCGCCCGCAACATCGAGCACGGCGGGTCGCTCACGATCCTCGCCTCGGCTCTCGTCGAGACCGGTTCCAAGATGGACGAGGTCATCTTCGAGGAGTTCAAGGGCACCGGCAACATGGAGCTCCGCCTGTCGCGCCAGCTTGCCGACAAGCGCATCTTCCCCGCGGTGGACGTCAACGCGTCCGGAACGCGTCGCGAAGAGATGCTCATGGGCGCCGACGAGGTCAAGATCACCTGGAAGCTGCGCCGCGCCCTCGCCGGGCTCGACCAGCAGCAGGCGCTCGAGATCGTGCTCGGCCGTCTCAAGGAGACCACGAGCAACGTCGAGTTCCTCATGCAGGTGCAGAAGTCGATGCCCGCGCCGACCAACGGCCACGGCACCGCCCACTCGCACAGCAACGAGCACGACCACCGCTAGCGCGGACAGTGCCCGTCCACCCCGGTTCAGCCGGGGCGGGCGGGCACTTTTCCTTGCCCGGACGACGCAGAAGCCCGGATCACGTAGAAGCAGAGAGAAGACGCCATGTTCGAATCGGTGAACGGCCTGATCGCCGAGCACGAGGACCTGCAGAACCAGCTCGCCGACCCGGAGCTGCACAGCGACCCCGTGCGGTCGAAGCGCGTCAACCGTCGCTACGCCGAGCTGAGCCGGATCGTCGCCTCGTACAACCAGTGGAAGCAGATCGACGACGATCTCGCCGCCGCGCGTGAGCTCGCTGCAGAGGACGAGGCCTTCGCCGAAGAGATCCCCGGTCTCGAGGCCAGCCTCGAGGAGTCCGGTGAGAAGCTGCGGCGTCTGCTCATCCCGCGCGACCCCAACGACAGCCGCGACGTGATCATGGAGATCAAGATGGGGGAGGGGGGCGCCGAGTCCGCACTATTCGCCGCCGACCTGCTGCGCATGTACCTGCACTACGCCGAGTCGAAGCGCTGGAAGACCGAGATCCTCGAGCAGACCTCCAGCGACCTCGGCGGCATCAAAGACGTGCAGCTCGCGATCAAGGGCAACTCCTCGGATCCCGCGGAGGGCGTCTGGGCGCACCTCAAGTACGAGGGTGGCGTGCACCGCGTGCAGCGCGTTCCCGCAACCGAGTCGCAGGGCCGCATCCACACCTCCGCCGCCGGCGTGCTCGTCTTCCCCGAGGTCGACGAGCCCGAAGAGGTCGAGATCAACCAGAACGACCTCAAGATCGACGTCTACCGGTCGAGCGGCCCCGGCGGTCAGTCCGTGAACACCACCGACTCGGCCGTGCGCATCACCCACCTTCCGACCGGCATCGTCGTCGCCATGCAGAACGAGAAGAGCCAGTTGCAGAACCGCGAGGCCGGCATGCGCGTTCTGCGTGCCCGGGTGCTCGCGCGCCAGCAGGAGGAACTGGACGCCGAGGCCGCCGCCGTGCGCAAGAGCCAGATCCGCACCATGGACCGCTCCGAGCGCATCCGCACGTACAACTTCCCCGAGAACCGGATCGCCGACCACCGCACCGGGTACAAGGCCTACAACCTCGACGCCGTCATGAACGGGGCGCTCGAGCCCGTCATCGAGTCGTGCATCCTGGCCGACGAAGAGGCGCGCCTCGCCGACCTCGGCACCGAGTAGCCGGCTAGCGGGTAGCTAGATGTAGATCGCGGGGTCGATCCACTCGTCGCCCGCGATCGCCTCATGCCCTGAGCGCGGACGCGCCCGTGCGGGCACGCCGGTCAGCACCGAGTCCGCCGGTGCGTCGTGCACTACCACCGCGTTCGCACCGATCACCGTGCGCGTCCCGATCGTGATCGCTCCGAGCACCTTCGCGCCCGCGCCGATCGTCACCCCGCTCTCGATCGTCGGATGCCGCTTGCCGTGCCCGCTGCCACGTCCGCCGAGCGTCACCCCGTGATAGAGCAGCACATCGTCGCCGACCCAGGCCGTCTCTCCGATCACCACGCCCATCCCGTGATCGATGAAGAACCGGCGTCCGATCGTCGCGCCGGGGTGGATCTCGATGCCCGTCAGGAACCGGGTGAACTGGGAGAGGAAGCGGGCCGGCGTCTTGAGGCCGGCCCGCCACATCCGGTGTGCCACGCGGTACGACCACACGGCGTGCAGTCCCGAGTACGCGACAGACACCTCGAAGGCGCTGCGCGCCGCCGGGTCGTGCTTGCGCGCATTCGCGATGTCTTCGCGCGTGCGGGAGAAGAACGCCATGTGGATCGTCGGTGCGAGGCGTCAGTCGAGCAGGTCGGCCCAGAGGGGCGTCGAGATGTAACGCTCGCCCGTGTCGCAGATCACCGCGACGATCGTCTTGCCCGCATTCTCCGGACGCTTCGCCAGTTCGAGCGCTGCCCAGACGATCGCGCCCGACGAGATGCCCGCGAGAATGCCCTCCTGGCTCGCGAGCTTCTTCGCCACCGCGATCGCGTCGTCGAACGACACGTCCACGACCTCGTCGTAGACCGTGGTGTCGAGGATCTCCGGAACGAAGTTGGCTCCGATGCCCTGGATCTTGTGCGGCCCCGGCTTTCCGCCGTTCAGGATGGGGGAGTCCAGCGGCTCGACCGCGACCACCTGGACGCCCGGCTTGCGCTCCTTGAGCACCTGACCGACACCCGTGATCGTTCCACCCGTTCCGACACCGGAGACGAAGATGTCGACACCGCCGTCGGTGTCGGCCCAGATCTCCTCGGCCGTCGTCGCGCGGTGGACGGCCGGGTTGGCCTCATTGGCGAACTGCTGCGCCCAGATCGCGTTGTCGGTGCTCGCGACGATCTCCTTCGCCTTCTCGACCGCGCCGCGCATGCCCTCCGGGCCCGGCGTCAGCACGATCTCGGCGCCGAACGCGCGCAGGAGCACGCGGCGCTCCTTGCTCATCGTCTCCGGCATCGTGAGGATCACCTTGTATCCGCGGGCCGCGCCGACCATCGCCAGCGCAATGCCCGTGTTACCGCTCGTGCCCTCGACGATCGTTCCGCCCGGACGCAGTGCGCCGGACTTCTCCGCAGCGTCGATGATCGCCACGCCGATCCGGTCTTTCACGCTGCCGGCGGGATTGTAGAACTCCAGCTTGCCGAGCACCGTCGCATCGACGCCCTCGGTGATGCGGTTCAGCTTGACGAGCGGCGTCTTTCCGACGGCTTCGGCGATGTTGTCGTACACGTGACCTGTCATGGCCTCTTCCTCGTGGATTCCAGGTGGTGCGGATAAAGGTGGCGGTGCAAGAAGACAGTGGGAACGCTTCCAACTCTATTCTCCGGATGCCCGTGCCCGTGCTGTGTGACGTCGGCTGACGCCGGTCCGGCTTGCCGCTAGGCTCGACGGGCGATGACCCCACCCGATGACTCCTCCCCTCTTCTCAGTGCCCTCCGTGAAGAGGTGTCCGCCGTGCTCGCGCGCGCCGGCGTTCCCGATCCCGAGGTCGATGCCGAACTGCTGATCGGACACGTTCTCGGCGAGGGCCGCGGGCGGGTGCAGGCGCTCGCGCACATGGGATCGCAGCTGAGTGCCGACGACGCCGCAACCGTGCGCGAGCTGGCCGAGCGTCGTGCCGCGCGCGAGCCTCTTCAGCACATCACCGGCAAGGCGCCCTTCCGGTCGCTCGAACTGTCCGTCGGACCCGGTGTCTTCGTCCCCCGTCCCGAGACCGAGCAGGTCGCACAGTTCGCCATCGACGCGCTTCGCGCCGTACCGAGCCCCGAACCTATCGGCGTCGACCTCGGCACCGGCAGCGGCGCGATCGCCCTCGCCATGGCGACCGAGGTTCCGCACGCGCGCATCCTTGCTGTCGAGAACTCGCCTGAGGCGTTCATCTGGGCGCGGCGCAACGTCGAGGAGACCGGCGCCACGAACGCGCGCGTCGTCTTCGTCGATCTCGCCGACGCCCTGCCCGAGCTCGACGGCACCGTCGACGTCGTCATCTCGAACCCCCCGTACATTCCGGCCGAAGCCATTCCGCGCGATCCCGAAGTGCGGCTCTACGATCCGCCCGCCGCCCTGTACGGCGGTGCCGATGGGCTGGATGTCGTGCGCATCATCTCCCGGGTCGCTCAGCGTCTGCTGCACCCCGGCGGGACCCTCGTGCTCGAGCACGGCGAGCTGCAGGGGCAGGAGATCCGCGACCTGCTCACCGCCGACGGCTGGCGTGCCACCGCGACCCACCGCGACCTCACCACCAGGGATCGGACGACCACGGCCGTGCGCTAGCAGCGTGGGCGAGCAGCCTGTGCTAAATGCGTGCGCCGGCAGCGTGGGCCAGCAGCGCCTGCGCCGGCCGTCCCGTCAGACCGCATCCGGTCGACGAGCGTCCGCGGTGATCTGCTGCAGCGCCCACGAATTGCCGTCAGGATCGCTGAAGTACGCGTAGAGCACTCCGCCCATGTCGGCCACGCTCGAGACATCGACTCCGTTCGCGACGAGTTCGCCTCGCACCGCCTCGACATCGTCGACCACCAGGTGAAGGTTCGCGACACGGGGTGCGCCCGGATCGCCGAACCCAGTGCCAAAGGCGATCGAGCACGCTGAGCCCGGCGGCGTCAGCTGCACCACCCGCATCCCGTTACCCGGCTCCACATCGTGATCGAGCCGGAATCCCACTCGGTCGACGTAGAACGCCTTCGTGCGGTTGACATCCGTCGTTGGCAGCGGGACCAGTTCCAGTCGCATGTCCATGGGTACGGTTTCTCCTTCTTGTGTGTGGTGCTTGGTTCTCTGGGGTGGTGGTTTGTTCTCTGAGGTGATGCTGGGCTGGCGGCGGTTCGGGCGGGAGGACCTCGGCTTTGCGCAGTCCCTGCTGTCGCCGAGGGTACAGCGCGTGAATATTCGCGGCACCACTCGAAGCATTCAGCACGAGCGAGAGCGCGTTGAGATGTCGAGCATCGTGTGCGCGTGCGCCAACGTCGACCCGCCCGCGTGATCGAGGCGTGCGTCATGCGGCGTGTTCGCTCGGGTCGGTGAGCGTGGTGGTGGGGCGTCCGCCGGGGCGGGGTCGGCGGTGGGGGTCGATGTGTGGTGGCGGGATGAAGTAGGGGACGTGGTCGCGGATGTCGATGTCCCAGCCGTCGTCGTGGACGCGGTGGTGGTGGCTGGTGCAGAGCAGGATGCCGTTGTCGAGGTCGGTGGTGCCGTGGTGGGCGTTCCACCAGCGGATGTGGTGGGCTTCGGTGTAGGAGGGTG
>NZ_JBFTHV010000002.1:0-753635 GCF_056394405.1 Leifsonia sp. 10N434 | reverse complement strand
CATCGACCTTTCACCCCGGCTCATTGAGATAGCGCGCACGAATTACCCGGAAATCAGTTTCGAGGTCGGGTCGATCACAGAGCTTCCCTCCCCAAACCGGAGTCTCGCCGGCATCACCTGCTGGTGGGTTCTCCATCACGTCCCCGACAGCTCTCTCAGCACTGTCCTCGCGCAGTTCTTCGAAAAGTTGAAGCCCGGCGGCTACCTGCTCGTTGGCGGCCACCTCGGAGCATCAACGCACACGAAGACCGAGGGCTACGGCGGGCTCCCCATGAACGTGCACATGGTCAAGCGTTCTCTGGACACCTTTGCCGAACTCCTCGAGGCGCGCGGCTTCGTGATCGACCTGCAAGCAACTCTCGACCCCGCATCGACGGCGCCGGGGCTCATACTTCTCGCGCACAAGACGGTCTAGAGCTGCCAACGACGAGAACGCGAGCGCGAGCGCGAGAGCACGCTGATGGATCGTCTAGAGGGCACGTTCTGGAGCACAAAGGCGATCCGATCGGACCGCGATAGTAGGGTGCCGATCGTGACGACCCGGAAGTGTGGGTGTCGAAGGGAGGCGCCATGATCGCGGACCTGAACAGGCTGGTCGAACTGGTCGAGGATCGTCTGAACGACGACCTCGACGTTGCATCCTTGGCGCGGGAACTCGGCACGACGGAGTACCACCTCCGGCGGATGTTCTCGTCGCTCGCTGGGATGCCGCTGTCGGATTACATCCGGCGTCGCCGAATGTCAGTCGCGGCAGCGGATGTTCTCGGAGACGACGACCTGCTGAGCATCGCGGTGCGGTATGGCTACGGCTCAACTGAGGCATTCGGCCGAGCGTTCCGATCAGTGCACGGCGTCAGCGTCGGCAGTGTCAAGCGAACTGGCGGCCCCCTTCGAACGCAACCGCAACTCAGGTTCCGCCTGACTGTAGAAGGGAACATCACCATGGACACCCGAATCATCGACCGGCCGGCGTTTCTCCTCGTCGGCCACGCCGCCCGCGTGCCCCTCATTCACGAGGGCATCAATCCGCACATCCAATCCCATGTCGCCTCCCTGCCGGCGGCGGAGCACGCGCGCCTCAAAGCCCTAAGCGATGCCGAACCGGCCGGCCTGCTCCAGGTCAGCGCCGACGTCGACCCGGACTACACCGAGGGAAGCGAACTGACCTACCTGCATGGAGTAGCTGTCACGGGCACGGCTCCGGTGGCGGACGATCTCGACACGATCGAGGTTCCGGCCGGCACGTGGGCGGTGTTCCACACCGAGGGCGAGTACCCGGCTGCGCTGCAGGAGGCATGGGCTGCGACCGCGACGGATTGGTTCCCGTCGAACCCCTGGCGGCTCCGGCCTGGGCCGTCCATCGTCGCCGTACTCGACCGTGCCGATGACTTGAGCACAGCCACCTGCGAGCTCTGGCTCCCCGTCGAGCGCGCCTGATCAAGCGGGCCTGTCGGCCGTGAGACCCCTGGGGGCCCGCGCCCGCTGGGGATGGTCTATCGGGATCGTCCTTAAGCCAGTGCGAGGAGCATCGTGTCCGAGCTTCCGCTCCGTCCGACGACCTCGAACCCGGCCCGGTCGTAAAGCCGTCGCGCGACGTTGCCATCCGCGACGCTGAGACTGATGGCGCGGATGCTGCGGCTCCGAGCCCGGTAGATCAATTCCGAAAGCAGAGCACTACCGATGCCCTGACCGCGCTGACCCGCGAACGTCGTGATGCTCAGCTCGGGAATGTCCGCGTCGACGAACCCGTATCCAGGGTCCTCGGCCGGAAGAAACAACAGCCAGGCCACAGCTCTGACGGTATTTCCGTCGACGTCTGCCAGCCCGAAGTCGCGACCTGAGGGAAAGCTCGTGAAGTAGTGCGAAAGCTCGTGGGTGCCATCCACATCATCGAGTGTGAAATGCGGCCCGTTCCAATTCGCGTTCGCAAGCGTGGCTTCCCTCAAGAGCGCCCGGTCAGCCGCTACGAGAGGTCGAATCGTCATGGCGACACTGTACCGATTGTCGCGACGGAGACGTCCGGTAGCGGATCCTCTACCGGACAGAGTCACCCGACCGCCCGATCACCGATCGCTTTGCTTCGGACCGGAGCGATCGGCGTCCGATCTCGTGGATAGGCTTCCCGCATGGCAGCCCTTCAAGACCCACGGCCCACGGCTCGGAGGGCCGTCCAGTCGAAGACGCTTGGGGCTGTCGCGCTGGGGCTCGCGATTGTCACCGCCCTCTTCGCGCTAATCATGCTCGGCTCCGCAGCGGCGCTCTACGCGACGATCTACAGAGCGACCTCCATTTCCGCCGGCGAAGGGCCATCGCTTACTGCAGCGCAGGAGGAAGTGTCCAGCCTGGTGGTGAATCTGAAATCGGCGGCAATTCTCGGTTCGCTTCTCCTCGGACTCATTTCCTTTCCCCTCGGTTTTGTAGCGGTCGGCCTGGACAGGGGTCGAGCTTTGGGTATCGCCGCACTCACGGTCCTGGCAATCGCAACCTCAGGCTCGCTCCTACTGCTCCTCGCCGCCTTTCCCATCGACCCTTGTCTGAGCCGCATCACCTGCGGCGGCTGAGGCAACACGAGGTCTCGATCGCCCTCCGCACGGTTGAGAATCCTCCATCGTGCGCTGAGGCGCGTTTGCCATAGACACAGGGCCAGCGCCAGCTGATACTGGCGTCGTGCGCGATGTCACTGTTCCGAAGAACTTTCCGGAGTCCCGAGCATCGTTGCTGAGATTCATCGTCGTGAGTGTTCTTATATTCGGCGGGGCCGTTGCGTGGCTTGTGTACGGGCTTCTTAACCGCTGGCCGATCGGTGGGCTCGTCGTGCTTTGGCTGGTCGTCGCAATTCTCGGCGTGGGGGTTGCCATTCGGATATGGGCCTTCGTGAGGCTCAAAGCCCAACACGCTTCGGAGCTACACGATGAAAAACGCGGCTGACCTTCGCCGGAAAGTGATCCCTCACCGCGCATCTCGCCTTCACCGCGCGCCGGTGCATGTGGCGGCCCTATGCCGATGTCTTCACGGTTTCGCTGCGTATCAATTGTCCAGTGGCGATAGCGTCGGAACGGAGAAGGGGGACCGAGTGCGAGTGGTATGGGATGAGTCATATTTCGATGCGCAACAGGAAGACGCGTCGATCTATTGGGTCTGTTTTTGGACCGGGGACGACGTTGAACAAGCTGCCCGGCATGATCCGCAACGGATCACGGGAGCCGCGTCCGTCGAAGCGATCCTCGACTGGGTCAAGGTTGAGAAAGGCGACCGGCGGTTTGAGCTGTTCGTAGAGACGACTGACCATAGCGAAACCCGCGGGCGGGGATGGGCTGCTCGCCGCAAGCTCATCCGTTTGGCCGGCGACTTTCGCCCTGCATCAACCTCGGTCACCCTCAGCTTCTCCGGCCCGGACTAACGAAGATGCCCGCACGACGATCCCGCAGCGGGCGGCCTGAAGCAGGCCATTGCTTACGCCTCAAGGTTGCCGATGCGTTCCATCCAGGTGGTTGGATCGATAAGGGACTCGAATCCGAACTTGGAATACAGGCCGTGCGCGTCGTTCGTGGAGAGAGCAATCCGGCGCAGGTCAAGAGGTCCGAAGTAGTCGATGATGCCGGCGACAAGGAGTGCGTCGACGCCGCGGCCGCGCACCTGGTGGTCGACAAACACATCGCATAGCCAGGCAAAGGTCACCCCGTCGGTGACCGCCCGCGCATATGCGACCTGTTGGCCTGACCCAATGTCGTAAACGCCGAAGTTGCTTGATCCGTCGATGGCGGCATCCTGCTTCGCGCGAGAGCGACCGGGAGCCCAGTAGGACTCCTCACTGATCCAGCGGTGGATTTGCGACCGAACAAGATCGGCGGGATCAGATGAGAATCGGTAGTCAGCGGCCATCAGCCAATACAACCTCATTTACCGGAGTGCGCGAATCGTTACGTTAGGCGATCCTCGAGCGGACGACTCTGGAACGGCCACCGCGACTCTCCGGCACCGCCGAACCAGCCGAATAATCGCTGCAGCTCGTGATAATTTGCGTCCGTGGCCAAGCCTTTGCACGTCGGTGATTCGGTGCGCGTTGCCTGGGACGACGGCCCGATGGGAGGCGACATAAACGGGACCGAGGTTCACGGGGTCGTCGTCGAATGGGTGTCTGCCCGTTCCGCTCGAAGCACACCAGATGCACGCGTGAGACTGGACAGGCCGCTGACAGCATCCGGTGCTCTCATAACTCAATCCAACCCGGATGCTGACGGCAGCGAAGGCGAAGTCACTGGCCGGTTCCTGATGTTATCCACGCGATACGCCGGTCACACATGGGACGGCGAACAGACGACCGTTCACGTCCCACTTAATTCCGGCGAAACGCCAGATTCCACAGCACCGACTGTCTGGGTCACCGCACATGGTGTCTGGTCACACGCGCAGGGCTAACCGCACGGGCCCCCACCGGCAGCGCCACCTCCGAGAAAAGCCGCGGCAATGTCGGTCCACTCATGAACGTCCGCAAGCGGATCCGCAATCGAGACGCTTCGCTTGCCATAGGGTCGGCCTATGAGGAGCTATGCCGTTGTCGCACTGTTTATTCCGCTCGATATCGGCACGACTATCAGCCGCCGGGTATGGCCGGCGCACGTCACCCTCGCCTCAAACTTCACCACAGCCGCGACCCCTGACCGGATCGTCGAGCTCGTCACCGAAGCAATCCCCACGGCCGAACCGCTGAACGTTCGCTTCTGTCAACAGGCGCTATTCGGGCCGAACCATGATGTGCGAGTCCGGCTCGTGGATTCGGAACAGGCGGTCAGCGGGCACATTCGTCTTGCCGATCAACTCGAGTCCCTCCCTGGTTTCGCCGTTGAAGAACCGGCGTACTGGCGAGAGGGATATCGACCCCACGTGACGCTTGGGCCGTCGGTAACTGCGACGGAGGGCGACCGCGAAACTGCGAACGCCGTGGCGGTCGTTGAGATTCTCGATAGCGACGCCACGGTCCTCGCTCTGTTGCATCTGCGAAGCGCACGCTGACCGATCGGCCAGCGGACAGGGGTTGAGCACTGTTAGGGGCGGGCCAGGCTCGAGAGGCGCGCAGGACATTCGACCATTACCCGCTGTGGGTCGCTCGCAGCACCGTTTGCGATGTCAGTCGCCGCGGGCGGGTGCATCTTCGGGTCAGGCAGCCACGGCTGCGTAGAGCGCTGCAGGAGCTCCAGTGGCCATCGCCCAGTATCGGTCACCGAACGACCAATGCCACCACTCGGTCGGGTAATTCACGAGCCCAGCGGCCGAGAGCGTTTCGACCAGAAGCCGCCTGTTCGCGGCGGCCTCATCTGAGAGATCGTCTGCGCCGGTGTAACAGGCACCGAGGGACGCCTCCGGCGTTGCGTCGACGGCGCATCCCAGGTCTAACTCCACACCCGCCTCGGTGCAAAGGGTGAGGTCGATCGCTGCCCCGCTCGGGTGAGGCGCTACCTCTGGTGGCGAGACAAACCTGGAGGTCGACACCTCTAACTCGGCGACGCTCAGTTCCGGACGCTCGGCGCGCAGGCGTTCCATGTAAGTGCGGTAGTACAACAGCTGCAGCGGCGGCGGTCGATAGGCTTCGACGCCGAGCAAGACAATGCCGGCCGGAAGCATCGCGGCAGCATCTGCCAGCAGCTCCGCCACCGTTTCCCGAGCGAAACCGATTCTCGGATTAGCCGCCCGCTTCCGTCCCGAGAACCTCAATACTCCGGCCGCCTCGAGGTCGAGCATCTTCTCACCTGAGTCGCTTGCAGGAAGCCCAGTCACCCGCGGATCGCTTATCAGCACCGGCTCAATCACTGGACGAGCATAGCGGCGCACTGGCAATCTCCATCCGCTGGCCCCTCGGTGTTCGTGCACGGCCGTGTCTGATCGACACGGAACGGACCCAGCCTCGCCCTCCGTAGCGCAGCGGTAGTGGAGGATCGTGTCGTGGATCTTCCTCTTCTTGCAGAACACGTCGTGGATCGGTGCCTGGGCGTTCGCGACGTCATGCCATTTCGTCGGCGGTTTCGGAGCTGGTTGTGCGGTGAGCGAGTGTTATGAGCTTGGATCGTGAGCTGCTGTGGGTCTTGGCCAGGATGTGAGCGACGTGTGTCTTGACGGTCGTCACACTTATGTGGGCGGTTGCGGCAATCTCCGGGTTGGTTAGGCACTGGCCCACGAGGTCGAATATCTGTTGCTCCCGCGGGGTTAGCGACGGACTCGCATCCGCCCGTGCGGCCGTAGCGGGTTCCGCCGTCTCATCGTCGAGGTGCGCCTGACGATGCAATTTCGCGCCCGCTCGCCAGCAAAGCAGAACGAGGACGGTGTTGACAGCCGACCAGGTGGCCCAGCCGATCCAGAGCTCGTCCGAGGTCCAGGCCTTTCCGTTGATTGTGCCCCACTGACCGGAAAAGGAAAGTGACGGAAGGTTCAACAGTGCCGCAACGGTTAGGCCGAGAACGATGACACCACCCAACAGCAGTCGACGCCACCTCTCGGGTGTGAAAGCCGCTAACTCCGCAGCGAGCAGCAGAAGAAGCAGATAGGCCGTCCATCCGGTTTGGCTGAACCGGGCTGGCCAAAACGCGACCTGCAGAACCAACATCCCGGCCGCGAGGCCGAACGCGGGCAGCGGCATCCATCGCGCTATCGCGCAGGACACCGCGAAGCCGACGAGGATCGCTGCCGCGTACGGGGTTGTTGCAAAGGTGTCAGTGCGCACCGGAACCGAGTACGCGTATTCGCCCATCTGGGTGGCCCACCACGCGGCGACGAACAGCAAGGACAACAGCGCAGGCAGTGCCATGCGCACACGGGACCGGATGGACATGCAATCAAACTAGGGCCTGCCGACATCGCCAGCAGCGATGTCATCCCATAGAACGAGAACAAATCAATCCGTCCGCTCGAAGATGCCCTACTGGGACACTGCGTTGAGGGCCTTCTTCATAACCATTTCGCGTCCGGAGCCGTCTCGGAGCAGGTCGCCCTGCTCGTCGGCCAATTCGAATCCGTGTCGTCGGTAGACCGCAATCGCACGACCATTCGTCGGCACGACAGCCAACCGAAGTTCCTCGGCACGAGAAGTTGCCCACTGCTCGATTGACGCGATCAGCGCATCCGCAACGCCTGTCCCGCGCGCTGAAGGGTCCACCCACATGGACACCAGCTCGATCGCGTCAGGACGCGTCCCGGGCACTCCACTCGCCATTCCGACCAACGAGCCGTTCCAAGCAGCAACAACGTTCAACGATCCCGGCCCTCGCAACCGCTGCCGCCAGCGTGGCTCTCGCGCGTCCCTCCACTCCGTGTAGGTCGATCCGAAAGCGAAGGGCGCCTCCTGCAACGCTCGTAACCGGAGCGACCGCCACACCGACCAGTCATCTTCACCAACGACGTCAATCCGCAACATGTCAGCAAGCATGCCAGGGCACAACTTCAACCCACGTTCGCTGAAGGATCGCTCTACGGGGCCAGGCAGAGTGTCGGCCCCTGACCCCAAGAATGGGACTGAACCCGATCATGGCTGCTTGTAAGGATTGATCCTGTGAATCTGAGCGATCAGCTGGATCGTCTTGACGGACTTCTTGCATTGCGGCAATAGGGACCCGGCGTTTTCGCTCCTCCCGCGACCTCCCAGCAGTTAGCTGATTTGCGTGATGCGGTCGCGCCGATGGAGCTTCCGCACGATGTTGTCACGCTGTATATGTGGCACAACGGCTGCAAGCTTCCGTTCCTCGATGGTTACGCCCTCCGACCCATTGAAGGCGTGATCGCTGACCGCCCCTTCGAGATCGGCGAACTTGAAGCGCCTCCCGCCCTCCTTTATCTGAGCGAACAGCCCGGAGGCACGGGAACTCGAGTAGGGGTGACACTGGACGTTCCTGGTGAGAGGTCACTGCGCGGTGTGTGGGCGGTCGAGACCCACGATGCACACGCGAGGCGGCAGAACGATGACCTCGCGGGCGCGATCGCGTCGCTTGCCGACCTTATCGAGGATCTCGACGTTGAACTCGACCCTGTTAGGTTGTGGCACGAACCGGGGCCTTGGCCGCTGCCCTTCAAGGACGTCGAGTATCGTCTCCGGTACAGTCCGGATGCGTTCACGTGGCCCAACCCTCCGGTCGGCACCTATATTTCACGTTTTCCCGACAGCTCATGGCCACGCCAATGGACCCGATCGCTCGAATACCGGTAAAGATCCCTCAGCGGACCGGGTGAGTAACGGGGCTTGAACCCGCTACCTCCCATGCGAACGCCTCCGCAAGCGGATCCGCTACCGGGACGGCTTGCACGTTGGCGCGCGAGCCGCGTACGGACTGCATAAATCTGCAGGCGAAAAGCACTTGAGGGGCAGCTAATTGGGACGATCTGCTGGGGCGCCGACAGAGTCCGGACCGAGAGCGGTTCCCGTGTCCTCGCCTGCGGCCTCGCCCTTCAGCTCGACGATGATCGTGCGGGTGGGGGAGTCGCCCGTGTTCTCTCCCGCGTGGCGCTGGGCTCCGAGCCAGACGGCGCGTCCGGCGGGCAGCTCGACGTCGACCGCGCGGCCGCTGGAGAACAGTCGGCGTCGGAAGCCCGTCAGGGTCACCATGACGCTGTTCGGATGGTGGTGCGGCGTCGTGGCCTCGCCGGGCTCGTCGTGGTATTCCAGCACGCGCACGAGGTCGTTCTCCCACAGCACGGAGTAGTGGTCGGGATTCGTCACCGTCGGGTCGTCGTCGCCCATGGCCCGACCATACGCCGATGGGCCACCGGGCGAGCGGGTAGTTGCCCTTTGTAAACAGCATGTGAAGTTCGGTGTCCTCCGCCCGACAGCGCGGCGTCGCGCTCCTAGGCTGCGTGCATGACGAACGCTCCCACGATGGAAACCGAGCCGGCCCGCACGCCGCGCACCAGCGCCGCCAGTATCGAGTCGGGCGGCATCGAGGCGATCCCCGCCGAGCGCAGGCACGGCTCTCCGTGGCAGCTGATGGCGACCTGGACGGCGCCGAACCTCGAGTTCGCGACCATCTTCGTCGGCGTCATCGCCGTGGCCTTCTTCGGGCTCGGCTTCTGGCAGGCGATGCTCGCGCTCGTGATCGGTACAGCTTTCGGGGCCGCATCGCAGGGCATCCTGTCGACGTGGGGGCCGCGAGAGGGTCTCGCCCAGATGGTGATCGGCCGCACGGCCTTCGGCAACCGCGGCAACATCCTCCCCGCCGCGCTCAACACGGTGATGGCCGGGCTCGGCTGGTTCGCGGTCAACTCCGTCAGCGGGGCGTTCGCGCTCGCGACGCTCACCGGGATGCCGACGGTGCTGGCGCTGCTCATCGTCGTGGTGATCGAAGTGGTGGTCGCCTTCATCGGCCACGATCTCGTTCAGCTCTTCGAGCGCTACGCGACGTACGTCCTGGGCGCCATCTTCCTGGTGGCCACCGTCACGATCTTCCTGCACGCGAACCTCGCCGGGCCGGTGAAGGGCGGCGGCTTCAGCTTCGCCGGCTTCACCCTCACGGCGGCGGCCGCGTTCGGCTATGCGGCGGGCTGGAACCCGTACGCCTCCGACTACAGCCGCTACCTGCCGGCGAACACCAGCACGAAGGCGATCGCCTGGGCCGCCGGGCTCGGCAATTTCGTCGGCTGCATCGTGCTCATGGCGGCCGGGGCCGCTGCTGCCACGATCGCCGGCTTCAACCCGGACGATCCCACCGCGTCGTTCACGGCGAGCATGCCTGTCGTCATCCGCGATCTCACCCTGCTCGCCATCGCCGTCGGCGCGATCGCGGCGAATGCGCTCAACATCTATTCGGGCGCGATGTCGTTCCTGGCCGCCGGGATCAAGATCCCGTTCGCGCTGCGGCGCGCCATCGTCGCCCTCGGATTCGGCGTCATCGGGTTCTTCATCGCCTGGAGTGCCCTCGCCGACGCCGGGACCAAGTACGAGAACTTCCTTCTCGTCATCGCGTACTGGATCGCACCGTGGCTGGGCGTCGTGCTCACCGACCGCGTGCTGCGACGGGGCACGGAGATCGCCAGCCTGGTGCCGGCGCATGCCAGGTACCGCAACCCGGCCGGGGTGATCGCGCTCGTGGTGGCGGGGTTCCTGTCGATCTGGCTGTTCTCGAACCAGACGTTCTACACCGGGATGCTGGCGAAGGCGGCGCCGATCGGCGATCTCACCCCACTGGTCGGGTTCGTGCTGGCGGCACTGCTCTACTGGGTGCTGTTCCGGGTGTTCAAGCCGGCCCTCGGCGCTCCGCTCTCGCAGCGTCCGGCCGACGTGATCGGGGTCGACGCGGCGGACGATGTCGCATGACGACCGACGCGGAGCTGCTGGCCGTCGCTGCGGAGGAGGCGAGGATCGGCGCAGAGGAGGGCGGCATCCCGATCGGCGCGGCGCTGTTCACCCGCGACGGACGTCTGCTCGGGCGCGGACACAACCGCCGCGTTCAGGATGGCGACGCATCCATGCACGCGGAGACGAACGCCTTTCGCGCGGCCGGCCGCCAGCGGAGCTACCGGGACACCGTGATGGTCACCACGCTCTCACCGTGCTGGTACTGCTCCGGGCTCGTGAAGCAGTTCGGCATCGGCCGGGTGATCGTCGGCGATGACCAGAGCTTCCTCGGCGGTCACCACTGGCTGGCCGAGCAAGGCGTGGAGGTGACCGTGGTGAACGACCCCGCGCTCATCGCGACCATGGGAGCGTTCATCCACGACCACCCCGATCTCTGGAACGAGGACATCGGCGAGGAGTGAGCGGTCAGCCCTCCCAGGCGTCGACCTCGGCCAGCAGCTCGCGCTTGCGCTCGTCCGGAGCGAACGACGCCTCGAACGACGTGCGGGCGAAGCGTCGTGCCTCGTCCGAGGTCACGCCCAGCGCATCGCGCACCGCGACGAAATTGTCGCCGACGTAGCCGCCGAAGTACGCCGGGTCGTCGGAGTTCACCGTGACGCGCACGCCGGCGGCATCGAGCCGGCGCAACGGATGCTCGCTCAGGGTGTCGATCGTGCGCAGCCGCACGTTCGAGAGCGGGCACATGGTCAGCGCGATGCCCTCCGACGCCAGCCGGGCCACCAGCTCCGGGTCCTCGATGGCCCGGATGCCGTGGTCGATGCGCTCGGCGCCGAGCAGGTCGAGAGCCTGCCGGATGTATTCGGGCGGCCCCTCCTCACCCGCGTGCGCCACGACGTGGAGACCTTCGGCCCTGGCACGGGCGTAGACACCTTCGAAGAGCGACGGCGGATAGCCGACCTCGGCCGAGTCGAGGCCGACGCCGATGATGCGATCGGTGCGCCCGAGCGCCGCGCTGAGCGTGCGGTCGGCGTCGTCGACGGGCTGGTCGCGGAGGAAGCTGAGGATGAGACCGCTGGAGATGCCGAGGTCGCGCTCCGCCTCGTCGAGGGCGGCTCCGATCCCGTCGATCACCGTCTCGATCCGGACGCCGCGGGCGGTGTGCGCCTGCGGATCGAAGAACAGCTCGACGTGCCGGAGGCCCTGCGACGTCGCCTTCGCGAGATACCGCCGGGTCAGCTCGGCGAAGTCGGACTCGGTGCGCAGCACATCCATCGTGGCGTAGTAGAGGTCGAGGAACGACTGGAGGTCGCTGAAGTCGTAGCGGCGTTCGAGCTCGTCGACCGAGGCGTACGGGAGGGGGATCTCGTTGGGGGCCGCCAGCTCGAACGCGAGATCCGGCTCGAGGGTGCCCTCGATGTGCAGGTGCAGCTCGGCCTTCGGGAGGGCGAACAGGGCGTCGTCGGAGGGCGCGCGGAGCGAATCGGTCATGCGTCGATCCTCCCACCGCGCGGCGTCGGTGAATCCATCGGCAGGCGGATGCGTGCGCGCTCGCGCCTGCGTAGCGTCGATGGCATGTCCCGACGATCCGCGCGCCGCATCCGCCTCGCTGTCGCCGCGGCGGTCATCCTGCTCGGCGGCCTGGCCGTGCACGCCTTCGCGATCGGAGCTGTCGGCGCTTTCGTGGCGGACGCCCTCTACGCGAGCTTCGTGGCGGTGCTGATCGCGATCGTGCTGCCCGCTGTGCGCATCGGGATCGCTCCGGCGATCGCCCTCGCCGCCTGCGCGGCGATCGAACTGTGGCAGCTCACACCGGTGCCTGCCGAACTCTCGCGCACCGTTCCCGGTGCTGCACTCGTCGTCGGGTCGACCTTCTCCTGGATCGATCTGGTCGCCTATGCGGTCGGTGCTGCGGCCGCCGTTCCGATCGAGGTGTGGTCGCGCAGGGCTAGCGCAGCTGCAGCAGGATCTTCCCGAGGTGGCGCGACGACTCCATCCGCAGATGCGCCTGCGTCGCGTCCTCGAGAGGGAAGACCGAGTCGATGACAGGCCGGATGCGTCCCGCCGCAAGGTGCGGCCAGACGTTCTCCCGCACGGAGGTGATGATGGCAACACGCTCGGCGAGCGGCCGCGCACGCAGCGTCGTGCCCCAGATCTTCGCCCGCTTGTGCATCAGGCGGTTCACGTCGATCGTGCTCGGCTGGGCGCTGCGATTGGCGATCGACATCACCCGGCCGCCCGTCGCCAGCGCCTCCAGGTCTCTGGCGATGTAATCGCCGCCGACGATGTCGAGCACCACGTCCACGCCGGTGCCATCGGTCTCCTGGCGCACGACTTCCACGAAGTCCTGCTCGCGGTAGTCGATGGCGACCTCAGCGCCGAGCTCGCGGCAGAATGCCACCTTCTCCGGGTTTCCCGCGGTCGCGAAGACCCGTGCGCCGAAGGCGACGCCGAGCTGGATCGCCATCGAGCCGATGCCGCTGGAGCCGCCGTGCGCGAGCAGGCTGTCGCCGCGGAGCAGCCCGGCACTCAGGAAGACGTTCGACCAGACGGTGGCCACCACCTCGGGGAGCCCGGCCGCCTCGACCAGGTCGACGCCCGGCGGCACCGGCAGCACCAGTCCCGCGTCGACGGTGACGAACTCGGCGTAGCCGCCACCCGGCAGCAGCGCGCAGACGAGGTCGCCGGCCGACCATTCGGTGACGGACGATCCGGTGTCGACGATCTCTCCCGAGACCTCGAGGCCGGGCCACTCCGGCGCGCCAGGAGGCGACGGGTAGTATCCGCGGCGCTGCGAGATGTCAGCGCCGTTGAGGCCGGCCGCGGCGACGCGGATGAGCACGTCGCGGTCTCCCGGCACCGGTTCGGCGACCTCCGTCATGGTCAGAACGTGCGCGTCGCCGGGCGTCGGCACCGTGATCGCGCGCATCAGCGGCCCGCCTGCGGTTCCACGGTCGCGCGGCGCGACAGCACGTCTCGGATCTTCACCTTGTTCGTGTACTCGATCGATCCGTAACGGAACAGCCGGACGGCGATACGCAGCACGATCGCCGACAGGATGAACAGCTCGAGGATGATGATGATCGCCTGCCAGAGCGGCAGCGTGCCGAAGGCGTTCAGGATCAGCGCCGTGACCGGTGCCGTGTACGGGAAGTAGGCGAGCACCTGCACGATCGGCGAGTCGGGCGAGCTCACCGCGAATCCGGATGCGTACAGCGGGATGACGATCGAGAAGATCACGACCGAGAAGACGGGAGCGGCGTCTTTGGCCGTCGGCATCACAGCGCCGACCGCCACCAGCGTGCCGGTGAACAGAGCGAAACCGCCGATCAGGATGAGTACGCCGACGATCATCTTCTCGGGCTCGAACACGAGCCCGGAGAGCGCGAGCTCGGGGATCGACAGCTGTGAGCGGAAGAACACGTATCCGATCAGCACGGGCAGGGAGAAGACGATCATCTGGATGATGCCGATCATGAAGAGCGAGATCACCTTGCCCACGAGCAGGCTCGTCGGATTGATCGTGGTCAGGATCATCTCGGTGACCCGGTTCTCCTTCTCCTCGAGGGTCGAGTTCAGCATCTGGTTGCCGAGGAACACGATGACGATGAAGAAGACGAGCACGAAGAAGAGCGCAGGGATGATCGCCTCGAAGCCGGGCGCGACCGCGCCGTCTTTGAACGTGACGGTCGTCGTCTGCACCTGATCGCGCAGCACGGCGACGTACACCTTCGAATCGACCCGCTCCTGCACGCTCGCCGACAGCACGGCCTGGGCGACCGACGAGTACTTGCCGTTGGCGAAGAGCCCGGCGTCGGCGCCGTAGACCTTCACCGTCTGCGTCGCAGGATCGGCCGGGTACGCGAAGAACGCCTCCGAGTCGCCGTTCTTCACCGCAGCCACACCGGCCGCCTCATCCGTGATCTGCTTGCCGCCCGCCTTGGTGGCCAGGGCGGGATCGACGAGGCCGGAGGCATCCGTGTAGACGAAGGTCACGCGTGCGTTCTTCTGGGCGTCGGCCGTGTTGGCGGTCGAGACGTTGGAGGCGACGATCAGAGTGATCAGCCCGATCATGACGATCGGGATGAAGAGCGTGATCGCCCAGAAGCGGCGCTTGCTGACCGTGCGGAGGAACTCGAACGAGATCACGGTTCCGAGGTTGTGCTGTGCCATGGTCAGTCCAGATCCCTGTTCTCGGCTCCGTAGACCTCGACGAAGATGTCGTCGAGGGATTTGCGGGTGGGGGCGAAGCGGGTGATGTCCAGGCCCGCGTCGACGAGCGTGCGCAGGATGGCCGCTGTGTCGGCGTCATTGGCGACCTCGAGCTGTGCGTGCCCGCCGGAATCCGAAAGGATCGCGTACTGGGGCGACGGCGGGATGGCACCGTCGTGATCGACGTGCACGATCGTGCCGCCGAACTGCTCCTGCACCTCGGCGACGGTGCCGTATGCACGGGCGCCACCGTCTTTGAGCAGGATGACGCGATCGCAGAGGCGCTCGACCTCCTCCATCTGGTGGGTCACCATCATCACGGTCGAGCCGGCCTTCTTCTGCTCGTCGATGATGTCCATGAGCAGACGGCGGTTCACCGGGTCGAAGCCCTTGGTGGGCTCGTCGAGGATGAGCAGTTCCGGCTCGTTCATGATCGTGACGCCGAGCTGCACCTTCTGCTGCTGACCGCCCGAGAGCTTGTCGAGGCGCACCTTCTCCTTGTCCCCGATCCCGACGCGCTCGAGATAGCCACGGGACCAACGCCTCGCCTGCTCGGCGCCGAGGCCCTTGAGCTTGCCGAAGTAGACCATGACGTCGATCACGGACTCCTTCTTGTAGAGACCTCGCTCCTCGGGCAGGTAGCCGAGGCGTCCGCCGGCCTCCGGGGTGAACGGGCGCCCGTCGATGTGGAGGGTGCCAGCCGTCGGCTGATAGATGCCGAGGAGGGCCCGGATGGTCGTCGTCTTTCCGGAACCGTTGCTACCCAGGAACCCGAAGGTCTCACCGGCGTCGATGTCGAAGGAGAGGTCGCGGATGACCGTGGTGCGCCCGAAGTCCATGCGGAAGTTGGCGATGTGCACGAGGGGCGACGCGGAATTGGTGCTCACCGTCCCCAACCTATCGATCGGAGGGTTGCGGATGGAACTGTTGACACGCGTCTCGGCTCGGATTAGTGTATTCAACGTAACAGTTGATAAAGGAATTGATTGAATATGAGTGACGGCGTGGAGACGGAGGCACGGCTCGACCGCGCGTTCCAGGCGCTGGCCGATCCGGTGCGCAGGGCGATGGTCGCCCGGCTGAGCCGGGGGCCGGCGACGGTGAACGAGCTGGCCGAACCGTTCGCGATCACCACGCAGGCGGTCTCGCGGCACATCCACGTGCTGGAGGAGGCGCGGCTCGTCACCCGCACCAAGGAGGCGCAGCGACGTCCGGTTCATCTGAACGCCGGCGCGCTCGAAGAGCTCACCGCCTGGATCGACCATTACCGCCTCATCCATGAACAGCAATTCCGTTCGCTGGACACCGTCCTCGCCGAGCTCGACGCGGAGCAGGGGGCGCCCGGCAATCGATCGCACAAGGAGAACAGATCATGAGCAATGCACTCACTGTCACCGCCCCCGAGGGGCTGCCGTTCGTCGACTTCGTGCGCGAATTCGACGCTCCCGTCGAGAAGGTGTTCCGCGCCCACAAGGACCCGGAGCTCTTCGCGCGCTGGCTCGGGCCGCGCGGCTACGACATGGACCTGGAGGAGTACGACTTCAGCACGGGAGGCGGCTACCGCTACATCCACCGCGACCCGTCCGGCGAGGAGTACGCCTTCCGCGGTGTCTTCCACGTCGTGCGCGACAACGAGTTCGCCATCCAGACCTTCGAGTTCGAGGGGTACCCGGATGTGGTGAGCATCGAGTCCATCACGTTCGAGCCGCTCGAGGGCGGCCGCAGCCGCCTCGTCGGACACGCGGTGTATCCGACGCTCGAGGCGCGGGACGGCATGGTCTCGTCCGGCATGGAGAAGGGAATGACCGACGGCTACCAGCAGCTCGACGAGGTGCTGGCCGCCTGACGCCGCCCTCGACCGTCGGCTTCTGCTGCGCGCCCTCAGCTTGTGCTGCGCACCCTCAGGCGAGGGCGCGCAGCAGAGCCTCGTGCAGGAGGCCGTTGCTGGCCAGCGACGATCCGTTGCCGGGGCCGGCATCGCCGTTCACTGAGGTGAAGCGTCCGCCCGCCTCCTCGACGATCGGGATGAGTGCGGCGAGGTCGTAGGTCTTCACGTCGAACTCGCCGACAGCATCGATCAGGCCCTCGGCGAGCATCATGTACGACCACATGTCTCCGTACGCCCGGTCGCGCCAGACCGCCCGGGTGAGGGCGATCAGCCGGTCGAGGTAGCCGGCGTCGTCCCACTGCGCGATGGACTGGAAACTGATCGACGCGTGCTCGAGGTCCGCGACCGCGGAGACGCGCATGCGGCGGGGGTCGCCGTCGTTCTCGGCCACCCACGCGCCGGACCCCGTCGCCGCCCACCATCGCTTGCCGAGCGCGGGGGAGCTGACGACACCCACGACAGGCACACCGTCGACAGCGAGAGCGATCAGCGTCCCCCAGACCGGGACGCCGCGCAGGTAGTTGGCGGTGCCGTCGATGGGGTCGATGATCCACTGGCGGGTCGCGTCACCCTCGACGCCGTACTCCTCGCCGAGGATCCCGTCATCCGGTCGATCGGTGGCGAGGACGCCCCGGATGGCGCGCTCCACGGCGAGATCGGCCTCCGTCACGTACGTGCGATCGGGCTTGGTGTCGATGTGCAGATCGAGCGCGCGGAACGTGTCGGCGGAGATCGCGTCCGCGGTGTCGGCCAGGCGCAGCGCGAGCGCGAGGTCGTCGGCGAACGGGGCGCCGGTGGCGATGGTGGCGGAGTCGGAAGTCACGGCTCCGAGCCTACCCAGCCGTCGTGAACGGGGGGTGCCCTCCGGGTGCAGAGCGTGTGTCCCGACGCGTCGCGACGGGCCCGGATGCTGAAGGATGCTCGATTGGCGAAGCGCGCGAATCTGATGCTAATGTTGAGCCTCGGTTCGGGTCACCGAAACGAAACGCACCTCTAGCTCAATCGGCAGAGCAACTGACTCTTAATCAGTGGGTTCTGGGTTCAAGTCCCAGGGGGTGCACCACCGAAGCCCGGCCGGATCATCGATCCGGCCGGGCTTTTCGTTGCGCTGCCGGCGGCAGTTTCCGTCTAAATGTACGGTGTGGTCCCGTTCAACCCTGCTTATTGCACAAATCGAAGACGTCCTGCGGTGCGCCCTTACGTCGCGACCGGCACGGACGAGAGTTGAATGGAGCCTGGAGGTGCGATGGTGGTGAGCGCGATGTGGTCGCGGGCGATCCTGTCGCACCGCAGCAGGCTCATGCACGACGTCCCGCGCCCGCCGTCGGACGGCGTCGTGCATGCCGGGGGGCCCGGCGGTGAACGGGTGCTGCTGATCGGCGGCGGGCCGGCCGTCGGATGGGGTGTTCTGACGCACGAGGTCGCCCTCGCGGGCCATCTGGCCCGGCGCGTTGCGCGGGACCTCGACTCCGGGGTCGACGTCGTCGTGCACGCCGACCCCCGGATGCTGGCGCGGGACCTTCCCGACGCGCTCGAGCACCTCGACGACCTGTCCTCCTTCAGTGCGGCAGTGATCACGGTCGGCGTCAACGATGCGCTGACGGCGACAGCCACCTCGGCGTGGACGACGAGCCTCCGCCGCGCGCTGGGTGTCTTGGAGGCCTCCGGAATCGATCCGGCTCGCGTCGTGCTGCTGGGAATCCAGACGGTATCGACGATACCGACGTACGCAGGTCGGGTGGGGGCGAGAGCGGACCGCCACCGGAACCGCCTCAACGCCGCGTCGTCGCGGTTGCTCTCGAGAGCGGGCTGCGCCCGGCTGGCCATGCTGAGCGATCCACAGCCGGGTACGGATCGCTATCGCGATTCGACCGTATACGCGCAGTGGGCGGGCGACCTCGCTCCGGCCGTGGTCGCAGCGCTGCGCGACCATCGGCAGGCCATCGCGCCATCGGGCGACGACGGTCGCGCCCGGATCCAAGACCTGCTGACGCACGCCCAGGTGTCGGGGGATACCTCCATCGAGGCGGTGCTCGTCGACGTCCGGGCGCATTTCCGCGCGTCCTGGGCGGGACTGGTCGTGGTGGACGAGCGCGGAGAGCGCACCGTCGTCTCGTCGGGCGCCAGGCCCCTCCCGGATCCCGGCGTGCTCGCGCGCAACGCGTCGCAGATGGCGGGCCCCATCGTCGTGTACGACGCCCGGCGCGACGAGCGCACCCGCGCCGATCCGATCGTCTACAACGGCGGCCCGCAGTTCTTCGCCGCGATGCCGGTCGAAGCGCTGGAGCACGAGCGGATCGGCGCCCTCTGCGTGGCCGACCCCGATGTCAGGACCGTGATCGACGTCGACGTCACGGTGCTGCGCGACGCGGCGCGCCGCATCCAGGCGTACCTGCGCTCGGCGGCCTCACGCGACCGTTGACAGCCGCCGCCACCGCCGCCGGAACCGTCAGTCGTCGGCGATGACCGAGAAGTCCTCCTCGCCGTGGCCGGATGCGATCGCGCGGTCGAGGGCGTCGGCGACCAGGGCGACCGCCGGAAGCGGCTTGACGCTGGTCGCGAGCATCAGGCGGGTGTCCTTCGCCAGCAGCGCCGCCGAGAACTGCGTGTCGTCGAAGGACCGCCCCACGACGGTCGGACCCTTCATCGCGGCGACGGGGGCGAGCGCGGTGATCCCCAGCGTCTCCAGCACCTCGTTCGGGCCCAGGCCGCCGGCTTCGCCGAGGCGGAGCGCCTCGATCAGCCCTTCGATCGAGACCGCCAGGGCGAGGTTCGCCACGAGCTTGCCGGCGGCGGCCTTGGCGGGGGAGTCGAGCATCCGGAGCTTGTTGGGATCGGCCCAGAGCGAGACGATCGTGCGGGCGTCACGTGCGGCGTCGTGCTCCCCGCCCACCAACACGCCGAGGGCGGCGGCACGGGCCGGCGCGAGCGAGCCGATCACGGGTGAGTGCACGTAGCGGATGCCCTGCTCACCGGCCCAGGCGGCGAACTCCTCTGCGTCGGCGGGGGCGACAGTCGTCACGTCGATCCAGAGCGCTCCGTCGGCGAACGGCAGGCCCGCTCCCGTGATGACTTCCCTCACGGTGTCCGGTCCGAAGAGCGCGGAGACGACGGTCCGCGCCCCATCGACCGCCTCGGCGGCCGTCGAGGCGACCGTTGCGCCGCGACGGCCGATCACCGCGGCGGGTTCAGGCGAGCGATTCCACACGGTCACCGAGTGGCCGGCGTCGATGAGGTGGGGGACGAGCTCGCGACCCATGCGGCCGAGTCCGAGAAAGGCGATGTTCATGCCTCCACTCTGCGCCGATCGGCGCCGGGAGGGAAGACGTCAGCGTTCGACCGGTGTCAGCGAGGCGCGTGCCCGGGCGAGCATCCGGCGCTCGGCGGCGTTGTCGGTGCGTGCGATGGCCTCGTCGTACTCGGCGGCGGCCTCGGTCCTGCGACCAAGGCGGCGCAGCAGATCGGCACGGATGCCGTGCAGCAGATAGAACGTCTCGAGGCTTCCGGTCGTCCCGGTCAGGGCATCGACGACCGCCAGGCCGGCCGCCGCGCCCTGCGCCTCGCCGACGGCGACCGCACGGTTGAGTGCGACCACCGGGGTGGGCTGCACGGCCTGCAGCTGGTCGTACAGCGCCACGATCTGCGCCCAGTCGGTCTCCGATGCCCGGGGCGCCGAGCTGTGCACCGCCTGGATTGCCGCCTGCAGCTGGTACGGCCCGGGACGGTCCCGTCGCAGGCACCACCGCACCAACGCCAGTCCCTCGTCGATCAGAGCCCGATCCCACAGTGCCCGATCCTGATCGGGCAGCAGCACGGGGTCGCCGTCGGCACCCACCCGTGCGCCACGTCGGGCGTCGATCAGCAGGAGTAGCGCGAGCAGACCGGCCGCCTCCTCTTCGTCGGGCATCAGCTCGAGCAGCAGACGCGCGAGCCGGATGGCCTCTGCGCAGAGCTCGTCGCGCACGAGGCGCTCGCCGCCGGTCGCCGTGTAGCCCTCGCTAAAGATGAGGTAGACGACCGCGAGCACCGAGCGCAGGCGGTCGGGGAGGTCGGCCTCACCGGGGACGCGGTACGGGATGCGCGCATCCCGGATCTTGGACTTGGCACGCGACAGGCGCTGCCCCATCGTCGCCTCTGGCACCAGGAACGCGTGCGCGATCTCGGTCGTGGTCAGGCCGCCGAGCATCCGGAGGGTGAGCGCGACGCGCGATGCCGGCGCCAGTGCAGGGTGGCAGCAGGTGAAGATCAGGCGCAGCCGGTCGTCGTCCACGGGTGACTCCGGGTCTGCGGCTGCCGCAGCGGGCTCCGACTGCGCGTGCAGGAGCGCGGCCTCGGCGATGCGGTCGCGCCCCGTCGCCTCGCGCCGCACGCGGTCGATCGCGCGGCGGCGCGCCGTGGTGATGATCCAGCCGGCCGGGCTCGGCGGCAGGCCGTCGACCGGCCAGCGCTGCGCAGCGGCAGTGAAGGCGTCCTGCACCGCATCCTCGGCGACGTCGAGATCGCCGAAGATGCGGCACAGCACGGCGACCGACCGGCCGTACTCGGAGCGGAAGACACGAGCGATCTCCGCCGGTCCGACGCGCCCGCTCACCCGGCGAAGGGCCGCACCTCGATGGGGAGGGTGCTCGCGATCGCGACGCGACGGCCCCACTCGAGCGCAGCATCCAGGTCGGGCGCCTCGACGATCGTGAAGCCGCCGAGATGCTCCTTGCCCTCGGCGAACGGGCCGTCCGTCATCAGCACGTCGTCGCCATCCGGTCGAAGAACCGTCGCCGACGATGGCGGCAGCAGCCCGTTCGAGAAGACCCACGCGCCGGCGGCACGCATCGCATTGTTGACGTCCTCCAGGTCGCGGCCGATCGCCGCCAGCACGTCGGGCTCGGGAACCGGGCCGTCAGGCTGATACACGCTGAGCAGGTACTGCGTCATGATGTTCTCCGTTTCTCTCGTCTTCTACACGAACGGGAGCCGGTCTTTTCGACATCATGGCCCAGATCACTCGTTCGCGTGCAGCCGGGCGACCCCGATCTTCGAGTCGGCCATGCCGTAGAAGACGAACAGCCGGCCGTCGACCTCCTCGATCGCGGTGGGGAAGACGACGTTCGGAACGATCCCGCTGCGCTCGTCCTCGGTCTCTGCGGCCAGCAGCGGTGCGCTGGTGCGGTCGAGCACCCGCCACGGCTCGTCGCCGTCGAGGATCATCGCTCCCGCGCCGTAGTTGACGCTCTGCTGCTGGGCCATCGAGTTCGTGATCACGCCGGTGACGCCGTGGTGCAGCAGCAGCCAGCCCTCCTCGACACGGATGGGAGCAGGACCCGCCCCGATCTTGAGCTCCTCGAACGGATACTCGGGACCGGCGAGGAAGCGGTTCTGGCGCCAGCGCGCGAGCTCCCGATCGTCGGAGAGCACGGCATCGAGTGGCACGAAGGCGATCCAGATGCTCGGGCGCGACTCGGGCACAGTGGCGGGGGGACGGTTGCCCTCGCCCGGCCGCACCTCGCCGAGCTCCCACACCGGCCGGTGCAGCACGGCGAGGCTGAGCGTGCCGTCGGGCGCGGTCACCGGCTCGGGGAAGAACACCGTGTCTTTGTTGTGATAGAGCCCGAGGTCGACGCCGAGCTCGTCGTCGTACTCGAAGGTGACCGGCCCCAGGCGACGCCATTCGCGCAGGTCCCGCGACGTGGCGACGGCGGTCCGGGGGCCGAGGGGGCCGAAGGCGACGTACGTCATCACGTGGAGCCCGATAGCCGGGATGAACGTGACGCGCGGGTCTTCGACTCCCGAATTCGACGCGCCGATCTCCCACTCCCGCTCGGGTTCGAGCACGATCGCCTCGCGCTCGACCGACACCGGCACTCCGTCGTCGACGACGACGCGCGCCAGCCCGACCCGTGACACGTTGCCGTCGGCCACGAGACGCGGCAGCAGGTACAGCTCACCGTCGGGACCGCGGCCGCTGGCCGGGTTGAGCACCCCTTCCACCTCGAGCGGGTTGCCGGGCTCGGGGACCATCACGACTCCGGCCCTGGTCAGTGCGTAGGGGAAGTTCTCTGGAGTGCTCATGCCGTTGGTGCTTTCGGTGTCGGTTCTGTCGATCGGTAGAAGTACATCTCGCGCACGCCGCGCGGTGCATCCCAGCCCTGGGCGAAGGCCCAATCGCCGTCGATGCGCTGCAACCCGCCCCAGGAGAGCGAGCCGCCCCGGTGCACGGCGAGCTGCCGGTACGGGTCGGAGGTGGAGTAGAGGGCCTGGGCCGCGGCGAATTCGCCGTCGGCGTCGCCGTAGAAGAAGTCGAGCACGAGGTCGTCGCCGACGACTGCAGCGCAGGCGACTTCGTGCAGCGAGCCGCCGAGATCGAGGAGATCCAGGTAGGGCTGCTCCTCGAAGCGCCACGAGAGCAGGTCGTCCGAGTGCCCGACCATGGGCCGGCCTCCGCAGCCCTCCGACAGGAACATCAGGTACTCGCCGCCGATGCGCACGGCATTGCCGGCCTGGTCTCGCGGGATCACCGCGCCTTTCGCCCAGTACTGCGACACCTCGTACGGCACGACGAGACCGCTCTTCTCCCAGTGCTCGAGATCGTCGGAGACGGCGGCCATGATGTCGCAGGCGACCTCGCCGGTCTCGGGCAGGCGCCAGATGGCGTTGTAGAAGAGCACGTACCTCCCGTCGATCCGGTAGATCTTGGGGTCTTCGCAGCCGAGGACTTCGTTGGCTTCCGTGGGGTAGATCACCGGGTTGGCGGGGGAGTCGTGCCAGACGCCGTCGCGCTGCACGGCATGCCCGATGCGGCTGGAAGTCGACTCCTTGCGCGGCGAGGCGCGGTAGAACAAGTGAAGCTCCCCGTCGCGCTCGATCACCGTCGGGTTGAAGATCGAGTCGCTGGTCCAGCCGATGCCGGTCGGGTCGTCCCACTGCCCGTCAAGACGGAAGGTGAGCGACTCGTCCCTGGCGAAGGGGCCGATCGCCCAATCCGGCCGATCGGGGTAGTGGGCAGAGAACTGGTCGGTCGAGATCCGGTCGGTGAGCGCGTTGGTGTGCTGCAGCGCTTCGCGGTAACTTGCGCGCAGATCGTCCGTGCTGACGGCTGACATTGTCCTCATCCCTTGACGCCCGACCCGATGTCGGTCGATGTGAAGTACCGCTGGAAGGCGATGAACAGCACCACCACGGGCGCTGCCAGTACGACCGCGCCGGCGAGGATCGCGCCGTACGGGTTCGTCGACGACGCCGCGACCGTGCTGATGTAGTTCGCCAGGGAGACGGCGAGCGGCTGCATGCTCGCCTCCTTCGTGATCAGGAACGGCCAGAGGAACTCGTTCCACGGACCGATGAAGGTCAGCAGCAGCACCGTGACCAGGGCGGGTCGCACGAGCGGGAGCGCGATGCGCCGGAGCACCGCGAACTCACCGGCGCCATCGATGCGCGCGGCATCGAAGAGCTCCTTCGGGATCTGCAGGAAGTACTGCCGGAAGATGAGCACCGCCGTCGAATTGATCGCGAACGGCAGGATCATCCCGAGGTAGTTGTCGGCGAGTCCGTAGTTGCGCGCGATCAAAACGTAGAGCGGCACCATCAGCAGCTGGAACGGCACGACCTGCACCAGGAGCGCCAGCGCGAAGGTCGTACCGCGCCCGCGCCACTGCAGGATCGACAACGCGTAACCCGCGAGCATGCCGAACACCACGGTGCACAGGATCACGCCTCCCGTGAAGATGCCCGAGCTGATCAGGCCGGTGCCGAGGTTGATGCGCTCGTTGATGTTGATGTAGTTGTTCACCGTGATGTTCGCCGGATTCGGGAACGCACCGGCGACGGTCGTGTCGGGCGCCGCCTGCAGCGAGCCGACCACCATGTAATAGAACGGGAAGAGGAACGCGATCGCACCGATGGTGAGCACGATCCCCTGAAGCACGGCCTGCCCCCGGCTGAGCTGCCGTGGGGAGGACATGTCGACCTTGCGGCGCTTACGCGCGGGACGCCCGGACGAGGCCGGCGCAACGCGTGGGGTGGTGGCGGTCATGAGTTCCTCTCTCCCGCGAACCGATTCTGAAGGAAGGCGATGATCAGCACGAAGATCACGAGCACGATGCCGATGGCGGCCGCGTAGCCCGGATGTCCCTGCTGGATGCCCTGCTGATAGATGAGCAGCACGGGGCTGGTCGAGGCGCCGTTCGGTCCGCCACCGCCGGTCAGCAGGTACGGCTCGGTGAAGAGGTTCGCGCCGACGATCGTGGACAGCAGCAGCACGAGCACCGTCGCCGGGCGGACGCCGGGCACCGTGACGGAGAAGAACTGCCGTACGCGCCCGGCACCGTCGGTCGCGGCGGATTCGTAGAGTTCGGTCGGCACGTTCTGCAGCGCCGCCAGGTACAGCAGGATGTAGAAACCGAGCTGCTTCCAGGTCACGTAGATCGCGATCATGGGCATCGCCCAGTACGGATTCACGAACCAGCTGGGGTTGGGGGCGAGCGGCCCGAGGATGTTGCTGACGAGGCCGTTCTCGTTGAACAGGAACAGCCAGACGCCGATGATCGCCACGCTGGCGGTCACGTAGGGCACGTAGTAGCTGACCCTCAGGAAGGTGCGGAAGCGCTTGATGCTGTTCAGTCCGCTGGCGAGCAGCAACGACAGGATCACCGTGAGCGGCACGTTGATGATCAAGAAGATGCCGACGTTGCCGAACGACTGCCAGACGGCGGGATCGGTGAAGGCGTTGACGTAGTTGTCGAAGCCGACGAACGGGCGGTCGACGTTCGCCCCGGGAGCCGCGAAGAAGTAGTCGAAGAACGACATGTAGATCGCGAACAGCAGGGGGTAGGCGAAGATCACGATCACGAAGATCAGATACGGGGCACTGAACAACCAACCGAGCGGGTTCTTTCCGAAGATCCGGATGCGCAGCGGCTGATCAGTGCGTCGCTTCTTCGCGTCGCGTCCCTTGAGGGGCCCGCCGGCGGCGGAGGAGTCGTGGCCCCCCGCCGCCGGCGTGGTGTTGACGGCGGTCATGGCTACTTCTGCGCCGCCAGCTTGTCGATCTTGTCGGCTGCGGCCTTGAACGCGTCTTCGACGCTGCCGCTCCCGGAGATCACGGACTTCGTGTAGGCGTCCCGCAGGGCCTGCATCTGGGCGATGGTGTTCGGGCCTGAAGGGTCATCGACGGTGCGGGCGGCCTGCGATCCGAACTCCTTGTAGTCCGGGTGCGCGGTGAAGTAGTCGGCGTAGACCGTGGACAGCTGATCGCGGATCGGCATCTGGCCGGTCACGTTGAGGAGCTTGCTGTCCTCGTCCTTGCTCGTCGCGAACTTCAGCACATCCCAGGCAGTGCCCTGGTTCTTGCACGAGGTGTACATGCCGATGTTCTTGGCGTCGGGGAAGGTGTAGGTCTTGTCCGGGGTGGTTCCGTCCTTGGTCGGGACGGGGACCGAACCCCACTTGACCTTGTCGCCGTAGTAGGCGATGGCCCACGGGCCGACGATCGCCATCGCGGACTTGCCGTCGGCGAACGCATCGCCCTGGTACTGCTCATTGCCGGCGAGACCGTCGCTGTAGATGGTCTTCCAGAAGTTGGCGACGTCCATCGCCTCCGGGCTGGTGATGGTCGCCTTGCCGTTCTCGATCATCGACTTTCCGTTGCTCTCGGCGGCGTACAGCGGCAGGAAGTCGAAGTTCACCTGGAAGAATTCGCTCGTCGGCGCCGGGTAGATCGCGTAGGGCGCGGCTCCGCTCGACTTGATCTGCTTCGCGGCCGCGAGGAACTTGTCGTAGGTCGAGAGGTCGGGGTTGTTCGGATCGAGCCCGGCCTTCTCGAAGAGGGTCTTGTTGTAGAAGATCATCACGGGGTTCGACTTCCACGGCATCTGGTAGTAGTCGCCGTCTGCCGACTTGTACTGCTTGGCCGAGTCACCGCTGCGCGTCTCGATGTACGAGTCGCCGTCGGAGAACTTCGAGAGGTCGACGAGGCCGCCGGCCTTCTGGAACTGCCCAGTCGCCGCCGGCAGGTTGTTGAACACCAGGCACGGTGTCGTGCCGGCGGTGATGGCCGCCCCGATCACCTCTTCTGTGCTCTTGCCGGCCGGCACCTCCTGCGCCTTGATCTGCTCCTTCGGGTGCGCGGAGTTCCACGACGCCACCATCGCCTTGCCCCACTGGAGCTCCTGGGCGTTGTTCGAGTACCAGAGGGTGATCGGGCCGTGGGCCTTCATCGCATCGCTCGAGCTGCCACCGCTCGACCCGCACGCGGCGAGCGATCCGGCGAGAGCAGCAGCGGTCACGATGCTGATCAGTATTCTGCGTCTTTGCATGGTTCTTCGGTTCCTTGTCTTGTTTCAGTGCTGGCCGGTGGAGGGCGCCGCTGTGGAGGCACGCACCACCAGTCCGGCCGGGGGGAGGGTGACGTTCGACGTCTCGCCGTCTTCGACGAGGCGCAGCAGGGCGGTGGCCGCAGCGATGCCCCATTCGGTCGGGTCGTTGTCGAGCGTCGTCAGGGAGGGATAGATGTAGGTGCCGATCTGAGATCCATCCAGACCGGTGATCGAGAGGTCGCGCGGCAGGCGCAGACCCCGCTCGTGGGCGACGCCCATGCCGGCGACGGCCATCGGGTCGTTGCCGTAGACGATCGCGGTCGGCCGCCGGGGACCGTCGAGGAGAGCCTTGGTCGCCCCGGCTCCCTGCTCCGGCGAGAAGTCCGTGGCGATGACGTTCGGGACCAGTCCGGCCTCTCGCATCGCATGCTCGTAGCGTTCCCGGCGGCGGCGGCCGTGCAGCATCTGTTCGTCGCCCGATACGTGCGCGATCTCACGATGCCCGAGGGAGATGAGGTGCTCCATAAGTGCGTCGATGCCCTCGTCGTAGTCGCGTGAGATCACCGGGAACACACTGTCGGCGGTCGGCGAGCCGAGCGATACGGCGAGCATCCCGAGGCTCTCGACCAGCCGGATGCGCATGTCGTCGGTCAGGAGGTCGGTGAGCAGGAAACCGTCGACCCGCTTGTCCGTCGAGAGCCGCTCGTAGGCGGCGGCCTCGGCGTCGTGGTCCGCCGCCACACTGAGCACCAGCACCTGGCCCCGCGCCGAGAGCACCGTCTCGACTCCCGCGATGAAGGCCGGGAAGAACGGGTCGACCTCGATCGTCCGCGGGTCGCGGCGCAGGATCAGCCCGAGCGCGTACGCGCGGCGCGTGGTGAGGCCGCGGGCGCCGGGGTTGGGGCTCCAGCCGAGGTCGCGGGCGGCGCCGAGGATGCGGTCCCTGGTCTCCGGCGCCACCCCGCGGCGTTCGTTGAGCGCGAGGGAGACGAGTCCTTTGCTCACGCCCGCCGCCTTGGCGACATCGTTGATCGTGATGCGGGCACTGGTCATCGGGTGCTCACCGTCGTGAATCCACCGGGCTCGACGGAGATCGTCGCGCCCGAACCGGCATGCGTGGTCGCCGCGGCCTGGCGCCCGAAGCGGTCGTATCGCGTGACCGTGGCGGAGCCACCGGCCGGCAGGGTCTGCGTCGCCCGGCGATCGGTCGCGTTGACGTAGACGTCGAGACCACCGGATGCGCCCGCCAGCCCGAGGTGCGAGACGACGGGCTGCACGAGCACGGCGTCGAGGTGCACGGCTCCCTTCACGGTCGCGGTCAGGCCGGTGGTGCCGGCGGGAGCCGAACCGCGCAGGGTCTGAGGCAGCAGGAACACGGGCGACGGAGCGATCCCCTGCGGGGCGCGGGCCGCGTTCGCGTTCGAGCCGAGCGCTGTCGGCCGTCCCGCTCCGGTCGCGGTCCAGGTCGTGCTGCCGGAGAGTCCGGCGCCGAGGTCGGCGATCGGCAGGATGCGGTGAGCTCCCTGACCCGCCGGGAGGGCGACCGTGATGGTGTCGCCGGCGGCGGCGTTCACGTACGCTCCACCCGACCAGTTGGCGGATCCCGTCCAGGCGCTCGGCGGGGTGACGACGGTCGCGGAGCCGGTGAGGGCGCCGCTCTCCGCCTCGACGACGGTGATCCCGTCGGTCGCGGTGGTGCGGGTCAGCGACGTCGCAGCCGCGGCGACGGACGGATGCGCATCCAGGGCCAGCATCGAGAGCTCGGTGTGGATCGTCGACTCGGCGCCGCAGTTGCGGTTCACCGTGCCGTCGGAGGCGATGCCGTCGACGCAGACTCCCGTCGCCGGGTCGTACACGGGGACGCCGGCCGGGTTGGCGCCGAAGTACCAGGCCGCCTGAGCGCCGGCGAGCTGATCGAGTCCGCCTGCCCGGGTCGCGTCGGCCACAGCGAGCAGGCCCTGGATGCGGGAGTCCACGCCGTAAGCGATCTGCGTACGATCGGCCGGCGTCGGGGTCCAGCCGTTGTCGGGGCCACCGGAGGCCAGCAGCTGCGCGGTGAATTGCGCGGTGTCGACCGCTGCGGTCTTTTGGAGGTCGCCGCGGTGGAGGACGACGGCTGCACGCGAGAGCGCTGCCGGCTCCATGCCGCCCCAGGCGTGCCAGAACGTCGGGGAGTTCGCCTCGGGGAGCACAGCGCCGAACGGCCACTGGCCGATGCCGCCGCTGGAGAGCCGGCCGACCCCCGCTGCGTACCGCTGCAGTGCCTGTGATGCCGCGCGGTCGCGCGGATCGGCTGCGACGTACGCGGAGAGTCCGAGCAGCGCCTCCGACGTGGCGCTCGCGCTGCCGACGATGAGCCAGGCGGGGACGCGCACGCCGTTCGCGATCGAGGTCTCGCCGTAGTGCGAGAGGGACTGACGGTCGAGGGCGGCGACGGTCAGCTGCAGGCGCTGCTGCAGGAACGACGCGAAGGCCCGGTCGGAGTGAGCGAACGCTGCATACCCCTCGCCGAGCGCCCACACCGTGCGCGCGAGCCAGAACGACTCGGCCGAGTCACTGGGGTCGGGCTGTTCGACCGGGATGGCGCTCGGGTTCAGCGTTCCATCGGATTGCTGCCAGAGCACCACGTTTCCTGCGTTCGGGCCCGAACTCGTCTGCAGGTAGGTCAGCGAGCGGAGCAGCTGGAACGCGGATTCGCGGCTCGACGCGGTGCCGTTCTGCTTCCAGTCCCGCAGGTAGACGACGGCCGCGCGCGAGATGTCGTCGGCGTCGAAGGCGCCCTGGGCGTACCAGCCCTTCGCCGCGTCCGTGATGGGGCCGCCACCGACGTGGCGGAACGTCCCGTCGGCGTTCCGGTCGGCGTACACCCACGGAGCACGGGCGGTCGGCTGGGCATCCTGCCGGTAGGTGGTGTGACCGGCGACCCCGGCCTTCAGTGGCACATCGGCCAGCAGCCAGTCGAGGTGCGCGAGGTTGGTCAGCTTGGCCGGCGCGGGTTTCGTCGCTGAGATCGCCGCGGCGCTCGTTGCGGCGCTCGCTGTCATCGGCAGTGCTGTGGCGATCAGGGCGGCGCCGGCCATGGCGGCGATGGCCGCGGTGACTCTGCGCACGTAGTGGGGGGTCGAGTGGTTTCGCATCGTTGCGTTCCTTACGTCTAAACCGGTTTAACGGACCGTAGGCGCATGATCGGGACTTGTCAACCGCTGCGCCCCCGACGAGACTGGCGGAACCGGACATCGACGACCGAGGGAGCTGGAATGGAATACAAGGACATCCCGACCAAGGCCGACATCGAGAGGATCGCAGCCTTCCGGGAACCGGGATGCGTCAGCATCTACCTGCCGACCGGCACCGTTCCCGCCGAGGCGGACCGGGCAAGGATCGAACTCAAGAACCACCTCGCGCAGGCGGTCAAACACCTCGAGGACGACGGCATCCCGAAGACGCGCATCGCGGCCATCGCCCACGAGGGCGAGAGCATCCTCGAAGACCGCGACTTCTGGCGGTACCAGTCCCGCTCGCTCGCCGTCTTCCTCAACGGAGAGGTCAGTGAGACCTTCCGGCTCCCCAATCGGCTGGGCTCATCGTGCGATGTCTCCGACCGCTTCTACGTCAAACCGCTGCTGCGGGCCGTCACGTTCCCGCAGACGGCCCTGGTGCTCGCGCTCGCCGGCAACTCCGTCCGGCTGATCCGTGTCTCCCCGGAGGCGCCCGCCACCACGGTCGACGTGCCAGGGATGCCGCGCGACGTAGCGAGTGCGGTCGGACTGTCGTCGGTCAGCGGACGAACGGCCGATGGCCGCATCCAGGGATCCGAGGGCCAGAAGGTGCGGCTGCTCGAATACGTGCAGGCCATCGACCGTGCACTGCGGCCGATGCTCGCCAACTCGACCGAACCGCTCATCCTCGCCGCGGCCGAGCCGTTGATCGGGATCTTCCGCGGGGCGAACAGCTACCAGCACCTCGTCGACCAGGTGATCGCGGGCAACCCCGAGGAGAAGACCGACGAGGAGCTCGCCCAGGCCGCCCGGCTCGTGCTCGACGCCGTGTACGCGAAGAAGATCGCCGCGCTCAAGGAGGATTTCGAAGCGCGCATTGCGGCCGGCACAGCCCTCGTCGACCTGAGCGACATCGCCAGGGCGGCGACCTACGGCGCTGTCGAGGCCTTGATCGTGGACATCGAGCAGCGCGTGCCGGGAACACTGGACGACGAGACGGGCGCCATCACGCTGGACGCGGAGGATTCGCCGGGAAACTACGGTGTCGTCGACGAGATCCTGCGCCGGTCCCTGGCCTCGAAGGCGAAGATCTACGCGTTGCGGGCCGAAGACGTTCCCGGCGGGGGAGTCGCGGCGGCCGCGGTGCGCTTCCCGGTGTGAGCCGCCTCAGCGCGGAGTGAGCGCGTCCACCAGGGATTCCTGCACCCAGGCGAGCCAGTCGTAGGCGGCGCGCATGAGCGCCGATTCGGTATCGTGCACGTCACCTTCGTCCCCGTCCTGCACGATGCCGAGTCGTGCGCCGATCACGAGCCGGATGTCGGTGATCGCCCGCAGCCACGAGGTCGACGCGGCGGTGTCGAGCCGCACCTCGATCCGGCCGGCACCGGCGCTCGCCAGGGTCTCGACGACGACGCGCGCGTTCGTCGCCTTGCGCTCGGCCAGCCCGTCGGCGGTGAAGCGCCGGAACTCCGCCGAGGCGGCGGGGTCGCCGGGGTAGGCGTCGGGGAGCAGCCGGATGAGCGCGGGATCCGCCTGAAGTCCGGCCCCCGCTCGCGCCGCGTCGGCCAGCGCGGCACTCTCAGTGGCGAGCTGCACCAGGAGCTCGACCTCCTCGGGTTCGAGCACCGCCGAAACGCTGCCGTCCCGCTCGCGCCGGAAGGCTTTCATCCGTCCGCCTTCGTCAGCGTCGCCCACAGGCCGTACTCGTGCATCGCCTCGACGTGCCGCTCCATCTCCTCGCGGGTGCCGGTCGCCACGACGGCGCGGCCCTCCAGATGCACGAGCATCATCAGGCGATCGGCCTCCTTGCGCGGAAAACCGAAGTACGTCTGGAACACGTAGGTCACGTACGACATCAGGTTCACCGGATCGTTCCAGACGATGGTCACCCAGGGGGAGCCGAGGGCGAGCTTCTCATCGAGAACGGTGTCCTCACGGGTGCGTGCGTCGGTCATCCCGCCCCCAGGAAATCGCTCACGTCGGCCGTGATCGCCTTCCTCACCGCGGGCGAGTCGATCGTCGCCGTCCCGTCGCCCGGCTGTTTTCCGTAGTCGCCGAAGCTGGCGTGGTTCGCGCCCTCGATCGTGCTGAACGTCGCGTCGGCGGGGAGGAGCGAGCGGGTGTCCGCGATCTTCTGCGGCGTGCTCAGCCCGTCTTCGCTGCCGGAGATGCTGAGCGCGGAGATGCCGGACCTCGAGAGATCGTTCGCGCAGTAGCTGCCGAACAGCACCAGGCCGGTGACCTCGCCCTCGGCGGCGTACTGGCAGGCGCGCACGCCGCCGAGCGAGTGTCCTCCGACGTACCAGTGCGAGACATCCGGGGCGGCGTCGGTGAACGTCGAGAGCGGCCGCTGGTCGAAGAACGCCAGGTTGAGGATGGGCTTGGTCACCACGACGGTCAGCCCGGTCTCGGCGACGGCGCCGGACAGCTTGTAGAGGTAGGCGTACGGATCGACGCGGGCGCCGGGGATGAAGACCAGGCCATCCCCGGAAGGCGTGCCGGTCGGCGCCAGCACCACCGAGTCGCCGTGGTCGGTGATCGACACCGCCGAGTCGTTCCACACGGTGTCGAGGGGCCCGCGTTCCGCGGGCATGGAGGTGTTCGCCCAGACCAGGAAGCCGATCACGACGAGCACGACGACGGCGACCACCCAGGCGACGGTCGTCCTGGTGATCCTGAGCCAGCGCGGAGCAGGTTTCCGGTGCCAGCTGGGCTCGGCGACACCGCTCATGCGGCCGGGCTCCCCGCGACGTCGGCGATCGCGTCGGCGGCGCGCACCAGGGTGAGATGGGTGAGCGCCTGCGGGGTGTTGCCCGCCTGCGAGCGTCCGCTGACGTCGTACTCCTCCGACAGCAGGCCGACGTCGTTCGCCAGCGCGAGCAGCCGGTCCATCAGCGCGCGGGCGTCGTCGACGCGACCGGAGCGCGCGTATTGCTCGACCAGCCAGAACGAGCACGCCAGGAACGGATGCTCGCCGGGAGGAAGCCCGTCGACGCCCTTCTCGGTGCGGTACCGCAGCAGCAGCCCGTCGCGCAGCAGGTCGTGCTCGATCGCGCGCACGGTGCCGAGCATCCGGGGGTCGTCCCAGTCGCAGTAGCCGACCTGGGCGAGCTGCAGGAGCGACGCGTCGACCTCCGTGCTGCCGTAGGACTGCACGTAGGTGCCGCGTTCGGGGTCGTAACCGTTCGCCTCGACGTCGGCCCGCACCTCATCGCGGAGTTTGCGCCAGCGGGCGACGGGGCCCTCCTGGCCGTGCTCCTCGACCGCGCGGACCGCGCAGTCGAACGCGGCCCAGACGAGCACCTGCGAGTGGGTGAAGTACTGCGGGTCTCCGCGGATCTCCCAGATGCCGTGGTCGGGCTCGCGCCAGTGCTGCTCCAGGTATCCCATGAGCGCGCGCTGGAGCGCCCAGGAGAACCGGGTCTCGGTGACGCCGCTCCTGCGGCCGTGGTCGAGCGCGAGCATCACCTCGCCGATGACGTCGGCCTGGAACTGCCGCGAGGCGTCGTTGCCGATGCGCACGGGCGAAGCGCCCTGATACCCGGGGAGGCTCGTCAGGATGTGCTCGCGCAGGTCGCGCTCGCCTGAGAGTCCGTACATGATCTGAACGTCTGCGGGATCGCCCGCCACCGCGCGCAGCAGCCAGTCGCGCCAGTGGTCGACGGAGTCGTCGTAGCCGTGGGCGAGGAGTACGGAGATGGTGAGCGATGCATCCCGGAGCCACACGTAGCGGTAGTCCCAGTTGCGTTCGCCGCCGAAGTTCTCGGGGAGCGAGGTCGTGGCAGCGGCGACGATCCCACCGGTCTGCAGATGCGTCAGCGCACGCAGCAGCAGGAGGGACCGCACGACCTCCTGCCGGTACGGGCCTTCGTGCTCGCAGCCCTCCGCCCATTTCGTCCACCAGGTGCGGGTGCGCTCGAGCGCCGCCCCCACATCGAGCCGCGCCGGCGGCTGCCGATGCGAGCGGTACCAGGTGAGACTGAGGTCGACGGTTTTGCCCGCCTCGACCGCGAACTGCCCGGCGTGGGCGTGGTCTGTGGCCTTGAGGTTCGCTCCGCGCACGACGATCGCATCCGGGCCGGCGACCGCGATGAGCGCTGGCGGATGCTCGGAGTCGTCCTTGCGCACCCAGGGGATCGCCGTCGCGTATCCGAACCGGATGCGCACTTCCTGCTTCATCCGCACGGTGCCCCTGATGCCTCGCACCCGGCGCACGATGTCGGCGCGCCCGTCGCCCATCGGCATCGCGTCGATCACTTCGACCTCGCCCTCGGACGACGTCCATCGCGTCACGAGGATCATGGTGTCGCCCTCGTAGGAGCGGGTGGAGGTCGCCTCGGCGTCGACGGGCGCGAGGAGCCAGCGCCCGTGGTCCTCGGTGCCGAGCAGCGCGCCGAACATGGACTGCGAGTCGTAGCGCGGCAGGCACAGCCAGTCGATGCTGCCGTCCCGTCCGACGAGGGCCCCCGTGAAGCAGTCACTGATCAGGGCGTAATCCTCGATGGGGAGCGACATGCTCTCCAGTATGGCCGGTACTGTGAGAGCCATGACGCAGACGGTCGGCACTCTCGTGATTCTCGGAGGCAGCGGCGATCTCGCCTCGCGGTTGCTGCTCCCAGCCCTTGGACAACTGCTCACCAACCACCCGGAACGGCGTCTCCAGCTCGTCGGTTCCGGCAGCGAGGAATGGACGGATGCGCACTGGCGCTCGGTCGTGCGCTCGTCGTTCAAGACCGTCTCGGCAAGCGGACCTGCGATCGATGCGCTGCTCGAAGGCACGCGCTACCTGACCGCCGATGTGACGAAGCCGGATGACCTCGAGCGCATCCTCGACGCCTGCGATGCGACTCCCGCGCTGTACTTCGCCCTGCCGCCGGCGGTCACCGCCCTCGCCTGCACGGCGCTGGCGAAGATCGAGCTCCCCGAGGGCATCACGCTCGCCCTCGAGAAGCCGTTCGGCACGGACCGTCGCACGGCGATCGCGCTCAACAAGCAGCTGGCGAAGCTGGTGCCGGAAGACCAGGTGCATCGCGTCGACCACTTCCTCGGCCGTTCGACGGTCTACAACATGCTCGGTCTCCGGTTCGCCAACCGCATCTTCGAGCCGGTCTGGAGCGCCGAGCACATCGAGCGGGTCGACGTCATCTACGACGAGACGCTCGGGCTCGAGGGACGCGCCCGGTACTACGACAAGGCCGGCGCGCTGGTCGACATGATTCAGAGCCACCTACTGCAGGTGCTCGCTGTGCTGGCGATGGAGCCGCCGTCCACCCTGGATGCCCAGGACCTCCGCGACGGCAAGGGCGCTGTGCTGCGCGCGACCCGCTTGTGGCAGGACAGTCCGACGGAGTCGAGCAGGCGCGCCCGATACACCGGCGGCACTGTCGAGGGCGAGAAGGTCCCCGCCTACGCCAAGGAGCCCGGCGTCGATCCGGATCGCGAGACCGAGACACTCGCCGAGGTCACGTTCCAGATCGACACCTGGCGCTGGGCGGGCGTTCCGTTCACGCTGCGCTCGGGGAAGGCGCTGGGGGAGCGGCGCCGCGAGGTCGTGGTGACCTTCAAACCCGCCCAGCACGTGCCGACGGGACTGACGGGGACGAAAGAGCCGACCAAGCTGCGCATGATGCTCGCGCCCGACGAGATGCAACTCGAACTCAACGTCAACGGCCCGGGCGATCCGCTGCAGATCGAGCGGGCGTCGATGTCGGTGGAGTTCGGCCCCGGTCAGCTCCTGGCGTATGGCGAGGTCCTCGAGGGCATCCTCGACGGGGATCCGTCGCTGTCCGTGCGGGGCGACACGGCCGTCGAGTGCTGGCGCATCGTCGCTCCGGTGATCAGCGCCTGGACGAAGGACGAGGTCGCACTCGACACCTATCGCGCCGGCTCGCGCGGACCGTCGGGGTGGCGACCGCTCGGTTGAGCACGCTTCCGCCGGAAGACGGAGAGCCTGAACGCGAGAGGGTCAGGCTGCGGCGCGCTCGATGATGGCGGGGATCTCGCCGGTGACCGGCTTGCGGAGGTCGGTCCACACGGTGATCGGGGCCGGCTCCCAGCTGAACGCTGCCGGTTCGGACGCATCCGCCGTCTCGACGGTGACGTCGACCGTGGTCACCTCGGCGGCGACGTGCTGCGCCTCGGTGCGGGCGACGACCTCGGCGGTCTCGACCTCGGGTTCGGTGACGGCGGCTGCGGTCTCGACGAGTTCGCCGGCCTCCAGGCGACGGCGTGCGTCGACGAGGGTCGCGGTGATGGACAGCGAGACGGATTGCGCCAGCACCGAGTGGAAGATGGCGTCGGTGTCGTCGTCGGAGCGTCGGGAGACGGTCCATTCGCCCTTCGCGCCGATCAGCTCGGCGATCTTGACGTGAACCAGCTCGAGGATCTGCACCTCGCTCAACTGCGGAACGGGGACTGGAGCCGCCGGAACCGCGGCGGCGTGCCGCCTACGACCAAACATCGCGCAACCCCTTCCAGGTTGATATCACTGCTGTGATACCAGTGTCCTGGACATTGCCTGCGAATCAGGGCGGACACGCCGCGTGATCAGCGCGATTTCTCGCTGATTTCAGCCTCTTTCGACTCCTGCACGACCGTTCCGACTGCGATGGCCAGAGCGATGCCGGCGTTGATCCACATCAGCACGATGCGCCAGTCGCGCGGACCGCTCCTGCTCGACTGGATGGTGGACCACAGGCCGACCGCCGCGCTGATCACGGCGCCGTTGAAGAAGAACTTGCGCATCCGCTCCCTTTCGCTCAAGGCACCCACGCTAGCGGGTGCGTTGAGCAGCGTACGCCGTCGACTACAGTCGGACCAGCCGCCTGGGCAGTTCGGGAAAGGGAGTGGATGCGCACAGCGATCGTCGGCGCCGTGCTCCTCGTGCTCGGCGGGATCGCCGTCGCGACCGGTGTCCTCCCGCTCGCCGAGGCCGCAGAGCTCTGGGAGCGCGTGTGGCCCATCCTGCTGTTCGTCGCCGCCGTGACCGTCGTCACCGAGCTCGCGGCGGAGGCGGGTCTGTTCACGGCGATCGCGCAATTGACCGCGCGCTGGGGCCTGGGCCGCGCCTGGTTGCTGTGGATCCTGGTCGTGCTCTTCGCGACGCTCTCGACCATCTTCCTGTCGCTCGACACGACGGCGGTGCTGCTGACCCCGGTCGTGATCGTGCTCGCCCGGCACGCCGGCCTCAACCCGCTTCCGTTCGCCCTGACGACGGTCTGGCTGGCGAACACCGGCTCGCTGCTGCTGCCGGTGTCGAACCTCACCAACCTCCTCGCCCAGCACGCGATGGGCGATCCCTCTCCTGGAGAGTTCGCCGCGCTCACCGCGGCGCCGGCCGTGGTGGCCGTCGTGGTGCCCGCCGTCGCGGTGTTCCTCATTGCACGCCGGTCGCTGCTGGTGCGCTACGAGCCGGGGGAGGCTGAGCCGATCGGGGACCGGGTGCTCTTCTGGTGGAGCGCGGCGGTCGTGGCCGCACTCGTCCCCGCGCTGGTGTCGGGCATCGCGGTATGGATCCCCGCGGTGGCGGCTGCCGTCGTGCTGATCACGGTGTTCGCCGTGCGCCGGCGCAGCGTGCTGCGGTTCTCGCTGCTGCCCTGGCAGCTGATCCTGCTCGCGAGCGGGCTGTTCCTGTTCATCGAGGCTTTGCACGCGGTCGGCCTCGGCGCGCTGCTCTCCGCAGTCTCGGGGACCGGTGAGTCGCCGCTCGACCTGCTGCGCCTGTCGCTCACCGGCATGGTCGGCGCGAACGCGATCGACAATCTTCCGGCCTATCTCGCCCTGGAGCCGGTCGCGAACACACCCGTGCGCCTGGTCGCGCTCCTGATCGGCGTGAACGCCGGGCCGCTCATCACGCCATGGGCGTCGCTTGCGACCCTCCTCTGGCACCAGCGGCTGAGCTCGCTCGACGTGGAGATCCGCTGGAGCCGCTACGTGCTGCTCGGCCTGATCGTCGCGCCGATCACGGTGGTGCTCGCCACCCTCGCCCTCGCGGTGACGTCCGGCTGAGCGCCGGCCGAGCGCCGCCCGCGACGGCGGGCCTACTCGGCGGGCAGCAGCTGCGTGACCCGCACGATACGGCGGCGGGCGACCGCGATCAGCGTGAGCGCGAAGCCCAAGGCCGCCCAGAGCAGCAGGCCGCCGAAACCGCGCCAGACCCCGTCGGTCGACTCGACCACCCCGCGGAACGCGGTGATCGCGGCCGAGGTCGGCAGCCATTGCATCGCCGTCGAGAAGAACCCGGGCACCGTCGAGATGATCCCCGACGCCAGCGTGATGACCACGACCAGCATCGAGACGAACCTGCCGACCCCGCCCAGCAGCGCGACGAGCCCCTGGTTGACGGCCGCGAAGGCGATGCCGGCGACCGCGGCGATCGCCGCGAACCCGAACCACTGGCCGACATCGAGCGACAGCGCGAACTGCATGATCCCGGCGACGAGCACCCCCTGCACGGCGCCGATGACGGCCCCGGGAACGAACCCGTCGAGGGCGATCCGACCGGATGCGCGGGTCGTGAGCAGCGCGCGCTTGGACACGGCCTGCAGCACGAGGAAGGTCGCAAGGGCCCCGAGCCAGAGCGCCACCGCCCCGAACAACGGGATGCTGGACTCACCGAACGCGGCGACGTCACCGGTCTTCTGCGTCACCGGCTCCGACGCCACGGACGCCAGGTTCGTCCGGTCGGACTTCGAGTAGCTCGGCAGCTGCGCGGTCGCCTGCTTCAACCCGCTCGAGAGCGACGCCGCCCCGGACGCCGACGCGTCGGCTCCGGCCGCGAGGCCGGTGAGTCCGTCGTGCAACTGCGTGGTGCCCGAGGCGAGCTGCGAGGCGCCGTCGGCCGACTGGGCGGCGCCATCGGCGAGCTGCGCCGAGCCGGAGGCGGTCTTGGCGGCACCGGCGGCCAGACCGGATGCCCCGCCCGCGCTCTGCGTCAGGCCGGAGGCGACGGCGGAGGCGCCCGTCGCGCTCTGCGCGATCCCGCCGGTCAGTGCCGGCATCCCGTCGGCGAGCTGGGCGGCTCCCGCAGCGATGCCGGCTGTGCCTGGAACCCCGTTGACGGTCGCAGCCGCCTTCGCGATGCCGCCGCACAATTCGGCGCTTCCGCCCTCGGTGATGCATCGGGTCTGCAGCGCGCTCAGGTCACCGCCGAGGCCCGAGATCGCACCGGACAGCTGCTTCGTCTGCGCCGGGAGGGCCTGCGTCTTGCTCTGGAGAGTGCTCAGGCCGCCGGACAGGGCGGAAGCTCCGCCCGACAGCTTGGTCAGCCCGGTGGCCAGTGACGAAGCCCCTGTCGAGAGCTGCGAAGCCCCGGACGACAACGCCGAGGCGCCATCGGAGAGCTGCGAGACGCCCGACGACAGACCGGAGGCGCCGGTGCCCAACTGGCCGGCGGCATCCGCGAGCTGATGGGTGCCGGTGGCGAGCGTGCCGATGCCGCCGGAGAGCTGCGCCGCCCCGCTCGACGCCTTGGCGATCTGGTCGTGCAACGTGTTGAAGCCCACGTAGACGTTGTCCAGATAGGTCGACGTCAGCTGTTTGTTCAGCACGGAGGTCGCCGTGCTCGTCACTGCCTGGCTGATCGCCGGATCGACGAGCTTGGACTCGGCCGACGTCTGCACGTCGATCGTCGCCTGCGTGGCGTCTGCCGCCGCTCCTGCCGGGGAGGTCGCCGCTTTCGAGAAGTCCTTCGGGATCGTGACCACGGACACGTAGGTTCCGTCGGCGAGGCCGCTGGCCGCATCCTTCTCGTCGGTGAGCACCCAGCTGAAGTTGTCGCTGGTGCCGTCGAGCAGGCCGGCCGAGAGCTGACGACCGAGGGGCACGGTCTGCCCGTTGACCTTCACCGGCTGGTCGAGGTTGACCACGGCGGCCTTCACATCGCCGAGCCGCTCGGTCGGGTTCCAGAGCGCCCAGACCAGCAGCCCGCCGATCACGAGCGGCACGAGCAGGATGCCCGCGATGGTCAGCCAGGTGACGCGCTTGTCGGACCGCATCCGCTCGAGCGAGAAGATCGAGCGCGGGCGGCGGAGCGGGGCGGAGGACGTTGGCATCAGACGATCGCCTTTTCGGGGGAGCGGTGGGTGTGGAGGGTGTCTGCCGGGGCGCCGTGACCGAGCAGCACGGTGCTCGGCTCGACGGTCTCGGGGAGCAGGTCGTCGAGCGCGTCCGGTTCCACGCAGCTCACGACGAGCGCGAACGGGCGTTCTTCGAGTCGGGCGCGGCTGAACGCGTCGGCCAGCTCGTAGCGGATGCGCCGGCGCTCGACCGGGTCGGTCACCGTGTCGACGGCATCGAGCGCCAGCACGTTCGGGTGCCCGGTGAGGGCACGGCGGAGGTCGTCGACGGGGGTCTCCGTTGCGCCGAACCGCACGACGGCGGTGCGCGATCGCACGGCTGCGGCGCGGGTCGGCAGCACGAACCCGGCGACCTTGATCGTGCCGGCATCCGGCTTCGTGCGGCCCGTGACGGCCATCAGCAGGGCGGAGGCGGCGGTGCGGTCCCCGCCGTGCACCACGAGCACGTCGCCATTTCCGAGGCGGAACGACACATCGGAGAACAGCCGCTTCTTCTTGGCGCTGATCGCGAGGCCGTCCGCGGCGGCGATGTACGGATGCCCGGCCTCGGGCCAGTCCGCGAGCTCGAGCTGCTTCTGCAGTCCGTCGCCCTCCACGTCGAACGAGGGGAGCACGCGGTCGAGCCAGCGCGGCATCCACCAGGCCTTGTCGCCGAGCACCTTGAGCACGGCGGGCACGAAGGTCATGCGCACAATGAAGGCGTCGACGAAGACGCCGACGGCGAGACCGAGGGCGATCGGCTTGATCGATGTGTCCCCCTCGGGCACGAAGGCCGCGAACACCGAGATCATGATGATCGCGGCTGCCGTCACGACCTTGGCCGAACCCACGAACCCGCTCTCGACCGCGCGCCGGGCGTCGCCGCCGTGCACGTAGTCCTCGCGGATGCGGCTGACCAGGAACACCTCGTAGTCCATCGCCAACCCGAACAGCACGCCCATCAGGATGATCGGCATGAAGCTGATCACCGGGCCCTCCTTCGCGAGGTTCAGGGCGTCACCGAACCAGCCCCACTCGAAGACGGCCGCGACCGCGCCGAACGCGGCGCCGACCGAGAGCAGGTAGCCGAGGGCCGCCTTGATGGGAACGGCGATCGACCGGAAGACCATGGTCAGCAGTACGAGGGACAGCCCGACGACGAGGATGCCGAACGGCAGCAGTGCGCCGCCGAGGCGATCGGAGACGTCGATCTGGGCCGCGGTGTTGCCGGTGACCTTGAGGTCGACGCCGTACTCGTCGAGGAAGTGCTGATGCTTCGCCCGCAGATCCGAGACGAGCTGGGCCGTCTTGGGGTCATCGGGGCCCGTGGTCGGGATGACCTGCACGATGCCGGTGTCCGCGGTCTGGTTGGGGGTGGCGAGCGGCACGGACGAGACGCCGGGCATCGCTGCGATCTCGTCGCCGATCTTCGTCATGAGGCCGACGGGATCGGTGCTCGAGATGATCGATCCCGTCACGATGAGCGGCCCGTTGTAGCCCGGTCCGAAGTGCTCGGAGATGAGATCGTAGGTGACCCGCGCCGGATCGCCAGGGGCGTGCGAGCCGGCATCCGGGAGCGCGAGGCGCAGCTGCGTCGCCGGGATCGCCGCGATCCCGAGCACCGCCACGACGGCCACGATCGTGGCGATCGGGAAGCGGGTGACCGTGCGCACCCAGCCGCGGAAGAAGCCGGGAGGGATCTCGGCCTTGGCCGCGTGCGCGAGGGTCGGCGCGGCGGCGGTGCCGACCGGGGCAGGCGTCGGTTCGCCCGCGGCCGCTGCTGTGGCGGCGGCCTTCTTCGCGGCTCGCTTCGCCGCTCGCCGCCCGGGAGTGATGCGCGCGCCGGCGAAGCCGAGCAGCGCCGGCGTGAGGGTGAGGGAGATGAGCACGGCGACGGCGACGGCGACGGCAGCAGCGATGCCCATCGTCGTGAGGAACGGGATGCCGGCCACCGACAGTCCGACGAGAGCGATGATCACGGTGATGCCGGCGAAGAGCACGGCCGACCCGGCGGTCGCCACCGATCGGGCCGTTGATTCCTCCGGTGGGACGCCGGCCTTCAGCTGGCTCTGATGCCGGGAGATGATGAACAGCGAGTAGTCGATGCCGACCGCGAGACCGAGCATGAGCGCGAGCAGGGGGGTCGTCGACGAGATCGGTCCGAAGAGCGTCGCGATGAAGATCAGCGCCATCGAGAGCCCGACCCCGAGCAGGGCGGTGAGCAGGGGCATCCCGGCGGCGAGGAACGATCCGAAGGTGAGGATCAGCACCACGAGCGCGATGCCGACACCGAGGAGCTCGGTCACGCTGAGGGTCGGCAGGCTCTGGGAGAAAAGCGCACCGCCGACGGCGACCTGCGAGCCGTCTGGCAGGGCCTTCTGCAGGTCGGCGCCCGCCGTCTTCAGGTCGGTCTTCGTCTCGGCCGGCACTGTGGTCATCTGACCCTTCAGCTGCACGGTGACGATCGCGGCCGATCCGTCGTCGGAGATCGTGTTCTTGACGGTCTCGCTGTACGGGGAGGTGACGCCGGAGACCCCGTCGAGCTTCTCGAGCGACGCGACGGCGTCTTTCACGGGCTGCTCGATGTCGGCGTCGCGGACGGTGTCGCCCTTCGGGGCGACGATCACCAGCTGGGCCGACGTGCCGCTGACCTGCGGGAACGTGCGACTGAGCGTGTCGAGCGCCTCTTGGGACTCGGTACCCGGGATGCTGAAGGAGTTGTCGGTGCCCTGATTGAACAGCACGGCGCCACCGCCGAGGGCGACGAGGAGGACGATCCAGAGCGACAGCACCAGTTTGCGGGCGCGGAACGCCCAGCGGCCGATCGAATACAGAATCGAGGACACGCGTTCTCCTACGTATCGGTGACACAACAGCATCAGGGAAGGGTTTCGATACACCGTCGTATCCGATACTCGAATGTATCGGATACACTGATGTATCTGGACCTCGACTCAGGAAGGTTTCAGCTTGGACACGACAGCTCTCAGAGAAGATGCCCCGGTCGATTCGGCGCGCCGCCAGAAGACCCGCGCACGCCTGCTCGACGCGGCGTTCGAGATCTTCGCCGAGCACGGAGTGCACGCCGCGAGCGTCGAGATGATCACCGAGGCGGCCGGCTTCACGCGCGGCGCGTTCTACTCGAACTTCTCCAGCAAGAACGAGCTGTTCTTCGCCCTGATGGAGCGCGAGAAGTCCCTGCGCATCGAACAGCTCAACGAGGGCGTCGCGCAGTTCCTCGCTCCGGCGGTCGGCGGAGGTGCCGCGCTGGGTGACGATGCGGTCGTCGAGATCATCACCAAGGTGCTCGAGCTGCAGTCGGACGACCGGCGTTGGTGGCTCGTGCAGTCGGAGTTCCAGCTGCTGGCGATGCGCGATCCCGAGATCTCGGCCGGCTTCCTCGAGTATCAGGACGGCTTCGTCCGCGAGCTCACCACCATCGTGGTCGAGGCGCTCACGTCGGCATCGCTCCGTTTCACGATCGACGCAGAAGAGGCCGTTCGGGTGATCGCCGAGCTCTGCGCGAACGCCGAGGCGCGTGCCCTGCTCGCCGGCGACGAGCGCAAGCTCTCCGAGCGGCTGTCGGCCAGCGTGCCGGCGATCATGCTCGCGCTGACCGAGCGTCTCTGACCGGGCGTCTCTGGCCGAGCGTCTCTGACCGGGCGCAGCGGGTTCGCGGCCCGTATCGAGCGATCGTCAAGCCTGCGCCGGTAGCGTAGACCGGATGCGACGCAGAACCCTCCTGATCCCGATCATCGCCATCGTCGCTGTCGGCGCGCTCGCCGGAGCGGGCGCCATCGCGTGGGCGGCGAGCCGCGGCGGAGCCGAATCGCCGTCCGCAGCCGTGCCGGAGGTCCCCACCCCGACGCCGACCCCGACGCTCGACCCGTTCCCGAAAGAACCGCTCACCACCGAGACGCGTTACGTCGCGCTCGGCGACTCCTTCGCAGCCGGGATGGGCGCCGGCGACGAGCAGGGCCGCTGCCTGACCAGCGACAAGGCCTATCCCGACCTGTTCGCCGAGGCCTCCAAGGTCGACCTCATCGCCAACGCCGCGTGCAGCGGCGCCACCACCGGCGACCTCCTCAAGCGCCAACTCATCGCACTCGACGACCGCACCGACCTGGTCACGATCAGCGTGGGCGGCAACGATCTGGGCGTCGCGGCGATCGCGGCCGACTGCTCGGCGGGCAAAGCGGTCGCCTGCCGCACCGAGGTGTCATCCGGTCTCTCGCTGCTCAACGTGCTGCCCGAGCGTCTCGACACCGTCTACTCGGCCGTGGCGCAAGCCGCACCCAACGCCCGCATCGTCGTCACCGGGTACGCCACGCTCTACGACGCGTCCGACCCGAGCGCGTCCGACTTCGGCATCGCCGCCACGATCAACGCCGCCACCGTCGGACTCAACCAGGTGATCAGCGACGCCGTCGACGCCCAGCGCGCCAAGGGGATCCCGATCACCTTCGTGGGAGTCGACTTCGACGGTCATGGCATCGGCAACAAGGATCCGTGGGTCAACACGACGGGCTACACCGCCTTCCACCCCACGGCGGCCGGCTACGAGGAGTACTCGCGCGAGCTCGTGCGGCTCCTCGGCACTGCCGGCTAGGAGCGGCGCACCGGCAGCATCGACGCCAGAGCCCGGCGGCTGCGCGAGAACCGCGGATGCGCGGCGACGGCCGCATGCGTGCGGGCGAAGTCGAGGGTCTCGCGGAGCAGCGCGAGACGTTCGTCCTCGGTGCGCGCCTTGCGGGTGTTGACCTCGGCCACGATGCTCCCGTCCCACCGACGGGCGGCGAGCATCCGGAGCACCTCGGCGACCGGCTGGCCGCCGTGGCCGGGAAGCAGATGCTCGTCGAAGACCCGGGAGTCGTCGAGCGCGCCCGAGCCGTCGCACAGGTGCACGTGCCGCAGCCGGTCGCCGAGCTCGGCGGCGAAGTCGAGGGAGTCGAGCCCGCTGAGGGCGGCGTGCGAGAAGTCGAGGGTCACCGCGTCGCAGTCCATCGCGCTGGGATCCCAGCCGGGGGAGTATGCCGCGAGCGAGCGGCTGCCCACCTTCCACGGGAACATGTTCTCGACCGCGATCTCGACGCCGCTGTCGGCTGCCGTGCTGCGCACGATGTCGAGGAACCCGGCCGCGTAGTCGGACTGCCACCGGAACGGCGGATGCACGACGACGGTCTCGGCGCCGACCGCCTTCGCGAGTTCGGCGGACCGCTCGAGCTTGACCTGCGGGTCGCGGCCCCAGACGAAGTGGGTGAGCAGCAGCACCGGGGCGTGGATGGACAGGATGGGCATCCCGTACCTGGCGGACAGGGTGAGGAGCGATTTGGCGGACTGCGTGACCTCGTCGCGGGTGACCATCACCTCCACTCCGTCGTAGCCGGCGAGCCGGGCGTAACGGAAGGCGTGCTCCGTCGAAAGCGGATACACGCACGAGGTGCTCATGCCGATGCGCATCACAGTCGTCACTCTAATCACGCCCGCTGAACTCCCGATGGCCGTTCGGCGAACGCGCGGCAGACTCCCGGTTCCACGACGCTGGTACCCTGACTGATAGTGCGCACGACCGGCGACAACGACGGATTGGACCCACCATTTCAGCTCAGACCGACAGCACCACGGGCAGCGACGCGGCCGCGGACAACACAAGCTACGACCTGGTGATCGTTTCCAATCGCCTTCCGGTCGACCGCGTCATCGACGACGACGGCACCGCGACGTGGCGTCCGTCGCCCGGTGGTCTCGTCGCTGCGCTCGAACCCGTGATGCGGGCGGAAGACGGCATCTGGATCGGCTGGGCCGGTGTAGCCGACGAAGACGTCGAGCCGTTCGAGGCCGACGGCATCAGCATCCACCCCGTGCGGCTCAGCGAGCAGGAGCTGCAGGAGTACTACGAGGGATTCTCGAACGACACCCTCTGGCCGCTCTATCACGATGTGATCGCGCCGCCGAGCTTCCACCGCGAGTGGTGGGAGAGCTACGTCAAGGTCAATCAGCGGTTCGCGGATGCTGCCGCCGCCGTCTCGGCCAAGGGCGCCGTGGTCTGGGTGCACGACTACCAGCTGCAGCTCGTCCCGGCGATGCTGCGGGCGGTGCGGCCCGACCTCGTGATCGGCTTCTTCAACCACATCCCGTTCCCGCCCTACGGCATCTACTCCCAGCTCCCGTGGCGGCGCCAGATCATCGACGGACTGCTCGGCGCCGACGTCATCGGCTTCCAGCGGGTGGCGGACGCCGGCAACTTCTCCCGCGCTGTCCGACGGCTCAAGGGCTACGAGACCCGCGGCCCGATCATCGAGGTGCCGATCGACTCCGACGATCCGGAAGCCGGGTCGCACCGACACGTCACGATGAATCGCCACGGCGGCCTGGTGCGCACCGTGCTCGCACGGCAGTTCCCGATCTCCATCGACGCCGAGCAGTACCAGACGATGGCGCGCCGGCCCGAGATCCAGGAGCGTGCCCGCCAGATCCGCGAGGAGCTCGGCAACCCGCAGACGATCATGCTCGGCGTCGACCGGCTCGACTACACGAAGGGCATCGGCCACCGACTCAAGGCCTTCGGCGAACTGCTCGCCGAGGGCACGCTCTCCGCGGAGGACGTCACGCTCGTCCAGGTCGCGAGCCCGAGCCGTGAGCGCGTCGAGACCTACAAGCAGCTCCGCGACGAGATCGAGCTGACGGTCGGCCGGATCAACGGCGACTACTCCACCCTGGGGCACACCGCGATCGCCTACCTGCATCACGGCTACCCCCGCGAGGAGATGGTCGCGCTCTATCTGGCCGCCGACGTCATGCTGGTCACCGCCCTGCGCGACGGCATGAATCTGGTCGCCAAAGAGTACGTGGCCACCCGTGTCGACGACGACGGTGTGCTGGTGCTCAGTGAGTTCGCCGGTGCAAGCGACGAGCTGCGCCAGGCGCTGCTCATCAATCCGCACGACATCGAGGGGCTCAAGGAGACGATCCTGCAGGCCATCGCGATGCCCAGGCGCGAGCGGGTGCGACGGATGCGCGCATTGCGCAAGCGCGTGCTCACCAACGATGTGGCGAAGTGGTCGGCGTCGTTCCTCGACGCCCTGACGCGCAGTGCGCACGGCGACCACCCGCTGCAGAACCCGCCGGTCAACCGGCGCTGAACCAGAAAGAAGCATGACCGAGACACCTCGTCCCACTCCCACCGAGTCCGCCATCGCGCTGGCCGCCGCCCTCAAGCAGTTCGCAGCCGCCGATCGCGTGCTCCTCGCGCTCGACTTCGACGGCACGCTGGCGCCGTTCGTCGACAAGCCCAAGTCGGCGCGAGCGCTTCCGGAGTCGAAGGCGGCTCTCGAGAAGCTCGAGCGCACGCCGGACACCTGGGTCGCCTACGTCTCCGGCCGTCCGCTCTCGAGTCTCGAGATCGTGACGGAGGCCGACGAGGACGCCCTGCTGATCGGCTCGCACGGCGTGGAGGTGCGGTTCGGGCGCGACGGCGTCTCGCTCGACCTCAGCGACGAGGAGCGGTCGACGCTGACCCGTCTGGGCGAGGTGCTGCAGCAGCTGGTCGAAAGTGTTCCCGGCACCCGGCTCGAGGTGAAGCCGGTCGGCTTCGGCGTGCACTACAGGCTGCTCGAGGAGACGGACGGCGCCGACGTGGTGCGCCGGGCCTACGAGGCCGCTGCGATGGTGAGCGACTCGCTCACCATCCGCGACGGCAAGGACATCATCGAATTCTCGGTGCGCGGCGCCGACAAGGGCGACGGGATCGAGCGCCTCCGCGAGTACACGGCGGCGAACGCTGTGCTCTTCGCGGGCGACGACGTGACCGACGAGGACGGCTTCCGCGTGCTGCGCGTCGAGTCCGGCGACATCGGCATCAAAGTGGGCGACGGCGAGACGCTGGCGCAGTTCCGGCTCGCCGACGAGAAGGCCGTCGCGGCCATGCTGACACTGCTCGCGGAGGCCCGCGCGTCGCGCTCGTGACACATGGTCCGAGTGGCATGCGCGACGTCCTAGAGTTGATCCATGCCTGACATCGATTGGAAACCGCGCTCACGCGTCGTCACCGACGGCATCGAAGCAACCACCAGCCGGGGGATGCTTCGTGCGGTCGGTATGGGCGACGCCGACTGGGAGAAGCCGCAGATCGGCATCGCGAGCTCGTGGAACGAGATCACCCCCTGCAACCTGTCGCTCGACCGCCTCGCACAGGGCGCGAAAGAGGGAGTGCACTCCGGCGGCGGCTACCCGCTCCAGTTCGGCACCATCTCCGTTTCCGACGGCATCTCGATGGGCCACGAGGGGATGCACTTCTCGCTCGTCTCCCGTGAGGTCATCGCCGACTCGGTCGAGACCGTCATGATGGCGGAGCGCCTCGACGGCACCGTCCTGCTCGCGGGCTGCGACAAGTCGCTTCCCGGCATGCTGATGGCCGCCGCGCGCCTCGACCTCTCCGCGGTGTTCCTCTACGCCGGCTCGATCGCCCCCGGTTGGGTCAAGCTCTCCGACGGCACCGAGAAGGACGTCACGATCATCGACTCCTTCGAGGCCGTCGGCGCCTGCAAGGCGGGCAAGATGAGCGAAGAGGACCTCAAGCGCATCGAGTGCGCCATCGCACCGGGCGAAGGCGCCTGCGGCGGCATGTACACCGCGAACACCATGGCTTCTGTCGCAGAGGCGCTCGGCATGAGCCTCCCCGGCTCGGCAGCGCCGCCCTCGGCCGACCGCCGCCGCGACTACTTCGCCCACCGCTCCGGCGAGGCTGTGGTCAACCTGCTCAAGCTGGGCATCACCGCGCGCGACATCATGACCAAGGAGGCGTTCGAGAACGCCATCGCCGTCGCGATGGCGTTCGGAGGCTCCACCAACGTCGTGCTTCACCTGCTGGCGATCGCCAGGGAGGCCGAGGTCGACCTCACCATCGACGACTTCAACCGCATCGGCGACAAGGTGCCGCACATCGGCGACCTCAAGCCCTTCGGCAAGTACGTCATGAACGACGTCGACCGCCACGGCGGTGTCCCCGTCGTCATGAAGGCGCTCCTCGACGCCGGCCTGCTGCACGGCGACTGCCTCACCGTCACCGGCAAGACCGTCGCCGAGAACCTCGCCGAGATCAACCCGCCCGCTCCGGACGGCGAGGTCATGCGCTCGCTCGACAACCCCATCCACGCGACCGGTGGCATCACGATCCTCAAGGGCTCGCTCGCCCCCGAGGGCGCCGTGGTCAAGACCGCCGGCTTCGACGCCGAGGTGTTCGAGGGCCCCGCCCGTGTGTTCGAGCGCGAGCGTGCTGCCATGGACGCACTCACCGAGGGCAGGATCAACGCCGGCGACGTCGTGATCATCCGCTACGAGGGTCCGAAGGGCGGCCCGGGCATGCGCGAGATGCTCGCCATCACCGCCGCCATCAAGGGCGCAGGCCTCGGCAAGGATGTACTACTATTGACCGACGGACGATTCTCAGGCGGCACAACCGGCCTGTGCATCGGCCACATAGCACCCGAAGCGGTGGACGCAGGTCCCATCGCCTTCGTGCGCGATGGTGATCTGATACGGGTCGATATCGCGGCTCGCTCCCTCGACCTACTTGTCGACGAGTCTGAGCTGACCGCCCGCCGTGAAGGCTGGGCGCCGCTTCCTCCGCGCTATACCCGTGGCGTTCTCGCTAAGTACTCCAAGCTCGTGCACTCCGCTGCGGAGGGCGCGGTCACGGGGTAGTCCGCGCCCCACTATCAACCGTTACGTACGTTAGGGACTCGCTTACACATGTCCTCGGAAACCAGTACCCCCAGTACCGTGTTGCCCACCGCGATGCCTGGTAAGGCCTCGCCCGAACTCCTGACGGGCTCGCAGTCCGTCGTCCGCACCCTCGAACTGCTCGGCGTCGACAACGTCTTCGGGCTGCCGGGCGGTGCGATCCTTCCGATCTACGACGCGATCATGGACTCCACCGCGATCCGACACGTGCTGGTGCGCCATGAACAGGGCGCCGGGCACGCGGCCGAGGGCTACGCCTCTGCCAGCGGCAAGGTCGGCGTCGCCATGGCCACCTCGGGCCCCGGCGCCACCAACCTGGTCACCGCGATCATGGACGCGCACATGGACTCCGTTCCGGTGGTCTTCATCACCGGCCAGGTCTTCTCCACCCTGATGGGCACGGACGCGTTCCAGGAGGCCGACATCGTGGGCATCACGATGCCGATCACGAAGCACTCCTTCCTCGTGAAGGATGCGGCGGACATCCCTTCGACGATCGCCGCGGCGTACCACATCGCCGGCACGGGCCGTCCCGGTCCGGTGCTCGTCGACATCACCAAGGACGCGCAGCAGAACACGGTGCCGTTCGTGTGGCCGCCGAAGATCGACCTGCCGGGTTACCGGCCGATCACGAAGGCGCACGGCAAGCAGATCCTGGCCGCGGCGCAGATGCTGGCCGAGGCCAAGAAGCCGATCCTCTACGTGGGCGGCGGCGTCATCCGGTCGCGGGCGTCGAAGGAACTGCTCGAGCTCGCCGAGGTGACGGGCGTCCCCGTGACGACCACGCTGATGGCCCGCGGAGCGTTCCCCGACTCGCACAAGCAGCACCTCGGCATGCCCGGCATGCACGGCACGGTGCCCGCGGTGCTCGCCCTCCAGGAGTCGGATCTGATCATCTCGCTCGGCGCGCGGTTCGACGACCGCGTGACGGGGAACACCTCGCTGTTCGCTCCGAACGCCAAGATCGTGCACGTCGACGTCGACCCGGCCGAGATCTCCAAGATCCGTGTCGCCGACGTCCCCATCGTCGGCGATGCCAAGGACGTCATCGTCGATCTGACCGCCGCCTACACCGACGCGATCAAGGCGACCACGCCCGACATCATCGAGTGGTGGACGTACCTGAACGGACTCCGCGAGGAGTTCCCGCTCGGGTTCTCGCCGACCACCGACGGTCTGCTGGCTCCCCAGCACGTCATCAAGCGCATCGGCGAGCTGACCGGGCCGGAGGGCATCTACGCCGCCGGCGTCGGACAGCACCAGATGTGGGCCGCGCAGTTCATCGCCTACGAGCGCCCGAACTCCTGGCTCAACTCCGGTGGTGCGGGAACGATGGGCTACTCGGTGCCCGCCGCCATGGGCGCCAAGGTCGCCGAGCCCGACCGCGTCGTCTGGTCGATCGACGGCGACGGATGCTTCCAGATGACCAATCAGGAGCTCGCCACCTGCACGATCAACAACATCCCGATCAAGGTGGCGATCATCAACAACTCGTCGCTCGGGATGGTGCGCCAGTGGCAGACGCTGTTCTACGACGGCCGCTACTCGAACACCGACCTCAACACCGGTCACGACACGATCCGCGTCCCCGACTTCGTGAAGCTGGCCGAGGCGTACGGCGCCCTCGGCATCCGGGTCACGAAAGAAGAAGAGGTCGACGCAGCCATCAAGCTCGCGCTCGAGACGAACGACCGCCCGGTCGTCATCGACTTCGTGGTGAGCGCCGACGCCATGGTCTGGCCGATGGTTCCCCAGGGCGTCAGCAACAGCTATGTGCAGTACGCCCGCGAGCACAGCCCCGCCTTCGGAGAGGAGTAACCCATGAGCACGCACGTTCTGAGCCTCCTCGTCGAGGACAAGCCGGGTCTGCTGACCCGCGTCGCCGGGCTGTTCGCCCGTCGCGGCTTCAACATCGAGTCGCTCGCCGTCGGCCGCAGCGAGCTCGAAGGCCTCTCCCGCATCACGGTGGTGGTGGATGTGGAGGATCTCCCGCTCGAACAGGTGACGAAGCAGCTGAACAAGCTGATCAACGTGATCAAGATCGTCGAGCTCGATCCCGTGCAGTCGGTTCAGCGCGAGCACCTGCTGATCAAGGTGCGCGTCGACAACACGACCCGCTCGCAGGTCCTCGAGGCCGTCAACCTGTTCCGTGCGCGCGTCGTCGACGTGGCGACCGATGCCCTCGTGATCGAGGTCACCGGCGACAGCGGAAAGACCCAGGCCCTGCTCAAGGTGCTGGAGCCCTACGGGATCAAAGAAATGGCGCAGTCCGGCCTGCTCGCGATCGGCCGTGGCGCGAAGTCCATCACCGAGCGCGTCTACAAGAACTAGGTCCGCCCCCGGGCGGCTCGAAATACTCAATCAGAACCACATCATTAAGGAGAAACCACTCGTGGCTGAGATCTACTACGACAACGACGCAGATCTGTCGATCATCCAGGGCAAGAAGGTCGCCGTCATCGGCTACGGCTCGCAGGGCCACGCCCACGCGCAGAACCTCCGCGACTCGGGTGTCGAGGTCGTCGTCGGCCTCAAGGAGGGCTCGAAGTCGAAGCCCAAGGCCGAAGAGGCCGGCTTCACGGTGCTGAGCGCCGCCGACGCCGCCAAGTGGGCCGACGTCATCGTCATCCTCGCTCCGGACCAGGTGCAGCGTCACCTCTACGCCGACGACGTGCAGCCGAACCTCGAGGCGGGCAACGCCCTGGTCTTCGGTCACGGCTTCAACATCCGCTTCGGCTACATCGAGGCGCCGGAGGGCGTCGACGTGATCATGGTCGCCCCCAAGGGACCGGGCCACACCGTGCGGCGCGAGTACGAGGCCGGCCGCGGCGTGCCCGTGATCGTCGCCGTCGAGGAAGACGCCACCGGCAACGCCTGGCCGCTCGTGCTGAGCTACGCCAAGGGCATCGGCGGCCTCCGCGCCGGCGGCATCAAGACCACCTTCACCGAAGAGACCGAGACCGACCTGTTCGGTGAGCAGGCCGTGCTGTGCGGCGGTGTCTCGCAGCTCGTCCAGTACGGCTTCGAGACGCTGACCGAGGCGGGCTACCAGCCGCAGGTCGCCTACTTCGAGGTGCTGCACGAGCTCAAGCTGATCGTCGACCTCATGTGGGAGGGCGGCATCGCCAAGCAGCGCTGGAGCGTCTCCGACACGGCCGAGTACGGCGACTACGTGTCGGGCCCGCGCGTGATCGACCCGCACGTCAAGGAGAACATGAAGGCCGTTCTCTCCGACATCCAGGACGGCACGTTCGCCAAGCGCTTCATCGCCGACCAGGATGCCGGAGCGCCCGAGTTCCTGGAGCTCCGCAAGAAGGGCGAGCAGCACCCCATCGAGGCCACCGGCCGCGAGCTGCGCAAGCTCTTCGCGTGGAACGCGTCGAACGACGACGACTACGTGGACGGCGAGGTTGCACGCTGAGCGCGTGCCCGCTGAACTAGCCTGAGAGGTGCCGCCGCCCTCCGCCTCTGCGGAGTGGCGCGGCACCTTTCTGCTTCGCCGGGGACGCGCGGAGCCCGCTTCGTGAGGAGAACCGGTGAACCGTCGACTCGCCGTCGAGATCGCAGTGCAGGACCGAGCAGGGGTCCGCGTCGCGCTCGACGCCGACGCCGATCGCATCGAGCTGTGCTCCGCGCTCGGCATGGGCGGCCTCACCCCGTCAGCCGGGCTGATCGCGGCGGCCGTCGCCGAAGCGGCTGAGCACGGCCACGACGGGTTCGTGCACGTGCTGGTGCGCCCGCGCGGCGGCGGCTTCGTCTACACGCCCGACGAGGTCGAGCTCACGATGGCCGACATCCGCTATGCGCGCGAGGCGGGAGCATCCGGAGTCGTGGTGGGAGCCTTGGACGAGATCGGCGCCGTCGACATCGCGACCGTCGGCCGGTTCGTCGAAGCGGCCGGTGGGCTCGACGTCACGTTCCATCGCGCGATCGACATCGTGCCCGACCCCATCGGGGCTCTCGAGCAGCTCGTCGGGCTCGGCGTGCGCCGCATCCTGACCTCCGGGGGCGAGGCCCGCAGCATCGACGGCGTCGGGATGCTCGCAGCGCTGAGCGCAGAGGCATCCGGTCGCATCCAGGTGATGGCGGGCGGGGGAGTCACCGTGCCCGACATCCTCGCTCTCGCGGCGACCGGCGTGGATGCGGTGCATCTGTCGGCGCGGACCGTCGCACTGGGCGCTCCGAGCGGGCCGGGCGGGGGCGACTCCTCCTACGACCTGACGGACGCCTCCGTTGTGCGCGCGGCGATCGCCGCCGCGGCCTGATCCGCTTGTCTCAGAGCGCGCAGAACACGCACAGCACGATCAGCAGGAGCTGCAGCAGGAGACGCGGCACCAGCGGCGTCGCCAGCTTTCCGAAGCGCTCGGGATGGCGCGCGGCATAGGCGTTGGCGGGGAACACGGCGACCAGGAAGACAGCGAGCAGGATCGCGGCCGCCACCCGCGTCGGAGGCAGCAGCAGGCCAACGCCGCCGGCGAGCTCGCACACCCCGGTGACCGCCACGAGCACCTCGGGTCGCAGCATTCCCGACCGGCGCATCCGGGGCGGGATCATCTTCGCCATCGTGCGCCGGGCGCCGGGCCTGAAGTGCAGGACACCCATGAAAACGAACACGGCGGCGAGGGCGATCCGCACGACGAGCTGCACGGTTTCGAAGACGGTCATCGGTCCAGTCTGCATGCTGCGCGGGGCGTAACGCGGCGAAAGGCACCCCACGCCAGCCGGTAGAGTGTGTGCTGATCGCGCCCCAATGATCGTGGCGCTCGCCTCCCAAGCCTGCTCCCACCCAAAGGAACTGCCACGTGACAAAGCCGGTCGTGCTGATCGCCGAAGAACTTTCGCCCGCTACCGTCGACGCCCTCGGGCCGGACTTCGAGATCCGCTCGGTCGACGGAACCGACCGCCCGGCGCTCCTGTCCGCGGTCACGGACGCGGACGCGATCCTGGTGCGCTCCGCCACGAAGGTCGACGAGGAGGTCATCGCCGCCGCGCCCAAGCTGCGCGTCGTCGCGCGTGCCGGCGTCGGGCTCGACAACGTCGACATCAAGGCGGCCACCACCGCCGGCGTCATGGTGGTCAACGCGCCCACCTCAAACATCATCTCGGCCGCCGAGCTCACCGTCGGTCACATCCTGAGCCTCGCCCGTCACATCCCGGCGGCCCACAGCGCGCTCGCGCAGGGACAGTGGAAGCGCTCGAAGTACACCGGCGTCGAACTCTACGAGAAGACCGTCGGGATCATCGGCCTCGGCCGCATCGGCGCCCTCATCACCGCGCGTCTGCAGGCGTTCGGCACCAAGGTCGTCGCGTACGACCCCTACGTCACCTCGGCCCGCGCCCAGCAGCTCGGTGTGCAGCTGGTGACGCTCGACGAACTGCTCGCCGAGGCCGACTTCATCACCATCCACATGCCGAAGACCCCCGAGACCACGGGCATGATCAGCGACGACCAGCTCGCGCTGATGAAGCCGACCGCGTTCATCGTGAACGTCGCCCGCGGCGGACTGATCGACGAGGACGCCCTCTACCGCGCGCTCTCGACCCACTCGATCGCCGGCGCCGGTCTCGACGTCTTCGTCAGCGAGCCCCCGACGGACTCCCCGCTGCTCGCGCTCGAGAACGTCGTCGTCACCCCGCACCTCGGTGCGTCGACCGACGAGGCCCAGGAGAAGGCGGGTGTCTCGGTCGCCAGGTCGGTGCGCCTCGCGCTGTCGGGCGAACTGGTGCCCGACGCGGTCAACGTCGCCGGCGGCGTCATCGACCCGTATGTGCGTCCCGGCATCCCGCTCGTCGAGAAGCTCGGCCAGGTCTTCTCCGGCCTCGCGCACAGCCCGCTGACCAGCGTCGACGTCGAGGTGCGCGGCGAGCTCGTCGACTACGACGTGAGCGTGCTGAAGCTGGCCGCGCTCAAGGGCATCTTCACCAAGGTGGTCAGCGAGACCGTCTCGTACGTCAACGCGCCCCTGCTCGCCGAACAGCGCGGCATCGAGGTGCGACTCATCACCGACTCGGTCAGCGAGGAGTACCGCAACCTCATCACCCTGCGCGGCGCGCTCAGCGACGGCTCGCAGGTGTCGGTCTCCGGCACGCTGACCGGCACGAAGCAGATCGAGAAGATTGTCGAGATCAACGGCTACGACGTCGAGGTCCCGATCGCCGAGCACCTGATCGTCATGGTGTACGACGACCGCCCGGGCATCGTCGCGGTCTACGGCCAGGAGTTCGGTGAGGCGGAGATCAACATCGCCGGCATGCAGATCGCCCGTACCTCGGCCGGCGGCAAGGCGCTGAGCGTGCTCACCGTCGACTCGCGCATCCCCGAGGGCCTGCTCGAGAAGGTGCGCGTCGCGATCGACGCCGATCTCATGCAGGAGATCGACATCACCGAGTCGTAGCGGATCTTTTTTCGACCGCGCTGTCGATTTCTGCGGCAGGCTTGCGTCGTACTGGTGTTCGCATCAGAAGCGCGCAAGCGCACGACGTAGGGAGACATCATGTCCGACGAATACGTGATCCTCATCCGTGAGCCCAACTGGAACCCCGACGAGATCTCGGCGGAGGACTGGCAGGCAGCGATGGCGGGGCACGCGGCGTTCCAGGAGGCGGTCGCATTGGCCGGCGAGAAGATCACCGCCAGCGCCGCTCTGCAGCCCATCTCGGCCGCGACGAAGATCACCCCGCAGGCGGGCGGGAAGCCGGTGCTCACCGACGGTCCGTTCGGCGAGACCCGCGAGGTCGTCACCGGTTTCTACAGCTTCACCGCCTCCAGCCCGGATCAGGCGCGCGAGCTCGCGTCCATGATCCCGACGGAGGGTTGGCTCGAGCTGTTCCCGGTGCTCGTGCTCGACTCGGTGCGCTGATCGTCGACCCGGTGGTCACGGCGTCCGTGCCGTGACCGGCGCCGCGGGCGATTGTGCCTGCGCCGCCCGTCACGGTTGAATGAGCTGTGGCCACCGGGATCGAGCAGGCGTTCCGAGACGACGCCCCGCGCATCCTGGGCGCCGTCGCCCGGTACGCCGGCGACCTGCTCACGGCGGAGGACGCCGTGCAGGAGGCTTTCGCGCGCGCCATCGAGCTGGAGACCGCCGGCCGCGCGCCCGACAACCCGGCCGCCTGGATCACCACGGTGGCCAGACGGATCGCGGTCGACACGGTCCGCAAGGAACGCACGACGACGCGCGCCCTGCCGGCTCTCGCCGCCGAGGCGCGCCGAACGGCGGATATGCCCATGCCCGAGAACACCGAGACCACCTTCACCGGTGACGAGCGGCTCGAGCTGATCCTGCTCCTCTGCCACCCCGAGGTGAGCGAGGAGGCGAGGGTCGCGCTCGCGCTCCGCTTCGTCTGCGGGGTGCCGACGCGCGACGTCGCCGCGGTCTTCCTCGTGCAGGAGGCGACGATGGCCGCGCGCCTGACGCGGGCCAAGAAGCGCATCCACGATTCGAGCATCCGGTTCGCGATCGACGACGAGGCGGATGTCACGGCGCGCTTTCCGGATGCGCTCACGACCATCTACCTGCTCTTCACCGTCGGCCATGCGGCACCCGACGACAGGGTGCGCGCCGATGCCATCGTGCTCGCGAGGGATGCGCACCGCATCCGGTCGGGCGATGCCGAGGCGGCCGGGCTGCTCGCGCTGCTGCTGCTCACCGAAGCGCGTCAATCGACGAGGCTCACGCCGGGCGGCGAGTTCGTCACCCTGTCCGAGGCCGACCGCGGCGGATGGAACGTCGCGATGATGATCGAGGGGGAACGGCTCGCGACGAGCGCGCTGGCCGGCCGCGGGCGTTTCGCGCTGCAGGCGGGCATCGCCGGGCTCCACGCGATCGCGCCCACCTGGGCCGACACCGACTGGCCCTCGATTGCCCGGCTCTACGACCGGCTGGTCGAGGAGTGGCCGTCGCCATCGGCGCGGCTCGGGCGCATCGTCGCGCGCGGCTACAGCCCGGATGTCGGACCGGAGGCCGCGCTCGCGGAGCTGGATGCCGAACCCCTGTTCTTCGACAGCGTCCTCGCGCCGCAGGGATACGCGGCGCGCGGAGACCTCGCACGATTGGCCGGCGATCGCGCGACGGCGAGGGCGGCGTACCGCCGTGCCATCGAGCTGGAGCCGAACGCGCGCGCCCGGCGGTTCCTGGAGACGCGTGTGGCCGGGCTCGGCCGTTAGCGGGCCCGGCGCTCGCGGGCTGAGCGCGCTAGCGGGATGAGCCGCCGGCGAGCTCCTGCACCAGGGCGATGAGCCGGTCCATGTCCGCCTCGTCCTTCACGACGGCGGTGGTCGAGGGCAGGAGTGCCGAGTTGTAGTAGATGCCGTCGCCGATGAGCATGATCGCCTTGGCAGCGATCGGATCGGCGACCGCCGATTCCAGGATGCCCAGCCAGCCCTGCTGCATCTGCTGGAGCGTCTCGCGGGCGTTGGCGTCGGCGCCCTGCGCGAGTCGGGCCGCGGCGATCACCGTGCGGTCGAGCGCACTCTGCGACGACACCGAGCTGCGCACGAAGTAGTCGACGGGACCGGCGGGCGCCGTGCGCATCCGTTCGAGGTCGTCGGCGACGAGCGCCCGGAGACGCTCGAGCACGCCCTCGACGAGTGCGTCCTTCGACGCGAAGTGATAGAGGAGACCGCCCTTCGAGACGCCCGCCCTGGCGGCGACGGCGTCGAGGGTGGCGGCGCGCTCGCTCTGCTCGGTGAGCAGCTCTTCGAAGGCGTCGAGGATGCGGTCGCGGGCGGGGGACGACGGGGGCATGACCACATGCTAGCCGTTACGGCGTTGCAACTGTACCGTCCAGCCGGTACAGTAGTAGTCATGTCCACGCTGCCCACCACTGCACCGCCCGTCGTCACGCCCGCGCGCGCCGGCGCCCGCGGGTGGCTGGCGCTCGTGGTCCTGATGCTCCCCGTACTGCTCGTCTCGATCGACAACACGGTCCTCAGCTTCGCCCTGCCGTCGATCTCGCAGGCCCTGGAGCCGAGCGGCACCGGCATGCTCTGGATCATCGACGCGTACCCGCTCGTTCTGGCCGGGCTGCTCGTCTCGATGGGCAGCCTCGGCGACCGCATCGGGCGCCGGCGCCTGCTGATGATCGGTGCGACGGGATTCGCCGCGGTGTCCATCGCCGCGGCATTCGCGCCGACCACCGAGCTGCTGATCGCCGCCCGTGCCAGCCTCGGCTTCTTCGGCGCGATGCTCATGCCGTCGACCCTCTCGCTGCTGCGGAGCGTCTTCACCGACCGCGACCAGCGACGGCTCGCGATCGCGATCTGGGCATCCGGATTCGCCGCGGGCTCGGCGCTCGGCCCGATCGTCGGCGGCCTCCTCATCGAGCACTTCTGGTGGGGCTCCGTGTTCCTGCTGGCCGTGCCGGTGCTCATCCCGCTGCTCGTGCTCACCCCGCTGCTCATCCCGGAGTCGCGCGACCCGAATCCCGGTCCCATCGACCCGGTCAGCATCCTGCTCTCCCTCGCCGCGATGGCGCCGGTCGTCTACGGCATCAAATCGCTGGCGAGCGAAGGCTTCTCGGTGGTCGGCGTGCTCGCGATCGCGATCGGCGTCACCGCTGCGGTGCTGTTCGTGCGACGGCAGCTCGCGCGGCCCATCCCGATGCTCGACATGCGGCTGTTCCGGCGCGCGTCGTTCAGCGGTGCGGTGCTCATCAACCTGCTGAGCGTCGTGTCACTCGTCGGGTTCCTGTTCTTCGTCTCGCAGCACCTGCAGCTGGTGATCGGCCTCAGCCCGATCGAGGCGGGGCTGGTGCTGCTGCCGGGGCTGGCGACCATGATCGTCTCCGGTCTGGTGGTCGTGCCGATCGCGCGGCGTGTGCGGCCGAGCATCGTCATCCCGATCGGCCTGCTGATCTCGGCGTGCGGCTACGGACTCATCGCGCTCGTCGGCGGCGATGCCCCCGCGTCGACGCTGCTGATCTCGTTCGTGCTGCTCGGTGCCGGGATCGGCGCGGCCGAGACCGTGTCGAACGAGATGATCATCTCGAGCGCGCCGGCCGACAAGGCCGGAGCCGCGTCGGCGGTGTCGGAGACGGCGTACGAGCTGGGGGCCGTGCTCGGAACCGCGACGCTCGGCACCATCCTGACGGCGTCGTACCGCTCGGCTGTCGTGCTGCCCGACGGTCTCTCCGGCGCGCAGGCGCACGCAGCTCGCGAGACGCTCGGCGGTGCGACCACGGTCGCGGCGCAGCTCCCGTCCGACCTGGGCGAGAGGCTGCTCGAGTCCGCCAGGCACGCGTTCGATTCCGGCGTCGCGCTCACGGCCGGCATCGGTGTGGTGCTGATGGTGGCGGCCGCCGTTCTCGCGATGGTGTCGCTGCGCAAGGTGCGCGGCTGACGGCGGTCGCCTGGATGCCCTCGCCGGTAGGGTTGCTGTAGAACCCTCACGAGACCGCAGGAGTGCCATGCCGCAGACGATCAGACTCGCCGTCATCCCCGGAGACGGAATCGGGCCGGAGGTGGTCGCCGAGGCGGTCAAGGTGCTCGACGCGGTGACGGCCGGCAGCGACCTCGCCTTCGAGAAGACGCCGTTCTCACTCGGAGCCGCCCGCTACCTCGAGACCGGAGACGTGCTCACGGATGCGGACCTGGCGTCGATCGCCGAGCACGACGCCATCCTGCTCGGCGCGGTCGGGGGAGTGCCGGGCGACCCGCGCCTCGCGAACGCGAACATCGAGCGTGGTCTGCTGCTGAAGCTGCGGTTCTCGCTCGACCACTACGTCAATCTGCGTCCGACGACGCTGTTCCCCGGCATTGCGAGCCCGCTGGCGAACCCCGGCGATGTGGACTTCGTCGTCGTCCGCGAGGGCACGGAGGGTCCGTACGTCGGCAACGGCGGCGCCATCCGGCAGGGCACCCCGCACGAGATCGCCAACGAGGTCTCGGTGAACACGGCATACGGGGTCGAGCGTGTCGTGCGCTACGCCTTCGAACAGGCCGAGTCGCGGCGCAAGAAGTTGACGCTGGTGCACAAGACCAACGTGCTCACGTTCGCCGGGGGTCTCTGGAAGCGGATCGTGGACGCCGTCGCGGCCGAGCATCCGGATGTCGCTGTCGACTACCTGCACGTGGACGCCGCCACGATCTTCCTGGTCACGAATCCTGCTAGATTCGATGTGATCGTCACAGACAACCTCTTCGGCGACATCCTCACCGATCTCGCGGCCGCGATCAGCGGCGGCATCGGACTGGCGGCCTCGGGCAACATCAACCCCGCAGGCGATTTCCCCAGCATGTTCGAGCCGGTTCACGGATCGGCCCCCGACATCGCAGGCCAGCAGAAGGCCGACCCCACCGCTGCGATCCTCTCCGTGGCCCTCCTGCTCCGTCATCTCGGAGCACCGGAGCTCGCGGAGCGCGTCGAAGCCGCGGTGACCGCCGACCTCGCCACCCGAGCAGCAGACAGCGCAGCCGCCGCCCGTCGCACCGCCGAGATCGGCGACGCGATCGCGGCCGGTGTGGCGCAGAATTAGATCAACTCTGCTTTTGACGAACGCAGTGCAAAGGACTCTCATGAACGCTTCCACCAGCATCACCCTCACCGACGGTCCCACCGAGACCAGCGGCCTCCAGTTCGCCGTGACGCGCAACGACGCGGCGCGCAGTGACGCCGAACGCGAGGAGATCCTCGCCGATCCCGGCTTCGGCAACTACTTCACCGACCACATGGTCGACCTGTGCTGGTCGGCCAAGGGCGGCTGGCACCGGCCGCGCGTCTCGCCGTACGGGCCCATCCAGCTCGAGCCGTCGGCCGCGGTGCTGCACTACGCCCAGGAGATCTTCGAAGGCCTGAAGGCCTACCGCCACGAAGACGGCTCCATCTGGACGTTCCGTCCGGAGGCGAATGCGGCGCGCATGCAGCGCTCGGCCTACCGCCTGGCGCTCCCCGAACTTCCCGTGGAGTACTTCCTCGACTCGCTCAAGCAGCTCATCAAGTACGACGGCGCCTGGGTGCCGTCTGCGCCGGAGACCAGCCTCTACCTGCGTCCGTTCATGTTCGCCAAGGAGGCCTTCCTGGGTGTGCGACCGGCCAACAAGGTCGCGTACTACCTGATCGCCAGCCCGGCGGGCGCCTACTTCCACGGCGGCATCGCCCCGGTCTCGATCTGGCTCTCCGACCGCTACTCGCGTGCCGGCAAGGGCGGGACGGGTGCGGCCAAGACGGGTGGCAACTACGCGTCGAGCTTGCTGCCGCAGTCGGAGGCGGCCGAGCACGGCTGCGCCCAGGTGCTGTTCCTCGACTCGGTCGAGGGAAAGTACCTCGAGGAGCTCGGCGGGATGAACGTGGTGCTGGTCTACAAAGACGGCACGATCGTCACGCCGGAGTCGGACAGCATCCTCGAGGGCATCACGCTCGAGTCGGTGCTGCAGCTCGCCCGCGACCGCGGCCACAAGGTGGAGCAGCGCAAGGTGACCATCGACGAGTGGCGGGTCGGCGTGGAGTCGGGCGACATCGTCGAGGTGTTCGCCTGCGGCACGGCGGCCGTGATCACGCCGATCGGCGAGCTCAAGTCGGACACCTTCACGGTGGGCGACATCACGGCTCCCGCCGGAGAGCTGACCATGTCGCTGCGCCAGGAGCTCACGGACATCCAGTACGGGCGCGTGCCCGACCGTCACAACTGGCTCACCCGCCTCGACGCCTAGCCCGTCGGCCCAGCCCAGCTCCGTTGAGGGGCGGCTAACGCATCCAAGACTTCCGTTTTGGGTGCGTTAGCCGCCCCTCAACGCTGGGGGTCTGGGGTCTGGGGTCTGGGGTCGGGGGTCTGGGGCCGTCAGGGACGCAGAGCCGCCACGACGCGGTCGACGTCGGCTGAGGTGTTCCAGAGGTGGAACGCCACGCGGGCACGGCCGGCGCGACCGGATGCCCGGATGCCCGCCGCCGTGAGGGCGGCCAGGTCGCAGCCCTCGGGGTCCGGCCAGGTCACGATCGGCTGGCCGAGCGCCGGGATGCCGAGCCGGTGGCTCAACTCGTCGCCGAGGCCGGTGACGTACCGGTGCACCTCGGTGATGTCCAGTTCTGCGAAGAACTCGAGCGCGGCCGCCGTGCCCGGCCACACGGGCCAGGCGGGGGAGACGTCGAAGCGCCGGGCGTCGTGGGCGAGTTCGCTCACCGGTCCGTAGCAGGAGCTCCACGGGTCGTCGCCAGCGAACCAGCCGGCCTGCACGGGGCGCAGTTCGGAGAACATCCGGTCGTTCACCGTGAGGAACGCCGAGCCGCGCGGAGCGCACAGCCATTTGTACGCATGACAGACGGTGAGGTCGAAGCGGCCGGCGTCGACGGGGAGCCAGCCGGCGGCCTGGGTGAGGTCGGCGAACGTGCGGGCGCCGTGCCGGGCGGCCGAGGCGAGCACCGCATCCGCGTCGGCGATGGCACCGGTCGCCGACTGCACCAGTGAGAAGGCGACCAGCCAGGTGCGGGGGCCGATGGCCTCGGCGAGCCGCGCGAGCGGAGCGTGTACGACGGTGATCCCGCGATCGGCCTGCGCGGCGAACGGTGCGATCATCGAGCTGAAGTCGCCGTCGACGCAAACGACCTCGGCGCCGTCGGGCACGGAGCAGGCCACGAGACTGGCGAGCACCGACACCTGCGATCCGATGGCGACGTGCCGGGCGTCGACGCCGACGAGGCGCGCGTAGGCGTCCCGCGCGACATCGACGGCCGCACCGTAGTGGGCCGGAGTCGCTCCGCCGGACTCCCAGAGGTCGAGTTCCGCGCGGGAGGCGGCGAGCGTCTCGCGCAGGGGCAGTCCCTGCGTGCACGCGGCCAGGTAGCCGTCGGCGACCAGGAAGTGGCCGCGTGCCTCGGCGAGGCTCGGCGTGGTCATCGTCGTGGTCATTCCTTCATCGTGACGGATGCTCACACATTCGACCACGGCCAGTATTGAATCACTTTCATAAGTCGCGGTTATGCTTGCGTATGACCATCGATACGGCATCCGGACTCTCGCGCCTCGATCTCGACTCGAACGCTCTGCGCGTGGTGCGCGCCGTGGCCGACCACGGGTCGATCACGCGCGCGGCCGTGGCCCTCGGCTACAGCCAGCCCGCCATTAGCCAGCACCTCAAACGCCTCGAGGCTCGCCTCGGCATGCCCGTCGTCACCCGTGTCGGCCGCGGCGTGCGGCTCACCGAGGCCGGTCGCGTTCTCGCCCGGCACGCGAGCACCGTGACGACCGCGCTCGATGCGGCCGCCGGCGAGCTCGCCGACCTGCAGGGGCTGCGGTCGGGGCGCGTGCGGCTCGCCGCCTTCCCATCCGCGTCGTCGACGCTCGTGCCGCGGCTCCTGGGCACGATGGGCGCGGCGCATCCGGGTGTGCGCATCACCTACGCGGAAGCCGAGCCGCCGGAGGCGGTGGCGGCCGTCCGCGGGCAGACGGCCGACCTCGCGATCACCTTCAGCTATCCGGGCGACCGGGTCGATCCGCACCGCGAGAGCGCACGCGGGCTCGCGGTCATCCCGGTCTGGCGCGACGAGATGCTGCTGGTGCTCCCCGCCGGCCATCGACTGGCGGATGCCCCCGAAATCGATCTCGCGGACCTCGAGGCCGAGCCCTGGATCGCCGGCTGCCCGCGCTGCCGGGGCCATCTGCTCGAGCTCACCGATGCGCGCGACTTCGTGCCGCGGATCGCCTACGAGACCGACAACTTCGTCGCTGTCGTGAGCATGGTCGCCGAGGGGGTGGGCGTGGCGCTCATCCCGTCGCTGGCCCTCGGAGCGGCCGCACGCAACGACGGCGTCGTGATCAGGCCGACGGTCAACCACGATCACCGCACCATCAACCTGGTCGGCGCCGCCGGGTCGGACCAGGTGCCGGCGATCGCCACCGTCGCCTCGGCGCTGCTGGCGCTCGACGGCGCCGAGTGGTCGCTGGCCGACGTCTGAACCTAGGCTGTGAGCATGAGTGATCCGCGTCCCGTCATCGCCGTCGTCGGCCCCGGAGCCGTCGGCGGCCTGCTCGCCTGGCTGCTGCATCGAGCGGGGGAGCAGGTGGTCGCCGTCGGCCGCGACCGCACCGTCGCCGCCATCCAGGCGAACGGGATCGAGGTGCGGAGCGAGGCGTTCGGAAACGGGGTCGAACAGGTCCCCGCGAGCACCGGGATCCCGCACGGCGCCGCGGTGATCGTCGCGACCAAGACCTACGGCCTGGCCGACGTGCTGCCCTCGCTCGCCGCAGCGCAGCCCTCCGAGGTGCTGTCGCTGCTCAACGGCGTCGAGCACATGGCGACGCTGCGCGAGGCGCTGCCCGGCGTCCCCGTCGCCGGCGCATCCATCGCCGTCTCGGCGCTGCGCGCGTCGGCCACGGTGATCGACCACCGCAGCCCGTTCACGCGCATCGAGGTGCCGGAGTCCGGTGACGGCTTCGCCACGGTGCGTGCATTGGCGGATGCGGGCGCGAGCGTTCGCATCGGAGGGACGGAGCCGGAGGTGCTGTGGGCGAAATTCCGGCTGCTGGCGTCGATGGCCCTCCTGACCTCGTACTGGCGCGAGCCGGTCGGCGTCGCGCTGTCCACCGATCCGGAGCTGACAGAAGCCGTTCTGGCCGAGGTCGCAGCCTGCTCGACCGCGGCGGGGGTCCCGGCGACCGCCGGCGAGGTCGCGGTCGTCGTGCGATCGGTGCCGGCCGGGATGCGCACGTCGCTCCAGGAGGACCTCGCAGCAGGCAACCCGAACGAGCTCGACGCGATCGGCGGCGCCCTGATCCGGATCGGTGAGACGAACGGCGTGCCCACGCCCGCGATCGAGACGATCGTCTCCGTGGTGGGCGGAACGCTCCCGCGGTAGGGCTGCCGCACTAGGCTCGGAAGCGTGAAAATCGCACGCTTCAGCCATGATGGCGCCATCAGTTACGGAATCGTCGACGAGGATGCCCTCGTCGTTCTCGCGGGCGACCCGATGTTCGCAGGCTTCGACACGACGGGCGAGCGGGTTCCGCTCGGCAAGGTGGCCGCGCTGCTCGCCCCGGTCATCCCGCGTTCGAAGGTCGTGGCGGTCGGCAAGAACTACCGCGACCACGCGGCCGAGATGGGCGGGGAGGCGCCGGCCGAGCCGCTGCTGTTCCTCAAGCCGAACACGTCCGTGATCGGGCTCGGCGACGCGATCGTTCTGCCGCCGCAGTCGTCGCAGGTCGACTTCGAGGGCGAACTCGCCGTGGTGATCGGCACGATCGCGAAGAACGTGAAGGCGGAGGATGCGGCCGACTACATCTTCGGCTACACCGTCGCCAATGACGTGACCGCCCGCGACCTGCAGAAGACCGACGGCCAGTGGACCCGCGCCAAAGGGTTCGACACCTTCTGCCCGCTCGGGCCGGTGATCGAGACCGAGCTCGACCCGGAGGCGGCGATCCGCACGCGGGTCAACGGCGAGCTGAAGCAGGAGGCGAAGCTCAGCGACATGGTGCACGACATCCCGTCGATCGTCGCGTATGCGTCGAGCGTCTTCACCCTGCTGCCGGGCGACGTGATCCTCACGGGCACGCCGGCCGGCGTCGGCCCGATCGTCGCCGGCGACACGGTCGAGGTCGAGGTCGAGGGCGTCGGCTCGCTGGTGAACCCGGTGCGCGCGGCCGTACCGGCGCGGTAGCCGAAGCGCCGCCGATAGAATCGTACGGACATGTCTGACTCCACTGCGCACCCCTTCTCCACTGCCACCGGATCGGACGTCCGCGTCCGGTTCTGCCCGTCGCCGACCGGAACGCCGCACGTCGGTCTGATCCGCACGGCCCTCTTCAACTGGGCGTACGCCCGGCACACCGGCGGCAAGCTCATCTTCCGCATCGAGGACACCGACGCGGCTCGCGACAGCGAGGAGAGCTACGACCAGATCATCGACGCGCTGACCTGGCTGCGTCTCGACTGGGACGAGGGCGTCAACGCCGGCGGCCCAAACGGCCCCTACCGGCAGTCGCAGCGCTACGACATCTACCGCGAGGTCGTCGAGAAGCTCAAGGCGTCCGGGCACATCTACGAGAGCTTCGCCACCGGCGAGGAGATCGAGGCCCGCAACGTATCGCTCGGTCGCGACCCGAAGCTCGGCTACGACAACTTCGAGCGCGACCTCACCGACGAGCAGAAGGCCGCCTACCGCGCCGAGGGCCGCGAGCCCGCGCTGCGCCTGCGCGTGCCCGACGCCGACCTCAGCTTCGACGACCTGGTGCGCGGCGAGATCACCTTCCCGGCCGGGTCGTTCAGCGACTTCGTCGTGGTGCGCCCGAACGGGCATCCGCTGTATCCGTTCGTGAACCCGGTCGACGACGCGCTGATGGGCGTCACCCACGTGCTGCGCGGCGAGGACCTGCTGTCGTCGACCCCGCGTCAGATCGCGCTGTACCACGCGCTCATCGACGCGGGCATCACGACCTTCGTGCCGCGCTTCGGTCACCTTCCGTATGTGATGGGCGAGGGCAACAAGAAGCTCTCCAAGCGCGACCCCGAGTCGAACCTGTTCCACCACCGCGAGCGCGGCTTCATCCCCGAGGGCTTGGTCAACTACCTGGCACTGCTCGGCTGGTCGCTCACGCACGACCGCGACGTGTTCAGCATCGACGAGATGGTCGCGGCGTTCGACGTGGTCGACGTGAACCCGAACCCGGCCCGCTTCGACCACAAGAAGGCCGAGTCGATCAACGGCGACCACATCCGGATGCTCGACGTCGCGGACTTCGCCGAGCGCACCATCCCGTACCTGGTCGCTGCGGACGTGCTGAGCGAGCCGCTCACCGACACCCAGCGCGCGGTGCTCGCCGAGGCCGCGCCGCTGGTGCAGGAGCGCGTTCAGCTGCTCTCCGAGACGCCGGGGATGCTCGGCTTCCTGTTCACCGACTCGGCGTCCCTCGTGGTCGAGGACGACGCCCGCGCATCCCTTCCGGCCAACGCGGGGGAGATCCTCGCGGCTTCGCTCGGCGCGCTGCAGGAGATCCCCGAGGCCGAGTGGACCCACGACGCCATCGAAGCCGCGCTGCGCACGATGCTGATCGAGACGATGGGGCTCAAGCCGCGGGTCGCCTTCGGTCCGCTGCGCGTCGCGATCTCGGGACGGCGCGTGTCGCCTCCGCTCTTCGAGTCCATGGAGATCCTCGGCAAGGCGGAGTCGGTGGCCCGACTCGACGCACTCTCGGCCTCGCTCGGATAGGCGCGGGCATGAGCAGCGAGTCGTACGAGGTCGTCGTCATCGGCGGTGGTCCTGCTGGGCTCTCCGCCGCCCTCAACCTGGTACGGGCGCGCCGGCGGGTTCTCGTCGTCGACAGCAACCGGCCCCGGCATGCGGCAACGCTGCTCGCCAAGGGCTTCCTCACCCGCGATGGTGTTCCGCCGCTCGAGCTGCGCAGGCTCGGACGTGAGGATGTCGAGAGCTACGACAACGGCGAGGTCGTCTTCGCCGAGGTGCGCTCGGTCGAGCTGTCGGGCTCCGGATTCCGCGTGGTCGCGTCGGGCGTGCGGGGTGCGGCAGACATCGACGTGGTCGCGCAGGCCGTCGTGGTCGCGACCGGCGTCACCGAGACCATGCCGGCGCTTCCGAGCATCCGGGCCTACTACGGCACCCAGCTGCACAGCTGCATCGAGTGCGACGCGTTCGAGAAGGCGGATGCTCCGCTCGCGTTGATCGGCGAGACCGACGATCTCGCCGAGCGCGCCCTGCTGCTCACGCAGTGGTCCGACGATCTGATCGTCTTCACCAACGGTGTCGGCGTGATCGCCGAGGACGACGAACGCACGCTCGCACGTCTCGGTGTGCGGGTGGAGCGGCGCCCGATCGACGACCTGACGGGGGAGCGCGGCGTGCTGACCGGCGTGCGGCTCACCGACGGCACCGTCATCGAACGCGAAGGCGGATTCGTGCGACCGGTGTGGACGCCGGCACTGCGTTTCGTGGAGGGCCTCGACCTCGACAGCGACGACGACGGCTACCTGCTGACGGACGCGCAGGGCCGTACGTCGGTGCCCGGCGTGTACGCCGTGGGGGAGACGACGCCGCCCGGTCCGCAGCAGCTGATCGTGGCCGCGGGAGCCGGCGCCGTCGTGGCGGCGGCCGTCAACCGCGACCTGATCGGCCTGAGCGTCGGGCTCGACGCGCCCGTTTTGTAGTTGAGGGTCTGCGTAGGCTAAAGTTGACTCTCGGTGCCGCTCTCCGGATCGGCGCAGTGGGGTATGGTGTAATTGGCAACACGGCTGATTCTGGTTCAGTTGTTCTTGGTTCGAGTCCAGGTACCCCAGCAGTAGAATCCAGTAGCGAAAAGCCCGGTCATCCGGGCTTTTTTGTTGCCATGCGCCGAGTATCGGCCCGCATGCAGCCGAGGACGAGTCATGTCGACTTCTGGGCGGGATCCGAGGTGGCGTATTCATCGGGCGCGGTGCCCTCCGGTGAGCAGATTGGCGACACCTGCGACAGCCAGGAGCAGCCAGCTTGTAGCCTGTGCCATCGCCAGCCAGACGAGGGTGTTCCGGTTCGCTCCCAATGCCCAGGCGGCGAAAAACGCGATGAGTGTTACGGCGATGAGTGCTGACGCGACGATCATGAACCGCCAAATCCACTTCTGCGGCACCCGCGGGTTGCTAGGGGAAGTCGGCCGTGAGGTTTCCCCTCTGCCAGTCACCGGTCTTCTCCGGGCTGGGTGCGGCGCTGTCTCCGCTGTCGCATCATCGCGGCGAAGAACAGCCCGAACCCGACGATGATGAGGCCGGCGAAGACCATCCCGAGAACATACGGGGCGTGGACGATGGCGCCGATGATGAGGGCGACGAACCCTCCGCCGGTCAGAATCGCAGCTGCGATCAGCATGTCCGCTCCTGCTCCGGCCTGCGTGTTCTCGCCACGTGCGACCGCGCGAACGGCGTGTATCGCCGGCGAACTGTCCCAGTCATGCCGTGGATAGTACGCCCGACGTCGACACTCGGCACTTCGGCTGGGGCGTATCGTCTCCGGCATGAACCCGAGACGGCCGCGGAGCCAGTTCGTTGCCTTCATCGTCGTCGGTGCTGTGGTCGCCGTTGTTGAAGGCGCCTGGTTGGTATTCTTCCCAGGCTCACCCCCGAAAGCGTGCGGGTTCTCGTTCGGCATCATGCTGGCTGGGGCCGCCCTGGCCATCGTTGGCGTGGTCGGGCTCCGGCGTCGATCAAGGTGACGTCGGCGTACGATCCGACGTATGACGAAGCGGACGGCCTGGGTACTGCTGGCCGTCGCCGGGGTGGTCGCGTTCGTTGCCGGTTTCGTTCTGTTGCTGGCCGGGTGGAGCTGGGGTTTGCTGATCGCGCTAGTCGGGGCGACCTGTGCGACGTCAGGCTGGATCGGAACGAGAAACCCAGGGCGGGAGCGACCGCGAGAAGTGTTGAACCTCGGTGTGGCCGGGGCTGCAGTCTTCCTTCTCGGAAGCGTCCTGTCGTTCCTCGCCCAGCTGACGTTCGAACGGCACAGCGCCTCACAGGTCGTCCTTCTGCTTGTTGGTATTGCGTTCACCGCGCTCGGGGTGGTCCTCGTTGGTGTGTGGGGGTTCAGGTTCGTGAAGTCTGGGCGCCGGTAGTGGGCGCGGAGGTCGCATGATGTTGAGAGTGGTGTTCCTTGCCAGCGAGATCGCGATTCGTTTCCTGCTACCGATCGGCGGCATCCTCTTCTGCGGCACCCTCCTTTTCTACGCTCTCGGCTGGGTGCCCCGACAGACGAGCGTTCCCGACGACGCGGTTGAGCTGGCTGTTGTCGCCGGCATCGGATTTCTCCTCGCCGCGCTTGTGCTGATCCTGGCCAACCGGAAGAAGGCCCGGGAGTCTTGGCGGCCTTACGTCGTTCCTGAGGCGGAAGCAGACGGGAGTCGGGCGTCCGGAGGTAGCGACCACACACCCGAAACCTGAGGGTCACTCACCGCGGGGTACACTCTCGCCCGTGAACGCCAAGACACGACGACTGCTGTGCGGCAACTCGAGCTGGAAACTGAACGCCATCCTCACGATTCTGTGGGCGTTCATTGGTATCTCCAACATTGCGCGCGCCGTATCCCGAGGCGAGATCTTCACCTGGTGGGGAATCATCCTCATCGTCTTCAGCATCGCAGCGGTACCACTGGGTGTCCTAGCGACCGTCATCACTTACCGGCATCGCAACGATCCGAAGCAGGGCGGTGACCGAGTGTGACGCCGGCGGGTTGGGTTCGTGCGCACGCGTTCGGCGTGTATCTCGCTATCGGGATCGGTTGGTTGCTGTTCGCCGGTTACGAGGTGCTACTCCTCGTGGTGGAAGGCCCGGAGCGGGGTGAAAGCGTCTTCATGCTGGTGCTGTCCCTGATTGTTACCGCGTGCGTGATCGGGACGGCGTTCCTGCAACGGAACCAGCGTCGGAAGATGCAACGCCAGGCGGACCTGCTCGCTGATGCGACGTCGAGGTCGGAACTGGGAGGTGACTAGTTGACGCAGCACCAGAACGCGGACGGTTCCGATCCTCGGAAGGTCAGCTACTCCTGGTTCGCATCCCGGGCTGCTCTCGGGATCGCATTCGGTGTCATCCTGGCGGTCATCGGTTTTCCTATCGGTGTAGTCCTCGTCACGTCCGGTCACTCGTCCGGATGGTTGCCGATCATCCTCGGCGTCCTCGGACTGGCATCGATCGGGTTCTTCATCCCGCTCATGCGTGCCGCTCGCCGTCACGGCCTCCGCGGGGTCAACCCACCGTTGCCGCGCGAGCTCGGCCACCGGAAGACCGGCGACGGTCGCGGACAGGGCGGACCTCATGACTGACCGTCAACGTGGCCGGCACGAATTCGACACGTCGGCCGCCGCTGACCTCGGGCAGACACCGGTTGTCGATATCGGGCGCCGGGAGCTTCGGAATGGGATGCTGCTGCTGCGGCTTGCGGCCGCTCTTGTTCTAGTGGCTGTCGGGCTGGTGCTCGTGCGTGACGAAGCTCGACGGCGGGCCGAGGCCGGAGTACAGCCGCCGAGCGGGTAAACCTCCTCCGTGCGCTACCGTGGGTCCGACACGTTGAACTAGGACAAGGGGAACGCATGCTCGGCGGGCTTACCGGATGGCACCTCATCATTCTGGTGTTTGTTTTCTTCGTCCCGTGGCTCGTCGCTGTGATCCAGATCGCCGTCAGCAAAGCGCCGGCGACCCCGGTCGCCGTCTGGCTCATCCTCGTTACTCTCGTCCCGCTGGTCGGGCCTATACTCTGGTTCGCGATCGGCCGTGGTTCCGTGCGGCGGGGGACGTCGAGCAGTCAGCCAGGCTGACGCCCAGCCCGAGAATGGATGAGGTCGGGGGACCCTCGAACGCGGAACATAACCGCGCCCATGGGGCCGCTTATGTCTTCATCGCTGCCGCCGTACTCCTGGTCGTACCCGCAGCATCTGCTTACGGGGAGTGGCAGCATGTGCTCCGTTACGGCTGGCCGGGGCCGTACCCGGACAGCATCTCCGAGCTGAACGCTGGCGAGACCATCTGGAAGGTGCGGTTCTGGGCAGTCGTGTCCTTCATCGTCCCGGGCGGCGCTGCGATCGGCGCCGGGTACGCTGCTCGAGCGGCGAAGCAGCGGGTATGGCTCGTGCTTCTCGTCGGACTGGCCATCACGACGGCCGTGGTGCTTGTCGTCGCCGTTCTGCTGACACCGCCCCTGGCCTCGTCCGCAGGGTGAGGCTTCATCCAGAATGATCCAGGAGCGCCGATGCAGGTTCGAGAGCGTCGGCTCCGCAGCTGGCTGCTGCACCTGCGCTGACGAGCCCTCGATAGGGTGTTGAGCTATGGACTGGCTCGTGATGGCAGCAATTGTTCTGGTGGTACTGGCCGGCATCAGCATGTTGGCGTATCTGAGACGCATCGCGGCGGCAGTCGAGCGAATGGCCGATGCGCTCGAAGCACGCTCCGGCAGCAGCGTTCGCGAGAACGGGAACCCGTAGATCGGCGGGCAGACGCCGAGCCGGTCAGCCCTCCTGGATGTACACGAGCCCGTTTCCGAACGGGTCGTCGAAGAAGAACATCGGCGTGCCCCCGCCCAGCGAGATCGGCGCGTCGTTGTGCAGGGTGCTTCCTGCTTCCTTCACGCGGTCGAATGCGGCCTGCGCATCATCCGTTCCCAGGCGCAGCGCGACCGGGATCTCGCTGTCGGCCGGAAGGAGGACGATTCCGACCGACGATCCCGGCGGCACGACCTCGACCATGCGGGCGCCCGGCCACGGCTCGCCGTCGTAGCGCACCTCGCAGCCCAGCACGTCGCGGTAGAACTCCAGAGCCCGGTCCTGATCGGGCACCGGAACGGTCACACTCAACACCCTCGTTGTCGTCGTCATGTCCACACGATGCCACAACGGCCGCGCGATGACACCGATTGTTCACCGGATGCACGTTGAGAATCCACCGGGCCGGACGACAGTATGGATGTTCCGGGGGCATGCATCGTCAGGGCCCTCGATGAGTCGCCGTGCTGGTTTGGGACCGGACGGCGACGAGTGACCGGCTACGGGGGTGGCTGGTCACTCCTCTGCCCGGGGACTGTTCTCCGGCCCGAGTGCGCTGTCGAGCGCGGCTTCGAAGCTGGGCAGGGCCGTCGCGTTTCCCCAGCCCGAGACGTGATCGGTGTCGACGAAGAGCACGTGTCCGTCGGCGTCGTATTGACTGCAGGTGCTGTTCGCCGGCGGGCAGAGCGCGTCGAAGACGTTCCACACGGTCACGGCGGGATTGGCGGCCACAACGGCGTCGATGCTGTCCCTGGCGAGGCCGGCGCGCTGCACTTCAGCCGAGCGCTCCATCGTGCTCGGAAACGCGCATCCTGAGTTCGCCGCGAACCACCAGTCCTCGCACAGATATGGGGCCCGGCCGAACAGCGGCTCCGGACTGTTCACTAAGACCTTCACACCTCGAGCGGTCAATGCCCGGGCGATGGGCTGGAACTGGGCGATGGCCGCGCCACGCGATGCCACGTTCACGGGGCTGTCGGCGAGATATTCGGGCTCCAGCTCGCCAGCGTCGGCGATGCGCGGGACGCGGAGTCCGATGAACACGGCCACGTCACCGGATCGGGCCGAGTCGATCGCCTCCCACGCCGTCGCGCAGCTGCCGTCCGTCGGGACGGGTGCGAGGAGCGTGAAGCCGCATCCCGAATGGCTTGCGATGGTGAGGGAGAGGCCGCGATTCTTCGCCGCCGCCGTCACCATCGCCGTGTAGGCGCCCGCGTGCGAATCCCCGATGTTGATCAGTCGCGGCGCGCCGGCGATGTCGTTCGCCGTCTGCTCGGGCTGGTTCGGCATCCGGTCGTTCGCCCAGCCGGATTGCGTCGTCACCGAGAGCGAGATCGGCGATGCCCGCGAGAATCTGTCGTGCTGCCATCCGATGACCACGACGATGGAGAGGGTCAGGGCGATGGCGGTCCCGCCGAGGAGCCAGTGGGAGCGCCTCAACGGGGCGTGCGCCACGCGACTGCGGAGGATGGGGCGTTCGACGCCGTAGTACGACAGTGCTGCGAGACCGACCGCCGCCACGATCGCGACCAGGATGCCGATCGGGCCACGCGATCCGAACACCCACAGCCCGATGACGATCACCGGCCAATGCCAGAGGTAGAGCGAATACGAGACGCGTCCGAGCCAGGTGACCGGCGTCGCGCGCAGCCAGCGCCCGGGGGCGCCCCATCCCGCACGCTCGACGGGTGCGAACCAGATCACGAGCACGGTCGCCGCTACGGGGAGCAGGGCCGCCGGGAACGGACTGTCCGCGCCGCCCACTCCCACCATCGACGCCACGATGGCCGCCAGCGCGACCCAGCTGACGACGAGGCGGAGCGCGTTGCCGCGCATGCGGGTGTCCACCCAGCGCGCGGCCTGGAACGCGAGCGCGCCGGCCGCGAGCTCCCAGAACCGCGTGGGCAGCAGGTAGAACGACGCACTCGGATTCGTCCGCCAGAACCACACGGCGAGGCCGAGCGACAGGAGGGCGAGCACGATGACGGGCAGGCGGGCGCGTCGGCGTGCGACGACCGTGCCGGCGCTGAGCAGCAGCCACAGCAGCAGCGGGAAGATCAGGTAGAACTGCTCCTCCACACCGAGCGACCAGGTGTGCAGGAACGGATTGAACGCCGTGGTCGCTCCGAAGTAGTCGCCCTGCTCGCTCCCGAGCAGCACCAGGTTCGCCACCCCGACCGATGCGCCGATGGATGTCCAGAGAATCGGTGCGGACGCATAGCCTCGCGGCTCGAACAATGCGAACAGGACGCCGACGATCCCGATCATGACGAGAAGCGCCGGCGCGATCCGCCACACCCGCCTGCCGTAGAACTCGAAGAGCCAACTCCTCAGGCGGCCCTGGCTCTTCGCGTGCGCCGTCGTCAGCGATCGGCTGATGACGTAGCCGCTGATCACGAAGAACACGTCGACACCGAGGAAGCCGTTCTGGATGCCGGGGATGCCGTAGTGGTACAAGACCACGGCCGCGACCGCGATGGCACGCAGGCCGTCGATGTGGGCGAGGCGCTGCGGCGTCGGCGCACCCGGTGGTGGCGTGTGCGCAGGCTCCGTGGAAACGGGAAGCGCTGTCGCCGTCGGCGCGGCCGACGCCGCGTCCCCCCGATTCACTGAGCGTTCCTCACGTTCAGACGATAGCGGTAGCCCGTCCCGATCGGTCTACCCCCCAATACAGGGGCCCAACGCGCGCGCGACGCTCAAGCCCGCAGGCGGAGCCGAGCCCCGGATCAGCCGAGCGCGGTGACCTTCAGCGGCACCGTGCGGCGGGCGCCCGCCGCGTTGACGACCCGCACGAACATGCCGATGGGGGAGTGGTCGCCCGTGAACAGGTCGTCGACGGTCAGTTCGACGTCACCCCAGCCCCGGTTCGAGATGAAGCCGAGTACGGCGCTGATGTCCGGGATGCCGTGAGCCTGAGCCGAGCCGTGACGGAACAGATCGATGCGGGTGCCAGCCTCCAAGGTCAGCTGGAGTTCGGGTGCGGCGGTGGTCACGGGCGGCTCTCCTCTTCTCGCACTCAGGCTATGGTCGCGGCAAGGCGCCGGCGTAGCCCCCGTAGTGGTGGATCGGTCGCCGCCGCGTGGGTCCGGGTGGCGCCCGAACGGGGGATAGGGTGTGACGGTCGGCGTTGCGAAAGGGGAGACGATGACGACACGCACTCCGGGAGACGGCGCCCACGATCCGGCCGATGAACTCGAGAACAGCCGCGAGCACGTCGGCGATCTGAGCCAGGCGGTCCAGGACTTCTCGAGTGAGCAGGAGGGCTACCACAAGTCCCTCAAGCCTAGACAGGTGCAGATGATCGCCATCGGCGGCGCCATCGGCACAGGGCTCTTCCTCGGTGCGGGAGGCCGCCTGGAACAGGGCGGACCGATGCTCGTCTTCGTCTACGCGCTTTGCGGCTTCTTCGCCTTCCTGGTGCTGCGCGCTCTCGGCGAGCTGGTGCTGCACCGTCCGTCGTCCGGTTCGTTCGTGTCGTATGCGCGCGAGTTCTACGGCGAGAAGATGGCCTACGTCGCGGGCTGGATGTACTTCCTCAATTGGGCGATGACCGCCATCGTCGATTCGACCGCCATCGCCCTCTACGTCAAGTACTGGAGCGCGTTCTCCTCGGTGCCCCAGTGGCTGCTGGCCCTCATCGCGCTCGTCGTCGTCGTGAGCCTCAACCTCATCTCGGTGAAGGTGTTCGGCGAGATGGAGTTCTGGTTCGCGCTCATCAAGGTGAGCGCGCTCGTCGCCTTCCTCCTCGTCGGAATCGTGGTGCTCTCGTTCGGCTGGCCGACGGATCAGGGCGTCACCGGGTTCGCGATGCTCGCCCAGAACGGCTGGCTGCTCCCGCACGGCGTCGCGACCATCGGCATGGCGATCGTGCTCGTGCAGGGCGTCGTGTTCGCGTATGCCGGGGTCGAGCTCGTCGGCACGGCGGCCGGCGAGACGGAGAACCCCGAGAAGATCATGCCGAAGGCGATCAACAGCGTGGTGTTCCGCATCGCGGTGTTCTACTGCGGGTCGGTGCTGCTGCTCGCGCTCCTGCTCCCGTCCGACGTGTACAGCGCCAGCGAGAGCCCGTTCGTCACATTCTTCAGCCATCTCGGATCGCCGGAGCTCGGCGCGATCGTCGGCTCGATCATGAACTTCGTCGTGCTGACCGCCGCGCTGTCCAGCCTCAACGCCGGCATGTACTCGACCGGCCGCATCCTGCACTCGATGGCGCAGACGGGGGCGGCGCCCGGCTTCACGGGCCGGATGAACACCCGGGGTGTGCCGTATGGCGGCATCCTGCTCACCGGCGCCATCGGCGTGCTCGGCGTGTTCCTCAATCTGATCGTGCCGGAGGACGCCTTCAACATCGTCGTCAACATCGCATCGCTCGGCATCGTGACGAGTTGGGGGATGATCATCCTCTGTCAGATGCAGCTGAGGCGCTGGGCCATGCAGGGGAAGATCGAGCGACCGTCGTTCCGGCTGTTCGGCGCGCCGTTCACGTCGTACCTGACCCTCGCGTTCCTGGTCGCGGTGGTGGTGCTGATGGCGTTCGACTACCCGACGGGGACTTACACGGTCGCCTCCCTCGTGGTCATCATCCCCGCGCTCATCGTCGGGTGGTACGCCAGCCGCAACAAGATCCTCGCGATCGCGCGCGAGCGGCAGGGCTACACCGGGAGTTTCCCGACGGTCGCCGGACGTTCCGGCCGGGGACCGGGCGGACCCCGGAACCCTCGGGACCAGGACCCGAGCGCGTAACGCGGCGCGAACTGGCCCAATCCGCGAGAGAAATCTAGGCTGGATGTCATGACGGGCAAGAAGGAGCCGAAGGACTCCCGCCTTGCGGCCGCTCGCTACCAGGTGGACCGGCTGACGCAGGAGTCGGGGGACGACGACGAGGGCTCGACGGCCGGGCAGCCGACGATGGAGCAGCGCGCAGCGATCATCGAGATGACGATCGCGCAGGCGATCCGTCGCGGCGATTTCGACAACCTGCCCGGATCGGGCAAGCCGCTGAAGAACCTCACGGGCACGCACGACCCCAACTGGTGGATCCGGCAGAAGATCGAGAACGAGCGCCTCACCGGGCTCGGCCCGCCCGCGCTGACGTTGCGCACCGAAGACGCGCAGCTCGACGCGAAGGTCGACGCCGCGCCGTCGGAACAGGCCGCCCGCGAGCTGCTCGAGGACTTCAATCGCCGCGTGATCGAGGCCCGGCGGCAGTTGCAAGGAGGCCCTCCGGTCGTCACGCCGACGCGCGACATCGGCGACGAATTGGCCAGACGACGCGATCGACGGGATGCGCGACGACGGGAGCTGGCGGAGGCACGCGAACGCGAGGATGCCGAGCTCGCGGCCATGAGCAGACGCGAGCGCCGACGGGCGCTGCGTGAGCGTCGCCGCCGTTAGCGGAGGAGCGCTGGAGGAGTTCGACCCCCAGGGGATGCACGTCGAGAACGCGTCGGGGTGAGACGTATCCGTTTTCCGGTCGTTTCCACGTCGAGACCATGCATCCCCGGGTCGTTGACCACGCTAGTCAGCCCGGCTCCGTGTGCCCAAATCGAGGGACGAAAACCGTCAACAATTGACGGGTGCCGATCGGGCGCGCGACACCGGATGCCGACCCGCGACACGATCGATGGACAGGGCGCACCGCGGAGCGATAAGGTCCGAGCATCCAGCGAAAGGATCGACGATGTCCACTTCTCAACCGTCTGCATTCGCCTCGTTCTCGCTCAATGGCAAGGACATGACGACCTCGATGATCAACAGCGTGCGGGTCGCGCTCGGCATCAGCGGAGCGGTCTCCCTGATCATCGGCATCATCATCACGTTCTGGCCCAAGACCGCCGCCGTGGGTCTCGCCGTGCTGATCGGCATCTACCTGATCGTCGCCGGGCTCGCCTACCTCGGTATCGGCATCTTCGCGAAGGGTCTCAGCGGAGGTGCCAGGGCGCTCGACATCATCTTCGGCGTTCTGATGATCATCGCGGCCGTGCTGGCCTTCTCGAACCTCGCGGGCACGACCGCGTTCCTGGCCGTGTTCTTCGGCATCCTGATCGGCATCGCCTGGATCGTGGAGGGCGCGGTGACGCTCGCACAGCTCGGAGACGCGCCGTCGCGCGGATGGGCGATCTTTTTCGGCGCCCTGAGCCTCGTCGCCGGTATCGTGCTGCTGTTCTCGCCGGCCTGGGGCTTCGTCGTGCTCTTCATCATCGCCGGCATCAGCCTGATCGTGCTCGGCATCATCCAGATCATCCGCGCGATCACCTTCGGCCGCGGAGTCGCCACGCCGTCCGCCTGAGCCACGGTGCAGCCGTGCCGGAGGAGCGCGGGGTTTCGTGCCCCTGCAGCTCCTCCGGTCACTGGCGGGCCATGATGATGCGGAAGCGCTCCTCGGGATCGATGAAGTGGTCGTTGTCGTCGTCGCCGAGGTCGATCTGCACCCAGGCGATCGTGCCCCTGAACCGACTCGTCTGCGGCGTGTAGTCAGACGCCACGGCCGTGCCGGACTCGTAGCCGACATCCGTCGTCTCGTCCGCAGAGAAGACCATCGCCTGGGTGGCAGCGACCCGTCCGGTGCCGACGCTCTCCCCGTCGTAGTACAGGGTGACGTCGCCACCCTTGCCGAGCCCGCCACCGTCGTAGGCGAACTCCATCCGCACCTGGTGTCGTCCTGACGGCAGTGGTCGACCCGCTTCCGTGGCGAACTCCTGGATGCCGAGCACGTTGTACACGAACTTCAGTTTCCCGTCGGCGACGTAGAGGCTCCATCCGCCGAACCGGCCGCCCTGGGCGATGATGACGCCGGCCGAACCGGACTCGGGGACCACGATCTCGGCCGTGACCGAGAACGATTTGTTCTTGATGCTGACGACGCTGTTCTCGGAGAGCCGGCCCATCCCGCTGAAGAGAAGCTGCGTGTTCCCGTGGATCAGGGTCGGTCGGCCGGCGATCTCCGGCGTCGCCCGTTCGATGCCGCGGTCGTCGATGGGCAGCACGTTGTACTTGGTCGCCTCGATCAGCCACAACCGCTGCAGCTTGGCGAGCATCTCCGGATGCTCGGTGACGAGGTCGCGCGCCTGGCTGTAGTCGCCGGAGCCGTCGTAGAGCTCCCAGACATCGTCGTCGAACGCGGGCAGCGTACCGCCCACCATCACCCAGGGGGTGCGGTGTTTCGTGACCGCACTCCAGCCCTTGTAGTAGAGGCCGCGGTTGCCGAACATCTCGAAGTACTGCAGGTCGTGGCGTTCGGGATCGTCGGGATTGCCGAAGGTGTAGAGCATGCTGGTGCCCTCCATCGGCGACTGCTGCACGCCGTTGACCATGGTGGGCTCGGGGAGTCCGGCGGCCTCGAGCACCGTCGGTGCGACGTCGATCACGTGCGTGAACTGCGAGCGCAGGCCGCCTTTCTCCTCTATGCCGTTCGGCCAGTGCACGATCGTTCCGTTGCGCGTGCCTCCCCAGTGCGACGCGACCTGCTTGGTCCACTGGAAGGGCGTGTCCATGGCCCAGGCCCAGCCGACGGCGTAGTGGTTGTACGAGGTCGGCGTTCCGAACTCGTCGATCTTCGACCGCATGAAGTCGGGCGTCTCGAGCGCGGCCATCCCGTTGAAGTTCGCCATCTCGTTGAAGGCGCCGTTGACGGTGCCCTCCGCAGAGGCTCCGTTGTCGCCGATGATGTAGTAGATGATCGTGTCGTCGAGGATACCGAGCTCCTCCACCGTGTCGATCACGCGACCGATGTGGTGGTCGGTGTGCTCCATGAAGCCCGCGTACACCTCCATCTCCCGTTCGAGCACCGGCTTGAGGTCGTCGGGCATGTCGTCCCAGGCGGGGATCTCGTCATGGCGGGGCGTGAGCTCCGCATCGGGCGGGATGACCCCCAGCTCCTTCTGTAGCGCGAACGTCTTCTCGCGCTGCGCGTCCCACCCGTCGGCGAACGCACCCTTGTACTTGTCGGCCCACTCCTTCGGGACGTGGTGCGGTGCGTGGGTCGCGCCGGGCGCGAAGTAGACGAAGAACGGCTTGTCCGGCATGAGTGCCTTCTGCGTTCGGATCCAGTTGCACGCCCGGTCGGCGAGGTCCTCGGTCAGGTGATAGCCCTCTTCGGGCGTGGCCGGAGGCTCCACGGGCGTGGTGCCGTCGTACAGGGCGGGGTCCCACTGGTTGTTCTCTCCGCCGATGAAGCCGTAGAAAGTCTCGAATCCGCCGCCGGCTGACGGCCACGCGTCGAACGGGCCCATCGGGGACGACTGCCAGACCGGGACTTCGTGGCATTTCCCGAACTGCGCGGTCGAGTATCCGTTCAGCTTGAGCGTCATCGCCAGCGGCGCCTTGGTGTTCGGGCGAACCGACGAGTTGCCGGGCGCCGAGGTGGCGGTCTCCGTGATGCTTCCCATGGCGACCGAGTGGTGGTTGCGGCCGGTGAGCAGCGCTTGCCGCGTCGGGGCGCAGAGAGCGGTCGTGTGGAAACGGTTGTACCTCAGTCCGCCCGCTGCGAGTCTCTCCGCGTTCGGGGTGGCACAGGGACCGCCGAACGCGCTCGCCGAGCCGAAGCCCGCGTCATCCACCAGGATGATCAGCACGTTCGGGGCGCCGGCGGGCGGCCGGAGCGGCTCGATGGGGGGATACGACGTGTCCGGGTCTTTGGCATCGTAGGTCGTCAGACCCGGCGCCGGACGGTCTGGGATGGGCAGCATCGAGCGCGCGTGGCGGTCCGGGTTCATGGTGGCTCCTCTGGTCCGTTACGCGTCGGGGCGCAGCTCGCGACCGTGCGCGGTCAGAGCGTAGATGATCAGGATGTCGATGCCGATGGTGATCGACGCCCACCACGGCTGAGCGGGGATCAGCAGCATCTGGCCGATCGCCCCGATGATGACCAGGATGATCGTGATCACCCGCGCCCAGGTCGCGCCGGTGAAGAGGGCGGCGCCCGTCAGGATCATGAGGATGCCGATGATGAGGGTCCACCAGCCCCAGCCTGAGACGTCGAAGAGGAACAGGTGACCTCGGGCGAGGACGTAGTAGGGGTCGGGCGCGAAGAGCGCCACGATCCCCTGGAGGACTCCGAAGATCCCGTTGACGAGGACGATGACGGCGGCGAAGCGGCCCCAGCCGACCCACCCCGTTCGTTGCACTGTGCTCATTAGCTCTTCCTCTCTGACTGCGTGACTGCCGACTCTGACGGCCCGGCTGCCGGTTCTAGAACCGTCGGCGCCGGGGAGTGATGGCCGCGCCGACCACGGCCGCCTTGGCGACCGGCGCCGGCCCCGGCGTCACCGCTCGCGTCACCACGGCTGCTTTCGCGATCGGCGCCCTCACCACGCCGACGCGTCCCACTCGTCCTGCTCGCAACATCTCAGACTCCTTCTTCTTCGAGCGCCTCTTCCGCCGCGAGGGCGTCGGCGATGTCCTGACTGTGGATGCGTCCGTCGGCGATCAGCTGACCGCCGGCACGCCTGACCGCCGCAGCGAACGGGGCGGCCCACAGGTTCTCGTAGACCAGCACCCCGGCGACACTCCCCGGGTCCATCGCCGCCGCCAGATGCGCGACATCGTCTGCCGCGAGGAACTCGGCGAGGTCGGCGGCGATCGCTTCGAGCGGGCCGATCCCCTCGAGGTCCGAAAGCTCGACGGCCTCGACCTCGCCGTCGTCGTCCTTGATGAGGACCATCGCGTCGACCAGCCGGATCGTTTCCGACTCGACCAGGGCGACGAGCTCGTCGATCACCTCGCCGGAGAAGTTGGATTCGCCCGCCGGGAACTCGACGATCACGAAGTCGACCGGAGCCGCCGTCTCAGGTATGTCCGTCATGGTTGTCTCCTTCAGCAAACGGGCACCATCCGTGCCTGTGCCAGAAGCTACCGCGGCCGTCGCCGGGCGGTCATCATCCTGATGGGGTGACGTCGGTCAGGGGAGCAGGCCGACTTCACGCGCTCGCAGGATGGCAGCGCTGCGGTTGGGTACATCGAGCTTGCGATAGATGTGCACGGTGTGCGTCTTGATGGTGTTGACCGAGACGAAGAAGCGCTCCGCCAGCTCCGTGTTGGTCGCACGCGTCGGGAGGAGGGCCAGGATCTCCAGTTCACGCTGTGTGAGCGGCTCGGCGATCGCCGTGCTCGGTGCGGCGATGAGGTCGTTGGCGCAATCGAGTATTCGTTGAGCGTGGGCGTCACGGGGTCCGGGGAGTCTGCGGAGCAGGTTCGTCACGACCGGCCCAGCACGGAGGAAGGGATCGATCAGCTGCTCGCCGGAGGCAAGTTCGAGCGCCGCGCGCAGGTGCGCCTCGCTCGCCGCGGTCCGCCCCTCCAGCTCCGCCAGCCAGGCGCGCAGGATGCGGCCCTCGACGCTCTCGATGACGGCGTCGGGAGCGTGGGCGGAGGTCGCCGCGAGGACGATCGGGCGGGCCGCATCCGGACGCAGACGGGTCAGGGCCGTCGCGGCGCGTTCGAACCGCACGGCCGGCCCGTCGCCGCCGTCCACTGTCTCGGTCGTCGCGTGGTCCGATTCCCTCGTGAGGCGACGGGCACGGGCGCGCGCGGCGAACATCCTGTCGCGGACCAGCGCAGGGGGCGGGCCGGGCGGTGTCGCCAGGGGCGGAGTGGCCGCGGCATCACCGTTCAGCTCCTGGAGTCTGGCCTGGATGACATGGCCGATCCACAGCAGCTGAATGCGTCCGTTCGAGTCCGCCAGCGTGATGCCCTCGCGGAGCGCGTCCGCCGCCCGATGCGTTTCCGCGCGTTCGGCAGCGTCGAGCGCGCGAGCGAGATGAGCATCGGCGGTGGTCGGATGCTCGCCGAGGCCCGACTCCTCGGCGAGGATGATCGCCTCGTCGGCGAGTTCCTCGGCGGCCGTCGTGCGCCCGAGCCAGGCGTGGATCAGAGCGAGGGACCCCAGCGTGCTGACGCGCCACGGCACGAAGCGCGAGCCTTCCGAGGCGAGCGCCTTCTCGAGCCAGCGTCGCGCCTGCTGCGGCCGGCCGTCGAGGAAGCACGACCTCCCCTCTGACAGCAGGGCCAGGGTCATGAGGGAGTCACGGTCGGTCAGTCCCAGGATGTCGGGCGGCGTGACGTCGGGCTGCCCTTCCAAGTGCGCGATCGCGCGGCGCGCCATCTCTGCCGAGACCTCCGGATGCGCGCTCCACTGGGCGCGGGCGGCGAGGATGGTCTCGGCGACCATCCGCTGCCCGGCCGTCGCCTGCGGGTTCACGATCACCTGTCTCAGCAGCCCGTCGGCGACCGGAAGCTGTCCCTCGAGTGATCGCAGCACCCCGAGCAGAAGGGTGATGTCGATGCGCTCGGGAACGATTCGCGGCGGGAGTTCCCCGATCCACCGGATCACCTCGCGCATCTCGCTGCGCTCGTAGATCTCGGCGCCCCGGGTGCGGATCACGTCGAGCGCGGCCTCCCAGTCCCGCGCGCGCAGCAGGTACTCGACGGCGCGGTCGGTCTCGTCGCGCTCGAGATGCCAGTGCGCCGCGCGCCGTAGCAGCGACCGCTCGACGTCCGGCGCTTCGGCGCGGAGACGGTAGCGGAGGAGATCACGGAAGAGGTGGTGGAAGCGGAATCGCTCGCGACGGCTGTCGAGGGGGACGAGGAACAGCGATTCCCGCTCCACGTCCTCGAGGAACGGCCGCAGTTCGCCGTCGCCGGTGATGGTGGTCAGCAGGTCGGCGTTGATCTCGTCGAGGGCCGACGCGATCAGCAGGCGGGTGCGGCGCTCGCCGGACTGCGCGTTGAGCACCTCCTCGCCGAGATAGTCGGTGACGAGACGGTCGGTGCCTCCGAACTGGCCGACGAACTCGTCATCGTCGTCTCGATTGCGCAGCGTGAGGCCGGCGAGCTGGAGCCCCGCTGCCCATCCTTCGGTGCGCGCGACCAGCAGTTCAACGTTGCGTTCGGAGATGGGCCTCCCCGCGATCGCCCCGAGCAATGCGGCCGCATCGGCGGTATCGAACGCCAGGTCGGCCGTCCTCAACTCCGCGACGTCGCCGCGGAGGCGGCGGCGCACCCAGCCGAGCGGGAGATCGACACGCGTGGCGATGATGAGCCTGACCTGCTCAGGGAGCCGGTCGACCAGCGACATCACGTCGTCGATCAACGCACGGTTGGAGAGCAGGTGCAGGTCGTCGAACACGATGGCGGAGGGGCCGAGGCCGCGCAGCTGCTCGACGAGAGCGTCGAGGAAGGGAGCCCCGAGCGACCGACGTGCCGACTCGGCGAGGAGCGCGAGGTGCGCGGTGTCCTCTGAGATGGTGTCCAGCTGGGCGACGATACGGCGCGCCAGGTGGGCGGCCTCGTTGTCGCGGGGATCGATGTCGAGCCAGACGAAACCCAGTTCGGGGTGCTGGCGCGCCCACTGCGAGAGCAGCACCGTCTTGCCGGCGCCGGCTTGTGCGACGAGCAGTGTCAGCGGGTGCCGTGCCGAGCCGTCGATCACATCACGAAGCGCAGGCCGGTCGACGACTTCAGCAGCTACGTCCCATCCCGTGACCATATGCCCCGTCCCCATCCGGTTTCAGTGTGCCAGCACAGGCGCCCGACCACCAGACCCCCGCGCCGGGTGGATCCAGCGCCGAATCACCCGGTGCGGATGATCCGCCGTGGTGGAAAGTCTGCGATGGTTGCCCGATCGAGACAGCACAGGAAGGTCATCGTGGGCGCTGCAACCTTCGAGATCGTGATAACGGGGACGCTCGGGCCGGCCATCGCCGGCGCATTCGAGGGGTTCACCGTTTCACGCGTCGAGCACGGTCGCACGCATCTGGTGGGTCCGATCGACGATCAAGCGCGGCTGCACGGCCTGCTGGAGCTGCTCGCGAGCCTCAACATCGAGCTCGTATCGGTGAACCCGATCAGTCCTCGGGGGGCGGCGTAGTCCGAGCGGCGTGATGAGCCGATCGATGCTCGCGCCGGTCGGCCTTGGCAGCCGCCTGGGTCGCCTTGGCAAGGCCCCTGGTCTCGTCGGTCGGTCCGAGGGCCGGCCTCCACCAGTGGGCCGCCGGGTCGGCGTCGACGAGGAGCGTCTTGGCGAACAGAGTCAGCGGGATCGCGAGGATCGCCCCGATGGGTCCGATCACGACGGCCCAGAACAGCACGGAGAAGAAGGTCACGGTCTGGCTCAAAGACACGGCGTGGCCGACCACGCGCGGCTGGATGATCGACTGCACGACGGCGTTGATCACCCCGTACACGATGACGATGGCGATCACCGTCGGCCAGCCGCCGACGAGGAAGCCGAACACGAGCGGCGGGATGATCGCGAAGAAGTACCCGATGTTCGGGATGAAGCTGCAGAGAAAGGCGAGAAGCCCCCAGAGCAGGGCTGCAGGGACGTGCATGATGTACAGGGCTATCGCGTTCAAGGTGCCCTGCACGACGCCGAGCACGGTGGTCACGACCATGTAGCGCCGTACGTCCGACGCGTACCGGCTGAGAGCGGCGACGAGGTCGGGTTTGTGCTCGCCCAGCTGGCCGAGCACCGTGCGGGCGTACACGGCGTCGGCGGCCATCAGGATCATCATCGTGAGCACGATCACCAGTGCCCCGGTGATGCCGACCACGCTGCCGAGCGCGTTCGTGAAGAAGGCGACGATGTTGTTCGGGTTGATGCTCTTCTGGATCTCCTGCACCTGGGCCTGCCCGATGCCGATGCTCTTCAGCCACGCTGCGATGCTCGTGCCGATCTGCTCGAACTGCGCCGAGTACGACGGGAGCATCGCCACGAACTGGCCGAAGGCGATGATGATCGTGTAGGTGAACGCCGCGAGCAGCCCGAACACGACGAGGATCACCGAACCGGTGGCGATGCCGCCGGGCACGCCGCGTTTCAGAAGTCCCGTGCGGACCGGGTTGGCGCAGATGACCAGGATCAAGGTGAGCAGCGTCGGCGCGAGGATGCCGCGGATGCCGCTCAGGCCGATCGCCGTCACCGTCGCGGCGGCGAGCCCGACCAGGATCGTCGTCGCGCGGGGGAGTCCTGCTGCCATGCGCCAACGGTAGGGTCCGCCCGGACCGGCGACATCATCCCAACCGGGTGATGTCGGGAGGCCTCGCGCCGATTACCGTCGTCCCAACACCCGATGGACGATACGAGGGGAGGGTGCATGTGGGCGGCGCTCGGCCACATCCTGCCTCTAGCGGTCGCCGTCGCGCTCAGTTCCGTCCCCATTATGGCGACGATCCTGATACTCCTCTCGCCCAACAAGGGGCGGTCGTCGCTGACGTTCCTGATCGGCTGGGTCCTCGGGCTCACGGTGACGGTCGTCGTGTTCATCCTGCTCGCCTACGTGATCCCGTCGTCGAAGTCCCGAGGCCCGGAGTACGCGATCGGCATCATCATGATCGTGATCGGCCTGGCGTTGATCGCGTTCGCGATCGTCCTGTGGAGACGAGGATCCGGGTCGCCGTCCAGTGGCATCCCGAAATGGCTGTCGGCTGTCGGCTCCCTGGGGCCGTGGTCGGCATTCGGCCTTGCCCTGGTGCTGAACGTGCGGCCGAAGGCCATCCTTCTGAGCGCCGCAGCGGGGCTGTCGGTGCGCGGCGACGAGTTGACCGGCGCGGAGGCGGCGATCGTCGTCTGCGTCTACGTGGTCATCTCGGCATCGACCGTGGTCGTGCCGATCATCGCGAGCCTGGTGCAGCCGGACAAGACGGAGCGGCGTCTCGTGCGTACGCGCGAGTGGATCGCGGCGAACAACCGCACCGTCAGCGTGTTGATCCTGATACTGATCGGGGTCGTGATCGTGGCCAACGGGCTCACGCGCTTGTGAGCGTCGTCGAGCCTCCAACGGAAAGGAAGAAGACAGATGGCTGAATTCGAATACGGGCCGGTGGAGATCTTCGTCATCGGCTTCGACGGGGAACGCCCCGGACAGCAAGTAGTCGATGCGATCCTCCGGCTCATCGCGCAGGACACCGTGCGCCTGCTCGACCTGCTGTTCGTCTCGCGCGCCCAGGACGGGGACCTCCGGGTGGTCGAGCTCGAGGAGATCGCGGACGAGTACGGACTCGAGGGTCTCGAGGTCGTCGAGCTCGGACTGGCCGGTTCCGACGATGTGGACGACATCGCCGAGGGAATCGTGCCGGGCACAAGCGCCGCGTTGCTCGTGGTCGAGCACGTGTGGGCCCGCGAGTTCGCCGAGGCGCTGTTCGAGGCCGGCGGTCGCGTGCTGCAGACCGAGCGGATCCCCGCTCCGGTCGTGAATGAAATGGTCGCCGCGACGTCCGAGTGACGGCGGCAGAGTGAAGGAGGACGAAGATGCTCGGTCGACGGATGGGACGCGGAGGACTGCTCCGCGCGGCAGCGACGACAGCGGTGGTGGCGGGTACGGCGACGGCGGTCTCCGGAGGGATCCGGGGACGTCAGGACGCCAAGGCGCAGCAGGCCGCCGAGGCGCAGGCCTACGAACAGCAGCAGCAGCAGGCGCAGATGGATGCGGCGGCCCAGAATGCGGTCGCTCAGCAGCAGGCGCAGCAGGCGGCCTACGCCCAGCAGGCGCCCGCGCCGGCGGCGGCACCCGGCAACGATTTGATGGGGCAGCTGCAGAACCTCGCGAACATGCACTCCCAGGGCATCCTGTCCGACGAGGAGTTCGCCGCGGCGAAGGCGAAACTGCTCGGGTAGCGCGTTCGCCTCTAGCACCGGAGGGCATCCGCGTGATGTGATTCGACAGAACCGTGCATGCCTTCGAGGAGGACATCATGACCGACCAGATCGCCGAGACCGCCGTCGGTGACATCGCGACGCGTTCAGCGGGCGCGATGTCGCTCGACGGCCGCCAGTTCCAGTTCAGCGGTGCCCTGGCATCGGGATTCTCTCCCGGTTCGTTCGTGACGGTGCTCGACGAATCGGGCAGGCGGCAGATCGGCCAGGTGGAGGACATCCGGGTCGACGGCGATTCGCTTCTCGGCTCCGGACGCATCCTGGGGGTCCTCACGCCGGACGGTCGGCTGAACGGGCGCGAGACGTTCGCTTTCGTCGCGGCCGCCATGGAGGACGCGGACGCCAGAACGGTCGAGGCTCTGTACTCGACAGCCGGGCAGACGCTTCCGATCGGATCCTTCCTCTCCGAGACCGATGTCGCCGCCCGCCTGCTGCCGCATCGCTTCAACCGCCACACGTTCTGGGTGGGGCAGAGCGGCTCAGGAAAGACCTACGCACTCGGAGTGCTCGTGGAGCAACTCCTGCTGCACACCAGCCTGCCGATGGTGATCTTCGATCCGAACGCCGACTTCGTGCGGCTGCGTGAGCCGATCGACTCGGCGGCCGACGGAGGGGCCGCGGCGGACGGCAGGACGCTGGGCGAACGCGACATCCGCGTCCTCCGGCCGGCGTCCGCCGAGCCGGATGCCCTCCGGGTTCGGTTCGTCGACCTCTCGATGCACGCCAAGGCAGCTGTGCTGCGACTCGACCCGCTGGACGACCGCGCGGAGTACAACGAGCTCGTTCACCTGGAGGAGACGGTCGGCACCCTCGGCGCCGAGCAGGTCCTTCCCAAGCTCCTGGAGCGGAACACCGACTCGGCGCGTGCCCTCGCCGCGCGGGTCGAGAACCTGCGGGTGATCGACTGGTCGGTGTGGGCGCTGGGGCATCAGGCGGTCACGGATGTCATCGAGACGCGTCCGGATGCGACCGTGCTCGACCTCGGTGGCTTCAGCTACCCCGACGAGTCGCTCGTTGTCGCGATGGCGGTGCTCGACGACCTCTGGGCGAAACGGGAGCAGCGGCGACCGGTGCTCCTGGTCATCGACGAGGCGCACAACCTGTGCTCTCCCGACAACGACAGCCCGCTCGATCGCGCGGTGCGCGAACGGATCATCCAGATCGCGGCGGAGGGCCGCAAGTTCGGCCTCTGGCTGCTGCTGTCGACGCAGCGGCCGTCGCGCATCCACCCGAGCATCATCTCCCAGTGCGACAACCTGGCACTCATGAAGATGAGCTCGCCGCTCGACCTCGACGAGCTGGCGACCATCTTCGGCTTCGTTCCGTCGACCATGCTCGCCCGGTCGCCGCGCTTCCGGCAGGGCGAGGCGCTCTTCGCCGGCGGCTTCGTGCCGGCGCCGTCCCTGGTGAAGATGGGAACGCGTCTCACCCGGGAAGGCGGCGCCGACGTGTCGGTGCCCATCCGGCCATGAAGAAGTGGCTCGTCGTCACCATCCTGGGCGCCGCGCAGTTCGTGATGGTGCTCGACGGCACGGTGATGAACGTCTCGATCTCGACCGTCGTGGAGGACCTCGGCACCACGGTCGCGGCGATGCAGGCGGCGATCACGTTCTACACGCTGACGATGGCCGCGTTCATGCTGCTCGGAGCCAAGCTCGGTGATCTCTGGGGCCGCCGCACCGCGTTCGTCATCGGCTCCTGCGTCTACGCCGTCGGCTCGCTGCTCACCGCGCTCAGCCCGAACGTGGTGGTGCTTTTCATCGGCTGGTCGGTCGTCGAGGGACTGGGCGCCGTGCTGGTGATCCCGGCCATCGCGGCCCTCGTCGCCGACAACTACCGCGGACGCGACCGGATCACGGCCTATGCGGTGATCGGCGCCGTGTCCGGCGGTGCGGTGGCGGCCGGCCCGCTGATCGGCGGGTTCATCACGACGTACTCCAGTTGGCGCTACGTCTTCGTCGGCGAGGTGGTGATCATGGCGGTCGTCGTCATCTTCTCGCGGCTGGTGACCGACCGCACCCCACGTCGTGCCGAGCGGATCGACCTGCTGAGCGTGTTGTTGTCGGCGTTCGGCCTCGTCTTCATCGTCTTCGGGATGCTACAGAGCAAGACCTGGGGATGGTTCATCCCGCTCGCCTCGCCGGAGATCAACGGAGTGCTGATCGCACCCTTCGGCATCTCGCTCACGGCGTGGTTCATGGTCGTCGGCGGCGTGCTCGTCGTCGTTTTCTTCCGCCGGCAACGCCGGCTCGTGCGACGCGGACTCCCGCCACTCCTGCACGTCGAGCTGTTCTCGATCACGCAGTTGCGCAGCGGTCTCTCCGTGCTCGGCGCGCAGTACTCGGTCACGGCGGGCCTCTTCTTCATCGTCCCGGTGTACCTGCAGATGACGCTCGGCCTCGATGCCCTGCAGACCGGACTCAAGATCTTCCCGCTGTCGGTCTCGCTCATCCTGTTCTCGATCGTGGGCACGGCCCTGTCGCGGGTGTGGTCGCCCCGACGCGTCGTGCGGCTCGGCCAGCTCATCCTGGTTGCGAGCGCCTTCCTGCTGCTCGGCTCGGCCACGAGCGACCTGCGCGGCGGCCTCTTCGCCGCGGGGATGTTCTTCGCCGGCGCCGGTCTCGGGCTGCTCGCCTCGCAGCTCGGGAACGTGAACATGTCGAGTGTGCCCGAGAAGGAGACGAGCGAGGTCGGCGGGCTGCAGGGGGTGTTCCAGAACCTGGGTTCGTCCCTCGGCACCGCCCTGATCGGCTCGATCCTGATCGGCGCGCTGGCGACCACGTTCGCTTCCGGGGTGGCGACGAGCGAGCTCTCGTCCGACGCCAAGTCACTCGTGGCCGAGCGGACCGAGAAAGGCCTGGCAATCGTGCCTGCGTCGAGCGTGAAGGAGATCGGTGCCGAGGCCGGATTGTCGTCCGACGACGCAGCGGAGTTGTCCACGATCTACCGTGACTCGCAGCTCGAATCGCTGCGCGTCGCGTTCTTCGGGCTCATCGCGATCAGTCTGCTGTCGCTGCTGTTCTCGCGCGGCATACCGGCGGAGGTCCCGGTGAGGAGGACGAAGGAGAAGGAGGCGGCGACATGACGGCGGAGGGGGCCGGGAAGCCGGAGCAGACGACGGACCACCCGTGGCGCGGCGCGTGGATCACGGAGGAGTCGGTCTACGGCACGATTCTGGTGAGCGGCATGATCGTGGTCTCCGGTTCATATCACGCGACGTCGATCGAGACCTTCTTCAGCGTCATCACCACCGTCATCGTGTTCTGGGCGGCGCACCTCTACGCGGGAACCGTCGCCGGCCACGGCGTGACGCCGGGAGACCGGACGACACTGCCGATGGCCTTCCGTCAGTCGCTCCGGCGCTCGCTCGGCTTTCTGCTCTCGGCCCTTCCGCCCTCGGCGGTGCTGCTGCTCGGGGCGCTGCAGATCGTGCCGGACAAGCTGGCCGTCTGGACGGCCCTCTGGCTCGGCGTCGTGCTGCTCGGAATCCTCGGCTACCGGGCGTTCGCGTTGCGGGGGAGCAGTTGGCCGGTGCGCATCCTGGGGTGTCTCGGCACGGCGGCCTTCGGCGTGCCCATGATCGTCCTGAAGGCCTTCATCCACTGACGCGCGTCTCGCCGCCGCGCGGGTCGTCGCTGCGGTACCAATCCGTTCGCGGCGACCGCTCCGAATGCCTCTCTGTTGCCGGCGATCCGGTGACCAACCCCTGAAGGCGGTCCCGCCCGCATCCGCCGCGGGCGGGCCGTCGGGGAGCGCGCTCCGCGCATCCCGTGCCATGATCGGGGTGTGACCGGGCGACTGATGCTCCTCGATACCGCTTCGCTGTACTTCCGCGCGTTCTACGGGGTGCCCGACAGCGTGAAGGCCCCCGATGGCACGCCGGTCAATGCCGTGCGCGGTCTGCTCGACATCATCGCGCGCCTCGTCACCGAGTTCGAGCCGACCGAACTGGTCGCCTGCTGGGATGACGACTGGCGGCCAGGGTGGCGCGTCGAGCTGATCCCCAGCTACAAGGCCCACCGGGTCGAGAAGGTCGTGGCGGGTGGCGTCGACGTGGAGCAGACCCCGGAGGGGCTGGTCGCTCAGATCCCGGTGATCCGGCAGGTGCTGGATGCGCTCGGCATCGCGATCGTCGGCGCCGCTCATCACGAGGCGGACGATGTGATCGGCACCCTCGCCACGGGAGCGGGGCGGCCCGTGGACATCGTGACCGGCGACCGCGACCTCTTCCAGCTCGTGGACGATGCAGCCGGGGTGCGGGTCATCTACACGGCCAAGGGCATGAGCAACCTCGAACTCGTGACCGACGGGGTGATCGAGTCGAAGTACGGGATCGGCCCGCAGCAGTACGCCGACTTCGCCGCGATGCGGGGCGACACCTCGGACGGCCTCCCCGGGGTGTCGGGCGTCGGCGAGAAGACCGCCTCGGGCCTGCTCCGCGAGTTCGGGGACCTGACGGCCATCCGAGCGGCCGCCGCCGACACCGCGACGCCGCTCTCGCCGACCGTGCGCGCCCGCTTCGCGGCGGCCTCCGACTATCTGGACGTGGCCCCACGCGTCGTCGAGGTGGTGCGCGATCTCGAGTTGCCCGCGTTCGATCCGGTGCTCCGCCCGGTGCGGGGCGAACAGCTGGCGGCGGCCGAACAGCTCGCGGACGCCTGGGCGCTCGGCGGGTCGATGGATCGCGTGCTGAAGGCGCTCGGGGGAGAGTGACGCGCGTGCCGGACACCGCATTCGGCTGGCTGGTCGCACTCGAGATCGCCCTCGCCGTCGTGACATTCGTCGCGCTGTGCTTCATCGTGGCGCCGTACGGCCGGCACAACCGCAGCGGCTGGGGACCGACGGTGCCGAGCCGGGTCGGCTGGGTCGTCATGGAATCGCCGGCGTCCATCCTGTTCCTGGTGTTCTACCTGCTCGGCGAGCACCGCGCCGAGCTCGTCCCCCTGATCTTCCTGGCGCTCTGGCAGCTCCACTACGTGCAGCGCGCGTTCGTGTACCCGTTCCTGATGCGCGGCGGCGGCCGGATGCCCGTCAGCGTGATGGCGATGGCGATGCTCTTCAACCTGCTCAATACCTGGATCAACGCCCGCTGGATCTCGGAGTACGGCTCGTACGCGACGTCGTGGCTGGCGGATCCGCGATTCCTGGTGGGAGTGCTGGTCTTCCTGGCCGGGTTCGCGCTCAACATCGGCTCGGATCGCATCCTGCGCCGCCTGCGCCGACCGGGATCGTCAGGCTATTCGATCCCGCAGGGCGGCGGGTTCCGCTACGTGTCGAGCCCGAACTATCTGGGAGAGATGATCGAGTGGATCGGGTGGGCCGTCGCCACCTGGTCGCCGGCGGGGCTCGCGTTCGCGCTCTATACAGCGGCCAACCTCGCCCCGCGGGCGGTGTCGAACCACCGGTGGTATCGGCAGACGTTCGACGACTATCCTCCCGAGCGCAGGGCGCTCATCCCGTTCATCGTGTGAACGGAGGAGCGGAAAAGTACGGCGTCTCATCGCCGGCTGCCCTCAGGCCGCGCCGCGTCGATCGTTGCGGAGACGCAGGGCGCGCACCGCGAGCCCGACCGCGACCACGAGCACGCCGACGGCGACCCCGGCGAGCGGGAGGGTGAGCGCCAGCACCGCGCAGCCGAGCATCCCGAGCAGTTGCAGCCAGCGAGGGAAGCGGCGGCGGTCGGGAAGCTGTGTGAACGCAGCCAGGTTGGCGACGAAGTAGTAGAGGAGCACGCCGAACGAGGAGAACCCGATCGCGCTGCGCAGGTCCGTCGTGAGCACCAGGATGACGATGACGGCGGCGAGCGTGATCTCGGCCCGGTGCGGAACGTGCCAACGCGGATGCACGGCACTCAGCACCCGGGGCAGATCGCGTTCCCTGGCCATCGCGAGGGCCGTGCGTCCGATCCCGGCGATCAACGCGAGGAGTGCGCCCAGCGAGGCCAGCGCACCGCCGACGCGCACGATGGGCACCGACCACGCCCAGCCGGCCGCGGCGACGACATCGCGCAGCGGGGCGGGCGACACCGCGAGCGCCGACGGCCCGAGGGAGCCGAGCGCGACGATGCCGACGGCCGCGTAGACCACCACCGCCACACCGAGTGCGATGCCGATGGCGGCCGGGATGGTGCGCTCTGGCGAGCGGACCTCCTCGCCCATGGTCGCGATGCGGGCGTAGCCGGCGAAGGCGAAGAACAGGAGTCCGGCCGACTGCAGCACGCCGTAGAGGGTCGTGCCGGCCGCCCCGGACGTCGGGGCAGCGTTCCAGGCCGTCGCTCCCGCGGCGACCACGACGGCCAGCACGGCGAGCACGAGCACGACGATGATACGCGTGAGCTGCGCTGTGCGGGTGACGCCGAAGTAGTTGACGGTCGCGAGCGCGACGACAGCGACGACCGCGACCGGCTTCGTCCAGCCGGGAGGCGCCGCGTACGTGGCGAAGGTCAACGCCATGGCGGCGCAGCTCGCGGTCTTGCCGATCACGAAACTCCAGCCGGCGGCGAACCCCCACCAGTCGCCGAGCTGTTCACGGCCGTACAGGTACGTTCCGCCCGACGACGGGTAGGTCGCAGCGAGTTGCGCGGAGGAGGTGGCGTTGCAGAACGCCACGACGGCCGCGATCGCGAGTCCGGCGAGCAGCCAGCTCCCGGCGGCCGATGCCGCCGGTGCGAACACCGAGAAGATGCCGGCGCCGGTCATGGAGCCGAGCCCGATCATGACAGCGTCGCCGAGACCGAGCCGACGGGCCAGGGCGCCGGAGGTGGACATGCCGGAATCCTACGGGCGTGCGGTGACCGGCGCGTGAACGCCGGCCACCGCACGGTGCATCCCGTCAGGCGGTCGCTGCCTCGCGTTCACCTGCCGACGGAGGCACCCGCAGTCCGAGATTCTCGCGGAGAGTGTCGCCGGCGTACTCCGTCGGGTAGACGCCCCGCTCCTGCAGCTCCGGCACCAGCTTGTCGACGATGTCGTCGAGGCCGCCCGGCACGAGCCACGGGGTGATGTTGAACCCGTCGACGACGTGTTCGTCGGCGAACCGCTCGAGCTCGTCGGCGACCGACGAGACGCTGCCGACGAAACCGCGACCCGACGACAGCCGGATGACGAGCTGCCGGATCGACAGCCCCTCCGCCTCGGAGAGCGCGCGCCACTTCTCCGCCGTCGCCAGAGCCTGAGCCCCGCGGAAGCCGGCGCCGCGCGTCTCGCCGGTCGTGTCCTGCACCGGGTCGACGGTCGGAAGCGGACCGTCGGGGTCGTACGCGCTGAGGTCGGTACCCCAGACGTTCTCGATGAAGGCGAGCGCCGTCTGCGGTGAGACCTGCTGCTCCCGCACCCAGCGCGCCTTGTCGGCGGCCTCCGCGTCGCTGTCGGCGAGGATGAACTCCTGCCCGGGGAAGATCTTCAGATCGTCGGCCGGGCGACCGGCCTTCAGAGTGCGGGCCCGGATGTCGGCGGCGAAGGTCTTCGCGTCGTCGAAGCCGGCGTGTGCCGAGAAGATCACGTCGGCGGTGCGGGCAGCGAAGTCGCGGCCCTCGGGGGAGTCGCCGGCCTGGAAGAGCACGGGGTGCCCTTGGGGACTGCGTGGGAGGCGGCTGAGCGCGCGGACGGCGTAGTGACCGGTCCCCCCGTCGACCTCCGCCGACGGGTTCGGGGTCGACCACGACGGGGCCGTCGCTGCGGTCGCCACGGCGTCGTCGTCGAAGGCGCCCCAGACGGCTTTCGCGATGTTCACCACGCTCTCCGCGTGACGGTAGCGGTCGGCGTGGTCGAGATACCCGCCGCGACGGAAGTTCTCGCCCGTCCACGCGTTGTCGGTCGTGACGATGTTCCACGCGGCGCGGCCGCCCGAGAGCAGGTCGAGGCTGGCGAGACGGTGCGCGAGGTCGACCGGGTCGTTGTAGGTCGTGTTCTGGGTGGCGACGAGGCCGATGCGGCTGGTCACCGCTGCGAGCGCCGCGAGCTGTGTCTGCGCATCCGGGCGTCCGGCGACGTCGAGTTCGTGGAGCCGCCCGAGGTGCTCGCGCAGCCGGAGGCCCTCCCCGAGGAAGAACGCGGAGAAGAGCCCGCGTTCGGCGGTCTGCGCGAGGCGGCGGAAGCTCTCGAAATCGATCTGCGAGCCACTGGCGGGGTCGGACCAAATGGTGCTGAAGTTCACACCTTGGAAGAAGACGCCGAAGCGCAGGGTGGTGCGGGCGGTGGTCATGAAAGGCTCCTAGCGGGCGGTCGCGTAGCGGCTGACGGGACGCGCGAGCCCGAGGCTGTCGCGCAGGGTGCCGCCGGGGGCGGGCGAGGTGAAGACGCCGGCCGCGCGGAGGCGGGGGAGCACGGCGCGGCCGAGCTCATCGAGGTCGATGTCGAGCACAGCCGGATGCAGGCGCACGCCGTCGACGACGCTCGCGAGCCCGGTCAGCAGGTCGACGAGAGCCGGAGCGCTGCCGACGAAGCGGGCGCGTTCCGTGCTCCACGCGGTGTGACCGTCGAGTGCCTCGAGCCGGTCGGCGGCATCGACGCCCGCGTGGTCGAGCACCACGTCCAGCTCCACGACCACCAGGGCCGTGCCCGTCCTGTCGGACGCCCGGGCGGCGGCCGCCCCGGCCGCGACGGCCGCGATGAGTTCCGTCGTGTCGTCGGCATCCGTGCCCGCGGTGAGGAGGGCGACGTCCAGCTCCACGGAGCCCGAGAGGGCGGCGTCGCCGAACACCGGCAGCTGACCCTGTGGCGGCCGCGGCACGATCGCCGGACCGACGATCGAGTAGTCGCCTCCGGCGAACGCGGTGTAGTGCACGCGATCTCGATCGAGGTACCGTCCGGTGGCGACATCCCGGATCTCGGCGTCGTCCTCCCACGAGTCCCAGAGCCGACGGGCGACCTCCACGGCGTCGGCCGCGCGCTCGCGCGCGGCGTCCGCGTCGACGGCCGGGCGTCCGTAGAGGGCGGCGATGCGCGCATCCGGATCGGCGGTGACCAGCCAGCCGGCACGGCCACCGGCGGCGAAGTCGAGGCTGGCGAGCTGGGTGCCGACGTGGAACGGCTCGCTGTAGGTGGAGTGCGCGGCCGGTATGAGACCGATCGCTCCCGTCAGCGGAGCGGCGAAGGCGGCGCGCTGCACCGCATCGATGCGCGCCGTGATGTCGGGAGCGGCCGACGGCGGCAACGGGGAGTCGTCGAAGCTCGCGAACGTGAAGCCGGCGCGCTCGGCCGCGGCGACGCGGGCCGCGACCGTGCGGCCGCTCAGCAGTTCGGCCGGTGTGTGACCGGATGCGCGCCACGCCGCCGGGTGCGCCCCATCGCCGTCGAGTTCCACTCCGACGACGAAGGCGCCGGCGTCTGTCCCGCGGCTCATCGTGCGCTCCGCTCGGCCGGGATGCGCTCGCCGGCTTCGATCGCGACCGCGAGCCGGTTCTCGCTCGGCGGCAGCGGGCACGTGGCGAACTCGGTGTAGGCGCAGGGCAGGTTCACCGCGCGGGTGAAGTCGAGCAGCACCGAGCCATCCGCTCCCGGCGCCGCGATCTCGAGCGAACGGTTCGCCGCGTAGGTGGTGACCCCGCTGGTCGCGTCGGTGAAGAGGGCGAACAGGCTTCCCGGCGCGCTGCCGTTGAATACAGTGAGCCGCTGGGGCACTCCGTCGAGCTCGAACTCGACGACCCCCGGCGCCTCGTAGACGTGCTGCAGTCCTTCGATCGCGGCGTCGACCGTCACGTCGCGGGGCGTGTCGAAGGGCACGTAGCGTGCGGGCACGGCCCAGCGCGCATCCGGGGCGTAGGCGGGGGTGCCGCGGTAGTGGGTGCGCAGTGGATTGTCCGGATGCCGCGGGCGGATGATGTCGGAACCGCCGCGCTTGGCCACCTCGACCACCGCGTCGCCGAAGGCGGCGACGATCCCGCCGCGCTCGGCGATCGGGCCGAACGCATGGCGGCCGGTGACGGTGACGCCGTCGACGAGCAGGGACTCTCCATCGTCGAGCTCCACGACGGGCCCGTCGCTGCCGGTGGACCACGCCCCGGGGGCGTCGTCGAACCGGGTGGGCTCCGCGGTGAGCCAGTGCAGACCGGTCACGGCGAGGAAGCCGTGCTCGGCGGCGCGGGCGGTCTCGTGGCGGTCGTGCCAGGCGAACCAGTCGGCTTCGAAGGTCTCCTGCTGCGCCTGTTCCGTTGCGATTGTCATGGGCTGGACGCTAGCCGGGCCGGCGGCCGTGTCCACAGCATCGGGCGACATCCGGCGTAACGCTGTCACAGGCGGTAATGCGCGCTTGCGTAACGGCGGGGAATGCCGTCGTCTCCGGAGGACTTGCAGATGAGGCGACTAGAATTCATCGTTGGGATCCACGTGAACACAAGAATGCAGACCGAACCACTCGACGTCGTGCGGGTGCGAGCGGATTTCCCCATTTTCGACCGTGAGGTCAATGGGCATCCGTTCGTCTACCTCGACTCCGGCGCGACCGCCCAGAAGCCCCGCCAGGTCCTGGACGCGGAGCGCGACTTCGCCGAGCACTACACCTCGGCGGTGCACCGCGGGGCCCACACCGTCGCCGGCGAGGCCACGGAGCTGTTCGAGGAGGCGCGCGCGACGGTCGCGCGATTCGTGGGGACCGACCCTGACGAGATCGTCTGGACCTCCAACGCGACCGAGGGCATCAACCTCATCGCCTACGGGATGTCGAACGCCTCGCTCGGACGCGGAGGCGCCGCCGCCGAGCGGTTCCGGCTGGGGGCCGGCGACGAGATCGTCGTCACCGAGGCGGAGCATCACGCGAACCTCGTGCCGTGGCAGGAGCTGGCGGCACGCACCGGCGCCACGCTCCGGGTGATCGGCCTGCACGACGACGGCCGGCTGCGCCTCGACCAGGCCGCTGAGCTCATCACCGAGCGCACCAAGGTGGTCGCGTTCGCCCACGTGTCGAACGTGCTCGGCGCGATCAATCCGGTCGAGACGCTCGTCGGGCTCGCACACGCGGTCGGCGCCCTCGTCGTGCTGGACGCCTGCCAGTCCGCTCCGCATCTGTCGCTCGACCTGCACGCCCTGGGCGTCGACTTCGCCGCCTTCTCCGGCCACAAGATGCTCGGGCCGACCGGTGTCGGCGTGCTCTACGGCCGTTCGGAGCTTCTGAACGCGCTCCCGCCGTTCCTCACTGGCGGCTCGATGATCACCACGGTCACGCTCACCGAGGCCGAATACCTCCCGGCGCCTGCGCGCTTCGAAGCGGGAACGCAACGCGTCTCCCAGGCCGTCGCGCTCGCCCGGGCCGTCGAGTACCTCGACGCGGTGGGCATGGGCGCCATCGAGCAGCATGAGGCGATCCTCGGCGCCCGCCTGCTCGACGGACTCGACCGCATCGAGGGCGTGCGCGTCCTCGGTCCGGCGGCGGGCGTCGAACGGGTGGGGCTCGCCAGCTTCGTGGTCGACGGCATCCACTCGCACGACGTCGGCCAGTTCCTCGACGACCGCGGTATCGCCGTGCGCGTCGGCCACCATTGCGCGCAGCCGGTGCACCGCCGCTTCGGGGCGACGGCGAGCACGCGCATCAGCACGTACCTGTACAACACCGCGGACGAAGTCGACCAGGCCCTCGAGGCCGTCGCCGACTCCCGCGCCTTCTTCGGAGTGGACAGATGACCTCCAGCGACCTTCAGAACCTGTACCAGCAGGTCATCCTCGATCACGCCAAGCAGAAGCACGGCTACGGCCTGCGCGACGGCGCTGCCTCGTCGTCGCACCAGCTGAACCCGACCTGCGGGGACGAGGTGACGCTCAACCTCTACGCCGCTCCCGACGGTGGTGTGCAGTCGATCAGCTGGGAGGGCCACGGCTGCTCGATCTCGACCGCCTCGGCCTCGCTGCTCAACGACATCGTGAGCGATGCATCGCGTGAGGAAGTGACGCACAAGATCGGCGCCTTCCGCGAGCTCATGCAGTCCAAGGGCACCATCGACGGCGACGAGGAACTGCTCGGCGACGCCGTCGCGCTCGCGGGTGTCTCGCGCTACGTCACCCGCATCAAGTGCGCGATGCTGCCGTGGGTCGCACTGGAGGACGCCCTCGCGAAGGCGTGAGCGCCTGATCCGGTCACGCTCGTCGCAGCAGGCTCGTCAGAGGTCGAGCGCGAACGTGTAGAGCTGGATGCGACGGCCGCCGTCGACGACGACCAGCTCGCGTTCCGGGCGGCGCGAGTACCCGAGCTTGGTGTAGAGCGCGTGCGCGCCGAGCATGTTCTCACCGCTGTGCAGCACGACGCGCGCTGAACGCCGCTCGGCCGCCGTCGCGCGGGCGAACTCGGTGAGTGCGGTGCCGATGCCACGGCCGCGTGCCGCGGGCGAGACGGCCAGCAGGCGGAAGTAGAGCTCGTCGGTGCCGATGCGGCCTTCGTCGTCGAGACCGGCACGCAGGATCGCGACGGTGCCGAGCAGCTCGCCGCTCACCCGGTCGGCCGCGACCCAGACGTCGTACGACGGGAGCAGGCGCTCGGGATGGCGCAGCTGTTTCTGATATCCGGCGGAGAGATCGTCGTAGTCGCCGGTGTACGCGGCGTGCGTGAGCTCGCCGATCGCGGGGTACTCGTCGGCCGCTGCGGGCCGGATGAGCGGGGTGTCGGTTGCCACGGTGTCCATTCCTTCTACGCTACATCCGCTCGCCGGCCGCATCCGCCGGCCCGAATCCACTGCTCAGGGCACCGGCGTCAGGTCGTACTCGTCGGCGATGATCTCGAGCGCCGATGACAGGCTCGGGAAGGTGGTGCCGTAGACGAGCCCCGACGGGCCGCTGGCCGTCCAGGCGCTCTCGCCACGCGCATCCACGCCCTTGGTGACATGGCCGACCAGATAGCGCGAGTGGCCGTCGAGCACGTGACGCTGTGCGATCGCCAGCGTGAGTGGGAACGCATAGACGTCGCCCTGCGGGCTGACGACCAGCTCGAAGCGTGCCCGGCCGGGGTTGAAGGTACTCGTGAAGATCCGCGACATGATGCTCGTTTCTAACCCGCCGGAGGAGCGCGACGCCATGAAGATGACGACCTGTTGCGCCCCGAGTCGCCGGCCGTAACAATCACGGCCGGCGACTTGACGCGCCGTGCTGCTACTCGTTCGTCTTCGGCAGCCCGGGAGGGTTGATCTCGGACTTCTTCACGGCCTCGTTGGAGAGGTTGTACGCCTTCAGCCAGGTGGCGTACTGCCCGTTGTCGATCAGGTAGTTGATCGCGTCGGCGACCGGCTTGTCGAGGCCGCTTCCCTTCTTCACGGTCGCAGCGATCAGGCCCTGCAGGCTCGCTCCGGCGCCGGAGTAGGTGCCGGCCGTGCGGGTGGGGTTGGCCGAGTCCTTGGTCTGCGTGTTCTGGTACGCGATCCCGGGGTTCGGCCCGAAGTAGGCGTCGATCTTGCCGGAGTTCAAGGCGAGGTAGGTGGAGTTGGTGTCGGTGAAGTACTTGATGTCGAGGGCCTTGCCCTCGGCCTTCAGCTTCGTCTGCCACTCGAGTAGGATCTTCTCCTGGTTCGTCCCGGCGCTGACAGCGACGGTGAGCCCGGCGAGGTTCTCGTAGTCGCCGTCGAACGACCAGGAGTTCTTCTTCAGCGTCGTGAAGGCGAGGTTGTCCTGGCGGTAGGAGGCGAAGTCGTACTTCTCCTTGCGCTGCTCGGTGTCGGTGATGTTCGAGAAGCCGACGTCCGTCGCTCCGGTGTCGATGCCGACGAACAGGTTGTCCCAGGTGGCGTTCTTCACCTCGGGGGTGAGGCCGAAGACGGCGGCGACGAGGCGGCCGAGATCGGGTTCGGCGCCGGTCAGCGTCTTCTGGTCGTCGCCCGTGTAGGCGAGGGGAGGGAACCCGGCGGGGAGCGCGCCGATGCCGATCACGAGTTTGCCGCTCTTACGTACGGCGTCGGGGAGTTCTTTGCGGATCGAGTCGACCTGGGAGACCGAGATGGTGGTCTCGGTGCCGGCGCCGTTGGCGTGCGCGGCCACGGTCACGCGACCCGGCGTCGTCTCTGCTGACGCCTGTCCGGAGCAGGCCGCGAGGGATCCGACGAGGGCAGCGGCCGCGAACGCGGCGCCTGCCGTGCTGAGCCACCGCGAACGGCGGCGGATGGGAGTGGGGGAAGACATCGGTTCTCCTTGCTGTGGGTGGGCTGTCGGGGTCGTGCCCGCGGGCGTCGGCCCGCGGCTTCAGAGCACTTTGCTCAGGAAGTCGATGGTGCGCGGCTGAGTGGGGTGGTCGAGGATGTCGCAGGGAGCGCCCTCCTCGACCACGCGACCGTCGTCGATGAAGACGACACGGTCGGCGACCTCCCGCGCGAAGCCGATCTCGTGCGTGACGACGACGAGGGTTGTGCCCTCGCCGGCGAGGGTGCGGATGACCTGCAGGACCTCGTCGACCAGCTCCGGATCGAGCGCCGAGGTCGGCTCGTCGAACAGGATGACCTGCGGCTCCAGGGCGAGCGCGCGCGCGATGGCGACGCGTTGCTGCTGTCCGCCCGACAGCTGGCGCGGGTAGGCCGCCGCCTTCTCCGCCAGTCCGACGCGGTCGAGCAGGGCCGTGGCGCGCGCCCGGGCGTCGGCCGGGGAGGCGCCGAGCGAGATCGGCGCCTCGGTGACGTTCTCGAGGATGGTCAGGTGCGGGAACAGGTTGAAGTTCTGGAAGACGAAGCCGATGCGCGAGCGCTGCCGCAGGATCTGCTTCTCGCTCAGCTCCTTGAGCCTGTCGCCCTGCACGCGGACCCCGATCAGCTCGCCGCCGACCACCACGTAGCCCTCGTCGAGTCGTTCGAGGTGGTTGATCGCGCGCAGCAGCGTCGACTTGCCCGAGCCGGACGGCCCCAGGATGACCGTGACGGTTCCCGCCGCGATCGTGAGGTCGATACCCCGCAGCACGGGTTTGTCGCCGAAGGCCTTCACGGCATTGGAGATCTCGATCGTCGCGCTCATCGGGCACCCCCGAAGACAGCGCGCGTACGGCGCCTCAGCCGCTGGAGCGGCGTCGGAGGAAGCGTGCGCAACGCGCCGCGGGCGTAGAAGCGCTCGACGTAGAACTGCACGATCGAGACGGCGCTCGTGAGCACGAGGTACCAGATGGTGGCGACGACCAGCAGCGGGATGACGTCGGTGGGGTAGGTGCTCCCGAGGTTCTGCACGACGCCGAACAGGTCGAGCAGCGAGACGTAGAACAGCAGCGAGCTCGCCTTGAGGAGGCCGATGATCTGGTTCACATAGGCGGGCACGATCGAACGGAGCGCCTGCGGGAGCACGATGCGCCGGAACTGCCGCGACCGTGAGATGCCGAGGGCCTTGGCGGCCTCGTGCTGTCCCTGGTCGACGGACAGTACGCCCGCTCGCACGATCTCCGACGAGTAGGCGATCTCGCTGAGGCTCAACCCGATGACGCCGAGCGTGAGGTCGGAGAGCACCGTGACGGTCTTCACCTCGACCTGCGGCCCGAACGGGATGCCGATGCCGATCGTCGGGTACAGGTTGCCCAGGTTGTACAGGAAGATCAGCACCAGGATCAGCGGCACCGAACGGAACAGCCACACGTAGAGCCAGCTGACGGTGCTGAGCACAGGGTTCGGCGAGAGGCGCCCCAGTGCGACGATGATGCCGCCGATGAAGCTCACGACCGCGCTGATCGCCGTCGCGACGAGGGTCAGCTGCAGTCCGGTGAGGATGGCCGGGCTGAACAGCCACTTCTCGACCTTCGCCCACTCCCAGGACGGGTTGGTGAAGAGGGTCTGGCCGAAGTTGAGCAGCACGACCAGCACCAGGACGGCGGCGATCCAGCGACCGGGATGACGCAGCGGGAGCACCGGTCGCTCGGACAGCCGCCGGAGGTCGATGCCGGCGGGAAGGTCGGCGACGGCCGTGCGCGGAGGGACGGTCGCGGTGTCGGCCGCGCGCTCGGTGACCGCGGTCATCGTTCCGTCTCTCGGGATGTCGTGGCATCGAGCCGCTTCTCGAACGGGTGGATGCCGACATCCTCTGAAGGAGCGGTGGTGTCGAACAGCGGCGTGTATCCCGCCGCGAGGTAGAGGCCCTTGGCCTCCGGCTGCCGTGGACCCGTCGTGAGATAGACGCGGGAATAGCCGCGGCGCAGGGCCTCGGCCTCCAGCTCGGCGACCACACGGCGGCCGAGCCCCTCGCGCCGGTGCGCGGCGCTCGTCCAGATGCGTTTCAGCTCGGCGGTCTCGTCGTCGACGCGTTTGAAGGCGCCGCCGGCGATCGGGGACCCGTTGCGCAGAAGCACCACGAACGCGCCGTGCGGGGCGGCGAACTCGGCCGCCGGGTAGCGAGTGAGCTCGGTCGAGGCGCGCTCGCCGAAGAAGTCGCCGTAGCGGGTGTCGTACTCGAGCTCGAGCTCGGCGAGCAACGGCCTGGCGAGTTCGTCGGTCGCTGCGATGTAGCGGAACTCGTCCGCGACGACGTCGTTGATGGTCACCGGATGCCTCCTTCGGTCATGGGTCCTGATCGGATGTGCTGAGACCGTACGGTGCGCCGTCAACTGCCGACCACGCTGCGTTACGTCGTGCGTCGCCGCTGTCACAGAGCGACATCTGGGCTAGGCGGAGCTTGCGCGGGCGGGGAGGCTGCTGCGATGTCATCGCTCCGAGCATCCATCGCCGTCATCGGCGCCGGCCCACGCGCTGCCGGCTGGCTCGAGCGCTTCGCCGCGAACCGGGCCGCCGCCGGCGGGGGCGAGCCGGTCACCATCCATCTGGTGGATCCGCACCCGGCCGGCCCGGGCCGTATCTGGCGCTCCGCCCAGTCGCCACTGCTCAAACTCAACTCGATGGCGGCGGACGTGACGATGTTCACCGATGTGTCGTGCGCCATCGACGGGCCGATCGTCCCGGGGCCTTCGCTGATCGAGTGGGCCGAGCAGGTGCGTGCGGGACACATCGACGACGGTCGGGTCACGGATGCCGTCGTGCGCGCCGAGCTCGAGGGGCTCACCGGCTCGAGCTTTCCCACCCGCCGTCTGCAGAGCCACTACCTGGACTGGTTCCAGCGTCGCGCGGTCGAGCTCCTGGACGAGGACGTGACGATCGTCGTGCATGCGGATCGCGCGGTCTCGGTGGAGGGAGGGGACGACGTGCAGCAGGTGACGCTGGAGGACGGGTCGGGCATCCGGGCCGATCTCGTGCTCTACGCGCTCGGCCACAACGGTCGCGCCCTCGACGGGGAGCCGGCCGCGCTCGCCGCGTTCGCCGACCGACACGGACTGCACTATCAGCCGCCCGCGTTCACGGCGGATGCCGACACCTCCGCGCTCGCCGCCGGCCGGCCGATCGTCGTGCGCGGCTTCGGTCTGGCGGCGGTCGACCTCGTCGTGCTGCTCACCGAGGGTCGCGGCGGCCGATTCGACCGAGCCCCGGGCGGGGGGCTGCAGTACACGCCGAGCGGTCTCGAACCGCGCATCCTGATCGGGTCGCGGCGCGGGGTGCCGTACCACGCGAAGATCGCATCGACGTTGGTGGGGGACCGGCCGCCGCTGCGCTTCTTCACGGCCGACGCCCTCGGCCGCCTCCTCGGACGGGGCACGCCCGTCGATTTCCGGAGCGAGGTGTGGCCGCTGATCGCACGGGAGATGCTGCACGGCTACTACGCGGAACTCTTCACCGGTCATCCGGAGCGCACGGCGAGCGACTGGTCGTCGTTCGTCGCCCGGCTCGCGCTGGTGGATCCGTTCGGGGACGAGTACCGCGCCCTGGTGGAGCGCACTGTGCCGCACGAGGACGACCGACTCCTGCTCGACGAGTTCGATCGGCCCCTCGACGCCGCTCGCTTCGAGAACGCCGCCGCATTGCAGGAGGCGGTGCGCGACTACATCCGGCGTGACCTGCGCCTGCGCAGCGACCAAGGGCATAGTGCGACACTCGGGCTGTTCACCGCGCTCCTTCAGTGCATGTTCGTGCTCGCGCCCGAGAGCGGATCGCCCGGCTGGAGCGAGACCGCCCGCACCGACCTCCGTACCTGGTGGCCCGGCTTCTTCAGCTACGTCGCCTCGGGGCCGCCCGGGCACCGGCTCGAAGAACTGGTCGCCCTCTCGGAGGCCGGCATCGTCGAGTTCCTCGGGGGAGGGATGCGGGTGACGGCGGACGAGGACGCGGGCGCGTTCATCGTCGGCGGTTCCAACGTCGACGGGGAGTTCGCCGCCGACACCCTCGTCGACGCCTGGCTGCCGGGCGCCGACGCGGCGACGAGCGACAGCGCCGCCCTGCGTGACCTGGTCGCCCGTGGCGACGGGGCCGAACGTGACGGGCTGATCGAGGTGCGGCCGTTGGACTCCCGCATCGTGAGGACCGACGGCTCGGTGCATCCGCGGAGGTACGCGATCGGGCCGTTCACCACCGCGCCGTTCGCCGGCGCCTTCTCGCGCCCGGGCACGAACGCGCTGTCCTTCCGCGAGAACGATGCGGTGGCGCTGGCGATGGTTCGCCGGCTCTCAGGGGCCGAGGCGCCGGCCGGGGCCGTCGAGCCGCCGGCTACTCGAACGTCGCCAGCCATCGCGTGAGGATCGCCTCCAGTCTGGCGGCGTCGGCCGGGCTGATGGCGTCGAGCAGGCGGCGCTCGTTGGCCATGTGGTCGGTGAACGCGCTGTCGATGACCTCACGTCCGCGCTGCGTGAGGGCGACCATGCGCCCGCGCCCGTCGTCTCCGGCAGGACGCCTGGTGACCAGGCCGGCGCGCTCCAACCGGTCGATGCGCTTCGTCATCCCGCCGGTGGTGACCATGGTGTGCTCGGCCAGCGCCCCCGGGCTGTGTTCGAACGGCTCGCCTGCGCGCCGGAGAGCCGCGAGCACATCGAAGTCGCCCTCGCCGAGTCCGTGCTCGGCGTAGACGGCCTGCAGCTCGCCGGTGAGGTGTTCCGCGACGCGGTGCAGCCGGCCGATGACACCCTGCGGGCGCACATCCAGGTCCGGCCGTTCTCGCGTCCACTCGGCCTGGATGCGGGCGATGCGATCAGGTGCGATGGATTCCGGGGCCATGGTTCCATACTAGCTTCCACGGAAGGTAAAATAGCTTCCATGGAAGCTAAATGGGTCTGGGTCGCCATCACCGCCATCGCGCCGATCGCCTGGGGCTCGACCTACGTCGTCACCCAGGCGGTGCTGCCCGCGGACGCGCCGCTGTGGGGCGCGGTCATCCGGGCACTCCCGGCAGGGGTGCTCCTGTTTCTCGTGCGCCGTCGACGGCCGCGCGGCGCCTGGTGGTGGCGATCGGCGGTGCTCGGAGTGCTGAACACGGGCGCGTTCTTCGCGCTCGTCTACGTCGCCGCTCAACTGCTGCCGTCGGGGGTGGCGGCGACCCTGATGGCCACCGCTCCGCTGGCGATGATGGGCTTCGGCTGGCTGTTCCTGGCCGAACGGCCCCGGATGCTCGCGCTGCTGGGCGCCGTCATCGGGGTCGCCGGCGTCTGCGTGATGCTGCTCGGAGGCAGGTCTGCCGTGAACCCGTGGGGAGTGGCCGCCTCGCTGGCCGCGATGCTCCTGTCATCGATCGGCTATGTGCTGGCGACCCGCTGGAGCACCGGCGACCGGGTCGACGTGTTCTCGTCGACCTCGTGGCAGCTCATCGCGGGCGGCCTACTGCTCGTCCCGGTCGCTGCCGTCGTGGAGGGAGCCCCGCCGCAGCTCGACGCGCCGGCGGTCGCCGGCTTCGCCTACGTGACGGTCGTGGCGACCGCCCTCGCGTTCGTCGCCTGGTTCAGCGGATTGCGGCATCTCGGCGCCGGGACGACAGGGCTGATCGGGCTGCTGAACCCGATCGCCGGCGTCCTTCTCGGCGCCCTGCTCGCCGGCGAGCTGCTCAGCCTCCGTCAGCTGCTCGGGTTGGCGATCGTGCTCGCGGGCATCGGGCTCGGTCAGTCGGCCAGGGCGTCGAGGAACGGCCGGGTCGGGGCGAAGAACGTCACGCCCGTGGCCGCCGTCGAGAAGTCGAGGATGCGGTCGTAGCTGCCCTCGGGATCGCCGATGAACATGCGCTCGAGCATCCGCTCGATCACCCAGAGCCGGCCGGAGTACCCGATGAAGTAGGTGCCGAACTCGCCGTGACCCGGTCGGCCGAACGGCATGTTGTCGCGCAGGATGTCGTGTTCGACGCCGTTCTCGTCGGTGATCGTCGCGAGGGTCTTGTGCGACTTCTGGCCGTGCTCGGCGTCGGCGAGCTCGATGTTCTCCAGCTTCGTGCGCCCGATGACGCCCTCCTGCGCCGGCACGGGGAGCGATCCCCAGGTGTCGAGGTCGTGGAGGTACTTCTGTACGACGACGTAGCTTCCCCCGGCGAACGCGGCGTCCTCCTGGCCCACCTGCGTCGAGCCGGCCATCTCGCTGCCGGTCGGATTGGCGGTCCCGTCGACGAAGCCCAGGAGGTCGCGCGAGTCGAAGTAGCGGAAACCGACCACCTCGTCGACCACGGTGACGGCGTCGCCGAGGAGGCCGAGCAGCTGCCGTTCGAACTCGAAGCAGAAGTCGCTGCGCTCGGCCCTGATGTGGAACAGCAGGTCGCCCGGCGTGGAGACGGCGGTGTGCACGGACCCCGCGATCGGCCGGAACGGATGCAGCTCGGCCGGCATCGTGGCGCTGCCCGTCAGGCGGCTCCACACCGCCGCCCCGATGCCGGTGTTGCACGAGAGGTGCGCGTTCAGGTCGCGGAAGCCGACGGTCTTCACGAGGTCGGAGAGCCCGGAGAGCACGTCGCGCACGTTCTGGTACGCGGCATCGTCGTCGGCGATGCTCACCACGAGAAACACCGCGGAGCGGGAAAGGGGAGCGTCGACGCTCTGCGCTTCGATCGGAACGCGCTGCCAGCTGTGGTCGCTCTGGTCGGTCATCATGCCAACGAGTCTGCCGTAGACCGGCGGTGGTCGACCAGAGTCGACCGACGCACAGATACTCAGGTAACGGAAAGATAACGATGCCGACCCCCTTCGATCGCCGCCACGGCGCGGAACTGCGTGCATGCCGGCAGCGGAATGCATCCGCAAATGCCGAACAGCGATTGGCTTCGAACCTTCACAGGTTGATAGCGTCGTTGATGCCCTTTTCTGCTGCAGCCTGCAGGAAACGGCCGCAAACCCAGTCCGCGATCCCGGATGCGAGGCCGTGCGCCGTATGACGCGCGACGGCCTCACGATCCGGGGACGTACGGTCGGGAGGTGCGGGCGCACCCCAACGGTCGCGCCGGCAGCAGGCGACTCGCGAGCATCCGCCGCTTGAGACGCCAGCGTTGCTCGCACCCTCCACCCGGACGCAACCACGGAGCACGTGCCGGGGTTCACCCCTGCCGTGCCGCGGAGATCACGTGAGCGAGTCTGTTGCCGTCGAGGCACGGAACCTATTCAAAGTATTCGGAAGGAAGCCGGGCGAGGTCGTTCGCCGGGTGAAGGACGGGGCGACGCGTGACGAGGTGGCCGCCAACGGGACAGCAGCCGTGATCGACGCGAGCTTCCATGTGAAGACCGGCGAGATCTTCGTCGTGATGGGACTGAGCGGGTCGGGAAAGTCGACCCTGATCCGGTTGCTCAACGGTCTGCTCGAGCCGACCAGCGGCGAAGTGGATGTGATGGGCACGACCATCACGGGCGTACCGGCCAAGCGACTGCGCGCCGTGCGCCAGAAGCACATCTCGATGGTGTTCCAGCACTTCGCTCTGCTGCCGCACCGCACCGTGCTGGACAACCTGGCCTACGGGCTCGAAGTGCAAGGTGTGCCGGCGGCGGAGCGCCGCGAGCGCGCCGAGACGGTGCTCGACCTGGTCGGGCTCTCCGGCTGGGGCGACAAACTCCCCGGCGAGCTCTCCGGGGGCATGAAGCAGCGCGTCGGCCTCGGTCGCGCGCTGGCCGCCGACACCGACGTGCTCCTGATGGACGAGGCGTTCTCCGCCCTCGATCCGCTGATCCGCCGCGAGATGCAGGAGCAGCTGCTCGAGCTGCAGAGCCAGCTCGGCAAGACGATCGTGTTCATCACCCACGACCTCAACGAGGCCATGTTCCTCGGTGACCGCATCGCCGTGATGCGGGACGGCCGGGTGGTGCAGATCGGCACGCCCGAGGAGATCCTCACCGATCCCGCCAACGACTACGTCGAGAGCTTCGTGCAGGATGTCGACCGCGCCCGCGTGCTCACCGCGGCGAGCGTGATGGAGCCCGTGCGCGCCCTGGTCACCGTCGCGGCCGGTCCCCGTGCCGCCGTGCGGACGATGCGCGACCTGCAGACCTCGGCGGCGTTCGTGGTCGGGCACGGCCGCCGACTGCTCGGCGCGGTGCGCGACCGCGACGTGATGCGCCAGGTGCGGGAGGGTCAGACCGACCTCACCCCGGCGATCCGCGAGGACATCGCCTCGGTGTCCCGCGACCAAGTGCTCAGCGACCTCGTCGAGCTGTCGGTCGAGAGCGAGCTCCCGCTCGCCGTCGTCGACGACAAGCAGCGACTGCTCGGCGTGATCCCGCGTGTCACCCTGCTCGCCGCGCTCGGAAACGTCACCAGCGACACCACCGAGATCCCCGTCATCGTGCAGCCGCCGGCGACCGTGTCGGTCGAAGTCATGACGCAGACGCTTCGCGACACCGCTCCCGGAGCGGCGGCCGCCGACCTCGAGGAGGTGCGCTGATGGATGTCCGGCTTCCGTTCGGCGAGTGGGCGACGCACGTCGTCGACTTCGTCACGACCGTGTTCAGTCCCGTCTTCGACGTGATCCGCGCCGTCTTCACCGGCCTCTACACCGGCATGGACTGGGTTCTGCAGACGCCGCCGTTCTGGGTGGTCATCCTGGTCATCGCGGCGCTCGGCGTCTGGCTGAAGGGCTGGCTCTTCGGCGCCGGCACGATCGTCGGACTCCTGGTGATCGCCGGTGTCGATCAGTGGGCGAACGCGATGGACACCCTCGCGCTGGTGCTCGTCGCGGCCGCGATCGCCGTGGCGATCAGTGTGCCGCTCGGCATCCTGGCCGCGCGCTCGAAGACGGCCTCGGCGATCATCCGGCCGATCCTCGACTTCATGCAGACCATGCCGGCGTTCGTGTACCTGATCCCGGCGCTGATCCTGTTCCGGGTGGGTGTCGTCCCCGGCATCGTCGCGACGATCATCTTCGCGATGGCGCCGGGCGTGCGCCTCACCGAGCTCGGCATCCGCGGCGTCGACAGCGAGATCGTGGAGGCCGGACGGGCCTTCGGTTCGTCGCCCCGGCGCATCCTGCGCCAGATCCAGCTGCCGCTCGCCCTGCCGTCGATCCTCGCCGGTGTGAACCAGGTCATCATGCTGTCGCTCTCGATGGTGGTCATCGCGGGCATGGTGGGCGCCGGAGGCCTCGGCCGTGACATCGTGCAGGCGCTCAGTCGCGTGGACGTGGGGCTCGGCTTCGAGGCCGGACTCTCCGTGGTGATCCTGGCGATCATCCTCGACCGGCTGACCGGAGCGGTCGGCGCGGTCCGGGGCCGGCTGCCTCGCCGAGCGGTCATCGCCCTCGGCACCGCGGCGGTCGTCGCGGTCGCCGGCACCAGCGTCGCCGCCGTCACGCAGGGCGGCACCGGCGGGAGCAAGGGGACGGTCACGGTCGCGGTCTTCAACGGCTGGCCGGAAGGCGAGGCCGCCTCGTACCTCTGGAAGCACGTCCTCGAGAAGCAGGGCTACTCGGTGAAGTTCGAGTACGCGGATGCCGGCCCAGCGTTCGCGGGGCTCAGCACCGGCGACTACGACGTGGCGTTCGACGGCTGGCTGCCGACCACCCACGCCGCGTTCCTGAAGAAGTACGGCGACTCGCTGGTGGATCTCGGCGCCTGGAACGACGAGGCCAAGCTGACCATCGCCGTGAACAAGGACGCACCGATCGACTCGCTCGATCAGCTCGCATCCCACGCGTCGGAGTTCGGCAACCGGCTGGTCGGGATCGAACCGGGCGCCGGTCTCACCGAGGCGACGCAGAACAAGGTCATCCCGCAGTACGGGCTGTCGAAGCTGAACTTCGTGACCTCGTCGACGCCGGCCATGCTCGCCGAGCTGACGAGTGCGATGAAGAAGAAGGACAACATCGCCGTGACGCTCTGGCGTCCGCACTGGGCGTACGACCAGTTCGATCTGAAGGACCTGAAGGACCCGAAGAACACGCTCGGAACGGCGGAGTCGATCCACTCGATCGCCAGCACCGGCTTCGGTGAGAAGTTCCCGGAGGTCGAGCGCTGGGTGAAGGACTTCACGTTGGACTCCGACAAGCTCTACTCGCTCGAGAACGCCATGTTCAACGGCGAGAAGACCGACGACTACGACCCGATCGTGACGAAGTGGATGGCGCAGAACCAGGCGTACGTCGACTCGCTCACTGCGACATCGAGCTCCCACGGAAAGGCCCAGCCGACCTCCACGGCCCACGCGGGCTCGTAACCTGGTGGGATGAGTCTTCCCCGAACCGACACCATCGTCACCTACCCCGACGGCGACATCGCATCGAGCGGAACGGTGGTCCACGTCGAAGCGGTGGGCGACCGGGTGGCCGTCGTGCTCGACCGCACGGCGTTCCATCCGGTCGACCCCGTGTGGCCCGACCAGCCGGCCGACGTGGGGGTGCTGACCGTCGACGGTGTCGAGCATCCCGTGATCGGAGCCGTCGTCGGGGCGAGCGACGGCTCCAGGTTGTACGTCGGCGACGCCCCGGTGCGCACCGGTACCGAGGGGTGGGCGTTCGTCGTCTGCCACCTCCTGGAGCCGAGCGCGTCGGGCGCGTCGGTCGTGGAGGGCGCCGCTGCGCAGGTGACCGTCGATCCGCTGGTGCGCGGGGCCCTGTCGGCCGGGCACACCGCCTGCCACCTCGCGTCGCTCGCTCTCAACGAGGCGCTCGCGCCGCTGTGGAGCAAAGAGGTGCCGCTCGACGGCAGGGGGAACCCGAACTTCGATCAGCTCGCGATCACCGAATCGCGCATCCTGCCCGACGGCTCGCTCGATACGTACCGGATCGGCAAGAGCCTGCGCAAGAAGGGCTTCGCCGCCGCGGACCTCTCCGAGCGGCTCACCGAGGTGGAGGACTTCGCGAATGCCCTGCTCGCCGAGTGGGTCGCCAGCGGCGCGGCCGTCTCGATCGCGCGGGCCGGCGATGGTCTGGGCGAGCGGCGCGCCTGGCGGTGCGAACTGCCGGATGGCGTCGTGGAGATCCCGTGCGGCGGCACGCATCTGCGCTCGCTCGCGCGGCTGGCGGGCGTTCGGGTGGGACTGGAGTTGCTGGGCGTCGAGGGCGCGCTCGAATTGCGGATGACGACGGCGGCGACGCCCGCGGCGTAGCCCTCTGCGGGCCGGCGGCTCAGCGGGGGAGCAGGGCCAGCACGGTGGCGACGGTGGCCAGCGCACCGGCCAGCACCCAGCCCTGCCGCACCAGCCGTGCGACGCGCACCTCGCGGGCGAGGGCGTCGAAGCGTTCGACCGTCGATGCATCGGCCGCGCCCACCCGCCAGGTCTCGGGCTGGTCGAACAGGGCGACGATCGCAGCGGCGGCCGCCTGGTCGACGGCCACGGGACGACGGCTCATCCAGCGCACCAGCGCGTCCGCTTCGAGCAGGGTGACCCGGGCCGGCTGCTGCCGCACGGTGAACGAGGCCGGCGCGACGATCGCCACGACCGCGTGCACCGGTGCCGCGATGCCGGCGGTGGCGAGCACGTGCCGCACCCGGGAGGCCTCGAGCTCGGAATTCCGGATGTAGGGCTGCTTGGCGCCGTCCACCAGAACCGCGCGGTCGCCGACCCACACCTTCCTGCCGCGGTGGTTCTTCGTATTGATCGCGAACACGCCTCCCGGCCCGACCGCCACGTGGTCGATGTCGGCGTCGCCCGTGCCGACGGGGACGGCGTGGTAGACCGTCCAGCCCTGAGGCAGCCGTTCGAGCAGGGCGCCGACCTCGCGCTCACCGGTCGCGCCCGCGAACCACGGCGAGGCCTCCTCGGTGAGCGGGGAGAGGCCGAGCGCGCGGGCCACCGCCGAGCGCGGCGTCGCGGCGTCCTGCAGCTTGACGACCTGCTCCATCACGGAATGCCCGGGGGCGCGATCGCGCATGCTGTTATCGGAGGCCACCGCGCCACGCTACTGGGGCCGCGCGCCGCTGCGCACGGCCCCAGTGCGGGGAGGACCCGAAAGGGCCTACCCCTTGGTGAGGGGCAGCTCGTCGTCGCCCGGCAGCCGCTCCTGCAGCGACTCATTGTGCTCCGCGACGGCGTCGAGCCGGTCCTCGTCGGTCGTGCCGAGTTCGCGCACCTTCTCGGCGAGCGCGTCGGCGTCGGGCTTCTGATCCTTCTCGTCTGACATGCACCGCACTGTACGCCGCGAGGCGACGCCGGCACCGACGTGGGCGGTGCTCAGACCTCGATGCTGACCTCGTACACCTGATCGGTCGGATGCCCGGCCCGCTCGTGGATGCGCATCAGCGCCTCCTTGGACGGCCCGGTCGACAGGCAGAAGACCTTGCCGCTCTGCGGGTCGAGCCACGCGTGCTCGATGTGCACCCCCTCCTCGTCCTCGATCGCGGCGTCGGCATCGTGCGCCGCGGCCAGCTGGTCCTTCGTGACGCCGACGAATCCGTCGTGGACATCGATGAATCGTGCCATGGTCGTTCCCTTCTCGTGAACGTCTTGTTGGTGTCTCGTGAGAGCAGCCTCGTCGTCGGCCGCGGAGGCGGGCATCGGTCGTCTGACCGATCATGGGTCGCGGCCCTGTTCCGCGTGCATCCGCGCTTCTAGACTGTGGCCATGATCGCGGCGAACCCGACGCCCGGAGGTCTCGCCCGTGTCTGTCCCGACTTCGTCGGCCGCGAGGATCTCCTCGCGCTGGCCGGCAGGCGGTGGCAGAGGGCACTCGACGGTTCCGGGCACGTGCTCCTCCTCGGCGGCGAGGCGGGCATCGGCAAATCGCGCCTCCTCGACGAGATGGTCGGCGGGCTCCGCGCGGCGCGGACCGTGCAGGTGCACGCCTATCCGAGCGACCGGGAGACCCCCGGGGTGCTGCTGCTCGAGCTGGCCGCCGAGCTGCGATCGGCGGGAGCGGCCGACGCTGCGGCCCGCATCCGGGAGCTCGTGCTCGACGACGGCATGGTGGGCGACTCGGGCAGGCGGCGACGCCTGCTGGTCGCCGACCTGACGGCCGTTCTGCACGACGTGCTGGCCTCGTCGATGCTGGTACGCGTCGAGGACGTCCACTGGGCCGACGAGCTCAGCCTGGAGGTGCTCGAGCGGCTCGCCGACGGACTGCGGAATCAGCCGAGCATGGCGATCCTCACCTACCGCAGCGACGAGCTGTACCCGCAGTCGGAGTTCCAGCTCTGGCGAACGCGCCTGCTCGGGCAGCGGCGCGCCGAGGAGGTGCGGCTCGCCCGGCTCGACGAGGAGGGCACCGCCCGGATGTTCGCCTCGATCATCGGCAGGGAACCCGCGTCCGACGAACGCGAACGCCTGTATCAGGTGAGCGACGGCATCCCGCTGCACATCGAGGAGGTGGTGGCCGGCGGCTTCGACGAGGTGCCCGACACGATCGCCGAGACCGTGATCGACCGCACCGTGCGGCTGCGCCCCCGAACGCGAGAGCTCCTGGCGTCGGCCGCCGTGCTCGGCCGCAGCTTCGACGCCGACCTCCTTTCGCGGGTGAGCGGAGACTCCCCGGTCGAGGTGGAGCTGATGCTCGACGAGCTCATCGCCGAGCATTTCGTCGTCGCCCGCGACGATGGCCGCACCTACGATTTCCGGCACGCCCTCATCCGCGACGCCGTGTACGAGGACATCGGTCTCGCCCGCCGCCGTGGCCGACGCGGCGGGAGACGCGTTCACCGACGCCGCCGTCTCCGACCACTTCGAGCGCGCTGGACGAGCCGCCGAGGCGTACCGGCGCGCGCGGGCGGCGGCCGATCATGCGATCCGGCTGTCGGCGCACCGTCAAGCGGCCGAGTTGCTCGAGCGTGCCGAGCGAACGATCCCGTCCGCGTCGTCTCCGCCCGAGCGCGCCGAGCTGCACCGGATGCTCGCCGCAGAGCTCGCCGCGATCGATGACAACGAGGCGGCCGAACGCGAGTACGTGCGGGCGATCGAACTCCTGCGCGAGCAGGGCGACGAGGTCGCCGCCGCCGAACTCGTCCCGTGGCTGGTCGCCATCCGTCATTTGCTCGGCGCCGACCTCGAGGCCAGGATGCGCGACCTCGACGACGCTCTCCAGCGGCTCCGCCCGTTGCCGGAGCAGCGCACGCGTGCCGCCCGCACACATCTGCTCGCCGCGCTTGCAGCAGCGACCATGCTCGATCGACGGCTGGAGGACGCCCTCGACTACGGCCGTCGCGCACGCGAACTGTTCACCGACGACGACGTCGAGACCCGTATCGGGGTGGACGCGACGATCGGGTCCGTGCTCGTGTTCGCCGGCCGGAGCGAGGAGGGGTGGCGACTGCTCGAGGAGACGACGGCCCGCGCGGTCGGGGCGGGCCTCGAGGGCGCCGCCGCCCGCAGCTACCGGATGCTCGGCTCGAGCGCCTCGATGCTCGGCGAATACCGCAGGGCGGAGGGCTGGCTCGCGGACGGGATCGCCTACACCGAACGCACCGAGCGCTGGAATGACCACCACTATCTCGTCGCGCACCTGGCCCACGTGCGCTGGCAGACGGGAGACACGGGGTCGGCTCTCGCCCTGGCGTCGCGAGCCTTGGCCGACGGCCGCTGCGCCATCACGACGCGCGTCACCGCGCTGCACGTGCTCGGGTTCGTGGCGCTGTCGTCGGGGGAGGACGAGCGCGCGGCCGAACTGCTCGCCGAGGCGCGCGCGATCGGCGAGGGGATGCACGAACTGCAGCGACTTTCGCCGGCCCTGTGGGGACTGGCGGAGCTGGCCGCCCGCTCCGGGCATCCGGCCGAGGCGGTCGAGCTGAGCGAACGCGGCTACGAGGACTCCGCGCGCGTCTCGGATGCCGCCTATCTGTTCCCGTTCGTGGTGACGGGGGCGCGCGCCCACCTCAGCGTCGGCGGGCCCGCCGCAGCGCGGGACTGGGTCGCGCGCTGCTCCGTGCTGGTGCATCGGCGCGAGATCGCGGTGACACTGCCCGCACTCGACCACGCCGAGGGCATGATCGAACTGGCGGAGGGGCGTCCGGCACAGGCGCGCGAGGCGATCGAGCGCGCCGCCGAGGGCTGGACCGCCCACGACCGGTGGTGGGAGCGGACCCAGACCCTGATCGACCGGGCGGTGTGCGCGCTCCGTTCGAAGAGCCCGGCGACCGCATCCGACCTGCTCGCCGAGGCGCGTGCCATCGCGGTGGCGTCCGGTGCGCCTGCGCTGCTCGCCCAGGCAGCGGCCGCCGGCGCGAACGCCCCACGCGACGACGGCACGTATCCGCTCACCGCGCGGGAGGTCGAGGTCGCGCGGCTCGTCGCCACCGGGTCGACCAATCGCCAGATCGCCGGCTCCCTCTCCATCGCGCCGAAGACGGTGGGCTCGCACGTCGAGCACATCCTCGCGAAGCTCGGGGCGGCCCGGCGAGCCGAGATCGCGGCGTGGTCGGAGGCGCACCCGAGCCGGCCGGCATCCTGAGCCGGGCGAGCGCACTGCGCGATGCTCTTGACGCCCGCGCGGCCACAGGGTTCACTCGCGGTATGAGCCGAATCGAAACCGGAATCGTCGCGTACACCCTCTCTGGCGACTACTACGCCCGTGTGGGGGCGGACTTCGACACCGAGGCGGTGGACGACGCCATCCTCGCCCAGCTCAACCGGCTGGTCCCCGTCGGCATCACCGTGGAGCGCAGCGGGCGCGTCCTCGCCGACGAAGACCTCGCCGACGTGGCGCGGCGAATCGACTGGACGGCCCTGCTCAAGCAGATCGACGTCGACCAGATCCTCGCCGATCACGCCCGCTGAGCAGCCTTCACGACGTCGTACGCCGCAAGAGCGGCGCGTCGTGTCTCGCCGAGATCGACGATCGGCTCCGGGTAGTCGGCCGTGTCCCACTCCGGCACCCACCGGCGCACGTAGTCGCCGTGCGGGTCGAACTTGGTGCGCTGCAGTTCCGGATTGAACACGCGGAAGTAGGGTGCGGCGTCGGCCCCGCTGCCGGCGACCCACTGCCAATTGAACGGATTCGAGGCCGGATCCGCGTCGACGAGCGTGTCCCAGAACCACTGCTCGCCACGCCTCCAGTCGATGAGCTGATTCTTCGTCAGGAACGAGGCGACGACCATCCGCACCCGGTTGTGCATCGTCCCGGTGCGCCAGAGCTCGCGCATCCCGGCGTCCACCAGCGGGATACCCGTACGACCCTGCTGCCACGCGCGCAGCGCAGCCGGGTTCAGCCGCGGCCAGGGGAAGGCGTCGAACTCTCCGCGGATGTTCTCCGTCGCCATCGCCGGGCTGCGGAACAGCGTGTGATAGGCGAACTCCCGCCAACCCAGCTCGGAGAGGAAGGTCGCGGCGCCCTCCGCGTTCGCCGCGGAGCGGGCGGCGGTGGTGGCGTGCCAGACGGTGAACGGGCTGAGCTCACCCCAGCGCAGGTGCGGCGACAGGCGTGAGGTGGCCGCGATCCCCGGGGTGTCCCGATCGCGCCGATAGTCGGCCACGTCGTCGGCGAGAAAACGGGTCAGTGCGTCGAGCGCGCTCGCCTCGCCCGGTGTCCAGGCCTCGCGCAGACCGGCCGCCCAGTCCGGATGCCGGGGGAGCAGGTCGAGGTCGTCGAGTCCGATTCCGATCCGGTCGTCGACCGGGTACGGTCGCAGCTTCTCCGGGGCCGGAAGCGGCTTGCGCGGCTCCGGCTCGGCCAGGCAGGCGCGCCAGAAGGGGGTGTAGACGGAGAAGGGCGTTCCCGAGCCGGTCCGGATCGTCCACGGCTCGAAGAGCAGAGAGGCGCCGAAACTCGACGCCTCGAGGCCCCGATCCCTGGCCGACGCCTTGATCCTCTCGTCGACCGTGCGCTCGGCCTCGCCGTAGCGGCGATTCCAGAAGATCGCTCCCGCATCCGTCTGGTCGATGAGGTCGGCGATCGTCGGCTCCGCCGGTCCCCGCAGGATGCTCAGTCGTGCGCCCAGCCGTCGCAGGTCGCCGTCGAGCGACTCCAGGCTGTGGTGCAGCCACCAGCGGGCCGCACCGCCCGGCGGGCGCACGCCCGGCGACTCCTCGTCCAGCACGTAGACGCAGAGCACCGGCATCCCGGTGCTCGCGGCCGCCGTGAGGGCGGGGTTGTCCGCCACCCGCAGATCGTCGCGGAACCAGACGATCGCCGGGCGTGCCTCGGAGGTCACGGGCTAGAGGTCGAGACTGTCGCCGGGCTCGAGCGGGAAGAACTCGCCGCCGCCCTGCTCGGTCGCCCACTTGATGCGGCCGTTCGCCATGTCCTTGCCCGCCCGGGCGAGCACCATCTCGTGCGTCGGGAAGCTCCGCTTGGGCTTGACGGCCAGCACATAGTCAATCGACTCGGCGATCTTCATCCACGGTGCTCCCGCGGGGACGGCCAGTACGTCGACATCCACGCCCTCGGGGATCGTGTACGAATCGCCGGCGTAGTACAGCTGGTCGTTGATCAGCACGCCGAGGTTGTCGACCACCGGAATGCTCGAGTGGATGACGGCGTGCTTGCCGCCGAAGAAGCGGAGGGTGAACGGGCCGGCTTCGACCGTGTCGCCGGCGTGCACCACGGTGATGTCCAGGTCTTTCGCGGCGGCGGCGACGCCCTCGGGTGCATAGATCGGCACATCCGGATTGAGGTCGAGGACGCGCCCGAGCTGCTCCGGCGTCCAGTGGTCGGCGTGCTCGTGGGTGATGACGACGGCGACGGTGCCGGCCGTGTCGGTCAGGGGAGACGTGAACGATCCGGGGTCGAGGTACAGCTTCTTTCCGGAGTCTTCGAGGAGCAGGGCGGCATGTTCGAACTTCGTCAGTCTCATGGGTCCAGGAAATACCCAAAACGATCCGGCTGCAATCCGAGCGCGGGATTCTCAGGCGACACCTGAGAAGGCATTGAGGAATATACCCCTAGGGGGTACCGTTGAATGGTGGATATGAACGAGACGACGCATCCGGAACAGCCCCCTGCCGGTTCGGCGCACGACGCGCACCGAGACCATGAGGGGCACGATTCGCACGCCGGGCACGCCGGGCACGACATGCACGACCCGCACGCTGCGCACGATCACAGCGCCCACGCCGGCCACGATCCCGCGATCTTCCGCCGCAAGTTCTGGCTCACCCTCGTGCTCACGATCCCGACCCTGGTGTTCTCCCACGGCCTCCAGGAGATCCTCGGGCTGAGCGGGCCGCGCTTCCCGGGCAGCCAGTACATCCCTGCGGTGTTCGGCGTCGCGATCTTCTTCTACGGCGGACTGGTCTTCCTCCGCGGCGCCGTCGACGAGCTGCGCAACCGCCAGCCGGGCATGATGACCCTGATCTCCCTCGCCATCGTCGTCGCCTTCGGCTACAGCCTCGCGGTCACGTTCGGTCTGCCCGGCATGGACTTCTGGTGGGAGCTCGCGACCCTCATCCTGATCATGCTGCTCGGGCACTGGATCGAGATGTCGGCCGTGATGGGCACCCAGGATGCGCTCGGCCAGCTCGCCAAGCTGCTCCCGGACGAAGCGGAGCGCGTGCTCGGGGATGCGCACGGCGGACGCACCGAGACCGTGGCCGTCGCCGCTCTGGGCGTCGGGGACCTCGTGCGTGTTCGACCCGGGGCGGCCGTCCCCGCCGACGGTGAGATCGTCGACGGATCGTCGGAGCTGGACGAGTCGCTGCTCACGGGGGAGTCCAAGCCCGTGTCCCGCGGCTCGGGCGAGCAGGTGGTCGCCGGCAGCATCTCCGGCAGCGGCTCGCTCGTCGTGCGCGTGACCAAGCTGGGCGGAGACACCGCTCTGGCCGGCATCATGCGCCTGGTGTCCGACGCGCAGGCGAGCAAGTCGCGCACGCAGGTGCTCGCCGACCGGGCGGCCGCCTGGCTCTTCTACGTGGCGCTGGCGGTCGCATCCCTCACCCTCGTCGTCTGGGTGATCCTGCGGCCGGACGACCCTGCGTTCGTCCTGGAGCGCGTCGTCACGGTGCTGGTGATCGCCTGCCCGCACGCGCTCGGCCTCGCCATCCCGCTCGTGGCGCAGATCTCGACCGCGATCGGTGCGCGCAACGGGCTCCTGATCCGTGACCGGCACGCGATGGAGGACGCCCGCCTGATCGACGTCGTGCTGTTCGACAAGACCGGGACGCTCACCGAGGGCCGCCAGGGTGTCGCGGCCGTCGTCGCCGCCGGCGGGTCGGCCGACGCGGCGGACGCCGTGCTCGCGCTGGCCGCGGCTGTGGAGGCTCCGGCCGAGCATCCGATCGCGCGCGCCATCGTCGACGAGGCGCGGTCGCGGGGTCTTTCCCTGGCCAGGGCGGTCTCGTTCGAGGCGCTCGGCGGCCGGGGCGCCACGGCGACCGTCGCCGGCGCGGAGGTGACCGTGGGTGCGCCGCGCATCCTGACCGAGCGGAGACTGACGCCGACAGCCGAACTGGTGAACGCGTCGCGCGACGCCGCCGGGGCGGGGCAGACGGTGGTCTTCGTGCTGCGCGGCGACGAGGTGCTCGGGATGGTCGCCCTCGCCGACGTCGTGCGCCCGGAATCGGCCGAGGCGGTTCGGTCCCTCCGCGACCGCGGCGTGCGCGTGGCGATGCTGACCGGCGACTCACGCGAAGTCGGTGAGGCGGTCGCCGCGCAGCTCGGCATCGACGAGGTGTACGCCGAGGTGCTCCCCGGCGACAAATCGAGCACGGTCGCCGCGCTGCAGAAGGACGGGTCGCGCGTCGCCATGGTCGGTGACGGCGTCAACGATGCACCGGCTCTCGCCCAGGCGGATGTCGGCATCGCGATCGGCGCGGGGACCGACGTGGCGATCGAATCGGCGGGCATCGTGCTGGCGTCGAGCGACCCGCGCGGCGTGGCGAAGGTGATCACGCTCTCGCGGGCGACCTACCGCAAGATGCTGCAGAACCTCGGCTGGGCCGTCGGCTACAACGTGATCGCGCTTCCGCTGGCGGCGGGCGTGGCGATCGGGATCGGCGTGCTCGTCCCGCCGGCGGTCGGCGCAGTGCTCATGTCGGTCTCGACGATCGTCGTCGCGCTGAATGCGCAGCTCCTGCGCCGCCTGCGCCTCGGCTGAGCCGCGCCGGGCCCCGCGATTTGGGCCAAATGTGGAGAATGCGCCACGCAATCCCCACATTTGGCCCAAACCGTCGCGGCGCCGCGACGCGCGGAACGCGTCGTCTCGGGCGGATACGCGGTGTCGGTGCGGGGAGCCGCCATAATCGTGACCTATGGCCGCATCCCTCACCGTCGTCGTCGCGGTCAACCCGATGGCGTCGTTCGGGCATCGAGCCGAGGTCGGTCCGCGGGTGATCGAGCGCGTCCGCGCTGCGGGTCACACCGTCGTCGACATGCGCGAGGCGAACATCGAGCTGTTGCGCCGCGAGACCAGGCGCGCACTCGAAGCCGGTGCGGATGCCCTGGTGGTGGTCGGCGGCGACGGCATGGTGAATCTCGGCGTCAACCTCGTCGCGCAGACGGGTACGCCGCTCGGCATCGTGCCGAGCGGGACCGGCAACGACGTGGCCGACGGCCTCGGCATCCCGATCGGCGACACTGAGGCGGCGATCGATCTGCTGCTCGACGCACTTCAGCGCCCGCCGCGCGTGATCGATGCGGGGGTCGTCCGTCACGGCGGGCTCAGCACCTGGTTCTGCGGCGTCGTCTCGGCCGGCTTCGACGCGACGGTGAACGAGCGCGCGAACCGCATGACGTGGCCGCGCGGTCGCAGCCGCTACATCGTCGCGCTGCTGCGGGAGCTCGCGACGCTGCGTCCGATCCCGTACGAGGTCGTGGCCGACGGAGTCCCGCTGGAGACGAAGGCACTGCTCATCTCGGTGGCCAACAACCGTTCACTCGGCGGCGGCATGCGTATCGTGCCCCACGCCGTGCTCGACGACGGGATGCTCGACCTGTTCGTCGTCTCCGCGATGTCGAGGCTCCACTTCCTCCGCGTCTTCCCGCGCGTATTCTCCGGAACGCATACGGATCTCCCGCAGGTCTCGTTCCGTGCGGTGAAGGCCGTGTCGCTCAACGCACCGGGCGTCATCGCCTATGCGGACGGCGAGCGGATCGGCCCGCTCCCGGTCGAGATCTCGGTCGTTCCCGGCGCGCTCCGGATGCTCGCCTGAGCGCGTCCACGCGCCACGCCCGGGCTGCACCCGCCGTTTTGGAACCCGCGCCCGGAGTGTGGCATACTCATTGAGTTGCAAAAACGGCCCCATCGTTTAGCGGCCTAGGACGTCGCCCTCTCACGGCGGTAACGCGGGTTCAAATCCCGCTGGGGTCACATCAGCCCGGATACCAGTGCTTCACTGGTGTCCGGGCTTTTTTCGTGGCGCGGAGGCTTGGATGTTCTGCCCTTCGCTGTCGGGCGGGATGACAACTCCGGAAGTCTGGGCGACGCGCCGAGCAGATCGCTGCAACTCCGGAAGGTCGGGGCGGATCCGCCTGGAAGTTCCGGAGTTATGCGCCCGAAAGTTCCGGAGTTATGCGCCCGAGATCCGGAGTCATACGCGCGAGACCTTCTCCGTCGGGTACGCGTCGCGGATCACGGTCGTGAAGTACTGGCCGGCGCTGTCCGCCTCCCAGAGGCCGGTCCAGACCCGTTCGGGCACGATCCAGTAGCGGTACACGTCGCCGCTCACGAACTCGAGCTCCAGAATGCGCCGCTCGCGGTCGTAGCCGGCGGACGCCAGCACCGAACTCTCCACGGGTCGCCGTCTCACGTCGGTCAGGGTAGACCGGCGGCGCCGCCCGGGCCAGGGTGGGATGCGAGACGAACGCAACTGAGGGGGAAGCGATGGTGCAGGCGACCTGGGACGAGTTCACGGCCGGGTTCGACGAGCGCGACCTCGCGCTGATCGGAGCCTTCCGCGCGGCGGCCACCGCTCTTCCGGATGTCACGGAGCACGTGCATCGCACGGAGGTGCAGTACAAGGTCGTCCGCGTCTTCACCTCGGCGTATGTCAAGAGCCACTGGCTCGAGGTCGCCGTCGACCTGCTGCGCGAAGTGGAGCACCCGCTGCTGAAGCAGGCGTTCCCGACGACGAAGCGGGTCATCACGCACCGGTTCACACTGGCGAGCCCCGATCAGGTGAGCGAGATCGCGGAGCTGATGCGAGAGGCCCGCGACACCGTCGGACCGGGCACTCGCTGAGCCGCCGGCTCCTGTAGACTTCTGCGAGCGAAGGGGAGTATCCCGGACGGCCCACGGCGGGTCGGCGCTGTGGACGTCATCACGGATCCGTTGTTCGGATCCCGGGCACAGCGGCACCCGACTGTATGGGTGCGGGAGAGACTTTCGGCCCTGTTTTCGGCGCCCTTCGAAAGGTATGCATCCCGTGGAGCTTGCTCTTCCCGCCTGGTTCGAGATCACCTCGTTCGTGGTCCTCCTGCTCATCCTGGCCTTCGACCTCTTGATCGTGTTCAAGCGGCCGCACATCCCGAGCCCGAAGGAGTCGACGCTCTGGGTGTCGTTCTACGTGGCGCTCGCGCTGATCTTCGCGTTGCTGATGTTCCTCATCGGCGACGCCGAGCACGCCGGGCAGTTCCTCGCGGGCTGGCTCACCGAATACAGCCTCAGCATCGACAACCTCTTCGTATTCGTGCTGATCATGTCGCGCTTCGCCGTGCCCAGGAAGTACCAGCAGGAAGTGCTGATGGTGGGCATCATCATCGCCCTCGTGCTGCGCGGCATCTTCATCGTGCTGGGCGCCTCGCTCATCGCGAGCTTCAGCTGGATCTTCTACATCTTCGGCGCGTTCCTGCTCTACACCGCCATCCACCAGGCGTTCAGCAAGCACGAGGAGAACGAAGACGAGGAGAACGGTTTTGTGCGCTTCATGCGCAAGCGCCTCAAGGTCTCCAACCAGTACGAGGGCTTCAAGCTGCGCACACTCGTGGACGGCAAGCGGATGTTCACGCCTTTGATCATCGTCTTCCTCGCGCTCGGCACCACCGATCTGCTGTTCGCGCTCGACTCGATCCCCGCGATCTTCGGCATCACGCAGAGCCCGTTCATCGTGTTCGCCGCGAACGTGTTCGCCCTGATGGGGCTGCGACAGCTCTACTTCCTGCTCGGTCACCTGCTCGACAAGCTCGAGTACCTCAAGTACGGCATCGCCTTCATCCTCTTCTTCATCGGCGTCAAGCTGGTCTTCCACGCCATGCACGAGAACGAGGTTCCGTTCATCAACGGCGGCGAGCACATCGAATGGGCGCCCGATATCAACACCTGGACCTCGCTCGCGGTGATCATCCTGTCGATGGCGGTCGCTACGATTGCAAGTCTGGTGAAGCTCAGGATGAGCGGATCCAGCATCGCCGAGGCCATCCACGGCGACGACCCGGATGACGTGGATGCGGTCGACAAGCCCGCGCCGGCGTCCGGCACCCCGAACACACAGGAGGACCCCGGCAGATGACGTCCGTCGACGTGAGCGTACGCACCGATGTTGGCGCCGTGCGTCAGGTCAACGAAGACAGTCTGCTCGCGGCTGATCCGGTCTTCGTCGTCGCCGACGGCATGGGCGGCCACGCGCGCGGCGACGCGGCGAGCCGCACGGCCGTCGAGACCCTCGCCGGAGCGTTCGGGGCAGGTGCGCGTCCGACGCCCGACGAGGTGATCGCGGCGATCGACGAGGCGAATGCGGCCGTGCGGGCGCTCTCGGGCGCCGACGAGTCCGGCGTCGCCGTCGCCGGGACGACCCTGACCGGTGTCCTCCGGGTGCGCGAACCAGGCGCCGACGCCGACAGCTGGATGGTGGTGAACGTCGGCGACTCGCGGGTCTATCAGTGGGACGGCCGCGTGCTCGATCAGCTGACCGTCGACCACTCGGCGGTTCAAGAGCTGCTGGACGCGGGACTGATCACCGCGTCCGAGGCCGCGGTGCACCCCGAGCGCAACGTGATCACACGCGCACTCGGCGCCGAGGACCTGGTCGACACCGACACGTTGATCCTGCCGATCGCCGGCCACCAGACCTTCCTGATCTGCTCGGACGGCCTCACGAAAGAACTGAGCGACGAGCAAATCGCCCGGATCCTGGCAGAGGTGCGCGGAGCGCACGCCGCGGATGCACTGGTGGATGCGGCGGTCGAGGCCGGGGGGCGCGACAACGTCACCGTCGTCGTGATTGAATCGTTGACCGGGGGCGCAGAGACTGCCTCCGCCGACACCCGCGACAGGGACGAGGGGTCCGGTCCCGCGGAAGAGACCCGGCCGAGAGGGTAGGTTCGCACCACGTGTTCGAGGTTCAGCAGACGGCATCCGGGGAGTGGGTCGTCGTCGTGGTGGGGCGCCGAGCCCTCCTCGTCGAACTCGGCGGCGATACGGCGCGCGTCGCGTCGTACCGTCGCGCGCTCAGCGCCGGCTTCGCGGAGACGCTCGAGGCTCTGGCCGCCGACGGATTCGCCCGCACCCCCGCGTTCGCGCTGGCGGATGTGGCCGCACGGCATGCCGTCATCGCCGTTCGGGGCACCGCGACCGTGACGGTCGCGGTCAACGGCTCCGATCGCGTGATCGACGCCTCCGGTGTCTCGACCTGGCTCGAGCAGCAGGTCGACGGCGCGAGCACGGTCCGGCTGAGCATCCCGTCGGCGGATGCCGCCCTGGCTCCGCTGCCGCTGGTCGAGGGCGTCGTCTGGGCCGCCGCTGTCACGTGGTCGCCGACGACGGAGACGCCGCTCGCCGCCTCTGAACCGGATGCCCCGCGACGGGCGCCCATCACGGCCCCCGTCGCGATCGAGGACGTTGCCGGCGTCGCGGATGCCCCCGTGGTGCCGGATGTGCCGGATGTGCCGGAGATCTCCGCCGCGGAGCCTGAAGCTCCGGAAGCACCGGAAGTGCCGGCCGCAGCGCCTGACGCGTCGCGCCCGGTCGACGAGACCCGGGTTCCGGAGGCCACCATCTCCGCCCCCGCAGAGGCGACCGGCTACGACCACCTGTTCGGCGCCACGATGATGCGCAGCGTCGAGGACGCCGCAGTGCGGCCGATCGAGGAGGAGCAGGCGTCCGCGCTCATCGACATCCCCGGCTTCGTCTCGGAGTCCTTCCCGGTTCCCGCCGCCGCACTCGACGGCGACCACGACGGGATGACCGTGCTCAGCGGCAGCCTCAGCGGATTCGACGACCGCGAGCGGCCGGTCGAGACGCCCGCCGCCCCTGTCGTCGGACCGCGCTTCTTCGTCGACGTGTTCGACGGGCGGCGCGAGTATCTGGAGCCGCCGATCGTGGTCGGCCGGGCGCCCGTGGTCTCGTCGTCGTCGCGTGGTGTCTCGCCGCGTGCAGTGACCGTGACCAGCGCGGAACAGGACATCTCGCGCAGCCACGCGTCAATCGCGGTCGAGGGCGACACAGTGGTCGTCACCGACCTGCACTCGCGCAACGGCACGATGGTCGTGCTCCCCGGCAAGTCCGCGCAGAAGCTGCGCCAGGGCGAGCCGACCGCGGTGATCGCCGGAACCCTCATCGACCTCGGCAGCGGCGTGACGCTGACCGTGGGGGAGGACGCATGAGGCGTCTCGCCTCCCAGCCGCCGGTCCTGCCCGGCCTCAACTACATCCGGCTGCTCGGCTCCGGTGGGTTCTCGGACGTCTTCCTCTACGAACAGGAGCTGCCGAAACGCAGCGTGGCCGTGAAGGTGCTGCTCACCGACAACGTCGACGCTGCCGCCCGCGAGCGGTTCGTGACCGAAGCGAACGTGATGGCGCAGCTGTCCGCGCATCCGTACATCGTCACGATCTACCACGCGGGCATCTCCGCGGACGATCGGCCGTACTTCGTGATGGAGTACTGCTCGGGCCCGTCGCTCGCCGAGCGGTTCAAGCGCGAGCGGTTCAGCGTCGAGGACGCCCTGCGCACCGGCGTTCGTCTGTCGAGTGCGGTCGCGACGGCGCACAGCGCGGGCATCCTGCACCGTGACATCAAGCCGGCCAACGTGCTGACCACCGACTTCGACTGGCCGGCGCTCACGGACTTCGGCATCGCGTCGACGCTCGAGGAACTGCCCGTGCACACGGCCTCGCTCAGCGACCTGCGCGGCGGGGTGGTCGACACGGGCACCAGCGGCAGCCGCTCGATCGGGCTCAGCGTCCCGTGGTCGCCGGCGGAGATGTTCGAGGAGGACCCGCAGCCGGATGTCCGCAGCGACGTCTTCTCGCTCGCCGCGACCATCCACACGCTCCTGGCCGGACGTTCCCCGTTCGAGGTGCCAGGCCGGTCCAACGGCACGCTGGATCTGATCGGCCGCATCGAGCGCGGGATGATCACGCCGATCGACCGTGACGACGTGCCCCGATCGCTCGTCTCCGTGCTCAACAAGGGCATGGCGACGCGCCGTGAGGACCGGTTCGCCACGGCCGTCGACTTCGCCCGGGCGCTGCAGCGGGTCGAACTCGAGCTCGGTCTCGCGCCCGCCAGCATCGATGTTCCGAACCTGCGTGTCGTCGGGCCGCGCCCGGCCGCCTCGGGCGAGGACGAGACCCGCGTGCGCTCGGTGGCGACGATCGACGCGCAGGGGGTACTGCCTCCGGCTGCGCGTCCTGCCGTGCCGGAGCCCCGCGCGACCGCCGCAGACACGTCGAGCCCGGAGCGGCCGATCGCTGCCTCGGAAGAGCCCACCCGGGTGCGCGGCGCGATCCCCGCCGTCGATCCGGATGGCGTGCCGGTGGCCGTCGAGAGCACCGTGCTGCGCCCGCGCACCGCCAGGCCCTCGACGGAGACCGCCGCCGCGCCCCCGGCCGGTTCGGCGGCGATTCCGGTCGCCGACAGCGACATCGACGGCGCCAGGGCCGAGGCACGGTCCCGCCCGCGCTGGCTCGTCCCCGTGATCACCGGCGCTGCCGTGCTCGTCGTCGCCGGCGGTATCCTCGCCGCCGTGCTCGTACCGGCGATGACGCCGTCGACCTCTCCGACGACGCAGCCGGGCGACCAGCAGGACGGCACCGTCGCCGTGACCGTGGTGCCGCCTCCCGTGCTCGTGTCGGCGACCAGGAACGCCGCAGGCAATGCGGCGACGATCGTCTGGAAGACTGCGGAGCCGCACGACGGCGATCAATACCAGTGGGTGCGAGAGGGCACCACCGACGCTCCCACCGTCACCGCGAAGCCGTCGGCGAAGGTCACCGGTCTGACGAAGGGCTCCCCGGCCTGCATCGATGTCGTCACCATCCGTGCGGGGCGCACGTCCCAGCCGCTGAAAGCGTGCACACGGTGAAGCCGCTGACGATCGACTACTGCGGCGAGCTCTACACGGTCGACGGGCCCGGCGAGTTCGGCATCGGGCGGGAGTCCGACCTCTCCATCGACGACAACCCCTACCTGCATCGCCGGTTCCTCACCGTCACGAGCGACTTCGGGATGTGGTGGCTGAGCAATGTCGGCACGCTCCTCACCGCGACGGTGAGCGACTCGACCGGCACCGTGCAGGCCTGGCTCGCCCCGGGTGCGAAGCTGCCGATCGTCTTCCAGACCATGCACGTGATGTTCAGCGCCGGCGCCACCACGTACGACTTCACGATCTCCAGCGAAGACGACTACTTCAACACGGCGGTCACCGTGAACGAGTCCGGCGGTTCCACGACCGTGCTGCCCGTCACCCTCACCACGAGTCAGCGGCAGCTGATCGTCGCGCTCTCCGAGGGGGTGCTCACGCAGACGGTTCCTGGCCGTGGCACCATCCCGACCTCGGCGGAGGCAGCCGCACGGCTCGGCTGGAGCATGACGACGTTCAACCGCAAGCTCGACAACGTCTGCGACAAGCTCGACAAGCTCGGTGTCGCCGGCCTCCGCGGCGGCAAAGGCAAGCTGGCGACGAACCGCAGGGCCCGCCTCGTCGAGTACGCGGTGACCACTCACCTGGTCGGTCTCGACGACCTCCCGCTGCTCGAGCAGGGCAGCGAACGTCCGGACAGCCAAAGCCCCGACAGCCAACGCCCCGACGGCGAGGCCGCCGGCACGTAGAGGCCGCCAGCACGTAGAGGCATGGGGAGCCCTCCCCATTCGGCCCGCGATGGGGTGCGTGTTAGCGTGGACGCCGACGGATTGACAGCTGCTTACAACCGGGGGGATTCAGCACAGTGGTATCTGTGACGGCCTGGATCCGTAAGCGCAAGACGCTCGCCTCCATCACCGCGCTGGCCGTCGTCGCCGGAGTCCCGCTCACCATCGCCGTCCTGCATCGCGGCTTCCCGGTCAACGACGTGAACCTGGACACCCGCGACGTCTGGGTGACGAACGGCGAGAAGCTGCTCGGGGGCCGTCTCAACCATCAGATCAACGAGCTCGATGCCGCGGTCACGGGATCGAGCTCCGACATCGACGTGCTGCAGGACGGCGGCGCCTACTTCCTCACGGACGCGCCGCACGGCACCGTCGACCGCATCGACCCGGCGTTCGTCTCGCTGACGGATCGCATCCAGGTGCCTCAGAAGTCGGAGATCGCGTACGGCGGCGACACGCTCTCCATCCTGTCGCCCGCCGGCCAGCTCTGGGTGCTCGACGCCTCGGGACGGCTCGACTTCGACAAGACCACGACCAAGCCGACGGCACGGCTCGCGGCCGGTTCCCACGTCGTCGTGACGCGGTCGGGGATCACCTTCGCGGCGGCGCCCGGCGGCCGCAAATTGATCTCGGTCGCGCATCCGGGGTCGTCGGCGACCTCCTCGACGCTCACCGTGCCCGCCCGCTTCCAGCTGAGTGCGGTCGGTGACGATCCGGTTCTGCTGGACGTGCAGAAGAACGCCGTGCTCACGCGCGACGGGTCGAGCATCCGGCTGCCGGCGACCGGCCTGCGCATCCAGCAGCCGGGACCGGCCGACCCCGCCGCCCTGATCGCGACGGCCACCGGTCTGCTGACCGTGCCGTTGCACGGCGGATCGATCGTCGCCCGCTCGGCGGGGGCGACGTCGCCCGGCGGCGAGGCCGCAGCATCCGCACCGGTGCGCCTCGGCTCCTGCTCCTACGGCGCGTGGGCCGGCTCGGGACGCTATCTCTACGCGTGTGACGGCAAGCCTCCCGTGGCGCTGGAGATCGACCAGCCGGTGCGCGGCGACGATCTCGAGTTCCGGGTGAACCACGGGGTCATCGCGCTCAACAATCTGCGGGACGGAGACGCGTGGGTCGTCTCCTCGCACATGCGCCTCGTGCAGAACTGGGCACAGCTCAAGCCGAACGACACGACGGTTGAGGGGAAGACCGGCGAGGAGAAGCCGGTCGTGCAGTCCTTCGCCGACACTCTTGCCCAGCGGAGCAAGGTGAACCGTCCGCCGACGGCGACGAACGACGCATTCGGTGTGCGCCCCGGCCGCGCGACCGTGCTCCCTGTGCTGTCGAACGACAGCGATCCGGATGGCGACGTGCTCACGATCACGGGCATCTCCGGGCTGTCGCGCGCCCAAGGGCTCGTGCAGCTCATCGAGGGCGGCAGGGCCGTGCAGTTCACGCCCGAGGAAGGCCTGAACGGAACGATCTCGTTCCGCTACACGATCGATGACGGGCGCGGCGGCACGGCGTCCGCCCAGGTCGACGCCACCCTGCGTCAGCCCGAGCAGAACGCGACGCCCGTCGCGACGCGCACCAGCGCCGCCCAGACGGAGGTCGGGCAGTCCGTCGCCTACGACGTGCTGAACGACTGGAGCGATCCCGACGGGGACGACCTCTCGCTGGTAGCCGCAGCGTCGACGACCGGCGACTCCGTGCAGTTCAAACCGGACGGCGAGGTCACCTTCACGAGCAAGACCGGCCAGACCGGCTCGAAGGAGGTCAAGGTCACGATCTCCGACGGCGCGAAGAGCAAGACGGGCACCCTGCTCGTGACCGTCAAAGCGGCCGGGAGCCTCGATCCGGTCGCGGTGACCGACTTCGGCTCCGGCTTCGCCGGCGATCCGGTGGTCGTCTCCCCGCTCGACAATGATCAGTCGCCATCGGGGCAACCGCTGTCGCTGGTGGGCGCGAGCCTGGACGGCGGGGGAGCCCGGGTGACGGCGGACGCCGCGAAGGGCACGGTCACGCTCAGCACGAACGCCCCCGGCGAGTACTACGTGACCTACACGCTCGGTGCGGGCCCCAAATCCACGACCGGACTGATCCGCGTCGACGTGGCCGCCAACGGGGCATCGGATGCTCCTCCCGTCGCCGTGACGGACACGGCGTACGTGCGACCCGGCGAGCCGACGTCGGTCAGCGTGCTGGCGAACGACGTGTCTCCGTCCGGTCGCGTGCTGGTCGTCCGCTCGGTGAAGCTCTCGAAGGGCACCGCCGACCTCAACGTCGAGGTGCTCGACAACGCCGTGGTGAAGATCACCGCTCCGACGGTGCTGACCGATCAGGTCCAGCTGTCCTACATCGTGTCCGACGGCATCCACCAGGCGGCTGCCGGCATCACCGTCGTTCCGGTGCCGCCCCTGGTGAACCATCAGCCGCCGGTCGCCGTCGACGACACCGTCACGGTCCGCGCCGGAGACATCGCGACCGTTCCGGTGATGGACAACGACTACTCGCCCGATAACGAGCCGTTCTCCCTCGACCCGGCGCTGCGCAACGCCAGCACGGCCGGAAAGGGCGCAACTGCTTTCGTGAGCGGCAAGACCGTGCGCTATCAGGCTCCGACCACGGCGGGACAGTACAGCGTCGTGTACGGGATCACCGACAAGTTCGGGCAGAAGGCGCAGGCGACACTCTCGTTCGTGGTGCGCAGCGTGAAGAGGGCGAATCATGCGCCGCAGCCGCTGCCGCTGACCATCCGGGCGTTCGCCGGCTCATCCGTGCCCGTGAACGTCCCGTTGGACGGCATCGACCCCGACGGCGACTCGGTCACGCTCTCCGGGCTCGCGTCGCAGCCGACGCTCGGACGCATCTCGGCCAGCACGGGCAGCTCGTTCGCATACGAGGCCTACCCGACCTCGGCGGGAACGGACACCTTCACCTACACGGTGAAGGACACGTTCGGGAAGACCGCGACCGGAACCGTGTCGATCGGTGTCATCCGGCGGCCGGCCACGGTGCAGCCGCCGATCGCCGTGAACGATCCGGTGCAGGTCAAGCCGGGGCGCACCATCTCGGTCCCCGTGCTGGCCAACGACTCGGATCCGAACGGCTACACCATCGCGGTGCAGAAGAAGCTCCTGCAGGTGGATGCCGGGCTCACCGCTTCGGTGCACGGCACCGTCGTGCTGATCGCGGCGCCGAAGACCGAGGGGGCGTACGTCGTGCGCTACCAGATCAGCAACGGTCAGGGAGGCGTCGCGAGCGCGTTCATCCAGGTGACGGTGACCCCGCGCGCCAAGGAGCAGCATCCGTCGGCGGTCGACCATCTGGTCGAGCCGGACAAGGTGGCGGCCACCACCAGCGTGAAGGTCGACGCACTGGCCGGCGCGACGAACCCCTCCGGGCTCATCAGCGAGCTGACGGTCGCCATGACCGGAGCCAACGCCTCGGCGGCAGAGGTGGGCCAGGGCGGAGTGGTCACGGTGCACCCCGGAAACCGCCGCCTCGCCATCCCGTACAGCGTCACCGACCCCGTCACCGGTCTGCAGGGCGGCGCGTTCATCATCGTCCCGCCCCGCGGCGACGCGACGGCGCCGCCGCGCATCAAGCCCGCCCTTCCGCAGCAGATCGTGCAGATGGGCGGCACCAAGAGCTGGAAGCTCGCCGACATCGTCGACGTGCCCTCCGGCCGGCCGGTGAAGATCACCGGACCGGACGGCGTCAACGCGACGAACAGCAGCGGCTCGCCGTCGTACGTGGACGCTCAGACCCTCACCTTCCGGGCGCCGGCTGACTACCGCGGACCCGCCGCCATCACCTTCACGGTCGCCGACGGACGCGACGCCGGGCAGACGGCCGACCGTGTCACGACGCTGGTGCTGCCGATCACGGTCGGCAATCCGGACCAGTCCGACGTCGCACCGACGTTCACTCCGCCGACCGAGAAGATCGAGCCGGGGGAGGCTCCCCTGAGCATCGATCTGCGCGCATCGAGCTTCCATCCCAACCCCGCGATCCTCAGCCGGCTCACCTACGCGAACCTGCGCTCGTCGAACCAGAAGATCCAGGCGACGCTCAGCGGATCGACCCTGACGATGTCCGCGCCGCTCGGGGTGCAGGCGGGGGAGCATGCGACGCTCACCGTGACGATCAGCTCGGGGACGCACACGATCACCGGCACGGTCGCTGTGCAGGTCACCAGCTCGAACCGGCCGATCGCGACGCAGAAGAATCCGCCGCAGACGCAGGAGCTGCAGCGCGGCAACACCGTGACGCTGAACGGGGCGCAGAGCGACGCCGCGTGGGTGAACCCGTTCCCCGGGCATCCGCTGACCATCGTGGACGCCAAGGCCGACAGCGCCCCGTCGGGCGTGACCGTCACCTTCACCGGGTCGTCCATCTCGGTGAGTGCGGCCTCGGGCGCGGCGGTCGGTGCCGTCAACGTGGTCTATCACGTCGAAGACGCCACGATGGATCCGAAGCGGACCGCCGGCGCGATCGGGCAGTACCGGGTGACGATCCACGACGTGCCGTCCCGGCCGGCCGCCCCCGCGAACGCGAAGGCGTCGGACGGGCAGGCCACGGTCGACATCACCGCTCCCGCTGACAACGGCAAGCCCATCGACCAGTACGAGGTGCAGGGCGGTCCGAATGCCGTGACGACCGCCTCCGTCGGCACGGTGACGATCCCCGGACTCACCAACGGCACGGCGTACCGGTTCACCGTGCGGGCGCACAACGCCGACGGCTGGAGCGAGTTGTCCGCTGCCAGCGCGTCGGTCACTCCCTACGGCACGCCGCAGAGCGTCGGCAACGCGTCGATCAGCGGTGACCAGTACGCCACAGCGACGCTGCATCTCAGCTGGAGCGCGCTCGCCGACCCGTCCGGCACCGGAGGCGGCACGGTCACCTACGAGTGGAGTCTGAACAACGGCGGCTGGAACCGCACCACGGCGACCAGCGTGGACGTCGGAGGCAAGGACGTCGGGTCGTACAGCTTCCGTGTGCGAGCGCAGAACGACCACAGCGGCGCACGCAGTGGAACGACGAAGTCGAACACGATCCGTGTCGAGGAGAAGCCCAAACCTCAGCCGTCGATCGACCTCGCCAAGGGCGATCTCGAGCCGGGGTACGCCCACAGCTACACCTACGACGTGACGCTCAACAATTTCGCCGCCAACAGGCAGTACACGATGGTGATGCACTGCCACGGCAGCACCCTCTCGAGCAAGGCGATCACCACGAACGGTAGCGGTTACGCGCACTTCCGCGGAGCCCCGAACCACCTCGACGCCTGGTGCGGGTTCCCGGACGCCTACGTGACGGCGGGCGGCGTTCAGAGCTCCGTGCAGGACTGGTCCAAGTAGAAAGCGAGTGAACAACACGTGACGGTCACCCAAGAACAGGCGGACTGGTTCTCCGGCGCCTTCGCGCAGCTGGTCGCCAACGTCGACAAGGCGATCCTCGGCAAGGAGCACAGCATCCGGCTGGTCATCACGGCGATGCTGTCCGGCGGCCACGTGCTGCTCGAGGACGTGCCGGGCACCGGCAAGACGGTGCTGGCCAAGGCGCTCGCCAACACGATCGAGGGCACCCAGTCCCGCATCCAGTTCACGCCGGACCTCCTGCCGTCCGACGTCACCGGTGTGACGATCTACGACCAGAGCAACGGGCGCTTCGAGTTCCATCCGGGGCCGATCTTCGCCTCGGTCGTGCTGGCCGACGAGATCAACCGGGCGAGTCCCAAGACGCAGTCCGCGCTGCTCGAGGTGATGGAGGAGGGGGTCGTCACGGTCGACGGCGTGGGGCATCCGGTCGGGACGCCGTTCGTGGTCATCGCCACGCAGAACCCCGTCGAGCAGGCCGGCACCTACTCGCTCCCCGAGGCCCAGCTCGACCGGTTCCTCATCAAGACGTCGCTCGGCTACCCCGACCACGACACGACCGTGAGCCTGCTGCTCGACGCATCGAACCGGTCGCGTGCCGCCGCCATCCGGCCGATCATCGCCTCGGACTCCGTGACGACGCTCGCGCAGCTGGCGTCGGAGGTGCACACCGACGCGTCGGTCATGGGCTATCTGAGCGAGATCGTCAGCGCCACCCGCGCCGACAAGGACGCCGCGCTCGGCGTGAGCATCCGTGGCGCTCTCGCCCTCGCCAGAGCCGTCAAGACCTGGGCGATCGCGTCCGGGCGCACCTACGCCACTCCCGACGACATCCGTGAGCTGGCCGTGCCCGTGCTCGCGCACCGGGTGATCGTCGATCCCGAGGCGGAGTTCGCCGGCGTCACGGCGGAGGCGATCGTCGAGCGCGCCGTCGCGTCCGTCACCCCGCCCGCCTACCGCGCCGCCTGAACACCCGACCCGTCCCCGTCATGACCACACAGACTCCCGCGTCCGGCCGCCGCCGCGCGCCCGCGCCGTCGTCGCCGGGCGTGCCGTCGTCGCCGGGCGTGCCGTCGGCCCCGCACGTGCCGTCGCAGACCGGCATCGCGATCGGGCAATTGGCCGCGAGCACCCGCTCGCTGTCGTCGTCCGCCGCTGCGCGGGTGGCGCCGGCCTGGCGCGGGGTCGCCGGACGGCTCGCGCCCGTGTTCGGCGTCGTGACGCCGCTCGGCTGGATCGTGCTCGGCGGGGCGGTCGTGTCGCTGGTGGTCGCCGTGGTGCTCGGCTGGGCAGAGTTCGCGTTCATCGGCGCCACCTTGGCCGCCGCCTTCGCGATCGCGCTGTGCTTTGTGATCGGACGCTCGACCTACGAGGTCGGGATCGAGCTCAATCCGCGGCGCGTGGTGGCCGGCGACCGCGCGCTCGGCCGCATGGCGGTGCGGAACACCGGCACGCGGCCCGTGCTCCCGACGCGCATGGAGCTGCCGGTCGGCGCCGGCGTCGCGGAGTTCATGGTGCCGCGACTGGCGCCGGGTGCCGAGACGGAGGAGCTGTTCGCCGTGCCGACCGCACGACGGGCCCTGATCCTCGCCGGTCCCGCTCTCTCGGTGCGCGGCGACCAGGTCGGTCTGCTGCGCCGGACCACGCAGTGGACGGGGCAGGTCGAGCTGTTCGTGCATCCGAAGACCACACGGCTGGCCGCCACCGCCCGCGGTCTGGTGCGCGACCTCGAGGGCCAGACGACGAAGACCATCACCGACAGCGACCTCGCGTTCCATGCGCTGCGCACCTACGAGCCCGGCGACGACATCCGCAACGTGCACTGGCGCACGTCGGCGCGCACCGGCCAGCTGATGGTGCGCCAGTACCAGGAGACCCGCCGTTCCCAGCTGCTGCTGGCGTTGGACGCCGAGCGGTCGCACTTCGCATCGGACGAGGAGTTCGAGCTCGGCGTGTCGGTGATGGCGTCCGTCGGCTGCCACGTGATCCGGGAAGAGACCGAGATCGACGCCATCTGGCAGAAGCAGAGCCTGCGGGTCGAGACGCCGACCGCGCTGCTCGACGACTCCTGCCGCATCCAGCCGGTCGACGGCATGCACGATTCGCTGCGCGACTACGTGCGACGGGCGACGCTGCGCCTCGCGGCCCCCAGCCTGGTCGTGCTCGTCGTCGGTTCCGAAGTGCCGCCGGCGGAGCTGCGTGCCGCGGGCACCCTGTACGGCAACGACACCGAGGTGATCGCGATCCGTGTGCACGCGGCGGGAGAGCCGCGGCTCACCAAGCTGGGCTCGATGATGATGGCGACGGTCTCGACGCTGTCCGAACTGCCAGGGCTGCTGAAGCGGGCCAGCCGATGACCGCGACGACGACCAGGAGCGCACCGAAGGCGCCCTCCGCCCCGCAGACCGTCGACCGCCTCGGTGCGACGGCCTGGACCGACGTCGCGGTGCTGACCGTGCTCAGCGTGCTCGCCGTCCTCGGGTTCGAGCCCGCATTCGGGCACTACGCGTTCCTGCTCGCCTCCCTCGGCGGCATCGCCGTCGGCACGGTCGCCGCCGTGGTGTGCCGCCTGTTCCGGCTTCCCGTGCCGATCAGCATCGCGATCGCGCTGGCGGCCTACTTCGTGTTCGGAACACCGCTGGCGATGCCGGGTCAGGCGACGATGGTCGTCCTGCCCTCCCTCGACAGCCTCTCCGGGCTCGTCCTCGGTGCGGTGTTCGGCTGGGCGGACGCGGTCACGCTGCAGGCGCCCCTCGAGGCACCGCCCTACGTCGCCGTCGTGCCGTACTTCGCGACCTGGCTCGTCGCGCTGGTCTCGGTCACGCTGGCGTTGCGCTGGCTGCCCCGTGCGCGCTCCCGCGGCACCGCGCGGGCGGCGGCGGTGCTGATCGCGCCCGCGGTGCTCTTCGTCGCCGGCATCCTGCTCGGCACCCGCGACCCGTTCTTCGCGGGAGTGCGCGGCGTGCTCTTCGCCGGCATCGCCATCGTCTGGCTTGGGTGGCGGCGCGGGCGCACGCGCGAGCACTCGGTCGACGTCGCCGTCGATCCCGGACTCCGGCGGCGCAAGCTCGTCGGCACCGGCATCGTGGTGATCGGAGCCGTCGCGGTCGGCGCGCTGGCCGGGTCGGTACTCGCTCCGCCCGCCTCCTCGCGGTTCGTGCTGCGGCAGGAGGTCACTCCGCCGTTCGACCCGCTCGACTACCCGAGCCCTCTCGCCGGCTTCCGGCAGTACACCAAGGACCTCGAGAAGACGGAGCTGTTCACCGTCGACGGGCTGCAGTCGGGGCAGCTGATCCGGCTCGCCAGCATGGACAGCTACGACGGGGTGGTGTGGAGCGTCACCGATCCGAGCGACAGCACCGACGCCTCCGGATCGTTCGAACTGCTCGGCAGCACCATCCCGCGTCCGCCGCTGTTCACGCCGGGCGGCACGTCGGAGGCGACCATCGCCATCCGCCAGTACTCGGATGTCTGGCTGCCCACCCTCGGCTACATGACGCAGCTCGGGTTCGACGCGCACCGCGGCACCGACCCCTCCGAGACCGTGCGCGTGAACACCGCGACCGGCACGACGGCGATCACCAGCGGTGTCGGCGCCGGCCTGCGCTACACGGTCGACGCGACCGCGCAGAGACTGCCGAGCGACAAGACGCTGGCGAAGGTCGCGCCCGCCCGGCTCACCCTCCCTCCGGTCACGAACGTGCCCGACATCGTCTCCTCGAAGGCCGAGGAGTACGCCGGATCGTCGAGCACGGCCATCCAGAAGCTCCGCAACATCGAGCGCTCGCTCAAGACGTTCGGCTACCTGAGCCACGGGCGGGCATCCGACCCGGTGCCGTCGCGGGCGGGGGAGGGCGCCGACCGGATGACCGACCTGTTCGCGAAGTCGCCGATGGTCGGCGATCAGGAGCAGTACGCGAGCGCGTTCGCCCTGATGGCCCGCCACCTCGGCTATCCAACGCGGGTCGTGATGGGCTTCGCACCCAAGGTCGCCACCGGATCGACGACGACCGTCACCGGCAACGACGTCACCGCCTGGGACGAGGTCGCGTTCGACGGCGTCGGATGGGTTCCGTTCTTCCCGACCCCCACCAAGACGGATGCTCCCCGCAACCAGACGACGAGGCCGAAGCTCGAACCGCAGCCGCAGGTGCGACAGCCCCCGGCCGCCAATCCGAAGCCGCAGGATCTGCTGACCCCGGTCAAGACCAAGGACAACGAGCGCAAGCCGCCGCACTCCTCCTTCTCGCTGCCCGGCTGGGTGTGGGTGGTGGGAGGCGTCATCGTCATCCCGCTCGTGCTCTATTTCGTTCCGCTTCTCGTGATCGCCGCGCTGAAGCGACGTCGTCGGCGCCGGCGGGAACGGGTCGGGGCGGCCGACCGCCGTGCCGCCGGTGCCTGGGATGAACTGGCCGACGGCTACGCGGAGCTCGGGCTCACCGTCCCCGCGAATGCCACACGCCGGCAGGCCGCCTCGGCCTTCGAGCGTCAGGCGGAGGCACAGAACCTCCGGGTGCCGGACGCCGGTCTGGTGCCGCTCGCCGAGCGCATCGATGGTGCGGTCTTCGACGGCAGCGCGGTGTCGGACGAGCGCGTCGGCGACGCGTGGTCGCGCTCGGATGACGCGGTGCGCGAGGCCCGGCGCTCGGCCGGCTGGCTGCGGCGCCGCCTCGCGTCGTTCCGCTACCGCCGCGCGCGGAGGCGTCCGCGGCCGTAGTCCGCGGCGATCCGAAAGCGGTTCCGCTCGCCGGTGCGCGTCCTATAGTGGCCTGGTGGACTCGTCCGGTTTCATCGTTCCCCCGCCGCACCTGATCCCGCGCGAAGACACCGGAACCGAGACCGCGCGCGTCCCCGGCCGGGCCCGCGAGCTTCCCGTGTTCCTCCCGCCGGCCGCCGCGACGCCGACCTCGACACCGGGCGCGGTTCCGGCGGCCACGGCCCCCGCTGCGCGGAACTGGCGCCTGGTGCTGCCGGGCGGACACGTCGTCCCGTTGACGGGTGCGGTGCTCGTCGGACGCAACCCGGTCGCCTTCGGACCGTGGCCGGAGGCGGAGCTCGTCGCGGTCGACGACGCGGCCGCGTCGGTGTCCAAGACGCACGCGGCGTTCGAGGCCGGCTCCGACGCCGTGCGGGTCACGGATGTGCATTCCACCAACGGCGTCGTCGCCGTCTCGCCCACCGGAGAGGAGACGTCACTGCAGCCCGGAGTCGCCGCACCGGTGGCGGAGGGCGCCGTGGTGCGGCTCGGGCGCTTCGCGGTGCGGGTCGAGCGTGCCTGACGGGAACTCCCCGGCTCGGGTGATAGCCTGACATCGTGTTTCACGGTGTGCTCCTCCTTAGCTGCCGCGACGAGTCCTAGTTTCCAGGCCTCCCTCGTCGCGGAGTCCGTCGTTGGCTGACCACCGAAGCAAGCAAGGAGTTCACGAGCCTTATGAGTACCGTTTCCGAGCATCCCGTCGCCCCCGCTGAGGGAGAAGCCCTGACGCTCGCCGAGAAGCTGTGGCGCGACCACCTGGTGGTCAAAGGGGAGGACGGCTCGCCCGATCTCATCTACATCGATCTGCACCTGGTGCACGAGGTCACCAGCCCGCAGGCATTCGACGGCCTCCGGATGGCGGGGCGCCCCGTGCGGCGGCCCGATCTCACCATCGCCACCGAAGACCACAACACGCCGACCATCGGCATCGACCGGCCGATCGCCGACCTGACCAGCCGCACCCAGATCGAGACGCTGCGCAAGAACGCCGAGGAGTTCGGCATCCGCCTGCACTCGCTCGGCGACGTCGAGCAGGGCATCGTGCACGTGGTCGGTCCGCAGCTGGGACTGACCATGCCCGGCATCACTGTCGTCTGCGGCGACTCGCACACCTCGACCCACGGCGCGTTCGGTGCGATGGCGTTCGGCATCGGCACCAGCGAGGTCGAGCACGTCATGGCCACGCAGACGCTGCCGCTCAAGGCGTTCAAGACCATGGCGATCACCGTCGAGGGCGACCTGCGTCCCGGCGTCACGGCCAAAGACATCATCCTGGCGGTCATCGCCAAGATCGGCACCGGCGGCGGGCAGGGCTACGTGCTCGAGTACCGCGGCAGTGCCATCCGGGCCCTCTCGATGGAGGGCCGCATGACGATCTGCAACATGTCGATCGAAGCGGGTGCCAGAGCCGGCATGGTCGCCCCCGACGAGACCACCTTCGCGTACCTCAAGGGCCGTCCGCACGCGCCTGCTGGTCAGGACTGGGACGACGCGGTCGCCTACTGGAAGACCCTCGTCACCGACGACGACGCCGTGTTCGACGCCGAGGTGTACCTCGACGCGGCCGAGATCGAGCCGTTCGTCACCTGGGGGACCAACCCGGGTCAGGGCGTCTCGCTCAGCCAGAGCGTGCCGAACCCGGCCGACATCGCCGACGCCAACCAGCGGGCCGCCGCCGAGCGGGCGCTGGAATACATGGACCTCGAGGCCGGAACGCCGATGAAGTCCATCCCGGTCGACGCGGTCTTCATGGGCTCGTGCACCAACAGCCGGATTGAAGACCTCCGGGCCTTCGCCTCGATCATCAAGGGTCAGAAGAAGGCCGACGGCGTGCGGGTGATGGTGGTGCCCGGCAGTGCCCGCGTGCGCATCGAGGCCGAAGCCGAGGGGATCGACAAGATCGTCGAGGAGTTCGGCGCCGAATGGCGTTTCGCCGGCTGCTCCATGTGCCTCGGGATGAATCCGGACCAGCTGGCTCCGGGGGAGCGTTGCGCCTCGACCTCCAACCGCAACTTCGAAGGACGTCAGGGCAAGGGAGGGCGCACCCACCTGGTGTCGCCCCTCGTCGCCGCGGCGACCGCGATCCGCGGAACGCTCTCGAGCCCGTGGGACCTCGAGCACGACGAAGGCGGCGACACGCCTGGCCGCGACGGCTCGGATGCGCGCTTCGGAGAGAAGGTGGGTGCCTGATGGAGAAGATCACCACCGTCACCGGCGTGGCCGTACCGTTCCGCCGTTCCAACGTGGACACCGACCAGATCATCCCGGCGGTGTTCCTCAAGCGCGTGACCAAGACGGGCTTCGACGACGCCCTGTTCCACGCCTGGCGCCAGGATCCGGACTTCATCCTCAACCAGCCGCAGTACCAGGGGGCGCGCGTGCTCATCGCCGGCGCCGACTTCGGTACCGGCTCCTCGCGCGAGCACGCCGTCTGGGCGCTGCGCGACTACGGGTTCGCCGCGGTGCTCAGCCCGCGGTTCGCCGACATCTTCCGTGGCAACGCGGGCAAGCAGGGACTCCTCGCCGGACAGATCAGCGAGGAGGACGCCGAGCGCCTCTGGGCCGCCATCGAGGCGGACCCGGGAATAGAGGCGACGGTGGATCTGGTTGCCAAGACTGCAAGCGTCGGTGGGGTCACGGTGTCTTTCGACATCGACGATTACACTAGATGGCGTTTGCTCGAAGGGTTGGACGACATTGGTCTGACCCTGCGCGACGAGGCGCACATCACAGAATTCGAAGCCCGTCGCGAAAGCTGGCGGCCTAAGACGTTACCGGTGAAACTTTGAACTCACTTCTTCAGGACGCTCAAGCAGCAGGAGCCCGCGTCGGCCTCAAGGGCGACCGCATCACGATCAACGGCGGAATCCCGCTGCGTGGCCGCATCGAGCTCAAGGGCGCGAAGAACCTCGTCACCAAGGCCATGGTGGCGGCTCTTCTCGGCGAGGGGCCCAGCGTTCTGCGCGATGTCCCCGACATCAGCGACGTGCGCGTCGTGCGCGGACTCCTCGAGATCCACGGCGTCAAGGTCACCGACGGCACGGAAGAGGGCGAGCTCCTGCTCGACCCCAGCAACGTCGAGAGCGCCCACATGGCCGACATCGACGCGCACGCCGGCTCCAGCCGCATCCCGATCCTGTTCTGCGGGCCGCTGCTTCACCGGCTCGGCGAAGCGTTCATCCCCGACCTCGGGGGCTGCCGCATCGGCGACCGCCCGATCGACTACCACCTCGAGGTGCTGCGCAAGTTCGGCGCCATCGTCGACAAGCTGCCGACCGGCATCCGGATGACGGCCCCGAACGGCCTGCACGGTGCCAAGCTCGAGCTCCCGTACCCGAGCGTCGGGGCCACCGAGCAGGTGCTCCTCACGGCCGTCCGCGCCGAGGGCATCACCGAGCTGAAGGGCGCGGCGATCGAGCCCGAGATCATGGATCTCATCAACATCCTGCAGAAGATGGGTGCGATCATCACGGTCGACACCGACCGCGTCATCCGCATCGAGGGCGTCGACAAGCTGGTCGGTTTCAGCCACACCGCGCTGTTCGACCGCAACGAGGCCGCCAGCTGGGCTGCGGCCGCGCTCGCGACCGGCGGCGACATCTACGTCGGCGGCGCACGCCAGCCCGAGATGCTCACGTTCCTCAACGTCTTCCGCAAGGTCGGCGGCGCCTTCGAGATCCACGACGACGGCATCCGGTTCTTCCACCCCGGCGGCGAGCTCAAGCCGGTCGTGATCGAGACGGATGTGCACCCCGGCTTCATGACGGACTGGCAGCAGCCGCTCGTCGTGGCTCTGACCAAGGCCAAGGGCGTCTCGATCGTGCACGAGACCGTGTACGAGCAGCGCTTCGGCTTCGTCGACGCCCTCGTCGACATGGGCGCGACGATCCAGATCCACAAGGACTGCCTGGGTGGGCACGCCTGCCGCTTCGGGCAACGCAACTTCAACCACTCGGCTGTCATCTCCGGCCCGTCGGAGCTGCACGGCGCCGACATCGTCGTGCCCGACCTGCGCGGCGGCTTCAGCCACCTGATCGCTGCGCTCAGCGCGGACGGCCGCTCGACCGTCAGCAACGTGGGGATCATCAGCCGCGGATACGAGAACTTCATCACCAAGCTGGAGCTGCTGGGAGCCGACTTCGTTCTCGAAGGATAATGGGGTGGTGAGCCAACCCTCCTCAGAGCCGACGTCCGCCTCCAGGCTTCCCCGCAAAGAGACGAGCACGCCCTCGATCTTCTGGGTGCTGGCCGGGATGGTGATCCCGATCTTCAGCATCATCGCACGCTTCCGCATCGTCGACGGCCACAAGCTGCCACGGCGCGGCGCCTACGTGGTCGCCCCGAACCACTACAGCGAGATCGACCCGATCGCGATCGGGATCGTGAGCTGGAAGCTCGGGCGCATGCCGCGCTTCCTGGCGAAGGGCAGCCTCTTCCGGGTGCCCGTCGTCGGGTGGTTCCTGCGCAAGTCGGGGCAGGTGCCGGTCGAGCGTGCCGGCTCGACCCGCGGTTCCGCGCCGCTCTCCGTCGCGCAGCAGATCGTGGACGACGGGCGCATCGTGATCATCTACCCGGAGGGCTCGCTGACCCGCGATCCGGACATGTGGCCGATGCGCGGCAAGACGGGCGCCGCCCGCATGGCCCTCGAGCACGACATCCCGGTCATCCCGATCGCCCACTGGGGCACGCAACAGGTGATGGCCCGCTACGCGAAGAAGATCAGCTTCTTCCCGCGCAAGACGATCGACGTCAAGGTGGGGGATCCCGTCGACCTCTCGGCCTTCCGCGGCCGCAGCCTCGACGCCGCGACCCTCAACGAGGCGACCGCCGTCATCATGGACGCCATCACGTCGCTGCTCGAAGACCTGCGCGGCGAGAAGGCACCGGCCGTCCGCTGGAACCCCGCCGATCACGACCAGAAGGAGACGGGCCGTTTTGAAGGGTAGCTCTTCGCGCGCCGCCGTGGTCGCCCCTCGCCGGATCGCCGTGCTCGGCGCCGGGAGCTGGGGGACGACGTTCGCCAAGATCCTCGCCGACGGCGGCTCCGACGTGGTGCTGTGGGCACGCCGTCCCGAGCTCGCCCGCGAGATCAACGAAGTCAAGCGCAACAGCGACTACCTCGAGGGCATCAACCTGCCGCGCAACCTGCGGGCGACCTCGAAGCTGGGCGAGGCGATGCAGGGCGCCGAGCAGGTGTTCGTGTCGATCCCGAGCCAGACGCTGCGCTCCAACCTCGAAGCGATCGCGCCGTTCCTGGGGCCGTCGACGGTGGTCGTGAGCCTGATGAAGGGCGTCGAGAAGGGCACCGGGCTGCGGATGAGCGAGGTGATCGCACAAGGGCTGCCCATCGAGCCGGAGCGCATCGCCGTGGCCTCCGGGCCCAACCTCGCTCTTGAGATCGCGCGCGAGCAGCCCACCGCGGCCGTCGTGTCGTCGGCGAGCCTGGAGACCGCGCAGGCCGTCGCGATGGCGGCGACCAACCGCTACTTCCGCTCGTTCGTGAACACCGACGTGATCGGTACGGAGTTCGGCGGCGTGCTGAAGAACCTGATCGCGGTCGCGATCGGCATCGTCGACGGCGTGGGCTACGGCGAGAACACCAAGGCGTCGATCATCACCCGCGGCCTGGTCGAGATGACCGACTTCGCCGTGGCGTACGGCGCTGAGGCCGTGACGCTGTCCGGCCTCGCCGGGCTGGGCGACCTCATCGCCACGTGCGAGTCCTCGCTGAGCCGCAACAACACCGCCGGGCGCCTGCTCGGCCAGGGCTACAGCTTCAACGACGTGGTCAAGCAGATGAACCAGACGGCGGAGGGGCTCGCCTCGGTGGCGCCCATCCTGACCCTCGCCGAGGCCCGTGGCGTTGACATGCCCATCGTGCGGCAGGTGAGCCAAGTGCTTGCCGGTACGCTCGATCCGAAAGACATTGCGCCGCATCTCACCACGGATTCGGACGAACCCCAGGGTGAAAGGACTACGGATGACGGACAGACTCGCGGTCGCTCTTCTGTTTGGGGGTCGCTCAAGCGAGCATTCGATCAGCTGCGCGACGGCGGCGGGAGTGCTCGCCGCGATTGACCGCGAGAAGTACGACGTCATCCCGGTCGGCATCACCGCCGATGGAGTGTTCACCCTCCAGCCCGACGACGCCGCGCTGTTCGCGTTGAACGCCGACGATCTGCCGACGGTGCACGACAACGGCACCCGCATCCACTGGCCGGAGAGCGCCGCGACGCGCGAGCTGACGGTGACGCAGCACGGCGAGACGCGCTCGCTCGGCGACGTCGACATCGTGTTCCCGATCCTGCACGGACCGTGGGGAGAAGATGGGACCATCCAGGGGATGCTCGAGCTCGTCGACCTGCCGTACGTCGGCAGCGGCGTGCTGGCGAGCTCGCTCGGGATGGACAAGCACTTCACCAAGACCGTGCTGCAGCAGGCGGCCATCCCGGTCGCGCCGTGGCGCACCGTCAGTGCCTACGAGTGGCGGACCGATCCGGCTGCCGTGCGTTCGGCGGTCTCCTCGGAGCTCGGGCTCCCGGCGTTCGTGAAGCCGGCGCGTGCCGGCTCCAGCGTCGGCGTCAGCAAGATCACCGACTGGGCCGAGCTCGACGCAGCGGTCGAGACCGCGCTGGCCGAAGACGACCGCGTGCTCATCGAGACCGGCGTCGTCGGTCGCGAGGTCGAGATCGCCGTGCTCGGCGGACGGCCGGGCGAGGCGACCAGGGCATCGGTCGCGGGCGAGATCGTCATCTCGGGCCGGGACTTCTACGACTTCGCCGCCAAATACCTCGACGCACCGGGCATCGACCTGGTCTGCCCGGCCGACCTGTCGCCGGAGGAGCTCGCCACCATGCAGCGGCTCGCCGTGACGGCGTTCGACGCGATCGGCGGCGAGGGGCTTGCGCGGGTCGACTTCTTCCTCACAGCCGACGGTTTCGTCATCAATGAGATCAACACGATGCCGGGCTTCACCCCGATCTCGATGTTCCCGCGCTGCTGGCAGGAGTCGGGCCTCAGCTACCCGGCCCTCATCGACGAGCTGATCACCGTCGCCCTGGCCCGCGCCTGACGCTCCCGTTCATCGAGGGGCGGCAAACGCATCCACAAACTTCGTTTGAGGTGCGTTGGCCGCCCCTCAACGGGAGCTACTTCGTGGGCGCCGGGGTCGGCGTCGCGCCCGTGTCGAGAGTCGAGAGGCACTTGCGAGTCTGGGGGATGGTGGCGATCGCGCTCGCGAACTCGGGCAGCACCGCCGCATCCGATGCACCGGACACGTGGTCGATGACCACCTGGGTCGCCGGGGTGCGGCCGAACGTCTGGTAGACGAGCGTCTTCGCCGTCGGGTTCTTGTCGAGGTCGGTCATCAGCACCCAGTCGATGCCGTTGACGGTGATGCATGGCTTCGTGGTGGCGCCGATCGGAGGCACGCCGCAGCGCAGCAGCACGGCCGCCGGATCGCCCCACGCGCCGGTCGCCTGCGCGTTCGTCTCCCGCTTCGCCTTGTCGGCGACGGTGTCGGGGAGCCGTACGGAGATCTCGGCGCAACCGGGGTCGTTCGAGTCGGCGGCCGCCTCCAGCGAGACGGTCGGCGCGCATCCGGTGAGCGTCAGGAGGGTTGCGGTCAGCACGGGTACGGCGAGGAGCGTCGCGAGGGCGGCGTGGCGTCTGGGCATCGCTTTCAGGCTACCGTTTGATGCATGACGATGTCTGGGAGCGACGCCTCCGCGACCACCCTCGGCGAGGCCACGGAGCGCGAGACGCTCAAGCGCATCTTCCCGCGTCTCCCCGAGTCCCGCTCGACCATCGTCGGCCCCGGGGACGATGCCGCCGTGCTCGCGGCTCCGGATGGCCGGTACGTCGTGACCACCGACATGATGGTGCACGGTCCCGACTTCCGCTGGGCGTGGTCCGCACCGTACGACCTGGGCTGGAAGGCGGCGGCCACGAACCTCTCGGATGTGGCCGCGATGGGCGCCGTTCCGACCGCCCTGGTGGTCGCGATCGCCGCGCCCGCCTCCACCCCTGTCAGCGACCTCGAGGAGCTGGCGGACGGGCTGCGCGATGGCTGTGCCACGCTCGCCCCCGGCTGCGGCGTCGTGGGTGGTGATCTCTCCGTGTCGGACACGTTCACCATCGCTGTCACGGCGTTCGGCGACCTGGAGGGCCGGGCACCCGTGCTGCGCAGCGGTGCCAGGGTCGGCGATGTCGTTGCCGTGTCCGGGATGCTCGGCGTGGCGGCGACCGGACTCCGGCTGCTCTTCTCCGAAGCCGTCGACGCCGCCGGAGAACCGGATCGCGCGCGCTTCGAGCGGGTGCTCGCCGCACATCCGGAGACCGTGACCGCGCAACTTCGGCCGCGGCCGCCGATCGCCGACGGCCCGCTCGCGGCGCAGGCGGGCGCGACGGCGATGCTGGACCTCTCCGACGGTCTGGCCCTGGATGCGCGCCGGGTCGCCGAGGCGAGCGGCGTCGGCATCGATCTCGACCCCGGCCTGCTCGGCGACGACGTCGAGATCGCACTCACCGGGGGAGAGGATCACGGCCTGTTCGCGGCGTTCCCCGCGGGAGCCGGACTGCCGGGCGGCTTCCGCGCCATCGGCGTCGTCGTGCCGGGGGCCGGGGTGCTCGTCGGAGGGCGGCCGTTCGACGAGCGCGGGGGATGGGACCCCTACATCGGCTGGGACGGCCACGGCGGCTGAACGCGCCCGGCCCGGGTCTGCTACTGCTCGGGCTCCAGCCACCAGAGCGTCGTGTCGCCGTACGCCGTGCTGCGATCGAGATCGAGGCGCGGCGGAAGCGACGGCGCTCCCGAGCGCGTGCTGCGCTCGACGCAGACGATGGCGTGCGGCGACAGGCGCGGCACGAGCGCGGTCAGCACCGCGAGCAGTTCGTCGTCATCCACCTCGTACGGAGGATCGATGAACACCAGGTCGTAGGTCGACCCGGAGCCGGTGAGGAAGGTCTGCACCGCGGTCGCCCGCACCTCGATCGACGGCGCACCCGAACGCGGTGCCGCCTTCATGACCGCCGACGCATTCGACCGGCAGACCGCCGCGGCCTGCGCGTTGCGCTCGACCAGCATCACGCGCGACGCTCCCCGGCTGGCCGCCTCGAGGCCGAGGGCCCCCGAGCCGGCGTACAGGTCGAGCACGCGCTCGCCCTGCAGGGCGTCCCTGGCCTCGAGCGCGGAGAAGATCGCCTCCCGCACCCGATCGCTCGTCGGCCTCGTACCGCTCTTCGGAACCTGCAGGCTGAGCGATCCGGCGAACCCGGCGACGATACGAGTCATGGTCATCCGAGCCTAGCGGCGGGGCGCTCCGACAACGAAGATATGAAGATGGACGCACGACTCGACCAGAGCGAGCTCGACGCCCTGTGGAACTTCGACGACCCGATCGCCTCAGCGGAACGTTTCGCCCAGGCGGCAGCCGAACCCGACAGACCCGAGCTGGTTCGCGCGGAACTCGAGACACAGCGCGCCAGAGCGCTGGGCCTGCAGCAGCGCTTCGACGAGGCGGAGGCCCTGCTCGACTCCCTCGAGCCCGGGATCGGGCCGCTGGGGATCCGCATCCCTCTGGAGCGCGGACGGCTCCGGCGCTCCGCCGACCACCCGGCGGAGGCCGTGCCCTTCCTCGAGGAGGCCCTGTCGGCGGCCAGGCGCGACGGTGAGGTGTTCCTCGCGGTCGACGCGCTGCACATGCTGGCGCTGGCGGATCCGGCGCACGGTGAGGAGTGGACGGCGCAGGGGCTCGTCGAGCTCGAGGACGTGCGCGATGCCCGCACGCTGCGCTGGAGCGTCACTCTCCACAACAACCGCGGCTGGCAGCTCTTCGAGGCGGCGCGACCCGATGCGGCGCTGATCGAGTTCGCCGAGGCGTTGCGCGCGTCCCGTTCGGTGGGCACCGACGACCAGGTGTTCTGGGCGGAGTGGGCGCTGGCGCGCTGTCTGCGCGAACTGGGACGCACCGATGAGGCCTTCGAGCTCCAGACCAGGCTGGCCGCCGCCCGGCCGGAGGATCCCTTCGTGGCGGACGAGCTCGCTGCGCTGACGGTCGTGCCGCATACGATCGAACCATGAGTTCCGTCTCCGCCCCGGCCGTCGAGGGCGCTGTCACCCTTGATTCCAAGCTGAGCGGCGTGCTGGGCGGCCGCACGGCCACCGCCTTCGAGAAGGCGTTCGGGATGCGCACCGTCGCCGACCTGCTCAGCCACTACCCGCGCCGCTACGCCCGTCGCGGAGAGCTCACCGCCCTCGCGAACCTGCCGATCGACGAGAACGTCACGATCGTCGCCGAGGTGCTGCGGGTGCAGGAGCGCTCGATGCGCGCACGTCGCGGCTCGATCCTCGAGGTCAAGATCTCCGACGGCGAGGGCATCCTCACGCTGACCTTCTTCAATCAGGCCTGGCGCGCCAAAGACCTGGTGCCCGGAGTGCGCGGCATCTTCGCCGGCAAGGTCTCCGACTATCGCGGCGCGCTCCAGCTGGCGCATCCGGACTACGAGCTCTTCGAGGCCGACGACAGCGCTGCGCTGGCCGCCGGCACTGCGGCCGCACAGAACTGGGCGCAGATGCCCATCCCGATCTACCCGGCGACCGGAACGGTGGCGAGCTGGCAGGTGCAGAAGGCCGTCGCGCTGGCCCTCGACGCCCTCGGCGCGGTGGCCGATCCCGTGCCCGACGAGGTGGCGAGGGAGCGCGGGCTGCTGACCTTCCGAGATGCCCTGGAGCGCATCCACCGCCCCGAAAAGGATGCGCACTGGCAGCGCGCCCGCGACGCGCTGCGGTTCCAGGAGGCCTTCGTACTGCAGTCGGCCCTCCTTCAGCAGCGGGCCGCGTCGCGCGCCACGGCGGCGACACCTCGTTCGGCGACCCCTGGCGGTTTCCTCGAGCGCTTCGACGCCGCCCTTCCCTTCGAGCTGACCGACGACCAGGCCGCCGTGGGCGGCGAGATCTCCCGCGACCTCGCCGACACCGCACCGATGAACCGACTGGTGCAGGGCGAGGTGGGCTCCGGAAAGACGCTCGTGGCGTTGCGGGCCATGCTCGCCGTCGCCGACTCGGGCGGCCAGGCCGCGCTGCTGGCCCCGACCGAGGTGCTCGCCGGTCAGCATCTGCGGTCGATCGTGAAGGTCCTCGGCCCCGACCTCGCCGCACAGCTGATGCCGACCCTGCTCACCGGGCAGCTCTCGACCGCCGAGCGCAAGAAGGCCCTCCTGCGCACCGTCTCCGGCCAGGCCCGCATCGTGGTCGGCACGCACACACTGCTCGGCGACGCCGTGACCTTCTACGACCTCGGGCTCGTCGTCGTCGACGAGCAGCACCGTTTCGGGGTGGATCAGCGCGAGGCCCTCCGGGCCAAGGGAGGGACGCCGCCGCATGTGCTGGTGCTGACGGCCACGCCCATCCCGCGCACCGTCGCCATGACGGTGTTCGGCGACCTGGACGTGTCGACGATCGCGCAGCTTCCCGCCGGCCGGCAGGGGATCGAGAGCTTCGTGGTGCCGCTCGCCGACCGGCCCGCCTGGGAGCGCCGCATCTGGGAGCGCGCCGCCGAGGAGATCGGCAAGGGGAGGCAGGTGTTCGTCGTCTGTCCCGCCATCACGGGTAAGGACGCGGAGGACGACGGTGAGGAGGCGGAGCCGGAGGAGGGGCCGGCGCGACCGATCGCCAACGTCGAGTCCGTGATCGCCCAGGTGCGCGCCGACCCCCTGTTCGCCGACGCGAGGATCGGGATGCTGCACGGCAAACTTCCCTCCGACGTCAAAGACGAGGTGATGCGCTCCTTCGCCGCCGGACAGCTCGACCTGATCGTCGCGACCACCGTGATCGAGGTCGGTGTCGACGTGCCGAACGCCTCCGCCATGGTCATCCTCGACGCCGATCGCTTCGGCGTCTCGCAGCTCCACCAGCTGCGCGGCCGCGTCGGCCGTGGCGGCGTGCCCGGGCTGTGCCTGATGGTCACCAGCGCCGAGCAGGAGACCCTGGCGCGGGAGCGCGTCGAGGCCGTGGCCGGCACCATCGACGGCTTCGAGCTCGCCAACATCGACCTGGAACTGCGACGCGAGGGCGACGTGCTCGGCAGCAGGCAGTCCGGCGGGCGATCGTCGCTGCGGCTGCTCCGGGTGGCCAGCGACGGCGAGCTCATCGCGGAGGCTCGTGTGGCGGCGCAGGAGACGCTGGAGACGGACGGCGGGCTCGCGGCGCATCCGGCGCTGGCCGCCGCCCTCGCGCGCCGCCTCGACGAGAGCGAGCGCGCGTTCCTCGCCAAATCCTGACGACCGGACGGCGTGACGTGCCCGCAACAATTCGGTAACGGATTCACAACGAAATGCCGGGATCAGCGGGATAGTCTGAAGGTCTATGAACAGGATCGCCGTTGTCCCTGGATCGTTCGACCCGGTCACCCTCGGGCATCTCGACGTGATCGAACGTGCCGCGCGCCTGTTCGACGAGGTGCACGTGCTGGTGGTCCACAACCCCGACAAGTCCGCGCTGCTGCCCATCGCGCAGCGCGTCGCCCTGCTGGAGCGGTCCATCGAAGACGCCGGCATCGCCGGCAACATCGTGGTCGCCTCGTGGAGCGTCGGCCTCCTGGTCGACTACTGCACGGATGTCGGTGCGCACGTGCTCATCAAGGGCATCCGCTCCCAGATCGATGTGGCCTACGAGACCCCGATGGCCATCGTCAACCGAAACCTCGCGGCGGTCGAGACGATCTTCCTCCTCCCGAATCCCGCGAACGCCCACGTCTCCAGTTCGCTCGTGCGCCAGGTCTCGGCGCTCGGCGGCGACGTGAGCCCGTACGTCCCCACGGCCGTCTACGAATACCTGCGGGAGACATGAACAGTTACGCGACACGTCAGCCGACGGAGTCCTCCGTCGCCAGCGACGAGGAGACCGGCCAGGCATCGGTCGCAATGGATCTCGAGGAACTGCGCCGCGCCGCCGCGCAGATCACGGCGAACGTCGAGTCGGTGATCGACGGCAAGCACGATGCCGTGCAGACCGCCTTGACCGTGCTCCTGGCCGAGGGCCACCTGCTCATCGAGGACGTGCCGGGCGTCGGCAAGACGATGCTCGCGAAGTCGCTGGCCAAGTCGGTGGACTGCACGGTCAGCCGCATCCAGTTCACCCCAGACCTCCTGCCGAGCGACGTGACCGGCGTCTCCGTGTACAACCAGGCGGAGCGGCGCTTCGAGTTCAAGCCCGGCGCGGTGTTCGCCAACATCGTGATCGGCGACGAGATCAACCGCGCCAGCCCGAAGACGCAGTCGGCGCTGCTCGAGTGCATGGAGGAGCGTCAGGTGACGGTGGACGGGTCGACGTACCCGCTGTCCGCTCCGTTCATCGTCGTGGCGACGCAGAACCCGGTGGAGATGGAGGGCACGTACGCGCTTCCGGAGGCCCAGCGCGACCGGTTCATGGCCCGCATCGCGATGGGCTATCCCGACGACGACTCCGAGCTCGCGATGCTGAACACCCGCGACACGTCGAGCCCGCTGTCGCGCATCGGGCCGGTGGTGACCTCGGAGGAGCTGCGGGCGATGATGACGACGGCCAGGAGCGTGTTCGCCTCGACGCCGGTGAAGCAGTACGCCGTCGACCTGGTGCGCGCCACCCGCGAGGATCGCGACCTGCGCCTCGGCGCGAGCCCGCGGGCAACGCTCCAGCTGGTGCGGGCGGCCAAAGCGAAGGCCGTGCTCGACGGCCGTGACTTCGTGCTCCCCGACGACATCGACGCCCTCGCCGTGCCCGTGCTCGGCCACCGTCTGCTGCCGACCAGCCGCGCTCTCGGCCACCATCACGAGAGCGCTCCCGTCATCGCGGACATCGTGCGCCGCATCGTGGCGGCCACCCCCGTGCCGGTCGGCTCGGGCGCGATCGGTTCCGGCCGGGCGGACTGACCCATGGCCCGGCGACAGCGCTCATCGTCGCCGCTGCGCAAGCCGCGGCCGACGTCTCGGGGCTGGGCGCTGTTCGGCGTCGGGGTCGTCGCGCTGATCGCCTCCGCGACGCTCGGCCGCACCGACGTGCTCTTCGTCGGGCTGTTCCTCACGGTGCTGCCGCTGGCGGCGATGATCTCGGTGACCGTCGATCGTCCCCGGCTGACGGTCACGCGCAGTTTCCATCCGGACATCGTCGGGGTGGGTGAGACGGCGACGGTGGTGACCACCGCGCGCAACGAGTCGGCGAGGCCGAGTCCTGCCGCCCTCTGGCGCGAGTTCGCCCCTCCGGCGGTCGGGGTGCAGGAGGCGGCGCCGTTCCCGCGGCTCGGCGGCCATCAGCCCAACGTCACGCACGGCCGTGACACGGTGGTGCTACGCCAGGACGTGCGCGCGCGTCACCGCGGTTCGCACGCCGTCGGGCCGCTCATCGTCAGCCGTACGGACCCGTTCGGGCTCGCGTACGCCGAGTACGCGCTCGGGCAGCCCCGGCAGTTCGTGGTGACACCGCGCGTCACGGCCCTCCCGGGAGGGGATCTCGACGTCGCACGCAGTGAGGGCACAGAGCACGAACTGCTGCGGCACAGCATCCCGAGCGCCGACGAGCTGATCGCGCGCGAATACCGGCCGGGCGACCCGCTGCGGCGGGTCCATTGGCGGGCGACGGCGCGCCACGACAAGCTGATGGTGCGTCAGGAGGAGCGACGCAGCAACCCGGAGGCGTGGATGCTCTTCGACAGCCACACGGGCGCGGGCGATGACGCGGAGTTCGAGACCCTCGTCGAACTCGTCGCGTCGGTCGGCGTGCATCTGCTCGACGCGGGCTTCGTGGTGAGCGTGGTCGAGACGGGTCCGCGTCAGCTGTCGGGTCGCTCGGGTGCAGGACGCACGGGCACCCTCGGCTCGGCGACGCCCACCTACGACGTCGGCAGCGCCGATCGGCTGCTGCTGGCCGACCTGGCCGCGGTCGAACAGAGCGCGGAAGGGCGTGACGACGCCGTCGCGGAGCTCGCCGCGGGCCTCCGTCGGTCCGGCCGCGCCGTTCCCGTCTTCGCGATGCTGCTCGGCGGCTCGCTCGAGGAGCTCGGGGCCTTGGCGGCGGTGCGTTCCATGTGCGACCCGGCGGTGGCGTTCATCGCTGCGTCGTCGCCGCCTGCGGTGGGCGACGTTCTCGCCGATGCCGGATGGCTCTGCGTTCCGTTCCGCGCCGGCGACGACCCGGCCGACGCCTGGCAGCAGGCGCTCGCACGCCAGCGGGCGGGAGCGCAGCGTGGTTAGCGAGAGTGCGATCGGAGCGGCCGTCCTCCCGCGCGAGCGAGCGAGGCGCATGGGGTACTGGCGGCTGACGGGCGCGCTCCAGCTCCAGGTGCTCGCCGTGAGCTTCGCGCTGATCGGGCTGATCGAGGGCGCCGGCTGGTGGTTCCTGCTCATTTTCTCGTCGGCGCTGATCCTCGTCGCCGGCGCGGGCCTGCGCATGCTCGGAGTACCGCGCCGCCTCGTGCCGCTGCTGCAGCTCGTCGAGTTCGCGATCATCATGACGGTGGGCTTCGGCAAAGGCACCGGTCTGCTCGGGCTCTTCCCGACACCGGCGACCTTCGTGCACTTCGGGGACATCGCGCAGCAGGCGATGCTCTCCATCTACCAGCAGGGAACGCCGTCACCGGCACTGCCGGAGTTCATGTTCCTCGTGGTGGGCGGCGGCTGCCTCCTCGCCCTCGTGATCGACACCCTGGCGATCGCCTTCCGCATCCCTGCTTTCACTGCCCTCGGCGTCGGCCTGGTGCTTGTCGTGCCCGGCGCGCTGCTCGGCGACGGCCTGGACCCCTTCGCGCTGGCGACGAGCGCAGCCGCCTTCCTCTGGCTGCTGCGCTGCGACGTGCGAACCCGACGCCCGGCGACGCCGCGCCCGACCGCATCGCTGTCGATCGCAGCGTCGTCGGTGGCGGTCGCACTGATCCTCGCGGGCACCGCCCCCGGCTTCGACCGCGGCGGAGCGACCTCGTTCACGGCCGGCGGCATCTCGATCGGCGGCACGGTCACGCCGCTGATCGACCTCGGCCGCGATCTGCGGCGTCCTGCCGCCGTGCGCGCGTTGACCTACACGACCACGGCGACGACCGGCCAGTACCTCAAGCTCGCGTCCCTCGATCAGTTCACCGGGTCCGTCTGGAAGCACAGGGAGCGGGACACGAAGCGGCTGCCGGCCGGCAACACGATCGGTCCCGTGTTCGGGCTCTCCGACACCGTGAAGACGACCAAGATCACCACGAGCGTCCAGATCGACAACATGCAGAGCCGCTGGCTGCCCGTGCCGTATCCGGTGCAGGGCATCAAGGGTCTCAACGGCACGTGGTCGTGGGACCCCGACGATCTCACCATCGGCGGCGTGAACACGAGCACGCAGGGGCAGAACTACACCGCGACCAGCCTGGTGCTGCAGCCGACGGCGGCGCAGCTGCAGGCCGCGGGCGGCTTCGTGCCGGCCAGTGTGCAGCGGGATCTGTTCCTGCCCCCGAATCTGCCGTCGATCATCACCACGTCGGCCCTCGCCGCCACGAAGGGCTCGGTCTCGGAATACGACAAGGCGGTCGCGCTGCAGGACTACTTCCGCGACAACGACTTCGTGTACTCGACACAGACCCCGCTGAAACAGGGCTACGACGGCGATGGCGCGCGGGTGATCGCCCGTTTCCTCGAGGTGAAGTCCGGATACTGCGTGCACTTCGCTTCGGCGATGGCACTGATGGCGCGCACCATCGGCATCCCGTCGCGCGTCGCTGAAGGCTACCTGCCGGGGGCGACGAACGGCGGAACCGCCAACAACCCCGGACAGTACACGGTGACGAGCGACGACCTGCACGCCTGGCCCGAGCTGTACTTCGCCGGAGTCGGCTGGGTGGCCTTCGAGCCGACGGTGGGGCGCGGGACCATCCCGAGCTACACGCGACCGGAGTCCCAGATCGCACCGAACGCGCCGGTGCCGCAATCGTCGTCGTCCTCGCAGGCGCAGCGCCTGGTGCCGACCGATCCCGCCAACCAGCGCGGCGCGACCGGGGTGACGGCGACCGCGCCGCTCCAGCCGGTGCTCTCGGGCGTCGGTGTCGCCCTGCTGGTCGTGGCGCTCCTCCTCACGCCGGCCGTTCTGCGCCGCATCCGGCGCCGCAATCGACTGAGACGGCTCACGGACGAATGGGGCGGGGCGTCCGTCGCGTGGGACGAGTTGCGCGACACGGCCCGTGATCTGGGCTGGGCCGTGCCGGACACCGAGACACCGCGCGTCTTCGCGGGACGGATCGCCGAGGCGGTGTCCGGCACGCCGGGCCACGATGCCGTGCTCCGCCTACTGGCGGTGCGCGAGCGGGACGCCTTCGGGCCGCCGACACGCGCGACGGCGGTCGGGCTCGCCGACGATCTGGAGCGGGTCCTGACGGCCCTCGAGGCGCAGGCGGGGCGGGCGCTCCGGTTGAAAGCCGCCCTGATTCCGGTCTCGCTCATCCCGCCCACCTGGACGCCAGCCCAGAGTGCGCGCGGATCTGCCTGAGAACCGGTTCCGATCCGCGTAAAATGGTTGACCGTGACCAAGTTCAAGACCACCCCGTACACGGTCAATGTGTACGATCTCATCCACCGCCCGGGGGAGATGCGCGAGCAGACCATCGTGCTGCCCGTGGCCGACAAGCTGGGCGAGGGGCTGCTGAGCGTTCCCGAGGGTGCGACCATCGATCTCGACCTCCGGCTGGAGTCGATGCACGAGGGCATCCTGGTCTCCGGGGAGCTCACGAGTGAGGCCGTCGGGGTGTGCGGACGCTGCCTGATCGACATCGCTCAGCCTGTCGAAGTCGATTTCCAGGAGCTTTTCGCGTATTCTTCTGACGAAGCTTTTGATTTTGAGGTTCACGACGACCACGTGGATCTTGAACCTCTGATCAGGGACGCGGTAGTGCTGGCACTGCCGTTTCAGCCGGTGTGCCGGCCAGATTGCCCCGGACTCGACCCCGAGACCGGAGAACGGCTGGCGGATGTACCGGACCGCAAACCCCAGGAAACCACCGATACGCGGTGGTCTGCGCTTGCGGCTTTCCAGGCTTCCGACACCGGTGCTGGTCCCGCCAGTACCTTGACGCAGGATGTTCCTGCCGACATCGACAGAAACAGAGAAGAGAGATAGTCATGGCTGTTCCGAAGCGGAAGAAGTCACGCGCCAACACGCACGCTCGTCGTTCGCAGTGGAAGGCCGAGGTCCCCACGCTCGTCAAGACCATCGAGGGTGGCAAGGTCACCTACAGCCTGCCGCACCGCGCCAAGGTCGTCGAGGACTCCGCAGGCACCGCCCTGTTCCTCGAGTACAAGGGCCGCAAGGTCGCCGACGTCTGATTTCGGCACGATGGCCGGAACGACGTCCCTGAACAAGGGCAGTACCGACCGCACCGCACTCACCGAGAAGCTCGGAGTCGATATCGACCCCGAGCTTCTCGAGTTGGCGCTGACGCACCGTTCCTACGCGTACGAGCACGGCGGCATCCCGAACAACGAGCGCCTGGAATTCCTCGGCGACTCGATTCTGGGTCAGGCGGTGACGGTCAAGCTGTTCCGGGAGAACCCGGGACTCGACGAGGGCGACCTCGCGAAGCGCCGCGCCAGCCTGGTGAGTTCGGTCGCGCTTGCCCAGGTCGCGCGCAGCATCGGGCTGGGGGAGTACCTCCTGCTCGGCCGCGGCGAGAACCAGAGCGGCGGCCGAGACAAGGCCTCGATCCTCGCCGACACGGTCGAGGCGATCATCGGTGCGGCGTACTTGGATCTCGGCGGTGATGAGGCGACGGCGCTCGTGCTGCGTCTCGTCGAGCCGCTGCTCGACGATCCGGCGCGCTTCGGCGCGGCCATGGATCCCAAGACGAGCCTGCAGGAGGCCGCAGCGCACCGCGGAGCCGGCCTTCCCGTCTACACGGTCACCAACAGCGGCCCCGACCACAGCAAGACCTTCCACGCCACGGTCGAGGTCGGTGACCTCGTGACGGCGACGGGCGAGGGCACGAGCAAGAAGCAGGCCGAGATGTCCGCCGCGCTCACCGCGTGGACCGAACTCACCAAGCGACGTGCCCGAGCTCCCCGAGGTTGAGGTCGTCCGGGCCGGGCTCGCTCCGGCCGTCACGGGGGCGACGATCCTCGGCGTCGAGGTGTTCGAGCCCCGTTCGCTGCGCCGTCACGACACGTCCGCCGGCGACTTCGAGTCGCTGCTCACCGGGCGCACCATGTCCACGCCCGTTCGGCGCGGCAAGTTCCTCTGGATCCCGCTCGACGGTCGCACCCAGGCCATCGTCGCGCACCTCGGGATGAGCGGCCAGATCCTGCTGCGCGAGCCCGGCGTCGTCGAGACCGGACTCCTGCGCATCCGGCTGCACATCGAGCATCCGCTGCACGGCGAGTTCTGGGTGAACTTCGTCGACCAGCGGATCTTCGGCTCCATGGCGGTCGACAAGCTGGTGCCGACAGCGGATGGCGCGCCAGGGGGCCTCGGCACCGACGACGCGCTCGTCCCGGCCCAGGTCGCGCACATCGCCCGCGATCCGTTGGACCCGGCGTTCGACGACGCCTCCTTCGCCGCCGCTCTCGGCCGCAAGAACACCGGCATCAAGCGTGCGCTGCTCGATCAGTCGCTGATCAGCGGCATCGGCAACATCTACGCCGATGAGGCCCTGTGGGCGGCGAAGCTGCACTACGAGCAGCCGGTGCGCAGCCTCAGCCGAGCGAAGATCCGCACACTGCTGAGCGAGGTGCGCCTGGTGCTCGCCAAGGCGCTGGCCGAGGGCGGCACGAGCTTCGACGCCCAGTACGTGAACGTCAACGGCGCCTCCGGCTACTTCTCGCACAGCCTCAACGCGTACGGACAGGAGGGCAAGCCGTGCCCGCGGTGCGGCACGCTCATCGTGCGCGAGCAGTTCATGAACCGCTCGTCGCACTTCTGTCCCCACTGCCAGAAACTGCGTCGCCCGCGTGCCACCCCGGCCACGGCTGCTGACGCCTCCGCTGCTCCCGCCGCGCCCGCTGCTCCCGCCGCGCCCGCTGCTCCCGCCGCGTCCGTCCCGGGAGCCCGCTAACTCCGGAAGCCGGGGGACCTCACGGGTCGGACTTCCGGAGTAGTGCCGGATATCGCGGCGTGTCGGGCGGGAGTTCCGGAGTTGTGGCCGGTCGTCCGGGTCGCCGTCAGTCCAGCGTCTTCTGCCAGTTGCCGGTCAGCCCGTGCAGTTCGAACCCGAAGGCGTCGTTGACGCGCAGCATCGGCGCGTTCTCGTCGGCGTTCCAGGTGAGCAGGCGCCGGATGTGCGGCGCGCGCTCCGCGAGGCGCTCCAGATTCTCGAGCTTCACGAGCGTGCCGAGCCGGTGCCCCCGATGGTCGGTCGCGACCAGCGTGTCGTACTGCTCGGCCTTGTCTCCGTCGTCGGGCACGGCGATCTCGGTGTACGCCACCAACGCGCCCGACGGCACATGCTCGGCGACCGTGACCAGCAGCGGCTCTCCCCGGGCGATCAGCTCGTCCTCGTGCTGCCGCACGCGGTCGGCCGTCCACTCCTCGTCGTCGAGCGCGATGCCGCTCTGCGGCACGTCCATCGTCATCCGCTCCTTGAGCGCGGCGAAGGCGGCCACCCGGTCGTCGGGCGCGGAGCTCCACCAGCTGACCGTGCGGTAGTCGCCCGAATGTGTGCGGGCATCGGTCAGCAGGGCATCCCGTCGATCGGCGGTGAGCGGGAGCGCGAGACTGCTCGAGCGCTCGATCTGGCCGAGACGGTACCCGTGCCGGAGGGCGAAGCGGACGTCGGGGGAGTCGGCCGGGAGAGCGGATGTTCCGACCTCGGCGCGGACGACCGGGCCGTCGTGCAGGGTGGCGGCCGGATGCTCGGTGTAGGCCGAGACGGCGGTGCGGCCGCCGTCGGCCGCGAACTCCTCACCGTGGGCCAGCAGCGCCGACCCGATGCCGCGCCCGCGCATCCCCGGCACGACGTCGACGAGGAGCGTGGCGGTCACGGCGTCCTCCTCCAGCGGGAAGTCGACCACCACCCGCCCGACGATCACACCGTCGACGACGGCGACGAAGACGATCTTGTCGTGGAACTCGCGCGCCTGGAACGACGCCAGCTCCGCCTCCGCCGTGTACACGAAGTCGTCGTTGTGCCAGAGGGCGACGGCGACCCCGTTCATCACGGCGACCATCTCTTCGAACGCGGCGGACTCCGGCGTCCCGATCCGCGCCGGGATCGGGAGTTCGGCGATGGTCGGTGGAGCAGTCGGGCGCATCCGCCGGCACCTCCTCGCGCACTGGGTATTCCCAGCCTATTCCGGTGCCCGAGCTGTGAACAGAGCGAATCGTTTTGGTTTCAATCGTGTAAATCTGCGCGCGAATGTTGGTTGCGATTAGTTGCATTGCATGTAGTCTCGGCACACATATTCGTGGTGCGAAGCGGCAACTACGCCGCTTCGTAACGGATTCACGTCGAGAGGCAGAAGATGTTACGAAAGAAAGTCATCACAGGTGCGGCCGTTGCAGCGGCGGTCGCGCTCTTCCTGGCGGGGTGTGCCAACCAGGCATCCACCGGCGGGTCGACGTCGAGTTCCGGGAAGGTTGACATCCCGGCCATCACCTCGGTCGACACGCCCAAGGACGCGGTTCTGCCCGCCGGCGACGGCAAGGCCACCTGTCCTGCCGGCCTGACCATCGGTTATGTCGGAGCGGAGACGGGCCCGAACGCCCAGCTCGGCATCAACATCTACAACGGTGTCCAGCTCGCGATCGACCAGCACAACCAGGCCAACTCCGGTTGCCAGGTCGCATTCAAGAAGTTCGACACCGAGGGCGACCCGAACAAGGCGACCGGCCCGGTCACCCAGGCGGTCAATGAGAAGGACATCATCGGCGTCATCGGTCTCCCGTTCTCGGGCGAGTCGAAGGCGACGGGGAACATCTTCGAGCAGCAGGGCCTGGTTCACATCACGCCGTCTGCGACCAACCCCGACCTGACGAAGAACGGGTGGACGACCTTCTTCCGCGGCCTCGGCAATGACGCCGTGCAGGGCCCGGCGGCGGCGAAGTTCCTCACCGACAAGCTGGAGGCCAAGAAGGTCTACCTGGTCCAGGACGACTCCGACTACGGCATCGGCCTGGCCACGACCACCTCGAAGGCTCTCGGCGACGCGCTCGTCGGAACCGACAAGGTGACGACCGGTCAGAAGGACTTCTCGGCGGTGGTCTCCAAGATCATCAACGCGAAGCCGGACGCGGTCTACTACTCGGGCTACTACGCCGAGGGTGCACCGTTCGACCAGCAGCTCGTGAGCAAGGGCTTCACCGGAACGTTCGTCGGACCGGATGGAGTGAAGGACGACCAGTTCATCAAGCTGGCCGGCGACGCGTCCAACAACGCGTACTTCACCTGCCCCTGCATCCCGGGTGAGCTGATCCCGGACTTCGAGAAGGACTACAAGACGCTCGCCAGCGCCGAGCCCGGCACGTACTCCATCGAGGGTTACGACGCCGCGACCGTGCTGCTCTCGGGCATCGACCAGGGCAAGACGACCCGCGCCGACCTGAAGGACTTCGTGAAGTCCTACGACAAGGACGGACTGAGCAAGCACTACAAGTGGGACTCCACGGGTGAGCTGCAGGCTCCGACGGTCTACGGCTACAAGGTCGAGAACGGCAAGATCGTTCCGATCGGCACCATCGGATAGCGCACGACACTGAGGATGCCGCGGGTCGCCGACTCGCGACCCGCGGCATCCTGCGTTCCACCTGTCCGCAATCCGATCGGATCAACGTCGATCCCTTCCCACTCGATCTGGATGCCTGAATGCTCGAACTGCTCGCAATCCACCCCGTCCTTGACAATTCGTGGATCAACTTCGATGTCCAATCCCTCGTACAGAACTTCTGGAGCGCGACCTTCGACGGCCTCACCTTCGGGGCCATCTATGGTCTGATCGCCGTCGGGTACACCCTCGTGTACGGCGTGCTCAACCTGATCAACTTCGCGCACTCCGAGGTGTTCATCATCGGCGCGTACGGCGTCGTGATCACCCTCACCTCGCTGGGCTTCGGCCCCTCCATCCCGAACCTCGGGATAGCCGCGATCATCGGCGACATCCTGCTCGCCCTCATCGTCGGCATGCTGGCATCGGCCGTCACCGCGTTCCTCCTCGAACGCGTGGCCTATCGGCCATTACGCCGGAGGAACGCGCCACGATTGGCGTTCCTCATCACGGCCATCGGCGCCTCGTTCGCCATCCAGTCCGCAATCTTCGTGATCCGCGGTGCGAACGCCGAGCCGGCCGTGACGATGTTCCGTCCGGTGGCGGTGTTCGACGTGTTCGGCACGATCATCAACAGCCAGTCGCTGATCATCGTGATCGCCGCTGTGGTGCTCATGGTGCTGACGGACATGTTCGTGCGCCGCAGTCGCACCGGTCGCGGCATCCGGGCCGTCGCGCAGGATCCCGACACCGCGACACTGATGGGCGTCAACAAGGAACGCATCATCGTGATCACCTTCGTGCTCGGCGGTCTCCTGGCCGGCGCCGCCGCCCTCTTCTACGTGATGCTCGTTCCCTCCGGTGTGATCTACACCGGCGGCTTCGTGCTCGGCATCAAGGCCTTCGCGGCCGCGGTGCTCGGCGGCATCGGCAACATCCGGGGCGCGCTCCTGGGTGGACTGCTGCTCGGATTGATAGGAAACTACGGACAGATCCTGCTCGGTGACTCCCAGTGGACGGACGTGATCGCCTTCGTGGTGCTCGTCCTCGTGCTGCTGGTGCGGCCGACGGGAATCCTCGGTACCTCACTGGGGAGGAGCAGAGCATGAGCACCACAGACGGACCCCGCGTCCTGCCGGACGCCAGAAGCGAACAGGCGGAGGACGCCACAGAGGCGCGCGCCCGCAGGGGAGGCCCCTTCCAGGGCTTCCGCGACCGCTGGAACGGTCTGCCACGGCAGATCCAGTGGCTGTGGATGCTCATCGTGGTCGCCATCGCCTTCGCGCTCCCGTACCTCAACTTCTTCCCGCTCACGACCGAGCCGGGCAACGACTGGGCGCTCGCCTGCTTCAGCATGGCGGTCTACGCGCTCATCGCGGTCGGCCTGAACGTCGTCGTCGGTTACGCCGGTCTGCTCGACCTCGGCTACGTCGCCTTCTTCGCGGTCGGCTCGTACACGGCGGCCATGCTGACCAGCCCCGACTCGCCGTTCGTCAAGATCCCGTATCTGTGGACCATCCCGGTCGCCATGGCGGTCGCGATGCTCTTCGGCGTCGTGCTCGGCGTGCCGACCCTGCGTCTGCGCGGCGACTACCTGGCCATCGTCACGCTCGGTTTCGGTGAGATCGTGCGCATCCTGGCGACGATCATCCCGGCGCTGAAGGGGCAGGTCGGCTTCCAGAACGTCGGGCACCCGCCCGGCGAGAACGCCGACGGCATCCCGATCTTCGCCAACTCCAATGGCGTGCCCTGGTACTGGCTGACGCTCGGCGTGATCATCATCGTGCTGCTGCTGGTCGGCAACATGGAGCGCAGCCGCGTCGGCCGCGCCTGGATCGCCATCCGGGAGGACGAGGACGCCGCCGAGATCATGGGCGTGCCCACGTTCAAGTACAAGGTGTGGGCGTTCGCGATCGGTGCGGCGGTGGGCGGTCTCTCCGGAGCGCTGTTCGCCGGGCAGGTCGGCTTCGTGAACAACCAGAAGTTCGACGTTCAGACCTCGATCCTCTTCCTCGCCGCAGTGGTGCTAGGTGGAACCGGCAACAAGGTGGGCGCGCTGCTCGGTGGCGCGATCGTCGCCTACCTGCCGCTGCGGTTCACCGCGATCGCCGACTACAAGTACCTGATCTTCGGCGTCGCCCTCGTGGTGCTGATGATCTTCCGGGCGAAGGGCCTTGTGCCGGCCAAGCAGCGACTGCTGGCCTACGGTCGCCATGCGTACGAGTACCTGGTGAACAAACCGGATGCGCCGGCGCCGGCGGTTGCGACGGCGGCTGGAGCGTCTCCTGAGGCACCCGCACCGACCGCACCGACCGCACCGACCGCACCGACCGATGGGAACGGTCCGACCGACCGGACCGACCCGACCGATCCGACCACACCGAAGGGAGGCGCATCATGACCGCCGACGACGAAGCCGCACGCGACGCGCTCGCCCCCGGAGCCGACGCCGAACTGCTGACCGATGCGGGCATCGACCTGGAGGTCGCCGCTGCGGCCGCCCCCGACCGCGAGATCGCGGTCGAGGTGGGCGACAGCATCGTCGAGGTGAAGAACCTGACCGTCAAGTTCGGCGGGCTGCTGGCCCTCGACAACGTCAGCTTCGACATCAAGCGTGGCGAGATCCTGGGCCTGATCGGGCCGAACGGCGCGGGCAAGACCACCTGCTTCAACGCCATGACCGGCGTCTACAAGCCGACCAGCGGCGACGTGCTGCTGGAAGGCAAGTCGATCAAGGGTCAGAAGCAGCACCGGATCACCCGGCTCGGTCTCGCGCGCACGTTCCAGAACATCCGCCTGTTCGGCGAGATGTCCGCGCTCGAGAACGTCGTGGTCGGGCTGGATGCGCGGCATCGCACGAGCGTGCCCGGCGCGCTCATCCGGAGCCCGCGCCACATCCGCGAGGAGAAGAGCGCGATCGAGCGCGGGATGGCGCTGCTGGAGTTCGTCGGCATCGCCGACCTGGCCAACACCGCATCGCGGCAGCTCCCGTACGGCTACCAGCGCCGCCTCGAGATCGCTCGCGCCCTCGCGACCGACCCCAAGGTGCTCTGCCTGGACGAGCCGGCGGCCGGCTTCAACCCGGCGGAGAAAGAGGACCTGATGGACCTCATCCGCACCATCCGGGCCGATGGGTACACCGTGCTCCTGATCGAGCACGACATGCGCCTGGTGATGGGCGTCACCGACCGCATCGTGGTGCTCGAGTTCGGCCGCAAGCTGGCCGACGATGTTCCGACCGCGATCCGCAACGATCCGCGCGTGATCGCCGCCTACCTGGGAGAGCCTGAAGATGACGTTGCTTGAGCTGAAGAACGTGAGCGTCGCGTACGGGCGCATCGAGGCCATCCACGACATGTCGTTCTCCGTCGAGGAGGGCGAGATCGTCAGCCTCATCGGGGCGAACGGGGCCGGCAAGTCGACCACGATGAAGACGATTTCGGGCCTGCTGAACCCGTCGAAGGGCACGATCACCTTCGACGGCACCGACATCACCAAGATGAAGGCGCACATCCGGGTGGTCCAGGGCATCTCGCAGGCGCCCGAGGGCCGGGGCATCTTCCCGGGCATGACGGTGCTCGAGAACCTCGACATGGGCGCGTTCGGCCGCAAGGACCGCAGCGGGATGTCCGCCGACTTCGACCGGGTCTTCTCGCTGTTCCCGCGACTCGCGGAGCGCAAGTCGCAGGTCGGCGGCACGATGTCCGGCGGCGAGCAGCAGATGCTCGCCATCGGCCGCGCGCTGATGTCGGCGCCGCGCCTGCTGCTGCTCGACGAACCGTCGATGGGGCTCGCCCCGCAATTCATCAAGCAGATCTTCTCGATCATCAGCGAGATCAACGCGCAGGGCACGACCATCCTGCTCGTCGAGCAGAACGCCAACCAGGCGCTCGCTCGCGCGAACCGGGGCTTCGTGCTGGAGACCGGCTCGATCACCCATTCCGGCACGGGCCGCGAGCTGCTCGCCAACCCCGCCATCAAGGAGGCGTACCTCGGCGTCGGCTGACCCGCCGCCATCGAGTCCGGGAGAAATCGCGCCTCCGCACATCGGAGCGCCGATTTCTCCCGGACTCGTTTGCGTGTGCGAGCGGGGCGCGGCGGGCGAACGGCACGCGGTCGGGTAAATTTGGCGCAGGCAAGCTGCTGGACGCGAGAAGGGACGGGCGGCGGGTGTATCTCAAGAGCCTGACGCTCAAGGGCTTCAAGTCGTTCGCTCAACCGACGACCTTCGCCTTCGAACAAGGCGTCACGTGCGTCGTCGGGCCCAACGGCTCCGGCAAGTCCAACGTGGTCGACGCCCTGGCCTGGGTGATGGGCGAGCAGGGGGCGAAGACCCTCCGCGGCGGCAAGATGGAGGACGTCATCTTCGCCGGCACGTCCACCCGCGGACCTCTCGGGCGTGCCGAGGTGACGCTCACCATCGACAACTCCGACGGCGCGCTGCCCATCGAGTACTCCGAGGTGACGATCTCGCGCACCCTGTTCCGCAACGGCGGCAGCGAGTACGCGATCAACGGCTCGACCTGCCGCCTGCTCGACGTGCAGGAACTGCTCAGCGACTCCGGTCTCGGCCGCGAGATGCACGTGATCGTCGGGCAGGGCCAGCTCGACGCCGTCCTTCACGCGAGCCCGGAGGATCGCCGCGGGTTCATCGAAGAGGCCGCCGGCATCCTGAAGCACCGCCGCCGCAAAGAGAAGACGCTCCGCAAGCTCGAGGCGATGCAGACCAACCTCACCCGCCTGAGCGACCTCGCCGGGGAGATCCGGCGCCAGCTCAAGCCGCTCGGGCACCAGGCAGAGATCGCACGCGAGGCCCAGTCCATCGCCGCCATCGTCCGGGATGCCAGGGCGCGCCTGCTGGCCGACGAGGTGGTCGCGCTGCGCACCGCGCTCGACGACCACGGCCGCACCGAGTCGGAGCGGCACAGCGAGCGCATCGTGCTGCAGGAGCAGCTCGAGCAGAAGCAGCTGCGCGTCGCCCGGCTCGAGCAGGCCCAGGTGGGCGACGAGGTCGATGTCGCCCGGCGCACCGCGTTCGGTCTCGAATCGGTGCAGGAGCGCCTGCGCAACCTCTACACGATGGCCAACCAGCGTCTCGCCCTGCTGGGCAGCCAGGCCGACGCACCGGATGCCGGACCGAGCGTGAGCCCGCAGATGGTCCAGGATGCCCGTGACGAGGTCGCCCGGCTGCGAACGGTCGTCACCGAATCCGAGGCCGCGTGGGTGGCGTCGCAGGCCGCGACCAAGAGTGCGCGTTCCCGACTGGACTCCGTCGATGAGGAGATCGCCGCGCAGAGCGCGCTCGTCTCCCGGCACGATCTCGAGATCTCCAAGCTGAGCGGCCAGGCCGACGCTGCCGCGCAGCGGCTCGCTGCGGTGCGCGGCGAGGTGCTCCGCCAGCAGAACGCGCTCGACGCCGCGACGGAGCGCCGGGAGAAGGCACGCGCCGACTTCGCCGCCCGCGAGGCCGATGCCGCGACGGCGGATGCGGGGGAGAGCAACCTCGACGAGGCCTACGAGCTCGCCCAGGCCGACGTGTTCGAGGCCGAGGGCGAGATCGAACGGCTCCGCGAGGAGCTGCACACCCTCGAGCGGGAGCGCGACGCCCTCGCCGCCCGGACCAGCGCACTCTCCCAGGCCCTCGACCAGAAGGACGGCTCCGCCGCCCTGGTCGCCGCTCGACTTCCCGGCGTGCGCGGTCTCGTCGCCGAGCACATCCGCGTGCATCCCGGCTACGAGGCCTCGATCGCCGCGGCGTTGGGGTCCCTGGCGGATGCGGTGCTCGCCGACGACAGCGAGCGCGCCTTCGAGGCGGTCGCCCGCGCGTCCGCCGACGACCTGGGCCGCGTCGAGGTCATCATGGCGGACGCGTCGGCGCCAGAGGTCGACCTGAGCGGCGTGCACGGCGTGGTCGCCGCCCGTTCGGTCGTCGACGCGCCAGGTGGCGTGCTCGGCATCCTCGCGTTCACCGCGATCGCGGACGATCTCGATGCGGCACGTGCGGCGAGTGGCGCCTATGCGGCGCGCGGGCTCGGCGGTCCGGTCACCATCATCACCAAGACCGGTGAGGTGCTCACCGACTACGTTCTGCGCGGCGGCTCCGGCGCGAAGCAGAGCCGCATCGAACTGATCGCCGACCGGGATGCGGCCGACGACCGGCTGGGCGAGGTCACCTCGCTCATCGACCGGGCACGGTTCGCCCTCGCCGAGCAGCGCGGCGTGCTGCAGGTGGCTAAGGAGCAGTCGCAGGCCGCACTCGGTGCGCTTCGCGAGTTCGACGCCCGGCTCGCGGCGCAGACCGAGCAGCTCAACCGGCTGAAGGTGCAGCTCGAGGCCTCGCAGGCCGAGTTCGAGCGCCTGTCGTCGGCGCTGGCGCTGGCCGGTGAGCGCGTTGCGGAGGCCGAGGCCGCCGCAGAGAAGGCGAAGTCCGAACTCGAGACCGCACGCTCACGCCCGCGACCGATCCTCGACGTCAGTGCACGGGATGCGCTCTCGGCGGAGCTCGACGCGGTTCGCGAGGCCGAGGTCGAGGCGCGGCTGTCCGTCGAGACCGCCAAGGAGCGCGTGCGCGCGGAGCAGGCCAGGGGAGAGGCCATCGCCCGGCAGCTCGAGGCCGAACGCGCCGCAGCGGAGGAGGCCGCCCGCCGCGCCGTCATCCGTCGACGGCAGACCGATGCCGCCACCCGCGTGCTCGAGGCGCTTCCCGCGGTGCTCGACTCCGCCGACCGCTCGGTCGCTCAGGCGCGGGTCGAGCTCGCGACGGCCGAGGCCCGGCGTGCCAGCCAGAACGAGGAGCTCGCGGGGCTGCGGCGTGAGGAGAACGCGCTGCGCGAGCGGTTGCAGACCATCTCCGAGAGCGTGCACGGCCTCGAACTGCAGATCTACGAGAAGAAGCTGCATCTCTCCGGTCTGCTCGAGCGGGCGGGCAGCGAACTGGGGCTCGTCGAGGATGTGCTCGTCGCGGAGTACGGCCCGGAGGTGCCGATTCCGGTCGCGGCCGCCCCGACAGCAGACGATGCTGCCGAAGACGATGCTGCCGGGAACGACGACGCAGGGGACCAGCTGTACGGCGACGAGCCGGCCGCCGAGGTCGAGACCATGCCGTTCAACCGTGAGCAGCAGCAGAAGCGGCTGGCCTCCGCCGAGCGCAAGCTCGCCCAGCTCGGACGCGTCAATCCGCTCGCCCTCGAGGAGTTCGCCGCCCTGGAGCAGCGTCATAAGTTCTTGACGGAGCAGCTCACCGACCTCACGAACACCCGCAAGGACCTCCTCACGATCATCGAGGAGATCGACGAGAAGATGCAGATCATCTTCGAGTCGGCCTTCGAAGACACGCGCGAGGCGTTCGCCTACGTGTTCCCGATCCTGTTCCCCGGCGGCACGGGCAGCATCACCCTCACCGATCCGGAGAACCTGCTGACCACCGGCATCGAGGTGTCGGTGAAGCCGGCAGGCAAGAAGATCGAGCGGCTCTCGCTGCTGTCGGGCGGTGAGCGGTCGCTCGCCGCCGTCGCGCTGCTGATCGCCATCTTCAAGGCGCGCCCCAGCCCGTTCTACATCATGGACGAGGTCGAGGCCGCGCTCGATGACGCGAACCTCGGCCGGCTGTTGACGATCTTCGAGGATCTGCGCGAGTCGAGCCAGCTGATCGTGATCACTCACCAGAAGCGCACGATGGAGATCGCGGACGCCCTCTACGGCGTCTCCATGCGGCAGGACGGCGTGTCGGCGGTCGTCGGCCAGCGCGTCGCGCAGGAGAAGGCCTCCTAAGCCGGTCGGCGTTCCGCGGTCGGCGTTCCGCGGTCTGCGCTCCGCGCTCCGCTCAGACCGCGTCGACGGCGGCAGTGACGGCGTCGACCAGCGAGGGGACCGGCTCGAGCATCGTCTCCGCACGCGCATCGCTGTCGGAGGCGAGCCGGGCGATCCCGGCGGCCGCGGATGCGCTGAGCTCTGTCTCCGCCGCCCGCGCCCGCAGATGGCTCGCCAGCAGTACCAGGTCGCGGTGGTCGCCCAGGGCATCCTGCAGGGCCTCGGCGGCCGAGGAGATGCGCACCGCGTCCCGCCCGAGCGTGTCCGAGACGGCGTCGGCGGCGTAGCGGAGCCGGCGCGCCGACTTGCGCAGCTCGTGGAGCTTCTCGAGCGAGTCGAGGTCCCCACGCGCCACGCGGCGTGCCGCCTTCCCCAATCCGTTCCTGGCGACACGGTTCGGATGCTTCCTGCCGCGTTTGCGCAGCGGCGGCCGGGCGGCGAACGCCTGGAGGTCGGCAAGCAGTCGGCGGTGCGCACGACCGTTCAGCCGCCGGATGAGGCCGGCGAGCGACGCGTCGTATGCCCGCCTGGCGTCCTGGGCGAACCCGAGCACGGCATCCACCACATCGGGCGCGGTCTCTGCCGCGAGCAGGTCTTCGAGGTCTTTCGCGCGCACCTCCAGATCCCGCGTCTCTCCGAGCGCGCTGCCGAGCCGACGGAGGCGGGCGCGCATCACCTGCGCGTCCTCCTCCACGAACGCGCGGCGGTAGACGCTGAGCACGCTGCGGATGCGCCGCACCCGCGTGCGTGCCTGATGCACGGCGTCGTCTCCTCCCGTCTCGACGGCGACGAGCTGTTCCGCGAGCTCAGCGGAGAGGGAGACGAGAGCGAACATGGTCACACCGTAACAACTAGGGTGATTCCTATGGCAGAACGCACCCCCTGGTCTTTGTCGAGCGCCCTCCGCGGCATGTTCTCGAAGAAGACGATCGATGAGACCACCTGGGACGATCTCGAGACGGCGTTGATCACCGCGGACTTCGGCCCGGACGTCACCGAGGCCATCGTCGACGACCTGCGCGCCAAGGTCGACCGCTATCACACCACCGACCCGGCGGACCTCCAGCGCATGCTGCGCGAGAGCCTGGAGGAGCGCCTCTCGAAGCTCGACACCACGCTGAAGCTCTCCGAGCGTCCGGCCATCGTGCTGGTCGTCGGTGTCAACGGCGTCGGCAAGACGACCACCATTGGCAAGTTCGCGAAGTTCCTGCGCACCTACGACCGCACCGTCGTGGTCGGTGCGGCCGACACCTTCCGCGCCGCCGCGGTCGAGCAGCTCGCGACCTGGGCGGAGCGGGCCGGGGCCGATATCGTGCGTCCCCAGCAGCAGGGGCAGGATCCGGCGTCCGTCGCCTTCCAGACCGTCGAGCACGCCAAGCAGAACGGCACCGAGATCGTCATCATCGACACCGCCGGCCGGCTGCAGACCAAGGGCGGCCTGATGGACGAGCTCTCCAAGATCAAGCGCGTCGTCGAGAAGCAGGCGCCGATCGCCGAGGTGCTGCTGGTGCTCGACGCGACGACGGGGCAGAACGGCCTCGCGCAGGCGGAAGCCTTCATCGAGCACGCCGGCGTGACCGGTCTCGTGCTCACCAAGCTGGACGGCTCGGCGAAGGGCGGCTTCGTGCTCGCGGTGCAGGAGAAGACGGGCATCCCGATCAAGCTGGTGGGCCAGGGTGAGGGCATCAACGACCTCACCGGCTTCACCCCGCACGTCTTCGCTCAGCAGCTGGTGGGATAGGGGCGCGACATGGCGATCGAACACGAGTACTTCGGCATCATCGACGAGACCGCGAGCGGCGGACTCGCCTGGGGCGATTCCACCGACCTCTCCGAGCAGATCGTCGAGGTCGAGCTGCAGGCCGACGACGAGTCGGCGGTCACGGAGTTCGCGCTCGACTCCGCCGCCGCCTTGATCCAGGCGATGGAGGGGTTCGACGCCCGCGCACGCGATGCGCTCGTCGCCGAGCTGAGCTCCCGCCAGTCGGCCACCACCACCTATATCGACGACCACGTCGAGAAGCTCGGCGACGATCTGCTCGACATCCTCGTGTACAACTCGGGCGACATCGCGATCGACGTGCTGCGGTCGCTGCAGCTGCTGCGCGTGGTCATCCAGCCCGATCACCCCGAGGAGGACGAGGTCTTCGCGACCTTCGACTACTCGATCGCGCCCGACGAGACGGATGCCCTGCTCACCGTGAGCTTCGACATCCGCGGCGACGTGGTGAACATCGACACGCACGACTCGTGACGCTCGGCGCGAAATCGCGCGAGCTCACAGATTCCTCCCGTTAAACTGGCTGGATCATGGCTACTTTCGGAACGCTGTCTGACCGCCTCGCAGACACCTTCAAAAACCTCCGCACCAAGGGCAAGCTGTCGCCGGCCGATGTCGACGGCACCGTGCGCGAGATCCGCCGCGCGCTGCTCGACGCCGACGTCGCGCTCGATGTCGTCAAGGACTTCACCGGCAAGGTGCGCGAACGCGCACTGAGCGACGAGGTCAACAAGGCGCTCAACCCCGCGCAGCAGGTCGTGCAGATCGTCAACGAGGAGCTCGTCGCGATCCTCGGTGGCGAGCAGCGCCGCCTGCAGTTCGCGAAGAAGCCGCCGACGGTGATCATGCTCGCCGGCCTGCAGGGCGCCGGTAAGACGACGCTCGCCGGCAAGCTCGCGAAGTGGCTCGCGAAAGACGGCCACACTCCCGTCCTGGTCGCCGCCGACCTCCAGCGTCCCAACGCCGTGAACCAGCTCCAGATCGTGGGCGAGCAGGCCGGCGTCCCCGTCTACGCGCCCGAGCCGGGCAATGGCGTCGGCAACCCGGTCAGGGTCGCGAAGGACGCGCTGAAGTTCGCCGAGACCAAGCAGTACGACACAGTCATCGTCGACACCGCGGGCCGTCTCGGCGTCGATGCCGAGCTCATGAAGCAGGCCGCCGACATCCGCAAGGCCGTCGACCCCGACGAGGTGCTGTTCGTCATCGACGCGATGATCGGTCAAGACGCCGTCGCGACCGCCAAGGCGTTCCAGGACGGCGTCGACTTCACCGGTGTCGTCCTCTCCAAGCTCGACGGCGATGCGCGCGGTGGCGCGGCGCTGTCGGTCGCCTCGGTGACCGGCCGGCCGATCATCTTCGCGTCGACCGGTGAGGGCCTCGACGACTTCGAGCCGTTCCACCCCGACCGCATGGCCAGCCGCATCCTCGACCTCGGTGACATCCTCACCCTGATCGAGCAGGCGCAGGAGGCCTTCGACGAGGACGAGGCGCGCAAGGTCGCGGAGAAGTTCGCGACCGACACCTTCACGCTCGACGACTTCCTCAAGCAGATGCAGCAGCTGCGCAACATGGGCTCCATCAAGAAGATGATGGGGATGCTCCCGGGCGCCGGCGCCATGAAGCAGCAGCTCGACAACTTCGACGAGAAGGAGATCGTGCGCACCGAGGCGATCATCCAGTCGATGACGACCGTCGAGCGCACGACGCCCAAGCTCCTCAACGGCTCGCGCCGCCTGCGCATCGCCAAGGGCTCCGGCACCACGGTCACCGAGGTCAACCAGCTGGTGAACCGCTTCGAGCAGGCCGCCAAGATGATGAAGACCGTGGCCAAGGGCGGCGTTCCGAACGTTCCCGGCATGGGTCCGATCCCGGGTGCAGGGTTCGGCGGCGGACGCGGCAAGCAGCAGCCGAAGAAGAAGGGCTCGAAGTCGGGCAACCCGGCCAAGCGCGCGGCGGAGAACGCAGCGATCGCGGCCGGTGCGAAGCCCACGACGGGTGCCGCGGCGGGCTCGGGCTTCGGACTCGGCGGAGGCGCTGGAGCCGGCGCAGGAGCGGGCAAGCCGGGCGGTCCGAGCGAAGAAGAGCTCGCGTCGCTGCAGAAGTTCCTGGGCCGCTAGCCTTCGAAGCCGGTCAGAGGGCCAGGTTCAGCGGTGCCAGCTTGGAGTCGATGACGTTCGCGACGGCCTTCTGACCGGCGCTGTTCGGGTGGATCTGATCGGCCTGCAACAGCTCGCGGTGCCCGACGAGCGGGAACCCGACGTCGAGGAACGTTCCGTCGACGCCCTGAACGGCCTCTTTCATGATCGCGTCGACCCGCGTGATCGTAGCGGGCGGCGTGTCCGACCCCCAGATCGCCGTCGTGCCGATGATGCGCACCTTCGGGAACTGCTGGCGGAGCGCATCCAGCATCGTCGAGGTCTTCTGCTCGACGAGCGCGGGATTCTGGTCGCGGTCGTTGCGCGTGGCGGCGATCAGGATGAAGTCGGGGTGCAGGGTGAGCGCCGTGTCGACCTGGTCCTGGTAGGTCGTGCCGTTCCAGCCCTTCTTGACGAAGCCGGACCCCGAGACTGCGAGGTCCGTGAGGCGCCAGCCGTGGGCCACGGCCACGCGAGCGGGCCACGCCTCGTCGCGGGCGACGCCCTTGCCGAACGCGATCGAGTCGCCGATCGCGACGAGCAGCGGCTCATGTGCGCCCTGAGGTGCGGCGACCGGCGTTCCGACGGCGGCGACGGGGCGCTGAACGGTCGCGGACGAGCATCCGGCGAGGACGATGGTGGCGGTTGCGGCGACGGCCAGAACGGCCAGGCGCAGGCTTCGGGTAGACAGACGCACGCGATGAGAGTACGTCGCCGAAACTGAGTAAGTGCTGTGGATCCGACGGCGTGTCGGGCGGGGGAGGATGAACCGGTCGGTCAACGGCCGTCTGCGCGGGTGTGGATGGGCGCCGTGCGCCGCTCCGTCAGCGGGGCAGGCCGTCCCTGAGTTCGTGGGTGAGCGAGCTCACGACCGCCTGCAGGCTGCCGCCGTTCGCCTCGGCGACCGCCAGCTGCCGCTGATAGCTCGCGCCATCGCGCAGGATGACGTCCACCGTCTCGAGCTCGGCCAGGCATCCGAGCCGCTCGGCCACCGGAGCGAGGTCGACCACCAGGTCGCGCAGCGCATCCGAGACCAGCCGCTCGCTGCCGTCGGGAGCGACAATGATCTCGGCGTCGAGGCCGTAGCGAGCCGCTCGCCACTTGTTCTCCCGCACGAACCAGGGCTGCAGGGTGACCGGCTCGACGCCGTCGTCGAGCTGCTGGGACATCCGGTCGGTGAGGCAGTGGATCAGAGCGGCGACCGCGCCCACTTCGTCGGCGGTCGAGAGGCCGTCGCAGGCCCGCATCTCCACGGTGCCCCATTGCGGAGACGGCCGGATGTCCCAGCGCACCTCGCTGTGGTCGGTCACGACGCCGGTGGTGACGAGATCCTGAACGTACTCCTCGTAGTTCGTCCAGCTGCCGAACTGCCAGGGGAGCCCCGCCGTCGGCAGCTGCTGGAACATGAGCGCACGATTGGAGGCGTAGCCGGTCTTGGCGCCGCCCCAGAACGGGCTGGATGCGCTCAGGGCCTGCAGGTGGGGATAGTAGGTCAGCAGTCCGTTGACGATCGGGAGCGCCTTGTCGCGGTCGTCGATGCCGACGTGCACGTGGATGCCCCAGATCATCATCTGGCGACCCCACCACTGCGTGCGGTCGAGGAGGCGGTCGTACCGCTCGTTCGGCGTGACCTTCTGGTCGTACCACTGCGCGAACGGGTGCGTGCCGGCGCACATCAGCTCGACGCCGAGCGGGTCGGTGACTGTTCGGACGAGCCCGATGAGCTCCTGGAGGTCGGTGATCGCATCCGGCACCGTGTGGTGCACGCGGCTCACCAGCTCGATGGTGTTGAGCAGCAGTTCGTGGGTGATCTGCGGATGCTCCTCGCCATCGGTTCCGAGCTCCTGCAGCACCTCCTGGGCGATCTGCACGAGGTCTCCGGTCGAGGCGTCGACGAGCGCGAGCTCCCACTCGATCCCCACCGTCGAGCGCTCGGATTCCGAGAATTCGATCTGCATGCTGGTCGTCCCGTTCATCCGATTGTTCAAAGGGCCCACGTTTCTGACAGAATAGCTAGTTGAGTTCCGTCGTACCCGACCCTCTAATCAGGTCCGGTGGAACACCATAGACCTCCTGCCGAGTGTGCCCCCACGCTCACGGCAGTCAGTTCGTCAAATTACCTCATACAACACAGGAGAATTGTGGCTGTCAAAATCCGTCTGAAGCGCCTCGGCAAGATCCGCGCTCCGTACTACCGCATCGTCGTCGCCGACTCGCGCACCAAGCGCGACGGTCGCGTGATCGAGGAGATCGGTCTGTACCACCCCACCGAGGAGCCGTCGGTCATCGAGGTCGACTCGGAGCGCGCTCAGTACTGGCTCGGCGTCGGCGCCCAGCCGTCCGAGCAGGTTCTGGCCCTTCTCAAGCTCACCGGCGACTGGGGCAAGTTCAAGGGCGACAAGAACGCCAAGAGCACCGTCAAGGTCAAGGAAGAGAAGGTCGCCTTCCAGGCCGACGAGAAGAAGAAGCCGGTCCTCAAGCCCAAGGCCGAGAAGCCGGCCGAGGTCGCTGCTGAGGCAGAGGCCGTCGTCGAGGCAGAGGTCGAGGCCGAAGAGGCCGCCGAGGCCGAGGTCGTGACCGAGGCTGAAGAGATCACCGAAGCCGCCGCCGACGGCGAGAAGGCGTAACACCTTGCTCGCACCCGCACTCGCGCACCTCGTCAAGGGGATCGTGGATCACCCCGACGACGTGCACGTCGTTGCAAAGAGTTCGCCCCGTGGCGAGGTCCTCGAGGTTCGTGTGAACCCCGAGGACCTCGGCCGGGTCATCGGCCGGAGCGGCCGCACCGCCAAGGCGCTGCGCACGCTCGTGGGCGCGCTGGCAGACGGTCGTCGCGTTCGCGTCGACGTCGTCGACACCGACAACTGAGGTGGCCGACCACAAGCTGCCGCCGCAGAACGGGTCACCGCGTTCCGACCAGACCCAGCTGCGCGTCGGGCGTCTCAACAAAGCCCACGGGCTGAAGGGCGCCATCAAGGTCGAGCTCTACACGGACGAGCCGGAGAAGCGGTTCGTCCCCGGCGCGGTCTTCACCCTGCAGGTGCCGACCGCGTCGAAATGGCACGGCAAGACGCTGGAGCTCACCGAGCTCCGCTGGTACAACGGCCACGCCGTCGGGTTCTTCAAGGGCGTCGACGACCGCACCGAGGCCGAGACGCTCATCAAAGCGATCCTCTGGGTGACGCAGGACCCGCGCGAGCTGCCGGATGAGGCCGACGCCTGGTACGACCACCAGCTGGTCGGGCTCGACGCCCTCCGCGACGGTGTCAAGGTCGGCATCGTCGCCCGGGTCGACCATCTGCCCGCGCAAGACCTGCTGGCGATCAAGACGGACAACGGCGAGGTTCTCGTCCCGTTCGTCTCGGCGATCGTCCCCGAGGTCGACCTCGCGGCAGGCACGCTGACGCTGACGCCGCCGACGGGCCTCTTCGAAGAGGTGCCGGATGACGACCCGGAACCCGAGGCGGGCGCCCCCGGGACTCGCGAAACGACCGAGTAGCACCGAGCGACTCACCGAGAGCCCCTGCCGGACGGCGGGGGCTCTCTCGTTCTCACTGCTGCCCCGAACGGGGGATGGACCCCGGTGTCTCGACCGATTGACATCGCGTTAGGCTGAGCGCGCTCCGGTACGGATCTCGCCGGAACTCCACTGAGACGTGCCGACGGGTTTCGGCAACAAGGGGACATCGTGCGCCGTCTACCCGGGCTCATCGTCGTGCTCGCAATCGCTGCCACTCTGTTGGTCGCCGGCGTGCCGGCGCCGGTCTCCGCGGCGACAGCGCGTGGGACGACATACACGTTGCCAGCCGGCAACAACAACTACCGGATGGCGGCCGGGCCGGACGGGGACGTCTACGCCCTCAACGTGACCACCAGCGTCGTGAGCAGAATCCGCCCCGATGGCACGTGGAGCCCCGCCATCGCCACGGTGAAGGCGGCCGGCACTCAGGCGGCGGCTCCGTCATCCGCTCTGGCCGTCGCTCCAGACGGGTCCCTGTTCGTGCTGACCTCCAGCGGGGTGATCGAGCACCTCGGCGCCGACGGAACCGATCGGGGTGCCTTCGCGAATGGCGAGGCCTTTCCCGGATTCGCACTCGACGTGTCGCCGAGCGGGGACGTGCGCCTTGAGACGACCTCGTCTCCCGATCAGGCGCCGAACGGGTATCAACTGCTGCTCATCCACCCGGACGGCACCTGGTCGCGCCTGTACACCGCACCGGCCGGAGCCGCCCTGGGGGCACCTCAGGCCACTCCGGACGGCGGCATTGCCATGACGGTCGTGGGGCGGTCGGTCGGAGCGGTCGTGCTTTCGTCTGCCGGAATCGTCGAGCGCTCGTTCACGATCCCGGGCGCGATCAACATCTGGGCCGCTGCGGTCGACAACGATGGCTCCGTCTACGTCGACTACACACTGCAGTCGTCCGTCGACGACGACAGGCTCGGTCGCTTCGGTGCTGACAGCACAACGACCCTCAACATCGTCGACCAGGGTCTGGCCGCACCCGCAGCGCTGGTGTGGGGACCCGGCCACGAGCTGATGAGCGTGAACGATCAACTCGGCGATGTGACCACGGTCTCGAGTGCCGGTGTCGTCACCAAACACGCATTCACCTTCCAACGGTCGGGGAGCGGCGGCGAACAGGCGATCGCAGACCGGTGGGGAAACGTCTGGATCTACTCGATGCCGATGCTCGACTCGAAGGGTACGCGGGGCAACCAGATCACGCGTTACACGTCGACGTCGCGCATCGGTGGGGCGACGCGCTACGACGTGAGCGGGGCCGCGGCGAGCGCGGCGTTCGGCAGGGACGTGCCCGTCGTGTTCGTGGCTTCGGGTGCGGTCTTCCCCGACGCGCTGTCCGGCGGCGCAGCAGCGGCCGCACTCGGTGGCCCTGTGCTCCTCGTGCCGCCGTCGGGCGCCCTCGGGTCGTCCACCGTGCGTGCCCTGACGCGGCTCCGCCCGCACGCGATCGTGGTGCTCGGTGGCACCGCCTCGGTGTCGTCCGCCGTGCAATCGGCACTGAGGTCGTATGCGCCGTCGGTCACCCGCATCGGTGGCGCCGACCGTTACGAGGTCAGTGCTTCGCTGTCGGCATCCGTCTTCTCTCCCGGAGTCGCCAGAGTCTACGTCGCGACGGGGGCTACGTTCCCCGACGCCCTGAGCGGCGCCGCGGCCGCTGGGGCCTCCCACGCGCCTGTGCTGCTGGTACCGGCTTCCGGAGCCATCCCGGACGCGGTCTCGGCGGAGCTGGCGCGCCTGCACCCTGGGGTCATCACGGTTCTGGGCGGTACAGGCTCGGTCGGCGTCGATGTCGCCGGTGATCTGGCCGCGATCGCCCCCGTGACGAGGATCGGGGGTGTGGACCGCTACACCGTGAGCGCAGCGCTCTCGTCGGCGACGTTCCGCCCGGGAGTCGCGAAGGTCTTCGTCGCGCGCGGCGATCTGTTCCCGGACGCTCTCTCGGGCGCGCCTGTCGCTGCGGTGTCCGGCGCCCCCGTGCTGCTTCTCGCGCCGACCGGCGCGATCCCCACCGCGGTGGCGGCGGAGCTGAAACGGCTTAAGCCGCACGGCATCATCGAGCTCGGAGGTGCATCCGGAGTGTCGGCGACGACGGATAAGACGCTGCTGGCCTATATCCGCTGATCACCGGCCGGGCGGCCGTTCGTGGCCGGGCTCAGCCGACGACGGCGAGGCCCCGGGCGCGCAGGGTACGGGCATCCGCGTCGAGCGCGGCGAGCAGGCGCTCGTGCGTGCCGAGGATGTGGTGGTGGATGCGCTCCGCCGCGGCGTCCGCATCGCGGGCGGCCACGAGGTCGACGATCTCGCGGTGCTCCTCCCACGAGCGGCGTCGGGCATCCTCCGTGCGCACCTCGAGCCAGCGGGTGCGGGCGAGGCGGGTCATCGCCGCGTCCACGGCGTCGCTGAAGTAGTCGTTGCCGCAGAGACCGGCGAGCTCGACGTGGAAGTGAGCGCCGGCGCGCACGCTCTGCTCGTTCGGCGTCTCGAGCGAGAACCGGCCGAGCCGCTCGGCGAGGGAAGCGATCGCCTCGTCGTCGGCGCGCATACAACTGAGCCGCACGGCCGCGGTCTCCAGGGCATCGCGCAGTTCGCTGAGCCGGGCGATCTCACCGAGGTCGATGGGGGAGACCTGCCATGCGCGGCCGTCGCGCTCCACCAGCCCGTCGGATTCGAGGCGCATCAGCGCCGCCCGGAGCGGGGTCCTGGATGCCCCCAGCTCGACCTCGAGGCCGCGTTCGGTCAGGCGTGCGCCCGGCGTGCGCTCGAGGTCGAGGATCTGCGCGCGGAGTCTGTCGTAGACGTGCGTCTGCTCGGGCATCCGATGCCTTCCATTTGGTATACCGGCTTGGTATACCAGTAGGGTATACCGCATGACCACGATCATGACACGAACACCCCGTCCGTGGCTGATGCTGGCGTTCGGCGTGACGGCTCAGGCGAGTTCGACGGTGTTCGTCAGCACGCCGGCGTTCCTCATCCCGCTGCTGCATACCGAGCGTGGTCTCTCGCTCGGGGAGGCGGGTCTGCTCGCGTCGGCGCCGACCCTCGGGCTCGTGATCACCCTGATCGCGTGGGGAGCGCTGAGTGACCGGATCGGGGAGCGGTGGGTCATCTCGGCCGGTCTCGCGATCACGGCGCTGGCCGCGTTCGCCGCGATGTTCGCGAGCGACTACGTGAGCCTGGGCGCGCTGTTCCTGATCGGCGGGATGGCGGCGGCGAGTCCCAACGCCGCCAGCGGGCGCGTGGTGATCGGCTGGTTCCCCAAGGAGCGTCGCGGACTGGCGATGGGCATCCGGCAGATGTGCCAGCCCCTCGGTGTCGCCGTTGCCGCGTTGACCATCCCGCAGCTCGCCGCGTCCGGTGGCATCGCGGCGGCGCTGGTCGTGCCCGCTGTGCTCTGCGCGGTCTCCGCGGTGCTGTGCGCCGTCGGGATCGTCGACCCGCCCCGTCCGCCGCGCGGCATCGCCGAGGACGGCTCGGCGCATCCGCTCGCCACCTGGAAGCCGTACCGGGAGACCTCGCTGCTCTGGCGCATCCACGTGGTGTCGATGCTGCTGGTCGTGCCGCAGTTCGCGATCTCGACCTTCGGCCTCGTCTGGCTGGTCACGGAGCTGCATTTCCCGTCGCTCGCGGCCGGAGTCGTGATCGGCGTGAGCCAGTTCGCCGGGGCGCTCGGCCGGATCGGCGTCGGCGTACTGAGCGACCGTGTCGGAAGCCACCTGCGACCGTTGCGCTGGGTCTCGATCGCCGCCGTGGCTGTGATGCTGCTGATGGCCGTCGCGGCCTCTTTGGGCGCCGCCTGGGCCGCGGTGATCCTCATCGTCGCGGCGATCGTGACCGTCGCCGACAACGGTCTGGCGTACACCTCGGTGGCGGAGATCGCCGGGCCGTTCTGGTCGGGGCGTGCGCTCGGCGCGCAGAACACCGGGCAGTTCCTGGCGGCGTCGGTCGTCGGTCCTGCGGTGGGCGGGCTCATCACGCTGGTGGGCTTCCCACTCGCCTTCGCCGCGGTCGCCCTGTGCCCGGTCGTCGCCGTTCCGCTCGTGCCGCGCGACCGCGAGCTGGCCGTCGTGCCGCAATAGACTTTCCGGCATGCGCATCGACATCGTCACGATCTTCCCCGAGTTCTTCGATGTGCTCGACATCTCGCTGCTCGGCAAGGCGCGGCAGTCCGGCATCATCGACCTCGGCGTGCACAACCTGCGCGACCACACCCACGACCGGCACCGCACGGTCGACGACACTCCGTACGGCGGCGGGGCGGGCATGGTGATGAAGCCGGAGCCGTGGGGCGAGGCGCTCGACGGCATCCTGCCCGCTGGACCGGGCGACCCGCTCGTGATCTTCCCGTCGCCGGCGGGAGATGTCTTCACCCAGGCGATGGCGCGCGAGCTCGCGCACGAGCAGCACCTCGTCTTCGGATGCGGTCGCTACGAGGGCATCGACCAGCGGGTCTTCGACGACACGGCGTCACGTGCCCGTGTGCGACTGGTGAGCATCGGCGACTACGTGCTCAACGGCGGCGAGGTGGCGACCATGGCGATGATCGAGGCCATCGGCCGGTTGATCCCTGGCGTCGTCGGAAATCCGGAGAGCCTGGTGCAGGAGTCCCACGAAGACGGCCTGCTCGAGTACCCGAGCTACACGAAGCCGGCCGAGTGGCGAGGGCGGGACGTGCCGCCGGTGCTGCTGTCGGGCAACCACGGCGCGATCGCCGCCTGGCGACGCGAGCAGCAGCTCGAGCGCACGGCGCGCGTGCGGCCCGATCTGCTCGGCTGAAGGCTTCCGCGGACATCAGTGCGCGCGCTCAGCCCTCGCGGGCGGTGAGCCCTTGCGGGCGGTCAGCCCTTGCGGGCGGTCAGCCCTCGCGGGCGGTGAGCACGATCGGGTCTCCGTCTGTGATCGCGATGGTGTGCTCGGAGTGCGCGCCGCGTGAGCCGTCCGCGCTGCGCAGTGTCCAGCCGTCGCGGTCGGTGTAGATCTCGTCCGTCGTCTCGAGGAACCAGGGCTCGATCGCGATCACGAGTCCCGGTCGCAGGGGGAAGCCACGGCCGGCGCGGCCGTCGTTCGGCACGTGCGGGTCGCCGTGCATGGTGCGGCCGACGCCGTGGCCGCCGAACTGCGTGTTGATCGAGTAGCCCTCGGCGTGGGCGACGGCGGCGATCGCGGCCGAGATGTCGCCGACGCGATTGCCGGGAAGTGCGGCGGCAATCCCGGCCGTGAGCGCGCGACGGGTCGTGTCGATCAGCCGCAGGTCTTCATCGCGGGCATTCCCGACGACGAAGCTGATCGCGGAGTCGGCGACCCAGCCGTCGACGGCGGCCGCGAAGTCGAGGGTCAGCAGGTCGCCGTCCTGCAGACGGTAGTCGTGGGGGAGACCGTGCAGCACGGCATCGTTCACCGAGGTGCAGATGACCTTGCCGAACGGGCTCGCGCCGAACGACGGGTGGTAGTCGAGGTAGCTCGAGACGGCGCCGGCGCTCCTGATGAGGTCGTGGGCGATCCGGTCGAGCTCGAGCAGGTTGGTGCCCACGCGCGCCGCTGTGGCCGTGCGCGCCAGCACATCGGCGACGAATCGCCCTGCCGGGCGCATCTGCTCGATCTCGGCAGGGGTCCTCAACTCGATCACACGATCTCCTCACGTCGTGCGAACAGTTTTTCACGCCTTCGGCGAACCCGCAGCCACCGCACAGCCTGGCACGGATACGCTGGTCGCGTGTTCATCCGCAAGGCGTTTTATTGGTGGCTCTTCCCGTCCGCCGTCGTCCTGCCCGTCTGGCTGCTGATCGGCTGGGCGATCTTCCACCCGAGCGGGTGGGCGTTCGTCGCTCTGCTGGTGATCTGCCCCATCCTGTTCATCGCCCAACTCGCCATCGGCGGCATCATCGCGGCGCGCAGGAGCGTGCGGGAATCCCGGGCGGTCTCCTGGTACGACGTGGGTCTCCTCACGGCCTGGCACGCCTCGATCGTGGTGTTCGGCTGCTTCATCGACGGGGTGTCCAGCTGGTTGCCCGTCGTCGGCATCCTGCTCGGACTGGCGACGTTCTGGATCGTGCTGTGGGAGCTGGTGACGGAGACCCGGACCCGGGTGCAGCAGACGTTCGAGGCCTACGAACGGGCCGCGCAGCCGCAGCAGGTGAACCGTCCGCCCGCCGCATCCGGTGACGCCGTCGAGTACATCGTCATCGAAGAGCGCCGCGACGAGAGCTGAGGCGCACGGTCCTGTGCGCTGAGCCTCTTCGGCCGGATCGGGCGTGCTTTGGCAAACCGGCCCCCTTCATGGCAGAATTGTTGTTTGTGCCGCGGCCAGGCTCTGCCACAGGGGAGCCAGCAATCCTCGCGGACACCCCATAACCGATAATCCGGACGCAGCCGGCGCGGTCACCCGCGTTCGCTGCAGTCCCCAAGTCCGTCCTCGACCTGTGGCGGGTACAGAGAGCGAACCCAGCAATGCACATTCTCGATCAGGTGGATGCCGCTTCACTGAAGCAGGACATCCCGGCCTTCCGCGCCGGCGACAACGTCAAGGTCCACGTCAACATCGTCGAGGGTACCCGCTCTCGTATCCAGGTCTTCCAGGGCGTCGTCATCGGCCGCTCCGGCGAAGGCGTCCGCGAGACCTTCACGGTCCGCAAGGTGAGCTTCCAGGTGGGCGTCGAGCGTACCTTCCCGGTGCACTCCCCGGTCATCGACCACATCGAGGTCGTCACCCGCGGTGACGTGCGTCGCGCCAAGCTCTACTACCTGCGCGAGCTGCGCGGCAAGAAGGCGAAGATCAAGGAGAAGCGCGACAACTGAGGCCCGACGCGCCTCGACTCGCGGTTCCCGTAGAACCTGCTCTGAGCTCCCGTTCCTTTACACTGGACCGGGAGCTCAGGCGGTTAAATGACGGAAGAAGCAGTGCCCACCCGGTCGAACCGCGTGGCGACGGAACGGCGCGGCCGACGGCGCAGCACCGGTGCCTTCATCCGCGACATCCTCATCATCTTCGTCGTCGCGATCCTGGTCTCCTTCCTCATCAAGACGTTCATCGTGCGGTCGTTCTACATCCCGTCTGCGTCGATGGAGAACACGCTGCAGATCGACGACCGCATCATCGTCAACGAGCTCGAGCCGGGCATGATCCCGATCAGCCACGGCGATGTCGTCGTCTTCCGTGATCCGGGCGGCTGGCTCGCCCCGCAGCCGCCTGTCCACCAGAACGGGTTCGGCGCCGCCGTCGACCAGGTGCTCACCGTCATCGGGCTCTCGGCGGCCGACAGCAACGACCATCTCATCAAGCGGGTCATCGGGCTGCCGGGCGACCGGGTCGCGTGCTGCACGGCCGACGGACACGTCTCGGTGAACGGTAAGGCGCTCACCGAGCCGTACATCCTCGTGCCGCCCGGCAAGAAGGACGCCGCGACCAGGAGCTTCGACGTGACGGTTCCGAAGGGCGAGCTCTGGGTGATGGGCGACAACCGCTACAACTCCCAGGACTCCTCACTGAATCAGGACCTTCCCGGCCGCGGATTCGTGCCGATCGACCATGTCGTCGGGCGCGCCTTCGTGATCAGCTGGCCGACGAACCGCTGGACCTGGCTCGACGACTATCCCGACGTCTTCCGCGGAGTGGAGGAGAATCAGAAGTGATGACTCCGATCAGCCCGACCCTCCGTTTCGAGCGCTCGCTCTACCGTGACGGCGTCACGTCGATCGTCGCGGTGGACGAGGTCGGCCGCGGGGCGCTCGCCGGCCCGGTCGCGGTCGGCATGGTCGTCATCGACAGCGCGGTCAAACGGATGCCCACCGGATTGCGCGACTCCAAACTGCTGCCCGAACCGGCGCGCGAGGCACTCGAGCCGCTCTGCCGGCGCTGGGTCCTGCACTCGGCGGTCGGAATGGCGACGGCCGCGGAGGTCGACTCGCTGGGCATCATGCGGTGCCTCGGGCTCGCGGGAGCGCGTGCGCTCGGTCTGCTCGAGGCGGGCGGCGCCGACGTGCGGGACAGCACGCTGATCCTCGACGGCAACTACGACTACCTGAACCCGGCACTGATGCGCCCCGCTCGCGTCGTGACGCGGATCAAGGCCGACAGGGACTGCGCGTCCGTCGCCGCCGCGTCGGTGATCGCCAAGGTGCACCGCGACCGGCTCATGATCGCCCATGACCGCGACTACCCCGGCTACGGCTGGGCGTCGAACAAGGGCTACTCGAGCCGGGAGCATTTCGCGGCCATCGCGGAGCTCGGGCCGAGCGCCCTGCACCGGCTCACCTGGCTGAAGGACCCGGCCACGCTGGACCTGCCGCTGGACATGCCGGACGACCTTCCGGTCGGCCTGCCGGGCGAACCTCCTTCGGAGTTTCCGGTGGAGCTTTCGGCAGGGTCGTCTGCGAACGGCGCTTCGGCCCTTCGTGCCGACCTCCCGGCATAGACGGGCCGATCATCCGGCATAGACTGGTCGGACGATGGATGAAGACGAGTTCGACGACTACGACCGCGAGGTCGAGTTGGCTTTGTACCGCGAATACCGGGACGTCGTCTCGCAGTTCAAGTACGTGATCGAGACCGAGCGCCGGTTCTACCTTGCGAACGAGGTGGAGTTCGTGCGCCGGGACACCGAGCATGACTTCTACTTCGAGCTGACCATGAACGACGTGTGGGTGTGGGACGTGTACCGTTCCGACCGCTTCGTGAAGTCGGTGCGCGTGCTGACGTTCAAGGACGTCAACATCGAGGAGCTCTCGAGCAAGGAGTTCGAGCTCCCCAAGGAACTCGCCCTCGACGAGTAACGGCTCGCCTCCTCCACAGGCCCAGTCCTGCACGCCCTCTGCACAGATCGCGGGGCCTGCTGCCGAGCACGCGCGATCCCTCCCAGGCTTGTCCCGGGAGGTTACGGATGGCAGCGAAAGACGACCTGGGCCGGCGGGGCGAGGAGGTGGCTGCGCTCTGGTTGGAGCAGCAGGGCTACCGAGTGCTGGATCGCAATTGGAGATGTCGCTCGGGGGAGCTCGACCTCGTGGTCCGGCGGGAACGGACGACCGTCTTCGTCGAGGTGAAGACACGGACCTCGGTGGCGTTCGGGCATCCGTTCGAGGCCATCACGGCGGTCAAGGCCAACCGGCTCCGGCGGCTGGCTGCGGAGTGGTGCACAACGAGGGATGAACCGGCGGGCGACGTGCGTATCGACGCCATCGCTGTGCTCGACGCCTGGAGCGCCGCGCCGGTGGTCGAGCATCTCGCCGGTGTCGCCTGATGGCGCTCGCACGCACCTACGCCGTCGCGCTCACCGGCATGCACGGCGACGTGGTCGAGGTCGAGGCGGACATCGCGGCCGGGCTGCCGGCCTTCGTGCTGATCGGGCTGCCCGACCTGGCCCTCGGCGAATCACGCAAGCGGGTCAGCTCCGCGGCGGTCAACGCCGGATGCCCGCTGACGCAGCGCAAGCTCACGATCAACCTGTCGCCCGCCGCACTGCGCAAGCAGGGATCGGCGTTCGACCTCGCCATCGCGATCGCCGCCCTCGCGGCGGGAGGCGACCTCCGGCCGGAATCGGCGAGCCGCGTCGTGCACCTCGGTGAGCTCGGACTCGACGGTCGGCTCCGGCCGGTGCCCGGCATCCTGCCCAGCGTACGGGCGGCCAGAGCAGCCGGCTTCGAGCACGTGATGGTGCCGCATGCGAACGCCGACGAGGCCAGGCTCGTCGACGGCATCGAGGTCACCGGTGTCGTCTCGCTCCGCGATGCCGTGATCCGGCACGGAGGCGACCTGGCTCCCGACGACTCGCTCGAGCCGGCGGCTGTCGCCGCCGTGGTCGATGACATCGCCGCAGAGCCGGAGATGGCCGACGTGGTGGGCAATGACGAGATCGTCGAGGCCCTCGTCGTGGCCGCGGCCGGGGGACACCACGTCTCGATGATCGGGCCGCCCGGCGCGGGCAAGACGATGCTCGCGGCGCGGTTGCCGAGCATCCTCCCCGACCTCACCGACGAGCAGGCCCTCGACGTGACGTCGATCCGGTCCCTCCTCGGCGTCCGCATCGGTCACGAGCTCCTCCGCCGGCCGCCCTTCGAGGCACCGCACCACACCGCCTCGCAGGTCGCCCTCGTGGGAGGCGGGAGCGGGCGCATCGTGCCGGGCGCCATTGTTCGGGCCTCGCATGGGGTGCTGCTCCTCGACGAGGCCGCGGAGTTTCCGGCGAGCGTGCTCGATGCTCTCCGGCAGCCGCTGGAGTCAGGGTCCATCACGATCCACCGGGCCGGCGGGGTGGCCACATTCCCCGCGCGCTTCCAGCTGGTGCTCGCGTCGAATCCGTGTCCATGCGGTCGCTACGGTTCGACCGACGACGAATGCACGTGCACGCCGATCGCTCGTCGCCGCTACCTGGCGAAGATCTCGGGACCGCTGCTCGACCGGGTGGACATCCGGCTGAACGTCCGGCGGCTCGGTCTGGCGGCGGTACGCGAGGCGGATGCAGGCCAGGAGAGCGCAGCGACCCGCCCGACGAGCGAGCTGCTGCGCCGTCGCGTGGCCGCGGCCCGAGCGGTCGCCGCCGAGCGGATGGCGGGCACTCCGTGGAACAGGAACGCGGATGCGTCCGGCACCTGGCTGCGCACGGGCCCGCGGCGACTGAATCGCGCAGCGCTGGGTGCTCTCGATCGTGCCCTGGAGCGAGGCAGCCTCACGATGCGCGGCTACGATCGATCTCTCCGCCTGGCGTGGACGATCGCCGACCTCGAGACCGGTGGTGCGCCGACGGCGGAGCATGTCGCCGCGGCGCTCTACCTGCGGCGGGGAACGACGATATGACCTTCCTCCAGGTGCCGCACAGCGAGCTCGCCCGCCTGCTGCGACCGGTCGCCGCGAGATCCGGTGCCGCGGGATCGGGTGCCGACCAGGGGGATGTCCGCGCAGCGGATGTCGGCAGCGGTTTCGACGATCGCGACGTGCTGGAGGACCGCTTCGCCACCGCGGTGTTCTCGACGCTGACCGAGCCGGGGGACAAGGATGCCGGAACGCTCGTCGGGGCGCTCGGTCCCGCGCGCGCCCTGGTGGGCCTCGTGGAGCGATGGCCGCCGGAGCGGCTGGCGGCCGAGGTGGCGGAGGCGGACCCGGGCGCCGCCGCGGTGCTCGCGCCACGCATCGCCGACGCGATCGACCGATGGACGCCGCGATTGTCGTTGGCTGGTGCGACCCGATCGCTCGAATCCGCCGCCCGGGTCGAGGCTGTACTCCTCACCCGGTCGCACGAGCTGTGGCCGGCGGGCTTCGGCGCACTGGGTGACGGCGCGCCGTTGGCGCTCTGGGTGCGGGGCGACGCCGGGGCGATGCGGACGCTCGGGCGGTCGCTCGCGCTTGTCGGAGCGCGCGCGGCCACCGGTTACGGCGAGCATGTCGCGATGGAGGCGGCGGCCGGCCTCTCCGATCGGGGGATCACCGTCGTCTCGGGCGGCGCCTATGGGATCGACGGTGCCGCACACCGCGCTGCGTTGGCGAGCGACCATCCGACGGTCGCCTTCCTGGCGGGCGGCGTCGACCGCCTCTATCCCGCCGGGCACACCGACCTGCTCACCAGGATCGCGCAGCGAGGTCTGCTCGTCGCCGAGCTCCCGTGCGGGTCCTCGCCGACGAAGTGGCGATTCCTGTTGCGCAACCGGCTCATCGCCGCTGCGAGTGCCGCAACGGTCGTGGTCGAGGCGGGTCGCCGGTCGGGGTCGTTGAACACGGCGGGCCACGCGGCGGCGATCGCGCGACCGCTGGGCGCCGTTCCCGGGCCGGTGACATCGCCGGCGTCGGCGGGCTGCCACCGGCTCCTGCGCGAGTTCGACGCGGCCTGCGTGACCGATGCCGCCGAGATGGCCGAGCTCGCCGGGTTCGATGATCCCGTCTCGCCGGGGTCATCACGGGGCGAGGCAGCACGCCGCGTCGCCCTGGACGGCGTGGCCGTGGACGGGCATCCGGTGCGCGTGCTGGACGCCCTGGTGCGCACCCGTGGTCGCCCCGCTCACGTGGTGGCATCGTCGTCCGGGCTGTCGGTTCGGGACGTGACCGCGACACTGGCCGAACTCGAACTCGAGGGGAGGGTGGCCGAGCACGCCGACGGGTGGGTGAAGGTGTGAGGGTCGTCGCGGGTCGCGGGACATGTGTGGGGAGCGTGCGGATTCTGGAACGAGCCGCCTGAGCTCCGCGGGATCGGCGGCTCTCGGGGGGATGCTGGGGGAGTGGAGCTGCAGCGCGCGATCGAGAGGTACGTCGCGCACCTCACGGTGGAGCGCGGGTACTCCCCGCAGACGGTTCGCGCGTACCGGTCCGATCTCGCTGCGTTCACCACCTTCGCCGAGGCGCGTGCGGTCGCCGACACCGGGGCGATCACGCTCGACCTGTGGCGGGACTGGCTGTGGGATGCGTCGCAGCGGGGCCTCTCGACGGCGACGCTCGCACGCCGCTCGGCGACCGCGAAGGGGTTCAGCGCCTGGTTGACGCGGGCCGGAGCGGAGAACGCCGACCCTGCGGCACGGCTCAAGACGCCCAAGGCCGGCAAGACTCTTCCGCGGGTGATCAACAGGGCGCAGATCGCGGAGGTGCTCGAACTGCTCGCGACGCGGGCCGCCGACGGGGACCCTGCCCGGCTCCGCGACGTCGCCGTGATCGAGCTGCTCTACGCCTCCGGGCTGCGCGTCTCGGAGCTGGCGGGTCTCGACATCGACGACATCGACCTCGACCGGCTCACTGTGCGCGTTCTCGGCAAGGGCGCGAAGGAGCGAACCGTCCCGTTCGGTGTCCCCGCGCACCGTGCCATCGTCGACTACCTCCGCCGGGGCCGTCCGCATCTCGCGTCGGAGCGTTCCGGCGCGGCCGTCTTCCTCGGTGCCCGAGGCGTTCGACTCGGAACCCGGTCGATCTACCGTCTCGTCGCCGGCCTGCTCGCCGATCTGCCCGGTACGGGACCGGCCGGACCGCACGCCCTCCGGCATACCGCCGCCACCCACCTGCTCGACGGCGGCGCCGACCTCCGTGCGGTGCAGGAACTGCTGGGCCACGCGAGCCTCGGCACCACGCAGATCTACACGCACGTTTCGACCGAGCGGCTCAAGGAGAGCTACCGGATCGCGCACCCCCGGGCCTGAACCACGCGGCACCCGGGCCACGTTGTTCGTCCGCCGAGCCCACCGGGTCTCACCTCCCGTTTCCGCTGCCGAGGGGGAGGAGCACCGCGCGCGGGACGCGATCGAAGTACAGAAGCGGCGAGACGTACTCGCCGTACACCCGCACCCCGACGTGCAGGCACGTCTCGTCGCAGTGTCCACCCGTCGACACCACTCCGACCGACCCCCCGACCGCGACCGAGTCGCCCGCCTTCAACTCTGACCGCACCGGCTCGTAGCTCGAGAGAACACCGTCGCCGTGATCCAGCGTGAGCACCGGGCGATCCACCACGACCCCGGAGAAGTGCACGACCGCGTCCGAGGGTGCCGACACCGCAGCGCCGGGAGACGCACGCAGATCCACCCCGCGGTGTCCGGCCGAATACGGAGTCGCGGGCGCCTCGAACGGACGTGTCAGCGCTACCCCCTGCAGCGGCCAGCGCCAGGCGCCACGAGAGGTGCTGTCGATCGCAGCAGGACGCAATCCGGTCGCGCCTCCGTGATCCGTGCCGGCACCGAAACCTGCCGACACCGCCAGCGTTATCGCCACTGCAGGCCATCTCGTCCGCCGGATTCTCCGCATCCCGTCCTCCCTGTATCCGCCTGCGCATCGGGATGCGGGGCCCACCGTCGCCCGGGATTCCGCCCGCTCAGCGAGCGCCGCCGCTCGTGATTCGACTGTGGTGGACGCATGCACCTGCGACGGGGGAGTCGGCTAATCCGTGGAGAACGGATCGCACGGCGCTGCGGTGGAGGGCGCGCGACAGCGCGGCACGCCCGGCCGTATGCAGGTGTTTGCGAGTGTGAAGTACCGGAGTACCGTGTCATTCGCCGGTGATCCGAACACCTCCCGGTGTCCGACGGACCCGCACTCGATCGCAAAGGTCTCAGATGTCTGAACAGCAGAGAAACACCTCGTCCTCGGCGGACGACAACGCGCCCAAGCCGACGTCCGCGATGCGCCGCAAGGTCATCGGGCTCGCCGTCGCTGCGGCCGTCGGCGGCTTCCTCTTCGGATTCGACTCCTCCGTCGTGAACGGCGCAGTGGACTCCATCCAGAAGAACTTCGCCCTCAACGACTTCGTCAAGGGCTTCGTGGTGGCCATCGCCCTGCTCGGTTGCGCGGTCGGTGCGTACATCGCCGGTCGCCTCGCCGACCGGTGGGGCCGCATCAAGGTGATGCTGCTCGGCTCTATCCTGTTCCTCGCCAGCTCGATCGGCGCCGGCCTGGCCTTCTCGGTCTGGGATCTCGGCTTCTGGCGTGTGATCGGCGGTCTCGGCATCGGCATCGCCTCCGTCGTGGCCCCGGCCTACATCGCGGAGATCGCCCCGAAGCAGTCCCGCGGTAGCTTGGCATCGCTGCAGCAGCTCGCCATCACGATCGGTATCTTCGTCGCCCTGCTCTCCGACGCCCTTCTCGCCGGCGTCGCCGGCTCCGCATCCAACCAGCTGTGGTTCGGACTCGAGGCGTGGCGGTGGATGTTCCTGGTCGGTGTCATCCCGTCGGTCGTCTACGGCATCCTGGCGCTGATCCTGCCCGAGTCGCCGCGCTACCTGCTCGCGACCGGAAAGCACGACGAAGCCCGCGCGATCTTCGCCACCCTCGTGCCGGAGAGCGACATCGACCGCCAGATCGGCGACATCGAGCACTCGATCGAGGAGGACAAGGAGGGCCTCAAGGCCACCCTGCGCGGCAACAGGTTCGGACTCAAGCCGATCGTCTGGATCGGCATCATCCTGTCGGTGTTCCAGCAGTTCGTCGGCATCAACGTGATCTTCTACTACTCGACGACGCTCTGGCAGGCCGTGGGATTCACCGAGAAGAACTCCTTGCTGATCACGGTGATCACGTCGGTCACCAACGTGGCTGTCACGGTCGTCGCCATCCTGCTCGTCGACCGCGTCGGACGACGTCCCATCCTGCTCACCGGCTCGATCGGGATGGCCGTCTCGCTCGGAGCGATGGCCCTGGCGTTCGCGTTCTCCGTGACGAACAGCAAGGGCGAGGTCAGCCTGCCCGGCGCCTGGGGACCGATCGCACTGGTCGCGGCCAACGTCTTCGTCGTCTGTTTCGGCGCGTCGTGGGGTCCGCTGGTCTGGGTGCTGCTCGGCGAGATCTTCCCGACGAAGATCCGCGGCAAGGCGCTCGGTGTCGCGGCGGCTGCGCAGTGGATCGCCAACTTCCTGGTCACCGTCAGCTTCCCGCCGATGGCGGCCTTCTCGCTGCCGTTCACGTACGGCATGTACGCGGTGTTCGCTCTGCTGTCGTTCTTCTTCGTGTTCTGGAAGATCCCGGAGACCAACGGCATGGCGCTCGAGCACGCGGAGACGCTGTTCGCCAACGCGGGCAAGAACCGCGGGGTCCAGGTGCGCTCCAGCGGCGACACCGTCTAGGGCGCGTTCTGATAAGATGACTGCAGCACTCCGCTCGTCGGGGTGACTACGCGTGCCCACTCGGGTTCACGCCACATCCACCGGTCTTCACGATCCACGGGTCATCCCGTCGGCCGAGGAGCGGATGTGCGCGCCGGGCACCAGGAGTGGCGGCCGTCCGGTCGCCGCAGTCAACCGCAAGAGCATCCGCGTGCCGCGCGCGCCCGGATGCGAGAAAAGGAGAACGGCAAATGGCCGTTGTAACCATGCGCCAGCTGCTCGACAGCGGCGTCCACTTCGGACACCAGACCCGCCGCTGGAACCCGAAGATGAAGCGATTCATCCTGACGGAGCGCTCGGGCAGCTACATCATCGACCTGCAGCAGTCGCTCGCGTACATCGACAAGACGTACGAGTTCGTGCGCGAGACGGTCGCCCACGGCGGCACCATCCTCTTCGTCGGCACCAAGAAGCAGGCACAGAACGCCATCGCCGAGCAGGCGACGCGTGTCGGCCAGCCCTACGTCAACCAGCGCTGGCTCGGTGGCCTCCTCACCAACTTCCAGACGGTGTCGAAGCGCCTCGCCCGCATGAAGGAGCTCGAGGAGCTCGACTTCGAAGGCACCACGAGCGGCTTCACCAAGAAGGAGCTCCTCATCAAGAAGCGGGAGCTCGACAAGCTGCACAAGTCGCTCGGCGGCATCCGCAACCTGGCGAAGACCCCGAGCGCGCTCTGGGTCGTCGACACCAAGAAGGAGCACCTGGCGATCGACGAGGCCAAGAAGCTGGGCATCCCGGTCATCGGCATCCTCGACACCAACTGCGACCCCGACGAGGTCCAGTACCCGATCCCGGGTAACGACGACGCCATCCGCTCGGTCAGCCTGCTGACCCGCATCGTCGCCGACGCCGCGGCCGAGGGCCTCATCCAGCGTCACCAGAAGCCCGAAGAGGGTGCAGAGCCGGCCGAGCCGCTCGCCGAGTGGGAGCAGGAGCTCCTCACGTCGTCGGGTGACGAGGTCCAGTCCAGCGCCGAGACCGAGAAGGCAGCAGACGCCGACCTCGCCGAGGCCAAGGCGGACTCCGCCGAGGTCGTCGCCGAGGGCGAAGCCGTCGCCGAGGCTGTTGCGGAGACCGAAGCCGACGCGGGCGCCGAAGCCGCGGTCGCCACCGATGACGCCACCGAGGCTGTCGTCGAGGCCGACACCGACGCCAAGTAACCCGTCTCCCACTCCACATTTTCGACAGAAGGTTCTCAAAGGAACATGGCAAACATCAGCATCGCTGACATCAAAGCCCTGCGCGAGCAGCTCGGCACGGGCATGGTCGACACCAAGAAGGCACTCGAGGAGGCCGATGGAGACATCGAGAAGGCCACCGAGATCCTGCGCCTGAAGGGTGCCAAGGGCAACGCGAAGCGTGCCGACCGCTCCACGAGCGAAGGCCTCGTCGCGGCCAAGGAGAACGGCACCAGCGCCACCATGATCGAGCTCGCGTGCGAGACCGACTTCGTGGCCAAGGGTGACAAGTTCATCGCCCTCTCCGACAAGGTGCTCGACGCGGTCGTCGCAGCGGGCGCCACCACGGTCGAGGAGGCCCTCGCGGCCCCCGCCGGCGGCCAGACCGTCGCCGAGCTCATCGGTGACGAGGCCGCCATCCTCGGCGAGAAGGTGGAGCTCCGCCGCCTCGCCGTCGTGACCGGCGAGCACTTCGCGATCTACCTGCACAAGACCTCCAAGGACCTGCCCCCGCAGGTCGGTGTCGTGCTCGGCTACACCGGCGACGACGCGGAGACCGCTCGCAGCATCGCGCAGCACATCTCGTTCGCCAACCCGGAGTACCTCACCCGTGAGGACGTCCCGGCGGAGGCCGTCGAGAACGAGCGCCGCATCGTCGAGGAGATCTCGCGCAACGAGGGCAAGCCCGAGGCCGCGCTCCCGAAGATCATCGAGGGTCGCCTCGGCGCCTACTTCAAGCAGGTCGCCCTGCTCGAGCAGGACTACGCGAAGGACAACAAGCTGAGCATCAGCCAGGTCGTCAAGGAGGCGGGAATCACCGTCACCGGCTTCGCGCGCTTCAAGGTCGGCGCCTAACAGCCTCATGAAGGAGTCCGGATCGTTCTCACGATCCGGACTCCTTTTCTGTGCGCTCGGTGGAGCGCTCGCGCTTCGCAACCACTACTTTTAACGAGATCGCCCAACGGAAGGACTCATACACGCATGTCGGAATCCAATAAGAGGCGCAGGGTCCTTCTCAAACTGTCCGGCGAGGCCTTCGGCGGCGGTCAGCTCGGAGTGAACCCCGATATCGTCAGCTCGATCGCCCGCGAGATCGCCCAGGCGGCCAGCGACGTCGAGGTCGCGATCGTCGTCGGAGGGGGCAACTTCTTCCGCGGCGCCGAGCTCTCGCAGCGCGGCATGGACCGCGGTCGTGCGGACTACATGGGCATGCTCGGCACGGTCATGAACGCGCTCGCCCTGCAGGACTTCCTCGAGCAGGCCGGCGCCGAGACGCGCGTGCAGTCCGCCATTGCGATGACCCAGGTGGCCGAGCCGTACATCCCGCGCCGCGCGGAGCGGCACCTCGAGAAGGGGCGGGTCGTCATCTTCGGTGCCGGCGCCGGCCTTCCGTACTTCTCGACCGACACGGTCGCCGCCCAGCGCGCGCTCGAGATCGAGGCCGACGTGGTGCTCGTGGCCAAGAACGGTGTCGACGGCATGTACGACGACGACCCCCGCACCAACCCGGATGCGCGCAAGATCGAGCAGATCAGCCACCAGGAGGCGCTGCAGCAGAACCTCAAGGCGGTGGACTCCACCGCGCTCAGCCTCTGCATGGACAACGGGATGCCCATGCGCATCTTCGGCATCGAGCCGGCCGGGAACGTCACGGCCGCCATCCTCGGCGCCGAGATCGGCACTCTGCTCGGCTAGCCGGGCGGGCTGCGCAGCCACGCGGCTCTAGACTAGAAACCGATTCACCGACTGAAGGAGAGACCGTGATCGCGGATGTGATTTCCGACGCCACCCAGCGCATGAGCAAGACCGTGGAGGCGGCGAAGGACGACTTCAGCACGGTGAGCGCGGGCCGCGCGAACCCGGCCCTCTTCCAGAAGGTCCTGGTCGACTACTACGGCTCTCCGACGCCCCTCAACCAGCTCGCCGGTCTGCAGAACCCCGAGGCGCGCGTGCTGCTCGTCACGCCGTACGACAAGTCGGCGCTGAAGGAGATCGAGAAGGCGATCGTCAACATGCCGAACCTGTCGGCGAACGTCGGCAACGACGGTGAGATCGTGCGCGTCACCCTGCCCGAGCTCACCGAGGACCGCCGTAAGGACTTCGTCAAGCTCGTGCGCAGCAAGGGCGAGGACGCCAAGGTCGCGATCCGCAACATCCGCCGCAAGGCCAAAGACGATCTCGACGCGCTCAAGAGCGAGGTCGGCGACGACGACGTGGCCCGCGGCGAGAAAGAGCTGGAGAACGTCACGCGCACGCACGTCGAGGCTGTCGACGAGGCTCTCAAGCGCAAGGAAGCCGAACTCCTCGAGGTTTAGGCACCATGACCAACGGCACCTCTGGCGAACCGGACGACCCGGTCCAGCCGCGCCGCGGCAGGCCGGGATCGAAGGCGGAGTTCCGCGCTCAGGTTCAGGCCACCCGGGCCGATCTGGAACGACAGGTCCAGGCCCGCAAGGCTCAGCTCGATGCGACGAACGAGCGCATCGAAGCCCGCACCGGGCGCAACCTGATCCTCGCCATCCTGATCGGCGTCGGCGCCGGCGCGCTGCTGCTGATCAGCCTGATCTTCATCAAGCAGCTCTTCCTCGTGTTCGGCATCGGCATCGCGGCGTTCGCGTCGTTCGAACTCACGCAGGCGTTCCGCAGTGCAGGGCGGCTCGTGCCGCGCATCCCGACCATCGTCGCGGCGGTGGCCATCGCACCGGCCGCGTACTACTTCCATGCGGGAGGCCAGCTCGTCTCGCTGTCGGCCGGCATCCTGCTGGTGTGGATCTGGCGACTCATCGAGGAGGCTGCGCGCCCAGCGAAGGTGGGGCGCGCGCAGCTGGTGCGCGACCTGGGCTCGTCGGCCCTCGTGCAGCTCTACGTCGTGCTGCTCGCGAGCTTCGCGATGCTGCTGCTCGCCGAGGACCGCGGCGAGTGGTGGGTGCTGGCGTTCATCATCCTGGTGGTGGCCGTCGACACCGGGGCCTATGCGAGCGGGCTGTCGTTCGGCAAGCACCCGATGGCGCCGACGATCAGCCCGAAGAAGACCTGGGAGGGCTTCGCCGGAGCGGCGGTCACCAGCGTGGTCGCCGGCATCCTGCTCTCGCTGTTCATGATCGAGCGTCCGTGGTGGTTCGGCATCGTCTTCGGCATCGTGATCCTGTTGAGCGCGACCCTCGGCGACCTCGCCGAGTCCCTCATCAAACGGGACCTGGGCATCAAGGATATGAGCTCGTGGCTGCCAGGGCACGGCGGCTTCCTCGACCGGCTCGACTCGATTCTGCCGTCTGCGGCCGTCACCTACGCGCTCTTCCTCATCTTCGGATGACAGAATGGGGGAGTGAGTACCTTCCCCCGTGCCCGGAAGTCGAAGCTCGGTTACGACACCGCGCAGGTCGACGAGTTCCTGCAGACCGCCCGTCTCGCCTATGACGGCGACGCCTCCGACAAGGATGCGCTGACCTCGGCGGACATCCGGCATACCGCATTCGGCATGGAGAAGGGCGGCTACTCGACCACGCATGTCGACGCCGCCCTCGAGCGGTTGGAGGACGCCTTCGCCGCACGCGAGCGCGAGGCCGCCCGCGCGGCTGCGGGTGAGGCCGCCTGGTTCGAGGAGGCGCGCACGACGGCCCAGGTCGTGCTGAACCGACTCGACCGGCCGATCGGGCAGCGTTTCGACCGCGCGAGCGTCTTCACCTATGGCTACAACCGCACGGATGTCGACCGATTCTCGTCGCGCTTGGTGAAATATTTCCAGGACGGGAAGCCGATGAGCGTCGAAGAGGTGCGCACCGTGACGTTCCGCCCGCAGCGCGGCGGATACAAGGAGATCCAGGTCGATCTGCTGCTCGACAGCGTGACGGATGTGATGCTGGCTGTTCGCTGAAAGTGGGAGGCTCGTCTTGGCGATGCGTGATTTGTTCGTTATGGTCTTGTGATCGTGGGTAGACGAGTAGCAGAGTCAGAGATTGTTCCCCTGACTCCGGCCAACCCGGTCGGCGTCACGGTAAGGCGACCCCATGTGCGATCGCAGGCCGTGCTGTGGGGTTTCGCCTTCACAGCCGCCGTCGGATTCGCGCTGGTGAACGTCGTCGATCCCTACTCGGGTTCCGCGGCGACGCCGGCCTACGCCGACACGGTCCAGAGCACGTCGCGCTACGGCGACGCTCCCGTGCAGACGCTCGCGGCCACCGGCTCGTACACCACCTCGGTCACCCGCGAGGCGATCTCGGTGAAAGAGAAGCCGAAGCCCAAGCCGCCTCCGCCCCCGGCTCCCGCCGCGACCGATTCCGGCAGCAGCGACAGCTCGGACAGCGGCGACAGTGCCGGCAGCAGCGCTCCCGCCGCCGGCACTCCCGACCCCGGATCGGCTCAGGCGGCCGGCTATGCCGCGGTCAAGGCGCACGGTTGGGGCGACAGCGAGTACAACTGCCTGGTCTCCCTATGGAACCGCGAGTCCGGCTGGAACGTGTACGCCTACAACGCCGGCAGCGGCGCCTACGGCATCCCGCAGGCACTGCCCGGAAGCAAGATGGCCTCCGCCGGCCCTGACTGGCAGACCAACGCCGCTACGCAGATCGCGTGGGGTCTGGGCTACATCCAGGGTCGTTACGGCACTCCGTGCGGCGCCTGGGGGCACTCCGAGAGCGCCGGCTGGTACTGACGCCCGCCCGAAGAGTCGACTCTTTCTGACGCAGGCCTGAAACGCAACCCCCGCGTCCGGATCATTCGCCCGCGGTAGCGTTGTCGCATGGAGTACGCACTCATCGGAGTGATCGGCATCGTCGTGCTGGTCGGGGTGTCCGTGTTCTCCAAGCAGCTCGGGATCGCGACACCGGTGGTGCTGGTCGTGGTCGGCGTTGCGATCTCGTTCCTGCCGATCCTTCCGACCTCGTTCGAGGTCCCTCCGTGGGTCATCCTGACGATCGTTCTGCCGCCGTTGCTCTATTCGGCGGCGATCCAAGTGCCGCTGATGGACTTCCGGCGCAACATCGGGACGATCTCGGTCCTCTCGGTCGTCCTGGTCGTTGTCACCGCGTTCGTCATCGGCTTCATCCTGTACGCGATCCTGCCGGATCTCGATCTCGCGGCCGGAATCGCGCTGGGGGCGGTCGTGAGCCCGACCGACGCGGTTGCGGCCACGGCCATCGCCAAGCGACTCGGTCTGCCGACACGACTCGTGACCGTTCTCGAAGGCGAGAGCCTGGTCAATGACGCCTCCGCGCTCGTGCTGCTCAAGTCGGCCGTCGCCGCCACCGCCGCAACGGTGCACGTCGCCGCGGTCGCCGGTCAGTTCGCGCTGTCCGTGGTCATCGCCATCGCGATCGGCCTCGTGGTGGGCATCGTGACGGTCTTCCTCCGCTCGCGCCTCAACGACCCCGTGCTCGAGACAGCGATGTCGTTCGCCGTGCCGTTCATCGCCTACATCCCGGCGGAGAGCCTGGAGGCATCGGGGGTGCTCGCCGTGGTCGTCGCCGGCCTCTACACCGGCCACAACTCTGCACGGCGGTTCAGCGCCCAGGCGCGGATCGCCGAACGCCTGAACTGGCGCACCGTGCAGTTCCTCCTCGAGAACGGCGTCTTCCTCGTGATGGGCGTGCAGCTGAAGTCGATCATCAGCGGAGTGGAGACGCATCCGGCGGGACTCGACGTCTGGGGCTGCCTGGCGCTCGGTCTGCTGATCTGCGTGCTGCTGCTGGTCATCCGGGGGCTCTTCATCGTGCCGATCGTGCTGGGCCTGCGCGCCAGCCAGCGCCGGGCGGAGCAGATCGGCGACCGCGTCTCCGACGGCCTCGACAAGATGAACGACCGCCCGGAGCCGAGCACGGAGCGCGACAGGCGACGCTGGTCCCGTCTGCGGCGCTATCTCGAACGGCGCTCCGCCGACATCACCGAGATGCAGGATGCGTCGATCGGCTGGCGCGGAGGCGCGGTGCTGACCTGGGCTGGGATGCGCGGCGTCGTCACCCTCGCCGCCGCTCAGACGCTGCCGCGCGGGACCCCGTACTCGTTCCAGCTCATCCTGATCGCGTTCGTCGTCGCGCTCGTCACGCTCCTCGTCCAGGGCGGGACCCTTCCGTTGGTCATCCGGCTCCTGAAGGTGACGGGCTCGGATGCCGCGGCCGATCGCCGCGAGCTGGCGGGCCTGCTGGAAGAGATGAGCGAGGCGGGCCTCGGCGCGCTCGAGAACCCCGACGTCGGCCTCCCCGAGGGCGAGGTGCTCGACGAGGACGTCGTGGAGCGGGTGCGGCAAGACACGCTGCTGCGTGTCGAGGCCGAATGGGAGCGGGTGGAACGCGAGGAAGGCGAGAAGGAGAAGGCCGGCCCGCACGAGCAGTACCGGGCGCTGCGGTCGCTGGTGCTCGATGCCGAGCGCGACGCGCTGCTGGAGGCGCGAAGCCGCGGCAACTACCCGTCGCGCATCCTGACCAAGGCGCAGACGATGCTCGACTTCGACGAATCGCGGATGGCGCAGCGCGAGAGCGATGCGTAGGCGGATGTCGCACGACGCGTAGCCGATGACGGATGTGTCACCACAGCCGTGTCTAGACTGGTGTGATGCCGCGCAGCAATCGTCCCCGAGGCCGTCAGGGCCACGGCCGCGATGATGACGAGGCCCTCGACCTCTCGCGCATCATGACCGGCTGGCGCCGCACCGAGGTGCGCCGCGGCATCGCGTGGAACGTGCAGCCCGTGTCGACGGTGCAGGCGCAGAAGAGCTACGTGTGCCCCGGCTGCGGTCAGGACATCTCTCCCGGGGTCGCCCATCTCGTGGCCTGGCGCGCCGACGGGGTGATGGGCGACGCGGCCGACATCGCGGCACGCCGGCACTGGCACTCCCATTGCTGGAAGATCAGCTGAGCAGAAGGACGCACGTGACCACTGAGCCCATCGAGATCCGGGGGAGCGTCGAGCTGCCCGCACGGCGCGAAGACATCGAGCTGCACACCCGCGACGGCCTGACGCTCGTCGGCGAACTGGCGTCGCCGCTCGACCGCGCGCCGGTCGCGACCCTGGTGACACTGCACCCGCTGCCGACCGGCGGCGGCTTCATGGACTCGCACATCCTGCGCAAGGCGGCGGCGCGTCTGCCCGCCCTCGCCGACATCGCCGTGCTCCGCTTCAACACGCGGGGGACGGCGTCGCCACGGGGGACGAGCGAAGGCCGGTTCTCCCACGGCATCGAGGAGCGCTACGACGTCGAGGCCGCCATGCAGTTCGTCGCGGAGCGCGGCCTGCCGCATCCGTGGCTCGTCGGGTGGTCGTTCGGCACCGAGCTCGCCCTGATGTACGGGCGCGGCTTCCCGGTCGACGGTGTCATCCTGCTGTCGCCCCCGCTGCATCGTGCGAAGCCCGAGCACCTGGCCGCCTGGGCGGGCGACCCCCGGCCGATCGTGGCGCTCATCCCCGAGCACGACGACTACCTGAAGCCGGATGCGGCAGCCGAGGCGTTCGCGCCGCTCCCGCAGATCGAGCTCGTCGATGTCGAGGGCGGCAAGCACCTCTGGGTGGGGGAGAACCAGACCAGGCGCGTGCTGAGCGAGATCGTCGAACGCGTCAATCCGTCGGCGCTGCCCCTTCCGGGCGAATGGCGTGACGGGACGGCGGTCTAGAGCTCGTTCTGGCGGGGGATGACGACCTGCTTGATGATGAGCAGGATGCCCGCCGCGAACGGGATGGCGATCAGGGCGCCGAGGATTCCGAGGAGCGTGCCGCCGGCGAGGGCGGCGACCACGACCAGGGCACCCGGCACGGAGACCGCGCGGTTCATGATGCGCGGGCTCAGCACGTACGCCTCGACCTGCATGTAGATGATGTAGTAGATGCCGGCGGTGATGGCCGTCGCCGGCCCGGCGAGCAGGCAGACCGCGGTGATGATGACGGAGCCCGTGATGGTGCCCACCAGCGGGATCAGTGAGAAGAAGAAGGCGATCGACGCGAGCAGGATCGGGAACTTCGCGCCGATGATGGTGAGGAAGATCGCGCTCAGGATGCCGTTGATGAGAGCCAAGGAGACCTGGCCCATGACGTACTTGCCGACGGAGTCGGTGATCTGGTCGCCGAGGTCGGAGAACCGGGCACGCTTCGACGCGGGGACCAGCTGGTACGAAGCACGCTTGATGCTCGGCAGCGAAGCGGTGAAGTAGATCGTCAGGATGATCACGATCAGGGCGCCGAACACGCCGCTGACGATGCCGACGCCGGTGGCCAGCACGGTCGAGGTGATGTTCGGCAGGTTCTTCTGCAGCCACTGCGTGACCGCGTCGAAGTTCTGCTGATTGACGATGCCGGGGAACTGATGCTGCAGATCGGTGTACCACTGCTGCGCCTTGCCCTCATTGACCCAGGTGACGATTCCGTTGATCAACTGGGTGAGCTGGTCGACGGCGACCGGCACGATCGCCCAGATCAGGCCGGCGAGCGCGCCGAGGATGACGACCAGCGTGATGACCAGGGCCGACCAGCGCGGGAACTTGTGGCGTTCGAGGAACGAGATCAGCGGCTCGATGCCGAGCGCGATGAAGAGCGCTGCGCCGATGTACGTGATGATCGTCGCCAGGTTCACGACGGAGGTGAGGATCAGAATCCCGACGCCGACGCCCAGTGTTCCGATGAGGCCGACCCTGAACGGGTTCTGGATCTTCATGCGGCCCCCTGGTTACGAACGTCAGTTGCTATCGGCGGAGACCTTCTCCGCCTGCTGCAGCACTCCTCGAAGGTTCTCGAAGTATCCCGCAACGGCTTCGCGCTCAATCCTAATCTGCGCCAGGCGTTCTTCCGCGTCCGCCACGAGGCGTTCGGTGCGCTCCTCGGCCTCTGCGACGAGCCCGGCAGCGCGCTCCTCGGCGTCGGCGACGATCTTCGCCGCCGTGGCCTCGGCGTCTTTGCGGGCCGACTTGACCGTGTTGCGGGCCTCGGTCTCGAAGGTGTCCGCCTCGGTGCGCGCCTGCGTGGTGCGCTTGACCGCCTCGGCCAGCTGCTGGTTGGCCTCGTCGAGGTACTTCTGGGTCTGGGCCACCGCCTCCTGGTGGCGACTCAGGTAATCCTTCTCCGCCTCGTCGCGCCGTGCCTTGAGTTCGACGTCGAGGTCGATGCGGGCCTGCTCGATCTCGCGGGTCTTCGCCTCGACGGCCTCGAGGGTCTGCGTGCGCAGCGTCGAGAGTTCCGCGTCGAGCGCCGCTCGTGCCTGGGCCGCCTCCTGCTCGAAGGCGCTGCGGAGCTCCGCGAGCTCGGCCTCGAGCGCCGTCGTGGCTTCGGCCACCTCTGCGGCGAGCTTCGCCCGTGCCTCGGTGGTTTCGCGCTCGAGGGCGATGCGGGCCCGCTCCGTGTCGTCGGCGAGGGCGACACGCGTCTCCTCCGCCTCTTTCTCGAGAGCGACGCGCTGCTGCTCAGCGTCGTTCGCGAGCGTGTCGGCGGTCGACTGCCGCTGGTCGGCGAGGTCGACGGCCGTGCGCCGCACGTCTTCGGCGAGTGTCGCCTGGGTGCGCTCGATCTCTTCGGCCAGCGACGACTTGGTCTGCTCGACCTCGGCGGCGAGGGCGGACTTGGTCTGCTCGACCTCGGCCTCCAGTGCCGAGCGGGTGCTCGTCACGTCGTTCTCGAGGGTCGACGTCGTCTGCTCGACCTCGGCGGCGAGGGCGGACTTGGTCTGCTCGACCTCGGTCGCGAGGGCGGACTTGGTCTGCTCGACCTCGGTCGCGAGGGCGGACTTGGTCTGCTCGACCTCGGTCGCGAGAGCGGACCTCGTCTGCTCGACCTCGGCGGCGAGCTGCGCCTTCGTGCTCTCCACCTCGGCCGCGAGGACGCTCCGTTCGCGGGCGACCTCGTCGGCGAGGCTGCTGCGGGTGCGGTCGACCTCCGCGGCGAGATCGGCACGCAGCTGCGCTGCCTCCGCGCTCAGGTCGCGGCTCTGTCGTTCGGCAGCAGCGGCGAGCTCCGCCCTGGTCTGCTCGACCTCGGCGGCCAGGCTGCTCGCGGTCTGCTCGCGGTCGGCGGCGAGGGACGCTGCGGTCGCGGTGCGCTCGGCCTCGAGCTCCGCGCGCGTGCGGGTCGCCTCGTCGCTGAGGGCGGTGCGGGTCTGGATCGCCTCGTCGGCCAGCGCCGTGCGGGTCTGGACCGCCTCGTCGGCGAGGGCGCTCGTGGTGGTGGCGACCTCGTCTGCGAGTTCGCTCTTGGTGCGGGTCACCTCGTCGGCGAGGGCGCTCGTGGTGGTGGCGACCTCGTCTGCGAGTTCGCTCTTGGTGCGCGTGACCTCGTCTGCGAGAGCGGACTGGGTCTGCTCCACATCGGCAGCGAGGCTGTTCCTGGTCTGCTCGACCTCGAAGGCGAGCGCCTTCTTCGTCTGCTCGACCTCGGTCTCGAGCGCCTGCCGGGCGCTCCTGGTCTCATTTTCGAGGTCGGCACGGGTCTGCGCCGCCTCGGACGCGAGTGCGACGCGCTGGCGCTCGACCTCGTCGGCGAGGTCGGCGCGGGCCTGCGCCGCTTCGGCCGCGAGCTCGTTGCGAGTGCGCACGCTCTCGGCCTCGAGGGAATCGTTCGTCTCCGCGACCTTCTTGGCCAGCTCGAGTCGCGTCTGCTCGGACTCGCGCTCGAACGCGGCGCGATCGTCGGCGAAGGCGTTGGCGAGCTCGGCCCGTCTTGTCTCGATCTCGCGGTCCAGCTGCGCGGCCTCGGCGCGGGCGGCTTCGGCCTCGCGCGTGGCCACGGCCTTGAGCTCCGCCGCCTCCCGGTCCGCCTCGGCGCGCACAGCGGCCGACTCGCGCTTGCTCGTCGCACGCACCTCCGCGGCCTCGGTGGCCACAGCACCGCGGATCGCAGCCGCTTCGCGCAGCGCATCCGTGACGAGGGTCTCTCTGTCGGTGTTCGCCTTCGCCAGTACCTCGGCCGCCGCGATCTGCGCGTCCTCGAGGGCCGTCGTCGCGCGGGCGCGGGCGTCGGCGAGCACCCGTTCGGCCTGCTGCGCGGCCGTCGACTTGATCTTGTCGACCTCCGCCGCGACGCCGTTGCGGAGCTTCTCGGCATCGATGTCGGCCTGGGCGATCAGGCGGGTCGACTGCTCCTCGGCCACCCGCAGCGTGTTTTCGAGCTTCGTTCCGAGACCGGAGAACGTGGGGCTCCCGACCTCTTCGATCTCGGCGTTGAGCTCCTCGACGCGCACCTGGAGCCGCTTGATCTCCTTGGCGGAATCGGCAGCCTGGGTGTTCGACTTGATCAGCTCGCGCCGCAGGTCTTGGACGGCCTTGTCGACCTCGTCCTTGTCGTATCCGCGGAAGACCTGTGTGAAGTTCGAATCGTCGGTGGCCACTGTTGTCTCTCCTGAAGTCCGAGGCGTGCACGCCACGTGGCTGCCGCACCGCCCCAATCCTACATTTCGAGCCCGACAGCTGCATCGGGGCCCTGTCGGGACCGCGACTGTCCAGGCAATCGTTAGGAGCCTCCCAGGGTGGTCGACTATCGTGTACTGACTGTGCCCGCCGGGCGTCCCGGGGCAACACAGAAGGAGCTTGTTTGCGTTTCGTACTCGCCATCGTCGCGTTCGTCGTGGCGGCCGTCATGATCGCTGTCGGCATCGCCCAGCGCACGGTGTTCGCACCACCCTCCCAGGTGGCCGTCTCCACGACCGTCTCGGGCGACCCCCGGTACATCGTCATCGACGGTACTGTGCTCAACGCGCATCCGGGCCAGCAGACGATGTCGGTCACCGGAGGCAGTGGTGACAAGCAGGTCGTCGCGTACGGCCGCACCGCCGATGTGACGGCATGGCTGGGCGATCAGGATTACACCCGGCTCACCCTGAACACCGCGAACGGCACCATCACGACCAAGAAGGTGACGCCGTCCGACCAGGGCGACGGCGGCTCGGGATCGACGAGCACCGCCACCCCTGCGCCGACGGCGACACCGTCCGCGACGCCGAGCGCGTCCGCCGACACCTCGGCCAAGGCGGCGGTGACGCCAGGACCCAACCCGGCCGGCTCCGATCTCTGGCTCGAGGAGTTCGACGGCGACGACGCGAAGCTGACCCGGATGAACGTGCCCGACAGCATCAGCGTCATCGTGGCCGCAGACGGCACGCAGCCGGCGCCGAACACCGTGCGCGTCGTCTGGCCGCTCGACACGAGCACCCCGTGGGCCGGTCCGCTGATCGTCGGCGGGCTCGGACTGCTTGTCGTCGGCCTCGCCCTCTACCTCTGGGGGCTCTATTCGCTGCGCAAGTCGCGCGGCCCACGACGCAAGGGAGGAGGCGGCCCCAAGATGCCGAAGCTTCCCAAGGCGCCCCGATACAAGCCGTCCAAGGCCATCGAGGCCACCCCGAAGGGCCGGCGCTCGACCCGGCGCGCGCTCATCGCCGTTCCGGTCGTGCTCGTCGGCGCGCTCGGACTGACCGGCTGCACCTCCGAGTTCTGGTCGCAGTCCTCGGCATCGGCCGTACCGACGGCCAGCCCGATCACGACGGACCTGCCCAAGGCCAAAGACGTGATGCCCCCGAGCGTCACCGTGCCGCAGCTGGAGCGCATCATGAAGCGCATCTCCGCCACTACGACCCAGGCGGACGCGAAGCGCGACGCCACACTGCTCGCGACCCGCTTCTCGGGCCCGGCGCTCGAACTGCGCAAGGCCAACTACACGATCCGCACCAACAAGTCCGACGTCCCCGCGCTGCCCGCCATCTCGGCGGGGCCGCTCGCCGTGTCGTTGCCCCAGTCCACGGACACCTGGCCGCGCGTGGTGATGACCGTCGTGAAGCCGGCGCAGACGACGCAGGCGCCGATCGCGCTCACGCTCGTGCAGCAGACCGCTCGCAGCAACTACCAGGTGAGCTACGCGGTGTCGCTCGAGCCCAAGGCCAAGGTGCCGGACCTCGCGCCGGCCAGCATCGGCGCAGCGGTCGTGCCGCCGGACTCCAAGCTGCTCAAGCTGGCTCCCAACCAGGTGGCCGCTGCCTACGCCGACATCCTGGTGAACGGTGACAAGAGCAAGTACGCGCCCGATTTCGAGGCGACCGGCGACACCCTGCGCGGCGTGGTCGGCCAGGCCTACAAGGCCAAGGCGCTCGCGAATCTCGAGAAGACGGCGTCGCTGAAGTTCTCGCACGCGGTGGGGTCGACCCCGCCGACGGCGATGGCCACCAACGACTCGGGCGCCATCGTCTGGACGAGCCTCACCGAGACGGAGTCGCTCCGCGTCGTGGAGGCGGGGGCCGAGGTCGGCGCCGGTCCCACGTCCGCGGCCCTCTCGGGCGTGACGATGTCGAAGACGGGCATCGACACCACCTACGGCTACCAGCTGGCGTTCTACGTACCGAAGGCCGGCTCCGACTCGAAGATCACCCTCCTGGGCTTCGCTCAGGGCCTCGTCGCAGCGAAGGAAGTCAAATGAGCCAGATTCCGCCGAACGCCGCCAGCCTGCGCGGTGCCGTCGACCTGACATCGCTCGTCAACCGGGCCATGACGTCAGGGCAGACACCCGCAGCGGGGGCGGCGGACGCCGGCGCTCCCGACGGGGTCGTCGCCCTGCCGAGCCTGTACTTCGAGGGCACCGACGCCAACTTCAACGACTTCCTCGACCTGTCGATGACGGTTCCTGTCGTCGTCGACCTCCGTGCTGACTGGGCGGAGCCGAGTGCGCAGCTGTCTGCGGTGCTCGACCGGGTCGTCAAGGACTACGACGGCCGTTTGGTGCTCGTGCGTATCGACGTCGACGCGAACCCCCAGCTCGTCCAGGCGTTCCAGGCGCAGTCCGTGCCCGCGGTCGCGGCCGTCATCGGCGGCCGGCCCGTCCAGCTGTTCTCGGGCGCCGTGCCCGAGGCGCAGGTGCGCGACGTGTTCGAGCAGCTGCTGCAGCTCGCCGCCCAGAACGGCGTGACCGGACGTGCAGCGGTCGAGGGCGATCCCGCCGCCTCCGACGATCCGGATGCCGCTCCCGCCGAGCCCGTCGCCGAGCCGCTTCCCCCGCACCACGCGGAGGCGTACGAGGCCATCGAGCGCGGTGACTACGCGACCGCGATCGCCGAGTACAAGACCGCCATCGCGCAGGACCCGCGCGACACCATGGCCGTTGCCGGCCTCGCTCAGGTGAGCCTGCTCGACCGTCTCGACGGTAAGTCGATGGACGAGATCCGTTCCGCAGCGGCCGAAGACCCGCGCGACGTCGATGCCCAGCTGCTCGTCGCCGACCTCGACCTCTCCGGCGGCCACGTGGAAGACGCATTCGACCGTCTGCTCACCCTGTTCCCGACGCTCGACGCTGCGGGCAGGGAAGTGGTGCGTACGCGCATCCTGGACTATTTCGAGATTGTCGGTGTGGACGACCCTCGCGTCGTGAAGGCGCGGGCTAGGCTGGCGTCGCTGCTGTACTGAGCGGGCCTCCACCGGCCGCGCGGCGGCACTGTTCCCAACCGACCCGCCGGGAGGCTGCCAATGCCGCGCGTTCTCGTCGTGGGTGGCACCGGGCTCGCGGGCCGGGCTGTCACCGCTGAGGCCATCGAACGAGGCCACGACGTCGTCGTGGCGAGCCGTCGTGTCCCCGATGACGACGCGCCCGCGTACGTTCCCGGCGCCGACTACCGTTTCGCCGACCTCGTGACGGGCGACGGTCTCGAGGAGGTCCTCGAGGGCGCCGACGTGCTCGTCGACGCATCGAACGGCGGCGGTCGCGCCGCGAGCCACGTCTTCGCCTCCGGCTCGCAGAACCTGCTGCACACCGCTGCGCGGTTCGGCGTGCGGCAGGCGGTACTGCTCTCGATCGTCAATGTCGACCGGTCCGCCTACCCGTACTACCGTGCGAAGGCCGCCCAGGAGCGCAACTACCAGGAGTCGCCGATCGAGACGCGCATCGTGCGGGCGACCCAGTTCCACGATTTCATCACCGCATTCTTCCAACGCGGTTCCCGCCTCGGGGTCATCCCGGCGCCGACGAAGATCAGCTTCCAGCCCATCGCGGTCGGCGACGTCGCGCGCGTCCTCGTCGACGCGGCGGAAGGACACGGCGCTCCGAACGCGACCAGGAGCATCGGCGGCCCCGAGATCCGAACGGCCCGCGAGCTCGCGGGGGAGTGGAAGTCGGTGACGGGAGGGCGCGGCGCCATCGTCGGCCTCCGCGTCGGCGGACCGCTCGGTGCCACCTGGCGCGCCGGCGAGAACCTCGTCCCCGCCGACGCGCTCGACGGCGTCACCTACCGCGACTGGCTCAGTTCGTCCGTGGCTTGAGCCACAGCGCGCCGAGCGGCGGCAGCGTCACGGTGGCTGATGCGGGGCGACCCGCCCAGGGCTCGTCCACGGCCGTCACCGCGCCGAAGTTGCCGACGCCCGACCCGCCGTACAGCTCGGCGTCGGTGTTGAGCAGCTCTTCCCACTCGCCGGCGAACGGCAGGCCCACCCGGTAGTCCGTGTGCGGGTTGCCGGAGAAGTTCAGCAGAACCGCGATCGGGTTGCCGTCCTTGTCCTTGCGAAGGAAGGCGACCACGTTGCCGGCGGCATCCGAGCCGTCGATCCACTCGAATCCGGACGAATCATTGTCGAGCGCCCACAGGGCCGGATTGGCCTTGTAGGTGGCGTTCAACTGGGCGACCAGGTCCCACAGGCCGCGGTGCGCCGGCTGGTCGAGAATCCACCAGTCGAGCCCGCGCTCCTCGCTCCACTCCGACGGCTGACCGAACTCCTGGCCCATGAACAGCAACTGCTTGCCCGGGTGCGCCCACATGAAGGCGAGGAACGCACGGACGTTCGCCAGCTGCTGCCAGTGGTCGCCCGGCATCTTGCCCAGCAGCGAGCCCTTGCCGTGCACGACCTCGTCGTGGCTGATCGGCAGCAGGAAGTTCTCGCTGAACGCGTAGACGAACGAGAAGGTGATCTCGCTGTGGTGGTAGCTGCGGTACATCGGGTCCTCGTGGATGTACTGGAGCGCGTCGTGCATCCAGCCCATGTTCCATTTGAAGCCGAAGCCGAGCCCCCCGCTGGAGGTGGGCGCCGTGACGCCGGCCCAGCTCGTCGACTCCTCGGCGATCATCACGGTGCCGGGATTGCGCTTGTACGAAGTGGCGGTGACCTCCTGGAGGAAGCTGATCGCCTCGAGGTTCTCGCGCCCTCCGTGGATGTTCGGCAGCCATTCGCCGTCTTCGCGCGAGTAGTCGAGGTACAGCATCGAAGCGACGGCGTCGACCCGGAGGCCGTCCACGTGGAACTCCTCGAGCCAGTACAGCGCGTTGGCGACGAGGAAGTTGCGCACCTGCGAATTGCCGAAGTCGAAGACGAGGGTGCCCCAGTCCTTCTGCTCGCCACGGCGGGGGTCGCCGTGCTCGTAGAGAGGCTGTCCGTCGAAGCGCGCGAGGGCCCACTCGTCTTTCGGGAAGTGCCCGGGGACCCAGTCCATGATCACGCCGATGCCCGCCTGGTGCAGCCGGTCGATCAGGTAGCGCAGGTCGTCGGGGGAGCCGAAGCGGCTCGTCGGCGCGTAGTAGCCGGTGACCTGATAGCCCCAGGAGCCGCCGAACGGATGCTCGGACAGCGGCAGGAACTCGACGTGCGTGTAGCCGAGGGCTCCGACGTAGTCGATCAGCTGGTCGGCGGCCTCGCGGTAGCCGATGCCCGGCCGCCAGCTGCCGAGGTGCAGTTCGTAGACGCTCATCGGCCCGTTGTGCACGTCGTGCGCCGCGCGGTCGGCCATCCAGCCGCCATCGCCCCAGTGGTATCCGCTCTCGGTGACGACGGATGCCGTGGCCGGCGGGGTCTCCGCGGCCCGCGCCATCGGGTCGGCGCGCCGCACCCACTGGCCGTCCTGGCCGAGCAGGTCGAACTTGTAGATGGAGCCGGCGCCGATGCCGGGGACGAAGAGCTCCCACACGCCGGTCGGGCCCATGTTGCGCATCGCGTGCTGGGTGCCGTCCCAGTCGTTGAGGTCGCCCACGAGCCGCACGGCCCTGGCATGCGGAGCCCAGACCGTGAACGCCGTGCCGCGCACGCCGTCGACCTCGCGCACGTGCGCGCCCAGGGCCGACCAGAGCTGCTCGTGGCGGCCCTCGCCGATCAGGTGCAGGTCGAGGTCGCCGATGGTCGGCGGGAACCGGTACGGATCTTCTGCCGTCCAGACGCTGCCGTCGGGGTAGCGGGCCTCCACGGTGTAGCCGTCGGCGCCGATGATGTCGATGCCCTGCCAGATGCCGTGGGCGAGGTGCGCGAGTTCGATGTGCGCGCCGGTCGACAGCACCGCAGAGACCGCGCTCGCCAGCGGACGCAGCGTGCGGATCACGGTGATCCGGTCGGCGACGCCGGGCGCGCTCACCGCATGCTGGCCGAGCACGGAGTGCGGGTCGTGATAGCTGCCCGTCGCGACGGCGAACAGCAGGGCGTCGTCGAGGGCGGGGAGGTCGACCGCAGCGGCGCCTTCGGGGATCGGGGTCATCAGGGGCCCACCTTCACACTCAGGATGTGCACGGGCTCGGTGAACGCGTCGAGGCGTACGTAGTTGTCCGCTCCCCAGGTCCACCTCGCTCCGGTCACGATGTCTTTGACTTCGAACGAGGTTCCCGGCTCCACGCCGAATGCCGCGACGTCGAGGTGCACGATCGTCTCGCGCACGGAATGCGGATCGACGTTCGCCACGACGATGATCGCGTCGGCCTTGCCGCTGCGCGTGAACTGTCCGGCCAGGTACTTGGAGTAGACGAGGATCGAGTCGTCGTCACTCCCGTGCACGGTCAGATTGCGCAGCTGGCGGAGCGCTGCGTGCTCGCTGCGCGCGCGATTGAGCATCGTCAGATACGGCGCAAGCGAGCGGCCTGCCGTCTGGGCCTTGGCGTAGTCGCGGGGACGGTACTCGTACTTCTCGTTGTCGATGTACTCCTCGGCGCCGGCACGGGCCACGTTCTCGAAGAGCTCGAAGCCCGAGTAGACGCCCCAGGTCGGCGAAGCCGTCGCGGCGATCGCCGCGCGGATCTTGAAGGCCGCCGGTCCGCCGAACTGCAGGTACTCCGTGAGGATGTCGGGCGTGTTCACGAACAGGTTCGGCCGCAGGAAGTCGGCGGTCTCGTGGGCGAGGCCGTCGAGGAACTCCTCGAGCTCCTCCTTCGTGTTGCGCCAGGTGAAGTAGGTGTACGACTGCTGGAAGCCGGCCTTGGCCAGCGTGTGCAGGATCGCGGGGCGGGTGAACGCCTCGGCGAGGAACACCACATCCGGGTACTCGGCGTTGACGGTGTGGATGAGCCACTCCCAGAACGCGATCGGCTTGGTGTGCGGGTTGTCGACGCGGAAGATCCGCACCCCCAGCGAGATCCAGTACCGCACGATGCGCAGCACCTCGGTGCGCAGGCCGATCGGATCGTTGTCGAAGTTGATCGGGTAGATGTCCTGATACTTCTTGGGAGGGTTCTCCGCGTATGCGATCGAGCCGTCGGGCAGGGTCGTGAACCACTCGGGATGCTCGGTGACCCACGGGTGGTCCGGTGCCGCCTGCAACGCCAGGTCGAGAGCGATCTCGAGACCGGACTGCTTGGCCTTGCCCACGAAGTAGACGAAGTCCTTCTCGGTGCCGAGGTCGGGGTGGATCGCGTCGTGGCCGCCCTCGGCGCTGCCGATCGCCCACGGGGAGCCCGGGTCGTTCGGGCCGGCCTCGAGCGTGTTGTTCGGGCCTTTGCGGAAGTCGTGACCGATCGGATGGATCGGAGGGAGGTAGACGACGTCGAAGCCCATGGCGGCGACCTCGGGCAGGCGCTTGGCCGCGGTGCGGAAGGTACCCGACTTCCAGGAGCCGTCCGGAAGCTTCTTCGCACCCTCGGAGCGGGGGAAGAACTCGTACCAGCTGCCGACGCCGGCGCGGGTGCGTTCGACGAGCACGGAGCGGGTGGCGGAGAGGGTGGGCAGGCTCACCACGGGGCGTGCCTGGAGGATGGCCGCGATGCGGGTGTCCGTCGCGGCGGTGAGTCGCTCCTCGGTGCTGCGGTTCGTGTCTCCGACCACCTTCGCGCTCTCCGAGAGGTGCCGGCGCTCGGCCGTACTGCGCCGCTTGTCGGTCGACGCGCGCACCAGGAGCTCGTGGCCGATGGTGAACATGAGCTCGACGTCGACGCCGGCCGGGATCTTCAGCTCGGCGTTGTGCTTCCAGGTCGCGTACTCGTCGGCGTAGGCCTGGATGCGGTAGCGCCAGAGACCCTCGGCCTCGAGCTGCACCAGCGCCTCCCAGCGGTCCGTGCCAGGGGCGACCGGACGCATGCGGTGCTCGGTCTGCTCGCCCGACGGGTCGAGCAGGAGCAGATCGACCCCGATCAGATCGTGTCCCTCGCGGAACGCGGTCGCCTGGAACGGCACCACTTCACCGCTGAACGCGGTGGCGGGCCAGAGGCCCTCGTCCACCTGCGGTGAGAGCTTCAGGATGGGTATCCGGCCGATGAGCGGCGTGATCTCGGACTCCTCGGCCGGCCGCTCGACGGATGCTGCAGTACTCGTTGCGCTCTTTGCCACATCCCGACCGTACACGCATTAGCCCGCGGCACAGGAGGCCCCGTAGGCTGACTTCCGTGAAGGCCATCCGTAGATTCACCGTCCGTGCCGTCCTCCCCGAGAACCTCGGGGCGCTCGAAGAACTCGCAGGCAATCTGCGCTGGTCGTGGCACGAGCCGACCAGACAGCTGTTCGCCAGGATCTCGCCGGAACTGTGGCAGCAGGTCGGGCACGATCCGATCGCGCTCCTCGGCGCGGTGGACCCGGCCCGGCTCGCCGAACTGGCCTCCGATCAGGGCTATGTCGACTGGGCGAACCACCTCCGCGACGACCTGCACGTCTACCTGAGCGAGCCGCGCTGGTACCAGTCGCTCGACGGTTCGGCTCCGCGCACCATCGCGTACTTCTCGCCCGAGTTCGGGATCGCCGCCGCGCTCCCGCAGTACTCGGGTGGGCTCGGCATCCTCGCCGGGGATCACCTGAAGGCGGCGAGCGACCTCGGCGTGCCGCTGGTCGGCGTCGGCCTGTTCTACCGCTCCGGCTACTTCTCGCAGGCGATCACGCCCGACGGCTGGCAGCTGGAGAGCTATCCGGTCCTCGATCCCGACGGGCTGCCCCTGTCGGTGCTGCGTAACGCCGACGGCACACCGGTCCAGATCACGCTCGCCCTGCCGAACGGGGTGCTCCACGCCCGTGTCTGGCAGGCCGCCGTCGGGCGGGTGCGCCTGCTGCTGCTCGACACGGATATCCCCGAGAACGAAGAGCGCCTCCGATCCGTCACCGACCGCCTCTACGGCGGCGGGGGTGAGCACCGCCTGCTGCAGGAGCTCCTGCTCGGCATCGGCGGTGTGCGCGCCCTCAAGGCCTGGACCGACCTGTCGGGCACGCCCGAACCCGAGGTCTTCCACACCAATGAGGGCCACGCGGGCTTCCAGGGCCTGGAGCGCATCTCCGACCTGATCGGCGAGGGACTCACGTTCGACGAGGCCCTGCAGGTCGTGCGCGCCGGGACCGTGTTCACCACGCACACCCCCGTGCCGGCCGGCATCGACCGGTTCGACGGCCCGCTCGTGCAGCAGTACTTCTCCACCGACCTGCTGCCCGGCGTCGCGGTGGCGGACGTGCTCGCCCTCGGCTCGGAGAACTACCCCGGCGGATCGCCGGACATGTTCAACATGGCCGTCATGGGGCTGCGGCTCGGCCAGCACGCCAACGGCGTCTCGAAGCTGCACGGCGACGTGAGCCGCCACATGTTCAACGGGCTCTATCCGGGATTCGACCCGGCGGAGGTCCCGATCGACTCCGTGACCAACGGCGTCCACGCCCCCACCTGGACGGACCCGATGATGCGGGCGCTCGCCGAGGAGCGGCTGGGCACCGACGACACCACCACGGCCGACTGGGCGAACAGCGGCGCCGTGCACGACCACGATCTCTGGTCGGTGCGCACCCGGATGCGGGAGCAGCTGGTCGGCGACGCCCGCCGGCGCCTGAAGGCGGCGTGGGAGAGCCAGAACCCGGGCGGCATCGCTCCGGCCTGGATGGACGACCTGCTCGACCCGTCGGTGCTCACCATCGGCTTCGCCCGACGCGTGCCGACCTACAAGCGGCTGACGCTGATGCTGCACAACCCCGAGCGGCTGCGCTCGATCCTGCTCAACCCCGAGCGCCCCGTGCAGATCGTGATCGCCGGCAAGTCGCATCCGGCCGATGACGAGGGCAAGCGGCTCATCCAGAAGCTGGTGCAGTTCGCGTCGGAGCCCGAGATCCGCACCCGGATGGTGTTCCTGCCCGACTACGACATCGGCATGGCGCAGCTGCTGTACCCGGGAACGGACATCTGGCTCAACAACCCCTTGCGTCCGCTGGAGGCGTGCGGCACGTCCGGGATGAAGGCCGCGCTGAACGGTGCGCTCAACCTCTCGATCCTCGACGGCTGGTGGAACGAGTACTACGACGGCGAGAACGGCTGGGCGATCCCGTCCGCCGACGCGGCGGGCGATGGCGCCGAGCGCGACGCGCTCGAGGCCGAGGCGCTCTACGACCTCATCGAGAACCAGATCGCGCCGCGCTTCTACGAGCGCAACGGCGACGGCGTCCCCGAGGCGTGGGTCGGGCAGATCCGTCACACGCTCGCGACGCTCTCACCCGAGCTCAGTGCGGGCAGGATGGTGCGCGAGTACGTCAACCGGCTGTACGTGCCGGCGTGCGGCTTCGAGCGCCGCCTGACGGGCGACGGGTTCGCGGCCGCCCGGAGTCTCGCCGCGTGGAAGCAGCGCGTGCGGGCCGCGTGGCCCGGTGTCTCCGTCGCCCATGTCGAGTCCGGCGGTGTCGACGCGGTTCCGCAGGTCGGCGACGAGCTGCACCTGCGAGCGCTGGTGCACCTGAACGGCCTCAGCCCCGACGAGGTCGAGGTGCAGGTGGTCTACGGCCGCAGCCACGAGGGCGACGAGCTCACCGACGTGCGCTACGCCGCGCTCGAGGTCGACCGCAACGCCCCGGGCAGCCACGACGCCTCGGTCGCCTTCGAATACCGCGGCACCGTTCAGCTCGCCTGGGCCGGGGCGTTCGGCTACACCGTTCGCGTCGTGCCCAAGAACGACCTGCTCATCAGCCCGGCCGAGCTCGGCCTGGTCGCCGTGGCGGCGTAGGTGCGCTACCCGCGGCCGCTCGTACCCGGCGACACGATCGGCATCACGGCCACCTCCAGCGGCGTCGAGCCGGCGTTCGAGGGGCGGCTCGAGGCCGCCGTTTCGGTGCTCCGCGGTCGCGGGTTCGAGGTCGCGCTCGGTGAGTGCCTGCTCGGCGCCGGGCACATCAGCGCTTCGGCGCCCGACCGCGCGGCGGAATTCATGCGGATGATGCTCGACCCGCGCATCCGGGCCATCGTGCCGCCCTGGGGCGGGGAGACGGGCATCGACCTGCTGTCGCTCCTCGACTTCGACGCGCTGGCCGGCGCCGAGCCCACCTGGTACGCGGGCTACTCCGACACCTCGACGCTGCTCACCCCGCTCACGCTCCTCACCGGGTCGGCGAGCCTGCACGGCGGCAATCTGATGGACGTGACGGAGTCGCTGCCGGCGGGGCTGAGTTCCTGGCTGGATGTGGCGTCGCTGCCTGCGGGGGCGGCTGATGCCGGTGTCAGTGCCAGCGCTGGTGCCGGGGCCGTCATACGCCAGTCGTCGCCCACCGGGGGATGGTCGCGGCTCGGCTCCGGCAGTGGGCCGGTCGAGGTGACGGGCCGGATGATCGGCGGCTGCATCGAGACGCTGGCCAACGTCGCCGGCACACCGTTCGCATCGCGGGAGGCGATCCGGGCGCTCGGTCCGACGATCGTCTACGTCGAGGCGTGCGAGGACGGGGCGTACTCGATCTGCCGCCAACTGCACGGGATGCGCCTGGCCGGCTTCTTCGACACGGCCGTCGCAGTGCTGGTCGGACGCACCAGCGCGCCCGACTCGAAGACCCTGACGCAGCGCGAGGCCGTGGTCGACGCGCTCGGGATGCTCGGGCTACCGATCATCGCCGATGTCGAGATCGGGCACGCCGGGCCCCAGCTGACAGTGGTCAACGGTGCTGTCGGCCGGCTGGTGCTGGACGGCGGCACCCAGGTGCTGGAGCAGACGCTGGCCTGAGAGCAGGCGGTCACGGCTTCGCGATAGCGGCGTACGCGCCCTCGGTCGCGGCGACAAGGTCCGCCGGCGCGAGTTCGATGTCGAGGCCGCGCTTGCCGCCAGAGACGAAGACCGTGTCGAACAGCTGGGCCGTCTCGTCGACGATGGTCGGGTGCTGCGTCTTCTGGCCGATCGGGCTGATGCCGCCGACGACGTAACCGGTGCGGCGCTCGGCGACGGACGGGTCCGCCATCGTGGCCCGCTTCGCCCCAGCGGCTGCCGCGAGCGCCTTGAGGTCGAGCATCCCGGTCACCGGCACCACACCGACGACGAGACCGAGGTCGGTGTCGGCGAGCAGCGTCTTGAACACGCGGTCGGGCTCGACGCCCAGCGCCTCCGCCGCCTCGAGCCCGAACGACGGGGCGGCCGGGTCGTGCTCGTACGGGTGAACCGAGAACGGGATGCCCGCAGCGGTCAGCGCGACGGTCGCCGGCGTTCCCGCCGGGGCCTTCTGCTTCGCCATCAGGTCGGATTCGAGTGGTCGACGTTGTGCTGCGCAGACGCCTGCTCGTCCTCCGGGAGAGCGGCGCGATGGTCAGTCGCCTCGGCGTCGGCGAAACGATGGTCGGCTGCCTGCTGGTCCCCGGCGTGCCGGTCGTCCGACTCGCGTTCGGTCGGATGCTGGGCAGCCGCGGTCAGCGCCTGCTCGACCCGCGGTCCGTTGGCCCGGTAGAGCTGCATCGAGGTGCCGCCCACCAGTCGGCGGGTGCCGGGGGCCTGGGGAGTCGCATCCTCGTCGATGGGCAGTTCCGTCGCGCTGTCCCAGAGCAACTGGTAGTTCTCGACGCCCGGGGCGACGGGCAGTGATACCTCGACGTCGTCCTCGACTCCGTGGACGATCAGCAGGATGCGGTTGAACTCCTCCTGGTCGGGCGTGGACGCCGCGAGGTACTGCAGGGTCCGGTTCTCCGGCGAGTTCCAGTCCTCGTCGTCCATCAGCGCACCGGTGGCGTCGTACCAGTCCATGTGGCTGGCGTTCTTGGTCGTCTCGCCGAACACCGCGTACTTGCTCGGCCGCAGGGCCGGGTTCGTGCGCCGCAGCTCGAGCAGCCGCTTCGTGGTGGCGAAGAGCTCCCGCTCCTCGCGGGTGCGCAGCCAGCTCATCCAGGTCAGCTCGCTGTCTTGGCAGTAGGCGTTGTTGTTGCCCCGCTGGCTGCGGCCGAACTCGTCGCCCGCGGTCAGCATCGGCACGCCGGCGGACAGCAGCAGCGTCCCCATCAGGTTGCGGATGGCCTTGTGCCGTTCGAGGAGGATCGCCTCGTCCGTCGTGGCACCCTCCATCCCGTGGTTGAACGAGCGGTTGTTGTCGGTGCCGTCGCGGTTGTTCTCGCCGTTGCCGAGGTTGTGCTTCTCGTTGTAGGCCGTGAGGTCGGCCATCGTGAACCCGTCGTGCGCCGTCACGAAGTTGAGCGACGCAAGCGGCCCGCGCTCCGGAGAGAAGGTGTTCGACGAGCCGGCCAGCCGGGTGGCGAACCCGCCGATGCCCACCGGCGCCTGGCCGTTGCGCCGGGCGTCGGCGATGTCGGCCAGCCAGAAGTTGCGCACGCGGTCGCGATAGCGGTCGTTCCACTCCGAGAACCCGTCGGGGAAGTTGCCGGTCTGCCAGCCGCCGATGCCCACATCCCAGGGTTCCGCGATCATCTTGGCCTCGGCCAATTGCGGATCGTGCAGGATGCCCTGCAGCAGCGGATGATCGCGCGTGTACTCGACATCGGCATTACGGCCGAGCGTCGCGGCGAGGTCGAAGCGGAAGCCGTCGATCTGCACCTCGTTCGCCCAGTAGCGCAGCGAGTCGAGGACGAGCCGCACCGGAACATCGTGCCCGAAGTTCACCGTGTTGCCGCAGCCGGTCACGTCGATGTAGGCGCCCTCGGCATCCTGCCGGTAATAGTTGGCATTGTCGATGCCGCGGAAGCTGGTGCGCGGGCCGCCGATGCCCTCCTCGGCCGTGTGGTTGTAGACCACGTCGAGGATGACCTCGATACCGGCCAGGTGCAGCAGCTTCACCATGCCCTTGAACTCGGCGAGCACCGCTTCCGGTCCCGCCGCCTGCGCCGAGCGCGACGCGTACGGCGCGTGCGGCGCGAAGAAGTTGAGCGTGTTGTAGCCCCAGTAGTTCGTGAGGCCCTGCTGCAGCAGGCGCTGCTCCGAGACGAACGCCTGAACGGGCAGCAGCTCCACCGACGTGACGCCGAGGTCTTTCAGGTAGCCGATCGTCGACTCGTGGGCGAGGCCGGCGTAGGTGCCGCGCAGTTCTTCCGGCACATCCGGGTTGAGCCGGCTGATGCCCTTCACGTGGGCTTCGTAGACCACCGTGTGATCCAGCGGGATGAGCGGCTTGCGGGCGTCCCCCCAGTCGAAGCCGTCGGCGACGACCACCCCGCGCCACTCGTTCGCACCGACGCGGACCATCCCGCGCGCGTACGGGTCGAGCAGCAGGGTCTCCGGGTTGAACACATTCGTCGGGCTGGCCGGCCCCGACACCCGGATCGCGTACCGTGTGCCGACCGTGAGGCTCCGCGAACGGCCGACGAACACATTGTTCGAGTCCTTCGTCATCGCGACGGTCTTGACCATCCAGTTGGGGTCTTTGCTGTCGAAGATGCACAGCTCCATGCCGTCGGCGTTCTCCGACCAGACGCGAAGCTCGCCGCCGTGCTGGTTGACGCGAACGCCCAGATTGCGCAGAGGATCGGCGGAGGTCATGCGATCTAGAGTAGTGACTACGCAAGCGCTTTCAGTTTCGAGGAGGGCAAGTGCCGGTCTACCTGGATCATGCGGCGACCACGCCGATGCGTTCGGAGGCCATCGCCGCCTATGCCGAGGCCATGGGGGTCGTCGGCAACCCCTCGTCGATCCACAGCCAGGGACAACAGGCCAAGCGGATGCTCGAGGAGGCCAGGGAGACCGTGGCCGCGACCCTCGGCGCCGATCCGATCGAGGTCGTCTTCACCTCCGGGGGCACCGAGGCGATCAACCTCGCGGTGAAGGGACTGTTCTGGGCGCGCAACAGTACGGACGGCGGCCGTCCCCGTCCGCGCATCCTGGCTCCCGGTGGTGAGCACCACGCGACGATGGACACCCTCGAATGGCTGCAGTCGGCCGAGGGCGCCGAGATCGAGTGGCTGCCGCTGGACGAGGCGGGACGCATCAGGATCGATGCGGCGCGGGAGGCACTGGAGCGGGATCCGGAGAGTGTCGCGCTTCTCACCTTCCTCTGGGTGAACAACGAGGTCGGGACCATCGAGCCCGTCGCCGAGCTGGCGGCGCTCGCCGCAGAATACGGGATCCCGGTGCATGTCGACGCCGTCGCGGCCTACGGGCACCTGCCCATCGACTTCACCGCGCTCAAGCGCGCGGGAGTGAGCGCGCTGAGCGTGTCTGCGCACAAGATCGGGGGACCGGTCGGCATCGGCGCGCTCGTGCTGAGCCGCTCGGCGACCGTCGTACCCCTGGTGCACGGCGGAGGGCAGCAACGCCAGGTGCGCAGCGGCACCCAGGACGTCGCCGCCGCCGTCTCGTTCGCCGTCGCCGCTCGTGCCGCTGAGCGTGAGCTCGTGGAGGAGGGCGCACGTCTCGCCGCCCTGCGCGACCGCCTGATCGCGGGCGTGCTCGCGAACGTGCCGGATGCGCGTCTCAGCGGGCTGCCCGCCGGCGATCCGTTCCGCGTCGCGTCGAACGCGCACTTCACCTTCCCCGGCGCCCAGGGCGACTCGCTGCTGTTCCTGCTCGATCTCGCCGGGATCTCCGTGTCGACCGGCTCCGCGTGCCAGGCGGGCATCCCGGAGCCCTCGCACGTGCTGCTGGCCATGGGGCGCGCCGAACCGGATGCCCGCAGTGCCCTGCGCGTGACGCTGGGACGCACCACCACGGAGGCCGACATCGACGCGCTGGTCGCCGCGCTCCCGGCCGCGTACGCGCAGGCGTCGCGTGCCGGACTGGCCGAGCGCGCCACACGCCTGGGCGGCTGAGCCCGTTGCCAGCGCGCGGCTGACCGCGGCGGAGCGCACAGCCAGCATCATGCGACGTCGCTGAGGCGCACGCGACCGCCTCGGCGCGGCCGACGGTAGGGGTCGACGTGATCCGGCGGAATGAAGTACGGAACGTGGTCGCGCACGTCGATGTCCCAGCCGTCGTCGTGGACGCGGTGGTGGTGGGTGCTGCAGAGCAGGATCCCGTTGTCCAGATCGGTGGCTCCGTCGTGTGCGTTCCACCAGCGGATGTGGTGCGCTTCGGTGTACGAAGGCGGGTGTGGGCAACCGGTCCAGGCGCAGCCGCCGTCCCGTTCCGCCAGAGCCCGCTTCTGTGCAGTGGTGAAGAGGCGGCGTGAGCGGCCGAGATCCAGAACCTCGGAGTGGTTTCCGAGGACGACAGGGATGATGTTCGCGTCGGCGGCCATCCGGCGCACGGTGCCGGCACTCACGGGGGAGGGCACGCCCTCGATCTCGCCGCTCCCTCGCCCGGACTGCAGCGCGTCGAGACCGATCCGCACCATCACGGTCACCGGCGGTCGGCCGCCGATCGCCGTGTCGGCGGCTGCAGTGTCGGTCGCGCACGCGGCCAGGTGACGGAACACGTCCGTCGCGGCATCCGAACGCAGCTGTGCGAGGGTGCGCGTCTGCGGCAGCCCGCCGAACCCGTCGTCCAGGAGGTCGGCATCGTCACGGGTGCGCGAGCGTTCGCCCGCTGCGCCCGCCACACCCGCTTCGTCAGCCTCGCCCGGATCGACGAAGCGCATGCCACGACAGTCGCGGAGTGCGCGACCGACGAGACTGTCGATCGCCGTGACGACGTACCCGGCGGACTCCGGCTCGAGGTACCAGTCGATGTGCGTCATGCCGTCGCTGGCGGTGCTGATCGTCAGCGAGCGGCGCGTGCGCTGCCGGTCCTCGCGCGGGAGCACGCCATCCTGGTCGAGCCGGTCGCGCACCTGCGCTGCGAGACACCGCAGGTCGGTGATGCCGAGGTTCGGTGCATGCTCGACCAGCACGCGCTCGCCCGACTGAAGGTCGTCGATCGTGCATCCGGGTGCGGCCTTGCGCAGTTCGCGGACGATCACGGCGGCCTGGTCCACGCCGACCCCGCGGCCGTCGGAGAGCTCGTCAGACGCCCCCGCGGACGACCCCTCGGGTGCGAGCGGTGCGGCAAGCGCGGCGGCGAGCACCGCGAACTCGGGCGGCAGCGCCTCTCCGAAGATGCTCGTGCCCGGTCTGGTCGCCTCGCCGACCTGGCAGTACAGCCGAGCCGCCGGCATCGGGATCCGCCAACGATCGGACAGGAGGCCGGCGGCACTCGACTGCCCGGCGCGGGCGACCGGGTTCTGCGCTCCCAGCTGTGTCGAGCGTGAGACGAGTTCGCCCGCCACCTGTGTCTTGACCGCGTCGAGCACCGCCTGAGCGTCGCCGAGAGCCGTCACGGCCGCCAACAGCTCGTCGCGCTCGAGAGCTGACGGACGGGTCAGCCCGGTGAGCGCCGCTCTCAACGCCGCGGCTGGGGTGGTGGTCATGCGACAAGTCAATCAGCGACCACCGACATCCCCGCCGCTGAATATCGCTTCTGGCCAGCCAATTTACTGTGGAGAACTTGCGATCGCGGCAGCCTGTGGAGGAACGTCGGCACATCGCTACGCCAAAGGCCCCCACTCGCACCCAACGCGGTCGATCGATGCGTCCAGGGGGCACTCGGCGTCGAGGTCGTAGAATTCTGCGGTGAGAGTTTTAGCGGCGATGAGTGGTGGTGTCGATTCCGCCGTGGCGGCGGCCAGAGCGGTCGACGCCGGTCATGACGTGGTCGGCGTGCACCTGGCGCTCAGCCGGATGCCGGGCACCCTGCGCACCGGCAGCCGCGGCTGCTGCACGATCGAGGACTCGATGGACGCCCAGCGCGCCGCCAACATCATCGACATCCCGTACTACGTGTGGGACTTCTCCGAGCGGTTCAAGCTCGACGTGGTCGACGACTTCATCGCCGAGTACACGGCGGGTCGGACCCCGAATCCGTGCATGCGCTGCAACGAGAAGATCAAGTTCGCCGCTCTGCTGGAGAAGGCGCTCGACCTCGGGTTCGACGCCGTCTGCACCGGCCACTACGCGACGATCCTCACGGATGCCGACGGCAACCGTGAACTGCACCGCGCGAGCGCGTGGGCGAAGGACCAGTCCTACGTGCTGGGTGTGCTCACCTCCGATCAGCTGGCGCACGCGATGTTCCCGCTGGGCGCGACGCCGTCGAAGGCGGAGGTGCGCGCCGAGGCCGCCGCGCGCGGGTTCAGCGTCGCGAACAAGCCGGACTCCCACGACATCTGCTTCATCCCGGATGGCGACACCCGCGGCTGGCTCGCCGAGCGGGTCGGCGCAGAGACGGGCGACATCCTCGACCGCGAGGGCAACCGGCTGGGCAGCCACGAGGGGGCGCACGCTTTCACCGTCGGGCAGCGCAAGGGCCTGAACATCGGCTACCCGTCCGACGACGGCAAGCCGCGCTTCGTGCTCGAGGTCCGTCCGAAGGAGAACACGGTGGTGGTCGGCCCGAAAGAGGCACTCGACATCGCCGAGATCGCCGGATCGCGGTTCACGTGGGCCGGGCTCGCTCCCGAGCACGCCGATGAGGAGTTCGCGTGCGACGTGCAGATCCGCGCGCACGCCGATCCGGTTCCCGCCACTGCGGTCGTGCGACCGAACGCCGACGGCACGCCCGAGCTGGTCATCACTCCCGACGAACCGCTGAACGGGGTCGCGCCAGGTCAGACGGCCGTCGTCTACGTCGGAACGCGGGTCCTCGGCCAGACGACGATCGATCGCACCGTGTCGGCCGTACCGGTCGGCTGACCGGCACCCTCACCGGTGTCGCACGTCTTCCCTATGCTGGTCGGGTGGCGAATGACGGTAACGACGATCTCGGTACGGCCAAGGCCGAAGCCGAACAGCTGACCACGCGCATCCTCGAGTTGCGTGACGCGTACTACGAACGCGACACCGTCCTGGTGAGCGACCAGGAGTACGACGGCATGATGCACCGGCTCGAGGAGCTGGAGCGGCTGTTCCCCGAGCTGCAGAGCCAGGACAGCCCCACGCAGACGGTCGGCGGTCGTGCCCAGACGACGCTCTTCGCACCGGTCGAGCACGCGGAGCGCATGCTGAGCCTCGACAACGTGTTCTCCATCGCCGAGTTCGAGGCGTGGGCGGCCAAGGTCGAGCGCGACTCCGGTCGCACGGTCGACTACCTGTGCGAACTCAAGATCGACGGACTCGCCATCAATCTGCGCTACCAGAACGGGATGCTCGTCTCCGCGGCGACCCGCGGCGACGGCGTCGTCGGCGAAGACGTCACCGAGAACATCCGGTTCATCCCGGCGATCCCGACGCGGCTGGCCGGCTCCGGGCATCCGCCGCTCGTCGAGGTGCGGGGAGAGGTCTTCTTCCCGGTGGCGGAGTTCGAGGCGCTGAACGCCGCCCAGCTCGACATGGGCGAGAAGGTCTTCGCGAACGCACGCAACGCCGCCAGCGGTTCGCTGCGGCAGAAGGCGGAGGGCAAGAACGCCGCTCAGCTCGCGCTGATGCGGGCTCGGCTCGGGCGTCTCCACATGCTGGTGCACGGGATCGGCGCCTGGGCGAACCCGCCCGTCGACAGCCAGTCGAAGACCTACGAACTGCTGAAGGAGTGGGGGCTGCCGACGTCGACCCACTACCGGGTGGTCGACAGCGCGGCCAAGGCGTCGGAGTTCATCGAGTACTACGGCGAGCACCGCGACAGCGTCGAGCACGAGATCGACGGCATCGTGATCAAGGTCGACGAGCTCGCACTGCACGACGAACTCGGCGCCACGAGCAGGGCGCCCCGCTGGGCCATCGCCTACAAGTACCCGCCCGAGCAGGTGAACACGAAGCTGCTCGACATCGTCGTGAGCATCGGCCGCACGGGACGCGCGACGCCGTTCGCCGTGATGGAGAAGGTGCGGGTCGCCGGCTCCGAGGTGCGTCAGGCGACGCTGCACAATCAGGAGGTCGTGAAGGCGAAGGGCGTGCTGATCGGCGACACGGTGGTGCTCCGCAAGGCCGGTGACGTCATCCCCGAGGTGCTCGGTCCGGTCGTCGAACTGCGTGACGGCAGCGAGCGCGAGTTCGTGATGCCGGAGAACTGCCCGGTCTGCGGAACCCGGCTCGCGCCGGCGAAGGAGGGCGACATCGATCTGCGCTGCCCGAACTCCGAGTTCTGCCCGGCGCAGGTGCAGGGCCGGGTCGAGCACATCGGCTCGCGCGGTGCCCTCGACATCGAAGCGCTGGGCGAGGTGGCGGCCGCCGCGCTAACGAGACCTTTGTACCCGTCGGAGCCGCCGCTGCCGACCGAGGCCGGACTGTTCGGGCTCACGATGGCCGAGCTGTTCCCCGTCCAGGTCGTCGTGCGCGACTCGGAGACCGGGCTGGCCAAGCTGACCGAGAGCGGCGCCGAGAAGACCGACACTCCGTTCCGTCGGCGGCGCCAGAAGAAGGATGGCGCGTACGACCCCGGGGCCGCCGAATTCGCGGGCGACGCCGACTTCGTGCCCTCCAAGAACGCGATCGAGCTGCTGGCCAACCTGTCCGCTGCCCGCGTGAAGCCACTCTGGCGCATCCTGGTGGCGTTGAACATCCGGCATGTCGGCCCGGTGGCCGCGCGTGCGCTGGCCAATCATTTCGGTTCGCTCGACGCCATCCGTGGCGCGACCCGCGACGACCTCGCTGCGGTCGACGGGGTCGGCGGGATCATCGCCGACGCCGTGCTGGCCTGGTTCGAGGTCCCCTGGCACCGCGAGATCGTGGAGCGCTGGGAACGCGACGGGGTGCAGTTCTCGACGCCAGGACATCCCGGGCCGGGGGCAGCGGCTGAGGCCGGGGGCGTGCTCGCGGGGCTCACGATCGTCGCCACCGGATCACTGGAGGGCTTCACCAGGGAGGGCGCTCAGGAGGCGATCATCGCGGCCGGCGGCAAGGCGGCGTCGAGCGTCTCCAAGAACACCGACTTCGTGGCAGCCGGTCCGGGTGCCGGGTCGAAGCTGGCGAAGGCCGAGGCTCTTGGTCTGCGCATCCTCGACGCCGACGGTTTCCGGCTCCTGCTCGAGGGCGGCCCGGATGCCGTTCGGCAGCAGGACGACGACGCCGGCGGGCAGGACGAGGACGACGCGGTCTGAACCGGCCGCTCCACCCTGTCGCTCAAGACCGGAATGTCCCTCCGACCGGCTTGTCTACTCCACAACAGGGGGTAGAACGAACAGCCTTTGCGCAGGGGCGTACCGATAGCATCGGAGAGTGCGCTCGCCCGGGGCGCACTGCAAGGGCTTAGCTCGTCGCTCTCGGAGGGACCCGGACGGAGTGCTGGTCGGCTTTGCAGCTATCGTCACCATGACCTCGGTCGTCGCAGGGCTGATCGGGGCCCCTGTCATGCCCGCAGACATCCCGCCTCAGGCCGCCTACTCGTCTGTCGCGCAGATGTCGCCCGCCGTCGCTGAGGTCTCGCACAGCGTCGCAGACGCCCCGCACAGCGTCGCAGTCGCCTCGCACACGGTGGTCGGAGACGCCCCGACGGGGAGCGGACCCGCGACCGTCGCCGCCGGCTCGATCCTCGGAGCGCTGAGCCGGCTGAGCGCGGCGGACCTGCCCGCGTTCATCGATGCGCACCGCAGCGACCTCGGCCGCCTGCTGGCGAACCCGCCCCAGGTGACAGACGTCAGCGGCGTGTGGCGACTGCTCGACCCCGTGAAGCAGTCCACTCTGCTGCACAGCGCGCCGCATGTGATCGGGAACCTCGAGGGCATCCCGTACGCGGTGCGGGGTCAGGCGAACACGCTCGACCTCACGAGGACCATCGCCGACACGACGAAGCGGCTCACCACGGAGAACGGCAAGGCGGTGCGCATCGAGCTGCAGCGCAAACTCACCACGCTCGGCAACGTCGCGAAGGCCATGAAGGCGAAGGACGGCGTCAAACGCACTCTTGTCGCCCTCGACACCTCCGACGACGCTCGTGCCTCGATCGTGATCGGCGATCTGGCCACCGCGCACTACGTCAGCGTCTTGGTGCCCGGCATGTACATGTCGGTCGGCGAGCAGGTCGTCGACTGGGCGAAGACGGCGCAGAACCTCTACGACGAGCAGGTGTCGTGGCTGCGCCGGGTGCTCGGACCGCGCGGAGGACAGGGGACACCCGGCGTCGCGACGGTGGCCTGGATCGGCTATCAGACGCCCGTACTCATGAACATCGGCGGCCTCACGCTGGCGACGCAGGGCGCCGACAGCCTGGAGCGCACCCTCGAGGGCATCCAGACCATGCGACGTGCGTCGCCGCCCTACCTCAGCGTCTTGGCGCACTCGTACGGATCGACCGCCGCGTTGCTCGCACTCCAACGGCACACCGTGACCGTCGACGCGCTCGCGCTGATGGGCTCGCCCGGCAGCGATGCCCAGTCGGTGAAGGCGTTGAGCGTGCGCGACGGCAACGTGTTCGTCGGTCAGGCCGATCTGGACCCGATCGTCCACAGCGCGTTCTTCGGCAGCGACCCCGGATCGGCTTCGTACGGGGCGCAGCGGATGGGCGTCGACGGGGGAGCCGACCCCGTGACGGGCGAGACGCTCGCCGGATCGTCCGGTCACAACGAGTACTTCACCGCCGGCACGGAATGCATGCGCAATCTCGCGCTGATCGGGATCGATCTCGGGCGGCTCGTGATGGGCGGCGCACCCTCGGGCACCCCGGCGGTGCAGAACGCATCCGGTCACTAGCCGGGCAGCAGGATGCCCGGAGCATAATGGGATGCGATGACGGGGGACGACCAGCCCACTCCCGAGGGGAGTCGACAGCGCGACGCCTCGCGCCGTGAGTTCCTCAAGCGCGCCGGATTCGCTGCCGCCGGCGCTGCCGTCGGCGGGGTCGCCGGCGGTGTGATCGGTGCGACGGTCGCCTCGCAGAACAATGAATCCAGCGGGGCCGACACCGATACGGAGTACCCGCCGCTGCCGCCGCGCTCATCGCCCGGTTTCGACCATCTGGTCGTGCTCATGTACGAGAACCGCTCGTTCGACAACCTGCTCGGCTACCTCTACGACCGGGGGAACCTCCCCGCCGGCCGGCACTTCGACGGCCTCGCGTTCGGCGACTACCGCAATCCGGACCCGGCCGGAGGCGACGACATCCGGGTGCACCCGTATGAAGGCACCACGGACTTCGTGATGCGGCAGCCCTCGCCGGATCCGGGCGAGGTGTACGCCCACGTCAACACGCAGTTGTACGACGTCGTCGATCCGCCGAGCAACGCTGATGTGCGGCTCGACGAGCTGAAGCCTCCGTACAACGCGCCGCCGGCCGGGGCCGAGCCGCGGAACAACGGCTTCGTCCGCGACTACATCGATGTGCTTCGGCGTGACCGCCCCGACCAGGAACCACGACTCGACGACTACCGGCGCATCATGGGTTCGTTCACGCCCGCGATGCTGCCGGTGTTCTCGACGCTCGCGCGGTCGTTCGCGGTGTACGACGACTGGCATTGCGCCGTGCCGTCGCAGACGTTCTGCAACCGGTCGTTCTTCAACGCGTCCACCTCGCACGGTTACGTGAACAACGGCGGCGCTGAGGGCCTGCGCAAGTGGTTCGACCCCAAGAACGATACGCCGACGATCTTCAACAGGCTGGAGGACGCCGGGCTGAGCTGGCGCGTCTACTTCGACGACCGCCAGATCATCTCGCTGACCGGCTTCATCCACGCGCCGGCTCTCGAGCCCTACTGGCACAGCAACTTCCGCACGATGACCCAGTTCTACGAGGACGTGGAGAAGGGCACGCTGCCCGACTACGCCTTCGTGGAACCCCGGCTTCTCTACGACCACAACGACATGCACCCACCTGGCGGCCCGATGACCGTCGAGGACCTCGACGGCGAGGTCATCGCCGGCGGCGGGATCTCGGATGTGCGCGCCGGGGATCTGCTGCTGCACCGGGTGTACTCGGCCATCCGGTCGTCGGCGAGCCAGAAGGGCTCGAACGCGATCAATACGATGCTGCTGGTGACCTTCGACGAGCACGGCGGCACGTACGACCACGTGCCGCCCGGTCCGGCGGCCGCGCCCGACGACAGCGGACCGGGTGAGGACGGCTTCGCCTTCGACCGGCTCGGGGTGCGGGTGCCCGCCATCGCCATCTCCGCCTACACCGCCCGCAACACGATCATCCACGAGCAGATGCATCACGGCGCGGTCATCAGCACCCTGACCCGCAAGCACGGTCTGCAGCCGCTGACCGAGCGCGACAAGGGCGCGCGCACCATCGAGAACGCGGTCAATCGCTCGACGCCCCGCCAGCCGGCGACCTGGCCGGACACCTACCCGCAGTACCTGCCGACGAATCCGGAGGCGGAGTCGCCGCGGCCCGGAGACGAGGACCGCCCGCTCAGCCCGCCCGGCGTGGGGCTGGTCGGGCTGCTCACCGCACGATACGGAGAGCCGGGGGAGCCGGTGCCGCGCACGTATCGAGAGGCCTACGACCAGGTGCAGCGCCTGGGGGTCGGCCTGTTCGGAACGACTGAATAGAATTGAACCATCCACCCTCAAACGCACAGCACGGAGACGCATGTCCGAAATTAGTGCAGAGCAGGTCGCGCACCTGGCGAGTCTCGCCCGGATCGACCTCAGCACCGAAGAGATCGAGAGTCTGACGAGCGAGCTCGGCCAGATCGTCGAGGCGGTCGCCAAGGTGACCGAGGTCGCCGGTCCCGACGTTCCCGCCACCAGCCACCCCCTGCCGCTCACCAACGTGTTCCGGCCGGACACGGTGGTGCCGTCGCTCACGGTGGAGCAGGCGCTCTCCGGCGCCCCCGACCGACTCGGCGACAAGTTCAAGGTCGCCCCCATCCTGGACGAAGAGTAGGGGCCCGACATGACTGACCTGACACGGCTCTCCGCCGCCGATCTCGCCGGCCTCCTCGCTTCGCGCGCGGTCTCCTCGGTCGACGCCACCCGCGCCCACCTCGACCGCATCGAGTCCGTCGACGAGGATGTCCACGCATTCCTCCACGTCGCGGGCGAGAAGGCACTGGCGACCGCGGCCGGGATCGATCAGCGCCGCGCCGCCGGCGAGCAGCTCGCACCCCTGGCCGGCGTGCCGATCGCGATCAAAGACGTGCTCGCCACGAACGACATGCCGTCGACCTCGGGCTCCAAGATCCTCGAGGGCTGGCTGCCGCCGTACGACGCCACCGTGGTGCGCAAGCTCCGCGAGGCGGGTCTCGTGCCGCTCGGCAAGACCAACATGGACGAGTTCGCCATGGGCTCGTCCACGGAGCACTCGGCGTACGGTCCCACGCGCAACCCGTGGGACCTCGAGCGCATCCCCGGCGGCTCGGGCGGAGGATCGGCCGCGGCCGTCGCCGCGTTCGAGGCGCCGCTCGCACTCGGTTCGGACACCGGCGGTTCGATCCGCCAGCCCGCCGCCGTGACGGGTTCCGTCGGCGTGAAGCCGACCTACGGCGGCGTCAGCCGCTACGGCGCGATCGCGCTGGCCAGCTCGCTCGACCAGGTCGGCCCCGTCTCGCGCTCCGTGCTCGACGCCGGACTGCTGCACGACGTCATCGGCGGTCACGACCCGTTCGACTCCACCTCGCTCACCGACAGCTGGCCGTCGATGGCCGATGCCGCCCGCGCGGGACTCGCCGACGGCGCCCTGAAGGGCGTTCGCGTCGGTGTGATCCGCGAGCTCTCGGGCGACGGCTTCCAGGCCGGCGTCACGCAGCGCTTCGAGGAGTCGCTCGCGCTGCTCGAGAGCGCCGGCGCCGAGATCGTCGAGGTCAGCGCCCCCAGCTTCGAGTACGCGGTCGCCGCGTACTACCTGATCCTGCCGGCCGAGGCGTCCAGCAACCTGGCGCGCTTCGACTCCGTGCGGTTCGGGCTGCGCGTCGACCCGAGCGACCCGCCCGTCACGGTCGAGCGCGTCATGTCCGCGACCAGGGACGCCGGTTTCGGACCCGAGGTGAAGCGCCGCATCATCCTGGGCACCTACGCCCTGAGCGCCGGCTACTACGACGCCTACTACGGCAGCGCGCAGAAGGTGCGCACCCTCATCCAGCGCGACTTCGCGTCGGCCTTCGAGAAGGTGGATGTGCTGGTCAGCCCGAGCGCGCCGACGACGGCCTTCAAATTCGGCGAGAAGCTCGCCGACCCGATGGCGATGTACCTGAACGACATCACCACGATCCCCGCCAACCTCGCCGGCGTCCCCGGCATGGGGCTGCCGATCGGTCTGGCACCGGAGGACGGCCTGCCCGTCGGGCTGCAGCTGATGGCGCCGGCGCGCGCCGACGCGCGGCTGTACACGATCGGCGCCGCGCTCGAGCAGCTGCTCGAGCAGAAGTGGGGTGGCAGCATGCTCAGTCAGGCACCCGACCTGAGCGCCACCGAGATGTTCGCGAGCGAAGAGGGAGCCGTCTGATGGCCAAAGCGGAACTGATGGACTACGACAAGGCGCTCGAGCTCTTCGAGCCGGTGCTCGGCTTCGAGGTGCACGTCGAACTCAACACGAAGACGAAGATGTTCTGCGGCTGCGCGAACGAGTTCGGCTCCGGAGCCAACACGAACACCTGCCCGACCTGCCTCGGCCTCCCCGGCGGTCTGCCGCAGGTGAACGAGAAGGCGATCGAGTCGAGCATCCGGCTGGGGCTCGCCCTCGAGTGCCAGATCGCCGAGTCGAGCCGCTTCGCCCGTAAGAACTACTTCTACCCGGACACCGCGAAGAACTTCCAGACATCGCAGTACGACGAGCCCATCGCGTTCGACGGGCGCGTCACGATCGAGCTCGAGTCCGGCCGCGAGATCACCGTGGAGATCGAGCGCGCGCACATGGAGGAGGACGCCGGCAAGCTCACGCACGTCGGCGGCGCGACCGGTCGCATCCAGGGCGCCGACTACTCGCTCGTGGACTACAACCGCGGTGGCGTCCCGCTCGTCGAGATCGTCACCAAGATGATCGAGGGCGCCGAGTCCGACGCGCCCGAGATCGGCCGCACCTACGTGCGCGCGATCCGCGACATCGTGAAGGGCCTCGGAGTCTCCAACGCCCGGATGGAAGAGGGCAACGTGCGCTGCGACGCGAACGTGTCGCTGCGTCCGCGCGGGTCGTCGACGCTGGGGACGCGCACCGAGACGAAGAACGTCAACTCCCTGCGCTCGGTCGAGCGCGCCGTGCGCTACGAGATCCAGCGCCAGGCGGCCATCCTGGCGGCCGGCGGCGTCATCATCCAGGAGACCCGCCACTGGCACGAGGACACCGGCACGACCAGTGCCGGTCGCCCCAAGAGCGACGCGGACGACTACCGCTACTTCCCGGAGCCCGACCTCGTCCCCGTCGCACCCGCCCGCGAGTGGGTCGAGGAGCTCCGCGGTACGCTGCCCGAGCAGCCGGCGCTGCGGCGCAAGCGGCTCACGGCCGACTGGGGCTTCACCGCCCTCGAGTTCCAGGATGTCGCGAACGCCGACCTGCTCGACGAGGTCGAGGCCACGATCGCCGCCGGGGCCACCCCGGCAGCAGCACGCAAGTGGTGGACCGGCGAGATCGCCCGTCTTGCGAACGCCCAGGGCGTCCCGGCCGGCTCGCTGGTCTCACCGGCCCACGTCGCCGAGGTCGCGAAGCTCGTCGACGCCGGCGCGCTGACCGACCGGCTCGCGCGCCAGGTGCTCGAGGGCGTCATCGCGGGCGAGGGCTCGCCGCAGGAGGTCGTGGACGCTCGCGGTCTCGCGGTCGTCTCCGACGACGGCGCGCTGATCGCCGCCATCGACGAGGCTCTGCAGGCGCAGCCGGATGTGCTGGCCAAGATCCGCGACGGCAAGGTGCAGGCAGCCGGCGCGGTCATCGGCGCGGTCATGAAGGCCATGCGCGGCCAGGCCGACGCCGCTCGCGTGCGCGAGCTCGTGCTCGAGCGCGCCGGCAGCGCCGAGTAGGTTCGCGAAGACGTTCGGGAGAGCCGGACGCCGGCCGGCCCGCAGGCTCCTGTGAAGGTGTCGGGATCGGCTGGCGTTCGCGCCGCCCGTCATGCAGATTAGGAGCATGGGCGTCTTCACACTCGGCGGTCTCACCACCGTCCCCGCATCATCCGACACCGCACTGCTCGCACCGACCACGGCGGGCGCGCTCACCAGCGCCGACCTCCTCGATGCGGTCGGCGTCGTCGAGATCGATCCCACCGTCTCCGACACGGCCGCGACGCGCGAGCAGTTCGGGCTCGACGCCTCGACTCTCGCGAACTGCGTCGTCGTCGCCGGAAAGCGGGAGGGCGTCGAGAAGATCGCCGCCTGTGTGGTGCTGTCGACCACGCGCGCCGATGTGAACAATACCGTCAAGCGGTTGCTCGACGTGCGCAAGGCATCGTTCCTGTCGATGGACAGAGCGGTGGAGCTGACCGGCATGGAGTACGGCGGGATCACCCCCATCGGCCTTCCCGCCGAGTGGCCGGTGTTCGTCGACAGCCGCGTGGCGGAGACCGACGTGGTGATCATCGGATCCGGCGTCCGCCGGTCGAAGATCCTGCTGCCGGGCGCGGTGCTCGCCGCGCTTCCCGGTGTGCAGGTCGTCGAGGGGCTCGGGCTCGAGATCGCCGGATGACCGGATGACGGCATCAGGCGAGTCCCCGGCTTCCGGGCGCACAGCGGATCCGGCGCGGGGTGTGCTGGGCCCGGTGCGATCGCGGCTGATCGAGACCCTCGCCGGCCGGGCGGACGAGATCCCGGCCTGGATCATCGCCCTCGGCGACGGGGACCACGAAGGCTTCTTCGGCCCCGGCAGTGCATCCTGGACGGTGCACGGCGGAATGCCGACGCTCGTCGCGGGCGCGCGCGCCCTGCTGCTCCAGGCGCTCCACCCCGGCGCGCTGGCCGGCGTCCGCGACTTCTCGCGCTATCGCGAGGACCCGCTGGGACGGCTCGCGGGCACCATCCGGTGGATCCACACCGTCACCTTCGGGTCGCGCGAGCAGGCGATCGCAGGTTCGCAGATGGTCAGGTCGATGCACACGCGGGTGGCCGGTACCTACCGCGACGGGCACGGCGCCCTGAGGCCGTACGCGGCGAACGACCCCGAGCTGGCCTCCTGGGTGCACCTCGCCTTCACCGACTCCTTCCTCGCGGCGCACCTGCGCTGGGGCGCGCCGATCCCGGGCGGAGGAGACGCCTACGTCGCCGAGTGGGCGACGGCGGGCGAGCTCATGGGCGTCGAGGATCCGCCGCGCAGCATGGCGCAGCTTCGGGCGCAGCTCGAGGCCTTCACCGACGCCGGTGAGCTGCGCGGAGGTCCCGATGTCGACGAGATCGTGCGCTTCATCCGCAGGCCGCCGCTGAGCCGGATGCTCCGCCCGTCGTATCCCGTGCTGTTCCGGGCCGCCGTGTCGACGCTCACGCCGGCCCACCGCGAGCTCCTCGGCTTCCACAGCGCACCCGTCGGGCGCATGCTGCCGCTCGACTTCGCGACCGGGGCGGTGCTGAAGGGCGCCGGCGCTCTGCTCGGGAACACGACGCAGGCCGAGCTCGCCGCCCGCCGCCGCCTGAGCCGGCTCGCAGGAGATCCCGCCCGGGATTGAGCACGTTCCGGCCTTTCGGCGTTACCCTGAGTCCAGCCGGCCCGCTCATCGACGAGCGGACCCGAGTCGGTGGGAGTGCAGGATGAGCACCACGAGTACGCCAACGCCGGAGGGCGTGGAATCCAAGGGCCTGAAAGACGGAGCATTAGGACTCGTCTCGAGCGTCGTCGTCGGGGTGGCCTCGACGGCCCCCGCCTACAGTCTGGCCGCGAGCCTCGGCTTCATCGTCGTCGGCGGCACCCTCGCCGCCGGCGTCAAAGCGCCCGGTATCGTGCTGCTGGCCTTCGTCCCGATGTATCTGATCGCCGTCGCCTACCAGGAACTGAACAAGGCCGAGCCGGACTGCGGCACCACCTTCACCTGGGCGACCAGGGCGTTCGGGCCCATCACCGGATGGATGGGCGGCTGGGGCATCATCGTCGCCGATGTGATCGTGATGGCGAACCTCGCTGCGGTCGCGGGCTCGTACTCCTTCACCTTCGTCGGCAGTTTCGGACTGCCCGGGGTGGCGGCGCTCGCGGACAACACGTTCGCGACGACGATCGCAGGTCTGCTCTGGATCGCGGTGATGACCTGGATCTGCTACCGCGGCATCGAGATCTCGGCCCGTCTCCAGTACGTGCTGCTCTCGTTCGAGGTGCTGATCCTGATCTTCTTCGCGGTGTTCGCGCTCGTGAAGGTCTACACCGGCAATGCGGAGCCGTATTCGCTCATCCCGCAGTGGGACTGGTTCAACCCGTTCACGCTCGACTTCGCCCAGACCATCGCGCCCGCGATGCTCACCGCCATCTTCATCTACTGGGGCTGGGACACGGCGGTCTCGATCAATGAGGAGACGAAGGACCCGGGCAAGACACCGGGGCGCGCCGCGATCATCAGCACCCTGCTCCTGCTCGGCACCTACGCCATCGTGACCGTCGCGACCGTCGCCTTCGCCGGCGTCGGCGACAAGGGCATCGGACTCGCCAACCCGGCGAACTCGGCCGACGTGTTCTCGGCGATCGGGCCGACACTGTTCGGCGGCGGCGTGGTCGGCTCGATCCTGATGGCACTGCTCGGTTTCTCGATCCTCACCTCTGCGTCGGCGTCGACGCAGACGACGATCCTCCCCACCGCTCGCACCGCCCTCTCGATGGCCGCGTACAAGGCCATCCCGGAGAAGTTCGCCCGCATCCACCCCCGGTTCCTCACGCCGACGTGGGCGACGATCGGAATGGGGATCGTCTCCGCGGTCTTCTACCTGATCTTCACCTTCATCAGCCCGGTGCTGCTGAACGCGCTGATCGGCTCGATCGGTCTCATGATCGCGTTCTACTACGGGCTCACCGGGTTCGCGTGCGTCTGGTTCTACCGCAAGACGCTGTTCGGCTCGTTCCGCAGCATCGTGATGCGCGGGGTGTTCCCCTTCGTCGGCGGCCTGATGCTGCTCGCGGTCTTCATCTACGGGCTGATCAGCTTCTCCGCCCCGGACTGGCTGGTCGACGACGACGGCAAGAACGTCACGATCTTCGGCATCGGAGCCGAGGCCGTGGTGGGCGTGGGCGGCCTGCTGATCGGCGCCGTGCTCATGGCGATCTGGTGGTGGCGTCGTCCCGACTACTTCCGCGGCGAGACGCTGCCGATGCGCTCGCACGCGCTGGTGCTGACGCCGGCGGGGCTTCCCACCTTCGGGCTGCCCGATTCGAGCCCCGGGCGCACGGTCATCTCGCCCGACCGTTCGAACCTGCCCCCTGGGCAGACGCCGGTGAGTGCTGAGACACTGGAGCCGGTGACCGAGAAGACGGACGACGAGGAGAAGGACGGCAGATGACGGAGCGGACGCGAGTGGTCGAATGGCAGGATCCTGCACCCGGCGTCGCGAGGATGCCCAGCATGTCCGGCCTCGAATACCTCCAGTCGATGCTCGCCGGCGAGCTCCCGCCGCCACCGATCACCAGCCTGATGAGCATGTCCCTGACCGCGGTCGGGCCGGGGACCGCGACGTTCACGTGCCTGCCGGACGAGTCGCACTACAACCCGATCGGCACGGTGCACGGGGGACTGGTGTGCACGCTTCTCGACTCGGCCCTCGGCTGCGCGGTGCAGACCACCCTCCCGCAGGGCCAGGGCTACACCTCGATCGAGATCAAGGTGAACTACCTACGGCCGGTGCTCGCCGGCACCGGTCCGCTGACCTGCGTCGCCACGGTGACGAAGCCGGGCAACCGGGTCGCCTTCGCCGACGGCGTCGTCACCGATGCGACGGGCAAGGCGGTCGCGACGGCGACGGGCTCGCTGCTGGTGTTCCCGATCGGCTGAGGCTCGCTGCGGCCGCGCCAGTGGGGCCGGGCAGTCCAGCACAAACGGATGTGGTATTTTTCCTTATATCCGGTGAATATAAGCGATATAATGACACTTGTGTCCAAAATCGCGCTCATCGTCGACATCGTCGGCTCTCGCCATCTGACAGATCGAGCTCAGGTTCAGGACTTGATCAGAGCGGAGTTCGAACACGCGCATCGACGTTTTCCCGCCGAGCTGCCCCTCTGGGCGACAGTCGGCGACGAGTTTCAGGCCCTCTACGCGGAGCTGGGTACTGCCCTGGCCGCGACCGCGCTCGTAAGACTGACGTTGCCGACGGACATCGATTGCCGATTCGGGATCGGCGAGGGAGAAGCGAGAGAGGTGGAATCCAGTAGTGACGGCTGGTCGATACAGGACGGCTCGGCCTGGTGGCGGGCGCGTGACGCGATCTCGACCGGTAGCCGGCTTGAAGCGCATGGGCAGCCGTACCTCCGCACCTGGTTCATCTCCGGAGACGCGACCATGACTGCGGCGATCAACGCGTTGCTCCTTCAGCGCGACCACATCATCTCTCGCATGAAGGCTCGAGAGCGTCGGCTGGCTGCCGGTCTGCTCGAGGGACGGACGCAGAAGGAGCTGGCGGCAGTCGAGCGCATCACGCAGCCGGCTGTATCCCAGACGCTCCGCCGATCGGGAGGCACGGCGCTCGTGACGGGCCTCGAACAGTTCTCCAGCGTGATTCCAGCATGATCTCGACCCTTCTCGTGTTCACCATCGCGGTCGTGGACGTAGTCATGGGGGTGTTGGGGATGCCCGAGCCGCATGATGATCGCCGCGATATCACGATTCCGCCGCGGGTGATTATCGCCGGAGTCGTCGCGGCACTCGTTCTGCCTGCTCTCGGCCTGATTGTTCTGGGCTTGTCTCCCTTCGCTGTCGGGACGATCGCCCTCTTTGCGTGGGTTTGGATCTGGCTCGAGTGCGAGTTCGTCCGGCGTTCGCGCAACGGGTGGTTCCTCGCTGCGGCGATCGCATTCGTTGTGCTCGTGAGCTTTGGCCTCTTTGTCGACGCCGGAGCGCGTGACGAAGCGACGCTTGTGAAAGCGTTCAACACATACGCGCACACCGTCGGTCTGCATCTCACCTTCGAGCTGCTCTTCGGAGCGGTGGCTGTGGTGCTTGTGCTCACCCGCACTTCGAATCTGATCTGCCGCGCCGCCTTCGGACGGACCGTCAGCGCGGAGCGGCCCTCATTGCCGCAACAACGACGATGGACCCTCTCGCTGCGCTCCAGGGAACTGGCATCGGTGGCCGAGGAAACAACGAGCGCGCTACGGGAAGAATCCGACGACCACGCGGCCACCACGTTGAAAGGCGGCCGGGTCATCGGGCCGTTCGAACGAATTCTCATCACGGCTCTGGGCCTCTTTGGGGCTGAGGCCGTCATCGTCGGGCTCCTGGCGGCGAAGGGGATCGTCCGCTTCCCCGAGATCAGTGCCGACGGCCGAAAAGGATCGAAGGCCGAGGAGTTTCTCGTCGGGAGTCTCGTGAGTTGGACGATCGCGGGCCTGTGCACGGCGTATCTGTTCGTTCTTCGAAATGGCTTATAGACCACCACAATTAGCAATTTCGAGACGCGCAGATGGCGCGAAAGCGAACCTCGACATCGGTCCCGCTCGCCGGAGACGCGGTGGGAGATCGGGTCAGCGCCCGAACGCCGCGAGGAGTTGGTCGCGCACCTTGCGCCGGATGACCTTGCCGACGATCGAACGTGGCAGCTCCTCGACCTGCACGACGTGCTTCGGCACCTTGTAGGGCGTGAGGGAGTCGCGTGCGAACGCGCGGATGGCGGCCTCGTCGAACGATGCCCCCGGCTCCATCACGACCGCCGCGACGACGTCCTCGCCGCCGCGCGGGCTCGGCAGGCCGACGACCGCGACGTCGGAGACGCCCTCGAACGCGCGCAGGGAGTCTTCGACCTCGCTCGGAGAGACGTTGAATCCGCCGGTGACGATGAGCTCTTTGATGCGGTCGACGATGCGCACGAATCCGTCCGCGTCCATGGTGACGATGTCGCCCGTGCGGAACCACCCGTCGTCGGTGAAGACCTTGGCCGTCTCGTCGGTCTTGCGCCAGTAGCCGGAGAACACCTGCGGTCCGCGGGCGAGCAGCTCGCCCTCCTCGCCGAAGGCACGATCGCTCGACGGATCCTCGGGATCGACCACCCGGAGCTCCGTGCTCGGCAGGGCGAGTCCCACGGTCGCTTCGCGGCGGGTCGATCCGACCGGATTGGCCATCAGCACCGGCGAGCACTCGGAGAGGCCGTAGCCCTCGACGAGATAGCCGCCGGTCTTGCTCTCCCAGAGCTTCACGATGCTCTGCGGGAGGCTCATCGCGCCCGAGATCGCGATCTCGATGCCGGAGAGCGAGACCTTGCGCTTCTCGGCCGCGTCGACCAGGCGCTCGTAGATCGGCGGGACGGCCGGCAGGAAGGTCGCCGGGTGCTTCTTGATGACGTCGAGCACCATGTCGGGGTCGAACTTCGGGAAGAGCACGAGGCGGGAGCCCATGCTCATCGCGAAGGTGAGGCAGAGGGTCAGACCGTACGCGTGGAAGAGCGGGAGCACGGCGTAGACGACGGAGGTGCCGCGCTCGATCGCCGGGACCCAGGCACGCGCCTGCGCGGCGTTGATCGCGAGGTTGAGATGGCTGAGCATCGCGCCCTTCGGCTGCCCGGTCGTGCCGCTCGTGTACTGGATGAGCGCCAGATCGTCGCGCTCCGGTCGCGGGTACGAGGCCTTCAGCTTCTTGGAGGCCAGGAGGGTCTCCCAGGTGACCGTTCCCGAGACCTTCGTGGTCAACTGCTCGCGCGCGGTGCGCGCGGCGCGCACCGGGAGCCGGAGGGCGATGCGCTTCGAGGCCGGCATCCCGCGCGTGATGTCGATGGAGACGACCGTCGTGACGCCCAGGTCGGCCGGCAGGTCCTGCACGGTCTTCGCGACCTTGTCCCACACGATCGCGACCTGCGCGCCGTGATCCTCGAACTGGTGCCGCAACTCTCGCGGCGTGTAGAGCGGGTTGTGCTCGATCACCACGGCGCCGAGGCGCAGGACAGCGTAGAACGCGACGACGTGCTGCGGGCAGTTCGGCAGCACCAGGGCGACGCGATCGCCTTTGCGCACGCCCTTCTTGCGCAGTCCCTCCGCGACGCGTGCGATCTGGTCGCCGAGCTCCGCGTACGTGGTGGTCGCGCCGAAGAACTCCAGCGCGACGTGCTTGCCGTAGGTGGCGACCGAGTCGTCGATGAGGTGGGCCAGGGATCCGGCAGGAAGGTCTACTTCGGCGGGCACCCCCGGCGCGTAACTCGACACCCAGGGACGGTCTGTGTAAATGCTCACGGTGGAACTCTACGCGGGCGAGGTCAGCGCACGGATCGCCTCGACGACCGGTGTCTCGCCGCTGATGACCTCCCACTGGTGGCCGATCGTCGCCGGCTCGTCGATGCACTCGGCGATGAGCAGAGCGACGTCCTGGCGGGGGATCCGGCCCTGCGCGACGCTGTCGCCGAGGGTGATCAGCCCGGTGCCCTCGTCGGACGTCAGACCGCCCGGCCGCAGGATCGTCCAGTCGAGTCCGGACTGCCGGAGCACCGCGTCCGCGTCCCGCTTGGCCTCCACGTAGGCTCGCCAGACCGGTTCTGTGTCCTCGGGGAGAGGGGCGTCGACACCCCAGGCGGACACCTGCACGAAACGGCGGACCCCGGCGAGCACGGCCGCCTGGATCGACTTCACCGAGCCGCCGTAATCGACCGTCCGTTTGCGCTCGATGCTGGAGCCCGGGCCGGCGCCGGCCGAGAAGACGACAGCATCGCAGCCGGCGAAAGCGGCGGCGAGCTGCTCGGCCGTCGCCGCCTCGATGTCGACGATCGCCCCCTCGCCGCCCAGGCGGTAGACGTCGTCCGCGTGCTCGTCGTTCCGCACGACGCCGACGAAGTCGTCCCCTCTGTCGTAGAGCACCCGCATGAGCTGCTGGGCGACTTTTCCGTGGGCACCGACGATTGCAACGCGAGTCATGCTTCCATCATGGCCCTTGCGACACGGATGCGCCCACGGCGAACACCTCACGACGAATCGCCCGTTCTTTGTTAGCGTCGTCACCATGATCACCTTCCTCGAGCTGCTCGGACGCCTCGTCGCGTCGACGCTCGAGACGGCGCTCAGTGCGTCCAGCCCCGCGAGCCTCGTCGCTCTGGCGGGTATGGCCGGCGCCGTCGGACTCGTCGCGATCCTCGCGACCGCCGGCCTGCGCTCGCTCGTGGCCCTCGTCACCTCGTTGCAGGTGAGCGAGCGCCTGGCGCGGCCGGTCGAACCGGCCGATCGCGCACGACTGCTCACACAGTCCGATCCCGACGCCGACGGCCGCCCGCGCCCGCGAGCGCCCGGATACGCCCTGCAGACCGCGTAGCGGGAGCGTCTGCTCCCTGCCGCACGCGGTCAGACGGAATCCATCTCTCCGTTCGACAGCAGGGACACACCCATGGACATCTTCTCTTTCGGGCCGATCGCGGCCATTCTCGACGCGGCCTACGGCCTCGTCACCGGACTCTCGACCGCGGTGCAGCCGCTGGCCGGCACGGCGAGCGGCCTCATCGCCGTCATCGTCCTCACGATCCTCGTCCGCACGATCCTGCTCCCCGTCGGGGTGAGCCAGGTGCGGGCGGAGTACACGCGCCGGCGGCTCGCGCCTCAGCTCGCCGAGCTGCAGCGGAAGCACGGCAAGGATCGCGAGACCCTCGCACGCAAGACGATGGAGCTGTACCAGACCGAGAAGGCCTCGCCCTTCGCCGGCATGCTGCCGCTCCTCCTGCAGATCCCGGTGATCTCGCTCGTCTACGCCGTCTTCACGCATCCGATGATCGCCGGGCACGCGAACACGCTGCTCAGCGAGCATGCGTTCGGTGCTCCGCTCGGCACCAGTTTCGTGGGGCTCACCGGCGCCGGAGCAGGGGTCTGGCCCGCGATGCTCGTCTACCTCGTGACCCTGGCGCTCATCGCCGGAGTCACGACCGTGTCACGCCGGGTGCTCGCACTGCCGCAGGCGCCGGGGGCGCCGGAGCCGACGGGCATCGTGCGCGCCCTCTCCTTCCTCCCGTACATCACGGTGGTGTTCGCGGCGTTCGTCCCGCTCGCCGCCGCGGTGTACATCCTGACGTCGACGGCGTGGACGGTCGCCGAGCGCTTCATCCTGCGTCGTCTCCTCGACCCGGGACGCAACGCGCCGACGGGGACGATCGAACCGTCGCCGTCGCACTGAACGGCGACGCTTCGCGCCGTCGAGGGCGCTCGGCCAGGGAATCCGGATCGACGCCCTCGTGATGCGATGCTTGAGCGATGAAGAAGCGTAGCGACGCCGCGGCGTCCGATCCCGGGTTCGGCATCGGCGTCCAGGTGCATGTGATCGAGCCGGCGGTGGCCGGAGGCGATGACTGGGTCGGCGAGCCCACCGGGGTGATCGTGGCGCCGGGCGCCGCGAGCCTGCGTTCGGTCAATCTGCCCGCCGGCTCGACCACGAACTGGATGGTCGCCTTCGACGAGCCGCAGTTCCGCCGCGACGGCCGCGGCCCGTTCGAGCGGGCGTCGATCGAGCAGGCTCTGCTCGTGGCGGCCGACCCGATCGAGGGCTGAGGATGCACGGCGTCGGGCTGGTGCGCGGGATCAACGTCGGCCCGACCACTCGCGTCGCGAAGCAGCAGCTCGTCGACGCTTTCGAGGAGGCCGGCCTCGTCGACGTCAGAACGTTCCTCGCGAGCGGGAACATCGTGTTCGATGCGGATCGCGCGCCAGGGGAGAGCGAGCGCCGTGCGGTCGAGGCGGGCATCGAGGCGCGCTCCGGTGTGGCCGCACGGGTCCTGTTGATCACCGAACAGGAGTTCCGGCGGATCGCCGACGCCAACCCGCTGCTCGACGCCGGCGACGACTTCTCCAAACTCGTCGTGACCTTCGTGGGAGCCGATCTCCCCGACGGCGTGAAGGTCCCTCCCGCCGACGAGCTGGCGCCGGAGTTGGTGCGTCTCGGCACGCGTGCCGTCTACCAGTGGTGTCCGCTGGGGGTGTCGAAGTCGAAGCTGCCCGCATCCTTCTGGAAAAGCGTCGGCGAGGTGGCGACGGGCCGCAACTGGCGCACGGTTCTCAAGCTGCTCGAGGAGCTGGACACCCGAAACTGAGAACTCTCCGCAAATAGTTCATTTATGCATTCTTGCAGTTGTGAAAAGTTACGCGCAGCGCAACAATTGAAAGGTGATCAACGAAACCCTCGGCCTGCGTGAGCGCAAGCGGCTCGAAACCCGCGCTCAGCTCGAGCGCGCCGCCGTGCTGCTCGCGCAGGAGGTCGGGCTCGAGAACACCACCGTCGACGCGATCTGCGCCTCGGTGCCGGTCTCTCCCCGCACCTTCTTCAACTACTTCGAGAGCAAAGAGGACGCCGTGCTCGGCGTCCGCGACATCCCGATCGACGATGAACTGGTGGCCGCGCACCTGGCCAGCACCGCGGGGGAGTCGCTGACCGCTCAGGTCATCGGCCTGCTCCTGCACGCGCTCGGTCCCGGTATCGCCGACACCGAGCTGCACGAGGCCCGGCTGGCGATCGTGCGGCAGCACCCGAGCCTGCTCACGCGCCAGATCGCGCAGATGACGCGGATGGGGGAGCAGCTCACCGCCGCGACCGCCACCCTGCTCTCGCACGACCCCTCGTTCGCCGCCGTGCCGGCCGACGAGCGCAACACCCTCGCCGAACTGATCCTCCCGCTCTGCGGCGGCGCCGTGCGCGTCGCCGTGAAGGAATGGGTCGCCGCCGGCGGCGACCGTTCCCCCCACGAACTCTCGAGACGAGCCGTCGAGCTCGCCGGAAAGGCAATCGAAACACTCAGATGAGCTCACCCACCCAGGCGGTGACGGCGGAGAAGACCTCCGCCGGTTCCCCGCAGAAGCGCACCATCGTCCTGCTCTTCGCAGGACTCATGGTCACGATGCTCCTGGCATCGCTCGACCAGACCATCTTCAGCACAGCGCTCCCGACCATCGTCGGCGAGCTGAACGGCGTCGACCACATGCTGTGGGTAACCACGGCCTACATCCTGGCGTCCACCATCATGCTGCCGGTCTACGGAAAGCTCGGCGACCTCATCGGCCGCAAGGGCCTCTTCATCGGCGCGATCGCACTCTTCATCGCCGGCTCGGTCGTCGGCGGGCTCGCCGGTGACATGACCTGGCTCATCGCGGGACGTGCCATCCAGGGCCTCGGCGGCGGCGGTCTGATGATCCTGTCGCAGGCGATCATCGCCGATGTCGTCCCCGCTCGCGAGCGCGGCAAGTACATGGGCGTCATGGGCGGCGTGTTCGCGCTGTCGTCCGTCGCCGGTCCTCTCCTCGGCGGCTGGTTCACCGAGAGCATCGGGTGGCGCTGGGCGTTCTGGATGAACATCCCGCTCGGCATCCTGGCCATCGCCTCCGCCGTCGTCTTCCTCCGCCTGCCGAAGAACGCGCAGCGTGCGCCGCGACTCGACTTCGCCGGCATGGGGCTCCTCGCGATCGCCTCCACCTGCCTCGTGCTGGTCACGACCTGGGGCGGAAACACCTACGCGTGGGATTCGGCCGTCATCCTGTCGCTGATCGCGGGCACCGTGGTCGCCGCTGTGGCGTTCGTGTTCGTCGAACGCCGAGCCGCTGAGCCGATCATGCCCCTGAAGTTGTTCAAGGACCGCAACTTCAACCTGACCACGATCGCCGGTCTCATCATCGGCATCGCGATGTTCGGAGCGCTGGCCTACCTGCCGACCTACCTGCAGATGGTCACCGGAGCCAATGCGACCGAGGCCGGGCTGCTGATGATCCCGATGATGGCGGCACTGCTGCTGACGTCGATCGTCTCGGGCCAGCTGGTCAGCAGGACCGGTCGCTACAAGTGGCTGCCGATCGTCGGCACCGTGATCGTCGCCGTCGCCCTGGTGCTGCTGTCGACCATGACCCCGACCCTGCCGGTGTGGATCATCTGCTCGTTCCTGGCCGTGATGGGCATCGGACTCGGCATGAGCATGCAGATCCTCATCCTGATCGTGCAGAACTCGTTCCCGGTGTCGCAGGTGGGAACCGCGACCGCGTCGAACAACTACTTCCGTCAGATCGGAGCCTCGCTCGGCTCCGCGATCGTCGGCAGCCTGTTCGTCGCCCGCCTCACCGAGCTGCTGACAGACCGGATGCCCGCAGGCGCATCCTCTTCCAGCGGATCGAGCAACTCGTTCACCCCGGCGATCGTCAAGGCGCTGCCGGCACCGGTGCGCGATGTCATCGTCGGCGCGTACAACGATGCGCTCACCCCGGTGTTCCTCTACATGGTCCCGCTGCTCGTGATCGCCGCCCTGCTGCTGTGCTTCGTGGTGGAGAAGCCGCTGGCGACGACCATCGATCGGGACGTGCTCCCGACGACGTTGGAGACCGACGGATCGACGCATCCGGTGCTCGCCGTCACCGGCGAAGCCGACCGTACCCCGGCATCCGGAGAGGCGGCGTCCGACACGGCGTCCGACCTCGACGGAGACGAGCGCGAGCAGGAGCTCATCTCCCGCTGACGCCTCGTGAACCGAGCGACCCGCCTCCGAACGGCTTCCGGAGGCGGGTCGCTCGCGTTTTGTCGGGCGCCGGACCCTGGCGGCTGTCACCGGCGGCTCCTACAATGACCCCATGTTCGTCGAAGGGACCCTTCGATGGCAGGTCACCGAGGACTGTCCGTGGGACCTGCTGATGGCGCTCGCCCTGCGAGACCTCGGACGCCTGTCTCCGATCGGCGATCCGTGCATTCCCGAGCTGTCTCCGGCCGTGGCGCCGGCCATGCGCGCGGCTACCGGCACCGTCCCCGTTCAGCGCGAGGGCGGCCGCCCCGCACGCGACCAAGCGGTCGGCCGGATGGACACCGGGCCAGTGCGTCCCGCCTCCGAGCCGGATCGCGTGACCGGCCCGGATGCGCTCCGTGAGCAGTGGCTGGCGTGGTTCGAGCTGACGGTCGATCGGGAGCGGCGGCCGATCGCCAGTCTGCTGCGGCCCCCGCACTTCGAGGCGTTCGATCGCGCGCTCGAGCTGCAGGATCTGGTGATGGCCAACTACCAGGCCGCGCTGGCCTGGACCCGCGAACGTCACGCCGAGTACGCGGCGACGAGTGTGGAGCAGCACGCCGCGCGCGCCGCCGACATCGTCGACGTGGTGCAGGAGCGCGAGCACGTGCTGCGGCGCCAGGCGGGGTACTTCCGGCTCGATCTCTACGTGCTGCCGCTGGCGGAAGCCGGCGCGTGGATCGTCGGACCGCACACCGTCATCGTCTCCACGTCGCTGCGGGACGACTCCGCCGCCTTCCGCGCCTGGTTCACGCCGATGGTCGCCGCCCTCGTCTGAGCCTGCCCGGCCCAGACGAGGTGCGGGCGATCAGACCGGCCGACGCTCGGGCGAGACCGTCAGGGACGGGTCGGTCTGCGCGACATCGCCGACGGCCTCGTCGATGCGTCCGAGCACGTCCGACGACAGCCGGACGCCGGCTGCGGCGGCGTTCGACGCGACCTGCTCCGGGCGGGAGGCGCCCACGATCGCGCCGGCAACGTTCGGGTTCTGCAGCACCCACGCGACGGCGAGCTGCGCCATGGTGAGGCCGAGTTCGTCGGCGATCGGCTGGAGCTGCTGCACGGCCGTGAGCACGTCGTCGCGCATGAAGCTCTTGATGGCGTTCGCGCCGCCCTTCTCGTCGGCGGCGCGGCTCCCCGCCGGCGCCTCGGCGCCCGGCTTGTACTTGCCGGTCAGCACGCCCTGGGCCACCGGAGACCAGACGATCTGCGAGATGCCGAGCTCGCCCGAGGTGGGTACGACCTCCTTCTCGATGACACGCCACAGCATCGAGTACTGCGGCTGGTTCGAGATGAGCTGGAAGCCGAGCTGCTTCGCGAGCGCGTGGCCGTTGCGCAGCTGCTCGGCGTCCCACTCGCTGACGCCGATGTACAGCGCCTTGCCGGCGCGCACGACGTCGGCGAACGCCTGCATGGTCTCTTCGAGCGGTGTCTCGTGGTCGTAGCGGTGCGCCTGGTACAGGTCGACGTAGTCGGTGCCGAGTCGCTGGAGGGAACCGTCGATGGACTCCAGGATGTGCTTGCGCGAGAGCCCGACGTCGTTCGGGCCCTTGGGACCGGTCGGCCAGTAGACCTTGGTGAAGATCTCGAGCGAGGCGCGGCGCTCGCCCTTCAGGGCGTCTCCGAGCACCTTCTCCGCCGCGGTGTTCGCGTAGGCGTCCGCCGTGTCGAAGGTGGTGATACCGGCGTCGAGAGCAGCCTGAACGCACTGCGTCGCGATGTCGTTCTCCACCTGTGATGCGTGGGTCAGCCAGTTGCCGTAGATGATCTCCGAGATCTTGAATCCGCTGTTGCCGAGGTATCTGAATTCCATGGTCCCAAACTACGCCAGCGACGCCGGGCCGGATGTCGGCGGAGCGTGGCAAGCTGGGGGAGTGGGACGAGCGGACGGCAGCGACAGACGCGTGTCTGCGGCGACCGTCGACGACACGACGGCCACCATCCTGCATGTCGACATGGACGCCTTCTTCGCGGCGGTCGAACTGCTCGATCATCCGGAGGCGCGGGGCAAGCCGGCGATCGTCGGGCATCCCGGTCCACGTTCGGTCGTGACCAGTGCGACCTACGAGGCGCGCCGTTTCGGTGTGCGCTCGGCGATGCCGGTGGCCCAGGCGCTGAGGCTGTGCCCGCAGGCGATCATCCTTCCGCCGCACATGCACAAGTACCAGGAGTACTCGGCGAAGGTGATGCGCATCTTCTCCGAGGTGACGCCGATCGTGGAGCCGCTCAGCATCGACGAGGCGTTCCTCGACGTCGCGGGGGCACGTCGACTCCTCGGGTCCCCGCGTCACATCGCGGAGCTCATCCGGGCGCGCGTCTTCGAGGAGACGGGGCTGACCTGCTCGGTCGGCGCCGCCTCGACGAAGTTCATGGCGAAACTCGCGTCGGGGCGGGCGAAGCCCGACGGGCTGCTGGTGATCCCGGCCGCCGAGACACTCGACTACCTGCGGCCGCTCCCGGTCGGGGCGCTGTGGGGCGTCGGGGCGAGCACGCAGGAATCGCTCGCCCGGCTCGGACTGCGCACCGTCGCCGACCTGGCCGACACGCCGCTGCACGTGCTGCAGAAGACCGTCGGCGACGCCTCCGGCCGCAAGCTGCACGAACTGGCCAACGGCCGGGACGCCCGCAGCGTGACGCCCGAGTCGCGCGAGAAGAGCGTCGGGCACGAGATGACCTTCGAGGTGGACGTCTCCGACCAGGATCGACTGCGGCGCGAGCTCCTGCGCCTGTCGAACCAGGTCGGCGCACGCCTGCGCACGCACGGACTGGTCGGCCGCACCGTCGCTCTCAAGCTCCGCTTCTCGGACTTCCGCACCGTAAGCCGGTCACGCACGCTGGGCGAGGCGACGAACGTCGGGCGCCGCATCTTCGAAGAGGTGTGGCAGGTGTACGAGGCGCTCGGGCTCGACCGCACGCCCATCCGCTTGATCGGGGTCCGCGTCGAGCAGCTCACGGAGAGCGGCGGCGACCGGCTCGCGCTGTGGGACCCCGACGAGGAGTGGCGGGAGACCGAACGCACCCTGGACGCGGTGAGCGCGCGATTCGGCCGGGGCGCGATCGGCCCGGCATCGCTGGTCAAGCCGGGCAGGGACGCCGACGCGGCCGCGGAAGACGGGCGCAGTCCGCGCTGGCTCAGCGACTAGGCCGGCTAGCGCACGCCGATCTGGATGCCGCGGTGGTCGCTCCCGTTCGCGGAGAGCACCGAGCTCGAGACGGTCGTCAGACCGCGCACCAGGGCGTGGTCGAGCCGCGCGACGGGGAACGACGACGGCCAGGTGAACCCGAGGCCGAGATCGCTGTCCGACGCCTCGGTCATCGTCGAGAGCAGGGGACGGAACTGGCGGTCGGTCGACGCGGTGTTGAAGTCGCCAACGACGAGCACACGGCTCGACCTGTCGGCGGTCAGCGTGTCGGCGAGCTGAGCGAGCATCGTGTCCCGCTGCTCGTACTGACCCGGGCGCACCGAAGCCAGGTGCACCGCGTAGACGCGGGTGGGCGCACCCGGAGTCGCCAGATCGACGCGGAGCGCGCGCGCCCAGCCCAGGCCGAGGTCGAGACGCGCCTGATCGGTGATCGGGTAGCGGCTCCACAGCCCGACGGTGCCGACGATGTCGCTGTGCGGATAGGTCTTGTCCAGTTCCCGGGAGACCGCCTGGCGTGAGGTGGCGTCGAGTTCCTGCAGGGCGATGACGTCGGGCCTGCGTGACGCCAGGTCGTGCGCGATCGAAGCTGCCGCAACGTTGTCGGCGTGGATGTTCTCGCTGACGACGGTGATCCCCGCGGCACCCACCGGCATCGCGGGAAGCAGCGCCGTGCCGAAGTTGGCCGCCCAGACGGCGGCCGCAACGGCCACGCAGAGCGCCCCGAACAGTGACAGCCGCAGCAGCGCCGCGAGGCCGAGCAGCAGGATGGCCACGCCGACCCACGGGAGGAACGTCTCGATGAGCGAGGCGGAGCCTGCCAGGTTGGGGAGCAGGCCGTGCCAGAGGAGCAGCGCCGCGGCGGCGAGTGCGAGGATCCCGACGACGACGCCACGGGGGCCTCGGCTGGAACGGATCATCGACACTCGCACGATTATTCAGGGTCAACTCCTGAGAAGCCGCCGCAAACGCTGGACGCAGGCCGGGAGATGGCCTGGTCAGCCTGGGAGGCGGAGGGTAGCGTTGCCCGCATGACGAACATCTCCCTGAAGCTCGCGGAAACCATCAGCTCGAACGGCATCAAGGCGGTCTACGGCGAACCCGTCGAGATCGACGGAACGACGATCGTTCCCGTCGCCGCCGTGCAGTACGGTTTCGGCGCCGGCTCGGGCGGCGAGGCCGGCGAGGAGGACGCGCCCGGCGGCGCCGGTGGCGGCGGGGTGAGCATCCCGTTCGGCGCCTATGTCAGCGACGAGCGCGGCGTGCACTTCCGTCCGAACCTGATCACGCTCCTGATCGTGGGGATCCCGTTCGTGTGGGTGGCCGGCCACGCCTGGTCGCGGGTCATCAAAGCACTCAAGAAGTAGGCGAACGCACTAGACTCGGTGCGAACACGGGAGTCCGGTGAGCCGGGCTGAGAGGAAGCTTCTCAAGCTTCGACCGTTGAACCTGATCTGGATCATGCCAGCGCAGGGAGACATTCTCATCATCCCGTGCCCTCTTTCCACGAATGAAAGGGCACGAAAAGTGCATTCGACAATCGCATCCACACCGTCCACGGCGCGAACCGGGCGGGTCCTCCGCTGGCGCGTCGTCGACATCGTCGTCGCCAGCGTGATCGCTGTCGCAAGCGGTGTCATCTTCTGGGCCTGGGGTCAGGCGTACAGCCCCATCGCTGCGCCGATCGAGGCCGTGCTGCCTGGCTTTCAGGGCATCCTGAACGGGCCGTGGCTCTTCGCCGGCGTGCTCGGCGCCCTGGTGATCCGCAAGCCGGGAGCGGCGATCTTCACCGAGCTGGTCGCTGCGGTCGTCTCCGCGCTGATCGGTACACAGTGGGGCTTCATGACACTCGTGTCCGGCCTGGTGCAGGGCCTGGGCGTCGAGATCGTCGTTGCGGCCTTCCTCTACGCCAACTGGCGGCTCTACGTGGCTCTCCTGGCCGGAGCAGGCGCCGGCCTCGCCGAATCGGTGCTCGACCTCCTCTACTCCTACCCGGGCGCCAAGGCGTCCTTCGCGATCGCCTACACGGTGTCGACCACCATCTCGGGCATCGTCGTCGCCGGTCTGCTGTCGTGGCTGCTGGTGAGGGCGCTCGCGCGCACCGGAGCGCTGAGCAGGTTCGCGGCCGGCCGCGAGGTGACGGGGCGGGTGTAATCATCAGCGGACGCGGAGACGCTCCGATTCCGGCGGGCGCGCGGTTCGACGGCTGGGGCTGGCGGTATTCGGGGCGCGCCGCCTGGGCGGTGCGCGATCTGACGCTGCGCATCGAGCCGGGCGAGCGCGTGCTACTGCTGGGCGCATCCGGCGCGGGCAAGAGCACCGTCCTGGCGGCGCTTGCCGGTGTGCTCGGCGGCGACGACGACGGTGACACGCTCGGCACCGTCGGCGTGGCGGGGGAGTCTCCGCTCGGCTCTTGCGGAGTGAGCGGATTGCTGCTGCAGGATCCGGACTCCCAGGTCATCCTGGCGCGCGTGGGCGACGACGTGGCCTTCGGCTGCGAGAACCTCGGCGTGCCGCGCGAGGCGATCTGGGCACGCGTGCGCGCTGCGCTCGACGCCGTCGGGCTGCGGGTCCCGCTCGACCATCCGACGGCGGCGCTCTCCGGCGGGCAGAAGCAGCGGCTGGCCCTCGCCGGCCTGCTCGCGATGCGTCCGGGGATGCTGCTGCTCGACGAGCCGACCGCCAACCTCGATCCCGACGGGGTCGTCGATGTGCGCGACGCGGTCGGTGCGGCACTCGAGGCGACCGGCGCCACGCTCGTGGTCGTCGAGCACCGGGTCAGTGTGTGGCGGGACCTCGTGGACCGGGTCGTCGTGCTCGCGGCCGACGGTGGCGTGCTCGCCGACGGCGCTCCGGATGCCGTGCTGGCCGACCGTTCGAACGAACTCCGGCAGGCCGGCGTCTGGCTGCCGGACGAGCCGATCGACCCGGCGCGACCGGTGCAGGCCGGCACGGAACTGCTGGTGGCCGACAGGCTCGAGATCGGCCGGGGTGGGGCATCACGCCGTCGGCACCGGCGTACGGCGCAGGCCGTGCAGCCGCTGCCGTTGCGGATCGATACCCACATCGCCGCCGGCTCAGCGCTGGCGCTCACGGGACCGAACGGGGCGGGCAAGTCCACGCTGGCACTCACGCTCGGCGGTCTCCTCCCACCCCTCGGCGGGTCGCTGCGGGCCGAGCCGTCGTTCGCGCTCGATGCGCCCGCCGAGCCGTGGACCTGGCGATCGCGCCAGCTGCTCACGCGGATCGGCAGTGTGTTCCAGAACCCGGAGCACCAGTTCGTGGCCTCGACGGTGCGCGAGGAGCTCGCCGTCGGGCCGCGTGCGGTGCGGGAGCCAGAGGACGAGATCGTACGGCGGGTCGACGAACTGCTCGAACGGCTCGGCCTGGCCGGCCTCGCCGAAGCGAATCCGTTCACGCTCTCCGGCGGCCAGAAGCGACGGCTCTCGGTCGCGACCGCCCTCGCCACCAGACCCAGGATGCTCGTGCTCGATGAGCCGACGTTCGGACAGGACGCGCTGACCTGGGCCGGCCTGGTCGCCATGATCGGCGAGCTGCGAGCGGAGGGGCACGCGATCGTCGCAGCGACGCACGACGCGGAGTTCGTCACCGCGATCGGCGCGGACGTTCTGCGCCTCGGGGACTCCCGAAGCGGCGAAAGCGTCGCGAGGGTCGGGATCTCCGGGACCGACGGGCGCGGGGCGCACGACGGCTCCGCCACGGGGGAGGAGGTCGCATGAGCATCCTCGCCCCTGTGCGCCAGGGCGCGCTCGCCCGCGTGAACCCCGTCGCGAAGCTGGGCGCGGCACTCATCGTGAGCGCCGTCCTCCTGATCTCGATCGACTGGGTGTCCGCAGCGGTGGCGCTCGTGCTCGAGATCGCGCTGTTGACGGTAGCCGGCATTCCGCTGCGCACGCTGGTCGTCCGCACGGCGCCCGTCTGGATCGCCGCGCCCCTGGCCGGGCTGACCACCGTGCTCTACGGCCAGGCGAGCGGCACCGTCTACGTGCAGTGGTGGGCCGTCGAGATCAGCGACGGCTCGATCGCGCTCGGCCTCGCGACGATGCTGCGCATCCTGGCCATCGGACTGCCTGCCGTTCTGCTGTTCATCACGATCGACCCCACCGACCTCGCCGACGGGCTCGCCCAGGTGCTGCGTCTTCCTGCCCGCTTCGTGCTCGGTGGATTGGCCGGGTTGCGCCTCGTCGGCCTGTTCGTCGACGACTGGCGTGCGCTGACCCTCGCCCGGCGCGCCAGGGGGATCGCCGAGACCGGAGCCATCAGGCGCATGCTCGGCCAGGCGTTCGCGCTGTTCGTGCTCTCGATCCGGCGCGGCACCAAGCTCGCGACCGCCATGGAGGCGCGGGGCTTCGGCGCGCCGGTGAGACGCACGTGGGCGCGGCCGTCGGTCTTCCGTGGGCGCGACTGGGTGACGCTGGCCGTCGCGGTGCTCGTGGCATCCACCGCCGCTGCGGTCGCGATCGCGGTGGGGAGCTGGAATGTCCTCGGCAGCTGACGCGCACGCGCGCCTGACCGCCGCGCTCGGTCGCCTCGCCGCCGATCCGGGGCGTCCGGCGCCAGTTGTGCTGATCGACGGCCCGAGCGGCGCCGGCAAGAGCTCGCTGGCCGACCGGATCGTCGCGGAGTGGCCCGGCGACGTCGCGCCCGTGCTCGTGCGCATGGACGACCTGTATCCCGGCTGGGGCGGCCTCGCCGCGGCGGCCGCGGCGCTCGGTGCCGAGCTGCTCGGTCCGCTCCGACGAACCGGCCGCGGACGCTGGCGACGCTGGGACTGGGCGGCCGATCGCCCGGCCGAGTGGCACGAGGTGGATGGCGTCCGTCCGCTCATCGTCGAGGGCTGCGGCACTCTCACGGCCGGCAACGCCACCGACGCCGACCTGTGCATCTGGCTGGACGCCGACGACACGCTGCGTAAGGAGCGCGCGCTGGCGCGTGACGGCCTCGCGTTCGAGACGCACTGGGACCAGTGGCAGCACGACTTCGAGGCATATCTCGAGCGTGAACAGCCCCGGCACAATGCCGACCTGGTGCTCGATGTGACCGAATGGCCCCTGCCGGTGCAAGCCGTACCGCGTGCCGAGGACTAGATTTGAGGAATGAGCGATCAGAACCAGTCCGAGCACGAGTACATCGTCGAGTACGTCGACGGACCCCTGGAAGGAACGACTGACCGCCGGGTGCTGGTCGACGGAAAGGTCGATGACCGCATCGGCGTCGTCGCGGCCGTCAGTGGTCTCGAATCGCTGTTCTGGTACGTCGCCGGCGACGAACGCACGGTGAACGGCGAGAAGTACGTCTCCTACCGTTTCGACGCTCCGGACAGCGACCCCGTCGAGGCCGACGAAGAGGACGAGTCGCTCTGAGCGACGGGCCGTCTGAGCTGTCGGCGGCTACGCCCAGCCGAGTTCGTGCAGGCGGTCGTCGTCGATCCCGTAGTAGTGCGCGATCTCGTGCACGAGCGTGACGTGGATCTCGTCCCGTAACTGCTGCTCGTCGTCGCAGATCGACAGCAGCGGCTCCCGGTACAGGATGATGCGGTCCGGCATCTCGCCGAAACCGTAGTCGCCGCGTTCGGTGAGCGCGACGCCGTCGTAGAGTCCGAGCAGGTCGAGCGAGCCGTCTTCCGGGCGGTCCTCGACCACGAACACCACGTTGTCGAGCCCGTCGACCATCTCGTCCGGCAGTTCGTCGAGCTCGTCGGTGACGAGGGCTTCGAACGCGTCGGCGTCCAGGTCGAGCATCTCAGGTCACCAGGCGTCGGCGACGGCCGCGTGCAGGTCGAGCAGAGCTGGGGTGCGTTCGCTCGGGCCGCGTCCGAAACCGCACTCGGTGGCGACGCCGAACCGCGGCACCGCGGTGGCCGCCGCGTCCGCGCGGCGACGGGCGCCGTCGACGCCGTCTTCGTGGTGGAGCAGCCCGAGGTAGAGCTCGGTGCTTTCCGGCAGTTCGACGGCGGCGAGCGGTGCGAAGAAGGCCGCGTCGTCGCGCTCGATCGGCACGGGCAGGTGGAACCAGGTGATCGGACGCGGGGCGGCGGCCAGCACGCCGGAGATGACGTCGGCGAGATGCCCGGCATCGGTGGGCTGCACGAAGTGCGCCTCCTCGACATCGCCGTAGCAGAGGTGGTAACCGACCTGCACGTCCGCGGGGACGACCGAGGCCTGCCGTGCGGCACGCTCGATCACCCCGCCGAGCACATCGTCGAACCACGGCACGATGGCGTGAGTCGACCGGATGTTGGTCGACTCCAGCAGCGCGAACTCGACGGCCGTGTCCCACTGGATGGCGAGGTCGGCGTGGGGGATGCCCGCCACGATCCGCTCGAGCTCGCCGAACAGCGCGCGCTCGTAGGCCCGCTCGAAATCTGCGCGGAAGTCGGCGACGACGAACGCTCCGGCGATGGCCGCCGGAGTGGGGAGGGAGACCTGGAACCGCGTTCCGGGTGCGATCGCGCCCTCGTCGCGCAGGCGGGCGAACGTCGCGTACGACGCGAGCGCCGCCTCGGCGTAGCCGAGGTCGGGGAAGACGAGGTCGTCGGCCGACACGCCCTCGTCGATCACGAAGGGGCGGCCGTCGAAGGTGTCGCGGATGTAGAACGGCTCGACGGGGATTCGCGAGAGACCCGCCATCGTGTCGAACCGCTTGGTCTGGAACTGGATCCAGTAGAAGCGTTCGCCCACCTCGCCATCCGGGATGCGGTGCAGACGGTCGCCGAGGTGGGTGCTGACGGTGCGCAGGACGGTCTCGGCATCGGGCAGGTTGATGCTGCCGACGAGATGTGCGCCCTGGATGACGGGGATGCTCACCTGCGTGAGTTTACCGGTGCGCCGGCCCCGGGATCGTCACGGGACCGGCGCACCGGAATTCACGAGCCCGGACTCCCGGGCGGATCGATCAGTACCAGTTGACCGACTGCGAGTGGGACCAGGCGCTGCACGGCGAGCCGTAGGAGCGCGCGATGTAGTCGAGACCCCACTTGATCTGGGTCGAGGCGTTGCTCTGCCAGTCGCTGCCGGCGGTCGCCATCTTGCTTCCGGGCAGCGCCTGCGGGATGCCGGTGGCACCGCTCCCGGCGTTGTACGCCTGGTAGTTCCAGCCCGACTCCTTCTGCCACAGGTTGCTGAGGCAGCTGAACTCGCCGTCGCCCCAGCCGTGCAGGCTCGAGGCGAGATTGCGGGCCGTCGCCTGCGCACCCGAGGGGGTGTTCGCCAGCGCTGCGGCGCGGGCGGCTGCCGCAGCGGCGGCGGCGGCGATCTCGCGGTCCTTCGCGGCGGCGGCCGTCACGACGGCGGCCGTGGCGGTCTTCGTCTTGTCGATGGTGGCGCGCAGCTTGGAGTCGTCGAGCTGCTGATAGTCGTCGAGGCCGGCGATCGCGGTCTTCGCCGCGGACGTGTCGACCTTCGCCGCACGCGCGGCGACGGTGGTCTTCGCGCTGGCGAGCGTCTTCGTGGCCTCGGCCTCGAGCCGGTGGCGCACGATGCCCTCGTAGACCGAGAGCTGTTCGTGGTGCATGCCGGTCGACTCGGAGATCTGCTTCGTCTCGGTCTGGCTCTGCTGCTGGGCGAGCGCCGGGCCGATGAGGCTGGCGGTCGCGAGGGCGGTGGCGACACCGGCGACGATGCGGCCGAGGGGCAGGGAGGTGTTGCGGATGGTTCTGAGCATTCTCTTCCAGTGTTCGGGCTTCCCCGCTCGCGGGCACACGGCTGTAGGCCGTGTGCGGGCATGGATCGGTCATCCTCTCGGTGGAGAGGAGGCGATCCGGCGGGTCGGGAACCGCGGCGGTACGTGCGTGATCGCCCGGCGACCCGGTGGGTCAGAGGGCGCGCAACGCGCGACGCGGGTGTGCCGCGCTAAACACAGGTGGACATCCGGAGCAATCGGGGGGTGGATGCGGCACACGCGCGACACGACGGCATACCGTGCCGTCAACGGAAAACAACGTTACGTGGTCATTCTGGGCAGAACAGGCACGTTGGCTGGGAGGGTCGTGTGTGCGTCGCTGGTGTCAGCGCCCGGCGGACCGTGCCGCGTCGTGCTCGGCGGACACTCTCTCCGCGTCACGCTCGGCCTGGTCCATGCGCCGGTCGGTGACCCAGATCATCCCGATCACGAGGCCGAGAGTGAGGGCGCCCATGATGATGAAGACGGGCGGGAAGCCCAGGAACTGGGCGAGCACCCCGCCGGCGAGGGCCCCGAGCGGGATGGTGCCCCACGAGACCAGGCGGTAGGCGCTGTTGAGGCGGCCGAGCAGGCGGGTGGGCGTGATCCGCTGGCGCAGCGACACCGTGATCACGTTCCAGATCGACACCGTGATGCCGCCGAGGAAGAATCCCGCACCGACGATGTAGGGGTTGGTGGTGAATGCCGGGGTCGCCAGGCTGACGAAACTGCCGAGGATCGTCAGGATCAATGCGCGGGAGCGCCCGAGGCCGTGCTCGACACGTTCGGCGACGAGTGAGCCGAGAACACTCCCGAGCGCGGACGCGGTCAGGAGGAGGCCGTACCCGGGATCGGTCAGGCCCATGGCCGATGCCGGGCCGACGGCGTAGAGCACGAGCACCGTGAAGGTCGCGTTGCCGGCGAAGTTGAAGACGCCGACCATGATGGCGAGCACACGGAGCAGGGTGTTGCTCCAGAGGAAGCGCAAGCCCTCGGCGATGTCGGCCCGCATGGTGGTGGTGCGCGGATGATCGGTACCGTACGAACCGCGCATCAGCAGGAGCATCCCGATCGCAAGCACCCAGAGCAGCACGGGAGCGCCGAAGGCCAGGGCGAACCCGGCGGCGACCAGGAAGCCGCCGAGCGGGGGACCGACGAATTGGTTCGCGGTCAACTCGGCGGCGTAGAGGCGTCCGTTCGCGCGGGACAGGGCGCTGCGCGACACGACCTGCGGGAGGATCGATTGCGACGACGTGTCGTAGATCGTCTCTGCGATGCCGACGCAGAGGGCGGCCGCGTAGAGGATCCAGATCGAGCCTGCGCCCATCGCCGCGGCGATGGTGAGAACCGCCAGGAAGGCGGCGCGGGCGGAGTTGGCGACGAGCATCAGGCGGCGGCGATCGAAACGGTCGGCGAGTGCGCCGGCGGTCAGGGCGAAGACCAGCCAGGGGAGCGAGAAGGCGAACGCCAGCCCCGCGATGATCGTGGGCGAGTCGGTGTACCGGATGGCCACCAGCGGCAGCGCGACCTTCATGACCCCGTCCGCGAGGTTGGACAGCGCGGACGATGTCCAGAGCTTCCAGTAGTTCGATCCCAGCGGTGCAGCCATGAGGGAAGACTTGCACAGTGATTGGGAAAGTTCAAATGGATTTGCATAATTCACATCGGGACGTATCCTGAGGGCATGGACGAGCCCCGACATCCCGTCGACGCCAAGCGCAGGCCCGCGACGGTCAAAGAAGCGAAGGCGCTCGCCAACCCCGTGCGCGTGCGCATGGTGAGGCTCTGCGGCGAGTACGAGCTCACCAACAAACAGCTGGCCGACCGGCTGGGCATCGACCCCGGCACCGCCCACTATCACGTGAAGCAGCTACTGGATGCGGGCTTCCTCGAGCCAGCCGGCGTCCGCACCGGCGAGAGCGGAGCCCTCGAGAAGCCGTACCGTTCGACCGGCCGCACCTGGTGGCTCTCCGACGCGCTCGCCCACGCGGATACGGCGGAGTCGTTCGCGCCGATCGATGCGTTTCAGCAGGAGCTCGCCGAGGCGGGCCCCTCCTCGATCGCCACCTACGCGCGCTTCTCCCTGCACCTGTCGCCGGACGACGTCGCGGAGATCGACCGGCGCATCCTGGCTGTGCTCGACGAATACGTGGAGAGCGACGGCCAGCGCGTCGACCGTCCTGTGCACGGCGGCATCTGGTTGCTGCACCGCTCGGCCGACTGAACGCCGGGCGATCACAGGGAGGCCGGGCATCCGCCCGATGGATGCCCGGCCTCGATCTGCCTCAGCGCGTCAGCGGGGTGCCGGCGTCAGTTCCACGGTGACGGCGCAGGAGGCACGACGACCGGCGGGCGGTCGTCGCAGGTGATGGTGTTCGGCAGCTCCCACGCCGCGAGCCACGGGCCGGTCGTTCCGCCGCCGTCGTTGCCGCCGAGGTCGGTCAACGAGAACTCCGAACCGGCCGGAGTGAAGTTGAACGATCCGCAGTTGTTCACGCCGACAGCGCCGACGTTGCGGGCATCCACGTTCTGGAAGCTCGCCGAGCCGGCCGCGCGGGCGCTGACCACCGAGGTTCCGGTGCCGTCCACGCGGATGTCGGCGAAGTGGACGTTCGTAATGCGGTACTGGTCTTTGACCGGGAAGTCGGTGACCAGCATGATCGCGTTGTACGTGTTGTCGAGGAAGTGGTCGCCCACGACCTGGATGTCCGCGTCGATGTTCCGTTCCAGCGCGTAGAACCAGATCGCTCCGAGACCGATCTCCCAGTTGAGCTCGTACGTTCCGGCCCGCACCGTCGTGTTGTCGGTGATCCAGAGATGACCGGCGAACGGTTCGGCGCCGAAGCGCGATCCGACCTGGATGCCGCTGCCCTCGCGGAGCGGATCGGCGATCAGGTTGGCGGAGACGCTGTTGTCCGTGCCTCCGTAGATCGCGATCCCGTTGGCGAGGGTCGGCGTCTGCACGGTGTTGTGGTCGAAGGTGTTGCGGGCATCCGCCGTCTTCTCCGACCACATCGCCAGGCCGTCGTCGCCCGTGTTGCGGATGAACGAGTTCGACACGCTCGAGTCGGTCACGCCGGTGTGGAAGTTCACGCCGTCGGCGATCTGATCGGCGATCACGGTGTTGGTGATGTGCGTGTTCGACATCGGACCGTCGAACCAGATCCCGACCTTGGTGTGGTGGATGTAGAGGCCGTCGATGGCCGAGTCGCTCATCGCGCCGCCGATCCCATTCACCTGGTCGGTGTCGATGCGCTCTCGAACGTCGCCCTCGATCGCGAAGCCCGAGAGGTGCACGTTGTGGGATCCGCCGGCGCTCGCGTCTTTGCCGTAGAAGCCGACGCCCGTGTGCACGGAGCCGTCGGGTGCGGGAGTGGAGAGCGTGACCTGCTTGCCGGTGATGATCGTGTACCAGCTGCCGGCGCCCTCGATCGTGACGTCGTCGACGATGATGTGACGGTTGACCTGGTAGCGCCCCGGCGGCACGTAGACCTTCAGATGCGTCTTCTTGGCGAATGCGATGGCTTTGTCGAACGCCGCGGCGGAGTCGCGCTTGCCGAACGGGTCGGCGCCGAACGCCAGCACGTTCGCCGCGATGAGCCGGATGTGCGGCGGGGCCACCACCTGCGAGTCGAGCAGGTCGATGGTCGTGGTCGCCGCCGGGCTGCCCGCGGGTGCGGTGAGCCGGATCGTGTCGCCGGCCTTGTAGGTGCGACCGAGGAGCAGTCGCTGCTCGTCGTAGAAGTGCATCGGGCGGAACGGGGTGGAGATCACCGGCGCGGGCGTCGTCTGCGACGGGACGCACTTGCATTCGGTGATCCACCAGTCCGGATGGATGAGCCCGGCGTTCGGGTCGTTGGTGAACGAGTACTGGTTGTAGAGCCACGAGTACTGCGACGTGAGGGTCATCGTGCGCGCGGCGCCGCCGTTCGCGGAGACCGCAAGCGGGGCGGTGATGCCGCCGCCCTGGGGCGCATCCGGGATGCTGTAGCGCACAGTGATGGCGTTCGCGGCGGCCGGGAGGGTGAACTGCACGTACTGTCCCGGTTTCAGCGAGACGGCGGAGCGGCCCGAGGCCTCGGCGGGCAGGGTGTACGCGGTACGGTCGGGGCCGATCACGGTGCCGTTCGTCGCGGCCTTCTCCGCCTCCTGCTCGGAGAAGCCGAGGGCGGCGCCGCGCCCGCTGACGAGGGACGGGTCGAGGGCCGCGCGTGTGACCGGCGACGGTGTCACCGGAGCGGGGGTTGCGGCGGCGGGTGCGGCGAGCCCGGCCAGAGTGACGGCCGTCGCGATCGCGGCGGCCGAGGCGATGGACGTGCTCCAGCGCATCCGGGGGAATCGGCCGCGCCGGGCGGCCGGGACGTTTCGTGTCATCGTTGACTCGTTCCTCTCGAGAAGGTGTACGCCGTTGGACACTCGGCGCACGATTGCGTCGAGAGTTGGCCCGACGATACGACCGCGATGCGGCCATCCACAAGAGGTTCGTGAGAATTGTCGACGATTTGTCGAGTTATTGCGTAATCGACTGCAAGCCAGCGCAAAGATTGCGTCGACTGCCGCCGCCCGGCGCCGGCGGTGCCGGCGCCGGCTGGCGGGTCAGGGGGCGCGGTGCTGTCCAGACCCGGCGTTCGGGTCGTCGGGAGCCACGGCCGGCGCGGCGGGCGAGGTCGGCGGCGGCGCCTGCGTCGTGTTCGGGGCGTCTCCTGCGACGGTCGGCTCCGCGGCAGATCCGGGGGCCGCCGGTGCCGTTGTGGGCTCGGCGCGTCTGCCGGTGCGCACGTCCGGGTCGAGCCCGTCTGCCTTGCGGAGCTTGTCGTCGGACGCAGAGCGCGCCTCCGTCGCGTCGGTCTGACGGGCCTCCGCCTCGCGGCGCAGTTTCTCGGCCTCGACCTCTGCTTGCTTCGCGTCGGCAGACGCACGGGCGGCAGCCGCCTCACGTTCGCGGGCGGCCAGCTCGTCGTCCGCGGCGGACTGCCGCAGCTCTCCGGCCCGCTGACGGTCCGCTTCGACCTTGCGTCGGCGGCCGGCCATAGAGACGACGACGATGATCGCGATCACCACGATGACGATCACGACGATGAGGATGATCCATCCGGTTGCATTCATGCCACGTCACAGTACGCGCGCCGCCGCAGTTCTCTACTGGGGGCTTGGCGTGACGCTGCACCACGACCAGGCGCTTCTTCGGGGTGAGTAACGGGGCTTGAACCCGCGACCTGCTCTGTGACGCTGCACCACGACCAGGCGCTTCTTTGGGGTGAGTAACGGGGCTTGAACCCGCGACCTGCTCTGTGACGCTGCACCACGACCAGGCGCTTCTTTGGGGTGAGTAACGGGGCTTGAACCCGCGACCTCCTGGACCACAACCAGGCGCTCTACCAGCTGAGCTATACCCACCATGCTCTTCGAGTGTCTCTTTCGATTCACTCAAAGCAACTTGACGATTGTATTACATCTGGGGCGCCCATTTTTCCACCACGGCCGCTGAGACCGCCTGGACGTGCTCCGTGGTGGGCCCCGGCTCGCCGACGAACGCCGCGTCGCGGTAGTAGTCGAGCTCCCGGATCGACTCCAGAATGTCGGCGAGAGCGCGGTGCCCGCCGTGCTTCTCGGGCGCGTTGAAGTACACGCGCGGGAACCAGCGGCGTGCCAGTTCTTTGATCGACGAGACGTCGACGTTGCGGTAGTGCAGGTGGTTGTCGAGCCGGGGCATGTACTTCGCGAGGAACATGCGGTCGGTACCGATGGTGTTGCCGGCGAGGGGAGCCGTTCGGGCGCCCGGTGCGTACTTGAGCACGTATTCGAGCACCTCGTACTCGGCTTCGGCGAGGCTCTTGCCGTGCGGGATCTCTTCGATGAGGCCGGACGTCGTGTGCATGTCGCGCACGAAGTCGTTCATGTTCTCGAGCGCGGATGCATCCGGCTTGATCACGATGCTGAGTCCCGGGTCGAGCACGTTCAGTTCGAAGTCGGTGATCACCACCGCGATTTCGACGAGTTCGTCGACCTCGAGGTCGAGTCCGGTCATTTCGCAGTCGATCCAGACCAGTCGATCCGAGGAATTAGCCATGCGGAGAGTCTAATGCTGGGGTCCGACGCGGCAGGGCACCGGCCGCTTGGGGTCGAGCCCGTCGCCGGCGGAGATGTGTCGGAGCCGGCGCGCGGCCCAGGGGATCGCGTAGACCCTCAGCCAGGTGCGCAGCGGCAACGGTTGCGGGGGAGCGGGGGACGATTCCGCGGTGTTCTTGGCGGCGATCTCCGCATACGGAACCCCGAGCGTGTGCGCGGCACGCGCGGCCAAGAGCCGGTGTCCGCGGGCGCTCAGGTGCACGCGATCCGAGGCCCACATCGCGCCGTCCTGGAATTCGCGCACGCCCCACACGTCGAGCACGACGGCCTGGTTGGCGCGCGCGATGCTCCAGACGTTCGCGTTGAACACGGCTGCGCGCCCGCGGAACGGCTTGAGGAAGAACGCGAACTGCGGGTCGAAGATGTTGGCGAGCAGCACCGTCGCACCGCTCGCCCGCAGCGACCGGATGCCGGCGTCGAGTCGGCCGGCGAGCGCATCCGGATCGGCGGCGGGGCTCATCAGATCGTTGCCGCCGACCATCACCGAGACCAGGTCTGCGCCGAGCGCGACGGCGTGCGGGACCTGGGCGTCGACGACGTCGCCGATGCGGCGCCCGCGCACGGCGAGGTTCGCGAACTCGAACTCGCGTCCGCCGAGATGCGCGTCTCCGTCGAGGATCACGGCGAGCCTGTCGGCCCATCCGAGCCACGGGGCGGTGGGCGCCGATGGCCTCGAAGGCGGCGGCGCAGGATCGCACAGCCCTTCGGTGATCGAATCTCCGAGGGCGACGTACCTGGTGTATGCGGCTCGGCTCACACGAGTGATTCTCGTCAGTCGGTGCGAACGCCGGGTGTCCGCCGCGTGACCGTTCCCGGATGGCCTCCGGATGTTCGCCGGACGTACACTGAAGTCGTGCATTCGACATCCGCGGTTCGCCCTCCCGTCACTGCGTGCGGAGCCGGTGCACTGTGAAGCTCACCCTCTACACCTCGGCCTTCTGCGAGCCGTGCATGCAGACGCGTGCGATCCTCGCTGAGGCGTCACGGCTCGTGCCGGGTGCCTCGGTGGCGGAGTTCGACGTGGCGCGCAACGTGGAACGTGCGGAGGCCGACGGCATCCGGGTGACGCCGACGGTGATCGTCAGCACGCCCGACGGCGACGAGGTGTTCCGGGCCGAGGGCGTTCCCACGCTCCAGCAGGTGCTGGTCGCGGCCGCGAAGGCGCTGCCGTAACCCTCGCTGCCACACTCTGCGTCTCAGCGAGAGGTGCGAAAAGGTCGGTTGACGCCCTTCGAAGCGACGTTTCGGCACCTTTCGGGCACGTGCCCTCGGCAGGAATCGAACCTGCGACCAAGAGATTAGAAGGCTCCTGCTCTATCCGCTGAGCTACGAGGGCGGGGCGCTTCCACGATACCGTAGCTGCCGCCGTCGCCGGCTCTCAGCGCAGCCGTCGGCCCGCGTTCACCCGCTCGATCGCCTGCTGGATGCGCCGGGTGCGCGTCTCGGGGCGCTTGGCTTCTTCGATCCAGAGCGCGTACTCCCGCTGGTAGCTGAAGTTCATCGCGCGGAACGGGTCGAGCGCCTTGGCCGTCTTGAACGCCTTCTGCACATCCGGCTCGAGCTCGACCACGCGGGGCTCGGTGTCGAGGGCGAGCGTCACGTGCACGCTGTCGCCTGCTTCCTTGCCGATCTGCTCGCAGATGCTGCGCAGCACCAGGATGAGGTGCTGTCCGCCTCCGTAGGTGACGAGCGACCCGCGATAGTGCACGTCGTCGAAGGTCGCCACGACGGGGATGCGGCCACTCGTGCCGAACAGCTCTTCGGCCTTTCCGGGCAGCAGGATGTACGATTGGGAGTTGCCGGCATCGCCCCGCTCCAATGCGGTATCGAACTCGAGCAGACCTGGGTCGCGGTATGTCACCATCCTCGGAGCCTAGCCGCTGCACATGTTAGAGGCGCGCGCCGGCCTTGCCAGCGCGGTTGACGATCGCCACGCTCGGGCGGCGTCCGCGGAGGCTGAACTTCAGCCGGAGGCTCGCGCTGCGCGCGATGAGCAGCGCGATCACCACGGCCGCCGCGGCGGGCACGAGGCCGGAGATCATCATCGCGACGTGCGGTCCCACGGTCTCGACCACCCAGCCCATGAGTGGGCCGCCAATGGCCTGACCGCCGAGCAGCACCAGGATGTAGAGCGAGATGACCCGGCCGCGGATCTGCACGTTCGACGACATCTGCACGAGCGAGTTGGCGGCGGTGACGAAGAGCAGATTCGCGAGCCCGATGCCGACGAGGAGAGCGCCGAAGGTGAACTCGGTGGGCGCGAAGCCCGCCAGCGCCTGCACGATCCCGAGGGCGGCGGCCGTTCCCACGACCATGCTGAGCCGGATGCTCGTGCGGCGCGTCGAGGCGAGCGCGCCGACGAGCGCGCCGGCGGCGACCAGGGCGTTGAAGAGTCCGTAGCCCTGCGCGCCGATGTCGAAGACGTTGTTCGCGAACGCCGCGAGGAAGACGGGCATGTTGAAGGCGAACACCGCGATGATCGCGACCATCACGACGGTCCAGAAGATCACCGGCTTGCCACGGACGTAGCGCATCCCCTCGACGAGTTGCCCCTTGGCGCGGGGCGCTGCCGGCGAAGCGTGCAGCTCCGAGCGCCGGAGCGAGCAGAGCGCGGCGACCACCACGAGACAGGCCACCGAGTTGATCGCGAACGACCACCCGCCCCCGACAGCGGTGATCAGGATGCCGCCGACCGCCGGTCCGATGAGGCCGCCGAGCTGAAAGATCGACGAGTTGAGGCTGATCGCGTTGCGCAGGTAGTGCGGCCCGACGAGTTCGTTCACGAACACCTGCCTGGCCGGGTTGTCGACGACGGTCACCAGCCCGAGCGCGAACGAGATCACGTACACGTGCCACACCTGCGTTGTGCCGGTGAGGGTGAGCACGGCCAGGAGGGCAGCGAGTCCGGCGGCGCACGACTGCGTCACGATCAACAGTCGCTGCTTGGGGTAGCGGTCGGCGATGACTCCGCCGTAGAGGCCGAAGACGAGCATCGGCGTGAACTGCATGAACACGGTGATCCCGACCGCGGCGACGCTCCCGGAGAGTTGCAGCACAAGCCAGTCCATCGCGATGCGCTGCATCCACACCGCGGTGTTGGCAAGCAAGTTGCCGGCGGCGAAACGCCGGTAGTTGCGGACGCGGAGCGAGATGAACGTGTCTCTCCACGGCGGGCGGGCTGAGAGGACCTGCATCGGTCCGGTGGGTGGTGCTGCTGCGGTGTGTGCCACGAATCGTCCTGCGTATCTGGTTCCGTATGAAAGGTCTTCCCTCTCGACGTTACGCAATCCGCGATATTCTTGCGGGCAATTGAAGCTATAACTCCTATTGGCTTATCGAATGGATGCCTGATGTTCGATCCGGTGCTGCTCCGCACCTTCCTGGCGGTCGCCGACACCCGCAGTTTCACGAAGGCGGCCGCGCGTCTCGGGATCAGTCAGCCCACCGTCAGCCAGCACGTGCGGCGCCTCGAGCAGACGGCCAAGCGGCAGCTGGTCGCCCGCGACACCCGGGATGTGCGCCTCACCGACAACGGAGACGCGATGGCCGGTTTCGCCCGCACCATCCTGGCCGCGCACGCGGAGGCCGACCGTTATTTCAGCGGTTCGGCGATGCGCGGCCGGCTTCGGTTCGGCGCGGCCGACGACCTGGCGATCACCACGCTGCCGCGCATCCTGCGCCACTTCCGGCAGCAGCATCCGCAGATCAATCTTGAACTCACCGTCGACCAGTCCGGCCCTCTCCACCGCCGGCTCAAGGGCGGCCACCTCGATCTGATCTTCATCAAGCAGAACCCCGGCACGACCGACGGAACGGTGGTCGCCACCGACGACCTCGTCTGGGTGGGGCAGGAGAAGACTGTTATCGAGCCGGGGGAGCCCATCCCGCTGATCGCCTACCAGGGGCCGAGCCTGAGCCGCCAGATCACCATCGACGCCCTCGAAGCAGCGGGACGCACCTGGCGGATCACGTGCAATACGCGCGAGGTGAACGGCGTGCTCGCGGCCGTGCGTGCCGGGATCGGGGTGGCGGTCTTCCCGCGGTCGCTCATCCCGTCGGATCTGGTGAAGGTCACCAACCGGTTCGCGCTGCCCGAGCTCGGGCAGGTCGACTTCACACTGCTGTCGAACCCGGCCGCGCCGCGCGAGCCGATCGAAGCGCTGACCACCGCGATCCTCGGACGCGCGCTCACGCGCATCCCGTAGCGCTCGGACCGACCGGCGCCGGGTGGCGCCGACCGGCGCGGGGCGCCAACCGGCGCGGGCCGGCACTGGCTAGCCGACGATCGGCACCCGATCGGTGTCGGGCGACCGCAGGCCGCCATCGCTCGACCGCTTGCGCAGGGTCAGCGCGATGATCGGGAACAGCAGCACCGAGAGCATCCCGGCCCCGACCAGCGCGGTCGCCGTTCCTTTCGAGAGGGCGTGCTCGTCGAGGGCGATATTCGTCACGGCCACGATGATGGGCAGACCGGTGGCGCTGAACAGGGTGAGGGCGCTGCGGTCGGCGAACGTCGCGCCGCGCGGAGCAGCGAAGGAGCCGGGGATCCCGCGGACGATCAGCAGCAGCACCACGAAGATCGGCAGCAGCAGAAGGGCGTGCGGGTCGCCGAGGAGGGCCGGCAGGTCGAATCCGATGCCCGTGTTTATGAAGAAGATGGGCACCACGACACCGAAGGCGACCGCCTCCAGCTTGCCCTCGACCAGTTCGGCATCCGGCTTGCTCGCGCCCTGCAGCAGCACCCGGCAGATGACGCCGGCGGCGAAGGCGCCCAGCAGCATGTCGAGGCCGAGCGCGACGCTCAGGCCCACGAGGGCTGCGATGACCAGAACGACGAAGCGGACGGCGAACTGTCCACTCGTGTGCAGCGTCGCGCGCACCAGGCGGTGGAAGCGCTCGTGCGTACCCCTCGAGGCGAGCCAGATCCCCAGCCCAGCGACGATGGCGAAGCCGATCAGCACGAGGGCTGCCGCCAGAGGTCTGCGGCCGCTGAGGAAGAGCGAGATGGCGACCAGAGGTCCGAACTCGCCGATGGCGCCGACCGCGGTCACCGCCAGACCGAACGGCGTCTTGAGCTCGCCCGCGTCGCGCAGCACCGGCATCAGCGTGCCGAGCGCCGTCGAGGTGAGGGCGATCCCGATGTAGACTCCGGCGATCGGGTCGGGGGCGAGCACGATCCCGAGCACCACACCGAGCACCAGCGAGACGAGCCAGCCGATCGAGGCACGACCGAGCGGACGCCCCTTGATCGAGGCGAAGTCGATCTCGTTGCCGGCCATGAAGAAGAGGAAGGCGAGCCCGAAGTTCGCCAGGAAGTCGACTCCGTCCGACTTCGGGATCCAGCCGAGCACGCTCGGACCGACGAGCAGTCCGAGCAGGATCTCGAAGACCACCAGGGGGATCTTGGCGACCTTCCCCACGGCGTTCGCGAGCAACGAGGCGCCGACCGCAATCAGGGGGAGCAGGATGATGGTGCCGACCGTGGGATCCATGCCGCGATGCTACTCGTGGCGCGCATCCCGGCGGTGTTCACATGACCGAAACGCGCCGGCGCTAGGGTGGCTGCATGCGTGATCTCCAGGCCAGAATCATCGAGGAACTCAACGTCAGCCCGACCATCGACCCGGCGGCCCAGATCGAGAAGCGGGTCGGCTTCCTCGTGGAGTACCTCAAGAACACGGGCGCGTCCGGGTACGTGCTCGGCATCAGCGGCGGGCAGGATTCCTCGCTCGCCGGCCGGCTCAGCCAGCTCGCGGTCGAGCGACTCGCCGAGCAAGGGGTCGAGGCCGAGTTCATCGCCGTGCGGCTGCCGTACTCGGTGCAGCACGACGAAGACGACGCGCAGCTCGCGCTCTCGTTCATCCGCCCCCAGCGCACGGTGACGTTCAACATCAAGCGCGGCGTCGATGGCTTCCAGGACGAGTACCGCGACGCCGTCGGCGACGAGATGAGCGACTTCACGAAGGGCAACGTGAAGGCGCGCGCGCGCATGGTCGCCCAGTACGCGATCGCGGGCCAGCGCCGCCTTCTCGTGGTCGGCACGGACCACGCCGCCGAGGCGGTCACGGGATTCTTCACCAAGTACGGCGACGGCGGAACGGACATCCTGCCCCTCACCGGGCTCACCAAGCGTCAAGGGCGCGCGCTGCTCGAGCACCTCGAGGCGCCGGAGCGGCTCTACACCAAGGCGCCCACCGCCGACCTCCTCGACCACACGCCGGGCCAGACCGACGAGGACAACCTCGGCCTGACCTATGCGGACATCGACGACTTCCTCGAGGGCCGCGATGTTCCGGATGAGGTGGCGAGCGCCATCGAGGCCCGGTACCTGGCCACCGAGCACAAGCGGCGTGTTCCGGCCAGCATGTTCGACGAGTGGTGGCACGAGCGGGGCGACTACTCGAAGTAGGGCTGCAGCAACGGAAGAGGGCCGGCGGATGATCCGCCGGCCCTCTCTCGTTCGGGTGGAAGTGCGCGTCGGTCAGACGGGCTGCGACAGCTTCGAGGTCGGAGCGGTGTCGGACGGGACCGTGTTGGACGGCACCGTGTCGGACGGGATCGGTGATGCGGGCGCGACCGTGTCGGCGTTGCCGACTCCGAACGGGTCCGCCGTGTCGTTCTGGGCGACGGGGACGTACTGCTGGTGATGCTGGTCGGCGACCCAGGCGTCCTGCTGGGCGATGAGCTGGCGCTCCGAGTCGTTGTTCTCGAACCGCCAGCGCTCGAGGTCGCCCTGGAAGATCTTGCGGGCGCGGCCCGGCTTGTTCTGCCACTCGATCAGGCGGTCGCGGAACTCGGCGATCGCGGGGTCGAGCTGATAGCCGAAGGTGGCGGACGCGCGCTTCATCTCTGCAAGCTGGTGTCCGGCCCAGTTGGCGGCGATACCGGCGCCCTTGATGGGGAGCAGGCGCACCATGATGTCGGCCTGGCCGACGGCGCGGTCCGAGAGGACCTGTTCGCCGGGGGTCAGGGAATTCCATACGGATGCCTCGGTCGCCGCGTCGACGAGGGCCGCGATGGCCGACGCCTTCTGCGCGCGATCGGTGCGGGAGAGCAGGCCCTTGATCGCGCCGCGCGCGATCCAGGCTGCGAGCAACCCGGCGACGATCACGGCAACCGCGAGCACCACCGCATTGAAGATCATCGGCTGAGCGTCCGACGATGTGAGCCAGTCTACGAAGTCATTCCACCACTGCATGGCGCGATGTTAACTCCGGATGGGCCGCTCTTCCGGGACCTCGCGCGCAGTGTCGCGGAGTCGTGACGCTCCCGTGACCGGTCGCGGGCGCACTCCGGTCGCGTTCATCCGGAACTCCGGGCCGACACGCCGTGTGAAAGCGCACAACTCCGGAACGCGGGCCTGTTTGCGCCCGTCGTTCCGGAGTTGTGCCGGCTTGCTACGTCAGTCTTCGAGGTGCTCGGTGCCGTCGACCGCGTACGGCTCGATGGCGGCGATCTCGTCCGCAGTCAGCGGGGGAGCATCCAGGGCCGCGACGTTCTGTTCGAGCTGCGCGACGCTCGACGCGCCGATCAGCGCACTGGTCACCGCGGGCTGGCGCAGCACCCAGCGCAGCGCCAGCTGAGCGAGGGACTGGCCGCGTGAGGCAGCGATCTCATTCAGCGCACGGGCCCGTTCGAGGTAGACGGGGCTCAGCTGCTTCTCCGACAGGAAGTGACTGGTTGCCGCGCGCGAACCGGCGGGGACCGTGCCGTCGAGGTAGCGGTCGGTGAGCATTCCCTGAGCGAGCGGCGAGAACACGATGCTCCCGGCACCGATCTCGTCGAGCACCGGGAAGAGGCCGTCTTCGATGTGACGGTCGAACATCGAGTAGCGCGGCTGGTGGATCAGCAGGGGGATCTTGTGCTCGGCCAGCGCGGCGGCCGCGGCGCGGGTCTGCTCCGGGTCGTAGTTCGAGATGCCGACGTACAGGGTCTTGCCCTGCTGCACGGCGCTGGCGAGCGCGCCCATGGTCTCCTCGATCGGCGTCTCGGGGTCGGGACGGTGCGAGTAGAAGATGTCGACGTAGTCGGTGCCGAGGCGCGCGAGACTCTGGTCGAGCGACGAGAGCAGGTTCTTGCGGGAGCCCCACTCGCCGTACGGGCCGGGCCACATGTAATAGCCGGCCTTGCTGGAGATGACGATCTCGTCACGGTACGGGGCCAGATCTTCGCGCAGCAGGCGACCGAAGTTGGTCTCGGCGGTGCCGGCAGGCGGCCCGTAGTTGTTCGCTAGGTCGAAGTGCGTGATGCCGAGGTCGAACGCGCGCCGCACGATGGCCCGCTGGGTCTCGATCGGGCGCTCGTCGCCGAAGTTGTGCCAGAGGCCGAGCGACAGTGCGGGCAGCTTGAGGCCGCTGCGTCCGCTGCGGTTGTAGGTCATCGTGTCGTAGCGGTCGTCCGCCGGAACATAAGTCATGTCCACATCGTAGGAGAATGGTGCGCGTCGCAACGAAAGGGTTCCCATGCAGACGTTCGTCATCGCCGGAGGCTGCTTCTGGTGTCTGGATGCGGTCTACCGCGTGCTCCGCGGGGTGCAGGATGTCGTGTCGGGCTACACCGGCGGCACGACGGTCGACCCCACCTACGAGGAGGTCTGCACCGGGACCACCGGTCACGCCGAGGCGGTCGCCGTGACCTTCGATCCCGAGGTGATCCCCGCATCCGTGATCCTCGACGTGTTCTTCACGCTCCACGACCCGACGCAGCTCAACCGTCAGGGCGCCGACGTCGGCACCCAGTACCGCTCGGCGATGTTCTACGACGGCGACGAGCAGAAGGCGCTGTTCGAGGCTGCCCTCGAGCGGGCGGCGACGTACTGGGACGGCACGATCGTCACCACGCTCGAGCCACTCGGCACGTTCTACCGCGCCGAGGAGTACCACCAGGACTTCTTCGCGAAGAACCCGGGTCAGGGCTACTGTCTCGCCGTCGCGCAGCCGAAGGTGAACAAGATCCGCGCTTCGTATTCGCAGTACGTGATCGCGGCCTAAGGGGTCTCCCGGCTCCCGCCTCCCGCCTCCACAGGCGCTCGTGTCGAGAGCCTTTCCCCAGGTTGATGCGCACGCGGTTTCCGGATGCTCATCCGTCCGAGACTCGTCAGCACCGCCATCCGGCGATGTTCCGAGGTTCCGAAGGAGAGCACCATGAACGATTCCCTGGCCACGCGCGGCTTCGTCGCCACCGCCCCCAACCACCTCGTCACGGCCGAGGGGCTGCCCATCACGACGTTCCGCCTCGCCGCGTCGCGTCGCCGGTTCAACCGGCAGACCCAGGCGTGGGAAAACACGGGCACCAACTGGTACACCGTCACGGCATTCCGGCAGCTCGCGCTCAACGTCGCCTCCTGCGTCTCGAAGGGCGACCCGGTGATCGTCTCCGGCCGGCTGAGCGTTCGGGAGTGGGAGAACGACGACCGCTCGGGGATCGTGGTCGAGATCGACGCGGATGCGGTCGGTCACGATCTCGGTTGGGGCAGCGCGTCGTTCGCGCGCACGATCCGCTCGGCGCCGATCGACGGGCACGGTGAGGGGGCGCCTGGTGGCGGGATGCAGGGCGGCAATGCGCACGGCGACGCGGCAGAGCGAGACGCGGCAGGTGGAGCTGCGGCTGAGGACACCGGGATGCCGGGCGACGGGTCGGACGCATCGGGACGGCTGTCGAGCGGGTCGCGCGGCGACGGAGACGTTCACGCAGCCCCTGCCGGGGCCGGGATCGATCGCGACGCGGACGGCTGGGCTCTCCCGGTGACCGCGGAGGATTCACCCGCGGTGCCCTTCTAGAATGGCTTTCGCCCCCACCGCTACCGCAACGGAGACGAGATGACCGACGTGCGACGCCTCCCGATCGTCCGTCGATCCCGGGGGCGCGCGGCAGGGGTCTGGGGTGCAGCGACGGGGGCCATCGTGGTCTCGGTTCTGCTGAGCGGATGCGTCGGCGGCGGCCCCGCGCCGACCCCGAGCACCGCGACCGCGAGCCCGACGGCGACGACGACGCCGAGCCCGACCCCGAGTGCCGTCGAGTTGCACCCCGATGGAACGGCGCAGCAGAATCTGCCGTTCTTCAACAAGGTCAACAAGGCCACCCTCGCGGCCAAGCCTGCCGCGCAGGGCCGCGACTTCATCGACGCGCTCGTGGCGGCGGGCTTCGTGAAGGCCGACATGCAGGTCACTCCGGATACGACGACGATCGGCCTTAAGGCGAATTCGATCCAGTTCTCGGTGCGCATGGGCGACAGCTGCCTCATCGGCCAGAACGGTGCGGATGCCGGCGGCTACAGCAGCCAGGTCACCCCGGTGCTCGGAACAGGTTCGTGCCTCATCGGACAGACCCGCGCGATCGACTGGTAGCTCGCGCCGGCGGTGGTGGATGCCCGTGCAGGGAGTGCGTCGAGCCGTGTGTCGAGCCGTGCCCCGCGTTTATCCACAGGGCGCTGGCGGTGCACGAGCGTGAGCGGTCACCAACTGTCGCCACACACGCGGTTCCGGACCGGCCAGCGACAATACGTGACCACTCACGCGAACCTATTCGTCAATGACGGCTCGACCGGGAGCGCTTTTCGAGGCCGATCGGATCTTCAGCTCTCGGCACGTCTGAGTAACGAGCAAGGCCCAACCAGGCGAAACCGGTGAAAACGGTGGGCTTCTGCTGCGCTCGCTTCTCGTTCACGATCGCTCTCCATGCCTGGCCCCGCGCATAATCCTGGACGAGGCTCGGCGACGGGTGCGACGCTGCCGCCGAGATGAAAGCGTTGATGACGGCGGCCTGCTGCCGCGCGTGGTGCCGCCCAGCCACGGTGGCGGGATGTCCTCGCGTCCGGCGACGCCCGGCCTCGGTCCACGAGAAGGTCAGCATCCGCCAGATGCCCGAGTCGTAGCCTTCTGTGATGAAGCCGCTCCAGGCGGTCGTGTCACAGCGAGCGGACGAATCAAGCGGGACCGTGTACGTACGAAACCAGCTTCGGATAGTGAGACGGTCGGGGGCGAAATAGACCCCTACGAAGACTGTGCGTATCCCGAGGATCATGAGACAGATCGCGGCCGTGGCGGCGAGAGGCTGCAAAGAACGACTGAGCGGTGTCTGCGTCGGGTCGGGGTTCGAAAGACCAAACGTGATGGAGCCGACGAAGAGGAGCTGGATCGTTATGCCGTACCACCGCGCCCCGCCACCAGAGCCACGCAGTCCAATTCTGACTCCTCCTGACTATGTCGACGCAGTGACTCGACCAACATGATGCCACGCCGCCGCTCAGATGGGCTGACCTACCCCTGACGACGGTATTCGCCGATCTCGGCGGCGGACAAGCGCGGTGCGGCAGCCAATTAGACTTGTTTGCATGGCCGAATACATTTACTCGATGGTGCGCGCCCGCAAAGCGGTCGGCGACAAGCTGATTCTCGACGACGTGACCATGTCGTTCCTGCCGGGGGCGAAGATCGGTGTCGTCGGCCCGAACGGTGCGGGTAAGTCGACCATCCTCAAGATCATGGCGGGGCTCGACACCCCGAGCAACGGCGAAGCCAAGCTCACGCCCGGTTACTCGGTGGGCATCCTGATGCAGGAGCCGCTGCTCGACGAGAGCAAGACGGTGTTGGAGAACGTGCAGGAGGGCGTCGGCGAGATCAAGTCGTACGTCGACCGCTTCAACGAGATCTCCGGGCTGCTCGCCGACCCCGACGCCGATTTCGACACCCTGCTCGCCGAGATGGGCACGCTGCAGGAGAAGATCGACGCCGCAGACGCGTGGGACCTCGACTCGCAGCTCGAGCAGGCGATGGATGCGCTCCGCTGCCCGCCGGGGGACTGGCCGGTCACGAGCCTCTCCGGTGGTGAGAAGCGCCGCGTCGCGCTCTGCAAGCTCCTGCTCCAGAAGCCCGACCTGCTGCTCCTCGACGAGCCCACCAACCACCTCGACGCCGAGAGCGTGCTCTGGCTCGAGCAGCACCTGGCCAAGTATCACGGTGCTGTGCTCGCCGTGACCCACGACCGGTACTTCCTCGACCACGTGGCCGAGTGGATCGCCGAGGTCGACCGCGGTCACCTGTACCCGTACGAAGGCAACTACTCGACCTACCTCGAGAAGAAGCAGGCTCGACTCGAGGTCCAGGGCAAGAAGGACGCCAAGCTCTCCAAGCGGCTTTCCGAAGAGCTCGACTGGGTGCGCAGCAACGCGAAGGGACGCCAGGCGAAGTCGAAGGCGCGTCTGGCGCGCTACGAGGAGATGGCGGCCGAGGCGGAGCGCACCAGAAAGCTCGACTTCGAAGAGATCCAGATCCCGCCGGGCCCGCGCCTCGGCCAGATCGTGATCGACGCGAAGAACCTCGAGAAGGGGTTCGCGGACCGCAAACTCATCGACGGTCTCACCTTCACGCTTCCGCGCAACGGCATCGTCGGCGTCATCGGCCCGAACGGCGTGGGAAAGACGACGCTGTTCAAGACGATCGTCGGTCTCGAACCGCTCGACGGCGGTGACCTCAAGATCGGTGAGACGGTCGAGATCTCGTACGTCGACCAGTCCCGCGGCGGCATCGACCCGAACAAGAGCCTCTGGGAGGTCGTGTCCGACGGGCTCGACTACATCCAGGTCGGCAAGATGGAGGTGCCGTCGCGCGCCTACGTCTCGACCTTCGGGTTCAAGGGACCGGACCAGCAGAAGAAGGCCGGCGTGCTCTCCGGTGGTGAGCGCAACCGCCTCAACCTGGCGCTGACGCTCAAGCAGGGCGGAAACCTCCTGCTGCTCGACGAGCCGACCAACGACCTCGACGTCGAGACGCTCTCGAGCCTCGAGAACGCGTTGCTCGAGTTCCCGGGTTGCGCCGTCGTGATCACACACGACCGGTGGTTCCTCGACCGCATCGCCACGCACATCCTCGCCTATGAAGGCACCGAGGAGGACCCGGCCAACTGGTACTGGTTCGAGGGCAACTTCGAGGCGTACGAGGAGAACAAGATCGAGCGCCTCGGCCCGGACGCGGCCAAGCCGCACCGCTCCGCGTACCGCAAGCTCACCCGCGACTGAGCCCCGCGCTCCCGCCCGGCCGTCGTATCCGTCGCGGCCGAGCGGGAGAACAGGCGCAGCACAGAGCTGGCGCAGCAAGCAACGACGCAGGAAGGCGAAGACGATGAGACTGCACGTGCCGATCAGGCTCCGCTGGAGCGACCTCGACGCCTACGGCCATGTGAACAACGCGGAGATGCTCCGCCTCCTCGAGGAGGCGCGCATCATCGCGTTCTGGATCACCGACGACGCAGAAGAGGCGGTCGGCGCGAGCACGGCGGTGCTCGACGGGCGGCCGGGTGCTGACACGCTCACGCTGATCGCGCGGCAGGAGATCGAGTACCTGGCGCCGATCCCGTACCTGCGGCAGCCGCTCGACGTGCAGCTCTGGCTCGGACGCCTCGGCGGCGCGAGCCTCGAGGTCTGCTACGAAGTGCACTCGCCCCGCGGAACCGAGCCCGACATCCTGTACGCGCGCGCCGCGACGACGATCGTGCTGGTGGATGCGGCGAGCGAGCGGCCGCGCCGCATCAACGACGGCGAGCGCGCGGCCTGGACGCCCTACCTCGACGAGCCGGTGCAGTTCACCAAGCGCGGCTGACCGCCGCGGCCGCCGCGGCCGCCGCAACCCGCGTGGCCGACTTGCGTTGAATGTGCGGTTCGGAGCGTGCGCGACCGCACATTCGGCGCAACTCGCTGGGACGGCTACTTCGTCACGGTGACGGTGTCACCCGACACCGAGGCGGTCAGCTTGCCGAGCGGCTGCTGAGCCGGGCCCTGGAGCACGTCGCCGGTCGTCCCGTCGAAGCGGGAGCCGTGGCACGGGCAGTCGAACTCTTTGCCCGTCGGAGCGACGGTGCAGCCCTGGTGCGTGCAGACCGCGCTGAAGGCCACGACCTTTCCTTCCGTGGGCTGCGAGACGACGACGGGCGTCGACCCGAGCTTCGCGGAGACAGCGCCTCCCACGGGGATCGAGGAGAGCGGCACGGTGACGGAGCCCGATTCGGAGCCGGCCGCGCCATCGGACGTGCACGCGGCGAGCAGCAGGGCGCCCGCGGACGCTCCGCCGATCGAGACGAGGGTGCGTCGGGTGAGCGGAGTCGGTTCGGTCATACTGAGTCCTCACGGGTCGGCGTAGCGTTGTAATACCGGTATCCACGAGTCTGCCGTGCGAACGGTTCAATGCGGGGCCGTGAAACGGTGAACCTTCTTTGAAGCGGCTTCGTGTATCTGGTGGAGGTGTGCATGCCGAACGAGGACGCGCGACTGCTCCGCGAGCTGCACGATCAGCACGCGCAGGCGGTGTGGCGCTACGTGGTGCACCTCACCGGCGACCGCGCGATGGCCGATGACGTCGTTCAGGAGACCCTCTTGCGCGCCTGGCGCCGGCCGGCGGTGCTCGACCAGTCGCAGTCCTCGGCGCGCGCCTGGATGTTCACGGTGGCACGCAACCTGGTGATCGACGACAAGCGCAGCGCCCACAGCATCCACGAGATCGGCACCGATGTGCTGCCCGAGCGCGGTGGCCCGAACGAGGCGGATGCCGTGCTCGACGCCTGGTTGGTGACGGACGCCCTCGCGGAGCTGTCCGACGAGCACCGCGCGGTGATCGTTCACGCGTACTACGGCGGACGTTCGATCGCCGAGATATCACGGGAGCTCGACATTCCCGAGGGGACCGTCAAGTCGCGCATCCATTACGGGCTGCGCGCGCTGAGACTCGCACTGCAGGAGAGGGGGGTGACCGAGCGATGACGACTCACGACCAGTTCGCGACATGGGACGGCGCCTACGTGCTCGGGGCGCTGTCGCCCACCGAGCGCCGCGCATACGAGGAGCATCTGCGCACGTGCAGCGACTGCGCCACGTCGATGGGGGAGCTGGCCGGTCTCCCCGGCATCCTGGGCAGGGTCGCCCCCGACGACGCGTTCGCACTGCTCGACGACCCGACGGTCGCGCCCGCCCCGCAACTGCTTCCGGCACTGCTGAGCGAGGCGCGACGGCGCCGCACTCGTCGCCGCTGGTGGACCGCCGGTGCGCTGGCCGCTGCGGCCGCCGTGATCGCGATCTCGGCCGTGGTGGTGCCGTCGCTCGTCGCGCCTCCCGTCACGCAGCAGGCCGGAACGAGCGTCCAGATGACGCAGGTCGAGCCGAGCGCGTTGAGTGCCGACCTGAAGCTCGTCTCCGAGCCGTGGGGGACCCGTATCGAGTCGCGGTGCAGCTACGCCGAGTGGGCGGGGAGCGAGTCGGGGCGGGTCTGGACCTACGCGATGGTCGTCACCGACCGGAGCGGGGTCGCCACACAGATCTCGACCTGGACGGCGCAGGCGGGATCGACGGTCGAGCCGGTCGCCACGACCAGCGTGCCGCTGTCGAAGATCGCGAGCGTCGACATCCGCTCGGCGACCGACGGCACCGTGCTACTGCGCAGCACCTTCGGGTAGACGGGGCCGGGGGCGACGGGTTGGAAGGCGACGGGCTACGGGACGGCGCCTTACGGCACCCGCACCATCGCCTCCTGCGCCACGCTGGCGATCAGCCGGCCGTCACGGCTGTAGATACGGCCGAGCGAGAGGCCTCTGCCGCCGCTGGCCGACGGCGACTCCTGCAGGTAGAGCAGCCACTCGTCGACCCGGGCGTAGCGGTGCCACCACATGGCGTGGTCCAGGCTCGCCGCCTTGAGTCCGGGCGTGGCCCAGGCGACGCCGTGCCGTCGCATGACGGACTCCATGATCGAGTAGTCGCTGGCGTAGGCGAGAGCGGCGCGGTGCAGCTCGGGGTCGTCCGGCAGCGTTCCGATCGCGCGGAACCACACGGCCTGGTGCGCCACCTGCTCGCCCTCGACCGTGAAGTAGATCGGCGAGGTGACGTGCCGGATGTCGAACGGGCGGTCGCTGGCCCAGTACTGCGCGACCGGATGGTCGATGTCGGCCAGCACTGCGGCCGAACTCTGCAGCGACTCGGGATCCGGCAGGTCGTCCGGCATCTCGATCTGGTGCTCGAGGCCCTCGTCGTCGTCTTGGAACGAGGCGATCATCGACAGGATGGGCAGCCCGCTCTGATAGGCCTGGGTGCGCCTGGTCGAGAACGACCGGCCGTCGTGGATGCGGTCGACCGAGAAGGTGATCGGCAGGTTGACGTCGCCCGGCCGCAGGAAGTAACCGTGCATCGAGTGGATAGAACGGTCGTCGGGGACGGTGCGCTGGGCGGCCACGATGGACTGCGCGAGCACCTGGCCGCCGAAGACACGCCCGAGGGGCATCCATTGCGACGGTCCGGTGAAGATGTCCTCACTGGTGCGTGCGCCGGTGTCAGTCAGATCGAGCGCGGTCAGAAGGGATGCCAGGGGCTCGGTCACAGTGCCTCCATTGTGATGTCTCTTGGTAGTTTAGACAGCAGATGAGCCAGTCATTCTCCCTCTTGGATTCCCTCTCCGTGTCCGACCTGCAGACCTACCTGTCCCGGGCGGCCCGGGTGGAGGAAGGTTCGGTGCGCCTGATCGGCGGATCGGGCGTCCTCGCCGTGTACTCGGCGATCCTGTACCCGCGCGGCCTGCTCGACCAGACGCCGACGGTGCTCGGTCTGCGCACGTTCGCCATCCAGCCGGAGGTCGCGTTCGACGCGGTGGTGCCCATCCGGTCGCTGCTCGATCGCCTGGCGCGGATCTCCGAAGCTCTCCCGGTCGGCGACGGCGTCGACGGCCCGGTAGAGGTCCGGATGCCGCTCGAGGTCTCCACGGTCACCTGGGCCGGCATCTCGCCGCCACGGGGCGGCTGGCGGCCGGTCGGCGACGCCTCCGCCGACCTGCTGCAGCAGACGGCGAAGGACGGCATCGCCGAGGTGGCCGAAGCGGTGCCGACGGGCACCGGCGAACAGCTCGTGCAGCGGGTGCGAGCCGAGGTCTGGGGCAAGCCGGTCGAGGGGCTGGAGTACATTCCGGCGGGCGCGGCGTTCGCCGCCGAGAGCCTCGGCTTCCTCGGCGAGGGCGAGCCGGTGTCCATCCTGGAGACCGGCCCATGGACGCGGCTCACGACGAAGCGCGGCCACGTGCTCGTGCGCCGGCAGGCCTGGACGCTGCGAGCGTAGCCGCAGCGCCTCACCCAGAAGCGCCTCACCCCGCAGCGCCCCACTCCGCAGCGCCCCGTCCGACAGCGCCCCGCGGCAGGCAGCCCGGGCGTCAGCCGCGCGCGATCGCCCGGCCCACCTGACGGCCAGAGAACAGGCAGCCGCCGAGGAACGTGCCCTCGAGGGCGCGGTACCCGTGCACGCCGCCACCGCCGAACCCGCTCGCCTCTCCCGCCGCGTAGAGTCCGGCGACCGGCTCACCGCCGTCGCCGAGAACACGGCCGTCGAGGTCGGTTTCGATTCCGCCGAGGCTCTTGCGGGTCAGGATGTGCAGCTTCACCGCGATCAGCGGCCCCGCCGACGGATCGAGCAGCTTGTGCGGGCTGGCCACCCGGATCAGCTTGTCGCCGCGGTACTCCCTGGCCCCACGGATGGCCGCCAGCTGGAGGTCCTTGCTGAACGCGTTGTCGAGTTCACGGTCGCGCTCCTGGATGTGCTGCGCGACGCGCTCGCTGTCGAGCGGCACATCGGAGAGTCGCTGCATCCCCGCCAGGAGTTCGTCGAGTGTGTCGGCCACGACGAAGTCGGCCCCCTTCTCCTTGAACGCCTCGACCGGCCCGGGTGCCCCGGGACCGATCCGCTTCGACAGCAGCCGCAGGTCTTTGTTCGTCAGGTCGGGGTTCTGCTCGCTGCCCGACAGCGCGAACTCCTTCTCGATGATCTTCTGGGTGAGCACGAACCAGCTGTAGTCGGCGCCGGTCGTGCGCAGGTGCTCCAGCGTGCCGAGCGTGTCGAATCCGGGGAACAGCGGCACGGGGAGACGCTCGCCCGACGCGTCGAGCCACAGCGACGACGGGCCGGGCAGGATCCGGATGCCGTGCTGCTGCCACACCGGGTTCCAGTTCTGGATGCCCTCGGTGTAGTGCCACATCCGGTCGCCGTTGATGAGGCGCGCTCCCGCCGCCTCGCTGATGCCGAGCATCCGGCCGTCGACGTGCGCGGGGACGCCGGACAGCATGTGCGTCGGGGGAGTGCCGAGCCGTTCCGGCCAGGCGGCACGAACCAGGTCGTGATTGCCGCCGATCCCGCCGCTGGTGACCGCGACGGCGGTGGCGCTGAGCTCGAACTCGCCGACGACTTCCCGGGAGCTGGGCGCCCCTCGGAGTGCCGGGTCGTCGGCGAGGATCGCGCCGCGCACGCCTGTGACGCGTCCGTCCTCGACGATGAGCTCGTCGACGCGGTGCCGGTGCAGCAGCGTGACGAGACCGGAGGCGACCCCCTGCTGCACGCGGCGCACGAACGGTGCGACGACACCGGGGCCGGTGCCCCACGTGATGTGGAAGCGCGGCACCGAGTTGCCGTGGCCGCCCGCGATGCCCGAGCCGCGTTCGGCCCAGCCGACGATCGGGAAGAAGCGCACACCCTTCTCGTGCAGCCAGGCGCGCTTCTCCCCGGCGGCGAACTGCAGGTAGGCCTCCGCCCAGCGCTTGGGCCAGTGGTCCTCCTCGCGATCGAAGCCGGCGCTGCCGAGCCAGTCCTGGCGCGCGAGGGCAAGGGAGTCCTTCACGCCCATCCGGCGCTGCTCCGGCGAGTCGATGAGGAACAGGCCGCCGAACGACCACCACGCCTGTCCGCCGAGTGACGCGGCGGGCTCCTGCTCGACGATCGTCACGCGCTTGCCTGCGTCGATGAGCTCCGACGCCGCGACCAGGCCGGCGAGGCCCGCTCCGACGATGATGGCGTCTGACTCTGTGACTGCATTGGTCATCCGGGTGTCTCCTTCGGCACAGGGGTGGTCGGGCGGGTGGGGCGGGTCTGGCGGGGGCCTGCCGCGCTCGTACGGGCCAGGCCTATTCTGTGGAGTATGGCGGTTCGAATCAACCACATCACGTTCGACAGCGCGAATGCCTACGAGCAGTCCCTGTTCTGGGCCCAGGTGACCGGCTTCGCGGAGGACCCGGACGACCCCAATGGCCCGGATGACGAGGAGAACCTCATCATCAGTCCGGATGGCCTCACCCGGCTGCTCTTCATCAATGTGCCGGAGGGGAAGTCGGTGAAGAACCGGGTGCACCTCGACGTGGCACCGACCGACGGCACGAGGGATGACGAGGTCGAACGACTCCTCGCGATGGGTGCGACGGTGTTCGCCGACCACCGGCTGCCGGATGGCCGCGGCTGGGTGGTGATGCAGGACCCGGAGGGCAACGAGTTCTGCGTCGAGCGCAGCCAGGCGGAGCGCGACGCGGCGGAGCTGGCGGCCCACCCCTCCTAGCGATCCGTTCCCGCGGCGCATCCCTCGGACTGGGGGAGTCCGCACGTGCCGGGTGCGCGGGTAGGGCGTGGCAGGCTGTGACTCGCGCGAGATCCGCGCTGAGGGGGAGTAGCCGCCATGTCCGACGCCCACGACGATCAGTCGACCACCGTTCCTGCCGAGCCCGTCGCCCCCGAGGTCTCGGTGCCGCCTGAGCTGGTCGGCCCCGCGGTCCCGGAGCCGGAGCGCGTCGCGCGCGGGCTCGCCCTCGCCTTGGTGGTGATCCCTGTCGGCGTCGCCGCCTGGGTGCTGCTCTGGAACATCGGCTTCATCGCGTCGATCGTGTCGTACGGCGTTTCGTTCGGGGCCGTCTGGCTCTACCGGGTCGGCTCGAAGGCACGGGTGACGCGGGCGTCGTTCTGGGGCGTTCTGGCGATCATCGTCGTCACGGTCGTGCTGAGCCTGCTGGCCGGCATCTTCTCCGACCTCGTGCAGGCCGTGGGCATCCCGTTGTCGGAGGCGCTTAGCGAGCCGCAGTTCTGGAGCCTGTTCTGGCGCAACATCTTCACCAACGGCGACCTCTGGAGCGCGTATCTCCCGCAGATCGTGCTCGCCCTGGCGTTCGCCGCGCTCGGCTGCTACCGCACCATCCGGATGCTCGCGAGCGAGTCGCGCCGCTAGTCGCGCCGCGGCCCATGGCGGACCACAGCGCCGCCGGTCACTCCTCGAAGGTGTTCACCATCGCGAAGGCCGCCCGCTCCAGGTAGGCCCAGAGGGTCTCCTCCTGCAGGGGAGGCAGGTCGAGTTCCTCGACGGCAGCGCGCATGTGCGCGAGCCAGCGGTCGCGCGCGTCGGGATTGACCTTGAACGGCGTGTGACGCATGCGCAGCCGCGGGTGACCGCGCTGCTCGCTGTAAGTGCCGGGGCCGCCCCAATACTGCTCGAGGAACAGCGTCAATCGCTCGGCTGCCGGTTCGAGGTCCTCTTCCGGATACATCGGCTTGAGAACCGGGTCGCCGGCGACGCCTCGATAGAAGGCGTCGACGAGGCGTTTGAACGTCGCGTGCCCGCCGACCTGCTCGAAGAAGGTCTGCTCGACACCGGCGCCGTTCTCGCTCGAGCGGAGCACGACGGGACTGGGCGGGACCGTTCCGGCGCTCTCGGGACTGGTGGGGATTGTCACGTCACTCCTGCGGGGGGCTTGGTGTTGGGCGGTTCGGCCGTGGGCGGTTCAGTCGGCTCGGCGGGGCCGGACGCGGTCGGCGTGGACGTGGTCGACGGCTTCGTGGTGGGCTTCGTGACGGGCCCCTTCGTGGACGGCGCCGGCTTCTGCGTCGCATCCGTGCCCGTCTCGATGGCGGTGCCCTTCAGACGGAGCGCGCGCGGGTCGGACGCGACGGTGGCGCCGCGCTTGGCGGCCGCGCGGGCCTTGCGCCCCTTCGGGGCCTCGTTCACGACCGGCGTCGGCCGGGTGCGAGGCGGTTTCGCGCCGGTCACGCTCGCCGCGCCGTCGAAGCCGCTGAGTACGATCGCGTTGAGCGACGGCAGCTTGACCCCCATCTCGTCGAGCGCCGTCTTGAGGCGCATCCGGAGCTCGCGGGAGACGTCGTCTTTGGCGGTCGTGCGCGTCTTGAGCACGATGCGGATCACCATGGCCTCGGCCGAGATCGATTCGAGTCCCCAGATCTCGGGCTTCTCGAGGATGCGGGACCGCCACTTCGGGCTGGTGGCCAGGGCCGTCGCGGTCTCCATCATTTTGGCCTCGACGGCCTCGACGTCCGCGTCGTATGGCACCGCGAGATCGATGATCACGCGCGACCAGCCCTGCGACATGTTGCCGACCCGAAGGATCTCGCCGTTGCGCACGTACCAGAGCACGCCGTTGACGTCACGCACCTGCGTGATCCGGATGCCGACCCCCTCGACGACGCCGGTCGCGGGCCCGAGGTCCACGATATCGCCGACGCCGAGCTGGTCCTCCATCACCATGAAGAGACCGTTGAGCACGTCTTTGACGATGTTCTGGGCGCCGAAACCGAGGCCGGCGCCGAGGGCGGCCGTGAGCAGGGCGAGAGAGCCGAGCGTGTTGGGGGCGAGCTTGTCGATGACCAGGATGATCGCGATGATGCCGATCGTCACGTTGACGATGTTCGTCAGCACGGTGCCGAGCGTTCGGGTGCGCTGCACTACGCGCACGGCGGCGAGCGGCGACGCGACCAGCGCCTGCGTGTCGGTGACGTTCTGGTTCTTCTTCACACCGCTGACGATCTGGCGCACGACGCGCCTGATCACCACCCGCAGGATCCAGCTCAGCAGGAAGGCTCCGAGGATGATCGCCGCCACCTGCAGGAGGAGCCATCCACTCGCCACGGCCCACGCGCCGAGGTCGGTCCAGAAGTTCGATTGCAGCTTCAACATATGCATACGAGCCTACCGAGCCGCGCCTTGGCGGGTGCTGGGTCTCGCCCTCAGGCCGCCCGCTGTGGGATCAGCGCTCGACGAGTCCGTTGTCGTACGCGAAGATCACGGCGTGCACGCGGTCGCGCAGCTGAAGCTTCGCGAGCACCCGGCCCACGTGGGTCTTGACCGTCGATTCGGTCAGGAAGAACTTCTCGCTGATCTCGCCGTTCGAAAGACCCTCGGCGATCGCCAGCAGGATCTCGCGCTCGCGCGGGGTCAGCGCCGCCGTCGGGTCGGCGGAGGGAGTGCCGGCCGCGGCGGAGGAGGGGAGCACGTCGGCGAACAGTTCCAGCATGGAGCGGGTGACGCGGCCGGAGATGGCCGCGTCGCCGGCGGCCACGGCGCGGATCGCAGCGGTGAGCTCGGCCGGGCGGGCGTCCTTCAGCAGGAAACCGCTGGCGCCGGCTCGCAGCCCTCCGAAGGCGTACTCGTCGAGGTCGAAGGTGGTGAGGATGATGATCCGCGCATCCGGATTCGCGGCGACGATCCGGCGCGTGGCCTCGATTCCGTCGAGCGTCGGCATCCGCACGTCCATCAGGATGACGTCGGGACGCGACTCGACGGCGAGCCGAACGGCCTCGCCTCCGTCGCCCGCCTCGCCGACCACGGTCAGGTCGCTCTCGGCGTCGAGCACCATGCGGAAGCCCAGACGAACGAGCGCCTGGTCGTCGACGAGGAGCACACGGATGGGGGGACGATCGGTCACGAAGAACTCCTGGGCGAGATCGGTGCGGGCGGTGCGGGCGGTGTGGGCCGAGATGCTGAGTCGGACGAAGATGCTGAGTCGGGCGGAGATGCTGAGTCGGTCGGAGATGCTGCGTCGGGCGGTGAAACAGAGCTGGCCGAGGATGCCGCCGCCGGCGCGATGGCGTCGAACTCCGCGCGCAGGCGCCACCCACGCCCGGCGCGTGGGCCGGCCTGAAGCGAGCCGCCGTACAGGCCGACGCGCTCGCGCAGCCCGAGCAGTCCGCGGCCGGAACCCTGGCCCGGCGTCCCTCGAACGGTGGCATCGTCGTCGACGGTGATGGAGATCCGATCGGCCGCGAAGGTGATGCTCACCTCGACGGTGGTGGCGAGCGAGGCGTATCGCAGTGCATTGGTGAGCGCCTCCTGCACCACCCGGAAGACCGTGAGCTGCTGCCCGGTGTCGGTCGGCGGAGTCCCGGTCACGCTGATGCGGACCGGGAGTCCCGCCGCGCGGAAGCGCTCGACCAGCTCGCCGAGCTCGCCGAGACCCGGCTGCGGCGCGTGCTCGGCCCCGTTCCCCTCGGTCGCGCGCAGAACGCCGAGCAGGCGCCGCATATCACCCAGCGCCGAGCGCCCGGTCTCTGCGACCATCCGCATCGCATCCGCTGACCGTTCGGGGGCCGTCGCGACGAGCCCCGCGGAGCCGTCTGCGAGTGTCACCATCACCGTGAGACTGTGCGACACGATGTCGTGCATCTCGCGGGCGATGCGGCTGCGCTCCGCCGCAGCGGCGATCACGGCCTGCTGGTCGCGCTCGCGCGCGAGCTGCTGCGCCCGGTCGATGAGGGCGGCGAGATAGCGGCGCCGACCTCCGATGTTGTTGCCGATCAGCACCCACACGAGGGCGAGGACGATGACGATGACGCCCGACGCGATCGGTTCGTTGTCGAGCGGCGTGTAGAAGTTCACCTGCGCGAGGAGCCAGCCGGTGGTGAGCGCGATGACTGTCGCCGCCGAATAGGCCGCAAAGCCGATCCACGCGGCGCGCGCCGACCGGTAGACGGCCAGCGCATAGAGCGCGAAGAGAGCGGGCACGAAGTCGATGTCGCGCGCGAGGGTGACACCGGCCAGCATCACCACCAGGGCGACGATGAACACCGCCCACGGCCGCTGGCGGCGCAGGAACAGCGCAGCCCCCGCGATGGCGTGCAGCACCAGGCGCGCGGCGAGCTGCCAGCTCGGCTCCATGACGATCGCAACGATGCCGGCCGTCAGGCTCGGCACCAGATAGACGCCGGCGATCAGGGCGTCGACCAGCACCGGATGCGCCGCGAAGAACCGCCGGATGGCGCCTGGCGGCCGCGGCAGCAACAGATCACCCCCGGCCGGAGAAGCCGTCCGGCCGGGGGTGATCGGGTCAGTGGTCATACGGGAACGCTACGCGTCGCGGCGCTTCATGACGACAGCGCCCGCGATGAACGAGACGGCGGTCCAGACGAGCACGATCAGCACGTTCTGCCACGGGTCGAGCTCGGTGCCCGCCCCGGCCATCGCCTGTCCGGCGTTGCTGATGAGGTACTTGGGCACCTCGGCGATCCACTCCGTGGTGGCGAGCAGGCCGCCCACGATGCTGACGATGATCGGCAGGAGGAACACCACGCCGAGCGCCGCGGCGATGCCGCCCGCGGCTGAACGGAGCAGGGTGCCGAGCCCGAGCGCGAACACCGAGACCAGGCCCAGGTAGGCGCCGGCGCCGAGGATCGCCCAGACGGTGCCAGCCTCGGTGAGGTCCACGGGGAAGCCCTTGGACGACAGCACCGGTGCCGCGATGGCGTAGCCGGCGAGCGTGGTGACGATGCCGACGACGAACGAGCTGATGAAGAGCACGATCGCCTTGGCGACGAACACGGGCGTGCGACGCGGCACGGCGGCGAACGACGAACGGATCATGCCGGTCGAGTACTCGCCGGAGATCGCGAGCACACCGAGCACGGCGACGATCAGCTGACCGAAGTACACGCCGAACGACGCGGTGCTGGTGACGAAGGTCGCCTTGGCCGCGGCGGGCATCTGCGAGACAGCGCTCTCCGGGAAGCTGAAGGCGACAAGCGAGGTGATCCCGAGGCCGAGCACCAGCACGATCGCGTACGACCAGAACGTGGAGCGCAGGGTGCGGAACTTGATCCACTCCGAGCGGACGACGCGCGGGAAGGTGAGGTGCCCGAGCGAGCTGTGCCGGGTAGTGGGTGCGACTGCGGTGCTCATCGGGAGACCTCCGTGCGGTATTCGACCTCGTCCTGCGTCAGTTCGAGGTAAGCCTCTTCGAGCGAGGCGTTGATGGGGGTGAGCTCGTGCAGCACGATGCCGAACTGCGCTGCCGCCTCGCCGATCTGCGCGGCGGAGAGGCCGGAGACCTCCAGCAGCTGGCTCTCGACGCCGGTGACGGTGACGTCGGGGCCGTTGACGGCGCGGGAGAGCTCCTCGGCCTGCGGGGTGCGGACGCGCACAGCGCCGCGGGTGGCGCCGGCAAGGATCTCGCCGACCGGGGCGTCGGCCAGGATGCGGCCGCGTCCGAGAACGATGATGTGGTCGGCCGTCTGGGCCATCTCGCTCATCAGGTGCGAGGACAGGAAGACGGTGCGGCCCTCGCTCGCCAGGTGCCGGGCGAACTGGCGCACCCAGAGCACGCCCTCGGGGTCGAGCCCGTTGACCGGCTCGTCGAGGATGAGCGTCGCGGGGTCGCCGAGCATGGCCGCCGCGATGCCGAGCCGCTGGCCCATGCCGAGCGAGAAGCCGCCGACGCGCTTGCCGGCGACCGCGTCGAGTCCGGTGAGTCCGATGACCTCGTGCACGCGCCGCTTCGGGATCCCGTGGGTCGCCGCCATCGCCAGCAGGTGGTTGTAGGCGGTGCGGCCGGTGTGCACGGCTTTCGCGTCGAGCAGGGCGCCCACCTCGGTGAGCGGAGAGCGATGCTCCATATAGCGCTTGCCGTTCACGATCGCCGTGCCGTGCGTCGGCCGGTCGAGTCCCATGATCATGCGCATGGTCGTGGACTTGCCGGCGCCGTTCGGGCCGAGGAAGCCGGTGACCTTGCCCGGTTGGATGGTCGCTGTGATGTCGTTGACCGCGGTCTTCGAGCCGTAGGTCTTGGTGAGACGATCGAGTTGGATCATGGCTACGACTCTATTGACGCGCTCCGCTCCCGTCATCGATCAGGAGTGCAGTGTGTCGAACGGATGGCGTGGTACCGAAGTACCACGCCATCCGTCGGTCACTGCAACAAGGTGGAGGCTACTGTGCGTCGCGCTCCTGGGCGGCGATCGCCCGCTCGACCCCGGCGAGGTTCTCGACGACCAGACGGCGCAGCGCCGCCGGCTCCTGGTTGGCGTCGAGCCACGCGCGCGTCGCGTCGCGCAGCTCGGCGTTCGCCAGCGGCGCCGGGTACATTCCGGCGACGAGGTACTCGGCGATCTTGTAGCTCCGTGACTCCCACACGCCCTGCAGCGCCTCGAAGTACGGGGCCACGAAGGCGGCGAGCACGCTCTTGTCGGCCGCGCGCTGGAAGCCGAGGCCCGTGTAGCGCACGATCGCGTTCGGCGCGGAGTCCGTGGCGAACACCGAGTCCCACGCCGCCTGCTTCCCCTCGAGCGTCGGGATGGACGCCGAGGCCTGCGCGGCGAACTGCGCGCCGTTGGCGGTGTTGTCCGCCGCGAGCGCCGCGGCGATCTCGTCCTGGCCGGCCGCGCCGCCCGCGACGAGCGCGATCAGCAGCTCCCACGCGAGGTCGGTGTCGACCGTGAGGCCGGGAAGGGTCGTCGAGCCGTCGCGGAGGGCCGCGATTGCTGCGAGGTGCTCGTCGGTCGACGCCAGCGCGGCGAAGAACTTGACGAACTGGAACTGCGCGTCGCTGCCGGCCTCCGCCTGCTGCGCGAGGGCCCACAGAGCCGAGGCGGCCTCTTCGGCCGTCGCCTGCTGACGCTCCGGCGCGACGTACGAGCCTGCGGCGAGCGCGAGCTGGCTCAGCGTGGTGCGGATCGTGGTCGACTCGGTCTCGGTCGCGATGTTGCCGAGCACCAGGCGCACGTAGTCGCTCGCCGGCGTCTCGGCGTCGCGGGTCGCATCCCAGGCCGCACCCCAGACGAGCGAGCGGGCGAGCGGGCTCTCGATCTTCGCGAGGTGCTCGATGGCGACGGCGAGCGAGTCCTCGTCGAGACGGATCTTCGCGTACGCGAGGTCGTCGTCGTTGAGCAGCACGAGAGCGGGGCGCTTCTGCCCGACCAGTTCGGCCACCTCGGTGCGCTCACCGTCGACATCCAGTTCGATGCGGTGTTCGCGCACCAGGGCGCCGTCGACCAGGTTGTAGAAGCCGATGGCGAGGCGGTGCGGCCGGATGGTCGGGTAGTCGGCAGCAGCGGTCTGCAGCACGGCGAACGAGGTGATGGTGCCGTCGGCGTCCACCGCGATCTCCGGGCGCAGCGTGTTCACGCCGGCCGTCTCGAGCCACTTGGCCGCCCAGTCGGTGAGGTCGCGACCGCTGGTGGCCTCGAGCTCGACGAGGAGGTCGCGCAGCTCGGTGTTGGAGTGCTCGTGCTTCTTGAAGTACTTCGCGACGCCGGCGAGGAAGTCGTCCTGCCCCACCCACGCGACGAGCTGCTTGAGCACGGAGGCGCCCTTGGCGTACGTGATCCCGTCGAAGTTCACCTGAACGTCTTCGAGGTCGTTGATGGTGGCGACGATCGGGTGCGTCGACGGCAGCTGGTCCTGCTTGTACGCCCAGCTCTTCTCCATCGCCGCGAACGTGGTCCAGGCCTCGGTCCACTCGGTGGCCTCAGCGGTGGCGAGCGTCGACGCGTACTCGGCGAACGACTCGTTCAGCCACAGGTCGTTCCACCACTTCATGGTGACCAGGTCGCCGAACCACATGTGGGCGAGCTCGTGGAGGATCGTGACGACCCGGCGCTCCTTGATGGCGTCGGTGACCTTCGAGCGGAACACGTAGGTCTCCGTGAAAGTGACGGCTCCTGCGTTCTCCATCGCGCCCGCGTTGAACTCGGGGACGAACAGCTGGTCGTACTTCTCGAACGGGTACGCGTAGTCGAACTTCTCCTCGTAGAACGCGAATCCTTCGCGGGTCTTGTCGAAGATGTAGTCGGCGTCGAGGTACTCGGAGAGGCTCTTGCGGGTGTAGACCCCGAGCGGGATGGTGCGGCCGTCGCTGCTGGTCAGCTCGCTGTGCACCGAGTCGTACGGTCCGGCGATGAGCGCGGTGATGTACGACGAGATGCGGCTGGTCGCGGGGAACGACCAGGTCTTCGCGTCGTCGCCCGCGTCGACGGGCTGCGGCGTGGGGGAGTTGCTGACGACCACCCAGTGCGCGGGCGCGGTCACCGTGAAGGTGAACTCGGCCTTGAGGTCGGGCTGCTCGAAGACGGCGAACATCCGGCGCGAATCCGGGACCTCGAACTGGCTGTACAGGTAGACCTCGCCATCGACAGGGTCGACGAAACGGTGCAGTCCCTCACCGGTGTTGGTGTAGATCGCGTCGGCCACGACCGTGAGCTCGTTCTCAGCGGCGAGACCGTCGAGCTGGATGCGCACGCCGTCGCTGACCTGGGCGGGGTCGAGCTCCGCTCCGTTCAGCGTCACCGAGTGCACGGTGCGGGTGATCGCGTCGATGAAGGTCGACGCGCCCGCCTCGGCCGAGAACCGCACGGTCGTCGTGCTGAGGAAGGTCTCCGACCCGCGGGTCAGATCGAGGGTCACGTCATAGCTGTGGGTGCGGATGAGCGCTGCGCGCTCCTGTGCTTCGACGCGGGTGAGGTTTTCTCCTGGCAACGCTGGCTCCTTCGGATGCGTGGTGGATCGTGTCCAACAGACAACCCTAGACGCATCCCTAAACTGGACTCCATGCGCATCCACATCGCCACCGATCACGCCGGTCTCGATTTCAGCACTTATCTCCAGAAGCACCTCACCGACGCGGGCCACGAGGTCGTGGACCACGGGCCGACGAGCTTCGACGCTCTCGACGACTATCCGGCCTTCTGCATCAACGCGGCCAAGGCGGTCGTCGTCGACCAGCAGGCGGGCGTCGAGGCGCTCGGTGTGGTCTTCGGAGGTTCTGGCAACGGCGAGGCGATCGCCGCCAACAAGGTGCGCGGGGCGCGCGCGGCGCTGGTCTGGAACAACAGCACGGCGGTGCTCGCCCGTCAGCACAACGACGCCAACGTCATCTCGATCGGCGCCCGTCAGCACACCGTCGAGGAGGCCACCGCCTTCATCGACGCGTTCATCGCCGAGCCGTTCTCGTTCGAGGAACGGCACGTGCGCCGGATCGCCCAACTCGCCGAGTACGAAGCCACCGGCGACATCGCGGGCAAGAACGTGGACCGCTGATGCCCGAGGGTCACTCCGTCCACCGCATTGCGCGACAGTTCGCGGCGAACTTCGTCGGGAGCACCGTCGCCGTGTCGTCGCCGCAGGGCCGCTTCGCGGAGGGGGCGACCCGCATCGACGGCCACCGGATGATCGATGCCAGGGCCGTCGGCAAGCAGATGTTCCTCGAGTTCGACAACGACCTGTGGCTGCGCGTGCACCTCGGCCTCTACGGAGCGTGGGACTTCGCCGGTGACATCAGCGTCGACCCGACCATCGCCGCAGCGAACGGGCGGATGGGCCAGACCAACCAGCGCGGCACCGTGCTCGACAGCGCCGGCGAGAACTCGCTGCACAGCATCGGCGCTCCACGGCGCACCCGGCTCCGGATGTCGGAGTCGGAGAAGCTCGAGCCGGAGATCACCGAGTTCCCGCCGGAGCCCATCGGGCAGGTGCGCGTGCGCCTGCTCACCGACACGGCGGTCGCCGACCTCCGCGGCCCGACCGCGTGCGAGGTGCTGGACCCGGCACAGGTCGACGCCGTCATCGCGAAGCTCGGACCGGACCCGATCGTGGACGACGGCCCGGAGGCGGAGAACCGGTTCGTGACGGCCGTGCGCAAGAAGGGGACGCCGATCGGTCTGCTGCTGATGGACCAGTCGGTCGTGAGCGGGATCGGCAACGTCTACCGTGCCGAACTGCTGTTCCGTGCCCGTCAGAACCCGCACACTCCAGGCAAGCAGGTCTCGGAGGAGACGGCCAGGGCCCTCTGGCGCGACTGGGTGAGGCTGTTGCGGATCGGGGTCGAGACCGGTCAGATGATGACGATGGACGACCTCGACGACGAGTCGTACCGCAAGGCGATGGCCTCCCGCGACGACCGGCACTGGGTCTACAAGCGTGAGGGCCTGCCGTGCCGGATCTGCGGCACCCATATCCTTCTCGAGGAGATGGCCGGCCGCAAACTGTACTGGTGCCCGGTCGATCAGGCCTGAGAAGAGAAGGTGGGCGCGATGCGTCAGAATCCGAGTTTCACCCTCGCCGACCCCGCGGAGATCAAGCGGATCATCCGCGAGAACCCCTGGGCGACGATCGTCAGCCAGACCTCCGAGGGTCTGGTGGCGTCGCACTATCCCGTCCTGGTCGACGAGTCGCGCGAGGAGTTGTCGATCGTCACGCACGTCGGACGGCCGGATGAGCAGCTGCACGAGCTCGGCGCGCACGAGATCATCGTGATCTTCCAGGGCCCGCACGGCTACATCTCGCCGGGCTGGTACGACGCCAAGCCGGCCGTGCCCACCTGGAACTTCGTCGCCGTCCATCTCAGCGGCGTCCCCGAGATCCTGAGCGACGAAGAGAACTTCCGCGTGCTCGGTCAACTGGTCGATCATTTCGAGGATCCCATGCCGAATCCGCGCCGCATGGAAGGCACCCCCGAGAACGCCGAGTACGCCAAGCGCATCTCGTCGGGCACGGTCGGACTGCGCCTGACGCCGACCCGCGTGGTCGCCAAGAGCAAGATGAGCCAGAACCGCCCGGCGGAGACCGTCGATCGCATCGTCTCCGAGCTGGAGGGCGACGGCCCCTACGCGAGCGCGGCCCTGGCGGCCGAGATGCGCCGCGTGCACGACCGGATGCGCGCCGCCCGATGACGATAGTGCTGCGCGGCGGGCGCGTTGCGGCCGTCGACGGCACCGTCGACATCCTGATCGCGGACGGCCGCATCGCTGCGCTCGCGCCGGCCGGGCGACTGCGCGGCGATGACCTGGTGTCGCTGGACGGGCGGTGGGTGGCGCCCGGGCTCTGGGACAACCACGTGCACTTCACGCAGTGGGCGCAGACGGCCCGGCGGCTCGACGTGTCGCAGGCGAGCTCGGCCGCTGCCGCAGCCGAGCTCGTGCGGGAGCGCGCCTCCGCCGCTGCGACCGCCGAGACACTCGTCGGCTTCGGGTTCCACGACGCGCTCTGGCCGGACTCGCCGACGCGCGCTCTCCTGGACGACGCCGCCGGCGATCGGCCGGCCGTGCTGATCGCAGGCGACCTGCACTGCTGCTGGCTCAACACCGCCGCCGCGCGGCTCTACGCCCCGGCGACCGCGGACGACGACAACGCGGCGGTGCTCAGGGAGGATGCGAGCTTCGCCGTCACCTCGCGGCTCAGCACAGCCGACGACGCGACTCTCGACCGTTGGGCGTCCGACGCCGCGCTGGCTGCTGCCGCCCGTGGTGTGGTCGGAATCGTGGACCTGGAGTACGGCTGGAACCTGGATGTCTGGCAGCGACGGATGGGCGACGGCGCCCGATCCCTGCGGGTCGAGTTCGGGATCTACGGCGATCACCTCGCTCGGGCGGCCGACCTCGGTCTGCGTACGGGCGACGCGATCCCCGAGACCGGTGGCCTGCTGACCGTTGGACCGTTCAAGGTCATCACCGACGGCTCGCTGAACACCCGCACGGCCTTCTGCTTCGACGCGTATCCGGATGGCGGCCACGGTGTGCAGAACCTGACACCCGACGAACTGGTCGCGGCGATGCGCTTCGCAGCGGACAACGGACTCGAGCCCGCCGTGCACGCGATCGGCGATCACGCCAACCGCATCGCCCTCGACGCCTTCGCCACGGTCGGCGTCCCTGGCCGCATCGAGCACGCACAGCTGCTCAGCACCGCCGATGTCTCCCGCTTCGCCGAACTCGGCGTCGTCGCGAGCGTGCAGCCCGAGCACGCGATGGACGACCGCGACGTGGCCGACGTGCTGTGGGCAGGCCGCACGGGCCGCGCCTTCCCGCTTGCGGCGCTGCAGCGGGCCGGTGTGCGACTCGCCCTCGGCTCCGACGCACCGGTCGCTCCGCTCGATCCGTGGGTCGCAATGTCCGCGGCCGTCGCGCGGGCGCGGGACGGCCGGGCCCCGTGGCATCCGGAGCAGTCGATCTCGCGACGCGTGGCCTTCGACGCCTCGGTGCGCTCGCGGATCGCCGTCGGAGAGCCTGCCGACCTGATCGTGCTCGACGACGACCCGTTCGGCTGCAGTCTCGCCGAGCTGCGCCGGATGCCCGTGGCCGCGACGATGCTCGCCGGCCGTTTCACGCACGACGCGGTGCGCTGAGGCGCCGGAACGACGTGAACGGGCCGCCCGAAGGCGACCCGTTCACGGAGAAGAAAGCGCTACTCGCTGATGTGCGCGAAGAGGAACCAGCGGTCCTTGTCGAGGCCGCGGGCGATCTCGATGGCGATGTCCTGGCTGGTCTGGTCGAGCTCGTCGAGCTCCTTGACCGCGGTGTTCACGGCGGCGAGCGCGGCATCGATCTGGCCGATGACCTCGGCGATCGTGTCGTTCGACTGGCGGAAGCCGGCGGTGAGCTCAGCGGTCGCGGTCTTCGCTGCGACCGTTCCGAGGCGGGCGTCGACCGGGAGACCGAGAGCGACGATGCGCTCAGCGGCGAGGTCGGCCCACTCCTGAGCGTGGTCCACGATGGTGTCGAGGAGCTCGTGCACTCCGATGAAGTTGGCTCCGCGCACATGCCAGTGGGCCTGCTTGCCGTTGACCACGAGGGCGGTGAGGTCGATCACGACCGGGCTGAGGAACTGTGCGACTCCGGCGGCGACGTCCGGGTTGGAAACACTCTGCGTTACGGCGATGTCCGTCATAATGGGCGTCCTTTCTTGTGCCTGAGACAACGCTACGCGGTACGCAGAATTCCGCAACGAAGCTGAGGCTGCGCTAACTAAGGTGGGGGTAACCCCCCGTCGGGTCCGGTTGCCCGCCGCATACCGCGCGTGCCGCGGTCTGGCGAGGCTGGAGGCATGACCAGTTCCTCGCCCGCGTCCCGGCTGCGGCGCCCTCGCGCCACCGTCATCAGCGCAGCTCTCGCCGCCGGCATCGCGTCGGCCATCGGGCTGGGGATCGCCGGCTGCGGGACCCTCGGCGGCGGCACGATCGACACAGCAGGGAAGGTGCGGTTCGACAGGGCCCTCCCCATCCCGCCCCTGGCGAAGCCGACGATCGATGCCACGGGATCGAAGGTCTTCGACCTCGAGGCGCGTGCCGGCACGACCGCGTTCCGGCCAGGGGTCGAGACCACGACCTGGGGCTTCGACGGCGCCTACCTCGGACCGACGATCGTCGCCGAGCGCGGGGACGACGTGCGGATGCGCGTGACCAACCGGCTCACCGAGGAGACGACGGTGCATTGGCACGGCATGCACCTGCCCGCCCGCATGGACGGCGGCCCGCACCAGCTGGTCTCGCCGGGGGAGGTCTGGGAGCCGCACTGGCGCATCGACCAGCCCGCGGCCACCCTCTGGTACCACCCGCACCTGCACGGCGAGACCGAGAAGCAGGTGCAGCTCGGCATGGCCGGGATGGTCATCCTGAAGGATCGTGCGGAGGAGGCGCTGAACCTCCCGCGCAGCTACGGCGTCGACGACATCCCCGTCATCGTGCAAGACAAGCGGTTCGATGCGCAGGGCCAGTTCACCGACGCTGTGGGCGGGTTCATCGGCGCCATCGGCGACACCCTGGTGGTGAACGGCGCGATCGGCCCGTACCTGGACGTGACCTCGGAGACGGTGCGGCTGCGCCTCCTGAACGCCTCCCCGGCCCGCACCTACGACTTCGGCTTCGACGACGCCCGTTCCTTCTCGCTCATCGCGACCGATGGCGGACTCCTGCCTGCGCCGGTGCCGCTCACGCACATCCGGCTCTCGCCCGGCGAGCGCGCCGAGGTTCTCGTGCACGTCGTGCCGGGCGAGCGCACGACACTGCGTTCCGTTCCTCCCGACCTCGGGGTGGACCGCATCAACGCCGGGATGAACGCGGGCAACGACACGCTCGACGTTCTGCAGCTGCGGGCCGCCGCCGTGCTCACGCCGAGCGCGCCGATCCCCGACTGGCTCGTGGCCCTCGCGCGCTGGCGTGCGGCCGATGCGGATGTGACGCGCGAGTTCCGGCTCGACGGACACGAGATCAACGGACGCCAGATGGAATCAGGGCGCATCGACGAGACCGTCGAGCTCGGCGCGCTGGAGCAGTGGGTCGTCACCAACACGATGGATGCTCCGCACAGCTTCCACGTGCACGACGTGCAGTTCCAGATCGGGACGATCGCGGGAAAGACGCCCCCTCCGGAGCTCGCCGGGTGGAAGGACACGATCTACCTGCCGCCGCAGACCGAGTTCCGGCTGCTGATGCGGTTCACGGACTACGCCGACCGGAACGCGCCGTACATGTACCACTGCCACCTGCTGACGCACGAAGACCACGGGATGATGGGCCAGTTCGTGGTCGTCCAGCCCGGTCAGCATGCCGGCACCGTGCCGGAAGACACCACCGCAGCCGGGTCCGGCAGCGGTCCACGACAGGAGATGACCCATGACCACTGAAACCTCTGCCACGCTGGACGATGTGACGAGCATCCGCCAGCAATCGAGCACCCGAGGCGTCGGCTACGGCTCCCTGTGGCGCGGTGTGCCCCGTGAGCTCGGCTTCCTGCTGCTGACGATGCCCATCGCGATCATCGGGCTCGTCGTTCTGCAGTCGCTGTTCTGGACCGGCGTCGGGACGATCGTGATCTACGTCGGGCTCTTCGTGCTCATCGGGGCGTTCTACACGGCGCGCGGCTTCGGGACGCTCGAACTCGTCCGGCTGCGCTGGGCCGGCCGGGACGAGATCGCGCGACCCCAGTGGGAGCCGGCCGACAAGCCGCGCACGTTCCTGCGCTCCGCGTTCGGACCGTTCGTCAACGGGCACTACTGGCTGTACCTGCTGCACACGATGGTCGTGAATCCGATCGTCAGCATCGTGTCGTGGTCGATCACGATCGCGTGGACGGCCACGGCGCTCGGTGGGCTCACCGGCTGGATCTGGGACCGCTTCCTTCCGAACGACGGTCAGACGTTCTTCCTCTCGAGGGTGATCGTCGACTGGGCCACCGGCACGCGATCGACCTTCGACCCGGTGGTCGGCGACCAGATCCTCTACATCGTCCTCGGCGCGCTGTTCGCCGTGACGCTCCCGTTCGTCACCCGGGGGTTGACGGTGATGCACAACGGGGTGGCGCTCGGGATGCTCGGGGCGTGGCGCTCCGAGGCCCTGCAGCGCGAGGTCGCCGATCTGTCGGCATCGCGCGGTGCGGCGGTCGTGGCGGAGGACCAGTCGCTGCGGCGGCTGGAGCGCGACCTGCACGACGGACCGCAGCAGCGGCTCATCCGGCTGCAGATGGACATCGCCAGCGCCGAACGCAAGCTCGACGCCGACCCGGAGGGCGCCAGGGCGATCCTCGCCGAGGCCGGCCAGCAGGCGCGCGACACGCTGGAGGAGCTGCGTGCACTGTCGCGCGGGTTCGCGCCGCCCATCCTGCAGGACCGCGGACTCGTGTCCGCGCTCGAGAGCCTCACGGCGCGCAGCACGGTGCCGATCCAGCTCGAGACGGAGATCGCCCCGGGCGCCCGGTTCGCGCCAGAGGTCGAGCGCAGTGCGTACTACGTCGCCGCCGAGCTCGCCGCGAACCTCGCCAAGCACTCCGGAGCGACCGCGGGCCGGCTCTTCGTCGACACGCGCACCGACGCCCAGTCCGGCGCGGTGTGGCTGGACATCTGGCTGACCGACAACGGCAACGGGGGAGCGTCCCTCGTCGATGGCCACGGACTGCGCGGCCTGGACGAGCGGGTGCGCGGACTGCGCGGCGAACTGGTGATCGACAGCCCGGTCGGCGGTCCGACCCGCATCGGCGCCCGCATCCCGGTCGCTGCGCCGCAGTAGCGCCGCCCGGGCTGGGCGACGCCCCGGGGCTGGGCGCCGCCCTAGGCTGGAGGGGTGACCCCGAGTGATCCCTCCCGCCTCCGTATCGTCGTCGCCGACGACTCCGTGCTGCTGCGCGAGGGTCTCATCCGGCTGTTCGACGAGGCCGGCTTCGAGACCGTCGGCGCGTACGGCGACGGCGACAGCCTGCTGGCCGAGGTCGGCTCCCTGCATCCGGATGTCGCGGTGCTGGACGTGCGGATGCCGCCCACCTTCCGCGACGAGGGGGTGCGGGCGGCCATCCGGTTGCGGGCCGAACACCCGGCCACCGCGGTGCTCCTGCTGAGCCAGTACGTCGAGGGCACCTACGCGCAGGAGCTGCTGTCGGCGGGCGAAGGCGGAACGGGCTACCTGCTGAAAGACCGGATCGCGTCGCTCGACGAGCTGCGGGATGCGATCACGCGCGTCGCCGACGGGGGAACGGTGCTCGATCCGCAGGTCGTTCGCGAGCTCCTGGTACGCCGCACCGACCCGATCGATGCGCTCACACCGCGCGAATCCGAGGTGCTGCAACTGATGGCCGAGGGCCGCACCAACGCCGGGATCGCGCAACGGCTCGTGATCGGCGTCGGGGCCGTGGAGAAGAATGTGACGGCGATCTTCCAGAAGCTGGGGCTGGAGGATTCGGGCGACGACCACCGCCGGGTGCTCGCAGTGCTGGCCTACCTCCAGCGCTGACCCTCGTTCGGGGCACGCGAGCGCAAGGGCAGACATCTCGCCGGTTCGGGGTTAGGCTGCGGGCACCGCCCACCGACCACCGACCCGCGAAGGGGCGCCCATGTCTGTTCTGCTGCGCACGCTCACGACGATGACCGTCACTGCCGCGCTTGTCGCGACCGGCGCACTGGCCGCGACGGCCGATACTCCGACCGTCCCCGCCGGCACCGACGCGCAACCGACTCTGGCGCAGATGAACGCTGCTGGGGATCACACGATGGGTTCGACCGTGCCGGGGGACGACCCGGCGTCGACCGCCCCGCGAGCCTTCTCCGGCGCGGCCGTGCAGCCGCTCGCGGCCACGCAGCCGCCCGGGGTCCAGGGGCTCGACGTGAGCGGGTGGCAGAAGCTCGCGATGGCCGACTGGACGCGGGTCTGGGCCAACGGCGGCCGCTTCGCGTACGTGAAGGCCACGGAGAGCACGGACTTCACGAGCAGCCAGTTCACCGAGCAGTACAACGACTCGTATCGCGCGGGCCTGGTGCGGGGCGCGTACCACTTCGCGACGCCGAACACGTCGTCCGGCGCCGCGCAGGCGAACTTCTTCGTCGCCCACGGCGGCGGCTGGGTCAACGACGGCCGCACGCTGCCGCCGCTGCTCGACATCGAGTACAACCCGTACGGTGCGACGTGCTACGGCAAGACCGCCGCTCAGATGGTCGCGTGGATCCGGGACTTCTCGAACACGGTCCGAGCCCGCACCGGCCGGCTCCCCGCGATCTACTCGACCACCGACTGGTGGACGCGATGCACGGGCAACAACGGCGGCTTCGGCGGAAACCCGCTCGTCATCGCCCGCTATCCGAACAACATCGCATCCGGTGCGGGCACACTGCCCGCCGGCTGGAGCCGCTACACCATGTGGCAGTACGCCAACCACGGAGTCTTCCCGGGAGACCAGGACGTCTTCAACGGGACCGTCGCGCAGCTGCTCGCCCTTACCAGGAGCGGTTCGACCGCGATCGCTCTGGACTCCCCGATCGTCGGCGTCGGCGACTTCAACGGCGATCGCAAGCCCGACCTCATCGCGCGCCGCGGTGATGGGAGCCTCTGGTTCTACGCGGGGACGGGCACGGTCACGTCGACGAGTGGCGGCTACGCTCCCGGGCGCCAGATCGGCACGGGATGGAACGTCTACGACGCCATCATCGGTGCCGGGGACTACAACGGCGACCGACGGGCCGATCTGCTCGGCCGGCGTCCGGACGGTTCGCTCTGGTTCTACCCGGGCACGGGCACAGTCGGATCGGGTTCCCCCGGCTACGGGGCGGGCGTGCGCATCGATGCGGGCTGGGGCGCGTTCACGCAGATCACCGCACCCGGCGACTTCAACGCCGACGGACGGGCCGACCTGCTCGCCCGCAAGTCCGACGGCACCCTGTGGTTCTTCGCCGGTACCGGGATCGCCGACACCTCCCACTCCGGACATGCCGCCCCGGTGCAGATCGGCACCGGCTGGCAGGTCTACTCCCAGCTGCTGGGCATCGGCGACCAGAACAGGGACGGGAAGCCGGATCTTGCGGGCTTCCGCAGCGACGGCTCGCTGTACCTGTACGCGGGGGGACGCGGCGGCGCGGGTACCCCGTGGTACGGGACGGCCCAGAAGATGCCGGTATCCGGACTCAGCCGTTCGGACACGCTCAGCGCGCCTGGCGACTTCAACGGCGACGGGATCACCGATCTGCTGGCCCGCGGATTCGACGGGGCCCTGCGCCTCATCCCCGGATACCCCGTCGGCGCGAGCGGATACCAGGCGGCGGTCGCGGCCGGCACGGGATGGACGACCGACAGCGTGGCACTGGACGCGGGTGACTTCAATCTCGACGGCTGGAGCGATATCGTGACGAAGCGCACAGACGGGTCCCTCGTGCTGCATCCGGGCTCGGGGCCGGCGCGCTACGGCACCGCGCTCCGGATCGGCACCGGCTGGAACGTCTACTCCACGCTCATCGCTCCGGGCGACCTCAACCACGACGGCAAGGTCGACCTGCTCGGAGTGCGCTCATCGGGCACGCTCTGGTATTACGCGGGAACCGCGTCGTTCGGCGGGGGAGCGACCGGATACCGTCCGGCCGTGCAGCTGGGGCCGGGCTGGAACGCCTACACCCGGATCGTCGCCGGGGACTTCAACGGAGACGGCCGACCCGATCTGGTCGGCGTCAGGTCGAACGGCACGCTCTGGTTCCACGCCGGTACCGCTCAGGCCGCGTCGGCCGCCCCGGTGTTCCGGGCCGGTGTGCAGGTGGGGACGGGATGGGCCGCGTTCAACACGCTCGTCAGCACAGGCGACCTCGACAGGGACGGCAAGCCGGATCTGGTCGGGCGGCGCGCGGACGGATCGCTCTGGTTCTATCACGGCACCGGCAGGATGGGCTCGTCCAGCGGATACTCCGCCGCCGTTCGGATCGGCACCGGATGGAACGTCTACCGCTCGATCCTCGGCGCCCACGACGCCAACCGCGACGGCCGCACCGACCTGCTCGGCGTGCGTTCCAACGGCACCGTCTGGTTCTACGCGGGCACGGGAGGCACGGGCGTTCCGCGGTTCGGGTACGGCTCGTCCGTGCGCATCGGAGCCTCGTGGAACGTGTACCAGTGACCCTTGCCACTCGCGCGGGTGCGCGGGCAGACTGAGGAAACCACGCTCGCTGACGGAAAGCAGGTGCTCAGATGGCCGGACTGGACGACATCACCAACAAGGCGAAGGAATTCCTCGACAGTGGTGCGGTGAAAGACGCGCTCTCGAGCGAACAGGCCGAAGGCGTGAGCGACAAGCTCCTCGACGGCGTCGCCGACGCGGCGAAGAAGGTCAGCGGCGGCAAGTTCGACGAGCAGATCGAGGGCGCCCGCGACGCCGCCGACAAGAAAGTCGGCAACGAATAGCGGGCTTACACGTAATCCCGAACGGCCGGTTTCCTCGTGGGACCGGCCGTTTTTCTCTGCCTCGATGTGGGACCCCCCGAACGGGTAGGGTTCCTTGCTGAACGAATCCCGTTAAACTTCCACCGAAGCCTTAAGCTTCGAACCATCGCTCCGACCGACCCCGAAGCGGTGGACCCGACCGACCATACTGCAATCCCGCTCGTCGACGGTGGACTCCGTTGCGTTCTTTCCCGAGGGATCCGTCCACAGCTGAGGAGCGCCTCCGATGCCCACCGTTTCCCAATTCGCCACGACGGCAGCCGTTGCTGCGGCGCTGGTCGCGAGCTGCGTGCTCGCGTCGCCGGCGAACGCCACGACGGCGACGCCTGTGCCGTCTCCCTCCGTGACGGCGAGCCGGCCGGATGCCGCGTCGCCGACGGCGAGCCCGGCGCCCACCGCCGCCCCCGCGCCCACGTCGACTCCGTCGCCGTCGGTCCCCGCGTCCCCGGCGCCGACAGCCACTCCGGCTCCCGCGGTCGGAGACGACCCGTCGCTGGCCACGATGAATGCCGCCCGCAACCATGCGATGGGGTCGACGATCCCGGTCGAGGCGTCCGAAGGGTCCGGCTCGAAGTTCCGTTCCCTCGCAGCCGCTCGCCCCGCCGGTGTGCAGGGTCTTGACGTGAGCGGCTGGCAGGTGCTGAACCTCGCCAATTGGCGCACGATCTACGCGAACGGCGGACGCTTCGCCTACGTGAAGGCCACCGAGAGCACCGACTACCGGAGCAGCCAGTTCGCTGAGCAGTACAGCGACTCGTACACAGCCGGTCTCGCCCACGGCGCCTACCACTTCGCGACGCCGAACACGTCGTCGGGAGCCACCCAGGCGAACTTCTTCGTCAACAACGGCGGCGGCTGGACCAACGACGGTCGCACACTGCCGCCGCTGCTGGACATCGAGTACAACCCGTACGGCGCGACCTGTTACGGCCTGAGCGCGGCGCAGATGGTGTCGTGGATCCGGGACTTCTCGAACACGATCCTCGCCCGCACCGGCCGCCTCCCCGCGATCTACTCGACAACCGACTGGTGGACACGGTGCACCGGCAACACCTCGTCGTTCGGTGCCAACCCGCTCTTCATCGCGCGGTACCCGAGCAACATCGCGTCCGGCGCGGGCACACTGCCCGCAGGGTGGAGCCGGTACACCATGTGGCAGTACGCCGATGCAGGCGTGTTCCCGGGTGACCAGGACGTCTTCAACGGCACCGAGGCCCAGCTCGCGGCGTTCGCCAGGGGAACGAGCACGGGTGGAGGCGGAGCGACACCGATTCCGCCCGCACCGACACCGCTCACGGCTCCCGTGATCGGGACCGGGGATCTCAACGGCGACGGGAAACCGGACTTCATCGCGCGGCGTCCCGATGGCACCCTCTGGTTCTACGCCGGCACCGGCACGGTGAGCTCGACGGACAGCGGGTACGCCGCGGCCGTCCAGATCGGTGTCGGCTGGAACGCCTTCGACACCATCCTGGGCGTCGGCGACTTCACCGGCGACGGCAAGCCCGACCTGGTCGCCCGCAAGACCGACGGCACCCTCTGGCTGTACGCCTCGAACAACGCCGCGAAGAGCAAGCCCACTTTCGCATCCGGCCGACAGATCGGAACCGGCTGGAGCGTCTACACCGAGATCTCGGCCGCCGGCGACTTCGACGGCGACGGCAAGGCCGACCTGCTCGCCCGGCGTCCGGATGGCACGCTGTGGTTCTACGCAGGCACGGGTGTCGTCGGAGGGAACGCGCAGGGCTACGCTGCCGGCAAGAAGATCGGCACCGGCTGGAACGTGTTCAAGCAGGTGTTGGGCGTCGGCGACCTCAACCGCGACGGAAAAGCGGACCTGATCGGCCTGATGCCGAACGGGAGCGCCTACTACTACGCGGGAACGCGCCGCACCTCGGGCACGAACGCCTGGTACCTGCCTGCCCGCCCGGTGACGCTGTCCGGCGTGACGGGCACCTCGACGCTGGTGGCCCCCGGCGACCTCAACCGTGACGGTACGCCCGACCTGCTGGCTCGTTCCGCTGCCGGTGCGCTGACCTACCTCCCCGGGAGCGTGGTGAAGGATGAGGGCTATTCCGCCGCGAAGACGTCTGCGGGCGGTTGGAACGTGAACACGAACGAACTCGGCGTCGGCGACTTCACCGGCGATGGCAAGGCGGATGTGCTGGCCACCCGGGCCGACGGCAGCCTGTGGCTCTACCCCGGGCTGGGCTCGATGACCTCGACCGGCGCCCTCTACGTGACCCCGAGCAGGATCGGCACCAGCTGGCAGGTCTACTCCAAGCTGGTCGCGCCCGGCGACTTCAACGGCGACGGCAAGCCCGACCTGCTGGGGATCCGTGCCGACGGCACCTTCTGGTTCTACGCCGGAACCGGCAAGGTCGCGGGCGCAGACACCGGCTACAAGCCCGGCGTGAAGGTCGGGCACGGGTGGGGTGTCTACGACACGGTGGTGGGCGTCGGCGACTTCAACGCTGACGGTCGTTCCGACCTGATCGCGCGGCGACCGGATGGCTCGCTGTGGTTCTACGCGGGCACCGCTGTCGTCGACAGTACGCACGAGGGTTACAAGCCCGCGGTCAAGCTGGCCACGAACTGGCAGATCTTCGACACGATCCTGGGCGTCGGCGACGTCAACAGCGACGGGCGCCCCGACATCGTGGCGCGCCGCACCGACGGCACCCTGTCGTTCTTCGCCGGGACAGGCAAACCCAGCGCGACCAACTCCGGTTTCGCGCCCGAGGTGCAGATCGGCCACGGCTGGAACACGTTCCAGACCCTCGTGGGCGGGCAGGACGCCAACGGCGACCGCATCAACGACATCATCGGCATCCGGGCCGACGGCTCCGCCCTGTTCTACGCAGGGACGGGCACGGCCGGAAGTACCACCGGTTCGTTCTCCTCGACGATGGCGATCGGCACCGGCTGGCAGATCTACGGATGATCCCGAGCTGAGAAGAGGAAGAGCCGGCAGACCAACGCCCGCCGGCTCTTCCTTTTCCATGTTCGGATGCTGGACGTAGCGCGACAGCGGCGCTACGGTGACACCGTGTCCGCCGAATCAGGCAAGCCCCAGAGCGCCCACCTCGGCGACGTCGTCGTGACGGTGCTGCTCATCGTCGGCTCGATCGGGCTGGCCATCGGACTCTTCTTCGGCGTCTTCCTCTGGGACACGGACGGCGCCACGCACGCACTCGGCTTCTTCCTGGGCGTGTTCCTGCCGCCGGTGCTCACGCTCGCCGGCGTGATCGGGGGGATCGTCGCCCTCACGCGGCGCCGCCTGGCGTTCTTCTACCCGCTCGCCGGCATCGTGCTCAGCCTGCTCTCCTGGTGGATCGCGCAGGCACTCGCCACGTCATAGCGGCTCGAGTCCCGGTCGACGCGTACAGCGCCGGTTACAGAGGGGATGACGGGAATCGAACCCGCGTAATCAGTTTGGAAGACTGAGGCTCTACCATTGAGCTACATCCCCGGAGTCACGCGTGAGCGAGGCACCCAGGACATCGTAGTACAGGTTTCGTACGTGCCCCGACCGGCGCACCGTCGTCGTCACGGGTGCAGTAGACTTGCGCGTGGTCTTTCGCCCCCGACGGGTTCGTTCGCGTCGCGGTACGGACCGGGCGGGTTTGAGGTCGCTGAACCCGGGGCGTAGCTCAGCTTGGCTAGAGCGCCCGCTTTGGGAGCGGGAGGTCGCAGGTTCGAATCCTGTCGCCCCGACCAGACCTCGAGCCACACGACGAAGACCACCGTTCAACTACAGGAGAACCCAACAACGTGAAGACCACGGTCGAAAAGCTGAGCCCCACTCGCGCCAAGCTCACCATCTCGGTGACGCCGGAGGAGCTGAAGCCGTCCATCAAGCACGCGTACGAGCACATCGCCGAGCAGGTCAGCATCCCCGGCTTCCGCAAGGGCAAGGTGCCGCCGGCGATCATCGACCAGCGCGTCGGCAAGGCCGCCGTCCTCGAGCACGCGGTCAACGAGGGGCTCGACGGGTTCTACCGTCAGGCCGTCGACGAGAGCGACGTGCGTCCGCTCGGCCGTCCGGAAGCCGACATCACCGAGTGGCCGAACGAGAAGGACTTCTCGGGCGACCTGCTGCTCACCATCGAGGTGGATGTGCGCCCCGAGATCGAGCTGCCCACGTACGACGACGTGAAGATCACGGTCGACGCGGCCGAGGTCACCGACGCCGACATCGAGTCGGAGCTCGACACCCTGCGCAGCCGCTTCGGCACGCTGGTCACCGTCGACCGCCCGGCCAAGACCGGCGACTTCGCTCAGATCGACCTGGTCGCGACCATCGGCGACGACGAGGTCGACACGGCCAACAGCATCTCCTACGAGATCGGCTCCGGCGAGCTGATCGAGGGCATCGACGAGGCGCTCGAAACGCTGACCGCCGGCGAGACCACCACGTTCGAGGCGCCCCTCATGGGCGGCGACCACGAGGGTGAGAGCGCCCAGATCACCGTGACCCTCCTGGCGGTCAAGGAGCGCGAGCTCCCCGACGCCGACGACGACTTCGCGCAGATCGCGAGCGAGTTCGACACGATCGACGAGCTCAAGGACAGCCTGCGCGGCCAGGTCGAGCGTGCCAAGACCTTCGGTCAGGGCACCAGCGCCCGCGACCAGCTCGTCGAGAAGCTCCTCGAGCTCGTCGAGATCCCGGTTCCGGCCGCGCTCGTCGAAGACGAGGTGCACCGCCACCTGGAGCAGGAGAACCGCCTCGAAGACGACGTGCACCGCGCAGAGGTCACCGAGTCGAGCGAGAAGACCTTCCGCACGCAGATCCTGCTCGACGAGGTCGCCCAGGCCGAAGACGTCAAGGTCAGCCAGGACGAGCTCACCCAGTACCTGGTGCAGGGCGCAGCCCAGTACGGCATGGACCCGAACGAGTTCGTGAAGATCCTCAGCGAGAACGGCCAGATCCCGTCGATGGTCGGCGAGGTCGCCCGTAACAAGGCGCTCGCGATCGTGCTCGGCAAGGCGACCGTCACCGACTCGAACGGCAATGCCGTCGACCTGTCCGAGTTCACGGCACTGCCCGAGGACGAGGAAGACGGCGCCGACGTCGTCGACGAGGTCGTCGAGACCGCGGAGGCCGAAGAGGCGGCGGAGGCCGCCGAGGCTCCGGCCGAAGAGGAGAAGCCCAAGAAGAAGGCCGCTTCCAAGAAGAAGTAGTCGACACGCCTGAAGGCCGGGAGCACATCGCTCCCGGCCTTCTGCGTATCCGGGCGACCAGCGCGCCCGGCGCGACGACACGACGAGCGACGAAACGACGAGGGGATGCACATGGACTGGGACGCACGGGTCGCCGCGGTGTGGACGGCGGCGGGCACCATGAGCGACGACGCGGTCGTGCAGGCGATCGACGCCCTCATGGCCGAACGCCAGGAGGACGACCCCCGTGCGCTGTTCGAAGCCGCCGGCGCCCGTGACTACGCGGGCCTCGAGGCCGAGGCCGAGCCGCTCTACCGCCGGGCCCTGCAGGGCGGCCTGGCCGAGCCGGAGCGCGCTCAGGCCGTCATCCAGCTGGCGAGCACCCTCCGCAACCTCGGCCGGGCGGGGGAGAGCGCCGCGCTGCTGCGAGGCGAACTGGCCGAGCATCCTGGCCATCCGCTGGCGGATGCCGCACGCGCGTTCCTGGCGCTCGCCCTGCACGACGCTGGCGAACCCTCGGCGGCCGTCCAGGTGTCGCTCAGCGCACTCGCACCGCACCTTCCGCAGTACGGCCGGGCCGTCGCGGCCTACGGGGACGACCTCGTCGGGCGCTGAGCCGGAGCGCCGCGCCGATCTGCCCAGGGCGAACAGGCCGGAAATGCTGTTGCGGCTCCGATAGATTCGTTCACGAAGCGACAAGGAAATGGAGCGACACATGGCCGACATGGGCATGCAACCCAGTGTTTTTGACCGACTGCTGAAGGACCGCATCATCTGGCTCGGCTCCGAGGTGCGGGATGACAACGCGAACGAGATCGCCGCGAAGCTGTTGCTCCTCGCCGCGGAGGACGCCAAGCGCGACATCTACCTCTACATCAACTCACCCGGTGGCTCGATCACCGCGGGTATGGCCATCTACGACACGATGCAGTTCGTCCCGAACGACATCGTCACCGTGGGAATCGGCATGGCGGCCTCGATGGGCCAGCTCCTGCTGACCGCGGGCACGAAGGGCAAGCGGTACATCACCCCCAACGCCCGCGTGCTGCTGCACCAGCCGCACGGCGGCTTCGGCGGAACGGCCAGCGACATCCAGACGCAGGCGCAGCTCATCCTCGACATGAAGAAGCGCCTCGCGGAGATCACGGCGGCGCAGACCGGCAAGTCGGTCGAGCAGATCAACGCCGACGGTGACCGCGACCGCTGGTTCACCGCCCAGGAGGCCCTCGAGTACGGCTTCGTCGACCACATCCGCGAGACGGCCTCCGACGTCGTCGGCGGTGGCGGCACCGACGCGGACGCCGTCAAGTAGAGACCACGGAAGGAATACGACGAAATGAACATCCCCAACTTCGGTGGTCAGGCGTTCAACGGGGTCCAGGCCCCGGGTGCGCGCTACATCCTGCCGAGCTTCGAAGAGCGCACGGCCTACGGCTACAAGCGCCAGGACCCGTACGCGAAGCTCTTCGAGGACCGCATCATCTTCCTCGGCGTGCAGGTCGACGACGCTTCGGCCGATGACATCATGGCCCAGCTCCTCGTGCTCGAGAGCCAGGACCCCGACCGCGACATCGTCATGTACATCAACTCGCCCGGTGGCTCGTTCACCGCGATGACGGCGATCTACGACACGATGCAGTACATCCGCCCGCAGATCCAGACGGTCGTGCTCGGTCAGGCCGCCTCGGCCGCAGCCGTGCTCACCGCCGCCGGCACGCCCGGCAAGCGTCTCGCGCTGCCGAACGCCCGCATCCTGATCCACCAGCCCGCAGTCGGCGAGGCCGGTCAGGGCCAGGCGTCCGACATCGAGATCCAGGCCAACGAGATCATGCGCATGCGCACCTGGCTCGAGGAGACGCTCGCGCACCACTCGAACCGCTCGCAGGAGCAGGTCAACAAGGACATCGACCGCGACAAGATCCTCTCGGCCGCTGAGGCGCTCGAGTACGGTCTCATCGACCAGGTGCTCACCAGCCGCAAGGCGCTTCCGGCACTCGTCAAGTAGAGTCCTCGGCATGACCGAACGGGGCGATCGTCTTCACGACGATCGCCCCGTTCGGCGTGTCAGGGTCTTCAACGACGCGATGTACGACCCGGACGTGTGGCCGGCGAACATCCCGGCCGTCGCGCAGGTACTGCGCGAGGGCCTCGAGCTGCCTGCCGGAGTGACGTTCCTGGTCGGCGAGAACGGCAGCGGCAAGTCGACCCTGGTCGAGGGGATCGCCACGGCGTACGGGCTTCCCCCGGAGGGTGGGAGCAACCAGGGCTGGCACGAGACCCGGCCGTCGGAGTCGCCGCTCGGCGAATGGCTGCTCGCCGAGCGCAGCCCCTCGGCCCCGCGCTGGGGGTTCTTTCTGCGCGCCGAGACGATGCACGGCTACTACACGTACCTCGAGAGCCTGGGCGGACCGGATGCCGTGCTCCATGCCCTGAGCCACGGCGAGTCGTTCAACGAGCTCCTCGAGACCAAGCTCAACCATCCGCAGTTCGTCGCGGGGCTGGTAGTGCTCGACGAGCCCGAAGCCGCGCTGTCGTTCGGGTCGAGCCTGCGCTGGCTCGCCAACCTGAATGAGATGGCGAAGCGCGGCACCCAGGTGATCTGCGCGACGCATTCGCCGATCCTCGCGTCGCTGCCCGGAGCGCATCTGCTCGAGACAGGGGAGTGGGGCATCCGGGAGAGCACCTGGGAGGACCTGGAGATCGTGGGCCACTGGCGCTCCTATCTCGACGACCCCGAGCGGTACCTGCGGCATCTGCTGTGACGAACCGTGACCGCCGTTTGCGGCGCAATCGCTGAGGGCGAACGCGCCGGAGATCATTTGCGGGCGGGGTGCGCACCTTTGTCGCCCGCACAGGTTAGGCTCGTCAGAAGATACCCGAAGGAGGAGGGTGACGGATGGCTCGTATCGGGGAAAGCGCCGATCTGCTCAAGTGTTCCTTCTGTGGCAAAAGCCAGAAGCAGGTTCAGCAACTCATCGCCGGTCCGGGCGTGTACATCTGCGACGAATGCGTCGAGCTGTGCAATGAGATCATCGAGGAGCGCCTCGCGGAAGCGGGCGAGGAGACGTCGAGCGAGTTCGACCTCCCCAAGCCGAAAGAGATCTTCGGCTTCCTCGAGGAGTACGTCATCGGACAGGAAGCGGCGAAGCGCGCACTCGCGGTCGCCGTCTACAACCACTACAAGCGGGTTCGCGCCCGTTCGACGATCACCGCGGCCGACGCGATGGACGACGTCGAGATCGCCAAGAGCAACATCCTGCTGATCGGCCCGACGGGCTGTGGCAAGACGTACCTGGCGCAGACGCTCGCCAAGCGGCTGAACGTTCCGTTCGCGGTCGCGGACGCCACGGCGCTCACCGAGGCCGGCTATGTCGGCGAAGACGTCGAGAACATCCTGCTCAAGCTCATCCAGGCCGCTGACTACGACGTGAAGCGGGCCGAGACGGGCATCATCTACATCGACGAGGTCGACAAGATCGCCCGCAAGGCCGAGAACCCGTCGATCACCCGCGATGTCTCGGGCGAGGGCGTGCAGCAGGCCCTGCTCAAGATCCTCGAGGGCACGGTCGCCTCCGTTCCGCCGCAGGGCGGTCGCAAGCACCCGCATCAGGAGTTCATCCAGATCGACACGACGAACGTGCTGTTCATCGTCGCCGGCGCCTTCGCCGGGCTCGAAGACATCATCTCCCAGCGTGCGGGCAAGAAGGGCATCGGCTTCGGCGCCCCGCTGCACAGCAAGGGCGACGACGTGAACCTCTTCAGCGAGGTGCTGCCGGAAGACCTGCACAAGTTCGGTCTGATCCCCGAGTTCATCGGTCGCCTCCCGGTCGTGACGACCGTGACGCAGCTCGACCAGGAAGCGCTCATGCAGATCCTGACCGAGCCGAAGAACGCACTCGTGCGTCAGTACCAGCGCATGTTCGAACTCGACGGCGTGCAGCTCGACTTCGAGCCGCCGGCGCTCGAGGCGATCGCCGATCTCGCGGTTCTCCGCAAGACCGGCGCCCGCGGGCTGCGCGCGATCATGGAAGAGGTCCTCGGGCCGATCATGTTCGAGGTGCCGTCGAGCTCCGAGGTCGCCCGCGTGGTCGTGACCCGCGAGGCGGTGCTCGAGAACGCCGCTCCGACGATCGTCCCTCACCGTCCGCGACGCGAAGAGAAGTCGGCTTAACCGCCGAACAGGTGTGCAGACGGCGCCCGCAGCGATCAGCTGCCGGGCGCCGTCTGCTGCGTGGGGGAGTCGGGCGGCCCCGTCGGCCCGGCCGGTGCGGGAGCGACCGTCACGGGCGGCTTGATGAGCATCTCCGGCGCCCGTGACACCATCAGCCACGTCGGCAGGATCACCAGGCAGAGCAGCGGAAGCATGGCGGGTGAGTTGGTCACCGCCGCGGCGATGAACAGCGCGATCCAGCCGTCGCGCGCGATCGCGAGTGTCAGCCCCAGTACACCGCACCCGACGGCGACGGGCAGCGGAACGGCGGGGACGAGCGCGTTCGCGAGCACACCGACGGCGGCGCCGATGAAGACGGCGGGGAAGATCCGGCCGCCGCGGAAGCCGGCTGCGGCGGCGATCACGAGGGCGACGACCTTGACGCCCACGATGCCAGCGAGCTGCCAGGTCGTGTAGTCGCCGCGGGTCTGGACGAGCTCGTTCATCTGGGTGAGGCCCTTGAAGAGCGTGATCGGACCGCCGAGCGCGCCCAGGCCGCCGAGCACGAGACCGCCGAGGGTGATGTAGATGAGCGGATGCCCGATGCGGTGGAACGTGCGGTGCACGAGCGGGAAGACGTAGACGATCACCAGCCCGAGAAGCGTCGCGACGATGCCGATCACGATTCCACCCGCGAGATCGACGATCTTCGGCGCATCGTAGGTCGGCATCGCGATGGCGAACGACGGATGCGCCAGCAGGGTCATCGTGATCGACCCGGCAGTCGCGGAGGCGAGCGGCAGGAAGAGGCGGTCCCAGAGCGCCCCGCCCGTCTTCAAGGCGGCGACGACGCCGGTGAACACCAGCGCGGCCGCCACCGGCGTGCCGAACAGGGCGCCGATCGTGCCCGCTGCCGTGATCAGGACGACGAGCTGCGGAGGGATAGCGGGCCACAGCCGGGCGATCACGGCGACGAGAAGGCCCGTGTTGATCGCGATGATGGGGTTCTCGGGGCCGAGGCTGACGCCGCCCGCCAGGGCCAGTACGGTCGCGAGGATGAGCGACGGCAGCACGGCGAGGCGCAGGGGAGGCGTCATCAGCTCCGTCGTGGCCGAGTCCGGACCCGCGTGACCGGGGACCAGCCACACCACGAGCCCGATCGCGACGCCCGTGGCGGTGAGAACGGCGAAGATCCACCAGCCCGACGATGGGTCGATGCCGAGCGCTCCGGGCAGTCCCTTCCACAGTCCGTCCTCGAGCAGGCCGGCCACCTCGTCGAGGCACCACAGGACGAGTGCCGAGACGACGCCGATGATGACCGCGGGCACGGAGAGCCGCACGAGCATCCGGATGCTCGGGACTCCGGCATCACCGGTCGTGGATGTCATCGGACCCTCCTGCTCATCGGCCTCAGCGTAGGGCGCGACGCGGGGAGCGGTCCAGTGCCAACTAGCTGTCGAGGCCCCTGCGCGCGAGCAGCGGTTCGATCACGGCGTCCCTGCCGCGGAAGTCGCGGTAGGCCTCCAGCGGGTCCTTCGAGCCGCCGACGCCGAGAAGACGACTGCGGAAACGGTCGCCGTTCTCACGGAGCAGTCCGCCGTTCTCCTTGAACCACTCGACCGTGTCGGCGTCGAGCACCTCGCTCCAGATGTACGAGTAGTACCCGGCGTCATAACCGCCGGAGAACGTGTGGGCGAAGTAGGTGCTCGCGTACCGCGTAGGAACGGCGGGGTTGTCGAGGCTGACCGCCCGCAGCGCCTCCGCCTCGAACGCAGCGACATCGGTCACGGTGTCGTCGGCGGTGATCGCGTGCCATGCCTGGTCGAGGAGGGCTGCAGCCAGGTACTCGCTGGTGAGGAAGCCCTCGTTGAAGGCCTCCGACGCGTGCAGCCGGTCGACGAGTTCCTGCGGCATGCGCTCGCCCGACTGATAGTGCACGGCGTAGTTCGCGAGGACCTCCGGCCAGAGCATCCACATCTCGTTGACTTGGCTGGGGAACTCGACGAAGTCGCGGAAGACGTTGGTGCCGGCGAACTTCGGGTAGGTCACCCGGGCGAACAGGCCGTGCAGGGCGTGTCCGAACTCGTGGAAGAGCGTGTTCGTCTCGTCGTAGGTGAGCAGCGTCGGCTCGTCGGCGGCGGGCTTGGGCACGTTGAGGTTGTTGACCACGACGGTCGGGGTGTCGAGCAGCTCGGACTGAGAGATGAGCGGGTTCATCCACGCTCCGCCGCGCTTGGAGTCGCGGGTGTAGAGGTCGAGGATGTAGAGGCCGAGCGGCGAGCCGTCCTCGTTGCTGACCTCGAAGACCCGGGCATCCGGGTGGTAGGCCACGAGATCGGGACGCTCGGCGAAGGTGACGCCGTACAGGCGGGTCGCCGCGTAGAACACGCCGTCGCGCAGCACACGCTCCGCCTCGAAGTACGGGCGCATCGCGGCGACATCCACGTCGTACTTCGCCTGCCGCACCTTCTCGGTGTAGAACGACCAGTCCCAGCTCGCCAGGGCGAACGCGTCACCGATCTGCTCCTGCAGGTCGGCCTGCTCGGCCAGGGCGTTGCGCGCCGCCGGCGGGGCGAGCCTGCCGAGCATGTCGGCGACGGCCCGCGGGTTCTTGGCGGTTTGATCGGCGGTGACGTACGCGGCGTGCGTCTCGAAGCCGAGCAGGCGCGCGCGTTCCGCCCGCAGCCGAGTGATGTCGAGCACGAGCTGCTGGTTGTCGTTGTCGCCGCCGTGGATGCCACGCGAACGCGAAGCGGTCATGATGCGCTCACGCACGGAGCGATCGGTCAGGGCGGCGAGGGAGGGATGCCCGGTCGGCAGCACGAGCGTGATCACGTACTTGCCGTCGAGACCGCGCTCCTTCGCCGCCTCGGATGCCGCGGAGAGCTCACCCTCGCCGAGCCCGTCCAGTTCGGACGCGTCGTCGAAGACGACGGCGAGCTCGTTGGTGTCGGCCAGGAGGTTCTTCTCGAACCGCGTCGTGAGGGTGGAGAGGCGCTGGTTGTAGTCCTTCAGTGTCTCCTTGTCGTCGTCGGTCAGCCCGGCGCCCGCGAGAGTGAATTCGGCGTAGTAGCGCTCGACGAGATAGCGCGACTCGGCATCGAGACCGAGGCTGTCGAGCTGGTCGTGGAGTTCCTTGATGCGCGAGTACAGCTGGGGATCGAGCCGAATCGCGTCCTCATGGGAGGAGAGGAGGGGGGCGATCTCCTCTTCGAGGGCGTTGGTGAAATCGGTGCTGTCGGACGAGCTTTTGTTGAAGAACACCTCGGCGACGCGCATCAGCGTTCGACCGGACAGCTCGAGGGGGATCATCGTGTTCTCGAAGGTGGGCGTATCGCGCTCCGCGGTGATCGCGCGGACCTCCGCCAGCTGCTCCTCGAACCCGCGCTCGAAGGCGGGTCGGTAGTGCTCGTCGCGGATCTCGGCGAACGGAGGCAACTGATACGGAAGGGTGCTGGGAGCGAAGAACGGATTCGAGGATTCAGCCATCTGCCCAGCCTAGAACCAGCGGTACGCGCTTCGCATGCAAACGTATGATTGCAAAGAAGCAATTGCAAAGAGACTGTTGCAAAGAGAACTTTGCATTGCTACTCTGTCGGTATGGCCGCTGAGAAGACCCCCGAAGAGTCACCCGCCGAGACGCCCGCTGAGGTGTCTGCTGAGGCCTCCGCCGAGAAGCCTCCCGCGATCTCCCACCCGTATGACGACGCCCTGAGCCTGGAGTCGCTCCGGGCGCTGGCGCACCCGATGCGCGTGCGGATCATGAACGAGCTCAGCGACTTCGGCCCGATGACGGCCAGTGGTCTGGCGGAGCGCCTGGGGGAGTCGAGCGGCGCCACCAGCTACCACCTTCGTCAGCTCGCCAAGCACAACATCATCGTGGAGGTCGAAGATAAGGGCTCGGCTCGTGAGCGCTGGTGGCGGATGGCTCCGGGCGGCGTGACCATCGGCTCGCCCGAGACACTCGTCACCCCGGCCGGCCGCGAAGCGACCGAGCTCATCTCGCGCGAATGGGCGCAGAACAACGATCGCCGTCTCGTCGCGTATCTGCGCTACGGCCTCGACGTACTCGGCGAGGAATGGTCGCAGGCGGCGACACTGTCGACGTCGCACATGGCGCTCACCAAAGACCAGCTCGCCGAGTTCGGGCGCGAGTACTACGCGCTGCACGATCGGCTCCGGGCGAAATGGGGCTACGTGCCCGACGCCGAGCCCGCCGACGGCGCACGGCGCGTGCAGATCCAGCTCAATGCCTTCCCGCTCGTCGAAGGCGAAGACCGATGAGTACCGCGACCCGACCCACCCTCGAGCGCGCCCCGCTCAGCGCCGGGTTCAACCGGCTCTGGACCGCCGCGATCACCAGCAACCTGGCCGACGGCATCGGGCGCACCGCGGTGCCGCTGATCGCGACGACCCTCACCCGTGACCCCGCTCTGATCGCCGGTCTGTCCGCCGTGACGTTCCTGCCGTGGCTGCTGTTCGGCATCCCCGCCGGCATCCTCCTCGACCGGGTGGACCGCCGGATCGCGATGGCGGTGGCCAACAGCCTGCGCTTCGCCGTCGCGGCGCTGCTCGCGGTGATGATCGCGACCTCGACGCTCACGATCTGGTGGCTGTACGCGATTGTGCTGCTGTTCGGCCTCGGCGAGACGGTGTTCGACAACGCGACCACCACGGTCGTGCCGAGTCTCGTCACCCGCAATCAGCTCGACCGGGCGAACGGGCGCATGCAGTCGGCCGAGATCGTGGTGCAGAACTTCATCGCGACGCCCGTCGCCGGCTTCCTGTTCGCCGCGGCGATCGTCATCCCGGTCTGGTTCACCGGCGCGGGCTTCCTGGTGGCAGGACTTCTCGCTCTGACGATCCCGGCCGCAGCGGCACGGGGGTTGCGTGCGGAGGCCGCCGCGAATCCGGATGCCGCCGCGGAGCCTCGGCCGTCCTTCGGCGCCGTGGTCCGGTTCCTGACGCACCAGCGGCTGCTGCGCGCCCTGATCGTGCTGACCTCGCTCACGGCATCCGCGATGGCGTTCGCACAGGGGAGCGTCGTTCTCCTGCTGCTGCAGACCTTCTCCGTTCCCGCCGCTCTGATCGGCGTGGTCACCGCCGGCGTCGGCCTCGGTGCCCTGATCGGTGCCCTGATCGCCAGTCGGCTCGTGGAGCGCTGGGGCCGGGGCGTGGTGATGTTCTGGTCGATGCTGGTCGGCGGGATCGGGCTGTTGGGCGTGGGCGTGACGGGCAACGTCTTCATCGCCATCTCGGCGTACGCGGTCGGCGCGTTCGGCGTCGCCGTCTGGAACGTGCCCTGGGGCGCCCTGCGTCAGTCGATCATCCCGAGCGACATGCTCGGCCGTGCAATGGGGATCATCCGCACGATCGGCTGGGGACTCACACCCATCGCGACCGTCATCGGCGGGTTCGTCGCCCGCATCGACCTCAGGCTCCCCTTCGTCATCGGAGGCGCCATCGTCGTCGCACTGTGCCTCGTGGCCGTGCGGCTGCTGCTCTCGGCCGGCTCGTACGAGCCCGCCGCCGAAACACACCCGGAAGGAATCGGATCATGACTGCACTCAGTATCGACCGCCGCGCCGGCTGGATCGACCGCACCGCTGTCAGCCTCGGACAGGCGCTCACGAACTGGGGGACGCGCCACGCGGTGCTCCGCTCGGCTCCGCGTTACGACGAGCAGGATGCCCGCATCACGGCCTCGCGCGACAACGCTGCTCGCATCCTGCCGCAGCTCCCGCGCTGACGACGAGCTCGCCGGCGTGCAGCCCGCGACGACGGCCTACGGCTCGAGATCGAACTCGTCGGGCTCCTGCGTTGACGGCTGGGTGATCGTGGCCGAGTCCTCGGAGGGGTTGTAGTGGATGACCGTGCCGTCGTCGAGTTCGATGACCGGCTTACCTTCGAGCCAGGTGAGCGTCCAGCGCCAGTCCGTGGTCTCGACCTCGGTGGCGACGAGCTCCTCCTCGACGGTCTGCACGGCATAGCCGACGACCTCGGGCAGGGACGATGGGGCTGCGGCTCCGACCGCCCAGCGGGTGCCGAGCTGCATCAGGCGCGCGCCTTGGGAAGGTCGATCTCGTAGGTGACCCAGGACGTGCGGCTGGCGACGGAGTCGTACACCTGCTGGGCCTCCTGGTTGTCGTGCGCGGTGATCCACTGCACGACGCCGAGCTCACGCGCCGCGGCACGTTCGCGCACCGCGTCGATCAGGGTGTGGCCGACGCCGTTGCCACGGCTGTCCTCCGCCACGTAGAGGTCGTCGAGGAACATCCCGCGGTCGCCCTCGAGGGGACGCGGGAACTCACGGAAGTGCGCCAGCCCGACGATCCGCTCGCCGTCGACGGCGATGAGGCCCTCTTCAGGGTGGTCGGGCGCGGTCAGCCACGACCAGAGCAGCAGTGCCTTCTGGTCGGTCAGCGTGGTCTCGTAGAACTCCGCGTACTTCTCGTAGAGATCGAGCCAGGCGAAGAAATCGCCGTCAGCGACCGATCGGACGTCAATCGACATGTGTTGCCTCCGTTTGCCATACCCCGCACGGCTGAGAGTTGATGCTTGTTCGACCCTATCGCGCGCATCCCCGCCGGTCGATGCCGTCGGAGGGATGCGGCCGGGCCCGACCTCAGGGGACGAGGTCGTAGGTGACCCATTTCGTCTTCTCGGCGACCCGGTCGTAGACCCGGCGAGCCGTCTCGTTGTCTTTGGCCGTGATCCAGCGGACGACCGAGAAGCCCTCGGCGCGGGCGCGGTCGCGCAGGGACTCGAGAAGGGCTGTCGCGGCGCCTTCGCCCCGTGCATCCGGCGACACGAAGAGGTCGTCGAGATAGAGCCCGCGGCTGCCGTCGAGCGGCCGCGCGAATTCGCGCACGTGCGCCAGACCGATCGGCTCGCCCGCTTCGTTGACGGCGAAGTACGCGGTCAGCTCGGGCGAGGAGTCGGTCAGCCAGCTCCACACGAGCAGCGCCTTCTCGTCGGTGAGCGGCGTCTCGTAGAACTCGCCGTAGCCCGCGTAGAGGTCGAGCCAGGTGAAGAACTCGTTGTCGTCCACGCGCCGGACCGTTGCAGTCATCGTTCCTCCTCGCTCGGGGCCTGGGCAAGCAGAATATCGGTCACCGTGAGCTCCTCGCCGGATTCGAACCGCAGGTCGGCGATTCTGCCCACCGAGCGGAGGTCGCCCGCTGCCAGCTTCACGGCGGAGATCTCCGCCTCCGGGCCGCCGATCGTGGCGGAGTCGACGAGCGCCTTCTGCGAGGCCTTCGCCGTGGTCTTGGCGCCGCGGATGCTCGTCAGCGCCCGGCCGACGACGCCGAGCACTCCGGCGCGGTCGTTCCAGGACGAGTCGGTCAGGCCGTCGACTGTCGGCCAGGCCGCCACGTGCACCGAGCCCTCGTTGAACCACGACCAGGACTCCTCGGTGGCGAACGGGACGACGGGCGCGAACAGCCGCAGCAGCGTCGACAGCGCGAGCCGGAGGGCGACCACGGCGGACGTCTGCTCGGGGGAGACGTCGCCGTAGGCGCGCTCCTTCACGAGCTCCAGGTAGTCGTCGCAGAACGTCCAGAAGAACGTCTCGGTGAGTTCGAGGGCTCGCGCGTGGTCGTAGCCGTCGAGCGCAGCGGTGGCGTCGGAGACGACGGCCGCGAGGTTCTGCAGCATGCTCTGATCGAGGGCTTCGGTCACCAGGGCGAGGTCGTCCGACGCGGGCGCTTCGAATCCCAGGATGAACTTGGCCGCGTTCAGAATCTTGATCGCGAGGCGACGTCCGATCTTGATCTGGGTCGGGTTCTGCGGGTCGAAGGCAGCGTCGGTGCCGAGGCGCGACGACGCCGCCCAGTAGCGCACCGCATCCGAGCCGTGCTTCTCGAGGATGTCGGCCGGAGTAACGACATTGCCCTTGGACTTGGACATCTTCTTGCGGTCGGGGTCGACGATGAAGCCGGAGAGTGCCGTGTTCGTCCACGGTGCGACACCGTGCTCGAGCTGCGAACGGAGCACGGTCGAGAACAGCCAGGTGCGGATGATGTCCTGGCCCTGCGGACGCAGGTCGAAGGGAAACACAGCGTTGAAGAGCTCGTCGTCGCGCTGCCAGCCGCCGGCCAGCTGCGGGGTGAGCGACGAGGTCATCCAAGTGTCCATCACGTCGTGCTCGCCGACGAAGCCGTTCGGCTGATTGCGCTGGGCCTCCTCGAAGCCGGGTGCGGCATCCGACGACGGGTCGACGGGCAGCTGGGCCGCGTCGGGCAGGATCGGCTCGTCGAAGCGCGGGTTGCCGTCGCCGTCGAGCGGGTACCAGATCGGGATCGGCACGCCGAAGAAGCGCTGGCGCGAGATCAGCCAGTCGCCGGTCAGGCCGCCGACCCAGTTCTCGTAGCGGACGCGCATGAACTCGGGGTGCCAGTCGAGCTCACGGCCGAGCTCGATCAGGCGCGAGCGCAGCGCCTCGTCGCGGGCGCCGTTCTTGACGTACCACTGGCGGGTGGAGACGATCTCGAGGGGCTTGTCGCCCTTCTCGAAGAATTTGACGGGGTGCTGGATGGGCTTCGGGTCGCCGACGATGTCCCCGGTGGCGCGCAGCTGCTCGACGACCGTCTGCTTGGCCGAGAACACCGTCTTGCCGGCGAGTTCCGCGTACGCGGCCTTGCCCGCCTCGCTCGTGATGGCGAGCGGCGGCTCGCTGACCAGGCGTCCGTCGAAGCCGAGGATGGCGCGGTTGGGCAGGTCGAGCTCGCGCCACCACACCACGTCGGTGATGTCGCCGAAAGTGCAGATCATCGCGATGCCGCTGCCCTTGTCCGGCTGCGCCAGGTGGTGGGCGAGCACCGGGACCTCGACGCCGAAGACCGGGGTGGTCACGGTCGTGCCGAAGAGCGCCTTGTAGCGCTCGTCATCCGGATGCGCGACCAGGGCCACGCACGCGGGGAGCAGCTCCGGGCGGGTGGTCTCGATGTAGATCGGGCCGTCGGCACCGTGGAAGGCGACGCGGTGGTAGGCGCCGGGCTGCTCGCGATCCTCGAGCTCCGCCTGGGCCACCGCGGTGCGGAACGTGATGTCCCAGAGCGTCGGCGCCATGGCCTGGTACGCCTCGCCGCGCTCGATGTTGCGCAGGAAGGCGAGCTGCGACGTGTGCAGCGCCTCGTCGCCGATGGTCCGGTATGTCTGGCTCCAGTCGACGGAGAGACCGAGCGAGCGCCAGAGCGCCTCGAACTGCTTCTCGTCTTCGACCGTCAGCCGCTCGCAGAGCTCGATGAAGTTGCGGCGCGAGATCGGCTTCTGGTCGGCCGCCTTGCTGCTCTTGTTGTCGCCGCCCTCGAACGGCGGGGTGAAGTCGGCGTCGTACGGCAGCGACGGGTCGCAACGCACTCCGTAGTAGTTCTGCACACGGCGCTCGGTCGGCAGGCCGTTGTCGTCCCAGCCCATCGGGTAGAACACGTGCTTGCCGAGCATGCGCTGGTACCGCGCGATGACGTCGGTGTGGGTGTAGCTGAACACGTGACCGATGTGCAGCGAGCCGCTGGCCGTCGGCGGCGGGGTGTCGATGGAGTAGAGGCACCGGCGCTCGGCCGCGAGGGCGGCGGCGCGGTCGAAGAGGAACGTACCGTCGGACTGCCAGCGGCCGCCCCACTTCTCTTCCAGCCCCTCGAGGGCGGGCTTATCGGGCACAATGGCGGCGCTCATGACTCTCCGAATCGATATGTGCGGCACCGTGTCAATGGAAAGGTGCCTGAGTGTGCAGTCCTTCCAGGGTAGCGGAGGCTCAGGCCGCGAGTTCGACGTCGTCGATGATCGGTCGCCGGCGGGCGGCCAGCCATGCGGACACGAGGGTGATGACGCTCATCAGTCCGAGCACGATTCCGGGGTACCACCAGACGTTCCCCGTCGCGTTGCCGAGCAGCGCGGTCAGGAACGGGACGAACGCGGTGAGGAGCGCGGCGATGCTGTACGCCACCGAGAGGCCGCTGTAGCGCACCTCGCTCGGGAACAGGTCGGACATGAGCCCGCCGAGCCCTGCCCAGGAGAGGGTGGGCAGGATCCCGCCGATGATCATGCTGCCGACGAGGATCGGGAACGTGGCGTACTGCAGCAGGAAGTACATCGGGAAGGCGATGATCAGGGTTCCGACGGCGCCGATCGCGACGACCCTGGCGGAACCGATCCGGGTGGCCCACACGCCGAACAGCGGGATGGTGACGAGCTGCAGCAGACCGCCGATGGTCGTGGCGATCAGCAGGTCGTTGAAGCTGAAGCCGAGCGTCGCCGTTCCGTACTGGACCATGTAGGTGTTCATCAGGGAGTACGAGCCGATGCCGAGCACCGCCGCACCGATCGCGATGAAGAAGGCGGACGGCGCCTTGCGGAACACGTCGAGCACCGGGAACCGGTCGCGCTTACCCGTCGCCAGAAGCTCCTTGAACACCGGCGTCTCGTCGATCGACCAGCGGAGGTAGAGCGAGACCAGCAGCAGCGGGATGGCCGTGAGGAACGGGATGCGCCAGCCCCACGCGGCGATCTGCTCGGCGGGCAGTGCGAACGAGATGACGATGAAGACAACGGCGCTCAGGATGCTGCCGACCGGCGATCCGAGCTGGGGGAGCGACGCGTAGAAGCCGCGCCGCTTCGGGTTCGCATACTCGGTGGCGAGCAGGATCGAGCCGCCCCATTCGCCGCCGAGCGAGAGCCCCTGCACCAGGCGGAGCAGGACGAGCGCGATCGCTCCGAACCACCCGGCTTGGGCGTACGTGGGCAGCACGCCGACGAGCCCGGTGCCGATGCCCATCATGAGGATCGTGATGAGGAGAGTCGGCCGGCGGCCGATGCGGTCGCCCAGGTGACCGAACACGATGGCGCCGATCGGCCGGATGACGAAGCCGGCCGCGATGGTCAGGAACCCGGCGAGCACACCCCCGAAGACGCCGAGCGGCTCGAAGAACAGCGGTCCGACGAAGAAGGCGCTGAAATACGCGAAGAGGTAGAAGTCGTACGACTCGAGGGAGGTGCCGACGAACGACGCGATGGTGACCCGGCGCGCGGTCCCCGGCGTGATGCCGGGGCGGTCGGTGGTGCTGTATGTGATGGTGTCTGTGGAACTCACGACGGTCCTTGTCATTCGATGCTCGGGCGGGACGCGATAATTGGATCGGGTCCAATAATAGGCAGGAGAAGGAACGCATGACGCCGCCGATCCATTCCACGGGTTCCGGGCGACCGCGCGCCTCGTCGCGCGGCACCCTCGCCGAGGCGGCTGCAGAGCTCTTCCTCGAGCGCACCTACGCCGGCACCACCATCGAGGACATCACCCGTAGAGCGGGCGTGAGCCGTGCGACCTTCTTCAACTACTTCGATGCGAAGAGCGACCTGCTCTGGGTCGAGGTGCACGAGAGCCTGGCGCAGTTCGGGGAGGTGCTCGAACGAGCATCCGCCCAGGGACCCACCATGCACGCCGTGCAGGAGTCCGTCGTCGCGCTGGCCGCGGAGTTCGGTCCCGCCCGTCTGCCGCTCGCGGTCACCCAGTTCGAGGTGATGGGCACCAACGCCGAGCTCGAGTCGTCGGCGCTGTCCCGCTTCCTGACACTCGTGCGGCTGCTCGGCGCCTTCGTCGCGCGGCGGACGGACGCGGATCCCGACGCTCTCCTGCCCCGGAGCATCGCTACCGCGGTCATCGGAGCGGCCGTCGCCGCCGCGGCCGTCTGGGCGGCTGCGGGCGTCGCACGCGGCCCGCTCGCCCCGTACGTCGAGGCGGCGATCGCGCCGGTCTGCGCCGGGTATCAGGCCGTCCTCGATGATCGCGCCGCGACCAGGTAGAATCGTCGTACAGACATCGACCCGGCCATCACCGGTGAGTCTTCGGAAGAAAAGCGGTTCCGGCCGCCGAGTAGAACCGAACGGGGCTGGCCCGTCATAGCCAAAGAGAGAGCGGTCGTATCCTCGAGTGGGCGGATGCGGCAAGCGGGGTGGTACCGCGGCGAACGCGTCAGCGTCCGGCGTCCTCGTGCAGACGAACGACCTGCCAGGAGAGAGATGCCGTACCCCCACACGCCGGACAACGCCTCGCCGGACGACCAGCCGAACGGCGTCGCCCCCAGCCCGAGCTTCCCGGACATCGAGACAGAGGTTCTCGGCTTCTGGAAGAAGGACGGCACCTTCCGCGCGTCCATCGAGAACCGCGAGGGCGCTCCGGAATGGGTGTTCTACGACGGCCCGCCGTTCGCCAACGGCCTGCCGCACTACGGTCACCTCCTCACCGGCTACGCCAAGGACGTCTTCCCGCGCTTCCAGACGATGCGCGGCAAGAAGGTCGAGCGTCGCTTCGGATGGGACACGCACGGTCTTCCTGCCGAGCTCGAGGCCGAGCGGCAGCTGGGCATCACCGACAAGAGCCAGATCGAGGAGATGGGCATCGCGGCCTTCAACACCGCGGCCCGCGACTCCGTGCTCCACTACACCCGCGAGTGGCAGGAGTACGTCACCCGCCAGGCGCGCTGGGTCGACTTCGACAACGACTACAAGACGCTCGACGTCACCTTCATGGAGTCCGTCATCTGGGCGTTCTCGCAGCTGCACGAGAAGGGACTCGCCTACGAGGGCTACCGCGTCCTCCCGTACTGCTGGCGCGACCAGACGCCGCTGTCGAACCACGAACTCCGGATGGACGACGACGTCTACAAGATGCGTCAGGACCAGACGGTCACGGTGACCTTCCCGCTGACCGGCGCCAAGGCCGAGTCGCTCGGTCTCACCGCGGTGCGGGCACTCGCCTGGACGACGACGCCGTGGACCCTGCCGACGAACCTCGCGCTCGTCGTCGGACCCGACATCGAATACGCCGTCGTGCCGTCCGGCCCGAACGGCGCGGCCGACGCGCACGGCGTCCCCGACGACGAGGTGCTGAGCGGCGAGTACCTGCTCGCGATCGACCTCGTCGGCAACTACGCGAAAGAGCTGGGCTACGAGACGGCCGCCGACGCACTGGCCGCCGTCACGCGTCGCATCCGCGGCGCCGAGCTCGAGGGCGTGACGTACGACCGGCTGTGGGACTACTACGCCGACACCGAGACCTACGGCACCGAGAACGCGTGGCGCATCCTGGTCGACGACTACGTCACGACCGAGGACGGCACCGGCATCGTGCACCAGGCGCCCGCCTATGGTGAAGACGACCAGCGCGTCTGCGAGGCCGCCGGCATCCCGGTCATCATCTCCGTCGACGACGGTGCGCGCTTCCTCCCTGTGATCGAGGACGTCGCCGGCCTGCAGGTCTTCGAGGCGAACAAGCCGCTCACCAAGCTGCTGCGCGAGAACGGCCGGCTGCTGCGCCAGGCGAGCTACGAGCACTCGTACCCGCACTGCTGGCGCTGCCGCAACCCGCTCATCTACAAGGCGGTCTCGAGCTGGTTCGTGCGCGTCACCGAGTTCCGCGACCGCATGGTCGAGCTCAACCAGCAGATCGAGTGGGTGCCGGAGAACGTCAAGGACGGCCAGTTCGGCAAGTGGCTGAGCAACGCCCGTGACTGGTCGATCTCGCGCAACCGCTACTTCGGGTCGCCCATCCCGGTGTGGAAGAGCGACGACCCGGCGTACCCGCGCATCGACGTCTACGGTTCGCTGGCCGACCTGGAGGCGGACTTCGGACGTCTCCCGCTGAACGGCGACGGCGAGCCCGATCTGCACCGTCCGTACATCGACGAGCTGACCCGCCCGAACCCGGACGACCCCACCGGCCGCTCGACGATGCGCCGCATCCCGGATGTGCTCGACGTGTGGTTCGACTCCGGCTCGATGCCGTTCGCGCAGGTGCACTACCCGTTCGAGAACCGCGAGTGGTTCGATAGCCACAATCCGGCCGACTTCATCGTGGAGTACATCGGGCAGACGCGTGGCTGGTTCTACATGCTGCACGTGCTCTCGACCGCGCTCTTCGACCGCCCCGCGTTCAAGAACGTCATCAGCCACGGCATCGTGCTCGGCAGCGACGGGCAGAAGATGTCGAAATCGCTGCGCAACTACCCCGACGTCAACGAGGTCTTCGACCGCGACGGCTCGGACGCGATGCGCTGGTTCCTGATGTCGAGCCCGGTGCTCCGCGGCGGCAACCTGATCGTGACCGAGGAGGGGATCCGCGAGGGCGTGCGACAGGTGCTGCTGCCGCTCTGGAACACCTGGTACTTCTTCTCGCTGTATGCGAACGCGACGGGTTATGACGCACGCCGTCGCGTCGACTCGACGGACGTGCTCGACCGCTACCTCCTGGCCAAGACCCGCGACCTGATCGCCGACGTGACGGCCGACCTCGAGGCGCTCGACAGCACACTCGCCGCAGCGAAGCTGCGCGACTTCGCCGACCTCCTCACCAACTGGTACGTCCGCCGGTCGCGGGACCGCTTCTGGGAGGGTGTGTCGGAAGACGGCGCCGGCAGCGAGGCGTTCGACACGCTGTTCACGGTGCTCGAGACGGTCACGCGCGTCGCCGCACCGCTGCTCCCGCTCGTGACCGAGCGCATCTGGCAGGGGCTCACCGGTGGCCGGAGCGTGCACCTCACGGACTGGCCCGCGGCGGACGAGTTCCCGGCGGACGACGCGCTCGTCGAGGCGATGGACGGCATCCGGGCGATCAGCTCGACGGTGCTCTCGCTGCGCAAGCAGGCGGGTCTGCGCGTACGGCTGCCGCTCGCCCGGCTCACGGTGGTCGCCGCGCACGCGGCGGCGCTGGCCCCGTTCGAGTCCATCCTGCGCGACGAGCTCAACGTCAAGGCGGTCGAGCTGGTCGAACTCCACGATGACAGCGCCTCGCTCTACGGCATCACGAGCAGGCTGACGGTCAACGCCCGTGCGGCCGGTCCGCGCCTTGGTAAAGAGGTGCAGACGGTGATCAAGGCCGCGAGGGCGGGGGACTGGTCCGAAGCGGACGGCGTCGTGACCGCGGGCGGCATCGAGCTGGCCGAAGGCGAATACGACCTCGTGCTCGAGACCGCGCAGGCCGACGGCGAATCCACCTCGGCCCTCGCGCTGCTGCCGGGCGGCGGCTTCGTGCTGCTCGAAACGGTCACCACGCCGGAGCTCGAGGCCGAAGGACTGGCCCGGGACGTCATCCGCGCGGTGCAGGACACGCGCAAGGCGGCCGGACTCGACGTGAGCGACCGCATCCGGCTCTCGCTGGAGTTCGCCCACGACGACGATTCCCGCGCGCTCGGCCTCGCCGACACTGTGGACATCGCGGCCGAGACCCTGGCGCTGGTGGTGGAGTTCGCTGCGGCGGAGGCCGCGTACCGGAAGACGTTCGAGGCGGGGCAGTTCGCCAACGCCGGAGCGTTCACGGTCGGCGTGACCCGGGTCGCCGATGCGAACGGGCAGGATGCGGAACGGCGGGAGGGGACCCGATGAGCGACGAGGACTTCCGCGAGGCGGCAGAGGGCGTCTACCAGGCGCTGCTCGCGCGGGTCGGCGAAGGCGCCCCCGAGCACCGGCTGACCGCGACGCGCCGGGCGGTGGAACTGCTGGGCGACCCGCAGCGCGCATACCCGATCATCCACATCACGGGGACGAACGGCAAGACGAGCACGAGCCGCATCGCGGAGAGCATCCTGCGGGCGTACGGCCTGCGCACCGGGCTGCTGACGAGCCCGCACCTCGTGCGCTTCAACGAACGCATCGTGATCGACGGCGTGCCGATCAGCGATGAGGACCTGGTGCGCAACTGGGAGGACGTGCAGCCGTACCTCGAGATCGTCGACAGCGAGCTGGTCGAAGCCGGCTCCGCGCCGCTGACCTTCTTCGAGGCCCTGACCGCCTTGGCCTTCGCGGCGTTCGCCGACGCACCCGTCGACGTCGCTGTGATCGAGGTCGGGATGGGCGGGGAGTGGGACTCCACGAACGTCGGCGACGGACAGGTGGCGGTGTTCACACCGATCTCGCTCGACCACACCAAGGCGCTCGGCGACACGGTCGCCGCGATCGCGCGGACCAAGTCGGGGATCATCAAGCCGTCGGCCGACGTCGTGAGCGCCGTTCAGCCGGCCGAGGCCCTCGCGGAGCTGACGACCGCGGCCGAGCTGACGGAGTCGAGCCTCGCCGTGCAGCCGGAGGCGTTCGACGTCGCGTCGACGGCGGTCGCCGTCGGGGGACAGCTGGTGAGCATCCGGGGCAGGGCGGGCACCTACGACGATCTGTTCCTCCCGCTCTACGGAGACCACCAGGCGCAGAACGCCGCCGTCGCCGTCGCGGCGGTCGAGACCTTCCTCGGGCGCGGCACGCAGCCGCTCAACCGCGACCTGCTCGAGGAGGGCTTCGCCATCTCGACCTCGCCGGGCCGCCTGCAGCTGATCGGCATCGAGCCGAGCATCATCGTCGACGCCGCCCACAACCCGGCCGGCGCCGAGACGCTCGCGAAGGCGCTGCGCACCTACTTCGACTTCGACGAGATCACCGTGGTCTTCGCCGCGTTGTCCGACAAGGACGTGCGCGGCATCATCCGGGAGCTCGCGCCGGTGACCGACCAGTTCTACGTGACGCAGGTGCGCTCCGACCGCGCGATCGACTACGCCGAGCTCGGCGAGATCGTGCTCGAGGAGACCCACGAAGACGCGACCTTCGTCTACCCCGACCTGGAGGAGGCGCTCGTCGCCGCACGCGACTGGGCGGCCGAAGGGCCGAAGCGGGCCGTCGTGGTGACCGGCTCGATCGTGCTCGTCGGCGAAGCGATGACGATCGCAGAGGCCGCCGGCTGGAAGGAGACGTCGTGACCGATCCCGGTCCCGCCGAGCCCGGTCCTGCCGACTCCGCGCCCGCCGACTCCGCGCCCGCTGGACGCGTGCGCCGCACCAGGAGTGTCGTCGAGCTCCTCGGCTCGATCGTGCTCGGCTTCGAGCTCATCGTCGTCTTCCTGGGCGCACTCGTGCTCTTCGGGCTCAAGGCCCTCCCGCCCGCGATCGCGCTCGGCGGGGGAGCGGTCGTCGTCGTCGTGATCATCGCGGCCGTCGGGCTGCTGCGCTACCCGGTCGGCATCTGGCTCGGCTGGCTGGTTCAGCTCGTCGTCGTCGCCGCCGGCTTCCTCGTCCCCGCCTTCTTCATCGTGGGCGCCATCTTCACGGCCATGTGGACCTACTGCATGATCGCGGGCGCCCGCATCGACCGAAACAACAAGGCCGCACGTGCGGCCGCCACCGGAACGGAGAATCCATGACCACCGCTGTCGAAGAGACCCTCGTCCTCGTCAAGCCCGACGGAGTCGCCAGAAACCTCACGGGCGAGATCCTTCGCCGCATCGAGGCGAAGGGCTACTCGCTCGTCGACCTCCGGATGCTGCAGGCCGACCGCGAGCTGCTGGCCAAGCACTACGCCGAGCACGAGGGCAAGCCGTTCTACGAGCCGCTGGTCGAGTTCATGGAGAGCGGTCCGATCGTCGCCATCCGCGTCGCCGGCAACCGGGTGATCGAGGGATTCCGGTCGCTCGCCGGAACGACCGACCCGACGACGGCCGCGCCCGGCACCATCCGTGGCGACCTGGCGCGCGACTGGGGACTCAAGGTTCAGCAGAACCTCGTGCACGGCTCCGACTCGCCCGAGTCGGCTGCGCGCGAGCTGGCGCTGTGGTTCTAGCCGCGGCCCATCCCGCTCGCTGAGACGAAGACGAGGGCGCCGGTTGCCGATGCAACCGGCGCCCTCGTCGTTTCCGTCGGGCGTTCAGCGGGTCAGACGAACACGTTGTGGATCCAGTCGAGGCGCACCTGGGCCCAGATGGCGACGATCGCGTAGCAGACGATCGTGATCAGCGGCACCCAGCCGTACAGGGTGCCGAAGAAGCGGCGAGCGGATGCCGGAACGGGAATGTTGCCCTCTTTGAGGTTGTAGAGCGTGACGGCCCAGAACGTCGGGATGGTGACGACCCAGGTGACCATGCACCAGGGGCAGAGCACGTTGAGTACCGTGACCGACTGGGCGATGAGGTAGCCGACGAGGACGATGGCCCCGACGACGCCGAGGTTGAAGAGCATCCAGTACCACTTGGCGAAGCGGGCGCCGGCGAGGATGCCGACGCCGACCGAGATGACGGCGGTCCAGCAGGCGATGCCGATCAGGGGGTTCGGGAAGCCGAAGATCGCGCCCTGGGCGGAGTTGAGGTTCTTGGAGCACCCGACCAGGAGGCTGAAGTTGCACGACAGGTTCGCGTTCGGGTTGGCGAGCACGGCGAGCTTGTCGAGGGTGAGCTGGAACGCGGCCCAGAATCCGATCGCTCCGGCGACGATGAGGAAGATGGCGAGCGCTGTCGGACGGCGCGACGTCGTAGAGGGAGGCACAGTCGGATTATGGCATGCGCTCTCGCGTGTCGACCGGGGGCCGACCGCGTTTGCGCCGTGACCATGCGATAATGGCTTGTGAAGTCTCATCGGCCATGTGGCCGACGAGACGCCAAAGAAGGCTTGAGGGCGTGAGACGCCCAGAACGGGTCGGCCGAAGTGGCCGACCGAAGACATCGAGACCGTGCGAGCCGAGCCACGAGCCGTTCGCACAGACCAAGGATTGCGGAGTCGGCGCGGGAGTGCTGGCTCCGCCTACGGAGAGTACCCGGTGTGCGGGGAACCGCGCTCCGGTCGAGGAGTGCACCAGCGATGGTGGAAAACGACAACACTGAGAACACGCAGGTCAACGGAACGGAAGGCACGGAGAGCGGGGGGAGGAAGCGTTCGCGCCTCTTCGGGTCCCGCAAGAATGCCAAGAAGGCCGCGGCTGCCGCCGCGCCTCAGCCGCCCGTGACCGAAGCGGCGCCGGATGCGTCTGCGACCCCGAGCGCCCAGCAGGCGCCGTCGGGTCCCACCGCCCCCGAGCCCCATGAGCCCCCGGCGGCCGAGGCGTCGCCGGAAGAGGAGACACCCGTGGCCGACGAGCCCCGCGCGGCAGGGGACGCCCCCGCCGCCGAAAGCACCGAGAGCACTGACAGCACTGAGAGCACCGAGTCGACGGCGGCCGGCACGCCCGTCGTTCCCGGGCTTCCCCCCACGACGCTGCTCTTCCAGGCGCCCGACATCCTGCCGCTCCCGCCCCTGCCGCGCGACGACGACGGAGACGACGAGCCGAGCACCATCCGCCGTCGGTCGCGTCGCCGTGCCGGCGAGGAGAACAGGGGCGGCTCGAACGACCCCGCCAACACCGTCGTCAAGGTGCGCGCTCCGCGCGAGCCCGAGCTGATCACGGAGCCGCAGAAGGTCAAGGGCTCGACGCGCCTCGAGGCCAAGAAGCAGCGCCGTCGCGACGGCCGTGACGCCGGGCGCCGCCGCCCCGTCATCACCGAGGCGGAGTTCCTCGCGCGCCGCGAGTCCGTCGACCGCCAGATGATCGTCCGCTCCAAGAGCGGCCGCATCCAGATCGGCGTGCTCGAAGACAAGGTGCTGGTCGAGCACTACGTGGCGAAGTCCCAGGAGGCGTCGCTGATCGGCAACGTCTACCTCGGACGCGTGCAGAACGTGCTCCCCAGCATGGAAGCCGCCTTCGTCGACATCGGCCGCGGCCGCAACGCCGTGCTCTACTCGGGCGAGGTCGATTGGGACGCCGCCGAGACGGGCAACCAGCCCCGCCGCATCGAGCTCGCGCTGAAGCCGGGCGACCGCGTGCTCGTCCAGGTCACCAAGGATCCGATCGGCCACAAGGGCGCGCGCCTCACCAGCCAGGTCTCGCTGCCCGGACGCTACCTCGTCTACGTGCCCAACGGTTCGATGAACGGGATCAGCCGCAAGCTGCCCGACACCGAGCGCGCGCGCCTCAAGAAGATCCTCAAAGAGGTGCTGCCGGAGAACGTCGGCGTCATCGTCCGCACGGCGGCCGAGGGCGCGACCGAGGAGCAGCTGACGCTCGACGTCACGCGCCTCACCGCGCAGTGGGCGGACATCAGCAAGCAGGTCGAGTCCGTTCAGGCTCCGGCGCTGCTGCACAGCGAGCCCGATCTGCTGATCAAGATCGTGCGCGACGTCTTCAACGAGGACTTCCAGAAGCTGATCATCTCGGGCGACGACGCCAAGCAGACCATCGAGACCTACCTGCGCCAGGTCGCTCCCGATCTGCTCGACCGCGTCGAGCCGTACACCGGCGACCGCGACGCGTTCGACGAGCACCGCATCACGGAGCAGATCGAGAAGGCGCTCGACCGCAAGGTCTGGCTCCCGTCGGGCGGTTCGCTCGTGATCGACCGCACCGAGGCCATGACGGTGGTCGACGTCAACACCGGCAAGTTCGTCGGCTCCGGCGGCAACCTCGAAGAGACGGTCACCAAGAACAACCTCGAGGCGGCGGAAGAGATCGTGCGCCAGCTCCGGCTGCGCGACATCGGTGGCATCATCGTCGTCGACTTCATCGACATGGTGCTCGAGTCGAACCGCGACCTCGTGCTGCGCCGGCTGATCGAATGCCTCAGCCGCGACCGCACGAAGCACCAGGTCGCCGAGGTCACCTCGCTCGGACTCGTTCAGATGACGCGCAAGAAGCTGGGACTCGGCCTGCTCGAGACCTTCAGCGAGGCGTGCGAGGTCTGCGCCGGACGCGGCGTCGTCGTGCACCACGAGCCTGTCGTGAAGCACCGTCAGCCGCAACAGCAGCAGCAGGGAGAGCGCCGGCGAGGCCGCGGCGGCCAGCAGCCTCAGGGCTCGAACGGCAACGGCGGCAACGGATCGTCGAACAACGGCGCCGGCGGCGCCTCGAACGGCAACGGCAACGGCCACGCTCCCGGCGTGACGCACGCCATCACCGACGACGCCAAGAACGCGCTCGCGCAGATCGCCGCGAGCACGCTCGCCGCGCACGGTCACGAGGGTGAGCATCCGGTCGATGGCGAAACGGCAGCCCCGGCTGCGGTCGCCGACGACACGAACGCCGCCGCCGCAGCCGACAGCGGTCACGGCAAGCACGTCGCCGACGCGGACGCCGCGGCCGAGGTCGCCCCCGCCGCCACCGACGCGCCGAAGAAGAGCCGCAGGAAGTCCTCGAAGAAGGCAGCAGCGCCGTCGACCGACGACGCCGCGGAGGCTCAGGATGCGGCCGCGGCTTCCGACCGCCCCGTCCAGGCCGACGCATCCGAGGCTGCGGTCACGCTGCTCGACATCCCCGTGGCCGTCGCGACCGCGCCGTCGCGTCGCGCCCCCTCCAAGGAGACGGAGCAGCTGCTCGACTCGGTGCTCGACGCGCTCCCGCAGCCCAAGCAGCCCGGACAGGGACGCGGCCGGAGCCGGCGGGTCAGCACCGCGGCCATCGCAGGCGGCTCGGTGGCTCCCGAGATCACCAGGACCGACTCCGCCGAGTAGTCCTCGTCGGCACCACGCACTCGAGGCGCGGGATCAGTGCTTGCGCACGCGGTCCCGCGCCTTGATGCGGAGACCGCTGGCGCGCAGCCGCACGACGAGCTCTTTGCCGCTGACCGGCTCCGCGCCGGCGGCGACGAGCTGATCGTAACGACGGTCGGGGACGTCATAGTGGTCGAGGTCGAACGCGCGTCGGCCGATGTCGTTGGCATCGGCGAAGGCGTGCAGCTCGGCGAGAGAGCTGTCGCTCACGAGATGCGACCACAACATGCCGTGGGCGGGCCATGCCGGGGGATCGATCAGGACCGTCATACAATGATTGTAGGAAGCGGCGCCACCGAGGGGCCGCGCCCCGACGCCCCCACACCGATCCGCGTGACGCGAATTGACCGTGGAAGCGGCATCGGGTAAAGTTGACCGTTGGTGTGTGTCGGGCGTTGTCCGCTGACCACCATGGTTTTTCTGAGAGCCGGAACGTCGCGGAGCGACGGGCAGGACTCGCCAGTAACTTCCTGAAGATACAGAGATTAGGACCAGGTCCGCCGCTCGACTGAGCCGGGGGGAGCTGATCCCCAGAGAAAAGGTACGTAAAAGTGGTTTACGCAGTTGTGCGCGCCGGTGGCCGGCAGGAAAAGGTCGAGGTCGGCACCATCGTGACGATGGACCGTATCAAGGCCGACAAGGATGGCAACGTCGAGCTCGCTGCTGTGCTGCTTGTTGACGGTGACACGATCACCTCCGACGCGAAGTCGCTCGCCAAGGTGAAGGTCACCGCCGAGGTCCTCGGCGACCTCCGCGGCCCGAAGATCGTGATCCAGAAGTTCAAGAACAAGACCGGCTACAAGAAGCGTCAGGGGCACCGCCAGGAGCTCACGCGCGTCAAGGTCACCGGCATCAAGTAGCCGACGAGCACAGGGCTGAGGAGAAGAAGCAATGGCACACAAAAAGGGAGCGAGCTCCACTCGCAACGGTCGTGACTCGAACGCGCAGCGCCTCGGCGTGAAGCGCTTCGGCGGTCAGGTCGTCGGCGCGGGCGAGATCATCGTCCGTCAGCGCGGCACCCACTTCCACCCGGGCGTGAACGTCGGCCGTGGTGGCGACGACACCCTGTTCGCACTCGCGGCCGGTTCGGTCGAGTTCGGCAGCAAGGGCGGCCGCAAGGTCGTCAACATCGTGGCGGCCCAGGCGTAAGCCTCCTCCACGAGCACACTTCCGGATGGGCGGGCTTCGGCCCGCCCATCCCCGTTTTACCCGATAGAAGGAGCACCATGGCGACGTTCGTGGATCACGTGACGTTGCATCTGCGCGCCGGCAACGGCGGCAACGGGTGCGTTTCCGTCAAGCGCGAGAAGTTCAAGCCGCTCGCCGGCCCCGACGGCGGCAACGGCGGTAACGGCGGCGACATCGTCCTCGTCTCCGACCCCCAGGTCACCACGCTGCTCGGCTATCACCGTCACCCGCACCGTTCCTCCGACAACGGCGGCTTCGGGATGGGCGACCACCGCAGCGGCTACGCCGGCGAAGAGCTCGAGCTCGCCGTTCCGGTCGGGACCGTCGTCAAGGACCCGGCGGGCAACGAGCTCATCGACATGAACGAGCCGGGCATGCGCTACGTCGTCGCGCCCGGCGGCATCGGCGGCCTCGGCAACGCCGCCCTCGCCAACCCCAAGCGCAAGGCCCCTGGCTTCGCGCTGCTGGGGACCCCGGGCTTCGAGGGCGATGTGCTCCTCGAGCTCAAGACCGTCGCCGATGTCGCCCTGGTCGGGTACCCCTCGGCCGGCAAGTCGAGCCTGATCGCCGCGCTGTCGGCGGCCAAGCCGAAGATCGCCGACTACCCCTTCACCACGCTGCACCCGAACCTCGGTGTCGTCCAGGCGGGCGACGTGCGCTACACGGTCGCCGACGTCCCCGGCCTCATCGAGGGCGCGAGCGAGGGCAAGGGGCTCGGACTCGAGTTCCTGCGCCACGTCGAACGCTGCAGCGCGCTGCTCCACGTTCTCGACTGCGCCACCCTGGAGCCCGGACGCGACCCCATCAGCGATCTCGACGTCATCCTGGGCGAGCTGGCCGCGTATCCGGTACCGGAGGGTCAGACGCCGCTGCTCGAGCGTCCTCAGTTGATCGCGCTCAACAAGATCGATGTCCCGGATGCCCACGAGCTCGCCGACTTCGTGCGCAGCGACCTCGAGGCCCGCGGCTACCGCGTGTTCGAGATCTCTGCCGTGAGCCATGAGGGACTGCGGCCCCTGTCCTTCGCCCTCGCCGAGTTGGTCGAAGCGGCACGGCGCGAGCAGGTGGCCGCGGAGGCCGCGCGCCCCCGCATCGTCATCCGGCCGCAGGCCGTGGACGACTCCAAGTTCGTCGTCAAGGTCGAGGGCGGCTCCGACGGCAACGTCTACCGCATCCTCGGCGCCAAGCCGGAGCGCTGGGTGGCTCAGACCGACTTCAACAACGACGAGGCCGTCGGCTTCCTCGCCGACCGGCTCGCCAAGCTCGGCGTCGAAGACCAGCTGTTCAAGGCCGGGGCCGTCGCCGGCTCGACCGTGGTCATCGGCCGCGACAACGGCGTGGTGTTCGATTGGGAGCCGACGCTGACCTCGACGGCTGAACTGCTGACCTCGCCGCGTGGTTCCGACCCCCGCCTCGACGCGCTCAACCGCCCGACCCGCAACCAGCGCCGCGAGGAGTACTTCGAGCGCATGGACGCCAAGGCGGAGGCTCGGGCCGAACTCGTGCGCGAGCGCGAGGCCGGCCTCTGGGCGGACGACGACTACAACGACAACAAGGAGACCGACGGGGAATGACGATCGACGACCGCAGCCAGGTCCCCGCAGCGCGACGTGTGGTCGTCAAGGTGGGATCGTCGTCCATCAGTGGAGACAATGCGGGCCAGATCGCCCCGCTCGTCGACGCCCTCGCCGAGGCTCACGGCCGTGACACCCAGGTGATCCTGGTGTCGTCGGGCGCGATCGCCACGGGCATCCCGTACCTCGCGCTCGACGGGCGGCCGACCGACCTCGCCACGCAGCAGGCCGCCGCCGCGGTCGGGCAGAACGTGCTCATCTACCGTTATCAGGACAGCCTCGACCGGTACGGGATCGTCGCCGGACAGGTGCTGCTGACGGCCGGCGACATGGAGAACCCGACCCACCGGAGCAATGCCAAGCGGGCCATGGAGCGCCTGCTCGACCTGCGCATCCTGCCGATCGTGAACGAGAACGACACCGTCGCCACCCACGAGATCCGGTTCGGCGACAACGACCGGCTCGCCGCGCTGGTGGCGCTGCTCGTCGACGCCGACCTGCTGGTGCTGCTGTCCGACGTGGACGCCCTCTATACGAAGCCCCCGCAGGAGCCGGGAGCGGCGAAGATCGACGAGGTCGCGTACGACGACGACCTCGCCGGCGTCGAGATCGGCTCCACGGGTCTCTCCGGCGTGGGGACCGGGGGAGCGCTGACCAAGGTGTCCGCCGCCAGGCAGGCCGCGGAGCAGGGCACCGCAGTCATCCTGACTGCGACCACGTTGGTCGCCGAGGCACTGCGCGGCGAGCGGGTCGGCACCTGGTTCGCCCCCGCCCAGGATGCGGCGCGCACCGCCTAAACTTGAGCCATGTCTCAGACCACGCTCGGCGCCGTCACGCTCGCCGACAAGCTCGCGGCGGCGAAGAACGCCTCGTTCGCCCTGGCCACGGCGACCACCGACCAGAAGAACGCGGCGCTGCGGGCGATCGCGACCCGGCTGGGTGACGCGTCCGGCCGCATCCTCGAAGCGAATGAGCTCGACCTCGCCAATGGGCGCGAGAACGGCCTCTCCACCGGGCTGCTCGATCGGCTCACGCTGAGTGACGCACGGCTCGCCGGCCTCGCCGACGCCGTGCTGCAGATCGTCGCGCTCACCGACCCCGTCGGCGAGGCCGTGCGCGGGAGCGCGCTGCCGAACGGCATCAAGATCACCCAGGTGCGTGTGCCGTTCGGCGTGGTCGGCGCGATCTACGAGGCCCGTCCCAACGTCACCGTCGACATCGCCGCCCTCGCGCTCAAGAGCGGCAACGCCGCCGTGCTCCGCGGCGGCAGCGCGGCGATCAACACCAACCGTGTGCTCGTGGAGGTCATCCGCGAAGCGCTCGGAGAGACGGGACTGCCCGAGGAGTCGGTGCAGACCATCGACGAGTTCGGCCGCGTCGGCGCGACGGAGCTGATGAAGGCGCGCGGCTACATCGACGTGCTCATCCCGCGGGGGAGCGCGGAGCTGATCCGCACGGTGGTGACGGAGTCGACGGTCCCCGTGATCGAGACGGGCGCCGGTGTGGTGCACATCGTGCTCGACGAGAGTGCCCGTGAGGACTGGGCCGCCGACATCGTGCGCAACGCCAAGGTCCAGCGGCCCAGCGTCTGCAACGCGGTCGAGACGCTGCTGGTGCACCGTTCGGCGGCCGAGCGCGTGCTGCCGTCGGTCGTCACCGCGCTCACGGAGGCCGGGGTCACCATCCACGCCGACGAGCGCGCGAGCGCTTTCGCGCCCGGTGCCGTCCCGGTCACCGAGGAGGACTGGGCGACCGAGCACATGAGTCTCGACATCTCCGTGAAGGTCGTCGACTCGCTCGACGAGGCGATCGACCACATCCGTCGCTACTCGACCCAGCACACCGAGGCGATCATCACGAACGATCTGGCGAATGCCGAGCGCTTCCTCGCCGAGGTCGATTCGGCGGTCGTCATGGTGAATGCGTCGACACGGTTCACGGACGGCGGCGAGTTCGGCTTCGGGGCCGAGGTGGGGATCTCCACGCAGAAGCTGCACGCCCGAGGTCCGATGGGGCTGCCCGAATTGACGAGCACGAAATGGATCGTCCGCGGGTCAGGACAGATCCGCGCCTGACCGGCCACTAGACTGGTCGGCGGGCGTTCGCGCTGACGGAAAGGAATGAATTCGATGTCACACCTGACGGCTCTGCTGGCCGCGACCGAAACTCACGTGGAGCTTCCGATGCCGACGTGGGCATTCGGCGCGATCGCACTGGCGGTGTTCGCTGTGCTCGGATTCGTGATCTGGACCTACCGCGATGTCGCCAACCGGCACAGCCACAAGGCGGGCCCCGGTGCCGCAGAGCACGCGGCCGCTCCCGGCGCGACGCACCACGGAACCGGCCACCCCACTCAGGGCCACTGACCGCGCCGGTCGTATGGAGCTCACGGAGAAGCGCCGGCCGCGTGTCGGTGTGATGGGCGGAACGTTCGATCCGATCCATCACGGCCACTTGGTGGCCGCCAGCGAGGTCGCGCAGTCATTCGACCTCGACGAGGTCGTCTTCGTACCGACCGGACACCCTTGGCAGAAGGGCGACGTGTCGCCGGGGGAGCACCGCTACCTCATGACCGTCATCGCGACGGCATCGAATCCGCGGTTCACCGTGAGTCGTGTCGACATCGACCGCGAAGGTCCGACGTACACGATCGACACACTGCGAGATCTCCACGAGTCGCGCCCCGAGGCCGAACTCTTCTTCATCACCGGTGCCGACGCCATCGCTCAGATCCTGAACTGGCGCGACGTCAACGAGCTCTGGAGCCTCGCGCATTTCGTTGCTGTGAGTCGTCCGGGACATGACTTGACTATTTCTGGATTGCCGACGCAAGACGTAAGCTTGTTGGAAGTTCCGGCCCTGGCTATCTCGTCAACCGACTGCCGGGACCGGGTGAGCAGGGGATTTCCCGTCTGGTATCTGGTACCGGACGGCGTTGTTCAGTACATCTCCAAACACCATCTGTATCGGAGTGTGGCATGACTTTGTGGCAAGACCCGCCGCCACAGACACGGCGACAAGCGCGCGAGAACGAGCGTTCGCAGGCTGAAAAGGCCGCCGGTCAGGCGTCACGACGAGCCGGCACGGCAGAGCCGACGCCCGCCGGTGAGATCCCGACGATGACGACGCCATACACGTTCACCGCCGGTCGCACCGACGACGACCAAGAACCGGAGAAGCCGGCCATCCCGGCGACGGCGTTCGCCGAGCCCGGGGTCACCGCTCCGTCCCGTCCGAACCTGCCGAGCTACGGATCGTCCTTCGACGCCCTGCTCTCGCCGGAGTCCGACTCCGACTCCTCGTCGGCGTCCGACGACTCCACCGAGCCGGATGCCGGGCTGTACCGTCAGCCGCCCGTCGCTTCGGTGCAGGAACCGGTCACCACTCCGGTGGCGCTGGTGCCCGACGCCGTGCGTCCCGCCGACGCCGCGTCGACGCCGTCGCCCGCGACGCCTACGTCAGTGACGCCGGGCCCGGCGTCACCCGCCGCTCCCGTCGATCAGGAGCGCACCCTGACGCGTCGCGAGCTGCGGGCGATGCTGCAGGCTCAGGAGGCCAACCAGCAGGCCGGCCACATCGAGCCGACCATCCCGGTCACGTTCACCCCGCCGGCCGCGGCCGACGAGACCGCAACCGCTGCGGCTGCTCCTGCTGCTTCGCCTGATTCAACGCCCGACACGTCCACGCCCAGCGCGTGGCCCTTCGGATCGCTGACGCCGTCGTCCGCGACGCCTGCGGCGAGCCCCGCTGCAGAAGCTCCGTCGACGCCTGCCCCGCCGGTCTTCACTCCGCCGACGTTCGCGCCGGTGACGCCGGCCGAGCCGCCGGTCGCCGCACCTGCTGCGCCTGCCGCCGCGACGCCCGAGGCGCCCGCCGCTGTGCCCGAGGCGGTCGACCCGAGCGAGGAACGTCAGCCGTACACGCCGCCCGTCGGTCACTGGTCGACGGCCGCCGAGCTCGACGACAAGAACCAGCCGTTCGACCAGATCATCTCGCGTAATGTCGGCCAGTCCGGCTCCGCGACGACGACGAACGCGCTCATCCTGCCCGTCCTCCCCACGCCGGACGCCACCGGTCCGCTCACCAGCACCGGCGAGATCCTCGTGACGGGCTCGATCGACCTGCCGCGCGGGCTCGGTGCAACGGGAGCGCATCCCAACCGCATCGACTCGTCCGACCTCGACCGTCTGCTCGAGGGCGACGAGAACGAGTTCAACACGTCCGAGGTCGCGCCGATCCGCGCGTCGCGAGCCGTGAGCACGCACACCTCCACCCGCGGAGTGATCACACCCCCGAAGAAGCGCGGCGGCCGACTGCCGGTCGTGCTGTCGATCACCGCAGCGGTGCTCGGTGTCGGTGTGATCGGTCTCCTCATCGCCGCCTACGTCCTGAATGTGTTCTGATCATCCGTACCCGTCAGAACGCCAGTATCCGAACCCTCCGGGAGTCCCACCTGTGACCGCATCCGAGCACGCCCGCGAGATCCTTCAGATCGCCGCGAAGGCCGCCGATTCCAAATCGGGCGAAGATCTCGTCGCCCTCGATGTCTCCGGGCCGCTTCCGCTCACGGACGTGTTCCTCCTCGTGTCGGGGCGCGTCGAACGCAATGTCATCGCCATCGCAGGCGAGATCGAGGACCAGCTGAACGACGCGGGCGTCAAGACGCTCCGTCGCGAAGGCAAGGCCGAGGGCCGCTGGATCCTGCTCGACTTCGGCGACCTGGTCGTGCACGTCTTCCATGAGGAGGACCGGATGTACTACGCGCTCGAACGCCTCTGGAAGGACTGCCCCGTCGTTCCCCTCGAGCTGCCCGTCCACGCCGACTAGCAGGTCGACACGCGTTCGTCACCCGCCTTGCGCACATCTCGGGGCTTTCCCGGGCGCAACGGGGTGTTCTCTCATCCGCGGCTGATTCACTGAGTTCGATCCCGCCGGCGTGCGTCCGTTTCGCCGGCCCGACCGAAACGGAGCTGCCGATGAAGTGTCCCACCGACAACGCCACCCTCGTCATGAGTGAACGCAGTGGCATCGAGATCGACTACTGTCCGGAATGCCGCGGAGTCTGGCTCGACCGCGGAGAGCTCGACAAGATCATCGATCGCTCGCAGGGCACCGCGCCTGCCGCCGCCCCGTCAGCACCCGGTTACCCACCGCAGCCCACCTACGCTCAGCCGACGCAGCAGGAGTACCGGCAGCAGCCTGCGTCCGGGCAGCCCGCCTACCCGTACCGCAAGAAGAAGGAGAACTGGCTCAGCGAGCTGTTCGACTGATCCGCGTGACGGCCGACTCGAGGCTCGCTCGTTTTTTTCTGTGCGCGTTCATGTAGTAGGCTGAACGAGTTGTTTCGGAGAGATCGGAAACAGCTTCTGGGTCTGTGGCGCAGCTGGTAGCGCACCTGCATGGCATGCAGGGGGTCAGGGGTTCGAGTCCCCTCAGATCCACCAAAGCCCCTGATGAACGCACAGTTCTCAGGGGCTCTTCTCTTTTGCGGCTCACCCACCGACGCGCACGGTGTGCCCTTCAACGCTGACGATGTCGCCACGCTGCAGCTGCCGTCCGCGACGGCGATCGACCTCGCCGTTCACCGTCACGTCGCCGTTCACGATGGCTTCTTTCACATCTCCGCCGGAGTCGAGGAGCCCTGCGAACTTCACGAACTGACCGAGGCGGATGGTCTCATCGCCAACGGGGACGTCGTCGATCGGAGTTTCGTTCGTCATCCTGGAAGGCTAACCGACCATGTGCCGCCTGCGATCCAGTTGTAGGAGCAAAGGCCGAGTGTGTGAACTTCCGTGGGCGCTTCGCAGAAGTCGCATAGCCCGAGTGGAATAGGATTCGAGACGACCCAGCACACGTGCCCGACCCAGGGGGATCCACGAGATGACCGACGCGCCGCGCCATCATGAGCGTGACCAGCGCACGTCCGCCGTGCGCCACGGCCGTCTGCCTCAGCGTCGCGCCATCGGAGCGATCGCGAAGATCCTCGTCGCGATCGTCGCGGTCGTCGCGGTGAGCGCCGGGTCGGTCGCCGCATACGCCTTCTGGGATGTGACCCGTTCGATCAAGAAGGGCGTCGAGCTCGTCGCCCTGCCCGGGCACACCGCCCAGCAATCCATCCCGAGCGTCGGCGCGATCAGCGGCGGTGTGAATCTGCTCCTCGCCGGCACGGACACGCGCAGCAACCAGGGCGGCATCTACGATCTGCAGCAGGAGCAGGACGCCAGCACCGGAGCGGGCAACAACGATGTGACGATGCTGCTGCACATCGCGCAGGACCACAAGAGCGCGATGGTGATCAGCTTCCCGCGCGATCTGATGGTCCCCATCCCGGACTGTCCCGACCCGAACGGCAACGGAACGATCAGCGGCTCCGACCTCGACATGTTCAACACGGCGCTGTCGCGCGGCGGGCTGGCCTGCGTCGTGCTGACCGTCGAGAAGCTGACCGGTGCGCAGATCCCCTTCGCAGCTGCCGTCGACTTCAACGGCGTGAGCGCCATGTCGAACGCGATCGGCGGGGTGACCGTGTGTCTCGCGACGCCCGTGACCGACGAGTACACCAATCCGCCGCTCGACCTTCCCGCCGGGGAGAACACGCTCGTCGGCGACCAGGCGCTCTCCTTCCTCCGCTCGCGCCACGGTGTCGGCGACGGCAGCGACCTGGGCCGCATCAGCAACCAGCAGGTGTTCCTCTCCGCGCTGGCTCGCAAGGTGGTCAGCGGCGGCGTGCTGTCGAATCCGGTGCAGCTTTACGGGCTTGCGAAGGCGGCGGTGAAGAACATCACGCCGTCCCAGTCGCTCGCGAATCCGACGACGCTGGTGCAGATCGGTCTCGCGATGAAGGAGACAGGCCTCGGCAACATGGTGTTCATGCAATACCCCGTCTACTCCGATCCGGACAACGCCAATCGCGTGGTCGTGAATCAGGACGCCGCGGACACGCTGAACAACGCCCTGGTGAAAGACCTCCCCGTTCAGCTGACGGGCACGACGGGCCGTGCGGCGGAGACCGCGCCGACGCCGACTCTGAGCCCGGCGCCGACGACCACCCCGGCGCCCACCGCACCGTCGGCGCCGACCTCGCCCGCGACGCCAGCGCCCACGGTCACCCCGACTCCCGGACAGACCTCTGTGCCGCTTCCTGCCGACATCACCGGCCAGACGGCGGCGCAGCAGACCTGTACCAAGGGCAACAACTAGCCGGAGCGGGGCGCGAGTCCGGCGCGTGCTACGGCGATGGCGGCGTGACCAGGAAGTGCCAGCCGAGCCACCACCAGAAGAGCAGGATGGTGAACCGCGCAGCGCGATCCGCTATGACGACGTCGAGCAGGCTGCCGAACGGGGCCAGCCGTGAGCCGTCCCGCCGCGATCGGAGGACGAGTGCTGCCATCAGGATGCCGCACACGGTGAAACCCGCGATCGTCACGATCCTCATCGACGTCGTCCTCTCCGGATGAGCGCGTAGCCGCCGACCAGCCAGAGCGCGACCAGCGCGGCCCGACCGAACGGGTCGGCCAGGAGGGGGTCGACCAGGTCGGAGAGCGCCGGGAACTGCGTCGAGCCGCCGGGGGAGTTGCGTCCGAGGAGGAAGGCCGTGATCTCCCACGCGCAGCCGGCCGCGATGATCACGGACCAGACGATCGCCGCGCGTTTGATCCGTGCCGTTTCCGGACTCGCCGTCGTCGACGAGGGCGCGGACGAGGGCGGGGAGCTCGGCGGGGCCGCCCACGCGATCGGGAGCAGCACGAGCCCGAGGCCGACGACGATCGCGGTGTCGGCGCCTCCGTAGAGCGGCGAGAGGGCGAGCGCCGCGACGAGGGTGGCGATCAGCGCGCCCGCGACCGCCATCGGCCGCCCGCGCGCGGTGCGATCCGCTGGTGCGCGCAGCGGCACACGGAGCCAGCCGAGCGACTCGAGGGTCACCAGGATGGCGGCGCCGAAGAAGATCCAGGCGTCGACGGGCGCGCCTCGCAACACGTGGAAGGCGCCGGTGAACAGCAGCACCGCGACCCACCAGGCGCGCGTGGTGGCGGCGATCCGGGCTGCACGGCGGCCGGGTCGATCAGCGAGCGTGTGCTGCTCATCCGACATGGCGCACAACAGGCTACTCTCCATCGCAGCTGGGAGCGCCCTGTAGTTGCCTTTCCGATCGCCTCCCCGTTAACTGAGAGCATGACGACCCTGAGCATGACCTCGGTACAGCGTCGGGTGCTGATCATCGCGATCCTCGCGAGCTTCGTGGCGTTCCTCGACGGCGCGGTGATCAACGTGGCCCTTCCTGCGATCTCCAAAGACCTCGGCGGCGGGCTCCCGCTTCAGCAATGGGTGGTCGATGCGTACCTCGTGACCCTCGGGTCGCTCATCCTGATCGCCGGTTCGCTCTCGGACGTCTTCGGACGCAAGCGCATCCTGTATGTCGGGCTGATCGGCTTCGGCATCACATCGCTGCTGTGCGCGTTCGCCCCGACCGGCGTGTTCCTGGTGGTCGCACGTGCTCTGCAGGGCGTTGCCGGGGCGCTCCTGGTGCCCAGTTCGCTGGCGATCATCATCTCGACCTTCGAGGGAGCCGCCCAAGCGAAGGCGATCGGCCGGTGGACGGCGTGGACGGGCGTCGCGATGATAGCGGGGCCGGTGATCGGCGGGATCTTCGTCGACACGCTGTCGTGGCGATGGGTGTTCGTGATCAACGTCATCCCGATCGCGATCACCCTCGTGCTGATGTTGACGCTGAAGCAGGAGGATCACGGGATGGGCGGCCGCGTCGACGTGCTCGGCGCCGTCCTCGGGTCCGTCGGACTCGCCGGCACGGTCTACGCCCTGATCGAGCAGGGCCCGTACGGCTGGAGCAGCCCGCGGGTGTTCATCCCGCTGATCATCGGGCTGCTGATGCTGGCCGGCTTCTTCTTCTGGGAGACGCGTGCGAAGCAGCCCATGCTGCCGCTCGGCCTGTTCCGGGTGCACAACTTCTGGGTGGGCAACATCTCCACGGCGCTCGTCTACGGTGCGCTGGCGTTCGGCCCGCTCGTCGTGACCCTGTTCCTGCAGCAGGTCGCCGGATTCTCCGCGACGGCGGCCGGCTTCGTCTTCATCCCGTCGACGCTGTGCATGCTGCTCCTCTCCGGCTTCTTCGGAGGGCTTGCCGGAAAGTACGGCCCGCGTCTGTTCATGGCTGTCGGGCCGATCATCGCATCGAGCGGTTTCCTCTGGCTGCTGATGATGGACTCGCACGTGAACTACTGGACCAACCTGCTGCCGGCGGTGCTGCTGTTCGGCGTCGGACTCTCGATGACGGTCGCCCCGCTCACCTCGGCGATCCTCGGCTCGATCCACCCGCAGCAGGCAGGCATCGGGTCCGCCGTAAACAATGCGATCTCGCGCATCGCCGGGCTCATCGTGGTGGCGATGGCGGGACTGATCGTGGGCGAGCAACTCGACAGGGCCGGGTTCGACAGGGCGCTCCTCTGCACGGCGTTCCTGATGCTGCTCGGCGGGATCGTCTCGGCGATCGGCATCCGCAACCACGAGCCGGCGGCCGACCCGATTCAGACGGCGACGGACTGACCCGCCAGCGCGAGCATCACGACATCGACGATGGCGCACGTCATGATGAGCTGCATCAGGCGCCGCGTCGGATCTCCACGCAGCAGGAGCACGACGCCGGTGATCGCGACCGCGAGTCCGATCGCGAAGCCGACGAGGAGGAGCGGTCGCGGCGGCCATCCGGGCCCGAGGGTGATCGTGACCGTCGCGGCGGCGAGACAGGCGAACGCAAGCAGCCCGCTCGGCACCGCCCCGAGGCGGTGCGGCATGCCCCGGATGCCCGTGCTGTCGTCGTCCGCGAGGTCGGGGAGCACGTTGGTGATGTGGGCGGCGACGCCGAGCAGGGCTCCGGCGGCGAGCACCCAGGGGGCCGGGAAGCGCGGCGGAAGGCCGCCGAGGGTCGCGATCGCCGGCAGCAGGGCGAAACTGACCGCGAACGGAACGAACGAGAACACGGTCGCCTTGAGTCCGAGGTTGTAGGCCCAACCGCCGCCGATCGCGACCGCGTGTGCGATCGCGGCGAGCGGCCCGAGCAGCAGCGTGAGGGCGATGGCGGCGACCAGAGCGATGAACGCGGCAGCGCGCACCGTGCCGACGCCGATGGCCCCGCGAGCAGCCGGTTTGTCCGCGCGGTTCACGGAGGCGTCCCGCGCGGCATCGAGCCAGTCGTTCGACCAGCCGATCGAGAGCTGGCCGAGCAAGATGCAGGCGGCCAGCAGGGCGAGGCGGCCGGGGGAGTATCCGAGGCCGATGCCGAGCACCACCGCGATCACGGTGACGACGGCGGTCGGCCCGGGGTGGCTGGCCAGCAGCAGCGCCGTCACCTTGTTCGCCATGATCGACATGGTATGTGGTGTGCCGGCATCCGGTCTGCAGCGCCGCGTTGGCATCTGAGGCCGACTTGTGTAAAAGACTTGCGTCCGGTTGCAAGGAATTGCGTAAACTATGCGCATGTCGAAACGTCTCGCAGAGGTGGCCCGCAAGGTCGGAGTGAGCGAAGCAACGGTCAGCCGCGTGCTCAATGAGAAACCCGGCGTCTCGGAGGCGACCAGACAGGCGGTGCTCACCGCTCTCGACGTGCTCGGCTACGAGCGTCCCAGCAAGCTGCGGGGCGAGCGTGCTCGGCTGGTCGGCCTGGTGCTGCCCGAACTGCAGAACCCGATCTTCCCGGCGTTCGCCGAGGTGATCGGGGGAGCGCTCGCCCAGAACGGCTACACGCCGGTGCTCTGCACCCAGACCGCCGGGGGCATCTCCGAGGCGGACTACGTCGAACTGCTCCTCCAGCAGCAGGTCTCGGGCGTGGTGTTCGTCGGGGGCGCGTATGCCCAGCAGGATGCATCGCACGACCACTACTCGCGGCTCACCGACCTCAATCTGCCGACGGTTCTCGTGAACGCGCCGGTCGACGAACTCGACTTCGCGACCGTCTCCTGTGACGACACCGTCGCCACCGCTCAGGCGCTCAACCACCTGCGTTCCCTGGGCCACGAGCGGATCGGCCTCCTCCTCGGCCCCCGCGACCATGTGCCCTCCCAGCGCAAGCTCGCCGCGGCCAAGCGCATCGTGGAGAGCTGGGGCGCCCCCTTCGACGAGGAGCTCGTGGTGCACTCCCTGTACTCCCTCGAGGCCGGCCAGGCCGCCGCGACCCGTCTACTGAACGCCGGGGTCACGGCGATCGTGTGCGCGAGCGATCCCATGGCGCTCGGCGCGATCCGGGCGGTGCGGAGGGCCGGAATGAGCGTGCCCCAGGACATCTCCATCGTCGGGTACGACGACTCGGCCCTGATGAACTGCACCGAGCCGCCGCTGACGACGGTGCGGCAGCCGATCGAGCCGATGGGCCGCACGGTGATCGAACTGCTGCTGCGCCAGATCTCCAGCGATTCTGCCATCTCCGACGAGCTCTTCTTCGAGCCAGAGCTCGTCGTCCGGGGCTCGACCGGACCGGCGCGCGTGTCGTAACTGTTATGCAATTCAGCGCAAATGTGCGCAAACGAATTACTCATTGTTGAGTTCTTGCGTTAATCTGTCGCCATAGCTACATTTGGGTCGACGACGATGGTGCCGATGGTTTGGTGCCGCCGCGCGCCGACGACCGAACCGTCGACCCGAACGCAAGGCTGAGCGAGAACGACCGCGGAGCTACGAGCAGGGTCGCCCGACTGAAGGGCTCCTTCCGTGGATCTCCCCGTGCTCGCCGCCCAGCCGAAAGAGGGCGACTCCGCCCCCGACGCCCAGGCCGCTCCGGACCAGGCGAACACGCCGTCGCAGCTCACGCCGTCGCAGAGCGACCCGCTGTGGTGGCGCAGCGCGGTCATCTACCAGATCTACATCCGCAGCTTCGCCGACGGCAACGGCGACGGGATCGGCGACATCGCCGGAGTACGGCAGCACCTCGGGTACCTGCGCGAACTCGGCGTCGACGCGATCTGGTTCACCCCGTGGTACGAGTCCCCGCTGGCCGACGGCGGCTACGACGTCGCCGACTACCGCACGATCAACCCGGCGTTCGGCGACCTGACCGAAGCGGAAGCGCTCATCCAGGAGGCTCTCGCCCTGGGCATCCGGACGATCATCGACGTCGTCCCGAACCACATCTCCGATCAGCACCCCTGGTTCCAGGCGGCCCTCGCGGCCGGGCCGGGGTCGCCGGAGCGCGAGCGCTTCTGGTTCCGTCCCGGACGCGGGGAGCACGGCGACGAGATGCCGACCAACTGGGTCTCCAACTTCTCGGGCGAGACCTGGACGCGCACCACGAATCCTGACGGCACGCCCGGCGAGTGGTACCTGCATCTGTTCACCCCGCAGCAGCCCGACCTCAATTGGAACCATCCGGATGTGCGGGCCGAGCACGAGGCCATCCTGAAGTTCTGGTTCGACCGCGGCGTCGCCGGCGTGCGCATCGACTCGGCCGCCCTGCTCATCAAGGACCCCGAGCTCCCGGAGGTGCCGGAGGACCCGGCGCCCGGCGAGCATCCCAACGAGGACCGCGACGAGCTCCACGAGGTGTACCGGGGCTGGCGCGCGATCGCCGACTCGTACCCGGGGACCCGCGTGCTCGTCGGCGAGATCTGGCTGCCCGACATCGAGCGCTTCGCGATGTACCTGCGCGCCGATGAGCTGCACACCGCTTTCAACTTCGATTTCCTCGCACGGCCGTGGGATGCGCGGGAACTGCGCACCTCGATCGACGCGACCCTGGCGGCTCACGCCCCGGTCGGCGCCCCGAGCACCTGGGTGCTCTCGAATCACGACGTGACCCGCCCGGTCACGCGCTACGGCCGGGAGGACTCGTCGTTCGCCTTCGCGAAGAAGCGGGTCGGCACGCCGACGGATCTGGGCGTCGGCCTGCGCCGCGCCCGTGCCGCCGCCCTCCTCACCGCGGCGTTGCCCGGATCCCTGTACATCTACCAGGGCGACGAGCTCGGCCTGCCCGAGGTCGAGGACCTGCCGGCCGACCGGCTCGAAGACCCGATGCACTTCCGCTCCGGCGGAGTCGACCCCGGTCGCGACGGCTGCCGGGTCCCGCTGCCGTGGCGCGGCGTCGAGCCGCCGTTCGGGTTCAGCCCGCGCGGCTCCGCCGAGGAGCCCTGGCTGCCCCAGCCGCGCGTCTGGTCGCGCTTCACGGTGGAGGCGGAGCAGAGCGACGCGACGTCGATGCTCTGGCTCTACCGGCAGGCGCTGCGCATCCGGCGGTCGGAGGCGGACCTCGGCGACGGGCCGCTCGAGTGGCGCGACGGCGAGGAGGGAACGCTCGTCTTCGCACGCGGCTCCCGCTTCCTGAACGTCACCAATCTCTCCCACCAGGCGGTGGCTCTTCCCGAGCACGTCGCCATCCTGCTCAGCAGCAGCCCGCTCGACCACGGACTGCTGCCCCCGGACTCCACGGCGTGGCTACGAACACAGCACTAGCCGCCGGAGGTCACGCGTGGTCCTGCCTCACGTGACACAGCACGACCCGCACCTCACCACCATCGAAAGGAACCGACAATGAGGTCACCAAGAACGGTTGCTGCAGTCGCAGCGATCACGATCGCCGGTGTCGGCCTGCTCGCCGGATGCTCCAGCTCCGGCAGCGGCTCGGACAGCAGCGACGGCAAGGTGAGCATCACCGTAGCCAGCCTGATCCCCGGAAGCGACAAGGCCGCGTTCAAGGCATTCGACGACCGCGTCAAGGAGTTCGAGAAGGCGAACCCGAACATCTCCGTCAAGTCGGAGGAGTACCAGTGGACGGGCCCGACCTTCGCGACGCAGCTCGCGGGCGGCACCCTGCCCGACGTGTTCAACGTGCCGTTCACCGACTCGCAGTCGCTGCTGCAGGCCGGCCAGCTCGCCGACATCACGGCCGAGGTCAAGGCGCTGTCGTACGCCGGCAAGTTCAACGAGAACGTGCTCGCTGTCGCCAAGTCCGGCGACAAGATCTACGGCATCCCGTACGGCCCGTACGCCATGGGTCTCTCGTACAACCGCGAGATCTTCACCAAGGCCGGTCTCGACCCGGACAAGCCGCCGACCACGTGGGACGAAGTGCGCGCCGACGCCAAGACGATCTCGGAGAAGGTTCCGGGTGTCGCGGGCTACATGCAGATGACCAAGGGCAACACCGGTGGCTGGGAGCTCACGACCACGGTGTACGCACGCGGTGGCCGGATGGAGACCACCGACGGCGGCAAGACGAAGGTCACGACCAATAACCCGGTCACCAAGGAGGCTCTGCAGTTCCTGCACGACGTGCGCTGGGAGGACAACGCCGCCGGAAGCAACTTCCTGCTCGACTGGAGCGGCATCAACCAGGCGTTCGGCGCCGGCCAGGTCGCGATGTACCCGAGCGGCTCGGATGTGCTCACCGCTCTCGTGCAGCAGAACAACGTGGACCCGAAGAACTACGGTCTGACGGCGCTCCCGCTGTCCGACTCGTCGGATGCCGGTGTTCTGGTCGGCGGCAACGTCGCGGCGGTCAGCCCGAAGTCGACGGCGGCCCAGCGGACGGCGGCGGTCAAGTGGATCGACTTCTACTACATGCAGAAGCTGCTCGACAAGACGCAGGCCATCGCCGACGCCAAGGTGCTCGCCAAGTCGAACCAGCCGGTCGGCGTCCCCACGCTCCCGGTCTTCGACAAGGCCACCTACGACCAGACGCTGTCCTGGATCAAGCCGGAGGTGAACATCCCGCTCGAGAACGTCGCGCCGTTCACCGACAAGATCTTCGACGCGAACCTCGTGCCCGAGCCGAACAAGCACACGCAGGAGCTCTACGGTGCCCTCGACTCGGTGGTGCAGGCGGTGCTGACGCAGAAGAACGCCAACGTCGATCAGCTGCTGACCACGGTCGACACGAACATCCAGAAGCTCGTCGACGCCGACAAGTAGTGAACACCCGGTGACGGTGGCCGACCACCGCACCACCCGGCTGGCGGGGCGTCACGCGCCCCGCCGGCCGTCGGCCGTATGCGGCCCTACGCACTCGCACCACCCGAAGAGAAAGCACAGCAGCCCATGACAGCGATCGACCGGCCGAGAACGACCTCGCGCAGAGTCGTCAGACGCACACCGTTGACCTGGCTCCGTGGGGGAGGACTCAGCAATCTCGTCTTCCTCCTGCCGATGCTGGTCATCTTCGGTGTCTTCTCCTGGTGGCCCATCGTGCGCGCCGTCGTGATGAGTTTCCAGCACACCAACCTGATCGCGCCGCCGACGTTCGTCGGCTGGGACAACTTCGTGCAGGTCGTCAACGACCCCCTGTTCTGGACCTCGGTGGGGAACACCGGATGGTTCGCCCTCCTGGCCCTGATCCTCGGCTATCCGATCCCGCTGATCGCGGCGGTGCTGATGAGCGAGGTCAAGCGGGCGAAGGGGCTCTACAGCGCGCTCGCGTACCTCCCGGTCGTCGTCCCGCCCGTCGTCGCCGTCCTCCTCTGGAAGTTCTTCTACGACGCGAGCCCGACCGGCGTCTTCAACACGGTCCTCGGCTGGGTGGGCATCCCGCCTCAGCCCTGGATCCAGGATGCGACGCAGGCGATGCCGTCGCTCGTCGTCGAGGCCACCTGGGCGGCGGCCGGCGGCACCATCATCATCTACCTGGCCGCCATCACCGGTGTCGCGCCGGAGCTCTACGACGCGGCCGAGGTCGACGGCGCGAACATCTGGCAGAAGATCTGGCATGTGACGATGCCGCAGCTGCGGGGCATCCTGCTGATCACCCTCATCCTCCAGATCATCGGGACCGCGCAGGTGTTCCTCGAGCCGTTCCTCTTCACCGGCGGCGGCCCGGTCAATGCGACCGTCACGGTGCTGCTGCTGATCTACCGCTACGCATTCGAGAACAGCCTCGGCGGCGACTACGGAGCGGCGACCGCGCTGAGCCTGATGCTCGCGGCGTTCCTCGCCATCCTCTCCCTCGTGTACTTCCGCCTCACCAAGTCCTGGAGCCAGAATTGACCACGTCCACTGATTTCACGCCCGAGGTCATGAATGTCATGACCGACGAGCTCGAGGACTCCGGCCTCACTCCGCAGGACCCGCGCGGACGTCGCCGTCGTCGTAAGGCGCGGGCGAAGGCGAGCGCCGACACGTCCGACCGCGGCATCCTCTCGCCGTCGGACTGGCACCGGCCGGGCATCCGGTGGGGGACCAGGATCACGCACGTCGTGCTGCTGCTGGTGCTGATCGTCGTCGGCCTCGGACCGCTGCTCTGGCTGGCGAAGTCGGCGATCACGCCGACGCAGGACACCCTGCGCACGCCGATGGCGCTGTTCCCCAACGGCGTCGACTGGGCGAACCTGTCGACTGCGTGGTCGACGGTGCACATCGACGTGCAGTTCATGAACACCATCTGGGTGGCCCTCGGTTCATGGATCATGCAGATCGTCGTAGCGACCACCGCCGGCTACGCCCTCAGCGTGCTGCGCCCCAAGTACGGCAAGGTGATCTACGGACTCGTGCTCGGCACCCTGTTCGTGCCCTCCGTCGTGCTGCTGGTACCGCTCTACCTCACGATCCTCAACCCGCCGCTGCTCGGCACCTCGCTGATCAACACGTTCTGGGCGGTCTGGCTGCCCGCCGGAGCGAGCGCGTTCAACGTGGTGCTGATCAAGCGCTTCTTCGACAACCTGCCGCGCGAGGTGTTCGAGGCGGCGCGCACCGACGGAGCCGGGCCTTTCCGGCTGTTCTGGTCGATCGTGCTGCCGATGTCGAAGCCGATCCTCGGCGTCGTCTCCGTGTTCGCGATCATCGCCGCTTGGAAGGACTACCTGTGGCCGCTGCTCGTGCTGCGCGACCCGGCGATCCAGCCCCTGTCGGTGCGGCTGCCGACGCTGCAGGCGGCGATCCAGCTCGACGTCTACCTGGCCGCTCTGGCGATCTCGACGCTCATCCCGATCGTGCTGTTCCTGATCTTCCAGGGGCTGTTCCTGCGCAGCGCCGGGCTGGGAGGAGCGGTCAAGGGCTGACCCGACCGGCGTCCCGGCGCGCGCCCGGCGATTACCATCGAAGGATGATGCGGCAGCCGGGAACGCGGGTTCGAACGCGCGCGACGACGATCGTCGCGATCGCCGCGGCCGTGCTCGTCGCGGTGTCCGGATGCGCGGCGGGGGCCGGGCGCTCAGCCGGGCCGACGTCGGCCTCCGCCACCGCGACGGCCACCCCGACACCGACGCCGACCGTCGATCCGGTCACCGCCTTCGCCCAGGAGCGCCTGCGCACCATGACGCTGCGGCAGAAGGTGGCGAGCCTCCTGATGCTCCATCAGCCCGGACTCGACGGTGCCGCGCTGCGCAGCTTCGTCGCCCGCTACGGCGTCGGCGGGATGATCCTGATGGGCGACAACATCCCACCCACACCCGCGGCGTTGAAGGCACTCACGACCGCCATGGTCCCGGATGCGGCGCTGCCGCCCCTGATCGCCACCGACGAGGAGGGCGGCGATGTCACCCGGCTGCCGTGGGACACCGGTCCAGGAGCCGACACCCTCAAGTCGGCACCGGTCGCGGCCACCCAGGCGGCCTTCGCCCGGCGCGCGACGCTGTTGCGCCAGACCGGGATCACCGTGAACTTCGGAACGGTCGCCGACGTCACGGCCGACCCGTCGTCCTTCATCTTCGACCGGGTCCTGGGTACGACGCCGCAGGACGCGGCGGCCCGGGTGAGCGCCTCCGTCGGCGCCGAGCACGGGGCGGTGCTCTCGACCCTCAAGCACTTCCCCGGACACGGGGAGACCGACGCCGATTCCCACCTGACCGTGCCGACCACTCCGATCACGCAGGCGAAGTGGCGGGGCCGGGATGCGCCGTCGTTCGTCGCCGGAATCTCCGCCGGCGCCGAGCTCGTGATGTTCGGGCATCTCGTCTACAGCGCCGTCGATGCCGCACCCGCCTCGCTCTCGCCGACCTGGCACCGCATCCTGCGCGACCAGCTGGGGTACTCGGGTGTGACGATCACCGATGACATGCGGATGCTGCAGGACACCGGATTGCGGGCGTATCAGGATCCTGCCGAGAACGCGGTGCGCGCCCTGGCCGCCGGCAACACCATGCTCCTCTTCGTGCTCCCGGCTGATCCGGCCGCACAGAGGATGGATCCGGACGCCCTGATCGACGCGATCGTCGCCGCGGTCGGCAGCGGCCGTATCTCCGCGGCCCAGATCGATTCCGATGCGTTGAAACTCCTCGAACTCCGGCGTTCGCTGGTGGCTCCCGTCCGCTGAATCGGTGACGCGTCAACTTTTTTTCGGATCTCCGGAATAGATCGATGGTCTATGCGCTTGCATGTACCTGTGAGGCGGGTGGACCGCCTCGACCATTTGACTCTCGAGGAGCACACGAATGACCACGACGATCGACATCCCCGGCTACAAGGCAGGCACCTGGACCATCGACCCCTCGCACAGCGAGGTCGGCTTCAGCATCCGCCACCTGATGATCAGCAAGGTGAAGGGCGTGTTCGAGAACTTCGACGCCACCTTCGTCACGGCGGAGAACCCGCTCGACTCGAAGGTCACCGCCAAGGCCGAGGTCGCCTCGGTGAACACCAAGGACAAGAACCGCGACGCGCACCTGCGCACCGGTGACTTCTTCCTCGCCGAGGAGCACCCGCACATCGAGTTCGTCTCCACCGGCGCACGCGTCGACGGCGGCGACTTCCTCGTCGACGGCGACCTCACGATCAAGGGCGTGACCAAGCCGGTCACGTTCGAGTTCGACTTCGGCGGCTTCGGCCAGGACCCGTACGGCAACTACAAGGCCGGCGCGACCGCGAAGACCAAGATCAACCGCGAGGACTTCGGCCTCACCTACAACGCCGCCCTCGAGACCGGTGGCATGCTGCTGGGCGACGAGGTCACCATCACGCTCGAGCTGCAGGCCGTTCTCAACCAGGCCTGATCGTGCGGGTGCGGTCGGCGCTCGCGCCGATCGCCTGACGTGTCATGAGGAAAGGGGCTCCGCTTCGGCGGGGCCCTTTTTCGCGTCGCCCAGTTTCCCCGTCAGGAGCTGTCGCCGGTGATCTCGTCGTGGATGCGCCGCAGGTCTTCCACCAGGGAGCCGATCAGCACCCAGTGCCGTGGGTCCGGCGTCGAGATCACCAGGGGCGCGGTGAGCACGGGGATGCCGGCCGTCTCCGTCGACGGCTCGTCGACCGGCGCGTCCGGATCACGGGCCAGGAGGCGCAGGTCGTGGGCCGAGCGGCGCAGCTCTTCGGCGATCGCCTCCAGGGTCGGCTCGCCGGCCAGGCTGTCGTCGTAGTGGTCGTGGAACGCGCGCGTCATGCCGAGTGCGCGGGTGATCAACGGCCGGAAGCGCGTGAAGAGCTCGTCGTCGTGCTCCAGCACGCGTCGGTGCTTGGTCTGGCGCGGGTTCAGCGTCAGGCTCTCCCTGCCCTGGGTGAGGGCAGTGTCGGCCTTGGTCTCCATCGGGCGCAGCAGGCGTGCCTGGAGCAGCAGCTCGTTGAGCTGCTGCGGCGTCTGTGTGCGGCCGAGCGCGTCGGCGAGACGGTCGAGCGTCGCGGCGATCTCGTTGCCCAGCCGGTGGACCGAGGTGTGGGCGGGAGCGAGGAGCACCGGAGGCACGATCGTGATGTTGACGACGACGCCGATGGCCGCGCCGATCACCGTCTCGATGACCCGGGCGAACGCGTAGTCGGGCGTCGAGGCGCCGACGGCGAGCACCAGCATCGCCGTGATCGGAACCTGGTTGGCCGTGCCCGGGGTGAGCTTGAGCGCCCAGGACACGAACAGCGACACCACGACGGCGACGAGCACGATCCATGCGTTCGTGCCGAAGGCGAGGCCGATCGCGTACGCCACCAGCACGCCGACGATCACGCCGAGGCTGCGTTCGATCGCGCGCCCGACGGACTGGTTCACACTCGGCTGCACCACGAGCAGGGCCGCGATCGTCGCGAAGATCGGCAGTTCGTTCGGGAGGAAGAGGCCGGCGATCACCCACGCCAAGACCATCGCGATCGCGGTCTTCGTGACCTGCAGCAGGGGGACCCGTGACGCCGCTCTGATGCTTGCAGGGAGTCGCAGTGCCACCCCTCCAGGTTAGCGGGGCGCGCCGACGGCCACGTCGACTCCGAGGAAACGTGCGTAGTCGCGCGCTCCGCGTTCGACGCCGGATTCCTCGACACGGGTCAGGCGATCGAACGGCTGCGGATGCACGGTCACGCGTTTCGCGGTCGCCGTGCGCTTCCAGATGCCGACGATGCGGCCACGGGAGACGATCACGGGCGCGAAGACGCCGTTGCCTCCCGGGACGACGATCGAGGCATGGGCGGGATCGAGCACGGGGTCGCGGTTCTGATAGCCGAGGAGGTACTCGTCGAACGCGGGGACGAGCTTCACCGACGACGCTGTGGTTCGTGCGGGTGCGGCGGGCATGCCGGCGAGCTCGGATGTGAGCCAGTACTCCGTTCCGTCGACCTCGACGGAGGTGAGGCGGTCGCCCGCCACGGCGAGGGCCGTCTTCGCTCCGGCGACGGTTCCCTTGGTCCACCAGACGAAGTCCTTGATCGTCGCAGGGCCGTGCCCGGCCAGATAGCGCACCAGGAACTCGGCCAGGGCCTCGTCCGGTTCGAGGTGGCGCGGCTCCGGGACCCACTCGTCGAGGAGCACGAGCGCCTGCTGGGACCGGTGCGTCGGCCCCCAGCACAACAGGCCCGTCTGCGCGAGGTAGTAGATGAGGTGATAGCCGCGTTGGCCGGCCGTCGCGATCCCGTTCGCCTCCCAGAGCTCCATCAGCTCGGCGCGCCCGATGCTGCGACCGCCGCTGAGCGCTTCGGTGACGAGGTCGCGTGCCCGGCCGAAGTCGGCATCTTCGAGCTCGAGCTGCCGGTGCCGCAGCGTGAGGCCGCTGATCATGCGCTGGGTGGTGACGCCCAGCATCCAGCCCAGATCGGCCGGCGGCACGAAGTGCAGGGTGCCGCGCATCGGCCACGACCGGATGACCGTGCCGGCGTCGAGCGCTGCCGTCACATCACCGAGGGTGATGCCGGGAGCGCGGATGCCGAGCGCCCAGCATGCCGCGCCGAAGTCCTGCGCCTGCACGGCGAGAAGATGCTGCACGACGGCTGCCGCGTCGACCGGGCTCGCGTCGTCGACATCATGCGGGCTCAGACCCTGCGGGCTCAGACCCTGCGCGATCAGACGAAGTCGGAGCAGGTCGGCGATGCTGGCGGGCATGCGCCCAGTATGGCGGAGACCGCCGACAGCCCGGCTAGGGAAGCATCCCGGCGTCGGTCAGCTGCTCGCTGAGGCCGGCGCCGTCGGGCGCGTAGACCCACGGCGCGCCGCTGATCTCGCTGTGCTTCTCGGCCTTGGAGCGTCCACCGGCCAGTACCGCCTCACCATTGGAGAGCTGGCGGATGGCGACCGCGGCGACGCTGTCAGGGTGCTCACGGGTGAAGTCGGCGTAGAGCTGCTCGTCGTGCTGACCGTCGTCGCCCACGAGCAGCCACTTGAGTCCGGGGAACTCCTCGGCCAGTCGCACGAGGCTGGAGCGCTTGTGGTCGCGTCCACTGCGGAACCAGCGGTCGTGCGTCGGCCCCCAGTCGGTCAGCAGCAGGGGACCTGCCGGGAACAGATTGCGCGACAGGAAGCGCGTGAGCGTCGGGGCGACGTTCCAGGCTCCGGTCGAGAGGTACACCACGGGAGTGCCGGGATGCGTGGCGGCGAGGCGCTCCAGCAGCACGGCCATCCCGGGGGTGGGGACGCGCGCGTGCTCGTCGAGCACAAAGGTGTTCCAGGCAGCCAGCAGCGGGCGGGGGAGCGCGGTGACCATCACGGTGTCGTCGACATCGGAGACGATGCCGAACGTCGCCGACGGATCGATGATGAGCACGGGGGACTCGAATGTGCGCGACGAGCCTTCTGTCGACATCCGCACCGTGTGCCAGCCGGGGGAGAGCTGCACCGGGATGACCGTGTCGAACACGCCGCCGCGGTCGGGCATCACCGTATGGGTGTCGCCCTCGATCTCGATCGTGACCGGCACGTCGGCGACGGGGACGCTCGTGAACGACCGCCAGCCCCGGATGCTCTCCTCGCGCTTGCGGTGCAGCCGCTCGGCGCGACTGCCCGGCTTCGGGTCCTTCGCCAGCACCACCCGGCCCAGGATGCGCGCCCACGTCGGCGCACCATAGCCGGTGTACGGCACGACGGTGGGCAGGTAGCCCCGCTTGCGTGCACGTCGCGCGCGGAAGGCGTGGAAGGCGTCCTCGACGCGCGCAGCACGATGCATGATGGGCTCGACGCTGCCGGCGCGTCGGTCAGAGGACTGAGGCATATGTGACCAGTTTCTCATGTTCCATGAGCACGTTTGCGCGCAGCCCCCAGATCTGGGGGACAGAATGACGGCGCGTCGTTGACAATTCGGAGGCGGAAATGAGGTTTCCACGAATATGATCCGAATATCGCAGAGCTGATGCTTCTGCGGGGCTGGGGACCCGGACCAACGTATTGTTGACCTGCAGGAAAGAAGGAGTTGCCCTCGTGCCCATCAATGACCTCGTAGCCGGTCAGAACCAGACAGGTGCGCCGCTCGTCCGCACGGAGCCGATCCAGGAGCGCAGTGCCGCCCGCATCGACGCGCTGCTCGACGCCGCGGCCGAAGTCGTCGACGAGATCGGTTTCGACCGACTCACGACGGCCATGGTCGCCGAACGCGCCGGCGCGTCGATCGGTACCGTGTACCGCTACTTCCCGGATCGCATCGTGCTGCTCCAGGCGCTGCGCGACCGGGCGGTGCAGCGCTATCGGGGCGCCGTCGTCGACGCGATCCGCGACGCCGAGCCCGAGCACTGGTGGAACGCTGTCGAATGCGCGATCGACGCTTTCGTGCTGATGTTCCGCACCGAGCCCGGTTTCCGCATCATCCGGTTCACCGACGCCGAGCGCTCGGGGTTGCCCGGCGAGACCGTCGACGATGATGACGACTTCTTCGCCCACCGCTTCGCCGAGATCCTGTCCGACGAGTTCGGTCTGCCGGCCGGAGACGAGTTGAAGTTCCGGCTCGAGATCGTCGTCGAGATCTCGGACTCGCTGATCAACCGCGCGTTCCTTGTCGATCCGGATGGCGACGAGCGGTTCATCGCCGAGGCGCGCGTCGTGGCCCGCGAGTACCTCGCGAAGCGCTACGGCGACGGCGAGTAGCGCGTCACCGCTGCGGTCGCGGTCTGCGCCCGCTGAAGGCTCGGCACGAGTCAGGCTCGCCCGCTGACGTGATCGGCACAGGCTGACCGGCCACGTGCGTACTCCGAGCGCCTGCCAATGCGCATGCGCCCGGTGGTCGGCGTGCGCTGGAGGCCGGCTCCGTACAACGGCGTAGGTGCGTGCGCGCTCCGCCGGATCCGGGCAGTCGATCCCGACCGAGCCGAGGACGGCGGCACCTGGTGTGCTCACACGCCGCTCCACCCTGGGATCGGGCTGGGAATGTCGGTGGGCGATGGCATGTTGGCATCCGATACGGCCCGCACGACGAACACAGTAGACACTCCTGCCGACAGCGAAAGGGGGCAACCGATGGCCGGCGCCCGCGTTGCCACAAATCGTCTCAATGCTTTGCCAAACCCCCGGAATGGTGTTTGGGTGGAAGGACAGGCCTGTGTTGATCCGATGCACACTTCGAGGAATGAGCCGCACACATGATCGAGTTCCGCTCGGTAACGAAGCAGTTTCCCGACGGCACCGTTGCGGTCAAAGACTTCTCGCTGGTCATCCCCTCCCGCACCATCACGGTGCTCGTCGGTTCGTCCGGTAGCGGCAAGACGACCATCCTGCGCATGATCAACCGGATGGTCGACCCGACCAGTGGATCCGTCGAGATCGACGGCGAAGACGTCATGACGCTCAAGCCGGTCCCGCTGCGGCGCAGCATCGGTTACGTGATGCAGAACTCCGGGCTGCTGCCGCACCGCAAGGTCGTGGACAACATCGCGACCGTTCCGCTGCTGCGCGGCGTGAAGAAGAAGGACGCCAGGGAGCGCGCGCTGGAGCTGATGGACGACGTCGGTCTCGAGCGGTCGCTCGCCGACAAGTACCCGAGCCAGCTCTCCGGCGGGCAGCAGCAGCGCGTCGGAGTGGCCCGCGGCCTCGCGGTCGACCCGAACATCCTGCTCATGGACGAGCCGTTCGGCGCCGTCGACCCGATCGTCCGCGACGAGCTCCAGAACGAGCTCCTCCGGCTGCAGCGCGACCTCGACAAGACGGTGGTGTTCGTGACGCACGACATCGACGAGGCTTTTCGCCTCGGAGAGCAGGTCGTGATCTTCCGCAAGGGCGGGATCGTCGCGCAGAAGGGCACGCCGTCCGAGATCCTGGCGAATCCCGCCGACGACTTCGTCGCCTCGTTCGTCGGGGCCGACCGCGGCAAGCGCGCGCTGCACATCGAGAAGACCCCGGCCGGCGACGTGCTGGTCGACAGTGAAGGGCGACCGGCCGGAGTGCTCTCCGGCGCGCCCGCTGAGGCAAAGGCTGCGACCGTCTCGGTCGTGGGTGCTCCGGCGCAGGGTGAGGAAGCGTCGTGAGCTGGCTGTGGTCGAACTTCGGCCTGGTCTGGGACCTCACGGTCGCTCACGTCATCCTGAGCGTCCTTCCGATCCTCATCGGGTTCGTCGTCTCCATCCCGATCGGCTGGGTCGCGAACCGCTATCACGCGAGCCGGGGAACGGTGCTGACGGTGTGCGGCATCCTGTACGCCATCCCGTCGTTGCCGCTGTTCGTGTCCATGCCCGCGTTGATCGGAACGCAGATCCTCAATCCGATCAACGTGATCATCGCGCTCAGCATCTACGCGCTCGCCCTCATGGTGCGCAGCACGGCCGACGCACTCGCCTCCGTCTCCGGCGACGTTCTCCAGTCGGCGACGGCGGTCGGGTTCTCCACCTGGAAGCGGTTCTGGACGGTCGAGCTCCCGCTCTCCGGTCCTGTGCTCCTGGCCGGCCTCCGCGTGGTGTCGGTGAGCACGGTCAGTCTCGTGAGCATCGGTTCCCTGATCGGCGTGAGCAGCCTCGGAAACCTGTTCACCGACGGCATTCAGCGCAACTTCCCCGACGAAGTGATCATCGGCATCGTGGCGATCATGATCATCGCGCTCGTGTTCGACACGATCCTGGTGCTTTTCGGGCGGCTGCTGATGCCGTGGACGCTCGTCGACCGCCGCAGCAAGCGGGCATCGCGACGCGCAGCACTGACGGCGGTGACTGAAGCATGACCGACATCCTCTCGGCGTTCGCCTGGCTCTTCGACCCCGTCAACTGGTCGGGGGAGGACGGCATCCCGAACCGCCTCTCACAGCACATCGAGTACTCGGCGCTCACCCTCGTCATCGCGGCGATCATCGCCATCCCGATCGGACTCGCGATCGGGCACACGCGGCGCTTCCGCGGCCTCGCGGTCGGCCTCTCGGGCGCTCTGCGCGCCATCCCGACGCTGGGCCTGGTCGTGCTGCTGGCACTCTCCCTCTCGAGCGTCAGCCTGACGATCATCCCCGCGCTCATCGCGTTGACGATCCTCGCGATCCCGCCGGTGCTCGCCGGCGCCTACGCCGGTGTCGAATCGGTCGATCCGCGCACCGTCGACGCCGCCCGCGCGATGGGCATGACCGAGTTCCAGATCCTGCGCAAGGTCGAGCTGCCGCTCGGGCTGCCGCTGCTGATCGGCGGACTCCGGTCGGCCGCACTGCAGGTGATCGCGACGTGGACCGTCGCGGCGATCCTGTCGGTCGGAGGGCTCGGACGATATCTGTTCGACGGCCTCCCGGTGCGCCGCTACGACGAGATGCTCGGCGGCTCGATCCTCGTGGTCGCGCTCGCTCTCGTCGTCGACGGGCTCTTCGCTCTGACGCAACGACTCGTCGTCCCGCGCGGCGTCACCGCCGGCAAGGTCGCCGACGTGCGCACCAGAGACACCGGACGCTCTGTCGGAACGGCCCGCGTGTCCTCGGATCCGGCCGTCAGCCCGGAGGCCCCCTGAACGTTCCCGACCCACCCAGCACCACTGACACCACTGCACCCACGAAAGAGAGAAATCACATGTTCGCACACAAGAGAGGCCGCATCGCGGCCGGCGTGATCGCGGCGGGAGCCCTGCTGGCTCTCAGCGCGTGCTCGTCTGGCGGCGGCGCGCTGAGCGGCGACACCGCCTCGTCCGCGCCCGACACCATCACGGTCGGCTCGGCCGCGTTCCCCGAGAACGAGATCCTGATGCAGATCTACGCGCAGGCGCTCGAGTCCAAGGGCGTGAAGGTCACCACCAAGCCGAACATCGGCCAGCGCGACGTCTACCTTGCCGCGCTCAAGGACGGCTCGATCGACCTGGTCCCGGAGTACAGCGGCAACCTGCTGCAGTACTACTCGAAGGACAGCACGGCGACCTCCAGCGACGACGTCTTCGCCGCGCTGAACGACGCCCTTCCCAGCGGGTTCGAGGTCCTCGATCAGTCGCAGGCCCAGGACGCCGACTCGTACAACGTCACCAAGGAGTTCTCGGACAAGTACGGCGTCACCAGCCTGGCCGATCTGTCCAAGGTGACGATCCCGCTGGTCGTCGGCGCGAACCCCGAGTTCGCCACGCGTCCGTACGGCATCCCGGGACTCAAGAGCGCGTACGGCGTTACCGCGACGCTCAAGAAGATCAGCGACAGCGGTGGTCCGCTGACCGTCGCCGCCCTGAAGAACGGCGACGTCCAGCTCGCGGACATCTACACGACCACGCCCGCGATCAAGGAAAACAACTTCGTGACCCTCAAGGACCCGAAGAGCCTGATCGCCGCGCAGAACGTGGTGCCGCTGATCAACAGCAAGAAGGCCTCGAACACCGTCAAGGACGTCCTGAACCAGGTCTCCAAGGCGCTGACCACCGAGGACCTCATCACGCTGAACAGCGAGAACCAGGGCGCGTCGAAGACGCAGCCCGACGCGCTCGCCAAGGAGTGGCTGGCGAGCCACCCGATCAAGTAGGCGGGGCTTCGGTCTCAGGTGCGTGCGGCGGCTCGGGTGACCGGGCCGCCGCATCCATGTGCCGGGCCTCCCGCTTCTGAAGCACCTTCTTCACCACGATCGCCAGAAGGATGAAGAAGGCGATGACCGCGACGAAGACGTAGCCGGCCCAGTGCAGTTCGCGCGAGAGCTCGCGGTAGCTTCCCGCGGCCGCCGAACCGACGGAGACGTACGCGAACGCCCAGATCACGCACGCCGGAATCGTCCAACGCATGAAGGTGCGGTACCGCATCGGGCTCATTCCGACCGTCAGCGGGATCAGCGAGTGCAGCACGGGCAGAAAGCGCGACAGGAACACCGCGATGCCGCCTCGCTTCGCGAGGTACGCCTCCGCGCGGTCCCAGTTGTTCTGGCCGATGCGACGACCCAGGCCGCTCGCCCGGATCTTGGGGCCGAAGAACCGGCCGAGCGCGAAGCCGATGCTCTCCCCGCAGAGCGCGCCGACGATGACGACGATCACGAGGGCGATGTACTCGACCGGATTGCCGACCGCCGTGCTCGCGACGAGCACGATCGTATCGCCGGGCACGACGAGCCCCACGAGGATCGACGTCTCGAGCAGCATCCCGAGGCCGGCGATGGCCGTGCGCAGAACGGGATCCACGCTCTGCACCAGGTCGAGGATCCAGGTGAGCGCGTCGTTCACCGGCGGTCCCCGGTGCGCTGAACGAGGTCCCAGAAGGCGGAGAGGGCGTCGGCCATGTCGGCCTCGCTGTCCAGCATCCACTGCACCTGCATGCCGTCGGCGACCGCGATGCCGAGCCTGGCGACCTGCAGCGCATCCAGTGCGGGATCGATCCGTCCGGCCTGCTGTTCTGCGCGCACGTGCTTCTCGAGCTGACCGATGAACGTGCGATAGCGCTCGACGAAGTAGTCGTGGCCCGGGTGATCGTCGTCGGCGGCTTCCGCCGAGATCGTGGCGTAGAGCTGCACGAGGCCGGGGACCTCGGCATTGTGCCGCACGGCACCCACCAGGGCGCCGAACGCGTCGAAGTCGCCGGCATCCGGATCGGTACCCGTCACATCCACCTCGTCGCGCTTGCGCAGCACCTCGGCGAAGAGTTCCTCCTTGGAGGAGAAGTGATGCAGCAGGCCCGCCTGGCTGAGCCCGACGGACTCGGCGATCTCGCGCAGAGATGCGCGGCGATACCCCTTCTGGGCGAACACCTCCAGCGCGGTCGTGAGGATCTCCTCCCGCTTGGCGATCCCCTTGGCGTACGACCCCTTCTTCGGCATGGTGGAAATGCTACTGTGCGCGGGCTGGGCGTCGCCTCACACCCCGCTGGCCGGCGCCCGGATCGCTCAGCTCGTCAGCACCAGGATGGGCGGCACGAGCACGAGCGCGGCGCAGATGACGACCACGAAGGCGCGCGCGGCCGGGCTGATCGGCGCCGGCGGGTCGAGAAGTCGCGCCTCGCGGGACACGAGCGCCGTGCGTCGCTCGGCCGGTGTGCGACTGTCTTTCGGGGCGCCGAGGACGGCGCCGGCGCTTCCCGTCGCGTCGACGAGCTCGATCGCCTCCGCCAGCACCGTGTCTCCTGACACACGTCGTGCCTGGTCGTCCGCCAGCATCTCGACGAGCAGAGCGACGGCATCCTGCGCGCGGGTCGCGATCGGGAACCACGGGAGAGCCCGCTTCCACGACCGGAACGCGTCGAGCAGCAGGTGGTGCTTCTGTCTCAGATGCGCACGCTCGTGCGCGATGACGGCCTCCAGCTGCTCGGGAGTGAGCAGTTCGATCATCCCCTCGGAGAGCACGGTGATGCTGCGTGCTCCCGGAAGGCAGTAGGCGGCAGGGGCGGGATGGTCGATCACCCGCGTCGACGGCGTGTCGGGAAGCGGGGAGCTCAGCAGGCCGAGGAGCTCCCGGTGTCGATGCCGCTGGCGGCGGCTGCGCACCGATGTGAGCGCGAGATTGAGGATCAGGTGCACGGCGAGCAGCACGGCCGCGCTCAGCGCGAAGGTGTTCAGCAGGGATGCCTGCGGCGGGAGAGGGCCGCTGAGGATCGAACCGAAGGCGCTGGCGATCCGGCTCCAGAGGTCGTCGCCGAATGGCTGGAGGCCGAAGAGCAGCAGAGAGCCGATCATCGAGATGCCACCGGCGAGGGCGATCGACTGCCAGAGGGCGAGTGCCAGCACGGGAGCCCTGGCGGGCCAGGATGCACGCGCCAGCAGCGCGGGGACCGGCCAGGCCAGCGCGACGGCGAGCACGCCGAGCGCGAGCGCGATGTCGTTGACGGGCGTCACCGGACGCTACTGCGAGCGCGTCGAGAGGAGGCGCCGGAGGGTCTCGGCTTCGGACTCGTCGACGGAGCCGACGAAGTGGGCGAGGGCCGCCGTGCGGTCGGACGAGCTCTCGAGGACCTCGTGCATGAGATCGGCGACATGGCTCGCGCGGGAGAGCGCGGCGAAGTAGAGGTGCGGACGGGTACCGCGGTCGCGCTCGACGAAGCCCTTGGTCTCGAGACGGGACAGCACGGTGAGCACCGTCGTGAGCGCCGGTCCCTTGCCGTCACCCCGGGATGAAGCTAGCTTGTCGCGTAGTTCGTTGGCGGAGACAGGGGTGCCGCTGTTCCACAGAGTATCCATCACTGCTCGTTCGAGTTCTCCGAGATTCGCCACGGTTCTAGGGTAGCGCGGCCTTGCTGAGAATGTTCTACACTGAGTAGAAATGTGTTCTACACGGTGTAGAAACCATGGGGATTGGTGGAGTTGCTGTGAACGAATGGTTAGATCCGCTGCTGCTCTCGCGGTGGCAGTTCGGATTGACGACGATCTACCACTTTCTGTTCGTCCCGATCACGATCGGGGTCGTGACCGTCGTCGCCATCTTCCAGACGGCGTGGTACCGCACGGGCAAGGTGCACTATCTGCAGCTCACCCACTTCTTCGGCAAGATCTTCCTGATCAACTTCGCCATGGGCGTCGTCACCGGCATCGTGCAGGAGTTCCAGTTCGGCATGAACTGGTCCAACTACTCGCGCTTCGTCGGCGACGTCTTCGGCGCCCCGCTCGCCCTCGAAGGGCTGCTCGCCTTCTTCCTGGAGGCGACCTTCATCGGCCTGTGGATCTTCGGCTGGGACAAACTCCCACGAGGGCTCCATCTCGCCACCATCTGGCTCACCGCGGCCGGCAGCATCCTCTCGGCGTACTTCATCATCGCCGCGAACGCATTCATGCAGAACCCCGTCGGCTACACGCTCAACGAGGGGCGGGGCCGTGCCGAGCTGACCGACATCTGGGCCGTGCTCACGAACAAGGTGGCACTGGCCGCGTTCCCGCACACGATCTTCGCGTGCTTCATGGTGTCGGCGGGACTGATCATCTCGGTGGCCGCGTGGCATCTCGCGCGCAAGCAGAACATCGAGACGATGCGTCCGGCGCTCAAGTTCGGCCTCTGGACCATGGTCGGCGCCGGTGCGCTCACCGTGCTGAGCGGCGACCAGCTCGGACTCGCCATGGTGCAGACGCAGCCGATGAAGATGGCCGCGGCAGAGGCTCTCTACAAGACGTCAACCGGCGCCGATGCATCGTTCTCGATCTTCACGCTGGGCACGCCGGACGGAGTGCACGAACTGTTCTCCATCCGCATCCCGTACCTGCTGTCGTTCCTGTCGACGCACACGCTCGACGGCACCGTCGAGGGCATCAACGACCTCCAGGCGCACTACGCGCAGATCTACGGCCCCGGTGACTACACCCCCATCATCTGGGTCACCTATTGGGCGTTCCGCTGGATGATCGGCCTCGGTGCGCTCCACGTGCTCATCGCCGTCGTCGGTCTGTGGATCACCAGGAAGGGCCGCATGCCGCAGCGGGTCTGGGTGTGGAAGGTCGCGATCTGGGCGTTCCCGCTCTCACTGCTGGCGATGACCGTCGGCTGGATCTTCACCGAGATGGGCAGACAACCGTGGATCGTCTTCAGCCTCATGAAGACGGCCGACGGCGTCTCGCCGAACGTCACCGGGCTCACCGTGCTCATCTCGCTCGTGGCGTTCACGGCGATCTACGGAGTGCTCGCGGTGGTCGAGTTCCTGCTCATCAAACGTGCGGCCCAAAAGGGCCCGGCCCCCGTCGAGGATCACCTCGACGAAGAGGGAAAACACGTCCCGGTCGCGACGGTCTACTAGGAGACACTGATGGATCTGGCAATTCTCTGGTTCGGCATCGTCGCCTTCTTCTTCGTCGGCTACTTCGTGCTCGACGGCTTCGACTTCGGCGTGGGGATGGCGTTGCCGTTCCTGGGCAAGGACGACGTCGACCGTCGCGTGATGATCAACACCATCGGCCCGGTCTGGGACCTCAACGAGACCTGGGTGATCGTCGGCGGCGCTGCGCTGTTCGCGGCCTTCCCCGAGTGGTACGCGACGCTGTTCAGCGGCTTCTATCTGGCCCTGCTCCTCATCCTGCTGGCGCTCATCGCCCGCGGCGTCTCGTTCGAGTACCGTCACCAGCGCCCCGACTCGCGCTGGAAGAAGTGGTTCGACGGCATGATCATCGTCGGGTCGGCTCTGCCCGCGTTCCTGTGGGGCTGCGCCTTCGCCAACATCGTGCAGGGCGTCGCCCTCGATGCCCAGCACAACTACACGGGGACGCTCTTCGACCTGCTCAACCCGTACGGGCTGCTCGGCGGCCTGACGACACTGCTGCTGTTCTTCACCCACGGGGTCGTGTTCATCTCGCTCAAGACGGACGGTCCCATCCGTGAGCGGGCCCGCCGGCTCGCCGTGAGGTCGGGCGCGATCGCGATCGTCGTCGCGGCGGCGTTCCTGCTTTGGACCGGCATCGCGCACTTCTCGGTCGTATTCCTGATCCTCGCCGCGCTGGCGGCGGTCGCCCTGATCTCGTCGTGGGTCGCCAACCTGCGCGGTGCGGAGGGATGGTCGTTCACGTTCATGGCGCTCACCATCGGCCTCGCCGTGGTGTCGCTGTTCGCAGCACTGTTCCCGAACGTGATGCCCTCCTCGCCGAACCCGGAGAACAGCCTGACGATCGCCAATGCGTCGAGCACCGATACGACGCTCACCGTGATGACCTGGGTCGCCGCGATCTTCCTGCCACTGATCCTGCTCTACCAGGGGTTCACCTACTGGATCTTCCGCAAGCGCGTGACCCGTGCCCAGATCCCGGAAGAAGCTCCGGTCACCGCGAACGCCGCCTGACCGTGCGTCCTCTCGATCCCCGTCTGCTCCGCTACGCCGCGGCGGCGCGCACCATGCTCGCCGCCGGAGGTGCGCTTGCGCTCCTGCGCACGGCCAGCATCATCGCGTTCGCCTGGCTCGTCACTCAGGTGGTCGTGCGCGCGATCGCCGGGGACGACATCGCGGCGATCAGTGGGCTGCTCGGCGCGCTGGTGCTCGTGATCCTCGTGCGGGGTCTGGTGCTCTGGTTGTCCGACGCGGCGGCGGCGCGGGGTGGGGCCGCCGTCATCGGCCAGTTGCGTCAGGCCTTGACCGGCGCCATCGGACGGCTCGGACCGAGCTGGCTCTCGACGCGCAGCGGCACGCAGGTGACGCTCACGATCGGCCGCGGGCTCGATGCTCTCGAGGGATACTTCACGGCCTATGTGCCGCAGCTCATCCTGACCGCCGTTGCGACCCCGCTGCTGGTCGGGATGATCTTCTGGAGCGACCCGACGAGCGGCATCATCGTGCTCATCACGCTGCCGCTCATCCCGATCTTCATGATGCTCATCGGCTGGGCGACCCAGGCGGCGCAGCAGAAGCAGTGGGCGGCCCTGTCGACACTGTCGCGGGGCTTCCTCGACGTTGTCGACGGGCTGTCGACGCTCAAGCTCTTCGGGCGGCAGCACCGGCAGACGGCCCGGATCCGCGCGGTCAGCGACGAGTACCGGGTGCACACCATGAAGGTGCTGCGCATGTCCTTCCTCTCGGGATTCGTGCTCGAGCTCGCAGCGAGCCTCTCGGTGGCGCTCGTCGCGGTAGCGATCGGGCTCCGGCTGCTGAACGGTCAGCTCGATCTGTCGGTCGGGCTGTTCGTGCTGCTGCTCGCGCCGGAGGCCTTCCTCCCGCTCCGCAACGTCGGCGCGGCGTACCACGCGGCGACGGAGGGCATCGAGGCCGCACAGGGCGCCTTCGAGATACTCGACGCCGACCGCGCGTCGGCGCCTCAGGCGGCCCCGGCGGCGGCTCAACAGGATCTCACCCGCGCATCACTGACGTTCGACGACGTCACGATCGCGTACGACGGTCGGCCGATCGTCGCCGGATTCAGCGCCGAGGCTCGGGCGGGCGCCCTCAGTGTGCTGAGCGCGCCGAGCGGGTCCGGGAAGTCGAGCCTGATCGGGGCTGCCCTCGGGTTCACTCCCGCCTCGGGCCGGATAGCGGTGGGAGCGGAGCACGACGACCTCGTCCGGCGCTCTCTCATCGCGTGGTCGGGGCAGAATCCCGGACTGATCGCCGGCACGATCGCCGCGAACGTCGCCCTGGGTGCCCCCGCTCCGGATGCCGACCTGGTCGCCGCGTCGCTGCGGGAGGCGGCGGCGCCGGAGCTCGAGCCGTCGACACTGCTCGCCCCCGGCGGGAGGGGTCTCTCGGGCGGACAGGCGCAGCGTGTCGCGGTCGCGCGGGCGCTGTACCGGATGCGCGCCGAGCGCTGCCCGGTGCTGATCCTCGATGAGCCCACATCCGCGCTCGACGACGCGACGGAGGCCGCGCTGATCGTGAATCTCCGGCGTGTGGCCGTTGAAGGCCGCACCGTGGTGGTCGTCAGCCACCGTGCCCCCGTCGTCGAGGCCGCCGACCACGTGATACCGCTGGAGGTGCTGACCAGTGTCCGCTGAATCCGCTCCGACCCGGCGCATCCTCCGGCTTGCGCTTCCCCCCGCCCGCCGGTTGTGGGTCGGCATCGCGTTCGGCGTGCTGAGCGCCGGCAGCGCTGTCGCCCTGCTGGCCGTCTCGGCGTGGCTGATCACCCGGGCGTCCGAGCAGCCCGCACTGATCTACATCTCGATGGCGGTCGTCGGCGTTCGGGCGTTCGCGCTCGGCCGGGCCTTCTTCCGCTATCTCGAGCGGCTCTCGGGTCACGATGCGGCCTTCCGGCAGTTGGCGACCATCCGCTCCGAACTGTTCGGGAGGCTGGTGCCCCTCGCGCCCGACGGCCTCGGCGACACCCGACGTGGTGACCTGCTGACCCGGGTAGCGGATGATGTCGACGAACTGCAGAATCACTCGCTCCGCGTCGTGCAGCCGCTCGTCACCGCCGGGATCATCGCAGCCGTGAGCGTCGTCGGCGTTACCCTGCTCCTTCCCGAGGCCGGACTCGCCCTCCTCGTCTCGCTCGTTCTCGCCTTCCTCCTGGGCACACTGATCAACCGCTGGGCATCCGGCGCGGCCGAGCGCACCATCGCCCCGCTCCGGGCAGCACTCAACGACAGCGTCAGCGACCTGGTCGGAAACCTGGATGTGCTCACGGCCTACGGCGCCCTGGACAGCGCACAGCGACGGGTCGGCGCCGCGAGTCGCACGCTCACCGACGCGATCCGGTCCCGCGCCTCGGGGTCCGCGTTGACCAGCGCCGTCGTGTCCGTTCTCGCGGGTGCGGCGACCGCTGCTGCGTTGGCGGCGGGGGTTCCCGCTCTCGGCGCCCACCGGCTCGACGCGCCGACGCTCGCGGTGATCGCGCTGCTGCCGCTCGCCGTGTTCGAGGTGTTCGGAACGGTGCCCCTGGCACTCGGTGCGCGACGCCAGGTGATCGCCAGCGCACGGCGGCTCGCCGCCACGACGCCCTACCAGCCGCCGGCAGGGGTGCCGGTCGACCGGCCCGACGCCGTGGCGCTCGAACGTCACGTGGGTCCCGTCATCGAGTTGCGGGGGATGAGCGCGCGATGGCCAGGAACGGCGGAACCGGTGCTGGACGACGTGTCGATCCGTCTGCACCCCGGCGAGCGCGTCGTGTTGACCGGCCCGACGGGTGCGGGGAAGACGGCCCTTGCCCATGTGCTCACCCGCTTCATCGACTACGAGGGCTCGTACACGATCGACGGCGTCGAGGCGCGGGATGCTCGGCAGGACGATGTGCGAACGATCATCGGGCTCTGCGAGCAGCGACCGTATCTGTTCGATTCCGACCTCCGTCAGAACCTGCTGTTCGCCAAGGACACGGCGACCGACGATGAGCTGTTCGCTGTGCTCGAACGAGTGGGTCTGAGCGACTGGGCCGTCGAGCGCGGTGGACTGGGGGCGCCGGTGGGGGAGCGCGGTGCGCTCGTGTCCGGAGGACAGGCACAGCGGATCGCCGTCGCGCGGGCGATCCTGGCCGACTTCCCCGTGCTGATCGTCGATGAACCGGCGGCGAACGTGGATGCCCGCATCGCCGACCGGGTCGTTCGCGACATCCTGACGACGGCCGCGGAGGACGGGCGTACGGTGCTGCTCATCTCCCACACCGCTGTGCCGGATGACCTGATCACGCGTCGGGTCCGCCTCGAGCGCGGTCGCGTGCTCGCGTAAGGCCCGGGCGTCAAAACGGACGGGCCAGAGCGGTCAGGCGTGCCCGCCATGCGGCGGTGCGCGCCGGATCCTGGGCGAGCGCCGGTCCGTCGACCCACGAAGTGACGGCGCGGATGCCGTGCAGCGCATTGACCGCCCAGAGCGTCGCGCCCTCCAACTCGGCCGGGGCGACGGCTTCCTCGTCCACCGGCACACGGAGGGCCGCGGCCACCCCGCGAACCGTCCTCGCCGCGACGCTGTCGACGCGCGGCAGCACCAGCGGCGGCGTGAAGAGAGTGTCGCCGCGCCACCAGAGCAGGGCGGTCGTCGCGCCGTCGCTGACCCGGCCGTCGTCGAGGATGACCGCCTCCTGCGCGCCGGCCCGCTGGGCCTCCTGGCGCAGGCGGCTCAGCGCCGCGAGATCCGGTCCCTTGAGATGCGGGACGCGACGCGGGTCGTCCGCAGCCGTTGCGACGACGACCGACTCGGTCAAGTCGGGCGCGGTACGCAGCCGGAATCGCAGCAGGGGAGCATCCCGGCTCGTCACGAGCTCGAAGCGCGGAAACCAGCGGCCGTCGCGGGGGATCGCGTCCAACCCGGCTTGCCAGAACTCGTCGAGCGCAGAGCGGTCGGAGAAACCTCGTTCGATGGCCGTCTCGGCGAACCGCTCCCGATGCAGCGCCAGAGCCAGGGCCCTGCCATCGGAGACCAGGAACGAGTCCGCCGCCTCGAGTGCGGTCTCACCGACCTCGCAGTGATCGACGACGACGAGGTCGCCACCGCGCCAGTCCCACAGGGTCGTGCTCGCAGCCATTCGCCTAGGCTAATGCAGTGGTTCCCCGACTCCGCAGTTACCCGGTCGACGGCTGGGCGGATCCCGCCGACGCCTTCGTCGCCCTCTTCGCCGACGCCGCGAACGCTGTCTGGCTCGACGCCGGCCCGGATGCCGACAGCGGTCGCAGCTACCTCGGTGCGGGCATGCGCGTCGCGACCTCCAGCGTTGCGGCAGGCGAGGTCGTCGTGGACGCGCCCTCGGGTCTCCGACGTCGTCCGGGGTCGATGCTCGACTTCCTCTCCGACGACCTGACGGAGCGCGGCCGCAGCGAGCCCCGCACCACCGAGCCGTCGTTCGCGCTCGGCTGGGTCGGCTGGCTCGGGTATGAGAGCGGAGCGGCTGCGAGCGGCGTCCCGATCGCGACGACGACCGGCCCTGATGCCGCGATGCTGTTCGTCGACCGTGCGATCGCGTTCGATCACGGCACCCGCACCATCGAGTTGCTGGCCGTCGACGACGCCGAGAGCGGGGAGTCGGAGGAGGCCTGGGTGGTGCGCGTGCGTCGCGCGATCGGGCGGCCAGCGGGGGCCGCCGCTCAGTACGCCGCCGCGCATCCGGTCGGACCGCCGCACCCGGCCGTCTGGCGGTACGACGACGCCGAGTACCTGCGGCTGATCGCCGAGTGTCAGGACGCCATCAGGCGCGGCGATGCCTACCAGCTGTGCCTCACCAACCAGGCCGTCGCCGAGACGACGATCGACGACGTCGCCCTGCACCTGCGCCTGCGCGCGGCGAGCCCCGCGCACCACGGCGGACTGCTCCGCATCGCAGGCGTGTCCCTCGTGAGCTCGTCTCCGGAGCAGTTCCTCGCCGTGCGATCCGACGGCCTCGTGCGCACCAAGCCCATCAAAGGCACGCGCCCCCGCGGCGCCACGGTCGCACGCGACGTCGAATTACGCGCAGAACTCGAGGCGAGCGAGAAGGAGCGCGCCGAGAACGTGATGATCGTCGACCTGATGCGCAACGACCTCGGACGCGTGTGCGAGGTCGGCTCCGTGGAGGTGCGGCACCTGCTCGCCGTCGAGAGCTACGCGCAGGTCCATCAGCTGGTCAGCACCGTCGAGGGCCGACTCCGCACCGGGTTCGGGGCGGTCGACGCGATCGCGGCGTGCTTCCCGGCCGGCTCGATGACCGGAGCTCCGAAACTCAGCGCGATGCGCATCCTGCACGAGCTCGAGCAGGGCGAGCGCGGCATCTACGCCGGATGCTTCGGGTATGTCGGTCTCGACGGCGCGGCGGACCTCGCGATGGTCATCCGGAGCATCACCGTGCGCCCCGATCTCGTGACCATCGGCGCCGGCGGAGGCATCACCGCGCTGTCGGTGCCGGAGGAGGAACTCGACGAGGTGGCGATCAAGGCGCGCGCCCTGCTCGCCGCGGCCGGGGTCATCGCAGCCGGTCCGACGGCGTCAGGGAACGGATCGGGCCTCCCGAACGTTTAGTAGTCTGGATGCTTGGGCACGCAGCAGCCCTCTGCTTTCCGCCGTCTCCCAGGCGAGGCGGCAAGAACCGACGAATGAGAGTCACGTGGCACACGAGCACGATTCAGCGCACGCGCCCGCCGAGGGCGCGCAGTACGACTTCGCCGACATCCAGAAGAAGTGGCTTCCGGTCTGGGAAGACCTCAAGCCGTTCGCGACGGACGACCCGGCCGACAAGCGTCCGCGCAAATACGTGCTCGACATGTTCCCGTACCCCTCGGGCGACCTGCACATGGGGCACGCGGAGGCGTACGCACTCGGCGATGTGATCGCGCGCTACTGGCGTCAGCAGGGCTTCAATGTGCTGCACCCGATCGGCTGGGACTCCTTCGGTCTGCCTGCCGAGAACGCGGCCATCAAGCGCGGACTCGACCCCAACGGCTGGACCAACGACAACATCGCTCAGCAGAAGGCGAGCATGCGCCGCTACGCGCCGAGCTTCGACTGGGACCGCGTCCTGCAGACGAGCGACCCCGATTACTACCGCTGGAACCAGTGGCTGTTCCTGAAGCTGTACGAGAAGGGTCTGGCGTACCGCAAGGCGAGCCAGGTCAACTGGTGCCCCTTCGACCAGACCGTGCTGGCGAACGAGCAGGTCGTCAACGGCCGCTGCGAGCGCTGCGACAATCTGGTCACCAAGAAGAAGCTGACCCAGTGGTACTTCCGCATCACCGACTACGCGGACCGCCTGCTGGACGACCTGAACCAGCTGGAGGGCGCGTGGCCGTCCAAGGTGCTGAGCATGCAGCGCAACTGGATCGGGCGGTCGACCGGTGCCGACGTGAACTTCACGATCGAGGGCCGGGATGAGCCGGTCACGGTGTACACGACGCGCCCCGACACGCTGTACGGGGTCACGTTCATGGTCGTCGCGCCCGACTCCGACCTGGCCGCCGAACTGGTTCGGGATGCGCGCCCGGAGGTCAAGGCCCGCTTCGACGAGTACCTGGATGCGGTGCGCGGCACCACGGAGATGGACCGTCTGAGCACCGACCGCGAGAAGACCGGCGTCTTCCTGGAGCGTCATGCCGTCAACCCGCTGACGGGGGAGAAGCTGCCCATCTGGGCCGCCGACTACGTGCTGAGCGACTACGGTCACGGCGCGATCATGGCCGTTCCCGCGCACGACCAGCGCGACCTCGATTTCGCTCGAGCGTTCGATCTGCCCGTGCGCGTGGTGCTGGACACGAACCAGCCGGTCACCGGCGCGATCCCGGTCATCCACACGGATCCGGAGACCGGCGAGCCGATCCTGCCCGACGATCTGCCGCTGGACAACCCGTCGGAGACCGGCGTCGCGCTCACCGGCGAGGGTCGGCTGATCAACTCGGGGCCGTTCGACGGCCTGAGCAAGTCCAACGCCATCCGGCGCATCACCGAGGCGCTGCAGGCGGGCTCGCTGGGCACGCCCGCGAAGAACTTCCGGCTGCGCGACTGGCTGATCTCACGCCAGCGCTACTGGGGGACGCCGATCCCGATCATCCACTGCGAGATCGACGGAGAGGTGCCCGTGCCCGAGTCGGAGCTGCCGGTGCTGCTGCCGCCGGCCGACGGTCTCGACCTGCAGCCCAAGGGCACGAGCCCGCTGGGTGCGGCCTCGGACTGGGTCAACGTGACCTGCCCGAAGTGCGGCGGACCGGCCAAGCGCGACACGGACACGATGGACACCTTCGTCGACAGCTCGTGGTACTTCCTGCGGTTCCTGTCGGTGAACGACGACACCAAGGCGTTCGACCCGGCGGAGGCCGAGAAGTGGGCGCCCGTCGACCAGTACATCGGTGGCGTCACCCATGCCATCCTGCACCTGCTGTACTCGCGGTTCATCACCAAGGTGCTGTTCGACCTCGGGTACCTGAGCTTCACGGAGCCGTTCACCGCACTGCTCAACCAGGGCATGGTGCTGATGGACGGATCGGCGATGAGCAAGTCGCGCGGCAACCTGGTGAAGCTGGCGGAGCAGCTGGATGAGCACGGAGTCGACGCCGTGCGCCTGACGATGTCCTTCGCCGGGCCTCCCGAGGACGACATCGACTGGGCGGACGTGTCGCCGTCCGGCAGCGCCAAGTTCCTCGCCCGCGCCTGGCGCGTGGCGAACGACGTCACGAGCGCTCCGGATGCTGTGTGGAAGAACGGCGATCAGGCGCTGCGTCGCGTGACGCACCGTTTCCTGGCCGACGCGCCCGGGCTGATCGAGGCGTTCAAGTTCAACGTCGTCGTCGCCCGCCTCATGGAGCTCGTCAATGCCACGCGCAAGGCGATCGACACCGGCGCCGGGCCCGCGGATCCCGCGGTGCGCGAGGCGGCCGAGGTCACGGCGATGGCTCTGAACCTGTTCGCTCCGTACACGGCGGAGGACATGTGGTCGATCCTCGGTTACGAGGCGACGGTGGCGCTGGCGCAGTGGCGCAAGCCGGATCCGACGCTGCTGATCGAGGAGTCGGTGACCGCCGTCGTGCAGGTCGACGGCAAGGTGCGCGACCGCCTCGAGGTGTCGCCGAAGATCGCGGCCGACGAGCTGGAGGCCCTCGGACGTTCATCCGATGCCGTCAAGCGCTCGGTCGGCGATCGCGAGATCGTCAACGTGATCGTCCGCGCGCCCCGTCTGGTGAACATCGCGACGAGGCCCCGCGGGTAGCGCCCGGTAGCGTTCGGTATCCGGGACGCGTCGTGTGACGCGAACTCGGCCCACGGCGGTCCTCCACAGCGGAGGGCCGTCGTTCGCTTTCCACCGGTGAGCCGTCGGGCGCCCGGCGCGCGACCCGGCTTCGTACCGTGGAGGGATGGGGGAGCGAAGTGCCGGGCGGCATCGTGGTGGTCAGGCGTCGGGCCTGGCGGATGCGGTGGACCCAGACGAGGTGCTGGGCTCGAACGAGGCGGTGAGCCCAGGCGGTACGTCCGGCGTGGATGCGGCTGCCCAGGGTCACGAATCATCACTGGCCGACCTCGCTCCTGCACCACGCTCCACGCGGGTGCGGATCGGGATCGGTGCCGCGGTCGTGCTCGTGATCGCGGCACTCGTCGTGACGGTGATCGTGACCGCGATCGGACAGCAGGGGACAGTCGCGGAACTCGCCGCGGCAGCGCCGGCCGGCTCGACGGCTCCGTCCGGTTCGGTGCCGAGCGCATCCGCCGGCGCGGTGGGCGGCGCGGAGTTGCTGGTGCACGTGCTCGGGGCCGTGAAGAAGCCCGGGCTCGTCTCGTTGGCGGCCGGATCCCGGGTGGTCGACGCGGTCGCCGCGGCCGGCGGACTCAGCGCCGATGCCGACGTGTCCGGCATCAATCTCGCGCGGCCGGTGTCCGACGGCGAACAGCTCCCGGTGCCGCGAGCCGGGGAGGTCCCGGCTGCTGCCCCGACGACCGCGCCCGGAGGCAGCGTCGCGGCATCCGGCGCCCTCGTCAACATCAACACGGCATCGGAGGCCGAGCTCGCCACCCTGCCGAGGATCGGACCGGCGCTCGCTCAGCGGATCACCGACTGGCGCTCGGCGAACGGACGCTTCACGGCTCCCGGCGACCTCATGAAGGTGACCGGGATCGGCGAGAAGCTGTTCGACGGGCTGAAGGACCGGATCACGGTATGACGGTGGATCTGCGGCTCGCGGTCCCTGCCGTCACGATGTGGGGCACTGCAGCGATGGCGGTCGGTGCGCCCCAGACGGCGCCCGTTGCCGCGGCTGTCACGTGGACGCTCGTGGGCGTGGGCACCGTGATCACCGTCTGGGTATGCCTGCGGGTCGCCGCAGCCGGCGGCCGTGGGAGCCAGGTAGGTGCGAGTCGAGATGACTCGAGGCGCACGGGGCACGGCGTGACGGTGATCTGGACCGCCGGCGTGCTCTCCCTCGTGGCTGCTGCGCTCGTGCTGAGCGTCATCGCGCGTGAACAACCCCGGCGCGCTCCCGAGCCGCTGGTCGACGCGGCCGCCGGGTCGGCCGCGGTCACCCTGGAGGTGCGCGCCGACCGCACACCGCAACGGATCTCGGGCGGCTTCGACGGGCGACCCCGGTGGATGTGGAAGGGCACGGCGTCGTCCGTGACCGCGCGCGGCGAGTGGTACGCCGTCGAGTCTCCCGTGACAGTGATCGGGTCGATGGAGGCGGGCGACGCGCGGACGATCGTGTTCGGCTCCGTGTCGCGGGTGGAGGGGAGCGTACGCACGAACGTCCCCGGCGATACGACCGCCTTCCTGGTGAGCGCGCGTTCACCGCCCGTCGTGGTCGCCGACGCGGCCCCCTGGCTTCGCTGGACCGACGTGCTCCGGAACGGTTTCTCGGCTGCCGCGGCGGCGACGCCGGGCAACGGCGGTTCCCTTCTTCCCGGACTGGCGATCGGTGACGTCTCCGCCGTCGGCCTCGAGCTGGACGAGGCGATGAAGGTCAGTGCGCTGAGTCACCTGACCGCGGTGTCCGGGGCCAACTGCGCGCTGGTGACGGGCATCGTGTTCCTGCTCTGCGCAGCGGCAGGCCTCGGACGCGGCACTCGGGTCCTCATGTCCCTCGCGATGCTGCTGGCGTTCGTCGTGCTGGTGACGCCCGGAGCGAGTGTCGTGCGCGCGGCGACGATGGCGGTGATCGTTCTGGTCGCGCTTGCACGCGGTCGCCCGGCACAGGGAGTGCCGGTGCTCGCCCTTGCGGCGATCGTGCTGCTCGCGCACGACCCGTGGCTCGCCCGCGACTACGGCTTCGCGCTCTCCGCGCTGGCGACCGCGGGCCTCCTGGTGCTCGCCGGTCCGCTGGCGCGCGTGCTCGCGCGCTGGATGCCGCGCAGTCTCGCAGCCGTCGTCTCCATTCCGCTCGCGGCGCAGCTCGCCTGTCAGCCGGTGCTCATCCTGCTCACGCCCACGTTGCCGCTGTACGGCGTCGCCGCCAATCTGCTGGCCGAACCCGCGGCGCCCATCGGCACCCTTGTCGGCCTCGTCTCCTGCCTGGTGCTCCCTGTCGCGCCGGTGCTCGGCCAAGCCCTGGTCTGGATCGCCTGGCTGCCGTCGGCGTGGATCGCGGCGGTCGCGCAGACGACCGCGTCCCTTCCGGGCAGCAGTCTGCCCTGGGTGGACGGTCCACTCGGGGTGGTGCTCAGCGCGGGCACGCTGGCGGCCGTGGCGGTCCTGGCTCTCGGACGGCGGTCCGGTCGGCCATCCCACGGAGTGGTGGGGGCGCAGCCCGACGAGGGAGCCGGTCGTCGCCGCACGCGGGGGATCGCGATGTCTGTGGCGTCCGCGGTGCTGATCGGCGGAATCGGTGTCTACGCGGGAGCGCTCGGCGGCGCCACGCTCGGGAGCGCCCTCGCGACGCCCGACGACTGGCAGATCGCGGCGTGCGACGTCGGCCAGGGTGACGCGCTGCTCCTTCGCGACGACGGCCGCACAGCGATGATCGACGTGGGGCGCACCGCCGGCCCCACCGCGGCGTGCCTCGATCGGCTCGGTGTGGAACAGCTCGACCTGCTCGTGCTCACCCACTACGACGCCGACCACATCGGCGGCCTCGAGTCCGTGATCGGCCGCGCAACGGCGGCGGTGGTCGGCGCGACGTCGAACGCCGCGGACGACACTACCGTCGGCCGGCTGGAGTCCACAGGGACGACCGTCTCGCGCGGAGAGGCCGGGATGCACGGCACGCTCGGGGGTCTGAGCTGGCGCGTGGTGTGGCCGCCGGCAGCATCTGCGGCGCCCCCGCCCACAGGGAACGCGGGCAGCGTTGTGATCATGGCCGAGGGACACGGTCTGACGTCGCTGTTCCTAGGCGACCTGGGGGAGCGCGAGCAGGATCAACTGCTCGCATCGGGCAGGGTCGGCGCCGTCGAAGTCGTCAAAGTCGCCCATCACGGATCCGCCGATCAGAGCGCCGCCTTGTACGCCGAGCTCGGAGCGGCGCTCGGCCTCCTGTCGGTGGGTGCGGCGAACGGTTACGGGCATCCCACGGCGCGCGCGTTCGAGATCCTCGGCGCGGCTTGCACGTCCTGGGCGCGCACCGATCGTCAGGGTCTCGTCCTCGTCTCGCCCGGGTCGGCCGAGGGAGCGGTGTCGCTCTGGACGGAGCGCTCCGACGCCTCCGGCGCGCGGATCGATGACAGTGGGCCCCCGTATGCTGGAGGGGAACGAGGAGGAACGTGGCGGCACGAGGCAGCAGCAGGTCGAACGCGAGCGCGGGGCGTACGGCGGCCGCCATCCCGCAGCTCTCCTGGAACCAGGTTCGGCCCGCACCGATCGTCCTCGTCTCCGGCCCAGAGGGCTTTCTCGCGGATCGTTCGATCCGTGCGCTGCGCGACGCGCTCAAGACGGAGGACCCGAGCCTCGAAGTCAGCGATCTCGCCGCCAACGACTACGCCCCCGGCGAGCTCCTGACCCTCGCCAGCCCGTCGCTGTTCGGCGAGCCGCGGCTGATCCGGGTCGAATCGGTCGAGAAATGCAGCGACGTCTTCCTCGCCGAGATGCTCGACTACCTCGCCTCTCCGGCTGACGGCACCGTCGTGGTGCTCCGCCATGGTGGCGGGGTGCGCGGCAAGAAGCTGCTCGACGCGATCCGAGCGGGAACGGGCGGCGGCATCGAGGTCGTCTGCACGGAACTCAAGAAGGACTCCGACAAGTACGACTTCGCGCAGGCGGAGTTCCGGGCGGCGGGAAAGAAGATCAGCCCCGGCGCGCTCCGCGCCGTCACCTCCGCCTTCGCCGATGACCTCGCCGAACTCGCCGGCGCCTGCCAGCAGCTCATCTCCGATACGGCTGCCGAGATCACCGAGGCGACGGTCGACAAGTACTACGGCGGCCGGATGGAGACCAACGCGTTCCAGGTCGCCGACGCCGCGATCGCCGGCCGGCACGGCGAGGCGCTCATCACCATGCGGCACGCCTTATCATCCGGTGCCGACCCGGTGCCGATGGTCGCGGCGTTCGCCAGCAAGATCCGCACGATGGCGAAGATCTCCGGTGCACGCGGCGGATCCGGGCAGCTGGCCCAGCAGTTCGGGCTCGCTCCCTGGCAGGTCGACCGCGCCCGCCGCGACCTCTCCGGCTGGACGGAAGACGGCCTCGGCCGCTGCATCGAGGTCCTGGCCGAGACCGACGCGAACGTGAAGGGCGGCGGCCGGGACCCGGTGTTCGCGCTCGAACGGATGATCCGCATCGTGAGTTCACGCGGCCGCGACTGAGCCCCAGCACGAGCACGGAACCAGCGCGAGAAACTGCCCCGACCGCGACAACGCGAGTGAAACGCGAAGAGCCCCCGTCGCCATGACGGGGGCTCTTCGACTCACGGGACCAGGCCCGCGGACGTGTGGTGCTTAGAGGCTCGCAACCTGCTTGGCGATCGCCGACTTGCGGTTCGCGGCCTGGTTCTTGTGGATGACGCCCTTGCTGGCGGCCTTGTCGAGCTTCTTGCTGGCGACGGTGAGGGCTGCGGTCGCCTTGTCCTTGTCTCCGGCGACGACGGCCTCGCGGGCTGCGCGAACGGCGGTCTTGACCTCGCTCTTCACGGCCTTGTTGCGCTCCTGCGCCTTCTTGTTCGTACCGATGCGCTTGATCTGCGACTTGATGTTTGCCACGTGTGGTTACTTTCGTTCGTAAGTGAGTTTCGGATGAGCCGCTCAGCGAGAGAGGGCGCCTTGCGGCAATCGTGCGGACGGAACCCACACGCAAGCCAACAAACAACTTTACCAGTGCGGGCCCGTCTGACCAAACGCATCGACCCCGCGCGCCGCGCCGAACCGACAGGCTGCCTGGCGCGCGGGCCGACGAGCCCGCCCGGCCTCCGTGTGCGTCAGGCGGTCGCGGTCTGCTTCACCGCGTACGAACCGGATGTGATCTCCTCGACCAGCGTCGGGCCGTTCGGCTCCCAGCCCAGGTCGATGCGCGCCTTCGTGCCACGTGCCTGCTGATCGAGCAGCAGGGCGTCGGCCAGCCCGGCGCCGAGCCGGTCGCGCGATTCCTCGACGGTCTCCGGCTGAACGCCGCCGGCGATGTCCGCCGCCGCGGCCGCGGCCGCGCCGAGCTCGCGCACGGTCGGGTTCGTCCCGCTCGCGCCGAGGTAGACCGACCCGCCGTCGCCGTTCTCGAAGGCCAGCACGTACAGGGCGGCGAGGTCGTCCACGTGCACGGTCGCCCAGTGCTGCGAGCCGTCACCGATGAGGCGGAGCGCCGGGGCGACCCCGTCTCCGCGCGGCGCGTCGACGATCTCGTTCGCGAGACCCCTGCCGTAGCCGTAGACGATCGACGGGACGACGACGGCCGTGCGGATGCCGCGAGCCGCCAGCACGCGCGCCTCGTTCGCACCGCGCCACGAGGTCAGGGCCGGGGGTGCCGACGGCGAGTCCTCGGTGATGTCCTCGTTCGAGCCGTAGGTCCAGATGCCGCCGGTGTGCACGAACGCCTTGCCGGTGCCCTCCAGCGCGCTGAGAACAGCGCCGATGAAGACCGGGTCGACATCCTTCGACGATGCCAGGTGGATCACTCCGTCGCTCTCGCGCGCCGCGCGCTCGACGAGCTCCACGTCCGTCGCGTCCCCGATCAGGGCGGTCGCGCCCGCGGCCTCGACCGCGGCGGCCTTCGTCTCGTCGCGCACCAGGGCGACGACGCTGTGGCCTTCGTCGATGAGGCGGGGGAGGACGGATGATCCGATGAAGCCGGTCGCGCCGGTGAGGAGGATGCTCATGCTTGCGTGCAACGCGACGGCGACGCATCCATTCCCGCACCGTGCCGCCGATGCCCGGGCGTAGGCTCGAAATCATGAAGAATCCCGCATCCATCGCCATCGTCAACGCCTACCTCGTCCCCGTCGCCGGGGACCCGATCGAGAACGGCACCGTGCTCGTCGAGAACGGCCGGATCACGGCGGTCGGCGCCGATGTCACGGTTCCGGACGGCGTCGAGACCGTCGATGCGAGCGGCAAGTGGGTTCTTCCCGGCTTCATCGAGTCGCACGGCCACGTCGGCATCCACGAAGAGGCCAACGGCCCCGCCGGTGACGACACGAACGAGATGACGGTGCCGAACACCGCCGCCGTGCGCGCGATCGACGCGATCAACATCGACGACGAGGGCTTCCGCGACGCGCTCTCCGGCGGCGTCACCTCGATCGTCGTCAAGCCGGGATCCGGCAACCCGATCGGCGGCCAGACCGTCGCGATCAAGTCGTGGGGCGGGCGCACGATCGACGAGCAGGTCATCCGCGAGGCCGTCAGCGTGAAGTCGGCCCTCGGTGAGAACCCGAAGCGCGTCTATGGAGCGAAGAACGTCACCCCCAGCACGCGCCTGGGCGTCGCGATGATCATCCGCCAGGCGTTCGTCGAGGCCCAGAACTACCGCGCCCAGCGCGACGAGGCGGAGAAGGACGGCAAGTCGTTCGCCCGCGACCTCGGCAAGGAGACGCTGGTTCGCGTACTCGACGGCGAGCTCGCCTGGGACCAGCACACGCACCGTCACGATGACATCGCGACGGCCATCCGGCTCGCCGACGAGTTCGGCTACCGTCTCGTCATCAACCACGGCACCGAGGGTCACAAGCTCGCCGACGTGCTCGCCGAGCGCGACATCCCGGTCATCTTCGGACCGATGTTCACGTCCCGTTCGAAGGTCGAGCTCAAGGATCGCGCGATCGCGAATCTCGGCAAGCTGGCCGCCGCGGGCGTGCGGGTGGCGATCACCACCGACCACCCCGTCGTGCCGATCAACTTCCTCGTGCACCAGGCGTCCCTCGCGGTCAAGGAGGGGCTGCCCCGCGACACCGCGATCGAAGCCCTGACGGTCAACCCCGCCTCCTTCCTGAAGCTGGACGAGCGCGTCGGCTCGCTGACGCCGGGACTGGACGGGGACATCGTCGTGTGGTCGGGCGACCCGCTCGACGTGAACTCGCGCGCCGAGCGCGTCTTCATCGAGGGCGCAGAGGTGTACCGCTGGGAGGGCGACCACGGCGTCGTCGTCGAGCGCTCCGAGCGGTTCGACACGGCCGTCTGACCCGTCGGCGGGTGCCGTCCGATCCGTCGACGGCGCCCGCTCGCCCGGCAGCCGATGCCGCCGCCGACGCCCGAATAGGGAAGCGGGCTCGGCTCGTGGGAGAATCGACCCACAATGTCACCACGAGCTCTGAAGGCCCTCGAGCCCGCCGCGACCGATCCGGCGTTCATCCGCAATTTCTGCATCATCGCCCACATCGACCACGGCAAGTCCACCCTGGCCGACCGGATGCTGCAGATCACCGGCGTCGTCGCCGAGCGCGACATGCGCGCGCAGTACCTGGACCGCATGGACATCGAGCGTGAGCGCGGCATCACGATCAAGAGCCAGGCCGTGCGCATGCCGTGGGCCGACGACTCCGGTCAGTCCTTCACGCTCAACATGATCGACACCCCAGGGCACGTCGACTTCACCTACGAAGTGTCGCGATCGCTGGCGGCGTGCGAGGGTGCGATCCTCCTCGTCGATGCTGCGCAGGGCATCGAGGCCCAGACGCTGGCCAACCTGTATCTCGCGCTCGAGAACGACCTCACGATCATCCCGGTGCTCAACAAGATCGATCTGCCGGCGGCCGATCCCGACAAGTACGCCGCCGAGCTCGCGAGCCTCATCGGCGGCCGTCCCGAAGACGTCCTCCGCGTCTCCGGGAAGACCGGCATGGGCGTGGATGCCCTGCTGGATCGTGTCGTCGAACTCATCCCGCAGCCGGTCGGCAAGAAGGATGCGCCGGCTCGCGCGATGATCTTCGACTCGGTCTACGACAGCTACCGCGGTGTCGTCACGTACGTCCGGATGATCGACGGCAAGCTCTCGCCGCGCGAGCGCATCCAGATGATGTCGACGAAGGCGACGCACGAGATCCTCGAGATCGGCGTGAGCTCCCCGGAGCCGACCCCGTCGAAGGGCCTCGGCGTCGGCGAGGTCGGATACCTCATTACGGGTGTGAAAGACGTGCGCCAGTCGAAGGTCGGTGACACGATCACGACCGCGTCGAAGCCGGCGACGGAGGCCCTCCCGGGCTACACGGAGCCCAAGCCGATGGTGTTCTCGGGTCTCTACCCGATCGATGGCAGCGACTATCCCGAACTGCGCGAGGCGCTCGACAAGCTCAAGCTGTCGGATGCCGCGCTCGTGTACGAGCCGGAGACCTCGGTCGCCCTCGGCTTCGGCTTCCGCTGCGGCTTCCTCGGACTCCTCCACCTCGAGATCGTCACCGAGCGCCTCGAACGGGAGTTCGGTCTCGACCTGATCACGACGGCCCCCAGCGTGATCTACGAGGTCACCACCGAGGACAAGAAGACCATCACGGTCACCAACCCGAGCGAGTTCCCCGGCGGCAAAATCGCCAAGGTCGAGGAGCCGATGGTGAAGGCCGCCATCCTCGCCCCCAAGGACTACGTCGGCGTCATCATGGAGCTGTGCCAGAGCCGCCGCGGCGCGCTCATGGGCATGGAGTACCTCGGCGAGGACCGCGTGGAGATCCGCTACACCATGCCGCTCGGCGAGATCGTGTTCGACTTCTTCGACCAGCTCAAGAGCCGCACCGCCGGCTACGCGTCGCTCGACTACGAGCCCGCCGGCGAGCAGGAGGCAGATCTGGTGAAGGTCGACATCCTGCTGCAGGGCGAGCAGGTCGACGCGTTCAGCGCGATCGTGCACCGCGACAAGGCCTACGCCTACGGCGTGCTGATGACCGGGCGGCTGCGCGAGCTCATCCCGCGCCAGCAGTTCGAGGTGCCGATCCAGGCCGCCATCGGCGCGCGGATCATCGCCCGCGAGAGCATCCGGGCCATGCGCAAGGACGTGCTCGCGAAGTGCTACGGCGGTGACATCACCCGCAAGCGCAAGCTCCTCGAGAAGCAGAAGGAGGGCAAGAAGCGCATGAAGATGGTGGGCCGGGTCGAGGTACCGCAGGAAGCCTTCATCGCCGCGCTCTCGGGCGACGTCGAGAAGAAGGACAAGAAGTAGGCACGCCATGCGACGCTCAACGTTCACCGATCAGCCCGTGACGTACGGCGCGGTGGGCGGCACGCAGGCTCCCGACCTGCTGTACTACCCGCCGAAGGGCTACCGCCCCCTTGAGCGCCAGGCGCGGCTCGGCAGCGGCGAGGAGCGCTTCGCCACGGCGGTCACCTCCCTCATGACGTGGGGCGTGCAACGGGGGAGCGGGATCAAGGTCACCGACGCCCACGAGGGGACCGGCGTGCAGTACGAAGGGGTGATCTTCAACCCGGACGGCTCGCCCGCCAAGCTCCAGGAGCACCGTCAGGCCGAGGCCGTGTTCGCGGATGACGGGTCGCCGTACATCGCCAACGGCATGACCGCCGTGCTCAAGATCCCCTTCGGTCCCATTCACGTCTCGGCGCCGATGCGCGTCGTCTACGTGATCGACGAGCCCAACCGCGCCGGCTTCGCCTACGGAACCCTGCACGGGCATCCGGAGAGCGGCGAGGAGGCGTTCATCGTCGAGCAGCGGGACGACGGGTCCGTCTGGTTCGTGCTGCGTGCGTTCTCGCGGCCGGCGAACGGCTTCTACCGTGCGTTCGGGCCCATCCTGCGGCTGGTGCAGCGTCACTACACGGCGAAGTACCTGCGCGCCCTCCTGCCCGTTCGGTCGGTCTGACCGTGCCGAGTGCTCTTCCGCTGGGCGATCCGGCGCCCGCCGACGGCCTGCTGCCCGCGTCGACCGCCGAGCGCGCCGCCGAACGCAACTTCGGCGTCTATCTGCACGTGCCGTTCTGCCGGGTGCGCTGCGGCTACTGCGACTTCAACACGTACACGGCGACCGAGCTCCGCGGAGTCGCGCAGAGCGACTACGCCGCGCATGCGATCAGCGAGGTCGCGTTCGCGGCCGGGGTGCTCGAGGCGACCGGCATCGCACCGCGTGCGGCGTCCACCGTCTTCTTCGGGGGCGGCACGCCGACGATGCTGCCGGCGACCGACCTGACGGCCATGCTCGCCTCCGTGCGCGACGCGTGGGGCCTCGCCGAGGGCGCCGAGGTGACGACCGAGGCCAATCCCGACTCCGTCGATGCCGCGTATCTCGAGCAGCTCGCGGCCGCCGGTTTCACGCGAGTCTCCTTCGGGATGCAGTCGGCTGTGCCTCATGTGCTCGCCACCCTCGAGCGCACCCACGACCCCGAGCGCGTTCCGCTCGTCGTCGAGTGGGCGCGTGCCGCCGGGCTCCAGGTGAGCCTCGACCTCATCTACGGCACGCCGGGGGAGTCGCTCGACGACTGGTCGCGGTCGCTCGAGAGCGCGATCGCCTGCCGTCCCGACCATCTGTCGGCCTACTCGCTGATCGTGGAGCCGGGCACCAAGCTCGCGCGCCAGATCAAATCGGGCGGCGTCGCGGAACCCGACGAGGACCTGCAGGCCGACATGTACGAACTGGCGGATGCTCGGCTCGCCGCCGCGGGCTACGGCTGGTACGAGGTCAGCAACTGGGCGACGGACGACGCCCACCGGTCTCGCCACAACCTCGCCTACTGGCAGGGACACGACTGGTGGGGCATCGGCCCTGGCGCGCACAGCCACGTCGGCGGCGTGCGCTGGTGGAACGTGAAGCATCCTGCGGCGTACGCCGGCCGGGTGCTCGCGGGCGAGTCGCCGGCCGCGGGCCGCGAGACGCTGGATGCCGAGACGCAGCGCGTCGAGCGCGTGCTGCTGCTGACGCGCATCCGGGACGGACTCTCGACCACCGAGCTCGACCAGCACGGCCGCACGGCCGTGGCCGGCCTGATCGCCGACGGCCTCGTGGACGCGAAAGCCGCCCTGCGCGGTGTCGTGGAACTGACACTGCGAGGGCGGCTGCTGGCCGATGCCGTTGTGCGGCGCCTGCTGGCCGACGACTGACCGGCAAAGCGGGCCGCGGCCGGCGGACCGGGCGCTTTCGCGACTAGCTGACGAACTTGATGGCGAGCGGGTAGGTGTAGAACTCGCCCTGGTTCGCCTTGACCGCCGCGATGATGCTGAAGACGATGTTGATCACCCAGGCGGCCGCCAGGATGAGGAACCCGATGAACACGATCGTCAGCAGCCAGCCGACGATGTAGGCGATGAAGATCGTGATCTGGAAGTTGAGCGCGGTCGCGGTGTGCGCCCGCACGAACGGTCCCTTGTCTTTCAGCACGAGGTAGCCGATCAGCGCCGGGATCCAGTTGAACAGGATGCCGCCGATGTGGACGAGCGTCGACCAGAGCTTCTCGTCGGACGGACTGAGCTGCTGCGGAGTACCGCCATACGGCGCTCCGGGAGGGGGCGGGGGCGTTGCGGACATCTTCACTCCTTGGGTGCGCCCGGACTGCGGGCGGGTCGGGACCACTGTCGCCACCAACTCTAGGACGATCGAGCCGAAACTGAGAAGAAGCCGGGAGGGCTGTCAGCCTCCCGGCTTCTTCTCGCGCCCGTCGCTGAGGCGGCGCCGACCTACTTGATGAACCGGAAGTTCACCGGATACCGGTACGTTCCCCCGCCGTTGACCTTGACGAAACCGAGGATCGAGAACACCAGGTTCACGACGTAGAGCACCCACGGGATCAGCAGGCCGAAGAGCAGCCAGCCGATGCCCGTGAACGACAGGATGGCGCCGACGATCTGGGAGGCGATCCAGACGATGATCCAGGTGATCTGCCAGTTGAGCGCTTCCTTCGCCTCCTGGTTGGTCAGCCGGCCGCGGTCTTTGAAGACGAGGAAGATGATCAGCGACGGCAGGATCCAGAGGATGCCGCCGAGGTGCGCGAAGGAGGCCCACTGCTTGTCTTGGGCCGGGTCGAGCGGGGCGGCCGGTGCGCCGTACGGCTGCTGCGGCTGCTGGGGCGGAACGCCGCCGTACGGCTGCTGCGGCTGCTGCGGCTGCTGGGGCGGAACCGATCCGTAGGGCTGCTGCGGCGGAACCGATCCGTAGGGCTGCTGGGGAGGAGGCGGCGGTACGGCGCCTGCGGGCGGAACGGGTTGCTGCGGCTGCTGCGGCGGAACCCCGCCCGCGGCCGGATCGCTCGGGGGTTGAGTCGGGTCGCTCATGATCGGTGCCTTTCGTTCGAGCTCGTTCGGATCGAACCGTCGGCCGGCCGGGCCTGCCGATCAGTGCGCGCCACGCAGTTGTGGGAGCGCATGCATACGGTACTGCTGTGAATCTCAGGCGTGCAATGAATGTGTCTGCGTGTCGGCACGATATGATTAGCACTCAAGAGAAGTGAGTGCTAACAGTTCGGACAGGAGGCGAGTCGTATGGTGTCCGAGCGCAGCCTCGAGGTTTTGCGTGTGATCGTGCAGGACTACGTCGCGTCTCGTGAACCGGTCGGCTCCAAGAGCATCGTGGAGCGGCACGCCTTCGGAGTCTCCGCCGCGACCATCCGCAACGACATGGCGGCGCTCGAAGAAGAAGAGCTGATCGTCGCGCCCCACACCTCATCCGGCCGGGTGCCGACGGACAAGGGCTACCGGCTGTTCGTCGACCATCTCGCCGAGATGCGTCCGCTCAGTCCCGCGCAGCGGCAGGCGATCGAGGTGTTCCTCGGGCAGTCCGTCGACCTCGACGACGTGCTCGCGCGCACCGTGCGCCTGCTCTCGCAGCTCACCAACCAGGTCGCGCTGGTGCAGTATCCGTCGGTCGCGCGCTCGCGCATCCGGCACATCGAGCTCGTCATGCTGGCGCCGCGACGGCTGCTCAGCGTGTTGATCACGGATTCCGGCGCGGTCGAGCAACGCGTCATCGAACTCGGGTCCGACCTGAGCGATGAAGACGTCGCGGAGATCCGGGGCGCCATCAACGGCGCGTCGGCCGGGCTGTCGCTGAACGACGCCGCACACCGGCTCAACGATCTGCCGGAGGCGCTCACCGAGCGCACCCGCGGCCTCGTCGCGCCCGTGGCGAGCGCACTGATCGACCAGATCGCCGCCAACCGCCAGGAGAAGCTGGTCATGGCCGGCGCTGCGAACCTCGTGCGCACCGAGCACGATTTCACCGGCAGCATCTTCCCGGTGCTGGAGGCGATCGAGGAGCAGGTCGTGCTGCTACGTCTGTTCGGCGAGATGGCCACCGATCAGCACGGCGTCGCCGTCAGCATCGGTCGCGAGAACGCCGCCTTCGGCCTGGCCGAGACCAGCGTGCTCTCCAGCGGTTACACCTCTTCCGGATCCGACATCGCCCGGCTGGGTGTGCTCGGACCGCTCCGCATGGATTACTCCAACAACATGGCGGCCGTTCGCGCGGTCGCCCGATACCTCTCCCGCCTGCTGGGCGAATAAGCACCGAACGAGAAGGAAAAGCCGTACGTGGCCGACCATTACGAAGTCCTGGGCGTTGAGCGCAACGCCACCCCCGACGAGATCAAGAAGGCGTACCGCCGCCTCGCGAGGGAACTCCACCCCGACGTCAACCCCAGCCCGGAGGCGTCCGAGCGATTCAAGCAGGTCACGCACGCGTACGACGTGCTGAGCGACCCGCAGCAGCGCCAGCAGTACGACCTCGGCCCGCAGCCCGGCTTCGGTGGCGGAGGCGGCGCGGACTTCGGCGGCTTCGGCGACATCTTCGAGACCTTCTTCGGCGGCGGCGGAACGTCGCGCGGCCCCAAGTCGCGCCGGGAGCGCGGTCAGGATGCGCTCCTGCGCGTCGAGGTCGACCTCGACGAGGTCATCTTCGGCACCCACCGCGACCTCGAGGTCGACACGGCTGTCGTCTGCGAGACCTGCAACGGGTCCTGCTGCCAGCCGGGCACGGCGCCGGTCACCTGCGACATCTGCCACGGCACCGGCAGCATCCAGCGCTCGGTCCGTTCGCTCCTCGGCAACGTCATGACCTCGAGCCCCTGCGGCACCTGCCGCGGGTACGGCACCGTCATCGCCACGCCGTGCGTCACCTGCCAGGGTCAGGGACGCGTGCGCGCCCGCCGTACCGTACCGGTGGACATCCCCGCCGGCGTCGACACCGGCCTGCGTCTGCAGATGCCGGGCAGCGGCGAGGCCGGTCCCGCCGGTGGCCCCAACGGAGACCTCTACCTCGAGATCAAGGTCAAGCACCACGACGTCTTCAGCCGCGACGGTGACGACCTGCTCTGCACCCTCGAGGTCGCGATGACGGATGCGATCCTCGGCACCACCGCGACGGTCAAGGCCCTCGACGGCGACATCAGCATGGACCTCAAGGCCGGCGTGCAGAGCGCGGATATCATCACGATCAAGGACCGCGGCATCACGCACCTGCGTGGCAGTGGGCGAGGCGACCTGCGGGTCGGCATCCAGGTGGTCACGCCGGTGAAGCTCGACCACAAGGAACGCGAACTCATCAAGCAGTTCGCCGCGGCCCACAAGCACACCGAGCCGACCCTGGCGCGATTCCAGCAGGGTCTCTTCGCGAAGCTGCGCGACCGGTTCCTCAACGTCTGATCCGGGGTCTGGTCCGTCATGAGCGCGCTGTACTTCCGTGAAGACCTGGAGTCGATCGACGTGGGCGCCCGGCTCTCGCTGACCGGCCCGGAGGCCAAGCACGCGGCGACGGTGAACCGCACGCGTCCCGGCCAGTCGGTGATGATCGGCAACGGCCGCGGACTGATCGCGACCGGGGAGGTTCTGGTGGCCACGTCCACCGAGCTGACGATCGAGGTCGAAACGGTTCAGCACGTCGCATCCCCGTCGCCTGCGGTGACGCTGGTTCAGGCCCTCGCCAAGGGCGACCGCGACGAGCTGGCGATCCAGGCGTCGACGGAGCTGGGTGTCGACCGGGTGGTTCCCTGGGCCGCCGCGCGTTCGGTGTCGCGCTGGGAGGGCGCCAAGATCGCGAAGGGCCGCGACCGCTGGGCGACGATCGTGCGGGAGGCGGCGAAGCAGTCCATCCGGGCGTGGGTGCCGTCGGTCGGCGAGCTGTCGTCGACGAAGGCGGTGGCCGAGTTGAGTGGATCATCGCGCGTTCTGGTGCTCGAGCCGGATGCGACGACGCGGCTGAGCGACATCGTCGTCGAGACGGGTCCGGATGCGCGCCCGCTCGTGCTCGTGGTGGGGCCGGAGGGCGGGATCGCGCCGGAGGAACTCGGGCTGCTGACCGCTGCGGGAGCGGAGCTGGTGCGGCTGGGGACGACGGTGCTTCGCACGTCGACGGCCGGACCCGCTGCGTTGGCTGTGCTGAACGGTGCGCTCGGGCGTTGGTGAGTTCAGCCGGGTCTCGCGGACTCTCCTCCACAGGTCCTTAGTTCCCAAAGTTGTCCACAGGTAATTGCCTGATCAGAGGGTCATTCTGACGGTCCGAATGTCAGTGGTCGCTGATTGACTGGTGTCATGACCAACCGCCACGCCGATCGGATGCGCGAGTTCCTTGCGCCCTTCGCCACGCCGAATCGGTTCGCCCGCGACGAGCTTTTCGGGGCCCTCACCGAGCTCGGCGAGCTCCAGGCCGCACTCGACGCGGTGAAGCTGCGGGTGGTGGGCGAAGTGGTTGCGCGTTCGATTCTTCCCTGCGACGAGAACCCGGTGTCGCGCGCAGGTCATGCATCCATTGCATCGCTGCTGGCGGAGCGGTGGCGCATCTCGCTTTCTGCCGCACGCACCATGCACGTGGTGGGCGAAGCGATCGCTCCGCGGCGGTCGCTCGTGGGTGAGAGTCTCCCGTCCCGGTTCCCGGTGGTCGCCGCTGCCCTCGGCGCAGACGATGCCGGCGGCGCGATCCTCAGCCTCGACGAGGCCGCCGTCATCGTGCGCGAGCTGACGAAGGCGGAAGCGAACTGCAGCGTGGACGAACGCTCTCTGGGCGAGAGCCTGCTGGTCGAGCGCGCCCGCGATCTGGGCGTGGCCGACCTGCGGTGCCTGGCCGTTCACGTGCGGGATCGTCTCGATCAAGACGGCATCCGCCCACGGGAGGAGCGACAACGGCAGCGACGGTCGCTCGCGATCAGCACCACGTCCGACGGGATGACGCATGTCGACTGGTACCTCGATCCGGAGTCGGCAGGCCATGTGGTTTCGGCGATCGACGCGGTCGTCGGGCATGGGATGCGGTCGGTTGGATTCAGGGATACCGACGAGGGTTCGAGCGATTGTGCCGAGGGTGAGTCGATCGAGGAGTTGCCCGACTCGCGAACCATCGCACAGCGTCGATCCGACGCCGGAACAGAGGTGTTCCGGCATTTCGCCGCCTGCGAGCAACGCGTGAGCCTGGGCGGTGCACCCGTGACGATGGTCGTGCGCGTCGGCCTCGATGCATTGCGGGCCGGCATCGGCGCAGCGGAGATCGACGCTGTGTCGACTCCGATCAGCGCGTCGACCGCACGGCGGATGGCACTGGACGCCCGAGTGATCCCTGTCGTACTCGGTGGCGCGAGCGAGGTGCTCGACCTCGGCCGAAGCAGGCGGCTGTTCTCGAAGGCCCAGCGGCTGGCTCTCGCGGAGCGCGACGACGGCTGCGCGTGGCCCGGATGCCCGCATCCACCGACCTATACCGAGGCGCACCACATCCGCTGGTGGGAGGCGCATGCGGGACCGACCGATCTCCGCAACGGCGTGCTGCTGTGCTCGAGTCATCATCACCGCGTCCACCAGGACGACTGGGACATCGTGGTGCGCGACGCGGTGCCGCACTTCGTCCCGCCCTGGCACCTCGACGCGACCCGAAGGCCGCGAGCCGGTGGCCGGGTCCGGCTCAGACCCACGGGATGACCGCGTTCGATCGGGCGACGCCCGCCACCACGCGACCGACGGCGCCGTTCCGCCGATCGCGAACGGTGCCCGCCATCGTCTGTGCCATTGCCCCGATCGACCCCCAATGACGGAGCCGAACTCTAAGATGGAGAGTATGGAAACCGACCAGCGCTCGATCTTCTCGCGCATCATCGCCGGAGAGATCCCGGCCGACATCGTCTACGACGACGATCGGGTCATCGCGTTCCGCGACATCGCGCCGAAGGCGCCGGTGCACGTGCTCGTGGTGCCGAAGACCGAGGAGTACAGCGATGTGGCCGAGTTGGCCGCGGGCGATCCGGCTCTGCTGGCGCACGTGGTCGAGGTTGCTCAGAAGCTTGCGACGGAGCTCTCCGACGGCGATTTCCGACTGATCTTCAACACCGGGGCGGGAGCGGGACAGACAGTGTTCCACGTCCATGCACACATTCTGAGCGGGGAGCTCGAGGAAGGAAGCCTTGCCGATTAGCGAACCGACGCCGCAGCGCAACGGACAGCACGACAGCACGAGCCAGAGCAGCGCGAATCGCCCGACCGAGGGCCAGGCAGAAGCGCGGTTCGAGGTCGACGGAGTGGCGATGGTCCGGCTGCTCGGCCCGCAGGACCGCCTGCTGACCACGCTCGAACACCAGTACCCGCTGGTGAACGTGCACGTCCGCAGCAACGAGATCTCGCTGATCGGCGACCCCGCCCAGGTGGATGCCGCGCGGCGCCTCATCGAAGAGCTGCTGCAGATGGTCCGCAACGGCCACGAACTCAGCCCGGCCGAGGTCACGAGCTCGGCGAAGATGCTCGACACCGACCTCAACCTCAGCCCGTCCGATGTGCTGAGCCAGGCCATCCTGACGGCACGGGGCAAGAGCATCCGTCCCAAGACGCTCGGCCAGAAGCAGTACGTCGACGCGATCGACCACAACACGATCGTGTTCGGCATCGGCCCGGCGGGAACCGGCAAGACGTACCTGGCGATGGCCAAGGCGGTGCAGGCCCTGCAGCGCAAGGAGGTCAACCGCATCATCCTCACGCGTCCGGCCGTCGAGGCGGGGGAGCGGCTGGGCTACCTGCCCGGAACGCTCACCGACAAGATCGACCCGTACCTGCGCCCGCTCTACGACGCGCTCAACGAGATGATGGACCCGGAGATCGTTCCGAAGCTGCTGGCAGCGGGCACGATCGAGGTGGCCCCGCTGGCCTACATGCGCGGCCGCACGCTGAACGATTCGTTCATCGTGCTCGACGAGGCGCAGAACACGACGCCGGAGCAGATGAAGATGTTCCTCACGCGACTCGGGTTCGGCTCCCGCATGGTGGTCACCGGTGACATCACCCAGGTGGACCTTCCGACGGCCGCGAGCGGCCTGCGGCTGGTGACGCGCGTGCTCAAAGACATCGACGACATCTACTTCGCGCGACTGACGAGCGACGATGTCGTGCGCCACACGCTCGTCGGCCGCATCGTCGACGCGTACACGGAGTACGACGCCCAGAAGCAGGCCCTGCACTACGAGCGCGAGCAGGCGGCGGAGTTCGCCAACCGCGCTGAGCGCCGTTCGGCGATCCCGCGCGATCGCACGCCGAAGAGACGATAGAAAGACGAACAGGGACCGCCAGCGATGAGCATCGAAGTCAACAACGAGTCGACGATCCCGGTGGACGAGGCAGCGTTGCAGCGCCTCGCCACCTACGCCTTCGACATCATGCACGTGCACCCGGACGCGGAACTCGCGATCGTGCTCGTCGACGAAGCGGCGATGGAGCAGCTGCACGTGCAGTGGATGGACGAGCCGGGGCCGACGGACGTGCTCAGCTTCCCGATGGACGAGTTGCGTCCCGGCACCGAGGACGAGCCGTCGCCGGCAGGTCTGCTCGGCGATGTGGTGCTCTGCCCGCAGGTCGCTCAGGCGCAGGCGGAGACGGCCGGTCACAGCCTGATGGAGGAGCTCCTGCTGCTCACGACGCACGGGATCCTCCACCTCCTCGGTTTCGATCACGCCGAACCCGCCGAGGAACGCGAGATGTTCGGCATCCAGCGCGACATCCTGATCGGGTTCTCGCGCTACGACCGACAGCGCTAGAGGCGCGGATGCTCACCACCCTCTTCTTCGTCATCGCCTTCGTGCTCGTCGCGTTCGGCGGCCTGATGGCGGCGGTCGACGCGGCGATCTCGGTGCAGTCGCGCGGCGACATCGCCGAACTCGCGGAGACGTCGCGGTCGAAGAAGTCCCTGCTGGCCATAGCGGCCGACCCGGGCGCGCACATCAACGCGATCAACTTCATCCGCATCACGGCGGAGACGACGGCCGCCGTGCTCGTCACGCTCGCCTTCGAGATGATCTTCGAACAGTGGTGGATCTCACTGATCCTGTCCGCGCTGATCATGACGGGTGTCTCGTTCGTGCTGGTCGGGGCGAGCCCGCGCAGCGTCGGCCGGGCGAACTCGACGCTGCTGCTGCGGCTGACGGCTCCGCTCATCCGGTTCGTGCGCGTGCTCCTCGGGCCGATCGCCGACGGTCTGGTCGCCCTCGGAAACCGGGTGACGCCGTCGCGCGCCCGTTCGGCCCCGGTGGCGAGCGAGGAGCAACTGCTCAGCATCGTGGACGAGGCGACTGAGTTCGACGTCCTCGAGGAGGACGACCGGGAGCTCATCCACTCGATCTTCGAGTTCAACGACACGGTGGTGCGTGAGGTGATGATCCCGCGCACCGACATGATCACCATCGATCGCGGCGCCGGGCTCGGCACGGCGATGGGCCTGTTCCTCAGCAAGGGCGTGTCCCGGATGCCCGTGATCGACGGCGACCCCGACGACGTCGTCGGCGTGCTGTACCTGAGGGATGTGGCGAAGCTCAGCTTCGAGAGCCCGCTCGGCGCCGACCAGGTGACGATGGGCGACCTGGCTCGCCCGGCCCTGTTCGTGCCCGAGTCGAAGAAGGCCGATCAGCTGCTGCGGCAGATGCAGCTGGAATCGAACCACCTGGCGATGGTCGTGGACGAGTACGGCGGTATCGCCGGCCTGGTCACGCTCGAGGACCTCATCGAGGAACTGGTCGGCGACATCTCCGACGAATACGACCACGAGGTCGAGCTCGTGCAGCAGGTCGGGCCTGGCCGCTACCGGGTCGGGACCCGCCTGCCGATCGACGAGCTCGGCGAACTGTTCGGACTCGAGATCGAGGACGACGACGTCGACAGCGTCGGCGGCCTGGTCTCCAAGGCGCTCGGCCGCCTCCCCGAGGTCGGATCGACGGCGACGGCGTACGGGCTGCGCTTCACCGTCGATCGCACCGAAGGCCGCCGCAAACATGTCAGCACCGTGCTCGTCGAGCGCGACACCGCCCTGATCGCGACGCCGGACGCGTCGCTGGAGGAGAAGCACTCGTGAACGATTTCCATGCGGGATTCGTCTCGTTCGTCGGCCGCCCGAACGTCGGGAAGTCGACGCTCACGAACGCGCTCGTCGGCGAGAAGGTGGCGATCACCAGCTCGAAGCCGCAGACGACGCGTCGCGCGATCCGGGGGATCGTCCACCAGAAGGAGGGCCAGCTGATCCTGGTCGACACGCCGGGCATCCACCGCCCTCGCACGCTGCTGGGCGAACGCCTGAACTCCCTCGTGCAGTCGACGCTCGGCGACGTCGATGTGATCGGCTTCTGCGTTCCCGCGGACGAGAAGATCGGCCCTGGTGATCGCTTCATCAATGATCAGCTCGACGAGTACCCGCGGGCGAAGAAGGTGGCGATCGTCACGAAGATCGACACGGCGAGCAAGCAGGCCGTGGCCGAACAGCTGCTGGCCGTCTCCGAGCTGCGCGAGTGGGAGGCGATCATCCCGATCTCGGCGACGAGCAGCATCCAACTCGACACGCTCACGAGCGAGCTGATGCGGCTGCTCCCCAACTCGCCCGCTCCGCTGTACCCGGCCGATGCTGTGACGGACGAGGGGCTCGAGGACCGCATCTCGGAGTACATCCGCGAGGCGGTGCTCGAGGGCGTGGAGGACGAGCTCCCGCACTCGCTCGCTGTGACGATCGACGACATCATCGAGCGCGACGACAAGGACATCGTCGACATCTACGCCAACCTGTTCGTCGAGCGCGACAGCCAGAAGGCGATCGTGATCGGCAAGGGCGGCAGCCGCATCCGCGAGGTGGGCGCAACAGCGCGCGTGCCGATCGAGAAGCTGATCGGCAAGCACGTGTTCCTGTCCATCCGGGTGAAGGTGGCCAAGGACTGGCAGCGCGACCCGAAGCAGCTCGGCCGCCTCGGGTTCTGACCCGAGCGCGGGCGCTGCCGCGTACATCCAGCGGATGAAATCCGCCCGTGCGCGCGGCGACGGCCTCATTCGCCCCGTACCGTAGAAGGATGCTGCAGCGCTCCCGACTCGTGGACCGGCTCGTGCCCTTCCGCTGGGTGCTCGAGCCCGCCCTGGGGCTCCTGCTGTTCGCCGTCTGGATCGCGACCGGTCTCCCGGTCGACGTGGAGTCGGCGCTCGCGCTCGTGTTCGCCTGTGCGGCCGTCGCGCTGTCACGGGTCATCCCCGCGGTCTCGCTCGGGCTGGTCTGGGCATCGGTACTTCTCGAACTGGCCGCACCCGACTCGCTCGGTGCGCCGTTCCGGCTCGTCGGCGGCATCGCGGTGCTGCTCGCGATCTTCGGTGTCGCCGCCCATTCGGGCGTGGTGGTCCGTTGGCTCGACTTCGTCTCGGCGGTACTGCTCGGGCCCGCCGTCGCGTACCTCTTCACCGTGCGCGGCGACCTCAAGTTCCCGCAGTTCGGCCCGGTGATCGCCGGCTATTACACCAGCCAGGGCGTCGGTCTGCTGCTGATGAGCCTGATGGTCGTGGTGCTCTTCGTCGCCGGCTGGTTCGTGGGCTACCTCGTCGCGCGCCAGCGCGCGATCGGCACGGACGGCGGACGCTCGGTGCTGATGTGGCTGGCCTCGTCGGGCGGAACGCCGACACTCGACGCCGACGTCGACCGCGCTGCGCTGGTGCGCCGCCTCACCCGCCCTCAGCTGGCGTTCGACATCGCCGGCGCGGCCCTGTTCGCGGTGGTCTGCCTCCTGCTCGACACGGTGAACGTGTTCGGATTCGACTCGTCGCCGCGCACCGGCTTCGTGGTGATGATCGGCTTCGCGGTCGCGGTGGCTGTGCGCCGCATGTCGCCGCCGGTGGCGCTCGCGATCGCCTGGCTGGCTGCCGTGCTGCAGATGATCTCCGGCCACAACATCCTGTTCAGCGACGTCGGCGTGCTGATCGTGCTGTACTCGACGGCGGCCTACGGAGACCGCGTCGTGCGTTGGTCGGGCCTGATCTCGGCCGGAGTCGGCGCCGTCGTCGCGGCCCTGTACCTCACGCTGACCGCGGCGGTCAGCCAGAACTACCTCGATCTGCTCTCCGGGGCGATCACCCGGCTCGCGCTGCAGTTCGTCTTCCTGTTCGTCGTCAGCGCGACCGTGCTGGGCCTCTCCTGGGTACTCGGGCTGCTCATGCGCACGTGGCGCAACGCCAGGATCTCGCGCCGCGCGCAGGTCGCCGCCGAGTTCGATCGCGCCCGCGCCGTCGAAGACGTCGTCGTCGAGCAGGAGCGAACGCGCATCGCCCGCGATATGCACGACGTGGTCGCGCACTCGCTCGCCGTGGTCATCGCCCAGGCCGACGGGGCGCGCTACGCCCGTCACGCCGATCCGGATGCCGTCGACGAGGCGCTCACGACCATCGCGTCGACGGCCCGCTCGGCGCTGGGCGACGTGCGGGTACTGCTCGCCGAACTGCGCCACGCACAGCCGGAGGGCCCGCAGCCGTCGCTCGACGACCTCGACAAGACCGTCGATCAGGTTCGAGCAGCGGGGCTGGACGTGACGATGGAGCGCAGCGGCGACCTCGAGCGTCTCGGCTCCGCCCAGCAGATCGCCGCCTACCGCATCGTGCAGGAAGCGTTGACCAACGCGCTCCGGCACGGCAGCACCGCCGACCCGGCGACCGTCGTCCTCGCCTCGATCACGAGCGAGGCCGGCGTGCAGGGGGTCGGCATCACCGTGAGGAACACCATGAAACCGATCACGCTCGACACCACCGCGACCGGGACGGGAGCCCTGCCCCGCATCGGCCACGGTCTGCCAGGGATGCGCGAGCGTGCGACGCTCGCCGGTGGCTCGCTCACCGCGGGTCCGACCGGCGACACATTCACCGTCGCCGCGTTCCTGCCGGTGGGAGCCCCGGCGTGAGCGGGATGGGCGCAGGCGCGGGCGAACGCATCCGGGTGCTGCTGGTCGACGACCAGGCGCTGTTCCGCGCGGGCATCCGGATGCTCGTCGGATCGCAGCCCGACCTCGAGTTCGTGGGGGAGGCGGCGAACGGCGAGGAGGGCGTGCAGGTGGCGCTCGAGACGTCGCCCGACGTGGTGCTGATGGACATCCGGATGCCCGTGATGGACGGGATCGCTGCGACGTCGGAGATCGTCGGGCGGGCCGTGCGCGATGGTCGCAGGCCGCCGAGGATCGTGGTGCTGACCACGTTCGACCTCGACGAAGCGGCGGCACGCGCCATCCGGGGAGGGGCGAGCGGCTTCGTGCTCAAGGACGCGGAGCCGGAGTTCCTGCTGGCGGCGATCCGCACGGTGCACGCCGGCAATGCGGTGATCGCGGCCGGAGCGACGCGCGAGCTGTTCCAGTACTTCTCCGCCGGCGAGCCCGCCAAGGAGCAGCCGCAGGAGTTCGGCAACCTCACCTCGCGGGAGCGCGAGATCTTCGTGCTCGCCGCCCGGGGCCTCAGCAACTCGGAGATCGCCTCGACCGAATACCTGAGCGAGGCGACGGTGAAGACGCACATCAGCCGCATCCTGAGCAAGCTCGGGCTCCGCGACCGGGTGCAGATGGTCGTCTACGCCTTCGAGCACGGGCTCACGGCGGCGGAATAGGAATCATCCTCCAGGCTGAGTGACGATCGACCGCTGGCCTGATTCGCGGCCGAGCGCGGATCTCTAGCGTTGTCGACATGGACAATGTCACCAGCCGGACGATCACGACCGCCAACCCGATTCTGAGCCCCGACTCCCGCACCGCCCTGGTGGCGCGAGTGGTGGATGCCACCAAGTCGTACGGCGCCGGCGCCGGACGGGTCAACGCGCTCGACGGCGTGACCCTGGGGATCCCGGCCGGGCAGTTCACCGCGATCATGGGGCCGAGCGGCTCGGGCAAGTCGACTCTGATGCACGTGATGGCAGGACTCGACACGGTCACGACCGGTCAGGTCTGGCTTGGCGACACCGAGATCACCCGCCTGAAGGATGCCGAGCTCACGGTGCTGCGCCGGCGCCGGATCGGCTTCGTGTTCCAGTCGTTCAACCTGGTTCCCACGCTCGACGTCCAGGCGAACATCCGGCTGCCGTTCGAACTGGACGGTCGTCGCCCGACCCGTACGCAGGCGGAGTGGATCGACCACCTCGTCGGCTCGCTCGGCCTCGGCGACCGGCTCACCCATCGTCCGCACGAGCTGTCCGGTGGGCAGCAGCAGCGGGTCGCCATCGTGCGCGCGCTCGCGACCCGTCCCGACCTGATCTTCGCGGACGAGCCGACCGGCAATCTCGACTCGCGCACGGGGCGCGACGTCCTCGCCCTGCTCGCCGAGGCGAGCCGGTCGTACGGGCAGAGCATCGCGATGGTGACGCACGATCCGATCGCCGCGAGCTTCGCCGATCGCATCGTCTTCCTGGCGGACGGCGTTGTCGTCGCAGAACGGGAGCGGTCGTCCGCCGAAGAGATCTCCACGTTCATGCTGGGCATGGAGCAGCGCGCGTGAGCCGGCCGTTCTCGGCGTTCCGCGCCAACGCGCGCGAGCACCGCGCGAGCATCCTGGTCGCCGCATTGAGCTCGGCATTCGGCGTCGCCCTCCTGTCGTCGACGGGAGTGCTGGCGGCGTACATCGCACAGGACGACGTCGCCGCGCACGGCTCGGTGACGGTGGCGCTCAACGTCGTGGCCGTGATCTTCTTCATCATCGCGGTCTACGTGGGGGCGATCGTGACCACCAACACCTTCGCGACGATCATCGCCGGGCGCACCCGCACGATCGCCCTGCTGCGACTGATCGGCTCGAGCGCCCAGGCGCAGAGGCGCTCGGTGGCGAGTGAGGGACTGACCGTCGGGCTGATCGGCTCCCTGCTCGGCGGCGCGATCGCCGCAACGCTCGCCCTGGCGACCGTACGGGTGTTCGTCGCGCTGCGCGTGCTCCCGGATCTGCTCTACCCGGTGATCACGCCGGCGCTGCTCGCGCCGCTGGTGGTCGTCGTGCTCACGACATGGCTGGCCTCCTGGGTCGGCGGACGCCGGGTGCTGACCGTGACGCCTGTTCAAGCTCTGGGCGCCGCCGAGGAGCGCCCGCCCGCCGCACTGCGGCAGGGCAGGGGCCGCACTGTCGTCGCATCCGCCCTGATCCTCGTCGGCGCGGCGCTCCTCGCCTTCGGCCTGCTGCTGGGGCTCGATGTGTTCGCGACACCGGTGCTCCAGCAATACCACTCGTACGGAGTGCTGGTCGCCCTGCCCGGCGGCGTGCTCTCGTTCACCGGCATCATCCTCGCCGCGCCCCTCTTCATGCCCTCCATCCTTCGCGGCGTCGGATTGTTGTTCGGCCGCGGGACGGCGACGAGACTGGCCGCGGCCAACGCGGTGCGCAACCCGGAGCGCAGCTCCCGCACCACGATCGGCTTGGTCATCGGGGTCACCCTGATCACGATGTTCGTCGTGGCCGCGCAGTCCTATCTGCAGATGATTCAGGAGGCTCAGAGCAACGAGCCGGAGCTGTATGCAGGCGTGACCCCCGTGGTCACGGTGACGATGATCGTGTTCTCTGTGATGATCGGATTCTCGGCCGTCATCGCGGCGGTCGGCGTGATCAACAACCTCTCGTTGAGCGTGCTGCAGCGGCGCAGGGAGCTCGGGCTGCTCCGAGCTCTCGGATTCACGGCGCAGCAGGTGAAGCGGATGATCCTCGCCGAGAGCGCTCAGCTCACGGTCTCAGCGGTGCTGACCGGGCTGGTGCTCGGCACGGTCTACGGCTGGATCGGTGCGCAGTCGCTGCTCGGCAGCATCCCGGGAGGTGGCCTGCTCGTCCCTGCTCTTCCGTGGCCGTTCCTCGCGCTTGTGGCGGTGGCCGCCGCTGTGCTCGCCGTCGTCGCCTCGATCGCGCCGACGCGCCGGGCGACGGCGCTCTCGCCGGTGGCCGCGCTGGCCGTCGAGTAGCACCCGGCCGGCCCGGCCACGGGCGCCGGCCGTCCGGTCCGGCGCTCCGGCGCTCGCGCATTCTTCCGTGAAGCCCCCTGGATGCTCGGAGTTTGCTGAGCGCCCCCGTCAGCGCAGCTCTGCGCAGGCTGAATACCCGAGAATTGTGCGTCGGCCTGCCGGCACCCTGAAAGGATCCACCCTGAACTGGCTCATGTCCCTGCGCATCGATCAGCAGCCGTTTCTGATCGCCGCCGACGTCGTGGCCGCGGCGCTCGCGCTCTACCTCCTGGTGCGCCCGACGTGGAGGCGCGTGCTCGCCGGCGTGCTCGCGGCCATCGCCGGGGGAGTGCTCGGCTGGTTCGTCACGTGGCTGTTCGGCGACGTGCTCAACCTGTTCGGCGTTCAGCTGACGACGGTCACGCGGTTCTGGGTCGTCATCGGATGCGCCGGAATCGCGCTGGCACTGGCGAACCTGTTCCGCTCGCGGTGGTGGCGGAAGGTCATCGCCGTGGTGAGCATCCCGGTGTTCCTGATCGCGTCGGCGGCGGCGATCAACGTGGACTTCGGCGCATACCGCACGCTGGACGACGTCGTCGGTGTCGTGCCGTACCGCGGCCTCGACCTGCATCACGAGCACGGCGAGGTCGTCGCGGTGGGCACCGACTACGGATCGACCTGGACCCCGCCCGCTTCGCTGCCGGCCACGGGCGAGACGGGAACGGTTCGGATTCCGGCGACGACCTCGGGCTTCCCCGCCCGCACGGCCGTCGTCTATCTGCCGCCCGCAGCGCTGACGGCCGCGCCGCCGGTTCTGCCCGTGCTGTACGCCTTCGCCGGGCAGCCGGGGGCTCCGGCGGACGTGTTCACCGCCGGCCGGATCGGCGCCGTCATGGACGCCTACGCGGCGAAGCACGGGGGCCTGGCGCCGATCGTCGTCGCCGCCGACCAGCTCGGCGGCCCCGATCGCAACCCGATGTGCGTCGACTCGTCGACGCTCGGCCGTTCGGCGACCTATCTGCTGAAAGACGTTCCGACGTGGATCCGGGCCCATCTGCGGGTGAGCAGCGATCCGGCCGCGTGGAGCGTCTTCGGGTACTCCCAAGGTGCGACCTGCGCGGTGCAGTTCGCCGCCGGGCATCCGGAGCTCTTCGGGTCGGCGCTGGCGTCGTCGAGCGAACTCGGCCCCACCCTCGGCGCCGGCGGATCGACCGTGGCGACCGGGTTCGCGGGCTCGGTGACGGCGTACCGGGCCGCCCAGCCGAGCGCGCTGCTGCGCGCCAACGCCCCGTACCGTGACTCGCTGATCGTGTTCGGCGTCGGGCAGAACGACCTGCGGTACACGGGATACGCGCACACGCTCCGCGCCGACGCCGACCGGGCCGGGATGTCGACCGACCTGCTCGTCTCGCCCGGTTCGGCGCACGACTGGAACACGGTCCGCTACACACTCGCGCACGGCTTCCCGCTCATCGCCGCACACCTGGGACTCGAAGGATGAGCCGGATGTCGTGGGCCGGACGCGCGCGGGCGGTCGTCGCCGCGCGTCCCTTCACCGTGGTCATCACCCTGGTGATCCTCGCCCTCGCCCTCGCGACCGGACCGATGCACGGACCGCGCCGTCCGCTCGGCGTGTGGCTGGGAACCGGGCCGGGACCGCTCGTCGACGGGCACTGGTGGACGCCGCTCACCTCGGTGCTGTTCACGAACGACATCGTCGAGCTGATCGTCGCCCTCGTGCTGACGATCGTCCTCGTCGGCGCGGCCGAGCACCTCATGGGCACGTGGCGCACGCTCGTCGCATTCGTGGCCACCCCGATCGCCGGGATCTCCGCCGGGATCGGGCTGCAGCTGCTCGCCTCGGACACGGGCGAGATGTGGGCGACGAGCGTGCGGCACCTGGTGGTGCTCGACGTGTTCACCGCGCTGGGCGGCACGATCATGACGGCGAGCGCGTTCGCCGGAGCGCTCTGGCGACGACGCATCCGCGTGCTGACCGTGCTCGTCGCCGTGGTCTTCCTGCTGTACTCGGGCCTCCCGTCGGATGTCTACCGTCTGGTGGCCGTGCTCGCCGGCCTCGGGCTGGGGGTGCTGTTGCGGCCGACCGCGAAGCGCACCGGATGGGTGCGCAGTTCGCACCACGAGATCCGGGTGCTGCTCGCGTCCGTCGTGGCGGTGACCGCGGTCGGTCCCGTCATCGGCCTGCTGACACGTTCGCGCTACGGATTGCTGGCGCCGATCGCCCTCCTCTTCACCAGCGAGGCCCCCGACAAGGGGACGCTGCTGGAGCGCTGCCAGGCGTTCGCGGTTACTCGCCAGTGCGTGCACGATCTGGCGGTGGAGCGGATCAGCGGCGTCGGCCCGGTGCTGGTCTCGGTGCTGCCGCTGCTGGTGCTGCTCGTCGCGGCGTACGGACTGCTGCGGGGGAGCCGCTTCGCGCTCTGGCTGGCGGTCGCGGTGAATGTGCTGCTCGCGGTGCTCTCAGCGTTCTACTTCGGCATCCTCCCGCTCGCGGGGGTGACGCCCCGCATCTCGTTGACGCCGCGGTACTGGGAGATCACGGCGATCCTCGCCCTGTCATCGCTGCTCCCGCTGGCGATCGCGATCGTCCTCGTCGTGCTCCGGCGGCACTTCCCCGTACGACCCGCGTCGCGCGCTGTTCAGCGCTACATCCTCATCGTCGTGGCCACTGGGCTGGGTCTCGCCCTCTTCTACATCGCCGTCGGGTACCTCCAGAAGGACACCGGTTTCACGCGGCCCCTCGACCTGAGCGATCTCGTGAACGACGTGCTCGAACGCTTCATCCCCGTGACCTTCCTGCGACGGGAACCCGTGCAGTACCTCCCGACGACGCCGTTCGCCACCTTCGTCTACGACAACGTCGGGACCGTGTTCTGGCTGGTCGCCATCCTGGCCGCCATCCCGGTGCTGCGCGGCAGCGGATCACGGCGCGGTGAGACGGATGCCGTGCGTGTGCGCGAGGCGATCGAGCGCGGCGGTGGCGATGCGATCTCGTTCATGGCCACCTGGCCGGGCAACGACTACTGGTTCGATCCGGTCGACGGGCACGCCATCGCCTACCGCGTGATCGGCCGCGTCGCGATCACCACCGGCGGCCCGTTCGGCGCTCCGCCCCCGCACGACCGCTCGGTGGACCGCTTCGCGCGATTCTGCGACGACAACGGTTGGACGCCCGTCTTCTACAGCGTCGACGCCGCCTTCGAGGGACTCTTCCGCGAGATGGGATGGTCGACCATGGTCGTCGCCGAGGAGGCGGTCATCGACCCGCAGAACTGGTCGACCACCGGCAAGAAGTGGCAGGATGTGCGCTCGTCCATCAATCGGGCGGAACGTGCGGGCATCCGGGCCGAGTGGACGACGTTCGCCGCCCTCCCGCTCAGCCAGGTCGTGCAGCTCTCGGACATCTCGGAGCAGTGGGTGGCCGAGAAGGACCTGCCGGAGATGGGCTTCACCCTCGGCGGCCTGGACGAACTGCGTGATCCCGCCGTTCGGCTGATGCTCGCCGTGGACGAGGAGGGACGGATCGAGGGGGTCACCAGCTGGCTGCCCACCTTCCGCGACGGCGTCGTGGTCGGCTGGACGCTCGACTTCATGCGTCGTCGGCCCGGCAGCATCAACGGCGTGATGGAGTTCCTGATCGCCGAGGCGGCCATCCGGATGCGCGACGACGGCATCGAGTTCATGAGCCTGTCGGCGGCGCCCCTCGCGCACACCGCTGTCGAACCGGAGGACGCGGAGCGCAGCGGCATGGACCGCACGCTCGGATTCCTGAGCTCGTCCTTGGAGCCCGTGTACGGCTTCCGGTCGCTGCTGCGCTTCAAGCGCAAGTTCCAGCCGGCCCAGCGACCCATGATCATGGCGTACCCCGACCCGGTCGCACTGCCGGCGATCGGCGTCGCGCTGATCCGGGCGTACCTGCCGCAGCTGTCGGTGCGGCAAGCGGCGGCCCTGGCACGCGGGCGCGGCTGAGCGGTGCGTGGTACTCTCGATTCTGTGTACGGTCTGCTCCTTCTTAGCTGCCGCGACGAGTCCTAGTTCTGGGCCTCCCTCGTCGCGGAGTTCGTCGTTGGCTCTCCAGATGACACCACGAGGAGATTTCAGACCATGAAGAACACCCAGGCGCCGAGCGCCATGCCGATCCACAAATACCGGCCCTTCCACGAGCAGATCCGCGTCGACCTGCCCGACCGCACCTGGCCCGACCAGCGCATCACCGTCGCGCCGCGCTGGTGCGCCGTCGATCTGCGTGACGGCAACCAGGCCCTCATCGACCCGATGAGCCCGGAGCGCAAGCGCATCATGTTCGACCTGCTGGTCCGCATGGGCTACAAGGAGATCGAGGTCGGCTTCCCGAGCGCGAGCCAGACCGACTTCGACTTCGTGCGCAGCCTGATCGAAGAAGACGCCATCCCCGACGACGTCACGATCCAGGTGCTGACCCAGGCGCGCGAGCACCTGATCAAGCGCACCTACGAGTCGCTCGTCGGCGCGAAGCAGGCGATCGTTCACCTGTACAACTCCACGAGCATCCTGCAGCGCGACGTCGTGTTCCGCACCGACCAGCAGGGCATCATCGACATCGCTCTGAGCGGCGCACGGCTGTGCCGCCAGATGGAATCGATGGTCCCCGGCACGACGATCTACTACGAGTACTCGCCCGAGAGCTACACGGGCACCGAGCTCGAGTTCGCCGCCGACATCTGCAACCAGGTGCTCGACGTCTTCGAGCCGACCGCCGAGCGCAAGGTCATCATCAACCTGCCGGCGACGGTCGAGATGGCGACGCCCAACGTCTACGCCGACTCGATCGAGTGGATGTCGCGCCACCTGAACCACCGCGAGAACGTCATCCTGTCGCTGCACCCGCACAACGACCGCGGCACGGCGGTCGCCGCCGCCGAGCTCGGCTACATGGCCGGCGCGGACCGCATCGAGGGCTGCCTGTTCGGCAACGGTGAGCGCACAGGCAACGTCGACCTGGTCACGCTGGGCATCAACCTGTTCACGCAGGGCATCGACCCGCAGATCGACTTCAGCGACATCGACTCGGTCAAGCGCACCGTCGAGCACTGCAACCAGTTGCCGGTGCACGAGCGCAGCCCCTGGGGCGGCGACCTGGTGTTCACCGCATTCAGCGGATCCCACCAGGACGCGATCAAGAAGGGCTTCGAGGCGATGGCCGCCGAGGCCGAGGCGAAGGGCACGTCGGTCGACGAGCTCGTCTGGGCCGTTCCGTACCTGCCGGTCGACCCCAAGGATCTGGGACGCAGCTACGAGGCGGTCATCCGGGTCAACTCGCAGTCGGGCAAGGGCGGCGTCGCCTACCTGCTGAAGACCGACCACGCTCTGGACCTGCCGCGCAAGCTGCAGATCGAGTTCTCCGGGGTCGTGCAGGCCAAGACCGACGAAGAGGGCGGCGAGGTGTCGAGCGACGACATCTGGGCGATCTTCCAAGACGAGTACCTGCCGGCGCCGGCGCACGAGGCGGAGAGCAAGTGGGGCCGGTTCGAACTCGGCAGCACGAGCACCACCAACGAGACCGGCGATCACGTCTCGCTCACCGTCACACTGCGCGACGGCGACTCGGTGGCGAAGGCCACCGGCGAGGGCAACGGCCCGATCGCGGCGTTCCTCGACATTCTGAACGCGCGCGGCATCGACGTTCACCTCTACGACTACTCGCAGCACACGCTGTCGGCGAGCGAGTCCGCGCTGGCTGCCGCCTACGTGGAGCTCGAGGTCGACGGCACGCGCCTGTGGGGCGTCGGGATCGACGCCGACACGACCACGGCGTCGTTCAAGGCGGTCGTCTCGGCGGTGAACCGTGCGGTGCGCGGCAGTGCTCCGGCGGAGGCGCAGGAGCTCGTCACGGCGTAGCGCCCAGTCGGATTTCGTGTAGAACTCCGGAACTCGTCGGTCTCAGGGCCCAGGAGTTCCGGAGTTCTGCGTTTCCGGGCGGCGTGGCGCTGCGGGCATCCGGAGTTGCGGGAGCTGCGGGAGTTGCGGGAGTTGCGCGTGCGGACGCGGGCGCGGTGCCGCTACTCGGGCTTGGGGCTACTCGGGCTTGTCGAGCTTGTAGCGCGGGATCGAGCCCGTCTCGGTGCGCTCGTCGACGCGCACGGCGCGCCATGAGAGACGCGGCCAGCGCGGCCGAGGGATGCGGCTCAGCTCACGTTGCTCCGGGAGGCTCCAGCCGAAACGCACTGCCAGCAACCGGATGATCGTGGTCACGGCGACGCAGACGATCGCGGCCACCGGAATGGGCACGCCGAGGTCGACGAGCACCACCAGCACGATCGTGCCGGCACCCGCGGCGACCGCGTAGAGCGAACCGACGTGCATCAGGGCGATGGGCAGGTTCAGCAGGAGATCCCGCAGGATCGACCCGCCGACCGCGGAGACCACGCCCACGAAGATCGCGGGCACCTCCGGGAGCCCGAGCGACAGCGCCTTGGTCGCGCCGATGGCGCCGAACAGCCCGATCGTGAGCGCGTCGAGGAAGGTGATGATCGGGTCGAGGCGCCGGAACATCCGCACCAGGAGCATCCCGACCAGTGCGGCGACGACCGTGATCGGCAGATACCAGTTCGACTGTAGGGCGACCGGACGCACCACCAGCAGGATGTCGCGCAGCAGGCCGCCGCCGACACCCGTGGCGACGCCGATGATCGCGACACCGAGCAGGTCGAGGCGGCGGTCGCGGAAGCCGGACGCGAACATCGCACCCTGCAGGCTGCCGACCCCTACCGCCACCAGATCGACCCAGATGGGGATCGTGAGGGCGGTGGTGCTCATACGTCACTTTGTATCATGCGCGGCTGACCCGGACTGTCGGTGTTACGCGGGATACTTGAGTGTGCCTGTCTACCGTGATGAAGCCGTCGTGCTGCGCACCCACAAGCTGGGCGAAGCCGACCGGATCGTCACGATGCTCACGCGCCAGCACGGCAAGGTGCGGGCGGTGGCGAAGGGGGTCCGCCGCACCGCCTCGAAGTTCGGCTCGCGCCTCGAGCCGTTCATGGTCGCGGATGTGCAGCTCTACGAGGGCCGCAGCCTCGACGTGATCACCCAGGCCGAGTCGCTCGGCGCCTACGGCGCGCTGATCGCGGGGGACTACGCCAGCTACACGGCGGCGAACGCCATGGTCGAGACGGCCGATCGCGTGACCGAGGCGGAATCGTCGTTGCAGCAGTACCTGCTGCTCGTCGGAGCGCTCCGCTCGCTCTCGCGGCAGGAGCACGGGGCCTCCCTGACCCTCGACTCGTACCTTCTGCGGGCGCTGTCGCTGGCCGGCTGGGCGCCGAGCTTCCTCGACTGCTCGCGCTGCGGGGCACCCGGTCCGCACCTCTCGCTCGTGGTGCAGCTCGGCGGCGTGGTCTGCACCGACTGCGCCCCGCAGGGTGCGCCACGACTCGACACGCAGACGGTCGGGCTGCTCGGCGCGCTGCTCAGCGGCGACTGGGAGGCGGCGGACGAGACCGACGACGCTACGCGGTCGAAGGCGAGCGGCGTCGTCGCTGCGTACACGCAGTGGCACCTCGAGCGCGGTCTGCGATCCCTGGCGCACGTGCAGCACGAACGGAAAGCGAACGGATGAGCCCCAAGCCCTACACGCACAAAGACGCGGTGGAGTTCCGCCCGCTCGACTGGACGGGTCTGTATCCGCCCGAGCTGCCGATCTCCGCTGTGCCCGAGCACGTGGCGGTCGTGATGGACGGCAACGGACGCTGGGCGAACGCGCGCGGGCTCACCCGCATCGAAGGGCACCGCGCGGGCGAGGCAGCCCTGCTCGACGTGGTCGCCGGAGCGGTGCAGATCGGCGTGAAGCACCTGAGCGTGTACGCGTTCTCCACGGAGAACTGGAAGCGGTCGCCCGAAGAGGTGCGCTTCCTCATGGGCTTCAACCGCGATGTGCTGCACCGGCGCCGCGACCAGCTGAACGAGTGGGGCGTGCGTGTGCGCTGGGCCGGTCGCAAGCCGCGGCTCTGGTCGTCCGTGATCAAGGAACTGCAGTTCGCCGAGAAGCTGACGGCCGGCAACAACGTGCTCACCCTCACGATGTGCGTCAACTACGGCGGTCGCACCGAGATCGCGGATGCCGTGCGCACGCTCGCGTCCGAGGTGGCCGCCGGTCGCCTGAAGCCGTCCGCGATCACCGAGAAGAGCATCCAGCGCCACCTATACGCGCCCGAGCTGCCGGATGTCGACCTGTTCGTGCGCAGTTCGGGGGAGCAGCGCACCAGCAACTTCATGCTCTGGCAGAGCGCCTACGCCGAGATGGTCTTCCTCGACACGCTGTGGCCGGACTTCTCCCGGGTCGATCTGTGGCGCGCGATCGAGCTGTACGCGGGGCGCAACCGCCGTTTCGGCGGTGCGGTGGACGCGCCGGGAATGCCCGGCTGACCTTCACCGTTGCAGAACTGCGTGAGTGAACCCATCAAGATAGACATCTGGTCCGACATCGCCTGCCCGTGGTGCTACATCGGCAAGCGCAAATTCGAAGCCGGCAGCGGCCTGTTCGCCGGCACCGGCGACGACCGGGCGGTCGAGGTGGAATACCACTCCTTCGAACTCTCGCCCGACACCCCCGTCGACTTCGACGGCAGCGAGATCGACTTCCTCGCCGGCCACAAGGGCATGCAGCCCGCACAGGTCTCGCAGATGCTGGAGCGCGTCACCGGCATCGCGTCGTCGGTGGGTCTCGACTACGACTTCGACATCCTGAAGCACACGAACACCGTGAAGGCGCACGAACTCCTGCACTTCGCGAAGGCGAACGGAAAGCAGCTGGAGCTCTCCGAGCGGCTCTTCCGGGCGTACTTCACCGAGGGCCGCCACATCGGGCGCGTCGACGACCTCGTCGACCTCGCCGCCGAGGTCGGGCTGGACCGTGACGCTGCGCGTGCGGCTCTGAGCTCGGAGGAGTTCCTCTCCGACGTGCGGGCCGACCAGGCTTTGGCGCAGGAGTACGGCATCCAGGGCGTTCCGTTCTTCGTGATCGACGGCCGCTATGGGGTGTCTGGTGCCCAGGACGCGGCGACGTTCGCGCAGGTGCTCGAGCAGGTGTGGTCGGAGCGCGCTGCGGGCGCCGGCACCGCCGCCGACGCCTCCGCGGACGCCGAGGTGACCGCGTGACCGCGGCCGAGGTCGCGGCCGCCGAAGCCGTCGCCAGCGGCGCTCCCGCGGCGCCTGCTGCTCCCAGTGTGCCTGCCGCTCCCGCGGCTCCCGCGACCTTCTCGCTGATCCCACTCGGCGACGCGAACGCCGTCGTCTGCGACGGCGACTCCTGCGTCATCCCCGCCGCCGACTAGCCCCGTCGCGTCCCCCTTTCGATGAGGGGTCCAGACACGCCGTTCGATTGTCGATCTCGCGGCGCGTCTGGACCCCTCATTTCGGTGTGAGCGCCTGCCGCACGCGATTCACCGCTTCATGCGCATTGTTGCGGAGGTGGGCGCGGTTAAGGCGGACCAATTGCCACCCGGAGTTCTGCATTCTCCAGTGGCGGTCAACGTCTGCCGAGTACTGCGCAGGGTCCGATCGATGGTGATCCCCGTCGTATTCGACGACGACGCGTGCTCCTGCGTACACGAGATCCCCGAAGCCGATGAACGAATCCCGGCTATCGAGGGTCGCTCTGTTCACCTCCGGCTCGGGAAGACGAGCGCGAATGAGGGCAAGCCGCAGCCGCGTCTCCATCGAGGAGTCGGTGCGTGGGCGGATCAATCGGAGCGCCCGCCGAAACCGATCCACCCCTGGACGGTCGGTCGCCGCTTCGATTGCCATCCCGAGCGCATCGGGTTCGGTCAACGGATTCTTCCGACGCAGGAGCGCGTCTCCTGCGCAGACCAGATCGTCAACCTCGAGCAGGCTCGCGAGCTCGCACCACACCTCCACGGCTTGCGGCACGCGAAGTCCTGACCGGATTCGCAGCGAATCCTGGTCGATCCGGAGTCTGTGGCCGATGACACCCGCTCCTTTTGGTGCGCGGCGCGGTTCGACCGTCGAGATATGCAGCTCCGCCTTCCGCTCGATCTCGCGGGGCAGACAGAGACCATAGATCCGAGCAGCTGTGGTGTGGCTGATGAATCGCTCGACTCCCATCCTCGCCTGAGCGGCATGGCAGCGGTCGAAGAGCTCAGCTTCGGCAGAGGCGAGCTCGGCCGCGTCCGGCTCGGTCGAGCCGCGCGAGCTCGATCGTCTCGTCGAGGGCTGCGGGGATGGTGCGGCTCGCATCGGCCCACCCTGGCACAGCCCGCGGGTCTTGCCCGAACGTTCTCCACAGTTCGGCGAATCAGGGGTCCTGACACGCCGTCGCATGCGTCGGTACGCGGCGCGTCGGGGCCCCTTCTGCGTGCGGGAGGGAGGGGCGCTACTCGGGGTCGGTGATGTCGGCGACGGTGGCGCCGAACGCGGTGACGAGTTCGTCGGCGTCGACGAAGAGGGAGTAGCCGTGCTCGCCGGCGCCCATCGAGACGGTGCGTCCCACGACGGTCTCGTCGACGACGACCGGCCAGGCGGTGGTGCTGCCGAACGGCGTGATCGTGCCGCGAACGTAACCGGTGGCCTCGAACGCGACCTGAGCGTCGGGCAGCTGAAGCTTGTTCACGCCCAGGAGCCCGCGCAGTTTCGGCCACGAGATCTTGCGGCCGCCGGGCACCAGCGCGAAGACGAAGGTCCCGTCGCTGCGCTTGACGACCAGGGACTTCACGATGTCCGACGGCTGGATCCCGAGGAGCTGCGCGGCCTCGTCGAGGCTCCTGACCGCCGGTCGTTCGATGACCCGGATGCTCACGCCGCGCGCCTGCGCATCGGCCTCGACGCGCGCGCGCCCGGTCTCCTGAGCGGCCTCCACAGAAGAGTCGTTGCTCGGAGTCTCCACAGCATCCTGCCCCTCGGTCATGGCCTACCGCGCTTTCTGGGAGAATTGAGTGAAATGTCTACTACAGCAACGATAAGCCACGCACCCCAGCTGACCATCGGTCCGCTGGCGCTCGACGTGCCCGTCGTACTGGCGCCGATGGCGGGGATCACCAACACCGCGTTCCGCCGGCTCTGCCGCGAGTTCGGCGCCGGGCTCTACGTGAGCGAGATGATCACGTCACGGGCGCTGGTCGAGCGCACTCCCGAATCCCTCAGACTCATCACACATCACGAGTCCGAGACGCCCCGTTCCATCCAGCTCTACGGCGTCGACCCGAAGACGGTGTCCGAGGCGGTCACGATGCTCGTCGCGGAGGACCGCGCCGACCACATCGACCTGAACTTCGGATGCCCGGTGCCCAAGGTCACCCGCAAGGGCGGGGGAGCGGCGCTTCCCTGGAAGCTCGGTCTCTTCCGCGAGATCGTCGAGGGCGCGGTGAAGGCCGCCGGGTCCATCCCGCTCACGGTCAAGATGCGCAAGGGCATCGACAGCGATCACCTCACCTACCTCGAGGCGGGCAAGGCCGCGGAGGGAGCCGGTGTCGCATCGATCGCGCTGCACGCTCGAACGGCCGCGGAGTTCTACTCCGGGCACGCGGACTGGTCCGCCATCGCGAAGCTCAAGGAGACGATCACGGGCACACCGGTGCTCGGGAACGGCGACATCTGGTCGGCGGCAGACGCGCTCCGGATGGTCGATGAGACCGGCTGCGACGGCGTCGTCGTCGGTCGTGGCTGCCTCGGGCGTCCGTGGCTGTTCGGCGACCTCGCGGCGGCCTTCCGGGCTCGCGCGGGGGAGATCGATGCCGCTGAGGCGGCGCGCGCCCAGGCGCATCCGAGTCTCGGGCAGGTCGCGGCGACGTTCCGGCGGCACGCGGAACTGCTCGTCGAGTTCTTCGAGAGCGAAGAGCGCGGCTGCCGGGACATCCGCAAGCACGTCGCGTGGTACTTCAAGGGCTATCCCGTCGGCGGCGACCTCCGGGCGAGCCTGGCCACGGTCGACACGCTCGCGCACCTCGACGATCTGCTCGCGACGCTCGACTGGTCGCAGGAGTACCCCGGCGAGGCGGCGGAGGGGCAGCGCGGTCGCGCCGGATCTCCCAAGCGCCCTGCACTTCCCGACGGATGGCTCGCGAGCCGTGAGCTCGACGGGTACCAGCGCGCAGAGGTCGCCGAGGCGGAGGTTCACAACAGTGGCGGATGACGGCTACAGCGTTCACGATCGGGAGCGCTGGCTCCCCGAAGAGCACTCGAACCGCCGCAGCGATTTCGCGCGCGACCGTGCTCGCCTGCTGCACTCCAGCGCGCTACGCCGCCTCGCCGCCAAGACGCAGGTGCTCAGCCCGACGGCGGGCCTCGACTTCGCCCGCAACCGACTGACCCACTCGCTCGAGGTCGCACAGGTCGGCCGCGAGCTGGCGACGAGCCTCGGCCTCGATCCCGACATCGTGGACACGGCCTGCCTCGCGCACGACATCGGGCACCCGCCGTTCGGTCACAACGGGGAGCGCGCGCTCAACGGGTGGGCCGACGACATCGGCGGGTTCGAGGGCAACGCGCAGACGCTGCGCCTGCTCGCGCGGCTCGAGCCCAAGGTGTTCGGGCCCGACGGGCGCCCGTATGGACTCAACCTGACCCGGGCCAGCCTCGACGCGAGCTGTAAGTATCCGTGGCCGGCGACGACGTCGGTGGCCGATCCGAGCGGCCGCGCGAAGTTCGGCTTCTACACGGACGACCGCGCGGTGTTCGAGTGGCTGCGGGCGGGCGCGCCTGATCGCGTCCGCTGCATCGAGGCCCAGGTCATGGACCTCTCCGACGACATCGCGTACTCGGTGCACGACTTCGAAGACGCGGTCGTCAACGGCTACATCGACGTGGCCGCGCTGGGCAGCCGGGTAGACCACGACGACCTCGTGCGCTCGATGTACGAGTGGATCGGGGGCGAGTTCAGTCACGACGAGCTCATCGCGGCGTTCGATCGCCTCGACAGCCTCGACGTGTGGCTGGACGCCTGGGATGGCAGCCGCCGGTCGCAGGCGCGCCTCAAGAACCTCACGAGTCAGCTCATCGGTCGCTTCGCGGGGGCGGCGATCCGCGCGACACGCGACGAAGCACCCGGACAGCAGCTGATCCGGTTCGGTGCGAACGTGGTGGTCCCCCCCGGCATCCAGGCGGAGATCGCCGTACTGAAGGGCATCGTCGCGACCTTCGTGATGTCGAAGAACACCCGGCAGCCCATCTACGTCCAGCAGCGCCAGATCCTGACGACGCTCGCCGACATCCTCTATGAACGCGGGCCGGCCGAGCTCGATGCGGGCTTCGCCGAAGACTGGAACTCCGCCGACGATGACACGGCTCGCCGCCGCGTGATCGTCGATCAGGTGGCCAGTCTCACCGACCAGTCCGCGCTCAGTTGGTACGAGCGTCTGGTTCAGCACTGAGTTCACCCAGCGGGCTTGAAACCCCGGGCCCAGTGCAGAATGCTGGGAGTCTTGGCGATCGGGAGGAAAGAATGAGCACCCCAGAACCACCGGCGAACGGCGAGGAGCCGACGCCCGCGGAGGTAGCGGCCCCTGTGCGCCCCAAGCGCACCACGGCACGCCCCGCGGCGAAGACGACCGGAGGCGCCGCCGAGATCCCGGCCGGAACGACGACCGGAGACACCGCTGCGGCAGATGCGCTCGGCACGGATGGCGCACCTCGTGCGACCCGCGCACCACGCACCACGCCTGCCCGGAGCCGAGCGACAGGCACTGGTGCCGGCACTGGCACCCGCACCGGGTCAGGGACCGACGCGGCCACGGACGACACGACCAGCGCCGCCGTCCTCTCGAAGGCGGCCAAGGCGGGAGCAGCGAAAGCCGGCGCTGCCAAGGCGAAGACCGCTTCTCCGACGACCGGCGCTGCCAAGACGCCCGCCGCAAAGAACGGAGCCCCGACGGCCGGTGCCCCGACGGCCGGGGCCCCGACGCCCGGTGCCACTGCGACCGGTGTCACTGCGGCCAGCGCCACGAAGACCGGCGCATCCGCGACGAGCCCGGCGAAGCCGGCGACGAAGAAGGTCCCGACGACCAGTGCGCCCGCGGCACGCTCCACCGCGCGCAAGACCCCCACGCCGAAGAAGCCCACCGGAACGGGCGCGACGCAAGGCGACGCACCGGAGATCCTCGACGCCGCGCTTGCGGGACACAACGCGTTCCTCGACGGTGTGACCGAACCGTCCGCCGCCACGACGCCCGCGGATTCCACGGGAGCACCGGCGTCGGCTGCGGGCGCAACACCGCCCGCTACGGCCGCAGCGGCCGGCCCATCGACCGCCGCCACGACCGCCACCACGGCCGCGACCACCGCCGCATTCAGCGATGCCCCGACCGAGGTGCTCGTGCCCGCAGCGACATCCGCCGCCGCAGGCGCAGGCGCAGGCGCAGTGCCTACGCCCTCCGGCACGGGTGCCGCCGCCGGCGCGGTCCCGCCGACAGCCGCGGTCCCGCCGGCAGGCACGGTGCCGCCGCCACCCGCAGGAACGGTTCCGCCGGCCGGCACGGTTCCGCCGGGCGAAGCCGGAGACGACGACGCCTACTCCGCCGCGGGCGTCCCCCCGCGCAGCATGAGCGACTACGCCGAGATCCTCGACGACACCCGGTTCTTCTCGACGCTGTTCGACTTCAGCTTCACGAACTACGTCACGCGCAAGCTCGCAGGTCCCGTCTATGTGGTCGGCCTGGTCCTGATCGGCCTGAGCACACTGCTGTCGCTCATGTACAGCTTGACGCTCGCGGTCGAGACGCACTCGTTCTTCGGCGCCTTCGTGTTCCTTTTCGGCTTGATCATCACGATCGTTGGCGCTGTGCTGGCGGTGCTGCTGCTGCGGGTCGGCATCGAAGTGTTCGTGGCGATCATCGAGATCGCGCAGAACACGCGCGGACGCAAGAGGCAGAAGCAGTAGCGAGGTGAACGCCCGGCGGCCCTCGAGGTCGGCCCGGGCTCACTAGAATCGATGTATGGCCGGCCGGATTCGACAGAGCGACATCGAAGAGGTCAAGGCCCGCACCAACATCGCCGACATCGTCGGCGACCACGTCAGCCTCAAGTCGGCCGGTGTCGGAGCCCTCAAAGGCCTCTGCCCGTTCCACGACGAGAAGAGCCCGAGCTTCCAGGTGCGTCCGGGCGTCGGCCGCTACCACTGCTTCGGCTGCGGCGAAGGCGGAGACGTCTACGAGTTCCTCCAGAAGCTCGACCACGTCACCTTCACCGAGGCTGTCGAACGGCTGGCCGCGCGCATCGGCTTCACCCTGCACTACGAGGACGGCGGCGGCGGACCCTCCGAGCACGGCAACCGCGCCCGCCTCCTTGCCGCCAACAATGCCGCGGAAGAGTTCTTCCGGTCCCGCCTGTCCGCCCCCGATGCCGAGGTCGGACGCCGGTTCCTCGGCGAACGCGGCTTCGACTCGCACGCCGCCGCACAGTTCGGGGTCGGGTTCGCGCCCAAGAGCTGGGACGAGCTCACCAAGCATCTCCGCTCCAAGGGCTTCACGGTCGACGAGCTCACGATGGCCGGGCTGGTCTCACAGGGCGACCGCGGCGTCTACGACCGGTTCCGCGGGCGGCTCGTCTGGCCGATCCGCGACCTGACCGGCCAGACGATCGGCTTCGGCGCACGGCGACTGCTCGACGACGACAAAGGCCCCAAATACCTGAACACTCCGGAGACGCCGGTCTACAAGAAGGCCCAGGTGCTCTACGGGCTCGACCTCGCCAAGCGCGATGTCTCCCGCCTCGACCAGGTCGTAGTGGTCGAGGGCTACACCGACGTCATGGCCTGCCATCTCGCCGGCATCACGACCGCCGTCGCGACCTGCGGCACGGCCTTCGGCGTCGATCACATCAAGGTCATCCGGCGCGTCATGGGCGACGACAACAGCCAGGGCTCCGTGATCTTCACGTTCGACCCGGATGCGGCGGGCCAGAAGGCGGCGACGCGCGCGTTCGGGGAGGAGCAGCGCTTCTCGGCTCAGACGTACGTCGCGGTGGGCCCGGACGGTCTCGACCCGTGCGACCTGCGGCTCGCGAAAGGCGACGACGCGGTGCGCCGCATGATCGACGCGAAGAAGCCGATGTTCGAGTTCATGATCCGTCAGGTGGTCGACCGCTACGACCTCGACACGGTGGAAGGTCGTACGTCGGCCATGCGCGGGGGAGCACCCATCGTGGCGACGATCCGCGACCCCGCCTCGCAGAACGGCTATGCCCGCGAACTGGCCCGGCTCTCCGGCGCCGACCTGCAGGACACGCTCCGCGCGGTGCAGGCAGCACGTCGTGGCGAACGCTCCGCCCAGAACGGTTCGCCGCAGGGGCAGAACGCGACGAGCGGCGCGAACGGCGCGCAGCCGACCGTGCAGGCGGCGGCGGGCCTGGCCCAGCTGCCGAACGACCCGGTGTCGCGCACAGAGCGCGAGACCCTCATGGTGCTTCTCCAGCTTCCGAACGAGATCGGCGCCGAGCGCGCCGCGCGCGTCATGCAGGTCCCGTTCACGAATCCGTCCCTCGGCGTCGTCAAGGACGCCATCGCCAGCCAGCTTGCCACGCTCGCCGACCCCGGTTGGGTCGACCGCGTCGCGGCGGAGGTGCCGGCGCCGTTCGCTCCGCTCGTGAACGAGCTGAGCGTGGCATCCGTGCCGCAGATGGGCGATCTCACCGCCTATGCGCGGTCGGTCGCCGGCGCGCTGATCGAGCGCGACCTCCTGCGGGAGAAGGCGGAACTGCAGCTGCGGTTGCGCCGCACGGACGACCCGGAGGTCGCGCGGACCCTCGGGCGCGCGATGATGCAGATTGAGACCGAACGACGCAGGTTGCGCGAAGAATAGCGCGTTTTGCGCAACGGCGCTGCGCCCTGCGCGAATGTGCGCAGTTAAATTGCGCGCATGTAAAGATCGCGCTACAAACTCCATCCGGATGCATGCGTGCGACGCGTTTCGTGTTACGAATATGGCTACGTGATTCGGCAGTGAGGCACGCGTGCGTCTGCCGAATCGGTGACCCCACACCAGGAAGAGGTATTCGGATATGAGATCCGCTCACATCAGCGGCAAGCGCCTTCTGGCCGTGTCCGCCGCACTCGCGGCGACGGCCTTGGTGCTCGCCGGTTGCTCCGGGAACGCCAACAACACCGGCTCCGGCAGCTCCGGCTCGCTGACCGTCGGCACGACCGACAAGATCACCTCGATCGACCCCGCCGGCTCGTACGACAACGGCTCCTTCGCCGTGATGAACCAGGTGTACCCGTTCCTCATGAACTCCCCGTACGGCTCCGCCGACGTGAAGCCGGACATCGCAGAGTCCGCGGAGTTCACCTCGCCGAACGAGTACACCGTCAAGCTGAAGCCCGGGCTGAAGTTCGCGAACGGTCACGACCTGACCTCGTCCGACGTCAAGTTCACGTTCGACCGCCAGAAGAAGATCAACGACCCGAACGGTCCGGCCTACCTGCTGGCGAACATCGACACGGTCGAGGCCACGGACCCGACCACGGTCGTCTTCCACCTCAAGGTGCCGAACGACCAGACGTTCGCACAGGTGCTCTCGAGCCCGGCCGGCCCGATCGTCGACGAGCAGGTCTTCTCGGCCGACAAGGTCACCCCGGACAACACGATCGTCAAGGGCCACGCCTTCGCCGGCCAGTACGACATCACGAGCTACGACTTCAACAACCTGATCGCCTACAAGGCCTACTCGGGCTACAAGGGTCTGCTCGGCAAGCCGGCGACGGACAAGATCAACGTCAAGTACTACACCGAGGCGTCGAACATGAAGCTCGACATCCAGAAGGGCGGCATCGACGTCGCGTTCCGCAGCCTCTCCGCGACCGACATCGCGAGCCTGCGCACGGACAAGAACGTCAAGGTCGTCGACGGCCCCGGTGGAGAGATCCGCTACATCGTGTTCAACTTCAACACGATGCCGTACGGCGCCAAGACCACGCAGGCCGACCCCAAGAAGGCCCTCGCCGTGCGCCAGGCAGCTGCTGACCTCGTCGACCGCGCCGCGATCGCCAAGCAGGTCTACAAGGACACCTACACCCCGCTGTACTCGTTCGTCCCGTCCGGTCTGACCGGTGCGACGACGGTCCTCAAGGACCTGTACGGCGACGGCAACGGCGGCCCCAGCCTCGACAAGGCGAAGGCTGCTCTCCAGGCGGCCGGCGTGAGCACCCCGGTGGCGCTCAACCTCCAGTACAACACCGATCACTACGGCCCCTCGTCCTCCGACGAGTATGCCCAGGTGAAGGACCAGCTGGAGCAGGGCGGTCTGTTCAAGGTCAACCTGCAGTCGACCGAGTACGTGCAGTACAGCAAGGACCGTGTCAAGGACACCTACCCGGCCTACCAGCTCGGATGGTTCCCCGACTACTCGGACGCTGACAACTACCTCACGCCGTTCTTCGCGAAGGACAACTTCCTCGTGAACCACTACGACAACCCCGAGGTGCAGAAGCTCATCGACCAGCAGCTGGGAACGACCGACAAGGCCGCTCGCACCAAGCTGATCGAGGAGATCCAGGCGAAGGTCGGAGCCGATCTGTCCACGCTGCCCCTGCTCCAGGGTGCTCAGGTGGCCATCACCGGCAAGACCGTGTCGGGCGCTGACAAGACGCTCGACGGCTCGTTCAAGTTCCGGTACGCCGCCCTGTCGAAGGGCTAGGTCGTCGGCGGTTAGAATCGCCTGACCGAAAGCTGGGGGCGGCTCGCGAAAGCGGGTCGCCCCTTCGCACTCCGGCACACTCACGATTGGTAGAAATGACAGCGACTGTCACGGGCCCCGCCGCGCCGGCGCCGGCAAGCCCCACTGCAACCCCCAAATCTCGTAAGGCGGGAGGTGGGCTCGCACGGTACATCGTCGTACGCGCGCTGCTCATCATCCCGACCATCTTCATCCTGGTCACCGTGGTGTTCTTCATCATGCGCGCGACCGGCGACCCGATCACCGCGGCGCTCGGCGGCAAGCTCACGCCCGACCAGCTGGCCGAGCGCATCCACCAGGCCGGATACGACCGGCCGCTGATCGTCCAGTACTTCGAGTACCTCGGCAACGTCTTCACGGGGAACTTCGGAACGACCCTCAGCGACAACCAGCCGGTGACGCAGGTGCTGCTCACGTACGGTGCGGCGACCCTCGAGCTGGCGTTCTACGCGCTGATCGTGGCGTTCATCGTCGGCATCCCGCTCGGAATGGTCGCGGCCTACTTCCGCGACAAGGGTAAGGATGCGTCTCTGCGCATCTTCGCGATCCTCTGCTACGCGACCCCCGTGTTCTTCGCCGGCCTGCTGCTGAAGCTCATCTTCTCGATCTGGCTGAACTGGCTCCCTGTAGCCGGACGCGCGTCCACCAGCTCCGAACTGGAGATGCAGACGCTCCCGAACAAGACCGGCATCTACCTCATCGACGCCTTCCAGACGGGAGATCCCGCCGTCGTCGGCGACGTGCTGATCCACGCCGTGCTGCCGGCGGTCACCCTCGGCCTGCTGACGGCCGGCGTCTTCCTCCGCCTCGTGCGCACGAACGTGATCGGCACGCTCTCGACCGACTACGTGGATGCCGCCCGCTCGCGCGGGGTGAGCGAGTACCGCCTGGTGCGCAAGCACGCCTACAAGCCGGCCCTGATTCCGATCATCACGGTCATCGGCCTGCAGATCGCCATCCTGCTCGGCGGCGCGGTGCTGACCGAGACGACGTTCGAGTGGAAGGGCCTCGGCTTCCAGCTGGTGCACTACCTGCAGGCACGCGACTTCGTGGCGGTGCAGGGGATGGTCGCGCTGCTCGCGGTGATCGTCGCCCTGACCAACTTCATCGTGGACATCATCGCCGCGCTTGTCGACCCGAGAGTGAGGTACTGACATGTCGACGGAAACGGTTCAGACCGATCTCCCGACCACGCCGCGTCCGCCCAAGCGGAGCATCCTGGACCGCCTGCCGGTCGTCCACCAGCTGCGCCAGAGCGTCGGGCTCCAGCGGGGGATGCTCATCGCGGGCCTCGTCATCACGGGCATCTTCATCCTGGTGGCGATCTTCGCACCGCTGATCGCACCGTACGGCTTCGCACAGCTGCGCAATGCGCAGGGACCGTTCGGCGCGCAGGAGCCGCCGAGCCCCGAGCACATCTGGGGCACCACCGTCGGCGGGTACGACGTCTTCTCCCGCGTGATCTGGGGCGCTCAGACCGCCGTGCTCGTGATCATCGTCGCCGTCGTGCTCTCGATCTTCATCGGCATCGCCGTCGGACTCCTCTCCGGCTACTTCGGCGGCTGGCTCGACCGCGTGCTCGTGGTCATCCTCGACGCGATCTTCGCGTTCCCGTCGCTGCTGCTGGCCATCGTGGTCGCGATCGCGATCAGCGGCGGTCAGTCCAGCCTGTGGGGCGGCATCATGGCGGCCGCGATCTCGATCACCGTGGTGTTCATCCCGCAGTACTTCCGGGTCATCCGCGCAGAAGCGGTGCGGATCAAGGCCGAGGCGTACGTCGAGTCGGCGAAGGTCATCGGTGCGAGCAGCTGGCGGATCATGTTCCGCCACGTGCTGCGCAACTCGACCCGCACCCTGCCGCTCATCTTCACGCTGAACGCCTCGGAGTCGATCCTGACCCTCGCAGGCCTGGGCTTCCTCGGCTTCGGCATCGAGCCGACGGCCGCGGCTGAGTGGGGCTACGACCTCAACAAGTCGCTCGCCGACGTCACCAGCGGCATCTGGTGGACCGCCTTGTACCCGGGTCTCGCGATCGTGCTCGCCGTGCTCGGCATCACGCTCGTGGGCGAGAGCCTCAACGACCTCGCCGACCCGCGCCTGCGCGGACGCCGGGCGGTCGCGAAGGCCTCCGGCCTCGTCGCCGAGACGTCGGTCGTGCCGGGCGGCACGCTCGAGGCGGGCCCGGGAGGACTCGCCGGTCTCGAAGACGGCGAATCGTTCGACGAACACGGAATCGAGGTCAAGCCATGAGCGACGTCGTACAGATCAACAACCTGGCAGTCTCGTTCTCGACCGACGCCGGCGCGGTGAAGGCCGTCGACGACGTGACCCTGCGGGTCGCGCCCGGGGAGGTGCTCGCGATCGTGGGGGAGTCCGGCAGCGGAAAGACCGTGACGGCGAAGACCATCCTGGGGCTCCTGCCCGAGACGGCGACGGCCTCCGGCGCGGTGATCCTGCGGAGCAAGGACGGCTCCACCGAAGCGGATGTCATCAGCCTGAGCAAGCGCGAGCTGCGTGAGGTGCGCGGCAGCGATGTCGCGATGGTCTTCCAGGAACCGTCCACCGCGCTGAACCCCGTCTACACGGTCGGCTGGCAGATCGCCGAAGGACTCAAGGCGCACGCGAAGCTCTCGAAGAGCGAGGCGCGCGCGCAGGCCATCGAGATCCTCGAGCGGGTGGGCATCCCGGAGCCGGAGAAGCGGGTCAACTACTACCCCCACCAGTTCTCGGGCGGGCAGAAGCAGCGCATCGTGATCGCGATGGCGCTCGTGCTCAACCCCGGGCTGATCGTCGCGGACGAGCCGACGACGGCGCTCGACGTGACGGTGCAGGCGGAGATCCTCGACCTGCTGCGCCGCTGCCGCGACGAGTTCGGCGCCGCCATCGTGCTGATCACCCACAACATGGGTGTGGTCGCCGACCTGGCCGATCGCGTCGCTGTCATGTACCAGGGCAAGGTGGTCGAAGAGGCCGACGCGAAGACCCTGTTCGCGAGCCCGCAGGCTGACTACACGCGGCGCCTGCTCGCATCGGTGCCGAAGATCGGCCAGGGGCGCGCATCCACCCAGGATCGCGCGACGTCGCGCGGCGTCGAGTGGGAGAGCGCGGCGCCCGTCGTCAAGGCGGAGGGCCTGCGCATCCAGTACCCGGGCCGTCTCGGCCGTCCCGGCTTCGTCGCGGTCGACGGTGTCGACTTCGAGATCCGCGCCGGCGAGGTGCTCGGTCTGGTCGGTGAGAGCGGTTCGGGCAAGACGACGATCGGTCGCGCCATCGGCGGGCTCAACCGGGTCACCGGAGGCTCGCTGAAGGTTCTCGGCGTCGAGATGAACGGGGTGCGGGAGCGCCGGTTCAAGCCGGTGCGCGCGGACATCGGGTTCGTCTTCCAAGACCCTGCGTCGAGCTTCAATCCGCTGCTGACGATCGCGGACTGCGTAGCGGAGCCGCTCGTCGTGCACGGCCGGGCGTCGAGCCCGCAGGCCGCTCGGGGGCGCGTGAACGACCTGCTCGAAGCCGTGCAACTACCGCGCAGCTACGGCGACCGGTTTCCGCACGAGCTCAGCGGCGGCCAGCGACAGCGCGCCAGCCTGGCCCGTGCGCTCGCCCTCGAGCCGACGCTCCTGATCGCCGACGAGCCCACGTCGGCCCTCGACGTCTCGGTGCAGGCGCGCGTGCTCGAGCTCTTCGCCGAGCTGCAGAAGGAGTTCGGCTTCGCCTCGCTCTTCATCAGCCACGACCTGGCGGTCGTCGACATCCTCGCGGACCGGATCGCGGTGCTGCATCGCGGCAAGCTGGTCGAGGAGGGGACGGGCGCTCAGGTGCTCGGCAACCCGCAGCAGCCGTACACGCAGCGGTTGCTGGCGTCGCTCCCGGTTCCGGATCCAGTGGAACAGGCCGACCGGCGGGAGGCCTTGCGCGCGCTGCGGGCGCAGAGCGCTTAGGGTCGATATGTGAGTTCCAGCCCCGCCATCGCCGTCAGTGACCTGTCCGTCGAGTATCCGGCCAAGGGGCCGAGTGCGTCCTGTGTCGCGCTGCGGGGAGTGAGCTTCCGGCTCGAGGTCGGTGAGGTGCTCGGGGTGCTCGGCGAGACCGGTTCCGGCAAGTCGACGCTGGCGGCGATCCTCGCCGGGCGCGGCCTGCCCGCGCGCTCGTCGGAGCCGGGTCCCCGGGTCAGCGGCGGCGACGCCACGGTGCTCGGGCACTCGATGCGGAAGGCGCGCAAGCGGGACATCGCCGAGGTGACCTTCCACGTCGGCTATCTGGCCCAGAACGCGTCGAGCACGCTGGAGCCGTCGCTGACCGTCGCCGAGAACGTCGCACTTCCGATCTTCGAGCGTGACGAGCGCTACAGCCGGCGAACGGCAGGCGCCCGCGCGGCCACGATGCTCGACACCGTCCACCTGCCGCTCAGCGTGCTGAGCAAGTACCCGTACGAGCTGAGCTCCGGCCAGCGGCAGCGTGTGGCACTGGCCCGCGCACTCGTGCTCGGCCCGTCCGTGCTGGTCGCAGACGAGCCGACCGCCGGCATCGACGCGACGGTGCGGGATGCCGTGATCGACCTGCTCGGTCAGCTGAAGGACCACGCGGACTTCTCGGCCGTCATCGTCAGCCACGACCTCGCCGTCCTGCGGCGGGCGACCACCAACTCGCTGGTGCTGCAGGGCGGCCGCGTAGTCGGCTACGGCCCGATCGAACAGGTGCTCGCCAAGCCGGAGCACCCGTTCGTCGCCGGTCTCGCCACGGCCCTGAAGCCGCCGTCGCGGCGTACGGAGCGCCGCCCGCAGCGCCCGGCCACCGCCGACTGACCCACCACCGCTCGATCAAGGAGACCAGCATGTCCGCAGAGCCGACGAACCACTCCGCCTCCCACTCCGCCTCCGCCTCGTCCGCCACCGCTGCCCCTTCACAGCACCGCGCCGTGCTGGCGGTCGACGTGACCGAGGTGCCGGCAGCGGAGCGCCCGCAGCCGGGTCCCATCGTCGTGCTCCCGCATCCCGAGCAGCAGTTCGTCGACGCCGTGCGCGCCGGCGGAGGCACGGTCGCCGACCCCTCTCCGGAGACGCGGGGCGTCGTGTGGCTCTCGTACCGGGAGGCGGCCGGTCTCGCCGACCTGCTCGAGAAGAATCCGCAGATCGGCTGGGTGCAGCTGCCGTACGCCGGTGTCGATGCTTTCGCGGACATCCTCGCCGCCGAGGCACGGCCCGGGCTGCTCTGGACGAGCGCGAAGGGTGCGTACGCCCAGCCGGTGGCCGAGCACGCCCTCGCACTCACGCTCGCGCTGCTGCGCGTGCTCCCGAAGCGCGTGGTCGCCCGCACCTGGGCCACCGAGCAGGAGGGGCGCTCGCTCTACGGACTGAAGGTCGTCATCATCGGCGCCGGCGGGATCGCACTGGAGCTCATCCGGCTGCTCGAGCCGTTCGGCTGCGAGATCACGATCGTGCGACGCTCGCCCGACGCCGTGCCGGGAGCGGCGCGCACGGTGACGGCCGACGGACTCGGCTCGGTGCTGCCGGAGGCCGACGTCGTCGTGGTGGCGGCCGCCCTCACGGGCGGCACACGCGGCCTGCTCGGTCGCGACGAGTTCGCCGCGATGAAGTCGACGGCGTACCTGGTGAACATCGCGCGGGGCGGGCTGGTGGACACGGATGCCCTCGTCGACGCTCTCGCATCCGGCGAGATCGCCGGCGCCGGCCTCGACGTCACCGACCCGGAGCCCCTGCCCGACGGCCACCCGCTCTGGGACGAGCCGCGCTGCCTGATCACCCCGCACCAGGCGGACACGCCCGAGATGACGGCGCCGTTGCTGGCCGAGCGGATCCGGCTGAACACCCGTGCGTTCCTGGACGACGGACGCTTCGTCGGGCTCGTCGATCCCGCCGCCGGCTACTGATTCCGCGGGCGACGCGCGCGAGATTCGGTCTCGATTTGGCGGTGCGCGAAATGTTGATAAAGTAGCTACGCTGATTCAAGCATTCCTCGATAGCTCAATTGGCAGAGCAGCCGGCTGTTAACCGGCAGGTTCTTGGTTCGAGTCCAAGTCGGGGAGCAACGAACCCCCGAACTCCGTCACGGAGTTCGGGGGTTTTTCGCGTTGGTGGGCGCAATATGTCGAGCCCGGTATATGCGGGAGGGCCCGGATTCGATTGCGACCGACGTCACCGGATGTTCACCTGAGTGCTCTGGTCGCGCGCGTCGCCCGCGCGTACGCTCGGCGCATGACGATCGACAACGGCGATGGCCGGTGGCGCGACGACGAGCGCGCCGGCGGCGATCCGGATGACGTGCTGCGCGACTTCGAGGACGACGACGCAGAAGACCTTCAGAGCCGAGAAGACGAGGCCTCCGACATCGCGCTGGCGGTGCCGGGCGGGATCATCTTCGACGAGGAGCCCGACGACGGCGGATTCGACGCCGAGCACAACCCGTGAGCGCGCCGAAGGTCCGCTGCGTACTCCCTCGGGAGTACCCGTAAAGCGCCCAGCGGCGGATGGAGCATCCAGCGCCGCTGGTTAGCATGGGCAGATGCCCCTGAATGCGAACGATGAGACGTGGTTCGCGCGCGCGGGCACCGGCTGGGAGGGGCGTCGCCGCCCGCCGGGTGCCCGGTGGTTCCCGGTCGTCGTGGCCGCGCTGTTCCAGCTCCCCGGCGTGGTCATCGCCGTGCACGATGCCCGGGCCGATCCACTGACGCTCGCGTTCGTCCTGCTCGCGTTCGCCTCGTCGTTCGTGCTGCTCGCGGCACGTCAGCATCCGGGTCCCGTCGTCGCCGCCGTCGCCGTGCTCTGCGCTCCGGCGATCGCGATCACCACGGGGCCGCCGTTCACCGCGGTTCCGCTCGCCCTCGCCGTTGTGAGCGCCGTGGTGCGTGGGGCGCGGGTCTGGGCCTGGTGGACCCTCGCCGGGCTCGCGGTGCTCGGCCCGCTCGGCGCGTACCTGCTGGTCGGGCATCCGACCGCTATCATCCGGCCCCTGATCATCGCGCTCATCCTGTGCCTGCTGGTGGGAGCGGGTGAGGCCATCCGCGGCCGCAGGGAGCGGTACCGCGAGGTCTCCCGAACGCTCGCCGCGCGCCGCGAGGCCGCCGCCGAGGCGGAGCGCCTGCGCATCGCGCGCGAGCTGCACGACGTGCTCGCGCACTCGCTCTCCCAGATCAGCGTGCAGGCGGGAGTCGGCCTCCACCTCTTCGACACCCGGCCGGACAAGGCGAAGGAGAGTCTGGCCGCCATCAAGACCACGAGCAGCCAGGCGCTCGAGGAGGTGCGTGGCGTCCTCGGCTTTCTCCGCTCCGAGGGCGGACCGGCCGCCCGCACGCCCGAACCGGACCTGCAGCGCATCCCGGTGCTCGTCGAGACGTACACGCGCGCCGGACTCCAGGTGCGGTACGACGAACGACTCTCCAGCGTTCCGAGCCCGGCCATCCAGCTCGCGATCTACCGGATCGTGCAGGAGTCACTGACGAACATCGGCCGCCACGCACAGGCCACCACGGTGCGCATCGACCTCACCGAGACCGCCGGCGAGTACGTCGTGACCGTCACCGACGACGGTCGCGGGCTCCCCGAGACCACCCTGCAGGGCGGCAAGGGCATGCTCGGAATGCGCGAGCGTGCCGAGCTGCTCGGAGGCCGCTTCAAGGCGGTCACCGTGCGCGACGACGACGGACAGCCGCACGGCGTCACGGTCACCGCGCACTTCCCGCACCGCACGGCCGCCGCCACCGGACCGATCAGCACCTGGGGTGTGTCGTGATCCGGGTGCTCCTCGCCGACGACCAGCATCTGGTGCGTGCAGGGTTCCGCGCGCTGCTCGAAGCCGAGCCCGACATCGACATCGTGGGGGAGGCCTCGACCGGCACCGAGACGGTCGCCCTCGCGACCGCGACGAAACCGGATGTCGTGCTGATGGACATCCGGATGCCCGACGGAGACGGACTCTGGGCCACGGAGCAGATCGTGCGCGATCCCGCGCTGTCGGGGACGCACATCGTCATCGTGACCACCTTCGAGCTCGACGAGTACGTCGCACAGGCCATCTCGGCCGGCGCGAGCGGGTTCCTCGTGAAGGACACCGAGCCCGTCGACCTGATCCGAGCCGTGCGGGTGGCCAGCGCGGGAGACGCGCTGCTCTCGCCGGGCGTCACGCGCCGACTGCTCGAGCGCGTCGCCGGTGGTCTGAAGCCGGCGCCGGCATCCGACGCCCTCGCCGGGCTGACCGAACGCGAGCGCGAGGTGCTCACGCTGGTCGGCCAGGGACTGACGAACGGGGAGATCGGCGAACGGCTGTTCCTGAGCCCCCTCACCGCGAAGACCCACGTCTCGCGCATCATGACGAAGCTCGACGCCCGCGATCGCGTGCACCTCGTCGTGGTCGCCTACGAGACCGGCCTCGTGCAGGCGGGCTGGCAGTAGCCGCACTGCTCCCTGCGGAGTACGGCCATTCACTCCACGGGGCGGATTCGCCGAACAGCCGATCCGGCGACGCTTGAGTGGATGGTCCGCGAATCGTGCGGACCGCGTTCACCGATTGGATGACCACCATGCTCAGCACACTCGCCGCTGCGAACGTCGCAGCCCACTGGGGCGGACCCTGGGTGGGACCGTGGGGCGCCGGCTTCGGCTGGCTGTTCCTGCTGATCCCGCTGTTCTGGATCGCCGTCTTCGTGCTCATCTTCACCTTCGCCGGGCGTCGCTGGCGCCGTGCGGCTGCAGCCCGCGGCGGTTACGGCCCCTACGGCGGCGGCTACGGTCCGGGAGCCGCCTCGCGCTCGGCCGAGAGCACGCTCGCGGAGCGCTTCGCGCAGGGTGACATCGACGAGGTCGAGTACCGCGCCCGGCTCGAGGTCCTTCGCGCCAACCGCGGCGACAGCGCCTGAGTCGCAGCCCCGAACGGCGGTCGCGTCATCCGGCGCGGCCGCCGTTCGCCGTGCGCCCGCACGTCTGCCGGGTAAGCTCGTTCGGGCCGTTCCCCCGTAGCGGCCCGAAGGGACTGTCATGGACGCTCTGTCGTCACCCGACGCACGAGGCCTCGTGATCGCCGCCGGCATCGTCGGCGGCGTGCTCCTCCTGGCCGTCATCGTGTTGCTGATCCTCTGGCTGCGCGCCGCACGCTTGCTCCGCCGGCAGCGCGACGACCGCAGCGAGTCCGAGTGGGACCGCATCGACCGCGAACTCGAGCTCGCGGAGCACGCCGGACGCTTCCGCATCATCCGCGAGCTGCAGGACGTCGCCGTGCAGGCGGTCTCCCGGCTGGTCGCACAGGCCGAAGGCATCCGGTACGCCGCGGCGAGCGACCCGGAGGCGGCCACACGGTCGGCGGGCACGCTCGAGACGCTCGCCCGGGATGCCCTGGCCGATCTGCGCCGCGCGCAGTCGGTCGTGCGCGAGGGCGAGTCGGCGGCGATGCCGCAGCCCAGCCTGCACTCCGCCCGCGACCTGTTCCGTGTGATGCGAGACGCCGGACTCGATGTGACCTTCACCGAGACCGGCGAGCGATTCGACCTGCGGCCCGGCGCCGAGCTCGCCGTGTTCCGCATCCTGCAGGGCAGCCTCGAGAACGCGCTCCGGCACGGCGGGACCGGCACGGCGGTCGCCGTCGGCTTCGCCTGGACGGACGAGGGCCTGCAGGTGAGCGTCGACGACGACGGCATCCGGTCGGCCGCCCGCCGCGCCGGCCTCAGCCCCGACGAGGTCGATCAGGCGACGCAGTACACGATCGACGACGACCTGCGGGCGCTCACCGAGCGCTTCGAGGGCGCCGGCCTCACCGAGATGCGGGAGCGTTCCGCACTGTTCGGCGGCATCCTGAACGCGCACACCGTGCCCGGAGTGGGGTTCTCGGTGTCGGCGGTCTTCCCGTCGCTGCGCTTCCACAATGGCGTGCACGGGGTCGACCTGGGCCGCTGAGGCCCGTCGGCCCTCGGCGTCGCCTGGCAGCGCACAGTGCTCGGCGCCGCCGGGCAGTTCACACTGCGATGCGGTCGGCGAGGATGACCACGGTGGCGTAGTTCATGGTGAAGCTTCCGCCGTGGTCGTCGACCACCCGTGCGAGCCCGTCGAGGAGTTCGGTGAGGCTCTCGCGGGGGATGCGGTTGTGGCCGCCCATGGTGGGAACCTGATCGAGCCACGCCTCCCCGGTGATCGCGGTCTGCCGATCGAAGCGCAGCCGGCGCGGCTCCGCGAAGGCAGCGGTGGCCCGGATGCCCGCGATCGCTGCTCCGGTGATGGCGTCGTAACCGTCGAGAGCCGGTGCGGCCCACGGCGTGAACGGCAGTCCTGTCTCCACGGACCGGTAGACGGCAGCGAACTCCGCGGCGATCTCCGGTTCGGGGTCTGCGACGTTCCAGAACAGGGCGAGCCGGCCACCAGTCGCGAGCACGCTCGCCGCTTTGGCTGCACCGGCCGACGGGTCGATCCAGTGCCAAGTCTGTCCAGCGATCACGGCATCGAAGACGCGTCCGGCAGCATTCCAGTCCTCGAAACGAGCGACCTCGACCTGGAAGCCGCGCGAGCGTGCGAGCTCAGCCATGCGCGGATCGACCTCGACCCCGACGATGTGCGCCCCCGCCTCGTCGAATGGCAGCGCAGAGATGCCGGTGCCCATTCCGACATCGAGCACGCGGCGGCCCGGCAGGCCGTCCAGCACAGCGTCGGCGACCGCCTGCGGGTAATGCGGGCGGGCGCGGTCGTAGCGTGCCGCCTCGGCACCGAAGGATTCGGCGATCTCGCGGTGGCGGTGCGGTGCGGGATCCGGCGTTAGAGTGGCCATGCGCCCACTCTAAGTGGGCGGTCGCCCATTAATCCAGTAGCCGAGGAGACGTGCATGCCGACCGGAGTCGCTCTGCGGGACGCGCGGGCACAACTGTTCGCCGCGGCCGAGCGCGTCGTCGCGAGGGACGGCGTGAGCGGACTCACCAGTCGCGCGGTGACGGATGAGGCGGGGGTCGCCAAAGGCGTGCTGCATCGCCATTTCGCCGACTTCGACGATTTCCTCGCCGAGCTGATCCGCGACCGCATCGCGCTGCTCGATCAGGAGGCCACTCGGCTCGACGCATCCGTCGGGCGGGAACGCGTCGTCTCCACCATCGCCGATGCGCTCACCCGGATCTTCACCCCGATCGATCTGGGGTTGATCGCCGTCATCGGCTTCCGGGAGGAGTTGCGCGGCCGGCTGCGCCAGACGACCCCGCGTGGCGTCCCCATCGTCACCGAGGCATCCGCAGTGCTCTCGCGCTACCTGACGGCGGAGCGCCGCCTCGGACGGCTGACCCCGCAGGCGGACCCCGACGCACTGGCATTCACCCTGATCGGCACAGGGCACCTGCTCTTCGCCGGGGAACTCGGCGGTCTGCCCGATGCCGACGCCGTCGAAGAAGTGGTCGAGTCGATCATCGTCGGCGCCGAACCCGGCGCGCGCCCCTGACCGACTACAGCACCTCGGCGGACGCAGCCGTCAGTCCTCGAGGTGGTCGCGTCCAGGAAGCCAGCTCAGCCCGGGTACGCCCCAGCTGCTCTTGCGCGACGCCTTCGCGGCCGCTTTGCCGTACGGCTGCGTGAGACGGTCGACGTAGAGGGTTCCGTCGAGGTGGTCGTACTCGTGCTGGAAGATGCGGGCGAGCCAACCGTCGGCGTGCACCTCGAACGGCTCGCCGTCGAGATCCACCGCCCGCAGGATGGCGTTGGCTGAGCGCCGCAGCGGGAACCGCTCACCCGGGAATGACAGGCAGCCCTCCGACTCCTCGTCTTCGTCGAGCTCGTCCGTCGAGGTCGGGGTGATCCACAGCACCGGATTGATCGCCACGCCGCGATGCGACACGTCGTCATCGTCGGTCCAGCCGTAGACGAAGAGACGAAGCGGCACGCCCACCTGCGGCCCGGCGAGGCCGACCCCGGGAGCGGCATCCATCGTCTCGAACATGTCGGCGACGAGCGTGCGCAGGCCGTCGTCGAAATCGGTGACGGGGGCTGCGGGGGAGTGGAGCACGGGATCTCCGGAGATCCGGATGGGGAGGACGGCCATTCAGCAAGAATATCGGCATGAAACTGGGTAGGGTCGTGGGGTGGATACGGTGTTGACGGCGGTGACGGGCGAGGTCGCGCTTCAACCGAGCGCATTCCTCGGAATCCCGATCGCTCTCATCGGCGCCTGCTTCCTGTCGGTCGGCGCCCAACTGCAGCATCACGGTGTCGCCAAGGTCGAAGCGATGACCCATGAGGCGTCCTCCGGCCTCGACGTGGCTCAGCTCGGCAGACTGCTCGCGCGGCCGTCGTGGGTCGTCGGCACGCTGATGCTCGGCCTGGCGATCGTGTTCCAGCTCGTCAGCCTGACCCTCGCGCCCATCATCGTGGTGCAGCCGCTGGGGGCGATCGCTCTCGTCGTCACGGCCATCCTGAACGCGCGCGTCACGCACGTGAAACTCAACCGGCAGTCGATCATCGCCATCTCGCTCTGCGTCGGCGGCGTCGGTGCGTTCGCCATCCTGGCCGCCTTCACCGCGAGAGACCTGCCCGTGACGAATCGGGCGCTGATCGAGATCCTGGTGATCCTCGCCATCGTGCTCGTGGCGTTCGGGGTGTGCTTCTTCTTCCTGCGCTCCCGGTTCAAGGCGCTGATCTACATCGTCGGTGCTGGGGTGCTCTATGGTTTCGTGGCCACCCTCGCCAAGGTCGTCATCGCACGCATCAGCGACGGCGAGTGGGATGGTCTTCTCGTACTCTGCATCGTCGGACTGCTGATCGCCGCGGCACTCGGCGCGTACTTCGTGCAGAACGCGTACTCGTCGGGGCCACCCGATCTCGTCATCGCCGGTCTTACCGTGATCGACCCGCTGGTCGCGGTGACCATCGGCATCCTGATCCTCGACGAGGCCGCCCAGGCGCCCTGGTGGGCGATGATCGGCTTCGTCCTCACGGGCGCGGTCGCCATCTACGGGGTCTTCATGCTCGCCAGGCACCACCCGCAATCGCTCGAGCCGGGCCTGGAAGGCGCGCCGGTCGCGGCCACGCTTTCGGACAGAACGCCGGATTCCGGCTTAGACTAAGCGACTGAATCAGCCGGTCGACCCCGATCGGCGTTAGCGACGACCTTCGCCGGATTCCTGTCCCGGCCCACAAACGTAGGGAACCAACTTCGTGCCCGATTCGAGCGGACCGCATAGCTCCACGCCCGCCCAGCCGGCCGGCGCGGCCAAGAAACCCCTGACGGTGCTGATCGGCGCCGACACCTTCGCGCCCGACGTCAACGGCGCCGCACGCTTCGCCGAGCGCCTCGCCGCCGGCCTCGTCTCCCGCGGCCACGACGTGCACATCGTCGCCCCCGCCGCCTCTCGCAAGCACGGCACCTGGCAGGAGGAGCACGAGGGCCAGACGATGACGGCCCACCGCCTGTACAGCTGGCGCTGGTACCCGCACGACTGGCTGCGATTCGCCATCCCGTGGCGCATCAAGCAGAACAGCGCCAGGATCATCGACGAGGTCAAGCCGGACGTCGTCCACTTCCAGTCGCACATCGTCGTCGGTCGCGGACTCTCCGTCGAGGCGAAGAAGCGCGGCATCCGGATCATCGGCACGAACCACTTCATGCCGGAGAACATGCTGGAGTTCACGCTCCTGCCGCGCTGGATCCAGGAGTGGGCGATCGGGCTCGCCTGGAAGGCGGCACGACGCACCTTCGGGCGCGCCGAGGCCGTGACCACGCCGACGCGCAAGGCCGCGGACTTCCTCGAGAAGTTCACCGGTCTGCGCGGCGTGCACGCGATCTCCTGCGGCATCGACGCCCACAACTACACGCCCGACTTCGGTGAGCGCACCGAGAACCGCATCCTGTTCGTCGGCCGGGTCACGGGCGAGAAGCAGATCGACGTTCTGCTCAAGGCCGTCGCCGCGCTGCCCGCCTCGCTCGACACGAAGCTGGAGATCGTCGGCGGCGGCGATCAGCTGAAGAACCTGCAGAACCTCGCCGAGACGCTGAACATCGCCGACCGCGTGACCTTCACCGGCTACGTGACCGACGAGCAGCTCCGCCAGGCGTACACGCGGGCATCCGTGTTCGCGATGCCGTCCATCGCCGAGCTGCAGTCGATCGCGACCATGGAGGCGATGGCCTCCGCCCTCCCGGTCGTCGCGGCGAACGCGATGGCGCTGCCGCACCTGGTGCGCGACGGCGAGAACGGCTACCTCTTCGATCCGGGCAATGTCGACGACCTGGCGACGAAGCTCGAGCACGTGCTCACCCTCCCCAAGGAGGAGCTGGATGTGCTCAAGCGCGGGTCGCTGCGCATCGTCGCGGCACACGACATCCAGACCACGATCTCGACATTCGAAAGCCTGTATCGTGGTGAGCCGGTGGCCGACCCGGTGACGGAAGCGGCCCCATCGGTGCCGACGTCCGAGTAGACGCCGGCACACGGGGCGGTAGCTCAGCTGGTTAGAGCATCGGACTCATAATCCGCCGGTCACGGGTTCAAGTCCCGTCCGCCCTACTGATGAGCCGCCGGACTCGATGCCACGGCCACGGCAACGCCGCGAGCGCTCTCAGGCGCGCTCGACGGGAACCTGCAGCTCGGTGACCCAGTCGGGCTGCGGGATGTGGCCGTTCGCCTTGAGGTAGACCTCGCGGCTGGGGCCGGTCATCCGGTAGCCGTCACCAGTCAACTGATCGACGAGTGCCGACCAGGTGTCGCCGATGCCGGACATGTCGCCGCGGTGGACGATCGTGGCGGCCGTCTCGATCCCGGGGAGTTCGACGACCTGGTAGCCGTCGCCCGGCAGAGGCGTCGGCTCGGCGTGGTACGAGACGTTCACGGCGAGATCGTCGCCGCCCTCGCCCGGCTCGTACCAGAAGATCGCCGGCTCGACGATCGCGCGCCCGGCGTCGACCAGCACGCGGTCGAGCCGCTCGATCAGCGGACCGACGACGGGGCCGACGTTCTCCGGACCCATCCCCGGAGACACACCTGTGACGGCGTAGACGGTGACGGGCTCGACGGTGCGATAAGTGACTGCTTCTGACATGGTTTCCGTTCCTTCCAGTAGTCGGAGACGTCGCCGGATCCGGGCGAGACGCGCGGTGTCGTCGGCCACGGAGTCCTCGAGTTCGGCGAGCCGCGCCTCGAGGGCGTCCCGGAGCGCAGCGTCGTCGTCCTCGTCGCTTGCGAAGACGGTGGCGATGCGGTCCAGGCCGACACCCAGCTGGCGGAGCTCGACGATTCTCAGCAGACGACGCAGCTGGGCGTTCGAGTACTGGCGGTACCCGGTGCGCTCGTCGACTCGAGCGGGCGGCAACAGCCCGATCGCGTCGTAGTGCCGCAGCATCCGCACGCTGACCCGCCCGAAGGCGGCGAACTCTCCGATGGTGTACATAGTGGAAGCCACGTTCGACCATGACACAGTGTGAGAGTCAAACGAAAGCCGCCGCGATTCGTTGAAGGGTGGCGAATACGCCATTGGCCGGCGTGTTTAGACGCATTCGGCACCCCTCAACGAATGGCGCCAGGGAGGCGCGCGGCGGGCGGTGATAGGCTCGCCGGGTGTTCATCCAGCTCTCGCTCTCGCTGCCCTCGGGGCGTCAGGAGGTCGTCGGCGTGTTCTTCGCCGACGCGAGATAGCGACACCGCGTTCGTCCTCCACCTCGCCGGCTCTCGGCGGGGAGCGGCATCTGCCGCTGCTTCGAACCCTGCGTCCCGGGCTGCGCCCCGCCGACGCCTGCACGGCCGACCGGGCACGCCCATCCGGCCGACGATCCCAAGGTGCACACTCATGATTCCCCTGACCGAACAGTCCATCCGCTCGTCCTTCGTCAACGCCTCCCGCAAGGAGGTCTCCGACCTGACCCTCCCCGCCGATTTCGCGACCATCGACTGGGACGCCCATGACTACCTGGGCTGGCGCGACCGCAAGGTTCCGAGCCGAAGCTATGCCATCGTCGAACTCGACGGCTCGCCCGTCGGCCTCCTGCTGCGTCCCACGGAGGCTCGCGCCCTCGCGCGCCCGCAGTGCTCGTGGTGCCAAGACGTGAACCTGTCGAACGACGTCGTCTTCTACAGCGCCAAGCGCGCCGGTCAGGCCGGCCGCAACGGCGACACGGTCGGCACGCTCGTCTGCGCCGACTTCGGATGCTCGGTAAACGTCCGCAAGCGGCCGCCGATGGCGTACATCGGCTTCGATGTCGAGGCGGCGCGGGAGGAGCGCATGGCGGTGCTCCGGGAGCGCGCACGCAGCTTCGCGCTGTCGGTGCTGCACGGTGTCGGCGCCTAGCGAGTAATCTGGCGCTCGATCGCACTTTTCGTCTCGAAACCTGTCGGTTCAGGAGGCACGGATGCGCACGCGATGGAGTCTGCTCGGTGCTGCGGCGATCTCGGTCGCCCTCGTCGTCTCCGGGTGCTCGGCGCGCGGCGGCGTCGCGGAGAGTCCACGGTCGCTCACGATGGGCTTCACCGAGCAGGACACCACAGGCGATCCCTTGGCGGACTGATTCGCGCGCAGTGTGTTCGCGCTGTCGCACGGGCAGCTCGCCATCCGGATCGTCCGCGACTGCTGCGGCGACGGACAGGATGCCGAGACGCGCCTGATCCGGGGCGTTGCTCGCCACGCGTACGACCTCGGCTGGGTGCCAACGCGAGCGTTCGAACGTCTCGGCGTTCCGACGGCGCGTGCGCTGACCGCACCGATGCTCGTCGACAGCTACCGACTCCAGCAGGCGGTGGTGGACAGCGCCCTGTCCACCACCGTCTTGACAGACGTGCGGCGCCTCGGGGTCGTCGGGCTGGCGCTCGAGCCCGGCTTTCTGCGCCGGCCGGTCGCGACGGAGACATCGGGGCCGCTCCGCGCACTGAGCGATTGGCAGAGGTCCACGTTCTCGTCGTACGGGTCCTCCGTCGAGGCGGCGGCGGTCACCGCGTTCGGTGCACGGTCGGTGCAGCTGAGCCCTCCCGAACGCGACACCGCGTTCGCGAATCGCACCCTGCTGGGCTACGCGAGCTCGATCGTCGACCAGAACCACGATCATGTGCTCGCCCGCCCGTACATCACGCAGAACATGGCGCTGTGGCCGCGGATGACGGCGCTGATCGCTCATCCAGGCGTTCTCTCGCTCCTGTCGATGCAGCAACGGGCGTGGCTCGACGACGCCGCCGCGGACGCTCGCGGGCGCACGGGCGCTCTGCGGACCCTCGAGCAACGGGCGATCCGGGCCGGATGCTCGGCCGGGACCCACTTCGTCACTGCGGACCTGCGTGACCTCGCCGGGCTCTGGCACGCGCTCGGTCCGGTCTACGCCGTGCTCGGGCGCGACGAGCCGACCCGCCGCGTGATCCTCGCCATCCTCGCCCTCGATTCGGCCACGCCTGGCGACGGCTCAGCCCCACCTGCCTGCGATTGACCGAGGAGCACCATGTCCGCTGACCACCTCCCCGACAACTGGGAGCAGGGAGACGCGTACGAACGGTACGTGGGGCGCTGGAGCAGAGCGGTCGCTCCGGCGTTCCTGCGCTGGCTCGACGCTCCCCCCGGGGAACGCTGGCTCGACATCGGATGCGGCACGGGCGCGCTGACCGAGGCGATCGTTGCCGGATGCGAGCCGTCGTGGGTCGGCGGGGTGGAGCCGTCCGCAGGCTTCCTCGATACGGCCAGAGCCCGGCTGGGGACACGCGCCCAACTGCGGCAGGGGAGCGCGGAGGCGATCCCGTTCGACGACGACACTGCGGACGTCGTCGTCTCCGGGCTGGTGCTGAACTTCGTCCCGGACCCCGCGCGAGCCGTGACGGAGATGGCGCGGGTGACACGCCCCGGCGGAACGGTCGCCGCATACGTCTGGGACTACGCGGGAGGCATGGAGCTGATGCGCGCGTTCTGGGACGCCGCGGTGGGGCTCGACCCGACGGCGCCGGATGAGGGAGCACGCTTCCCGCTGTGCGAGCCGCACGCTCTCGCGCGTGTCTTCACTGAGGCGGGCCTGGTCGCGGCGGAGACGAACGGGGTCGAGATCCCGACGACGTTCTCGAGCTTCGACGACTATTGGACGCCGTTCCTCGGCGGACAGGGCTCCGCTCCGACGTATGCGATGTCGCTGAGTGACCGCGATCGCGAGCGGCTCCGCGACGCGCTGCGCGAGCGGGTGTCCACCGAGCCGGACGGCTCCATCCGGATGCATGCGCGCGCCTGGGCGGTGCGCGCCTCCGTGCCCGGCTGAGTAATGCGGTGGACGCCGCCCGCGTCGTGGCTCAGCGCCCGATGCGAGCAGCCAGCTGCGCGTCCACGTCCTGGAGCGTCTGCGCGGTGGTGCGGAGAAACTGCGAGAGGTCGTTCAGACCGCCGATGGTGTTCTGCGCACCCGAGGTGAACCGGGTGTAGGCGTCGGCGAAGGCCCCCGACGACTTGTCAGTTGTGAACCCGGCCGCCGTGAGCGCGGAGATCTGCGACTGCAGCTTCGCGAGCGTCGAATTGATCTCGTCCCGGCCGGCGACGAGCCGATCAGCGTTGCCGTTCAGCTCCTGATACGAGACGTTGATGTTTGCCATCGTGGTTCCCCCCACATGAATCGTCGAGGGCGGCCCCCGCCCCCGGATCGGTTGTTACCTGACGAAGCCTATTGACGACACGCTCGGGGCGTCGAGGCATATCTCCGTGTATCACTTCGACGCGGTCCGACGCGAGCCCTGACCCGCGCGGACACGCGGAGTCGCCCACACGGCGCACCAGCACCCGCACCGGTGGCGGCACCGGCGCTAGGCTCGCTCCGACGAGAGGATCCCATGACCGCAGCGAACGGCCGACCAGGCCGCGTGACCTTCATCGCCGTGCTCGTCTGGCTTCAGGCGTTCTTCGACCTGCTCGGCGGGATCGCCCTGCTGGTGCTGCAGAACGACGCGGAGCTGCGCGCTCAGCTGGGCGGCTCGACGGGGGTGATCGTCACCGGTATCGTGCTGATCGCGCTGGCCCTCATCATCTTCGCCATCGCACGAGGGCTGCTCCGAGGCAGCCGCACCGCCCGGGCGATCGTCACCGTCGTGCAGCTGCTGAGCATCGCGTCCGTCATCTACGCGGCCGCCGTGTTCCCCGCGCAGTTGCCGAGCGCCGCCATCAGCGCGGCAATCTCCCTGATCGTGATCATCATGCTGTGGAGCGGCCGCGCGGGAGACTTCTTCCGCAGCTGACGCAGGCGCTCACGGTCTGGCGCTCATCCGCCGACCCGCGCCTCCAGGGCATCGAGGATCGCGCGCTGGCCCTTCACGAGCTTCACCCGCGCCTCGTCGATGTCGACCCAGCGCGCGTCGTCGATCTCCGGGAACTCCTGCATCGTGCCCGACCTCGGGGGCCACTCGAGCGGAAAGGTGTTGCTCACGATCGTCCCGGGAGCGAAGTCGGTCTCGGCCGCGAACACGACGACCACCTTGCCCGACGATTGCCGGAACTCGCCGAACGGCTCGTACGCAACGTCCGGCGGCGCCGTGCCCACCTCCTCCGTGAACTCCCGGATGGCCGCAGCCAGCTCGCCGTCGACGTCCGCCGTCTCGACGATTCCCTTCGGGATCGACCAGGCGGCCTCATCCTTGCCGGACCAGAACGGCCCGCCCATGTGCGCGATCCACACCTCCAGCGCGGGGGAGCGCCGATACAGCAGGATGCCCGCGCTGCGCACGGCCGCCGTCACGATACCGGCCTGGTTGTCCGAGCGATCATGACCTCACCTTACGACCGCACCGCAGAGCGGGACGGACTCGTTCTTCGCGGATGGGAGCTCGCGTGTCGCACGACGTCACGAGCGCTGCCCGGCAGCGTCCCGTGAGACGCGGACGACTAACGTGGAACCGTGAACTCCGGCGATGCGTGGGTCGAGGGCCCGAACGGCGAACGATTCTGGGGACGGTTCGGCGCGGCCGGGCTCCTCGTGCATGATCGCCTGCGCGGCATCCTGTTGCAGCACCGCGCGGACTGGAGCCATTTCGGCGGCACCTGGGGGCTGCCCGGCGGCGCACGCCACGCGGACGAGTCGGCGGTCGACGGAGCGCTGCGCGAAGCGCACGAGGAGGCGGACGTTCCCGCCGACGCTGTGAACGTGCTCTTCACGAGCGTGCTCGACCTCGGGTACTGGTCGTACACCACGGTCGTCGCTGAGGCCGTGCGGCCGTTCGAGCCGCGCATGGCGGACGTCGAGAGCATCGAACTTCGCTGGGTGCCGGTGGGGTCGGTGACCGAGCTGCCCCTGCATCCGGGATTCGCGCAATCGTGGCCCGAGCTCCGCGCGCGACTCGTGGGCCTCGACGACTGACGGAGCACGGCAGAGCCGGCACGACAGAGCCCGTACGGCTCAGGAGGCGATGCTGCTTCCCCAGCGCTGGGCGGGCCAGAGGGCGGATCCGGGGACATCCGTGTAGCCGACCGGCAGGCTCAGGAACGGCGCGGCTCCCGGATAGCTGGCGTGCCCGGGGTAGTCGGGCGCGCCGGGATAGCTCGGAGTGCCGCGGTACGGCGGCGCGTCGCGAACGAGGAGGCGATCGCCGACGACCGTGCCCAGGTACACGCCGTCCTGTGAGACGACCTCGTCGTCGCCCCAGGGGAACCAGCCGATCCACGTACCATCCGGGTTGAACAGGAAACGCCCGTTCGGCTCGGTGCGGAACGCGATCCAGGTGCCCTGGCTGTCGTGCAGATAAACGGTCATCGTCGATCGCCTCTCGGGTTGGGCTTCGTCGTTGACTGAATTATCCTCATGTTTGCGGTCGCGTGCAACGGGGACGCACCCATGAATGTCGCCGGCAGCACCGAGAATGGAAGGGTGCACATCGTTCTCGACCGGTCGCGTTCCGGCGCCGTCCTGGCCGTGCGCATCGATGACGACGGAGCGATGCGGGGGGAGCGGACCGTCGACCTCGCCGAGCTGCCCGCGTACGTGCGCGACGCGGAGCGCGAGACGCCGCGCTGGGTCTGGAGCGACACGCGCGCCTGGTATCCGTCGCTGCTCGCGGCGGGCATCCGGATCGAGCGCTGCGTCGACCTGCAGCTCAGCCATACCATCCTGCGGTATTCGACCCTCAGCGCCTCGTCCGCCCTCGCGCGCCGTCCGGCCGACGCCTGGGATGTGCGGCCGGACGTCGCCGATGAGGCGGTCGAGCATGCCACCCTCTTCGACCTCGACCAACCGGATGACCGTCCGGAGCCGCGCTCACCGCTGCAGGAGTTCGCCGCCCAGAAGGAGGCGATCGACGGCAGTCTGAGCCCGGGTCGTCTGCGTCTGCTGCTCGCCGCGGAATCGGCGGGAGCGCTCATCGCCGCGGAGATGCGTCACGCGGGCCTCCCATACAGCACCGAGCGTCACGATCTGCTGCTCACCGGGCTCCTGGGCGCGCGCCCGCTGGCCGGAGGCCGTCCCGCCGTGCTCGAACAACTGACCGCCGAGATCCGAGCGACCCTCGACGCACCTGCGCTGAACCCCGACAGTCCGCCCGAGCTACTGCGCGCTCTTCAGCGCACCGGTCTCATCGTCACGTCGACGCGCTCGTGGGAACTGCGCAAGCTGGAGCATCCGGTGATCGAGCCGCTGCTGCGGTACAAGAAGCTCTCCCGGCTGCTGACGGCGAACGGCTGGACCTGGCTCGACGCCTGGATCCGCGACGGCCGCTTCCGGCCGGACTACCTGCCGGGTGGCGTCGTGACGGGGCGGTGGGCGACCAAAGGGGGCGGAGCGCTGCAGCTCCCGCGCCAGGTGCGAGGGGCGGTGGTCGCGGATCCCGGATGGAAGCTCGTGGTGGCCGATGCGGCGCAGCTGGAGCCGCGCATCCTCACCGGGCTCTCGGCCGATACGGCCATGGCGGCAGCAGGCCGCGGGAAAGACCTCTACGAGGGCATCGTCGCGTCCGGCGCGGTCGACGAGCGTGCGCACGCGAAGGTCGCGATGCTCGGCGCGATGTACGGGGCGACGACGGGGGAGAGCGGTCGGCTCATGCCCCGTCTCACGCGGGCGTTTCCACGCGCCATCCGGCTCGTCGAAGACGCCGCCCGCGCGGGGGAGCGCGGCGAGGTGGTCACATCGAGACTGGGGCGCAGCTCGCCACGACCGGGATCCGCGTGGCTGGCCGCGCAGTCGGCTGCGTCGGGCGCCGATTCGACCGATGCGGAGGAGCGACGCGCGCGCAGCCAGGCACGCGACTGGGGCCGCTTCACCAGGAACTTCGTGGTGCAGGCGAGCGCAGCGGAGTGGGCGCTGTGCTGGATGGCCGAACTGCGCAAGCAGCTGACGTCGATGGCGCCGGAACGCCGGCTCGAGGAGGGCCCGCACCTGGTCTACTTCTTGCACGACGAGGTGATCGTGCACGCCCCGGAGGGCCTCGCCGATCGCGCAGCGGACGCGGTCGCAGCAGCAGCGGCCCAGGCCGGCCGATTGCTGTTCGGCGACTTCCCGGTGGAGTTCCCCGTCACCGCGGCGATCGTCGACAACTACGCCGAAGCGAAATAGATCGATGCGCACGCACGCTTCGCGGCATAAACCTGTGTCGGAGTTGGTTGTTGCAAACGACCTGACCGAGGATGGAGACCATGACCGACACCGCCACCGCCCCCACTGATCCGCGCGACATCCTGGCCCGCTACCGCCAGCGCCGCGCGCAGGCCGTCACGGCGCCGAAGGGCAACCTCGCGCTCGTCAACACGCAGTGGATCACGGGCGACCCGGCCGCTCCCGGGCAGCCGATCTGGGGCATCCCCGGCCTCTGGTCGCCGCTGCCGGCCGGTCAGTCCGGGCTCAAGGTCACGGCGACGCCGGCCGACGACATCGTGGTCGACGGCACGCTGGTCGACGGAGACGCCATCGTGCGCGGCAAGGACGACGCGAACCCGAGCGAGGTCGTTTTCAGCGACACCGTCACCGGATTCGTGATCGCCAGCGAAGAGGGCGACTACGCATTGCGCGTCTGGGACTCGAATTCGGAGGCGATCCAGGACTTCGGCTCGATCGATGCGTTCGACTTCAACCCCGAGTGGATCGTGCAGGCAGCCTTCACGCCGATCGAGGGCGGCAAGACGGTCGGCTTCGAGCACCTGAAAGACGAGGGGAAGACCCGCGACATGGTCGTCCCGGGCGAGATCACCTTCAGCAAAGACGGCGTCGACTACAACCTCGCCGCCTTCAAGGCGGGCCGGGCGCTGCAGCTCGTCTTCTCCGACAGCACGAACGGCGACTCCACCTACTCGGTCGGCCGATTCCTGTTCGTGGCGCCCAATCCCGACGGGACGGTGACGCTCGACTTCAACCTCGCGGTTCTGCCGCCGTGCGCCTTCAGCTACAACTTCAACTGCCCGCTGCCTCCGGCGCAGAACCGGTTCTCGGTTCCGATCGAGGCGGGCGAGAAGAACGTGCTGAACAAGGCGGGCGAGCTGCTGCACTGACCCGTCGGGTCAGGACACCGTCAGGTCAGGTCGCGGCGGGTTTGCGTCCGCGTCGGGGGCGGTCGGACGACCGCTCCTGCAGAAAGATCTCCGGATGCGCGGCGAGGGTCGCGATGACCTCGTCGATCCACTCGATCGCAGCCTTTGCACCGAGCTCCGCTGCGCGGTTCGCCGCCAGCTCGGCGCTCGAGTCGGCGTCGTGGGCGAGCTCGCGGATCTTCTCCACGAACGCGGCTCGATAGTCGCGGAGCACGCCGTCGGGATCGGCATCGGCGAGCGAGACGGCCACCAGCACCTGGTCCTGCATCTCGTCCCAGTCGGGGCGGGAATCCTTCGGGCCGGTCGTGAGCCACGCGCGCGCCTGTTCCTCACCCTGCGCAGTGAGGGCATAGAGCGGCAGCCCGTCGTCGGTGGCGCCCGCCGGCTCCACGAGACCCTGATCGATCATCCGGTCGAGGGTGGAGTAGACCTGCCCGGCGTTCAGCTGACGGCGGTGCACGGCGCGGGCGAGGAACTCGCCCTGCAATTGCGACCCGTAGGCCGGCCCGAGGGTGAGGAGAGCGAGAAAACCGTTCTGAACGGACATACTCGGTATGCTATTCCTTTTGCCACACGACCCCGGCACCGAACCGCCGAATCACAATCTTGTAACTTCGCCGGGTTGTGCGGCATAATTCAAGACATCAGCCTCGTGGCTGCCAATTTCATATCGTGCCCGTGCATACGCACAGCCTGGTTCCGTCGATCGATCGTTGGGGAAGACGTATCGAACCGAACGGAGGAAAACCATGGCGGCACACGCAGCTAGAGGAGTGCTCTACGTGCACTCCTCACCTGGCGCGCTCTGCCCCCACATCGAGTGGGCGGCGGGTCGCGCGATCGGTCGCGCCGTGAATTTCACATGGGAGGCGCAACCGGTGCTCAAGGGCGCCCAGCGCACCGAGTTCTACTGGGATGGACCCCAGGGCACGGGTGCCGCGATCGCGTCCGCTCTGCGCGGCTGGGAGCACCTGCGCTTCGAGGTGACGGAGGACGCCGGGCTCGGAACCGACGGCGGCCGCTGGATGCACACGCCCGACCTCGGAATCTTCTTCGCCCAGACCGACACCGCCGGCAACATGGTCATCCCCGAGGACCGCGTGCGGTACGCGATGGAGATCGCCGGCGCCAACGCGATCGAGCTCCACCGTGAGCTGCGGCTCGCCCTCGGGCAGGCCTGGGACGACGAGCTCGAGGTGTTCCGGCACGCCAGCGACACGACCTCTGTGGTCTGGCTGCACAAGGTCGGCTGACGAACAACGACTCCCGCGGCGGGCCGGCCCAGGCATCACGCGCTGCCGCCCGCACGCGGTGAAAACGAAAAGACCCCGACCGGTGGCTTCCCGGTCGGGGTCTCTTCTCTTTTTGCGAGCGAGCGCTGATGTCGGCGCGCGCTCGGGGTCAGACGGAACGGATCGCGACGACGGCGTTGTGGCCGCCGAAGCCGAACGAGTTGCTGATCGCGAGCTGCGGGCCGCTGCCGAGCGGCTGAGCGGTGCCAGAGACGCTGAGCGGGATCGCGGGGTCGAGCTCGGTGATGTTGATCGTCGGCGGCGCGACCCGGTCGCGCAGCGCGAGGATCGTGAATACGGCCTCCAGGGCACCCGTGCCGCCGAGGAGATGGCCGGTCGACGCCTTGGTCGCAGAGACGGGGATCTCGGCGATCCGCTCGCCGAACACCTCCCGGAGAGCCGTGTACTCGGCGGGGTCTCCCACCGGGGTGCTCGTCGCGTGGGCGTTGATGTGCGTGACCTCGTCGGCCGTCGCCCCCGCCTGGGCGAGCGCCAGGTTGACCGCGCGGATGGCTCCACGGCCCTGAGGGTCGTTCGCCGTGATGTGGTACGAATCGGCGGTGACGCCGCCGCCGACGATCTCGGCGTAGATCTTCGCGCCGCGGGCGAGCGCGTGCTCTTCGGTCTCAAGCACGAGGCTGGCCGCGCCCTCGCCCATGACGAACCCGTCACGGTCGACGCTGTACGGCCGCGATGCGGAGGCAGGGTCGTCGTTCCGCTTCGACAGCGCCTGCATCGACGCGAAGGACGCCATCGTGATCGGATGGATCGCCGACTCGGTTCCGCCGGCGATGATCACGTCGGCCAGTCCGGCCTGAAGGTTGTTGTAGGCATTGACCAGCGACTCGGTGCTGGACGCGCACGCGGAGGCGACGGTGTGCGCGAAGGCGCGCGCCTCGAAGTGCATCGAGACCGCAGCAGAAGCGGCGTTCGGCATCAGCATCGGCACGGTCAGCGGCATCACGCGGCGCGGGCCGCGCTCACGCAGCGTGTCCCAGGCGTCGAGGAGTGTCCACAGTCCGCCGATGCCGGTGGCGTAGTCGACGCCGAGCCGTTCGGGAGCGACGTCGGGGGAACCCGCGTCGGCCCACGCCTCCATTGCGGAGATGAGGGCGAACTGGCTGGACGGGTCGAGGCGCTTGGCGACGGGCCGTTCCAGCACTTCCTCCGGACGCACCTTGGCCTCAGCGGCGAAGGTGACGGGCAGGGCGTACTCCGCTACCCAGTCGTGCTCGAGGGTGCGGGCACCGGACACGCCGGCGAGGAGGGCGTCCCAGGTCTCCGGGACGGTGCCACCGAGCGGCGAGGAGGCGCCGATGCCGGTGACGACGATCTTCTTGGTCATTGCAACACTCTCCGTTGGTGAGAAACTCGAGGCGCCGATGGCGCTCTCGATCACGGGCGGGCCGATCCGGCGGCGCCGGACCGGCCGCGACCGCGATGGAAGTTCTTCGTGCGGTACTAGGCCTGTGCCTTGACGATGAACTCGACGGCGTCACCGACGGTCTTGAGGTTCTTGACCTCTTCGTCAGGGATCTTCACGTCGAACTTGTCCTCGGCGTTGACCACAATGGTCATCATCGAGATGGAGTCGATGTCGAGGTCGTCGGTGAACGACTTGTCCAGCTCAACCGTGTCGGTCGCGATGCCGGTCTCGTCGTTGATGAGCTCGGCCAGGCCGGCAAGAACTTCTTCGGTGGACAATGCCATGGTGTTATCTCCTTGAGGGGGGTGTCGTTTGACCGTTGATTAGTTTAGGGCAGCACGACGACCTGCGCGCCGAACACCAGCCCGGCGCCGAAGCCGATCTGGAGGGCGAGGCCGCCGCTGAGCTCGGGATTCTCCTCGAGCAGGCGGTGCGTGGCGAGCGGGATGGACGCCGCGGACGTGTTTCCGGTGGTCTCGATGTCACGGGCGATCGCGACGGTGTCGGGAAGCTTGAGCTGCTTCGCGAACTCGTCGACGATGCGCATGTTCGCCTGGTGCGGGATGAACGCGGCGAGCTGGTCGCTCGTGACGCCCGCCGCATCCAGGGCCTGCTTCGCGACCTTGGCCATCTCCCAGACCGCCCAGCGGAAGACCGTCTGGCCCTCCTGGCGGAGCGTCGGCCATTCGGCCGCACCGTCGCGGAAGTCGACGAGCGTTCCGTTCATGCCGACCGCGTCGGCCTTGGAGCCGTCGGACCCCCAGATGGTCTTGGAGATGCCGGGGTACTCGCTCGGCCCCACTACGACCGCGCCTGCACCGTCGCCCAGGAGGAACGAGATGCTGCGGTCGGTGGGGTCGACGACGTCGGAGAGCTTCTCGGCGCCGACGACGAGCACGTAGTGCGCGACGCCCGTGCGGATGAGCGCGTCGGCCTGGGCGATGCCGTAGGTGTAGCCGGCGCAGGCCGCGTTCATGTCGTAGGCGGCTGCCGGGTTGGCCCCGACGCGGTCCGCGAGCACGGCGGCGAGCGAGGGCGTCTGGCGGGAGTTGCTGATGGTGGCGACGATGACGGCGTCGATCAGCGCGGGGTCGACCCCGGACTTCGCGATGGCTTCACGGGATGCGTCGGTGGCCAGGTCGACCGCCAGCACGTCGTGGCTCGCACGGGTGCGGGTGATGATGCCGGTGCGCTGCCGGATCCACTCGTCGGACGAGTTGATCGGGCCGATGAGGTCGTCGTTCGGCACGACCACGTCGCCGCGGGCGGCACCGACGGACAGGATGCGCGTGTACTGGGGCCCGTGGGCCTGCTGCAGGGTGGGGTGGGTCAACGCGTCTCCTTAGGCGGCCTGGTCGATGAGGTCGAATGCGGCGGGCAGGTCGTCCGGCGTCTTGATCGCGACGGACGGTACACCCTTCAGGCCGCGCTTCGCGAGACCGACGAGGGCGCCGGCCGGGGCGACCTCGATGATCCCCGTGACGCCGGCCGCCTGGAACGATTCCATGCAGAGGTCCCAGCGCACGGGCGAGGAGACCTGACCGACCAGCAGGTCGACGAAAGCGGCACCGCTGGTGACGCGCGAACCGTCGTTGTTCGTCCAGATCGGCAGCGTCGGGTCGGAAGTGGCGAGCGTCGAGGCGAACTCCCGGAGGTGCGCGACGGCGGGCTCCATGTAGCGGGTGTGGAAGGCACCGGCGACCTGAAGCGGGATCACCCGGGCGCGCGCCGGCGGGTTCTCGCTCAACTTCGCGAGCCCCTCGAGTGAGCCTGCGACCACGATCTGGCCGCCGCCGTTGTAGTTGGCGGGGGAGAGCCCGTACTCGTCGAGCTTCGCGAGCAGTTCCGTCTCGTCGGCGCCGATGACGGCGCTCATCCCGGTCGGGGTCTCGGCGGCAGCGCGTGCCATGGCCGCACCCCGTTCGCGCACGAACGCGACGGCGTCGTTCTCGCTCAGGATGCCAGCGCCGGCGGCGGCGGTCAGCTCGCCGACCGAGTGCCCGGCGATGCCGCCGACGGGGTCGCGGCGGCCGTCGGCGAACAGAGCGGACAGGGTGAGGAGCCCGGCCGAGACGATCAGGGGCTGCGCGACGGCGGTGTCCTTGATGGTGTCGGCGTCACTGGTGGTTCCGTGGGCGATGAGGTCGATGCCGACGGAGTCCGAGATGGCGCCCAGCTGGTCGCGGAACGACGACTCCGTGAGCCAGGGGTCGAGGAATCCGGGGGTCTGGGAGCCCTGCCCAGGGCACACGATGACAATCACGAGTTCTAGTCTGCCAATCCTCCGCTGAGCGGATGTGTCGAACGGGTACGAAGTATTCCGGAATGCTTGTGCGGATGTCTACTAACCGATGTCCGCTGGGAGACGGCGTCAGGGGCGGCGTGGCGCATCCGGCTCGTTGATGGAGCCGACGATCAGCGCCGCCTGCAGGATGAGCGCCTCGCGGGCGCCGGTGGCGTCCCAGCCGATCACTTCCGAGACGCGCTTGAGACGGTACCGCACGGTGTTCGGGTGGACGAACAGCTCCCTGGCGGTCGCCTCGAGGGAGCGGCCGTTGTCGAGGTAGCACCACAGGGTGGTGAGCAGCTCGGTCGAGTGCGCCTGCAACGGGCGGTAGATGCGGTTGATCAGTGTCGCCCTGGCGAGGCCGTCACCGGCCAGCGCCCGCTCGGGGAGCAGATCGTCGGCGTGCACCGGGCGCGGGCAGTTGCGCCAGGCCTTCGCCACGGCGAAGCCGGCCAGCGCCGCCTTCGCGCTCTTGGACGCGTCGACCAGGCTCGGCACCTCGTGCCCGAGCACCAGGTGGCCGGCGCCGAAGCCCGGCTCCAGCTGGGTGGCGATCTCGAGGAAGCTCACGATGGGGGAGGCGCCGACGGTCTCGCCGTACTGTTCCTCCGGCGTGGCGTTGCTCGGCCATGCCCGGCCGATCACGAGCACGAGCCGGCTGCCCTGCACCCCGATCAGCACATCCGCCGACATGTGCCGCGCCGTGCGGCGCAGCTGGTCGACGTCGAGCATCTTGGGCGCCGTTCCGACCAGCACGCTGACCTCGCCGTGACCGTGCCATCCGAGCGCCGCGATGCGGCTGGGCAGCTCGTCGTCGTACTCGCCGGTCAGGATGCTGTCGACCACGAGCGCTTCGAGGCGCGCGTCCCAGAGGCCCCTGGCCTCCGCGGCGCGGGCGTAGACGTCCGCGGCACCGAAGGCGATCTCCCGCGAGTAGAGCAGGATCGCCTCGCGCAACGGCTCGCTGCCGTGCTTGACGCGGTCCTCCACGACCTCCACCGTCACCTTGATGAGCTGCAGCGTCTGCTGCAGGCTCACCGAGCGCAGGAGCTCGCGGGGTGCAGCGCCGAACACGTCGGCGGCGATCCACGGCGTCGACCGCGGGTCGTCGAACCACGAGATGAACGACGAGATGCCGGCCTGGGCGACCAACCCCACCGCGGACCGCCGCCCAGGGGGCATGTCGCGGTACCACGGCAGGGTGTCTTCGAGTCGCTTGAGCGTAGCGGTGGCCAGCTCACCCGAGATCTTGCGCAGCCAGGTGAGCGTCTCCGCTTTCGTCATCTCCGCCGGCTTCTTCGGCACAGGTGTCTTCGGCACGGTGGTGCGTTCGCGCGTCAGCTCTCGCCGCCGGCGGTTCCGGTGGTGCCCGCGTTCACGTCGTGCAGCAGGTACTTCTCGATCGCCCGGGCGGGGGCATCCGCGTCGACCTGGCCGCGAGCGGCGAGCAGTTCGAGGGTGCGGACGACCATCGAAGGGCCGTCGATCTTGAAGAACCGGCGCGCAGCGGCGCGAGTGTCCGAGAAGCCGAAGCCGTCGGCGCCGAGCGTCGCGAACTCGCCGGGCACGAACTGACGGATCTGGTCGGGCACCGCGTGCATGTAGTCCGTCACGGCGACGAACGGGCCTTCTGCGCCCTCCAGCTTGCGGGTGACGTACGGCACCTGCGTGTCCTGCTGCGGGTAGAGGAAGTTGTGCTCCTCGGCCGCGAGGCCGTCGCGACGCAGCTCGGACCACGAGGTCACCGACCAGACATCGGCCGAGACACCCCAGTCCTGCGCGAGCAGGTGCTGCGCCTCGAGCGCCCACGGCACGGAGACACCCGACGCGAGCAGCTGCGCCTTCGGTCCGACGACGTCGTTCCCGCGGAGCTTGTAGATGCCGCGGACGATCCCGTCGACGTCGACGCCCTCCGGCTCGGCCGGCTGCACGATCGGCTCGTTGTAGACCGTCAGGTAGTACATGACGTTCGGGTTCGGGTGCGACTCGCCGTACATCCGCTCGAGACCGTTGCGCACGATGTGCCCGATCTCATAGCCGTAGGCCGGGTCGTACGAGACGACGGCCGGATTCGTCGCCGACAGCACGAGGGAGTGCCCGTCAGCGTGCTGCAGTCCCTCGCCCGTGAGCGTGGTGCGGCCTGCGGTCGCGCCGATCATGAAGCCGCGGGCCATCTGGTCCCCGGCGGCCCAGATGGCGTCACCGGTGCGCTGGAAGCCGAACATCGAGTAGAAGACGTACACAGGGATGAGCGGCTCGCCCTGCGTGGCGTACGACGTGCCGACGTTGGTGAACGCAGCGAGCGCTCCCGCCTCGTTGATGCCGACGTGGATGATCTGGCCCTGCGGGCTCTCCTTGTAGGCCAGGAGCAGCTCGCGGTCGACCGACGTGTAGTGCTGGCCGTTCGGGTTGTAGATCTTGGCGTTCGGGAAGAACGCGTCCATGCCGAACGTGCGCGCCTCATCCGGGATGATCGGCACGATGCGGTGACCGAAGTCCTTCGAGCGCAGCAGGTCCTTGAGCAGCCGGACGAACGCCATGGTGGTGGCGATCTCCTGCGTGCCCGAGCCCTTCTTGGCGATGGCGTAGGCCGAGTCGTCAGGCAGGTTCAGCTGCGTGTACTTGGTGCGGCGCTCCGGCACGTAACCGCCGAGGGCGCGACGCCGGTCGTGCAGGTACTGGATGGCCTCGTCGTCCGGACCCGGGTTGTAGTACGGCGGGAGGTACGGGTTCTCCTCGAGCTGAGCATCCGATACCGGGATGCGCATCGCGTCGCGGAAGGTCTTGAGGTTGTCTAGCGTCATCTTCTTCATCTGGTGGGTCGCGTTGCGGCCCTCGAAGCTCGGACCCAGGCCGTAGCCCTTGATGGTCTTGGCGATGATGACGGTGGGCTGGCCCTTGTGCTCGACAGCGGCCTTGAACGCGGCGTAGACCTTGCGGTAGTCGTGACCGCCGCGCTTGAGGTTCCAGACCTGGTCGTCGGAGTAGTCCTTGACGAGCTCCAGGGTGCGCGGGTCGCGACCGAAGAAGTTCTCGCGCACGTAGGCGCCGTTCTCCGTCTTGTAGGTCTGGTAGTCGCCGTCCGGCGTCTGGTTCATCAGGTTGACGAGCGCGCCGTCGGCGTCGCGGGCGAGCAGGTCGTCCCACTCGCGGCCCCAGATGACCTTGATGACGTTCCAGCCGGCGCCGCGGAAGTAGCTCTCCAGCTCCTGGATGATCTTGCCGTTGCCGCGCACCGGGCCGTCGAGGCGCTGGAGGTTGGCGTTGATGACGAACGTGAGGTTGTCGAGCTTCTCGTTCGCCGCCACCTGCAGCTGACCGCGGCTCTCGACCTCGTCCATCTCGCCGTCGCCGAGGAAGGCCCAGACGTGCTGGTCGCTCGCGTCTTTGATGCCGCGGTTGGTGAGGTACTGGTTGAGCTGCGCCTGGTAGATCGCGTTGATCGGGCCGAGACCCATCGACACGGTCGGGAACTGCCAGAACTCCGGCATGAGGCGCGGGTGCGGGTACGACGAGAGACCGCCGCCCGCGTGCGACTTCTCCTGGCGGAACCCGTCGAGCTGGTCTGCACTGAGGCGACCCTCGAGGAAGGCGCGGGCGTAGGTGCCGGGGGAGGCGTGGCCCTGGATGAAGATCTGGTCTCCGCCGCCCGGGTGGTCCTGGCCGCGGAAGAAGTGGTTGAAGCCGACCTCGTACAGCGCTGCGCTCGACGCGTAGGTCGAGATGTGGCCGCCGACAGCGATGCCGGGGCGCTGAGCACGGTGCACCAGGATGGCCGCGTTCCAGCGGATCCAGGCGCGGTACCGGCGCTCGATGTCCTCGTCGCCGGGGAACTCCGGCTCGTTCTCGGGCGAGATGGTGTTGATGTAGTCCGTCGTCGGGACCATCGGAACACCGAGGTGCAGTTCTTTGGAGCGCTTGAGCAGGCTCAGCATGATTTCACGAGCGCGCTCGTGTCCATGGGCCGCAACCAGTGCGTCGAGGGATTCCTGCCATTCGGCGGTCTCCTCCGGGTCCGAATCGATGTGATTCACCGAGTACGGGTCCTGGTCGTTTACAGTCACCCTCGACCTCTTTCTTGTGTCGGATAGATCGTGTGAGGCGCCGGACGCTGTCGGGTTACGACAACCGCGAAGGCACCATCCGCAAGCCTAGCCTCACTGAGACGCAGGTGTTGACAGCCACCTTGGTCTTGCCTCGCGGGAGGTCTAAGCTGTGTCCTCGTGCGCCGAATCAGGATCGAGCATCCCGGCGCTGAAAGGAACACACCATGGCTCTGGAGAACGACACCCAGGCACCCGACTTCGAGCTCCTCAACCAGTTCGGCGAGAGCATCCGGCTGAGCGACTACCGCGGAAAGCGCGCCGTCGCGCTCGTCTTCTTCCCGCTCGCGTTCTCGGGAACCTGCACCGGGGAGCTCTGCGCACTTCGCGACAACCTCGCTCTGTTCAAGGACCACGCGGTGGAGCTGATCGGCATCTCGGTCGACTCGAAGTTCACCCTGCGCGCGTGGGCGGAGCAGGAGGGCTACGACTTCACGCTGCTCGCTGATTTCTGGCCGCACGGCCAGATCGCTAAGGAGTACGGCGTGTTCCTGCAGGAGAAGGGCTTCGCGAACCGCGCGACGTTCGTCATCGACGAGTCCGGCATCATCAGGGCGTCGTTCATCACCGCTCCCGGCGAGGCCAGGTCGCTCGAGGCGTACCGCGCCGCACTGGAGCTGCTGCCCGCGCACGTCGGCTGACCCCGGTAAGCTGGACGGACCGCTTCGGCAGTCTTTCGCCGCTTCCGCGGCATCAGGGCCTTTAGCTCAGCTGGTAGAGCGCCACGTTTACACCGTGGATGTCGTCGGTTCGATCCCGGCAGGGCCCACCACTACTCCACCTCGCACCGCTTCGGCGCTTCACCGCTGGCTCGCCCGGAGCAGCACACTGCCGACCGCATCCCAGAACGCGACCCGCGCCTTCTCCGTGGCTTGAGCAGCCGCACCCTCCGGCAGTGCGATGGGGAGGCCCGGCGGCACCGTCATCGCGTGCACCGACCGGGGTGCGCGGATCACCTGATCGCCGACGCGAGCGCCGCGGGCGCGCAGAGCCGCATCCATCCACGCGCACGCGTTCGGCAAGACCTCGTCGCGACCGGCGCAGGCAAACACCGCTGATCCATCGATGGCCGCCAGCGGGAACACCCGCGACTGATCGATGCGCGAGGCGCTCCTCTGGCACAGGGTGCGTTCGCCGTTCTCGGACACCGGGGGCACGGCCGCCCCACGCATGCACAATGGCGCCGTGGCGCCACCGGCGGCGAACACGCCCTCGATGCGATCGTTGAACCTGGTCGCCGCCCAGAGCGCAAGCTGCGCCGACTGCGACGTGCCGTAGGTGAAGATCCGGGTCGAGTCCACCTCCGGCCGACGGTCGAGCCAGTCCAGCACGGCGGCCACCGTGGTGGCCTCGATCACGTTGGCCGTCTGCACGCCGGTGAAGGCGCGCCGCACCGGGAGTACGAAGACCGCGGCGCCGAACTGCGTCAGCAGCGGTGCGATGTAGTCGGACGAGCCGCCAACAGCCGGATCGTCGAACACGATGACGACGGGCCCCTGCGGTCGCTCCGCAGAGCGGGCCTGGAAGTACGCGCCGACCGGGATCACCCCTCCGATCGAGAGCTGCGGCGGATGCTCCTCGCCGGCAGCAGCGGCGGCCTGCTCGATGTCGAGGGATCCGACCGTCATCGGGTCGGCGTTCGCGCCCGGCCCGTCGAGCGAGAACGCACGGCTCGCCACGACGCGCCCTCCGTCTCGGGCCTCCAGCACCACCGACACGGTCGAACGCATCCAGAGCGGCATCAGCTCCGAGGGATCGACAGCCGGACCGCGCAGCGACCAGAACAGCCCAGCGGAGTCCGCTTCGGTGAAGGCGGCCTGCTGCGGCCGTGCGGTGGCCAGGTCGACCGTGCCCGACGGCGGCACCGTGTACGTCGCGGCCGAATGCCAGCGGCCGAACTCCGACCGCATCGACACCGAGAGGCGCAGGCGCCTTCCCGGCTCGACCCCGGTGAGCACCAGGGGAACCGGCCACAGGATGGTCGTGTAGTGGATGAGCGGGGGCGTGACGAAGCGCGGGCCGGCGCCGGTGCCCGCGCGCGTCGTGCATCCGGCGAGCGCGGCGGCAGCGATCAGGCCGCAGGCGACGAGGAACGCCGCCCGCTGGGTGAGCCGCTGCCATCGCATGGCTTCGCCGTCATCCTCACGGGCCGCCCGACACCGGGTGGACGTTCTCACGGACGGAGATCATGCAGCTCACTCCTCAGCGCACCTGCCGGGAACCAGAACTGACGATCAGCGTGCGGCTCTCCCGACACGTGATGCTGTCCTCAGTATGACCCCGGGGTGCCCGGCACGAAAGGTGCCGTCGCGGCCTACCGCGGCCGTCGTCACCAGCGGATAATCGCAGATATGCCGGGCTCAGCAGCGGTGCTCAATGCGCTGGCGGACGGCCGTACAGCCTTCGCCGAACGCCGGTGGGAGGACGCTTTCGGTCTTCTTGCCATCGCCGACCGGGAACGCCCTCTCGGTATCGGCGATCTCGAGCGTTACGCGCGGAGCGCCTCGCTGACGGCCCGCGACGACGAGGCGTTCGCGCTCTTGGAGCGCGGGTACGTGCAATGCCTCGACGAGGGCGACGAACTGCGCGCGGCGAACTGCGCCTTCTGGATCGGCTTCCGTCTCTCGTCGCTGGGGGAGCGGCCGCGAGCGGAGGCATGGCTGTGGCGCGCCTCCGACCTCGCCGACCGGCTGGGCGACTGCGCGGTGAGCGGTTACGTGAAGATCCCGCAGATCCATCGCGAACTGCTGAAGCGCCGGCCCGATGCCGCGCATCTCCTCGCGGTCGAGGCGGCGGCATGCGGCGACCGGTTCGGCGAGGCCGACCTCTCCGCCCTCGCCCGGCAACTCGACGGCCGCGCGCTGATCGAGCTGGGTCAGGTCGATGCAGGCATCCGGATGCTCGACGAAGCGATGCTCGTGGCCACCACCGGCCCCGTCTCCGAGCTCGGGCGCGGCCTCGTCTACTGCGCGGTCATCGGATGCTGCCAACGTGTCCTGGCCGTCGACCGCGCCAGGGAGTGGTCGGCCGTGCTCGACGACTGGTGCCGGTCCCAGACGCAGCTCGGCATCTTCAACGGCACCTGCCGCGTGCACCGGGCGGAGCTGCTGGAGTTCGGCGGCGACTGGCCCGCCGCCCTGGCCGAGGCGGGACTCGTGACATCGGGCATGAAGGTCGAGAGACGTGAACGTGCCGCTGCGACGTACGAAGAGGCGGAGATCCACCGGCTGCGCGGTGAGCGAGCCGACGCGCAGTCGCTCTACGAGTCCGCCGCTGCGCTCGGCGCCGATCCGCAACCCGGACTCGCGCTGCTGCACCTGCAGTATGACGACCTCGAGCACGCGATGGGAGGCATCCGTCGTGCGCTCGGCACGTCGTCGAGCCCTCTGGGGCGCGTCCGATTCCTCCCGGCCTTCGTCGAGATCGCTCTCGCGACCGGCGACCGGACCGACGCAGGCGACGCGACCGAGGCCGTGGATGAGCTCGAACGGATCGCGGCCGCCTACGACACACCCGTGCTGGGCGCGCTGGCGGCGGAGGCCCGCGGCCGGCTGCTGCTGGCGTCGGAGCGGGCCGGGTTCATCCCGCGCGCTGTGGCGGCGCTGTCGACCGCGCTCGAGGCCTGGCTCGAACTCGACGCTCCGTATCGCGCGGCCCGGGTGCGCGTGGTGCTCGCCGACGGATTCGATCGGCTCGGCGACGACGAGGGCGCTCACCTGCACCGGCAGGCGGCCGCGGCAGTATTCGCCGCACTCGGCGCCGCACCCGGCCGCGAGCGGCGCACCGGCGACCACGCGGACACCGCATCGCGTGGCCCGCTCAGCGACCGCGAGTTGCAGGTGCTGCGGCTGGCGACGACCGGCTTGACGAACAAGGAGATCGCCACCGAGCTCGTACTCAGCAGGCGCACGGTCGACCGTCACATGAGCAACATCCTGGCCCGGCTCGGCGTGCCGTCCCGTGCCGCGGCGACCGCCTATGCCTACGAGCACGGCCTGGTCGCGGGCTGACGCCACGCCGGAGGGTGTGCTCGGGCACACGGAGCGCTCAACGGGACTGGGTACGAATACCCAGCGTGCCGCCGACGCCTGGAGCATTGTGCCGAAGCGTCGACCGGAGGTGCGTGCCTACCGTTCAGACATGAACAGCACCCAGCACGTCGACACCCTCGTCATCGGCGGCGGCCAGGCCGGACTCGCCGTCTCCTACCAGCTGCAGCAGCGGGGCATCCCGCATCTGGTGCTCGACGCGGCGCCGCACATCGGCGATGCGTGGCGCACCCGCTGGGACAGCCTCCGGCTGTTCACCCCCGCGCGCTACGACGGGCTCGACGGGATGCCGTTCCCCGGCCCGCCCGACGCCTGGCCGACCAAAGACCAAATGGCCGACTACCTGGCGTCGTACGCCGAGCGCTTCCATCTGCCCGTCGAGAGCGGGCGCCGCGTCGACGCGCTCCGTGCCGCGCCCGACGGCGACGGGTACCTCGTCGTGTCCGGCGACGAGTCCTTCCAGGCGCGTTGCGTGGTCGTCGCGATGTCGAACTACCAGGTGCCTCGGATTCCGGCGTTCGCGGACGACCTGAGCCAGGGCATCCGGCAGCTGCACGCCGCCGACTACCGCAACCCGGAGCAATTGCTCCCCGGAACGGTGCTGCTCGTGGGGGCAGGCAACTCCGGCGCCGAGATCGCCAAAGACCTCGCCGCCACGCATCCCGTCGTCGTCGCCGGCCCGAGCACGGGGGAGGTTCCCGGCTCGGCGACGAGCTTCGTGAGCACACACATCGTCGTGCACGTGCTCAACCGGGTGGTGTTCCCGCGCATCATGTCCGTCGATACACCGATCGGCCGCCGCGCCCGACCACGCATCATGAGCAAAGGGGTGCCCCTGATCCGGGTGAAGTCGCGTGAGCTCGCGCGACTGGGGGTGCGCCGCGCGGGACGCGTGACGGGCGTCGACCATGGGCGTCCCGTGGTGGACGGCGAGCCGCTCGAGGTCGCCGACGTCGTCTGGTGCACCGGCTTCAGTGCGGGTTTCGACTGGATCCGGCTGCCCGTGCTCGACGCGACGGGGGAGCCGCGGCACGACCGCGGCGTCGTCCCTGGCGCGCCGGGGCTCTACTTCGTCGGACTCCACTTCCTCACCTCGATGTCGTCGGCGATGGTGCACGGGGTCGGCCGGGACGCGGCACGGATCGCCGACCTCGTGGCCGCCTCGTCGCCGCGGGAGTCCGCGCGGCCCTCACCTGCTCACGCCGTCGCGCGCACGGCCGGCCGGTGACACCGGGTGACGGTGGTCGCGCGTAGCCTGGCCCGAGCGCGACCGCAGCGGGCGGCCGCTCGATCGGAGAGGTGCCGTGCCGGAGAGCGTCGAGCAGTGGTGGGCGCGCCGGCAGTGGACCAAGGCGCTCGACACCCCCTACGTGATCGGCCAGTACCGCGCGGAGTGGGAGCGCTATCCGGTGCTGATCCGCCAGTACCACCCGGACCTCAATCACGGGGTGGTGCTCACCCAGATCCCACCGGCCGCCGACGTCTATCTCGTCTGGGAGTGCGACGCCGGTCATCGTTTCGTCGCGACACCCGCGGAGCAGCGAGCGCGGCCGGCTGGCTCCCGCCGTCGGTCGACCTGGTGCCCCGAGTGCACCGCGCTGGCGACCGCACGCCGGGTGGTCACCCCGTCTCCGGATGCCGGCACGTACGTCTGCGGCCACGCACGTGATCCACGCTGGATCGAGAACGACCCGGATGACGACCGCTGCTATCTCTGCCGCCGCCTGGACAGGGAGACGCTGACCCGCGAGCAGCTCGTCACCATGGCCACACCCCGCTCGCGCGTCGAGGTCTCGCAGGCGACGAACACCGGCGGCCGCTTCGCCTGGCAGTGCGAGCACGGGCATCCGTCGTACGAGGCGACGATCGAGAAGATCCTCGGCGGCCGCCGCTGCCCGGTGTGCCGTCACGCGCGCGCCGGCGCCGATGCGGTGCCGGTCGGCGATGCGTTCGTGAGCCGCTGGGCGCCGGCGCCGGCCTCCGCGGCCGAGCCGGAGCTCCGTCGCCGCCTCGGCGAGCGCCTCGAGGTCGACCTCGGGAACAACGCCGTGCGCGTCGCCCGTCCGTTCTTCTCCCACCTCGAGGTGTGGCCCGACATCATCATCCCCGAGCTCCGTGTCGCGATCGAGTACGACACCACCGGGCGCGACGGACTCGAGCACGTCGGACGCCGCGAGGACACGGATAAGCGCAAGGACCGGCTGCTGCGCGGGGTCGGCTGGGAGGTGGTGCGCATCCGGTGCGGCAAGCTGCGCCCGATCGGGCCTTTCGATCTCACCGCCTCCGGCGTGACAAACGCGCTCGTCGACCGCATCGTCGACCGGCTGGGCGAGATCCGCGGCGAGCTCATCGTCGGCGCCTATCGCCGCTGAATTCTGCACTCGTGCAGCGCGATCGGCCGTGAGTACTCTGAGACCAGATCCGTTCACGAGGAGGAGAGCATCATGGTTTCACGGTTGAATCCCTACCTGAACTTCCGCAATTCCGCTCGGGAGGCGATGACTTTCTATCAGTCGGTCTTCGGTGGCGAACTCACGACGTCGACCTTCGCCGAGTTCAACGTCAGCACCGATCCGGCCGAGGCCGACCTGATCATGCACTCGCAGCTGGAGACCGACGCCGGCTACACGCTGATGGCCGCGGATGTTCCCGCGCACATGGAGTTCTCGCCGGGTTCGGCCATCTCGGTGTCACTGAGCGGCGACGACGAGGCTCAGCTCACCGGCTACTGGGAGAAGCTGATCGACGGCGGCACGGTGCTCGAGCCGCTTTCGAAGGCGCCCTGGGGCGACAGCTTCGGCATGGCGGTCGACCGCTTCGGCATCCAGTGGCTGGTCAACATCGCAGGCACACCGCAGGGGTGATCCGCTCTGACCGACGCGTCCGTCTCCCCGGTGCTGGCCGGGGTCTATCCCGGCCAGTCGGTCGCCGTCGTGCTCGAAGCGGCCACGCTGGCGAAGGAGCTGCACCGGCCGCTCCTCTGCGCCTACGTCGCGATCGACACCTACCTCGCCGACTGGGAGAGCGGGGACCGGCGCAACGCCGAGTCCCTGTATCCCGGCGATCTGGGACCGGCGGATGACAGGATCGCGTTGGATCTCGCCGCTTCGATCGCGCAGACCCTGAACCGCATGGAGCCGCTCGAACACGGTTGGTCCCTGCGGGTGCTCGCGGGCGACCCGGGCCACGTGCTGAAGATCGCCGCCGACGAGGTGGCTGCCCGCCTGATCGTGGTCGGCACGCACGGCTCTGGCGCGGCGCACGTGGTCGAGGCGTGGCTGTCCGGCTCGGTCGCTGCGCACCTGAGCCGCGCGACGACCCGACCCGTCGTCGTGGTCCCGGTCGCCCACGAGGAACGGGGCGCGGAGAAGCTCGGTCGATCACCCGTGTGACGACCTGTGCCGTGGGACTCAGGTGAGGTGCTGGGCGATGAACGCCAGCTGGTCCGGCGCGACGCGGCGCCAATACGCGCTGTCGTGGCCACCGGCCGTGAACCCTCCCGCCGGTTTCGGCGAGAGACTGTCCGCGTAGTCGCGGGCGGCCTCGTAGAAACCGTCCCCAGTACCGCAGTCGATCCGCACGGGAATGCCGGCGAGTTCGTGCTGCCGCCCGAACACCGTGTTCGCCGCGAAGTCGGCCGCGTCGTCGAAGGCTCCGCGTGCGGTCTCACCGGCGTGGTGCCAGAGCGCTGGGCTCTCGGCGGACACGGCGGCCACTTTCGACGGTCCGAGTCGTCCGGCCAGCCGCAGCGCGCCATAGCCGCCCATCGACCATCCCATCAGCCCGATCCGGTCCGTCGCCAGACCCTGCGCCGCGAGGAGGGGCACGAACTCGTCGGTCACCATCGCGCCGGCGTCCTCTCCGCTCGCGCGGCGATGCCAGTAGGTGTTGCCTCCATCGACTGCGGCGACCGCGAACGGTGCCGCACCGCGCTGCACTGCCTGGGCGAGGAAGCGGTCAAGGCCTTGGCCCGATCCGAACGACGACCGGTGATCGCCCGAATAGCCGTGCAGCACGACGAGCACGGGGAGGGCATCTCCTACGCTCGATCCCGGCGGGTAGCTCACTGCCCACCCGCACTCGACGCCGAGCCGGGCCGCCGACCGGAACGAGCCCGAGATCATCGGTCCCGGGGCTACCGACGGGATGGTCCCCACAGCGCCGTCGAGCCCGAAGACCCTGTTGAAGGTGGAGCGACCGGGCAGCAGGCGGTTCTCGATCGCGATCGGCACGCCGACGCCGGTGGCGACCACCGCGGCCGCTGCGACCCCGCCGATCACGAGCGCCCGCCGCGAGATCCGGCGGCGATCCGGCTGCTCTGCCTGCTCGGACCCTTTTCTCATCGCGTTCTCTCCGTCATCCAGGGGGCCGCCACAGCCTACGACGGGCATCCGCTGCCGGGCCGCAAGAACGCCGGGCAGGGCCATAATCGTGGCATGACCGACGACGCCGCGAAGCTCTGGGACGGCTACGCCGACGTCTTCGACGACAGCGCCGATCACGGTCTGCGCGATCCTCTCGTGCGGGCGGCCTGGGAGCGTCTCCTCCTGCCGCTCCTTCCCAGCTCGCCCGCAGTCATCGCCGATCTCGGATGCGGCACGGGAAGCCTGTCCGTGCTCATCGCCTCCAGCGGGCACGAGGTCCTCGGGCTCGACATCTCCGGCCGGATGCTCGAGATCGCACGCGGCAAGGCCCGTCGCGCCGGTGTCGCCGTCGACTTCGTCCAGGGTGACGCCGCCGACCCGCCGCTGGTCGCCGCCATGTTCGACGTCATCGTGGAGCGCCACGTCCTCTGGTCGTTTGACGATCCGGATGCCGTCCTCGATCACTGGACACGCCTCCTCCGGCCGGGCGGTCGGATGATCCTGATCGAGGGATCGTGGTCGACGGGATCCGGCATGACGGCGGAGGAGTGCCGATCGCTCGTACTGCGACATCGCGAGGGGGCCGCAGTGCGCGAACTCTCGTCCGATGCGGCGTTGTGGGGCGGCGCGGTCGGCGACGAGCGTTTCCTCCTGGTCAGCGACCGCTGAGCAGCAGACCTTCTCCCGCGCCGCGCCGCGGAGTAGCGTGCCCGGCGATGGCTCTCGACCCCGCTCTGCAGGACTGGCTGCTCGACACCGACCCGGCGTTGCGCTGGCAGGTCGAGCGCGATCTGATCGGCGCTCCCCGCGACGAATGGGAGGCGACCCGCTCCCGGATCGCAACCGAGGGGTTCGGGGCGGACCTGCTCGCGCTTCAGGATCCGGACGGTCAGTGGGCGGGAGGCGCGTTCTTCCCGAAGGACTTCGACTTCGACGGCCCGGAGGCCGCCGAAGGCGCCGGCCAACCGTGGACCGCTACCACCTGGAGTCTCAACGCCTTGCGCGACTGGGGGCTCGACCCCGCTGCCCTCGCCGGCACGGCGGAACTGCTCGACGCGAACAGCCGGTGGGAGTACGACGGCTCCCCGTACTGGCGCGGCGAGGTCGACTGCTGCATCAACGCCTACACACTGGCGAGCGGCGTGTGGCTCGGCGCGGACGTCTGCGGGATCGCGCAGTGGTTCCTCGAACATCGCATGAGCGACGGCGGCTGGAACTGCGAGTGGGTCGAGGGCTCGACCCGCTCCTCGTTCCATTCCACGCTGAATGTGCTGCTCGCGCTGCTGTACGTCGAGCAGGCGACGGGCGGGAGCGACGAACTGCGCGCGGCGAGGCATGCGGGGGAGGAGTACCTCCTCGAACGCCGGCTGATGCGACGGCTGAGCACAGACGAACCGGTCGGTCCGTGGGTGACGCGCTTCGCGTACCCGTTCCGCGCTCCGTTCAGCGTGCTCAAAGCGACCGACTACTTCCGGGCGGCCGCTCTGCACGACGGGGTGCCACCGGATGCTCGGCTCGGCGACGCCATCGAGGCGGTCCGCGCCGCGCGACGACCCGACGGAACCTGGTTGCAGGAGCACCGGTATCCGGGTCGATCCTGGTTCGACGTCGACGTGCCGCCGGGGCTCCCGTCGCCGTGGCTGACCTTCTTCGGCACCCGCGTGCTGCGGTGGTGGGACGGAGCCGCGGCCTAGGCGCTGCCCTTGGCCCGCGGGTGGAACACGCCGCGATGGATCTCGCGCACCCGCGCGTGACCGGGCGAGTCCGGGTCGTCGACGATCGGCTCGTCGGCCATGAACGACCGGATGACGTGAGCGAGTTCGCCGGGATGGCTGAAGTTGATCGCGTGCGCCGCCCCTTCGATCGTGACGAGCAGCACGTGGTTGTCGGTGCGGCTCGCGATCTCCTTGACCCGCGCGGGCCCCGGCATCAGCGGATCCCTGTCGCCGATCACCACCAGCGTCGGGATGCGCAAGGCGAGCAGCCGTTCGAGCGACGGATACTGCGTGAGCGCTCTGAACATCCGGACCGTGCTGGGGACGCCGAAACGCAGGTAGTCGGGGGTGGCGACCCGGACCATCCTGCGCGGCTCGCGCGTTCCGTCTCTGGTGAGCTGTCCGATCGCCCGGCGCAGTGGTTGGTTCTGCACGCCGCCGGCGGGCGAGACGAGGATGGCGCGCTCCAGCCGCTCAGGGTAGTGATAGGCGAACTCGCAGATCACGGGGCAGCCCATCGAGTTCCCGACCAGCGTGACCTTGTCGATCCCGCGATCGTCGAGGAAACGCGCCGCCGCGTGCGCGAGGTCGGGGACGTCGAGCGGAACATCCACCTTGTCGCTGCGACCGAACCCCGGCAGGTCGGGAACGAGCGTGTGGAACTCGTCGCGCAGGAGTTCGGCCGTCGGGAGCAGGTATCTGCCGGAGAGACCGAAACCGTGGACGTGCATCATCACGGGGGCATCCGGAGGCGCGGGGGACTCGCGGTAGAAGACGTCGATGCCGTCGATCGTCGTCCACCGCTCGGCCAGCGCCGATGCCGGCCGTCGGGGAAGCTTGCGTGTCTGTTCGCCGGATCCGCTCGATCCGCCCGACCCTCGTGGAGATGTCACCCGAGCCACACACCCAGTGTGCGCCCGATGCCGGCGCTCCTCGTCACCCTCGCCGGATGATCTCAGCCATCGGCGCCGGACATGCGAAAGGAGAGGGTATCCACTTCCCTCTCCACTTTCAATTTATAGCCGAGTGGGGGGCTTGCGGCAAGACCCGGGTCATGGCGCAGACTAGTCGGCCGAGGCGGAGAGCAGCATGAGGGGAGTCGCTGAATGGGCGTGGTGTCGACGGTGTACGGGCCGGATGAGAGTGATTCGACAAGCGGCGGAATGGGGCCCGGCGAGGACGTGACCAACAGCGCCTTCGACCTGCCGGCACGATTGGCCGCGAAAGCCGACCCGCGGCTGATCGCCGACGATGAGCGGCACTTCGCGACCATTCAGGCGAGCCTCGATCAGACGATCGCCGAGCTCAGCGCGCACCTCGAGGCGCAGCTCGCGGCACCAGGGGGCCCCGGTCAGGCCGCGATGGACCGCGACATCGAGATCCACCGGGTGACGGCGCGACTGCGGTCGCTCCGTCGATACGGACTGGATCTGTGCCTCGGTCGCATCGTGCCGGACGACGGTGGCGAACCCGTGTACATCGGGCGCTTCGGCCTGACGGACAGCGCAGGAGGCCGCCTCCTTCGCGACTGGCGGTCACCGGCCGCCGAGCCGTTCTTCGGCGCGACGCACGGTGATCCGATGGGGCTGGCGAGCCGTCGCCGCTACCGCTGGACGCACGGCAGAGTCAGCGACTACTGGGACGAGGTGTTCGATCCCGACGGCTTCGCAGACAACGCCGCGCTCGACGATCAGTCGGCGTTCATCGCGAGCCTCGGCAGCAGTCGCTCACCCCGGATGCGTGACGTGCTCGGCACGATCCAGGCCGACCAGGATGCGATCATCCGTGCAGGATCCCGCGGCGCCCTCGTCGTCGACGGCGGCCCCGGCACCGGCAAGACCGTGGTCGCCCTCCACCGTGCCGCCTACCTGCTGTACGCGGATCCGCACATCGCTCGCGGCTCGGGCGGCGTGCTGTTCGTCGGCCCGCACCAGGCGTATCTGGCCTATGTGGACGACGTGCTCCCGAGCCTGGGGGAGGACAGCGTGCAGGTCTGCACACTCCGCGATCTGGTCGCCGAGGGAGCCGATGCGACCACGGAAGCCGACCCAGCAGTGGCCGCTCGGAAGGCATCCGCCGATCCGGTGCGACTGATCGACGCCGCGGTGCGGTACTACGAGCAGCCGCCGGCCGCCGGGATGATCGTCGAGACGCCCTGGGCGGACCTGCCGCTCAGCCGCGCCGAGTGGGCCGAGGCCTTCGACGCGGCCGACCCCGGCGCCCCGCACAACGAGGCTCGCGACCAGGTGTGGGAGGCGCTGCTCGACATCCTGATCGATCAGCTCGACGATGAGGAGGTCCCCCCGCACGTCGCGCGCAGGGCCCTCCTGCAGAACGAACAGCTGACCGGAACCTTCGCACGGGCGTGGCCACTCCTCGACCCGGCCGGCGTCGTCGGGGACCTCTGGACGGTGCCCGCGTATCTGCGTCCGCTCCCTGGCTCGGCGCCGACGAGCTCCGGATGCTCCAGCGGCCGGATCCCTGCGCCTGGACTGGGTCCGACCTGCCCTACCTCGACGCTGCGCGCCGGCGCATCGGCGATCCTGAGGCGGCGCGACGCACGCGGCAGCGGGACGCCGCGATCGCGGCATCCCGCGAGCAGATGGCGCAGGTCGTCGAGCACCTCATCGAATCCGACGACAGCGAGATGCAGGTGATGTCGATGCTGCGACGTCCGGATGCGCAGAACAGCCTGGTCGATGAGTCCGCGTTGCCGAGCGCCGACCCGGATCTGCTGGCGGGCCCGTTCGCGCACATCGTCGTCGACGAGGCCCAGGAGCTCACCGATGCCGAGTGGCAGATGCTGCTGAGCCGCTGCCCGTCGCGCAGTTTCACCATCGTCGGGGACCGCGCTCAGGCGCGGCACGGGTTCAGGGAGACGTGGGAAGAGCGTCTCGGGCGGGTCGGGCTCGGCCAGGTCACGACGGCGTCGCTCACCATCAACTACCGCACACCGGAGGAGGTCATGGTCGAGGCGGAGCCGGTCATCCGGTCCGTGCTGCCGGACGCGAACGTGCCGACGTCCGTGCGGACGAGCGGTGTTCCGGTGCAGCACGGCGCCGTGGCAGAGCTGCCGTCGATTCTGGATGCGTGGCTCGACGAGCATCCGGAGGGGATCGCCGCCGTCATCGGCAGCGTCGCCGCCGGGGTCGAGGTGGGCGTCGATGTTGTGCGGGGGAGGAGCCGCACGCGGCTGCTGACACCGGAACTGTCGAAGGGACTCGAATTCGACCTGGTCGTGCTCATCGACCCGGAGTCGTTCGGCACGGGCATCGAAGGGGCGGTCGACCGCTATGTGGCGATGACACGGGCGACCCAGCGGCTCGTGATCCTCACCTCATCGCAGGTGGAGGAGCCGCTGTCGGTTCAGTGAACCGGACAGATGCTGGACGCGCCGGCCGCCGTGCTGCTATCGTCCAGGGGTCCGTGACGAGCTCGAGGAGGTGGAACCCATGATCGCAGTATCCATGGGGTGCTTCCCGTCTCTGCCACGGGTGGCCGGCTGACGCAGGTCGTCGCCGGGAGCGCCTCGTTCAGGCACTCCCGAAAGGCAACAGCCATGCACTTCACTTCTGAGACGTCGGCCGACGGCGTCATCGAACGCACCTTCGCACTGGATGACGTCACCGGCGTCGTCTGGTCGCCCGCATCCGCCACCGATCCCGCACCCCTGGTGCTGATGGGTCACGGCGGCGGGCTGCACAAGTTCGCAACGGCGCTCGTCGCCCGCGCTCGCTACTACGTCACAACCTGCGGGTACGCCGTCGCGTCCATCGACGCGCCCGGTCACGGCGAGCGCCCTCGCTCCGCCGAGGACCAGGCCCAGGTCTCCCGGATGCTCGACGCCCGGGCATCCGGCCGGTCGATCGACGCGATCGTGACCGCCTACAACGCCTCACTGGCCGAGCGGGCTGTTCCGGAATGGCAGGCGACGCTCGACGCCCTCCAGACCGTGCCCGAGATCCGTAGCGGTGGTCCGGTCGCCTACACCGGCATGACGCTCGCCTCGGCGATCGGCCTGCCGCTGGCCGCCGTCGAACCCCGCATCACCGCCGCCGTCTTCGGCGGGGTGCTCGTCTACGACGCGCTGCTCGACGCCGCGCGCCGGATCACCATCCCGATCCAATTCCTGCTGCCATGGGACGACGCGGAGATCTCACGCGGCTCGGGCTTCGAGCTGTTCGATGCCTTCGCCTCGCCGGAGAAGACCCTCCACGCCAACCCGGGCGGTCACCACCAGGTGCCGTGGTTAGAGACGGAGGACTCGGCGCACTTCCTCACAAGGCACCTCGGTCGTGGGCGGCCGTCGGACGAGCCGACACCGGAAGGGCCGGTGGTACGCTGACCGCGCCATCCGAACGATGAAGGAGCGGACTGTGGGAGTGACAGGTATCGGCGGACTCTTCTTCCGGAGCCAAAATCCGGACGCGCGGGCGGCGTGGTACCGCGAGCATCTCGGGATCGAGGCGGGCCATGCGGACATCTGGCAGCAGCAGGCGGGCATGACCGTCTTCGCTCCGTTCCCCGCCGACTCCGATTACTTCTCGGCAGAGCAGCCGTTCATGCTGAACCTGCGGGTCACCGAGCTGGATGCTCTGGCCGAGAAGCTCGAGGCGGAGGGCATCGCCGTCGAGCGTCGCCCGGAGTGGACCACGGAGTACGGAGACTTCGCCCGCATCCACGACCCGGAGGGGCTGCCGATCGAGCTGTGGGAGCCACCATCGGGGCCGGGCCCTCGCTGAGCGATTCAGCGGGCCCCGGCTCCGAGCCGGGATAAATCTCTCACTAGGTGTCCGATCCGGGTGGGTCCGTTCGTTGTCTGTATGAAAGGCGCTCAAGGGCTGGGCGCCGACGACGAGGAGTAGCAGAGAGATGAAACTGACGACTGTCACGCAACTCACCCTTGACGGAGTGACCCAGGGAAACGGCGGCGCGAGTGCCGAGGATCGCCGGGGCGGATTCGTCCGCGGTGGATGGGCCAGGGGAGTCGGTGACGACTCGACCCGCGATCACATCGCCGCGACCTACCAGCGCGCCGACGCCTTTCTGTTCGGTCGTCGGACGTACGACCTGTTCCTCGAATTCTGGGGAACGATGGAGGACCTGAAGCGTCACCCCATCGGAGCCGCACTGAACGCGAAGCCGAAGTACGTGGCATCCAGGACCCTGACGGCGCCGGCGTGGTCGAACACGACCGTGCTCGGTGACGACCTCCTCGCGGCCGTCACCGAGTTGAAGGCCGGCGGTGAGGGCGAACTCCAGGTGCACGGAAGCAGTCTTCTCGTGCAGTGGCTGCTGGAGCACGACCTCGTCGACGAGATGGAACTGCTGACCGTCCCCGTCATCCTGGGGCAGGGTGCCAGACTGTTCGCAGATTCCGGTCGGGACTTCGCGATGGACCTCATCGACTCGCACACCGATTCACGCGGAGTGATGATTCAGACCTTTCGGCCCGCCGGCCGCCCGCAGTACCACACCAACTGATCGCACGAAGAGAACGAAGGAGAGGATCGACATGCAGTATCTGGTTTCCGTCATCGATGACGGTCAGGCCTACGGGGCCGACAGGGACGAGTCGGCCAGTTCGGCCGAGGCGGCCGCGATCGACGAGTTCAACGACCGTTTGCAGGCCGAAGGCCATTGGGTGTTCGCCGGCGGCCTCGGCAGGCCCGTCGCCGCCACCGTCGTCGACAACAGGGGAGAGGCACCGATCGTCAGCGACGGGCCCTTCCTCGAGTCGAAGGAGTTCCTCGCCGGCTTCTGGATCCTCGAGGCCGCCGATCTGGACGTCGCGTTGGGGCTCGCGCACGACGCCTCCAAAGCGTGCAACCGCAAGATCGAGGTTCGGCCGTTCCTGGAGCCGTGAGCGCCGTCGACGACGCGATCACCCGGGCTCACCGCAACGAGTGGGCGCGGGTGGTCGCGACGGTGGCCAAGCGGTTCGGCGACCTCGATATCGCGGAGGAAGCGGCGAGCGAGGCCTTCGCCATCGCAGTGGAGCGCTGGCCGGCCGACGGTGTGCCGCCCAACCCCGGCGGCTGGCTGACGACCACCGCCAATCGCAAGGCGATCGACCTGATCCGCCGTGAGAACAAGCGCGACGGCAAACACAGGGAAGCACTGATGATCTTCGACGACGAGCCGGCCCCGTCTCTGGGCGCGATCGACGACGACCGGCTTCGACTGATCTTCACGTGCTGTCACCCGGCGCTCTCGATGGAGAGCCGGGTGGCGCTCACGCTGCGGATGGTCGGCGGCCTCAATGCGGATGAGATCGCGCGGGCGTTCCTCGTGCAGGAGTCCGCCATGGGACGCAGGATCACCCGCGCGAAGGTGAAGATCAGGGAGGCGCGCATCCCGTTCCGGGTGCCGGCGTCGGCCGACCTCCCGGAACGCATCTCCGGTGTGCTCGCCGTGCTGTTCCTCGTCTTCAACGAGGGCTATCTGGCGACGGGCGCCGACACGGATCCGGTGCGGGACGATCTCACGGCGGAAGCCATCCGGCTGGCCCGCGTGATCCACGAGCTGATGCCGGACGACGGCGAGGTGACAGGGCTGCTCGCGATGATGCTGCTCATCGAGGCGCGTCGCCCCGCGCGTGTCTCGACGAGCGGGGAGCTGGTCACCATCGACGAACAGGATCGCGGCGCGTGGAATCGGGACCTGATCGCGGAGGGGCACGCCCTCGTTCGGGAACGGCTGGCCACGGGCGAGCCCCCGGGGAGGTACCAGGTGCTCGCCGCGATCAACGCCGTGCACACCTCGGCCCGCGACGTGCGCGACACCGACTGGTCGCAGGTCGTAGCGCTCTACGACCAGCTGATCACGCTGGACCCGTCGCCGGTCATCGCCCTGAACCGGGCGATCGCGATCGCCGAGATCGATGGCCCGGATGTGGGGTTGGCGACGGTCGAAAGCCTCGAAGCCGCGTTGAACACCTACCACGCGTTCCACGCCACGCGGGCGGACCTCCTCCGCCGGCTCGGACGGAGCCGGGACGCTCGCGACGCGTACGATCGCGCCATCGAACTCTCGGGCAACACCGCCGAGACGGCGAATCTCCTTCGTCGCCGCCGGCAACTAGCGGGCTGACCGGTCCATCACCCGGGAGGGGCGAGCCTTACGCGAGGTAGCCGCCAAGAGCCTCGAGCAGGCCGCGCGTCCCCTTCTCGCGGCCGGGCCCGTCGGCCCAGAACTGGTCGAAGAAGACACCGTGCTCGGCGTGCGTGAAGCGCGTGCCTCCGTCGATGGGCTGGAACTCCAGCGACGCCACCGAGGTGGACATGTGGATCCCGTCGAGCCACATGTCGTACGTGGTGACGATCCGCTCGTAGTCGACGATGTCCGTGTACGTGGCGACGTAGCGCGAGACCGGGCCGTCGTGGAACTCGGCTTCGGCGACGTCGCGGCCGCCGACCCGGAAGTCGTATGCCCACTCGCGGGGCTCCGCGGCGTCGCCCGCGCCCCACCAACTGAGCTTCTGGCTCTCGTCGGCGAAGGCGTCCCAGACGCGTTCGACGGGAGCCGGGTAGTCGCGGGTCAGGGTGAACTCCGCGCGGGCGAGGCGGCGCTCGATGGTCATGCGTGCTGCTCCCGCGTGAACGTGACATGGATCGTGCCGCTCTCGGCCACCTCGGTCGTCACCGTGTGGGTGCGGTCGAGGGCTGGTACGCCATCCCACAGCCGGAGTCCCCGGCCGAGAACGATCGGGGCGACCATGAGGTGCAGGTCGTCGACCAGGTCGGCGCGCAGGAATTCGAGCGCGGTGCTGATACCACCGCCGACCCGCACGTCCAGACCGCCGGCAGCGTCGGTCGCCTCGGCGAGCACGTCTCCGATCGCAGCGTTCCGGAAATGGAACGTCGTCCCGCCGTCCATCGAGATCGAGGGACGGGGGGCGGTGCGGGTGAGGACGTAGACCGGGGTGCCGAACGGCGGCCGGTCGCCCCACCATCCCTTCCAGTCCGGGTCGTCGGGGAACGTGTGCAGGCCGAACATCCCCGCTCCCATGATCTCGGAACCGATGCCCTCGAAGAATGCCGCGGCGTACGTTTCATCGACGCCGGTCGTTCCGGCGCCGCTGGTGTCGCCGAAGATCCGTTCGCGGAACGTGCGAGTCGCCGTGTAGGCCGCCGTGAGGCGCCCCCAGTCCGGGCCCATCGGGTCGTCGGGTGTCGGGTCGGACGTCGTGTAGCCGTCCAACGAGACGAAGAGGTCCATGCGAACGCGGGTCATGTCAGGTCTCCTTCGGGGTGGTTCTGGTCAAGTGGATGCCGAGTCGGTCGGCCATGTGCTCGGCGGGGGTTCGTTGCTCGCCGAGCCACAGGTGCAGGATGTCGAGCGCGCCGGGCCGCAGGCTCACGGTCCGGACGCGGCCGTGCTTCACGGAGGTGACGAGGCTCGCGCTCTCGAGGACGCCCAGGTGCTGCATGAACGACGGCAGCGCCATCGGAAACGGCTCTGCCAGCTCCGACACCACGGCCGGAGACTTCACCAGGCGTTCTACGATGGCCCGGCGCGTGGGATCCGCGAGAGCGCGGAGCACGGCGTCGAGCTCATCGTAATACTTCGGCATATGCCTAACTATTGTCGATGCGGCCGAATTCGTCAACCCGGATGTGGGGGAGTGGCGAGCGGGGTGGTGGATGGCGGCGGGTGGCCGCTGCGAAACGACCGTATCGCTCGGCGACGCCCGAGGAATAAAATGCGCCATGGCCAGCACGGAGAACAGCAAGAGTCAGGTCGAGAATGCGGCGACGCAAGCCAGTGCGGAAGCCGACGCAGCGACGACGCTGCCGGAAGCCATGACGGGGAGGGCGAGTCCCGCGAAGGCGGCCGTCGGCGACAAGCCGGTCTTCGCCTACATCGCCGGCCTGCCGCAGCCGCAGCGCGGAATCGCCGAGGCGATCGACGCCCTGGCGGCCAAGACCCTTCCCGACCTCCAGCGTTCGGTGAAGTGGGGGATGGCGTACTACGGCGTCGGCGACGGCTGGTGCTTCAGCAGCGGCGGCTTCGCCCGCCACGTCAAACTCATGTTCATCAACGGCAACGCGCTCGATCCGGAGCCACCGGTGACACCGGTGGGGATGGGCAAGGCGACGCGCGGCGTGGAACTCGAGTCGCTCGACGACATCGACGACGACCAGATCGCCTCGTGAATGAGGCAGGTCACGTCGGTCCCCGGCGTCGGGGGCAAGAAGCACTGATACCGCTTCCGCCACGTAAGGTCTCACCCAGCCACTCAGGGCAGGATGGAAGCGGACAGGGGAGCGGAGGAGCACACGTGACAGAACGTCGTTCGCGGAAGGGCGCCGAGCGGACGGACGACGCCACCCACGACGGGTTGTCACGGCGGGGCTGGATCCTGCTCGCCTCCGTCACCGCCGCGGTGGCCGTCGGCGCCGTCGTTCTGGCCGTGGGCTTCATCGCGGGCGGAATTCCTGGTGGAGACTCCCGAGCATCCGCTTCCTCGACACTCCAGGCGGCTCCGCCGCACATCCCGAGCCTCGCACCGGCGCCGACGCCGCTGGGGCTTCCTCCGCGGCCGACCCCGACCCACGTCGCCACCGTTCCCTCGACCTCGTTCGACTCGGTGAAGCCCGGTGATTGCCTTCAGACCTACGACTCGCAGTGGGCGAACGCCTACCCGGTGGTCGGCTGCTCGGCACCGCACATCGCGCAGCTGCTGACCAGGGGAGTGCTCCCTCAGCCGTCGGGAGCGGCGTTCCCCGGCACAGACGCATTGGACACCCAGGTCAGCGACCTCTGCGAGCCTTTTTTGAACTGGGACTGGGTCGCGGTCTGGAACGAAGACGTCCAGCTCGGTCTGCGGTATCCGAACACCAGTCAGCAGTGGGCGACGGGAACACGCTCGTACTCCTGCTTCGTGTACACGTTCTCACGACACGAGCTCACGGGGAGTGCGATGCGCTAGTCGGCTGTCCGCCGCACTCACTCCTCGGAGGGCGGTCGACGCTGCTTCTTCGTCTCCGAACGCCGGCCCTTCGCGGCGAGCCGCCGGAGTTCGGATCCGCGGGTCGCTTTGGTCGGGCGACGGGGAGCGGCATCCGGAGCCAGCGCGGCAGCGAGTATCTCGGCCAATCGGTCGAGCGCGGTCTCGCGATTGCGCAACTGGGACCGTCGTTCCGAGGTCGTGACGACCACGGAACCGGCGACGAGCCGATGCCCGAGACGCGACAGAAGTATGGCTCGTTGACTATCGGACAGCGCCTTCGACCCGCGGATGTTCCAGATCAGTTCGACCCTGCTGTCCGAGGTGTTCACGTGCTGGCCGCCAGGACCCGATGATCGCGAGAATCGCCACGCGAGTTCAGACGACGGAATCGTCAGCGCAGGTGACACGACGAGGTCCATGCATCAAGGGTGGCATGTCCAGACCGGACGGGGGAGAGCTGGCGGAGCAGCAGGTGCCGTATCCGACGCCAGTCGGTGATTGGCCCAACCCGGGAACCTCCGTCGCGCCTGACGAGGTCCCCGGGTTGCGCCGGTCGTCAGGCCGTGTGGAGGTGCTTCTGGACGAAGGCTCCGACTTCGGCGGACACAGCGGCCTCTTCCGGTGCGTTGCCGTACCCGGCGTGGGGGCGGCCGTCGAAAATGTGCAGGTCGGCATCCACACCGGCCTCGCGCAGCTTTCGGTGCATACGAACGGTGTTCGAGAGGTACAGGTCGCGGGTTCCCGAGATCAGGAGCGTCGGCGGGAACCCGGTGACGTCGCCGAAGAGCGGGGAGAGGTATGGCTCGGTGAGGTCATGCCCGTTCGCATAGAGGGCGTTGACGTCGAGAAGGCTCTGCAGGCCGACGCTGACATCGGCCAGGGTGGTGAAGCTGTCTCCCGATTCGGTCAGGTCCACCTCGGGAGTCAGCAGTACGAGGCCGGCGGGCATGGGCAGGTTCTCGTCTTTCGCTTTCAGGATCAGAGCTGCGGCGAGGTTGCCTCCGGCAGAACCGCCTCCCACGATGATCTGGGAAGGGTCGCGGACTTCCAGGAGCGCCCGGTAGACGGCCATGACATCGTCGAGGCCGGCGGGGTAGGGGTGCGCGGGCGGCATCCGGTAGTCCGGCGCCCAGTGGACGAGGGGCGAGCTGAGCGCGGAGATCTCGGTCATGACCCTGGTGAGGTCGCCGCCGCCCATGATCAGAGCGCCACCGTGGATGCTCAGGAACACGGGGGAGTCGTCGCCGGTCGGGGCGCCGGAGGGGGTGACGACATAGGTCGGGACGCCGGCGATCTGTTCCAGGGACGACTCCATCGGGAAGGCCATCCCACTGAGCATGTCGGCGACGAAGGCGTCGGACTGCTCGACGTAGGTGGTCCAGCCGGCGACATCGTCCACGGCGGGGAACGGGGTTCGAACGATCGGGACGTCGAGTCCAGCCCGGGCCGCTTCACTGAGAAAGCTCGGGGCGGCTGGGGGAATGACGGGAATGACGGTGTCTTCGGGCATTGCATCTCCTTTGATGGTCACGGCAGTCATATTGAATACGGCCCGTCTCCTAATTGCAAGCATTGATGGGATACTCTCAGGGCGTGAGCGCAGAGCAGGAGCCTTCGGGTACACGTCGGGGTCGACCACGTGACCCGCAACTGCGTGCCCAGGTCTTGACCGCCGCGTCCCGTCAGCTGGAGAACGCCGGCTACACGGCCATGACGATGGAGGGCATCCTCGCGGACACCGGGATCGCCAAGCGCACCCTGTATCGGTGGTGGCCGAGCAAAGCTGCAGTCGTCGCCGAGGCCATTTTGGAGGGCTTCGTTTCGGTGCCCGAGAACAGGATCGCGCATACCGAGGATGTGTGGGAGGACCTGCGCAACTGGCTTGAGTCCGTCGCGGTCTCGGTGCGTGGATCGTATGGCGAGGTACTCCGCGCGGCAACGGCGATCGGCGCGACCGACGCCGCATTGGGGGAGAGTCTCACGAACGCGTTCGCCCGCCCCGCACGGGCCGACGTCATCGCGCGGCTGCAAGCGGCGGCGAAACGCGGTCAGGTCTCCCCGGGCGCCGACCTCGATGCGGTGGTCGACCTGTTGATGGCGATCATCGTCTATATCGGGGTGAGCCGCGATGATGCTGCCCGTATTCCGGGAGCCCTGGGGGTCATTCGGTTAGGCATCGAACCTTAGTGTCACGAGCGCCCGACCAGCGCTGAGACGACGGCACCTGGCGCGGCGGGGTTTGCGCCTGGGGTGAGTGCCCCGAAGAGAACGGTGCCGATGAGGGCATCCGCGACTGCGATTTCATCGACCTCGACGCGCAGTTGCCCAGCGGCTTTGCCTTTCGAAATTCGGTCGACCAGGCTCTGACGAACGGGGCCGGTAGTCATGGAGTACAAGAGTCGCGCCTCCTCCGGATCGTCGGATGCGGCAGTGATGAGCGCGCGTGTGATGGATGCCTGGAGCGGATCTCGCATGGCCGCGGCGATAGCCTCGAGCCAGCTCGTGAGGTCCCGCTCCAGGCTGCCCGTATCCGGAACTGCTTCGGACGGTAGGTCAAGTTCTCCGGCGAGCAGCAGGTCGGCGATGATGAGCGCCTTCGTCGCCCACCACCGGTAGATCGTCTGCCGACCCGTTCCCGACCGATCCGCGATCTCCTGAATGGTGAGCCGCTCGTAGCCCTTCTCGGCGAGGATCTCTCGCGCGGCCGTCAGGATGGCGCGCCGAGCAACCTCACTCCTCGGACGCCCTCGGGAACTTGTCGGCACGAATCGATTCTAAGTCGCTTGCTTGATTTCGAGACAGGTGTATCGTAAATACGTTCGCACGTGCTCAAAGGAGAAAAATGACGAAGACTGCCGTGATCACCGGTGGGACCGGCGGGATGGGGATGGCCACAGCCAGGATCCTCGGAACTGATCACCGCATTGTTCTGGCTGATCTGAACCAAGAGCGCATTGACGCGGCGATCGTCGAGCTCAGTGCTTCTGGCATCGATGCTTATGGAACGGTGTGTGACATCACCGATCGGGCTTCGGTGGAGAAGTTGATGGTCTTTGCGGAAGCGGGGGATCACCACGTCCGAGCTGTCGTACACACGGCCGGCGTCAGTCCCCAGATGGGCTCAGCCCAGTTCGTTGCGCACATCAATGCAATCGGCACCGTCAATGTGACGGAGGCCTTCCTCGCGCGGGCGGCCGAGGGGGATGCTCTCGTGAACGTCGCCTCCGTCGCAGGCCACGGTTTGCCAAAGGTGCTTGTTCCTTCGGGTGCCTTCCCGAAAGCGGCGAGCGACCCGGTCGCGTTCGAGAAGATCATCGTCCGGCGGTCGCGTGTGTTCGGGAAGAAGCTGCATTCTGGCCTTGCTTACAGCTTCAGCAAGGCGTTCGTCATCTGGTACTCCCGCAAGCAAGCTGCAGCATTCGTGCCCGGGGAGCGCGCATCGTCTCCGTTTCACCCGGCAGCTTCGATACCGCGATGGGCAAGCTCGAGGCAGATCACGGCGCTGCAGACTTGCTCACGTTCTCGGCCATCAAACGATTCGGCAAACCGGAAGAAGTTGCTGCCGTTCTCGCCTTTTGCGCGAGCGAGGCACCGGGTTACCTAACCGGCACGGACATCCTTGTCGACGGTGGCACACGAGCCGGTCAGGAGTTCAAGAAGTCCTGATCGACCGCGCGGCAACCAAGATCGGTCGCACCATGGGGTGCAGGGTTTCTGATGAAGCGAGCAGCAGACTCATCGCCCTGGGCACGGCAGGACCCTATTGCGGCATCGGTATGCAGGGATTCGAAATCCCTGGATGACGCAGCTCTGAATACGGTTCGCAGGAAAGCGGAGCATGGTTCTCATCGAGCATGCGGGCGAGTGCCCGCTCACTGAAGGAGACTTTCCATGCCCCGCGCACCCATCGAGATCGCCGTACCGGACCTGACCGGCAAGCTCGCGCTCGTCACAGGCGCCAGCGACGGGATCGGGCTCAGTATCGCCGCCCGCCTCGCCGACGCCGGCGCAGAGGTCCTGATGCCCGTCCGCAACAAGACCAAGGGAGACTCGGCCGTACAAAGCATCCTGACGCGCACGCCCGAAGCGAAGCTGTCCCTGCGCGAGCTGGACCTGTCATCGCTGACCTCGGTGGCCACCCTTGCCCGCAGGTTGCTGGAAGAGGGCCGGCCGATCGACATCCTGATCAATAACGCAGGGGTGATGACTCCGCCGACCCGCCAGGTCACGAAGGACGGCTTCGAGTTGCAGTTCGCGACGAATCACCTCGGGCATTTCGCCCTGACCGCGCAGTTGCTGCCTCTGCTGCGCGAGGCCGGGTCGCACGTGACCAGCCAGGTCAGCCTGTCGGCGAACCAGCACGGGATCAACTGGGATGACCCGAACTGGGAGAAGGGTTACAACCGATTCGCGTCATACAGTCATTCCAAGATCGCCCTTGGACTCTTCGCGATGGAGCTGCAGCGTCGCAGCGTCGCCGAAGGCTGGGGGATTCAGAGCAACCTTTCGCACCCCGGAATCACTCCCACCAACCTCCTCGCGGCGCAACCCCAGATGGGGCGCCCGAAGGACACGATGGCAGTGAGGAGCATCCGCGCGATGTCGCGGCTTGGCTTCCTCGTCGGCACGCCCGAATCCGCGGCGTTGCCTGCCGTCTACGCCGCAACGAGCCCGGATGCCGAGGGAGGGCATTTCTACGGACCGAAGGGATTCAATCACCTTGGCGGCGCGCCGGCCGAAGAGCCGCTGTACAACCGCCTCGTCAGCCCAGAGGACAGTCGCAGGATGTGGGAGCTGTCGGAGCGATTGGTCGGCGTGAACTTTCCCGCGTGAACCCGGTGGCATACAGATGAACTGACATAATGTGCATTATCAGCGCATCGAAATAACCGATTCCAGAGTCTCGTCACGCGTCGGCCCAGTATCGTGACCTCGACCCGAACATTCGCTTCACGAGTACTGAAACCGACCACCGACTCACGCCAGGAGCGACATGACCGCCGCCGTGTTGCCCGAGATGCTCTGGGAATCCGCCGATCCTCAAGCCGAGCTGGCCCGCAGGTTCCGCTTCGTCTCACCCGAAGCCGCCGTCCGCTGGGCCAGAGATCTGTTGGCCGACGACTACGGTCTTCGCGTTGCGAGCATCGACCGAATAGTGATGAGCTCTCATAATCTGATGATCTGGGTGACGTCCCGCAGTGCCGGCCGACTGGTGATCAAGGCATGCCACCTCGCTGGGGCGCACGGTTGGCTCACCGCCCGCGGCGCGCTTGTGGTCTGGCTGGCCGACCGCGGCCTGCCGGTCGCCGCACCATTGCCGACCCTCCGCGGCGACCACCAAGTGCTACGGGACGGCCGATCGATCGCCGTCCAGCCGGTGCTGCCCGGTGACCTACTGGACGCCACAGACGCCGAGCACGTCCGCGCCGCCGGAACAGCCTTGGCCGCTCTCCACAGCGAACTGGCTTTGTGGCCAGACGCGCACCTGCTCGAAAATGTGCAGCCGGTGGCCGGAGGCAACAAGCTCTGGGTGTATCCGGAGGGGCACTCCGAAACGATTCCCCCAGACCTCCGCGACCGGCGCGACCGGCTCGCCCTGGGGGTCGTCGACCTGCCCGAGCTTCCTCGTCAGCCGATTCACGCGGACTTCCGGGGTGCGAACGTGTTGTACGCCGACGGGAGGATCTCCGGCATCATCGACTTCGAGGAATCGAGGAACGACGCCGCGGTGGTCGACCTCGCGAATGCCGTGTGCCTGCTCGGCACGTGGTATCACGATTGGCAGCCGATCTCACGTCAGGCGCAGAGTCTCTTCCTCGCGAGCTACGCCGAGCGCCGCCCGCTCACCGACGCCGAGCACGCGTGGCTCTCCCCTCTGATCGGCTGGGTCATGCTCCGGCAGGGATGGTGGGACGATGCGCGGCATTGGCTCCCCTAGGACCGACGGAACACGCGCCCTCAGCGCCGCCGCCGCAGGAAGATGCCGACGCCCACGACGATGATCACCAGCAGGACGGCGCCGACGATCCACGGACTCGAGTTGAAGCCATCGGGCTTCACAGCGACCAGATGCAGCACGTCGTCAGCTTACTGAGCACTGCTCGGACGGCCGAGCTCCCAACGCCTCACGCGCCGACGTACGCCGCCAGATGCTCGCCGGTCAGCGTGGAGCGACCGGCGACGAGGTCTGCCGGCGTTCCCTCGAAGACGATCCGTCCACCGTCGTGGCCCGCGCGCGGTCCGATGTCGATGATCCAGTCGGCGTGCGCCATCACGGCCTGGTGGTGTTCCACGACGATCACCGACTTGCCGGATTCGACCAGGCGGTCCAGCAACCCGAGCAGGTTCTCGACGTCGGCGAGGTGCAATCCGGTGGTCGGCTCGTCGAGGATGTAGACCCCGCCCTTCTCCCCCAGGTGCGTCGCCAGCTTCAGCCGCTGACGCTCGCCGCCCGACAGCGTCGTCAGGGGCTGCCCGATGGTCAGGTAGCCGAGCCCGACGTCCTTCAATCGGCTCAGGATGGCGTGCGCCGCCGGGGTCTTCGCGTCGCCCGAACCGAAGAAGGCCTCCGCTTCGGCCACCGACATCGCGAGCACCTCGCTGATGTCCCTCTCCCCCAGTTTGTAGTCCAGCACGGACGCCTGGAAGCGCTTTCCCTCGCAGACCTCGCAGACGGTCGATACGCCCGCCATGATTCCGAGGTCGGTGTAGATGACGCCGGCGCCGTTGCAGTTCGGGCAGGCGCCCTCCGAGTTGGCGCTGAACAGGGCCGGCTTCACGCCGTTGGCCTTGGCGAACGCCTTGCGGATCGGCTCGAGCATCCCGGTGTAGGTGGCCGGGTTGCTGCGGCGTGAGCCCCGGATCGCTGCCTGATCGATCGAGACCACGCCGTCGCCCTCCGGGATCGAGCCGTGCACGAGGGAGCTCTTTCCCGAGCCGGCCACGCCCGTCACGACCACGAGCACGCCGAGCGGGATGTCCACATCCACGTTCTGCAGGTTGTTGGAGCTCGCGCCGCGCACCTCGAGGGCGCCATCCGGCGTTCGCACCTGCTCTTTGAGGCGGGCACGATCGTCGAGGTGGCGGCCGGTGAGGGTGTCGCTCGCGCGCAGCCCTTCGACGCTCCCCTCGTAGCAGACCGTTCCTCCGGCGGATCCGGCGCCCGGGCCGAGATCGACCACGTGGTCGGCGATGACGATCGCCTCCGGCTTGTGCTCGACGACGAGCACCGTGTTCCCCTTGTCGCGCAACTGCAGGAGCAGCGTGTTCATCCGTTCGATGTCGTGCGGATGCAGCCCGATCGTCGGCTCGTCGAAGACATAGGTGACATCCGTCAGCGACGACCCGAGGTGCCGGATCATCTTGGTGCGCTGCGCCTCTCCCCCGGACAGCGTCCCCGCCGGCCGGTCGAGCGAGAGGTACCCGAGCCCGATCTCCACGAACGAGTCGAGGGTCTGCTGCAGCGCGTTCAGCAGCGGCGCCACGGAGGGCTCGTCGAGTCGACGGATCCACTCGGCCAGGTCGCTGATCTGCATCGCGCAGGCGTCGGCGATGTTGACGCCGGCGATCCGCGACGAGCGCGCACCCTCGTTCAGGCGCGTCCCGTTGCAGTCCGGGCAGGTGGTGAAGGTGACCGCGCGATCCACGAAAGCCCGGATGTGCGGCTGCATCGCCTCGCGATCCTTCGACAGGAACGACTTCTGCACCTTGGGGATCAGACCTTCGTACGTCAGGTTGATGCTGCCCACCTTGACCTTCACCGGTTCCTTGCGCAGGAAGTCGTCCAGTTCCTGCTCGGTGTAGTCGCGAATCGGCTTGTCCGCATCAAGGAAGCCGGATTCAGTGAAGATGCGCACACCCCAGCCGTCGGCGGTGTAGCCCGGGATGGTCAGGGCGCCCTCGCTCAGCGACTTGCTGGCGTCGTAGAGCTGGGTCAGGTCGATGTCGTTCACGGTGCCCATGCCCTCGCAACGCGGGCACATACCGCCGGTGAGCGTGAAGTCGCGACGCTCCTTGGTGACGGTCCCTGCGCGCTCGTAGGTGACGGCTCCCGCGCCGGACATCGACGCGACATTGAACGAGAACGCCTGCGGCGAACCGACGTGCGGCTGTCCGAGCCGGCTGAACAGGATGCGCAGCATCGCGTTGACATCGGTGGCGGTGCCGACGGTGGAACGCGCGTTGGCTCCCATCCGCTCCTGGTCCACCGTGATCGCCGTCGTGAGCCCCTCGAGCACGTCGACGTCGGGTCGGGCCAGCGTCGGCATGAATCCCTGCACGAACGCGCTGTAGGTCTCGTTGATCATTCGCTGCGATTCGGCGGAGATGGTGCCGAACACCAGCGAACTCTTTCCCGAGCCGGAGACGCCCGTGAACACCGTCAGGCGGCGTTTGGGGATCTCGACGCTGATGTCTTTGAGGTTGTTCACGCGCGCGCCTTGCACGCGGATCACGTCGTGGCTGTCGGCACCGTGCGGCGCATGTCCCTGCGCGTCGGTCGTCGTGGCCGTACTCATCGGTCTCCCTCTGTCGGTGCGGTGTCCGTCGGGATCACTCTACGGACGACCGGGCGGTACCCGCTTCTCCATACGTGCTCGGGCCGCTACGGGTGACGCGTCCTGCCGCGTACGCGTCGTTCGAGGCACACATACAACTCTCAGGAAACGCCGGGAATCACCCGCTCCCCTGCCCCGAGCGGCGCTACTGTCTCCCCACGGTCGCATCTCGCGCGACCCGTAAGGAAGGGGATCATCATGACGACCACAGACCCGGTCGACTCCGTACTGCACGACTTCTCGCTCGACGCCAAGAACCTCACCCGCTCCGCGATCAACGGCGTGCGCGTGGCTCTCGGAATCAGCGGCGTCGCCGCGCTCGTCCTCGGCATCGTGCTGCTCTTCTGGCCCGTCAAGACCCTCGCGGTCGCGGCGGTCTTCCTCGGCATCTACTTCATCATCTCCGGTGTGATGCGTGTCGCCCTCGGCATCTTCAGCAAGGGCATCAGCGGCGGCCTCAGAACGCTCAACATCATCCTGGGCGTGCTGCTGGTGATCGCCGGCATCATCGCGCTGAAGAACGTCTCGGCCGCCGCGGTGACGCTCGTCATCGTCGCGATCGCCTTCGTCGGCGTCGGCTGGATCATCGAGGGTGTCATGTCGATCGCCGAGTCGGGCCGCGCTTCGTCGTCGGGCTGGGCCATCACCTACGGCATCATCAGCATCCTCGCGGGAATCGTCGTGCTCTTCCTCCCGGCGTCGTCCGCCGTGTTCCTGCTCTGGTTCGCCGCGATCGCGCTCGTCGTGCTCGGCGTCATCGGGATCGTGCGCGCCTTCACCTTCGGCCGCGAGACGCTCAAGGCGACAGCGGCCACCCCCGCGACGGCCTGACACTCCGGCGTACGACGAAGGCCCCCGCTCTGCAGCGGGGGCCTTCGTCATGCCACAGGCGAGTGCGGCTCAGAGCGCGTTGCGCGAACTCGGCAGATACCGTGCCCACCAGTCCAGGATGGCGTCGAACCGTTCGCGACGATGACGCGGGCGTCCGCCGCGGCTGAGTTCATGGTCCTCGCCGGGGAAGACCAGCAGTTCCGCCTCGGCGCCGTTGCGCTTCAGCTCGGCGTAGTAGCGCTCGGCCTGGCTGAGCGGGCAGCGCAGGTCATTGGCCGAGTGCATGACGAGCGTCGGCGTCGTCACCTGCTCGACGACGGCCTGCGGACTCTGCGACGCGATGAGTTCGGGATCCGTTCCCGTGTACTCATCGCCGAAGAAGCTGCCGATGTCGCTGGTTCCGACGAACGCCACCGGGTCGAGGAACCCGCGCTCGACGATCGCGGCCGCGAACCGGTGGTCGTGCGCGATCGTCCATGCGGTGAGATAGCCGCCGTACGAGCCGCCCATGATCCCCACGCGCGACGCGTCGAAACCGGCGTTCGCCTCGAGCGCACCGTCGAGGAAGTCGAGCACGTCCGTCAGGTCGACCGTCCCCATCGCCTGACGGATCACCCGGCCGTGCTCCTGACCGTAGCCCGCCGACCCGCGCGGGTTGCACATGACGACGGCGTAGCCGGCGTCCGCGTACACCTGCGCCTCGTCGAACAGCGCTCCCGTGTACGACGCGTACGGGCCGCCGTGGATGTTCAGCAGCACCGGATGCGGGCCTTCGCCCTCGGGCACGACCACCCAGCCGTGCACCTGGTAGCCGTCGCGTGCGGTGACGGTAAGTTCGCGGGCGGCGATCACACCGCTCCCCCGCAGTGCGCGCGAGAAGTCAGTGAGGCGGCGCAGGCCGGTCGGCTCGACGACAGCGACATCACCGGCGCTCGTGGCGTCGGAGATCGAGACCACCACGAGCTCTCCTGCGGCCGCGGCTCCGTTGACGATGCTCTGCTCGTCGGTGAGGCGACGCGCTGCGCCCTGGGAGGTGACAGCGGTCAGCACGACCCCGCCACGCACCGCGTCGAGCACGAGCACCGAATCGTCTTCGAAGGCCACGATGTCCGAGCCGGTCAGGTCGACCGTCTCCGGATCGGTCAGGCGGCGCGGCGCGGAATCCACCGAGTCGAAGGCGAACAGGGCGGTGTTGCGGGCGACGAAGTCGCGTCCGGTCGGTCCGACGTCCTGAGCGCTGAAGTACAGGACCCCGTTGAGCCCGTAACCGACGGCTCCGGCCGAGAAGTCGCCGAACGCGCCCGTGACGTCGCGCGGCTCCTCGTCCGACCCGATCGTGAGCAGGAACACGTTCTCACGCAGGTCGTCGTCGCGGCTGTCGTGACGTGCCGAGAGGAAGGCCAGGGTGGTGCCGTCGGGCGAGAAGGCGACCCCGTGGTCGTCCCAGTCCCCGTCGGTCAACTGCCGCGGCTCGACGACGAGCGGGCGTGCCGGCGACGTGCCCTCCGCCGTCGGCGCCGGCTGCACGATCGGCTCGCCCCAGACATCCGGGACCGGGATCGAGAACACGTGCGAGCGCCGGTCGGTGATGTAGCCGACCCCGTTCGCGCGGTAGTTCAGAGTGCTGATGCGTCGGGGCGACTCGGCGTCGGGCTCCAGGCCGTCGACGGTCCCGTAGCGGCCCTGCTCCGGGGTGCGGCTCACGAACGCCAGGGAACGCCCGTCGGGCGCCCAGGCGAACTCGGACACCCCGAGCGTGCGGTCGGTCGCCTGCACCGGCTCGCCGCCCGCCGCATCCACCACGTAGAGCTGCGGAGCGGATTTCGGCACCGCACGCAGGAAGGCGATGAGCCGCCCGTCGGGTGAGAACTGCGGTGCGACATCGCGGAAGCCGCGCGTGAGCCGCTTGGGCGCCGCGTGGCCGGTGAGCGGGACGGTCCACAGCTGGCCGACGGTCGCGTCAGCCTCGAGCGACGGATGCGTCACGGACACGACGGCGCGGCCGCCGCCCGGGTGCACGGTCGGCGCGGAGACGCTGGTGAGGAGCCCGAGATCGACGGCCTTCATTCGGCGACCGGCACGAAGCTCGAGACGTCCCCGACCAGTCGGGTGTGGTCGGCCGGGATCGGGTCGACCACCGCCTGGGCGATCTCGGCCGCGAACTCGCTGACGTTGTACAGCTTGCCCGCTGCCTCCTTACGTGCGTCGATGGCGCCCGGGTTGAGGCGGTTGAGCAGGGTGGCCGTGATGGTGCCCTCGATCATGTCGCCGGAAACGACGACGAACTCGATGCCCTTCTCGGTGAGTGACGGGATGAGCGCACGCAGCGCGTCCTCGCCGGCCCGCTTGCTCAGCGCGACCGCCTCGTATTCGGGCATGGTCTCGGTCGTCGTGATGAAGTGCGCCTGGTGACTGGTGACGAACACAACACGGGAGCCGGGGCCGAGCAGCGCCAGCGCGGCGTTCAGCACATTCAACTGCGCGTCGCGGTTGAGCTGCATGGCGTAGTCCTCGGCCATACCCGACTCCATGCCGCCGGAGGCGTTCAGCACGAGCACGTCGAGACCGCCCCACTCCTCCTTCACCGTGTCGAACATGCCGGCGACCGACTCGGGGTCGGTCAGGTCGGCGCCGACCGTGATGGCCGTTCCACCTGCCTCGCGGATGGCGTCGGCGAGCTTGAGCGCGCGCGCCTCCTTGTTTCGGAAGTTGATGACGACGCCGGCGCCGGCCGAGGCCAGATACTGCGCAGTGTCAGCCCCGATTCCGCGCGAGGAGCCCGTGATCAGGGCGCGCTTTCCGTCGAGGCTGCCGGGGGCGAGAGGGTTGGACACGAAGACTCCTAGCAAGATCGGTTTCTCGTCCCTGAGACTACCAAGTGCGTTACCCGTAGCCGCCCTGTGCACCTGCTACCGTCGAATCATCCAGTGAAGGGAGCCGACATGGACATCACGTCTTTTGCCTGGATCGTGTGGCTCGTCCTCATCCTGGTCTTCATCATCATCGAAATGCTGACGCTCGACTTCGTCTTCCTGATGATCGCCGTCGGCAGCGTCGGCGGGTTGATCTCCGGGCTGTTCGGCGCCGAATGGTGGGTACAGCTGCTGATCGCCGCCGCCCTCTCGGTGCTGCTGATCTTCCTCATCCGGCCACCGCTGCTGCGCGCCCTCAAACGCGGCGGCGATCCGGCCAAGAGCAATGTGGAGGCGCTCATCGGCATGCCCGGCGTCGTCGTCTCCACGGTCTCCCGAACCTCCGGGCAGGTGAAGCTCGCCGTCGGCGAGACCTGGACCTCCCGGCTCGCGTCCGTCACTCCCCCGGCCCCGGCCGAGCTGGTGCCGGGCGAGCATGTCGTCGTCGTCGCGATCGAGGGGGCCACCGCAGTCGTCACTCCGGCGCCCATCGCGACCGGCGCCGGCGACGTCACAGAAAGGAGTGCGTCGTGAGCGACGCCAGCCAATTGGTCGTGCAGATCGTGGTGTTCGTCATCGTTGCGATCATCGCGATCTTCGTGCTCGTCACCCTGTTCAGGGCCATCCGGATCGTTCCGCAGGCCACGGCGGGCGTGGTGGAGCGCCTGGGCAGGTATCACAAAACCCTCAACCCGGGGTTGAACATCGTGGTCCCGTTCATCGACCGTGTACGGCCGCTCATCGACATGCGCGAGCAGGTCGTCTCCTTCCCGCCGCAACCGGTGATCACCGAGGACAACCTCGTGGTCTCGATCGACACGGTCGTCTACTTCCAGGTGACGGATGCGCGTGCGGCGACCTACGAGATCGCCAACTACCTCGGCGCGGTCGAGCAGCTCACCACCACCACCCTTCGTAACGTCGTCGGTGGCCTCAACCTCGAAGAGGCGCTGACCAGCCGAGACGAGATCAACGGACAGCTGCGCATCGTCCTCGACGAAGCCACCGGCAAGTGGGGTATCCGAGTATCGCGCGTCGAGCTGAAGGCGATCGACCCGCCCCTCTCCATCCAGGACTCGATGGAGAAGCAGATGCGCGCCGAACGTGACCGTCGTGCCGTCATCCTCACCGCCGAGGGAACCAAGCAGTCCGAGATCCTGAACGCCGAGGGCATGCGGCAGGCCGCCATCCTCAAGGCGGAGGGTGACGCGAAGGCGGCCGTGCTCCGCGCCGAAGGTGAGGCCAAGGCCATCACCACGGTGTTCGGCGCCATCCACGAAGGAAACCCCGACAACCTCCTGCTCGCCTACCAGTATCTGCAGACGCTCCCGAAGCTGGCGGAGGGTCCTGCGAACAAGCTGTGGATCATCCCCAGCGAGCTCACGCAGGCGCTCCAGGGGCTCGGACAGGCGTTCAGCCAGAAGAGCGCGCCGACGCCGGATGCGCCCGAGGCCTCGACGACCGGGCCAGTGGCTTCGGCTCGTCCGCCCGCGCCCGCCGCGGCCTCAGCGGCTCAGCCGGCCGCTGGTCCGGCCGGCAGCGAGTCATCCAGCCCGGCGTGACGTTCCTCTCGGGTCCGCTCCCGCGGATCATCGCTCACCGGGGCCTCGCTCTCGAGGCCCCGGAGAACACCCTCCTGGCGTTCCTCCGTGCCCTGAGCGCCGGAGCCACGCACCTCGAGACCGACGTGCACGCCAGTGCCGACGGCGTAGCCGTGATCAGTCACGACCCCGATCTCTCGCGACTCGTCGGCAGGGACGTGCGCATCGATCAACTCACGATGCCCGAACTCCGCCGCATCGACCTGGGACACGGTCAGACCTTCTGCTCGCTCGGCGAGGCCCTCGAAGCCTTCCCCGAGGCCCGGTTCAACATCGACATCAAAGACGCCCGCTCGGCCGCACCGGCCGCTACGGCGATCCTCACAGCCCGCGCGACCGATCGGGTGCTCGTCACCAGCTTCGACGAGAAGCGGCGGCGGGCGGCGGCGGACGCGCTCCCCGGCGTCGCCAGCTCCGCGTCCGCCACCCGGGTGCTGCCCGCCATCCTCGGTGCGAAGCTCGGACTCCCGGGCATCGTGCGTCGCGCCGTCGACGGCGTCGTCGCGCTCCAGATCCCCGAACGCCAGGGCCCGCTCCGCCTGGTGACCCGGCGAACGGTCCGTGCGCTGCACGCGGCAGGGGTCGAGGTGCACGTCTGGACGGTCAACGATCCCCTCACCATGGCCCGCCTGCTCGATCTCGGCGTCGACGGCCTGGTGACCGACCGCTGCGACATCCTGAAATCGCTGGTCGGATCGCGAATTTAGCCTGTGAGGGGCCTGAGAGAAACGCGCCCACGGAAAGAGAATCCCCAGCTTCTTGGTTTATAAAAGTGAAGCATCGCGCGAAGAGGAGACCACACAATGGCAGATCGCAGTTTGCGCGGAATGAGGCTCGGCGCCCAGAGCTTACAGAGTGAAGAAGGCGTCGTTTACTCCCCGCGTTCCCGTTATACGTACCTGTGCCCCGAATGCGGCCAGGAGACCGAGATGGTGTTCTCGGCCGAGGCGGAAGCCCCTGACACGTGGGAGTGCAAGCACTGCGGACATGAGGCCACGTTGCTGGTCGGCGACTCCCCCGTGGAAGTCGACCGTTCCGACGTGAAGACCCCGCGCAGCCACTGGGACATGCTCCTGGAGCGCCGGACGCGCGCCGAACTCGAGGAACTCCTCGAGGAGCGGCTTACCTACCTGCGCGCCCGTCGTGGTGGCGAGCACAAGATCGGCGCCTGAGCGCCGGCAGAACGAACCCCCTGGAAGCCGTTCTCACCGTCTGGTGGGAGCGGCTTTCTCCGTTGATGCGTGACTCACGGGGCCTTAGGGACGTTCGGGACGTTCGGGACGTTAGAGAACTCCGAGACGACCGACACGTCCGGGAACGGACGCTTGCGCGAACCGAAGGCGACCACGAGCGCGAAGAGCCCCAGACCGCTGACGAGCAGCTCGACTCCCCGGCTGGCGAGCGATGCGGGTGTCGTCGAGGTGCCGAGCGGCACATCCGCCACCATGTGGCCCGGCTGGAACGGCGGGATGCTCGAGATCGTCCGGCCGGACGGATCGATGATCTGACTGCTGCCGACTGTCGAGATGTTCACGAGTGACCGCCCCGACTCGATCGAGCGCAGCCGCGCGATGGCCAGCTGCTGCTGGTTCTCATCCGTCTGGCCGAAATCGGCGTTGTTGGTCTGCGCCAGGATGACCTGTGCTCCGCCGTTCATCATGTCGGTGAGCAGCTGATCGTCGACGATGTCGAAGCAGATGGAGATGCCCGCCCGCACCCCGTTGATGTCGAACACGTTGTCACGCGTGCCCGGCGTGTAGTCGCGCCCGATCAGATCGATCAGCGACGGCGCGAACTGCCGCCAGAAGCCCCGGTCGGGCACATACTCTCCGAACGGCACCGGATGCTTCTTGTCGTAGTAGTCGACGGCCCCCTGGCCGTCCTTCCAGAGCAGGGACGTGTTGAAGTACTTGCCGTCCCGCGACGTGATCGTTCCGACGACGAACGGGGCGCCCATCCGGCGGCTCAGCGCGTCCAGGATGGCGGCGGAGTCGGCGTCTCTGGTCGGATCCGGCTGCGCCGAGCCCTCCGGCCAGACCACCATGTCGACCTTCTCGTCCTCGATCTTCTGCGTCTCGGCGATCTGGCTGTTCAGCACCGCATCGGGCGCGGCGTTGTCGAAGTAGCCGGCGGGCCCGTTGCCCTGGACGGCCGCGACGCGCGTCGTGCCGTGGGTGGTCGCCGGCCAGGCCGGAATCACCAGCACGAGAGCGACGGCGCCGATCGCGAGAGCGCCCCGCCAGACGGTGCGCACATCCACCGCGAAGTACAGCTCGAGGAACAGCGCGACGAGCCAGACCATGACGAAGCCCAGGCCGGAGATGCCGAGCCACGCCACGAGCGGAGCGAACGGACTCTCCGACTGCGACTCGGCGACCCGGCCCCAGGAGAACCCACCGTACGGCCAGTTGCCCGCGACGAATTCGCGGAGCACCCACAGGCCGGCGACGACCACCGGCAGCAGGCCGACACGGCCGAGACGCGACGGCCACGCGCGGGGCACCCAGCGATAGGCCAACGCGATGAGCAGCCCGCCGAGCCCGAAGAAGAGTGCCTCGAGCGTCGAGAGCGCCACCCACGGGACGGGGCCGAGGTACAGGGAGGTCCACGCGACGTGCACGAGGTAGAAGGACTCCCCCGCCACCGTCGCGACGAGGAACGCGCTCCCCGCACGACGACCGCGCACAGCGAGCAGCACCATGCCGATGCCGACGAAGGTCAGCGGCCACCAGTCCATATCGGGGAAGCCCGCGTCGAGCACCGGGCCGGCCAGCATGGCCACCACGAGGGCGAGCCAGAGCGGCAGCGGCGCGCGGGGGGAACGGGTCACGGAGTCAGAGCCTAGAGCACGCGCGTGGGTGATCTCCGCACGAACGCTAGGCAACGGATGAGTAGGCGACGATTCCGCGCCGGATCGACTCGAGCGCCTGCCGGGCCGTGCGCCCGACAGGTCCCTGGGCGACGAGGGAGAGCTGGTCGAGCAGGTCGATGGTCTGCTTCGTCCACCGCACGAAGTCGCCGGCGGCCATGTCGGCCTCCGACAGCACCGTGTTCAGGCTCGTCCCCTTCGCCCACGCGTGCATGGCCAGCGCCAGGCTGGTCGACGGCGGCTCGCTGCCCTGAAGACGGTTGTCCCGCTCCAGGTCGTCGAGCCTGCTCCAGATGTCGATGGTCTTCTCGAACGCGGGCCGGAACGCGCCCCGCGGCAGATAGCGATCGTGGGCGAGGCCCTCGTCGCGCCGCGGCTCGAAGACGAGCGCGCAGGCCATCGCCGCGAGGCTCGGCGCGTCGAGCTGGTTCCAGATGTTGCGGCGCAGGCACTCCGCGACCAGGAGGTCGCGCTCACCGTAGATGCGCTTGAGGGTGCGTCCGTGAACCGTCAGCTGCGTGGTGCCGTCGGCAGCCGTGAGGTAGCCGAGTTCCAGCAGCACGTCGGAGACGCGGTCGAACACCTTCGCGACGGCACCGGTACGCGACCGGATCTGCGAGCTGAGGGCATCCGTCTCGCGCTTCAGCTTCCACCAGCGCTCCGCCCAGCGGGCGTGCTGCTCGCGGTCGGGGCAGCGGTGACAGGGGTGCTCCTTCATCCGCTTGCGCAACGCGGTCAGCTGCCGCTGACGCTTGTCGCGGTCGGCTCTCGACGCGTTCTCCATCCGCGCGCCCTTGCGTTCGAGATCGCTGAGCTCACGCCGGATGCCGGAGTACTCGCGGAAGTCGCCGAGGTGACAGGTCATCGCCTTCTCGTACCCGGCGAGCGACTCCTCCTGCTGCCGCACTTTGCGGGCCAGGTCGACGACCGCACGGTCCGCCTGGAACTGGGCGAACGACGACTCCAGGATCTCGCGGGTGCGCTCGCGCCCGAACTGATCGATCAGGTTGACCGCCATGTTGTAGGTCGGCCGGAAGCTCGAGTTGAGCGGGTAGCTGCGCCGCGACGCCAGCGAGGCGACCGACTGAGGGTCGAGGCCGTCCTGCCACTGGATGACCGAGTGTCCCTCGACGTCGATGCCGCGTCGCCCGGCGCGCCCGGTGAGCTGGGTGTACTCCCCCGGCGTGATCGGAACGCGGGCCTCGCCATTGAACTTCTCGAGCTTCTCCAGCACCACCGTGCGCGCCGGCATGTTGATGCCGAGCGCCAGTGTCTCGGTCGCGAAGACGACCTTCACCAGCTTGCGCCGGAAAAGCTCCTCCACGACCTCCTTGAAGGCGGGCAGGAGACCCGCGTGGTGCGCTGCGACGCCCCGCTCCAGCCCTTCCAGCCATTCCCAGTAGCCGAGCACGGCCAGGTCTTCATCGAGCAGGGTGCGGCAGCGGTCCTCGACGATGGCGCGGATCTCGTCGCGCTCGTGCTGCTCGGTCAGTCGCACGCCGGAACGGAGCGTCTGCCGCACGGCCTGATCGCAGCCGTTGCGGCTGAAGATGAAGAAGATGGCCGGAAGCAGGTTGCGCTCGCGCAGCAGATGCACGATCTCGGCGCGATCCATCCGGAACGACTCGACGCGACCGCCGCGCGAATGGTAGCGGCCGACATCCCGCATCTGTCGCGAGTTGAGCGTGCGGCCTCCGTAGCGCGCCATCTGCACGAGTTCCGGATTCACGCGGTTCGTGGCCGCGAGGCCGGACGAGTCGAACAGGTCGATCAGCTTGGAGCGCATCAGGATGTGCTGCTCGAGCGGCACGGGGCGCTCCTCCGACACAATCACATCGGTGTCGCCGCGCACGGCCTGCAGCCAGTCGCCGAACTCCTCGGCGTTGGAGACGGTCGCGCTGAGCGACACCATCCGCACCGACGCGGGCAGGTGGATGATGACCTCCTCCCAGACGGCGCCACGGAAGCGGTCGGCGAGGTAGTGCACCTCATCCATCACGACGTACGCGAGATCCGGCAGCAGGTCGGAGTCGGCGTAGAGCATGTTGCGCAGGACCTCGGTCGTCATGACGACGATGCGAGCGCGCGAGTTGACATTGGTGTCGCCGGTGAGCAGGCCGACCGACTCCGGGCCGTACTGGTCGACCAACTCCTGGTACTTCTGGTTGCTCAGCGCCTTCATCGGCGCCGTGTAGAAGACCTTCGCATTGGCTTCGCGCATCGCGAGGAAGACGGCGAACTCGGCGACGATCGTCTTGCCGGCTCCGGTCGGAGCAGCGACGAGCACGCTCCTGCCGTTCTCCAGGCTGGCGCAGGCCTCCCGCTGGAACGGGTCCAGTTCGAACCGGAGCCCGGCTCGGAACGCCTCGAGCTGCGGCTGACGGGTGCGGGAACGGGACGCCTCGTAGCGTTCTGCCGGAGACAGCTGATCGGTCACCCGCCCAGCCTATGTCGCCAGCTCGGCCTCGATGCGCAGCGCCGCCTTCGCCGCGCGGCGATCATGCAGCCAGGTGACCCCGTAGGCGGCGAGATAGAGCAGCACCATGGGGATCGCGAGAAGGAACATCGACAGCACATCCGCCGCGGGTGTCGCGATTGCAGTGAACAACGCGATCAGGATGAACGCCCACCGCCACGACCGGATGATCGATGAGGCGCTCAGCACCCCCACGAAGTTGAGGAGCACCAGGAACACCGGAAGCACGAACGCCACCCCGACGGCGATCACCAGCTTCAGCACGAAGTCGAAGTAGGTCTTGGCCGAGATGATCGACGAATCGCCCTCCCCGGCGAAGCTCGTGAGCAGGGTGACGATGTGCGGCACGAGCAGCCACCCGACGTACGCGCCGGCGAGGAAGAGCGGGACGGCCGTGAAGAAGAAGCCGAACCCGTACTTGAGCTCCTTGCGGCTGAGCGCAGGGACGAAGAACGCCCAGATCTGGTACAGCCAGATGGGGCTCGAGATCAGCACGCCGATCGTGATAGCGATCTGCATCTTCAGGTCGAAGGCGCCGGTGATGCTGTCGTAGTTGAGCTGCGCCTGCCGTCCCTGCTGCGTCGCGATGTCGGTGATGGGACCGCGGAGCGCGTTGAGGAGGTAGTCGGAGAGGAACCAGCCGACGATCGCACCGGCCAGGAGGCCGAGGGCAGAGCGGAAGAGGCGCTTGCGAAGTTCGACGAAATGCTCGCCGAGCGTCATCCGTCCTTCGCGGTTCTTGCCTCGCTTGACGGAGGCCACGGCTTACGGCTTCGTGGGCGATTCAGACGAAGGAGCCTGCGACTCGCCGGCGGGAGCGGACGGCTCGTCCTTCTTGTCGCCGTCTTTCTTCATCTCGTTGACCTCGCCCTTGAAGATGCGCATCGACTGACCGATGCTCTTGGCGAGAGCGGGGAGCTTCGGCGCACCGAAGAGCAGCAGGATCACTGCGAGGATGATGAGCAGGTGCCATCCGGTGAGGCCGCCGAGCATAGGATCAGGTCCTTTTGGTCAAGTAGGTGTACGGGGTTGGGTCCGCGTTGACCAGAAGTTTACCTCTTCTGACCCGGGCATCCCTGCGAGCTTGCCGCGCAACCGAGCGTTCGGCGATCGCCTGCTCGCGCGCCTCGCGGAGTTCCTCCGCGTCCTGGAAGACGGCCGCCCGGAACGGCGCCTCTCGCAGCTCCTCGGCGCGCTGCGACAGGATCTGGGCCTTGTCCGCCAGCGCGCTCACCTCGGCCGCGGCCGCCATGAGCTTGCGGAACAGGCGCACGGCGAAGAACGCGAGCATCCCGAGCAGTGCCAGTACGAGCACCACCCAGATCACGAGCCACGACCACCAGGGCATATCCGCAGCCTACTGGTAGCGCTCGGCGCCGGCCCGCGCCCACTCGGCGACGACCCGACGTGCCTCGGGAGGATCGAGCACGGTCAGCACGCCGGAGAGGCCGGCGACCAGGCGCTTGAGCCCGTGGTAGTGGGCGACCCTCACGCTGGTGCGCACGCGGCCGTCTCGTTCGTCGCGGGGCGCGCCGTCGGGGATGTAGTCGATGATCAGGGGAATCGCAGAGGCCGAGACTTCGATCTGCACCAGCAGGTCGTCGGGGGTGCCCTCGAAAAGCGTCTCCGGCAGGGTGACGTCGCCCGGTCGGTAGGTGATCGGCTCGTCGGTGGCGCGCAGGTCGTCGATGCGGTCGAGGCGGAAAGTGCGGATGGCCGTGCGGAGGTGGTCCCAGCCGCGCAGGTACCAGTCCTGGTCGATCGACTCGATGCGCAGCGGATCGACCCGGCGTCGCTCGCGCTCGCCGCGCGAGTTGAGGTAGTCGAAGTCGAGCTGGGTGCCGGCGGCCACAGCATCCCGGATGACCGCGAGCGTCTCGTCGGTCTCGGAGCCCGCGACGGCCACCTGGCTGGGCGCCGCCGAGGCTCCGCGGGCGAGCTTGGCCATCAGCGAGCCGATCACGTCGCGGTCGGCGTTCTCCGGGAGCGCGGACAGATACTGCAGACCGGCGATCAGCGCCGCGGCCTCACGTGCGGAGAACCGCGGCGAGTCGTCGATGGCGACCTGATGAGTGAGCACGATCTGGTCGTTCTCTTCGAAGTCGTCCCACGCGATGTCGAAGAGATCGCCCGGCTGGTACTGGTTCGTCTCCCCAGGGATGCCGGAGACGGCGATCAGGCGCACGGCGTCGCGCAGCTGCGCCTTCTCGACGCCGAAGTGCTCCGCGGCTTCGGCGACGCTCACCCTGTCGCGATCCATCAGGTACGGCACGAGCGCAAGCAGGAAGGCGAGCTTGTCCTGAGCCTGCATCGGCTTGCGGCGCTCAGCCATCGGTGCCCTCCCCCGTGTCGTCATGCGCGCGGAACGTCGCCTGCAGTCGTTCCCGCACCTTGTCGCGCAGGTGCGCCGGCGAGAGCACGACGACCTCGGGCCCGAAGCTGGCGAGCTGGTCGGCGAGGATGTTGGAGTCGGAGTAGTTCACGGTCAGCCGGAACGATTCACCGTCGCGCGCCACCGGCACGGCGTCGCCGTAGCGCTTGCCGAGCCGGGCTGCGGCGTCGGTGCCGGCGGTCACCTCGATCTCGGCCACGCTGCGCGCCCAGATGCGCTCGAGTTCGTCCAGCGCCTTGGCCGCGAAGTCGCTGCCGTCCGGCTCGAAGGTGCGATTGGTCACCTTCACCGGCCCGACCATGCGTGAGAGCAGGAACGTGCGCGAGCCCTGCGCGTCCTGGTCGATGCCCTGCAGATGCCAGCGCCCCTGGTGCTGCACGAGGGCGAGCGGGGCGACGGTGCGGATGCGCGAGGCGCTCTCACCCGGCTTGAGGTACGGGAACTGCACGATCGTGTGCCGCTCGAGCGCCAGGTTGAGCGGATCGAACGCACTCTCCCTCGCGCGGAGCCGCGGCGCGTAGCCGACGATCGGATCGTTCGCCTCGACGCCGAGCGAGCGCAGCTTCATCAGCGCGCGACGCGACTCCGACGACAGGCTGCCCTCGCGCCACACCGTGGCGGCCAGGCCGAGCAGGGTGATCTCCTCCGGGGAGAAGACGACGTCGGCCGGAAGATCGTATGCCCCTTTGGGAATGCGATACCGCAGCAGCTGATTGTTGCCGGAGTCCCCCGGGGCCTCGACCGTCTCCAGCGGAACGCCGAGTTCGCGGATGTCGTCTTTGTCTCGCTCGAACTGCCGCTCGAGACTGCTGTTGTCGCCGCGCGACGCGTACCGCTGGCGGTAGCCCTGCACCGTCGAGAGGATCTCGTTCTTGGTCAGCCCGGTCTCCGTCGCGAGCAGCGCGAGCACCAGGCTGAAGAGTCGCTCCTCGACGGGCACGCGAGCAGGCGAAGACGAGGACGGAGGCACCCGTCCATCCTAATCGGCTAGCGCACTCCGAGGATGTCGACGACCCAGACGAGAGCGGGCGTGCTGCCGTCGGCCGGCGTCACGACACCGATCTGCGAACCGACCTTCTTGCCCACCAGCTGTTTGAGCATCGCCTGCGGCAGCGCGGAGCCCTGCTGCACGACCGAGGCGCCCGTGTTCACCGGGACGACGTCGGGCGTTCCGCTGGTCCAGGTGCTCAGTGCGACGTTCTTGTTCTCCCAGCCGACGGCGGTGTAGTGGAGCACGGCCGTGCTGTCCTTCTTGACCGTCTCACCCGAGCCGGCCTTCAGCGTCTCGGCCTGCACCTTCTTCGGTGCCGAGCTCCCGGGCACCGTGATGCCCGGCTGCCCGGTCGGGGCGAGGACCACCGTGGGGAAGCCGGAGACCGACGGCTGCGGAGCGCCGTTCGCCTTCGGCAGGAACGCCTTGACGACGTCGACGACGGCGACCACCGAGTTCGGCAGCTGCGAGGCGGACTCGGTAGCGGTGTCCTTCGGCGCCATGGCGATGGCGAGGCGCGAGCCGACCGTCGAGCAGAGGAGCCCGTCGTTGAGCGCGGGGATCGGCACCTGTCCGATCGCGACGAGCTGCGGCGAGTTCGCCTCGTACGTGCTCGCGCCGAGGCTCTGCTTCGTCGCGCCGTCGAAGAAGGAGTACTGGAGCTCCACCATCTGGCCCTTGATGACCTGCTCGCCCGAGCCCTCCACCAGGGTCGAACGCTGCGACGTGGTGGTGTCGATCGGCGTGGGGAACGTGACCGTCGGCTTGGATCCGACCTTGCCCGTCGCGCTGATCAGAGCGGACGCCGCGCCCGGCTTGAGTGCGGCGTCGCAGTTCGCGTTCGGGTCTGACGAGCATCCCGTGAGTGTGATGGCCAGCAGCCCAGCGGCTACGACGAGTGCGGTTGCTCTGCGCACGAGTCCTCTTTCAGTGCTATCGACGGGAACCGGAAGGACGCGCCCTCCGGCCTCCCATGCTAGTTGATGGCGGAGTCGTCCTCCGACGACGCGTCGAGCCCGCGCGCCTTGGACAGCTCGGCGCTCGACGCGGCCGCGCGGACCCGCTTGCGCAGGCTCTTGGGGCTCGACTGGCGCTCCCCGAGCGCTCCAGGGGTCCAGGCCTCGACGTCGTCGTCGCTGTAGTCGCTCTTCGACGGACGGCGCTTGAGCTCGGGCAGCACCGTGCCGGGGGCGAGGCGTCGTGCCGTGATGAGGAAGCCCGTGTGGCCGATCATCCGGTGGTCGGGGCGGACGGCGAGACCCTCGACATGCCAGCCGCGCACCATCGTCTCGCTCGACTGCGGATGCGTGTACTCACCGGATGCGCGGATCGCCTCGGCGACGCGGGAGAGCTGGGTGACGGTGGCGATGTAGCAGAGCAGCACTCCGCCGGGCTTGAGCGCCGCGGTGACGACATCCAGGCATTCCCAGGGCGCGAGCATGTCGAGCACGACGCGGTCGACGCTCTGCTCCTCGACCGCCGTCGGCAGGGCCTCCTGCAGATCGCCGACCGTCACCGACCAGTTCTCGGGGTCGCGTCCGAGGAACGTCGCCGCGTTCGCCCGTGCCACCTCGGCGAACTCGTCGCGGCGCTCGAACGACCGGAGCGTGCCGGCGGGCCCGATCGCGCGGAGCAGCCAGAGGGAGAGGGCACCGGAGCCGACGCCGGCCTCGACGACCGACGCACCCGGGAAGATGTCGGCCAGCGCCAGGATCTGCGCGGCGTCCTTCGGGTAGATGATCGCGGCGCCGCGCGGCATCGACATGACGAAGTCGTTGAGGAGCGGGCGCAGCGCGAGGTGCTCGACGCCGACGTTGTTGGTGACGACCGAGCCGTCGGGGATCCCGATGATCGCGTCGTGCTCCAGGATCCCCCGGTGCGTGTGGAAGACCTTGCCCGGTTCGAGCGTGATCGTGTTCAGCTTGCCCTTCGGACCGGTGAGCTGCACCCGGTCGCCCGCGCGGAACGGTCCGCTGCTCTGCGGCAGCTCCGAGGCGCTCATCGAACGACCGCCCTGGCGTCGGCCAGCGCGATGACGTCGTCGGCGCTCTTGCCCTCCAGCGAGGTCCACAGCGTGTGCTCGTCGCTCTCCGGGAGCGGCACGATGTGCGGGACGCCGATGGTGACCGCGCCCGACGCGACGGCGGAGGCCAGCCCGACGAGCGAGTCCTCGATTGCGACGGATGCGGCAGGGTCGACGTTCAGGAGCTCGGCGGCCCGGAGGTACGGCTGCGGGTGTGGCTTCGGGTGGCTGACCTCGTCACCGCTGACGATCACGTCGAAGGCGTCGAACGGGATGTGCGCGACGATCTGCTCGGCCATCCGGCGCACCGACATGGTGACCAGCGCGGTCGGGATGCCCCGCTCGCGCAGTTCGGCCAGCAGTTCCCTGGCGCCGGGACGCCACGGGACGCCATCCGTGTCGAGCTTCTCCTGCACCCGCGTGGTCAGCCATTGCACGATCTCGTCCGGCGTGAGGTCGACGCCGCGCGACTGCAGGATCTCCGCCGAGTTCCAGAGACCCAGGCCGACCAGGGTGAGCCCGTCGTCGTGGGTCCAGGTGCCGCCGAAGGAGCCGACCAGCTCGACCTCGGAGGCCATCCAGTACGGTTCGGTGTCGACGAGGGTGCCGTCCATGTCCCAGAAAACGGCGGCGGGCAGCGACGGAGGTGTCAGAGAGGTCACGGGCCACAAGTCTAACGGTGAGCCACGGGCCTATCCTGGATGGATGGCGTCCGTCCGGGCGCACGACGAGAGGACGAGGTACACCCACTGTGACGCAGGGCACGAACTTCCTCGGCGGCCGCATCCTGGTCGTGGCGTTCGAAGGCTGGAACGACGCGGGTGAGGCGGCGAGCGGCGCCGTCAAGACGTTGCAGGACGTCCTCGACGTCGTGCCCATCGCCGAGGTCGACCCCGAACTCTATTTCGACTTCCAGTTCAATCGCCCGACAGTGACCGATGACGACGGCCAGCGCCGCCTCGTCTGGCCGTCGGCGATCACCTACGGACCGGTGCATCCCGGCGATCCGTCGCACGCCCTCGCCGACGACGCGAACCTCCGGGTGAGCGGTGACAATGTCGGCAACATCTACCTTCTGCTCGGCACCGAGCCGTCGCGCAGCTGGAAGAGCTTCACGGCGGAGATCCTCGACGCGGCCCTCGCCTCCGACATCGGCGGCATCGTCTTCCTCGGCGCCATGCTCGCCGATGTGCCGCACACCCGTCCCATCTCCATCTTCGCGTCCAGCGAGAACTCGGCGGTCCGCACCGAGCTGGGCATCGAGCGCTCCACGTACGAAGGGCCCGTCGGCATCCTGAGCGCGATCGCGGAGGGCGCAGAGGCCGTCGGCATCCCCACGGTGACCATCTGGGCGTCGGTGCCGCACTACGTGCACAATGCGCCGAGCCCGAAGGCGATGCTCGCCCTCATCGACAAGCTCGAGGAGCTGGTCGACGTCACGATCCCGCGCGGCGGGCTGGTCGACGAGGCCGCAGCGTGGGAGGCGGGGATCGACGCGCTGGCGGCGGACGACGAAGAGATGGCCGCATACATCCAGCAGCTGGAGCAGGCGCGCGACACGGTCGACTCCCCCGAGGCCAGCGGCGAGGCGATCGCGCAGGAGTTCGAGCGTTACCTGCGCCGCCGCGGCGACGGACGAGACGGCCGCGACGGCCAGGCCGGCGGGCGGCCCGACGAACCCTGGCGCTCCTAGCGCGCTAGCGATCCAGCGGTCTCATCGCCGTCAGGCGCGCAGGCGGATCCCGAGCAGGGCGTCGATCGCGTCGAGCATCAGTGGTGAGACGGCGGCCGGGGCGGTCGCGACCCAGAGGTCGATCGCGATCAGCGCCGTGGGAGTGTCGAGGTCGGCGCGCACGGCGGAGCGGACCTCTTCGAGCAGCTCGCCTTCCACGCGCGCAATGTCGGCGGTGATATCCACGGATTCACGGCGAGCGAGCTCGCTCCAGCGCTCCAGACGCTGCGTCGCCTCGTCGATGTCGCCGTCGAACCACTCCCAGTCCGACCGGTAGTGGTGGGCGAGCAGCGCCAGCCGGATCGCTCGCGGGTCGACGCCGCCCTCACGGAGCCGCGAAACCATCACCAGGTTGCCCAGAGACTTGCTCATCTTCTCGCCCTGGTAGGCGACCATGCCCGCGTGGCTGTACACCCTGGCCAGCGGATGGCCGCTGAGCGCGGCAGCGTGGCCGGCGCTCAGCTCGTGATGCGGGAAGATCAGATCGGACCCGCCGCCCTGCACCGTGAAGTCGCGCCCGAGGTGCATCAGGGCGATCACCGAGCACTCGATGTGCCAGCCGGGCCTGCCGTCTCCGACCTCCGACGGCCACGAGGGCTCGCCGTCGCGCGACGCGCGCCAGAGCAACGGATCGAGGGGGTCCCGTTTGCCCGGGCGGTCGGGGTCTCCCCCGCGCTCGGCCGACAGCGCCAGCATCGTCTCGCGGTCGAGGTTGCTCTCCTCGCCGAGCTCCCACGGCGCGGCGTCCTGAGCCGCCTGGACGTCGAAGTAGACGTCGTCGTCGACGCGGTAGCCCATCCCCCGGTCGAGCAGGATGCGCGTGGCACGCCCGATCTGCTCGATCACCTCGGTCACGGCCACGTAGTCGTCGGGCGGGATGATCGCCAGGCTCTCCATGTCGCCGCGGAACAGCTCGATCTGCTCGGCGGCGAGCTCCCGCCAGTCCACACCCGTCTCCGCGGCGCGCTCGAGGAGCGGGTCGTCGACGTCGGTGATGTTCTGGGCGTAGTGCACGCGGTAGCCGGCATCCAGCCACACGCGCTGCAGTGTGTCGAACGCCAGGTAGGTGGCGGCGTGACCGAGATGGGTAGCGTCATACGGCGTGACACCGCAGACGTAGAGCCGAGCGACGTCGTCGGGGCGGGCCTCGACCAGTTGCCGGGTCGCGGTGTCGAATAGGAACGGCGGTCGTGATTCGCCCTCGACGTGCGGCACGACGGGCCGCGACCAGGTGCGCATCCGGTGCTAGGCGGCGAGGACGCCGGTGAGCAGCAGGATGATCAGCAGAACGCCGAGCGCAAGCCGGTAGATGACGAACGGGAGGAAGCTCCGGCGCGAGATGTAGCTCATGAAGAAGACGATCACGAGCAGGCCCACGATGAACGCGACGATGGTGGCCACGATGGTCGGGCCGGTGCCGAACACCTCGACGGTGCAGGTGTTCGTCGCCGCCAAAGCCTGCGTGCACGGCTCCTTGATCGACTTGTAGAGCTGGTAGAAGCCGCTTCCGAAGACGGCGGGGAGCGCCAGCAGGAACGAGTAGCGCGCCGCGGCCTTGCGCTGGTACCCCATGAACAGCCCGGCGGTGATCGTGCCACCCGAACGCGAGACGCCGGGGATCAGCGCGAGCGCCTGGGCGAAACCGAAGATGATGCCGTGGCCCCAGGTGAGGTCTTTCAGCCGCCGGGTCTTGGCTCCGACGGCGTCGGCGACGCCGAGCAGGATGCCGAAGATGATCATGGTCGCCGCGACGATCCAGAGCGACCGCAAGGTGGTCTCGATGGCGTTCTGGAACAGCAGCCCCAGCACCACGATCGGGATGCTGCCGATGATGACGAGCCAGCCCATGCGGGCATCCGGGTCGTTACGCGGGATGCGGCCGAAGAGCGCCAGGAACCAGGCCTTGACGATGCGGACGATGTCGCGCCAGAAGTACAGCAGGACGGCTGCCTCGGTACCGAGCTGGATGATCGCCGTGAAGCGCGCGCCGGGGTCGGCCCCGGTGCCGAGGAGTTCCCCGACGATCCGGATGTGCGCGCTCGACGAGATCGGGAGGAACTCGGTGAGGCCCTGCACGAGCCCGAGGATGATGGCGTTGATGTAGTCCATGCGTCGCTTTCGCTGCCGTGGGGAGGTCGGGTCGTGTCGTCAGTAGCTGAGCAGCAGGTCGCGCAGCACAGTCCTACCGAAGATTAGCGCGTCGAGTGGCACGCGCTCGTCGACGCCGTGGAACATCCCGGGGAAGTCGAGCTCGGCCGGCAGACGCAGCGGCGCGAACCCGTAGCCGGTGATTCCGAGCTTGCTGAGCGCCTTGTTGTCGGTGCCGCCCGAGAGCAGATACGGCAGCACCGGAGCGCCGGGATCGTGGGCTCCGAGGGTCTCCACGATCGCGTCGATGAGGGGGCCGTCGAACGCCGCCTCGAGTCCGACGTCGCGGTGCATGATCTCGATCTCGATGTCGTCGCCTACGAGCTCCCGCACCCGCGCGAGCACGTCGTCCTCCTCGCCGGGCAGGGTGCGGATGTCGATCAGCGCCTCTGCCGTGTCCGGGATCACATTGTGCTTGTAGCCGGCGGTGAGCATCGTGGGATTGGTGGTGGTGCGCAGCGTGGCCAGGATGAACCCCGCGGCGGTCCCGGTGCGGAGCACGAGTTCGTCGGGCCCGACCTGCTGCGGGTCGACGTCGAGGATGCGCGACAGCTCGGCGAGCAACTGGGTCGTCGTGTCGCTGAGCTGGATGGGCCAGTCCTGACGCCCGATCGCGACGACGGCCTCCGCCAGGCGGGTGATCGCGTTGTCCCGGATGAGCCGCGAGCCGTGCGCAGCGCGGCCCCTGGCGATGAGCTTGATCCAGACGAGCGACTTCTCCCCCGTCTGCATCAGGTAGGCACGCCGGCCGTCGAGGTCGATCGAATAGCCGCCGACCTCGCTGATCGCCTCGGTCGCGCCGGCGAAGAGCTCCGGGTGGTTGTCGACGAGGTAGTGCGAGCCGCGCCGGCCGCCGTCCTCCTCGTCGGCGAAGAACGCCACGACGAGGTCGCGCTCCGGCTGCTTCCCCGCGCTCAGGATGTCGCCGACCGCGGTCAGGATCATCGCATCCATGTTCTTCATGTCGACGGCGCCGCGGCCCCAGAGCAGGCCGTCCTTGATGTCGCCGCCGAACGGGTCGACGCTCCAGTTGCGCGGGTCGGCGGGCACGACATCCAGGTGTCCGTGCACGACGAGTCCCGGCTTGGACGAGTCCCGTCCGGCGACCCGCGCGACGACGCTCGTGCGCCCAGGATCCGAGTCGAACAGCTGCGGTTCGAGGCCGATCGCACGCAGCTTCGCCTCCACGTACTCGGCGGCGTCCGTCTCGCCGTTCGACTTCCCCTCGCCGTAGTTCGTGGTGTCGAACCGGATGAGATCGCGAGCGATCTCCGCGGTCTCGTCGAGCTGAGTCTCGTTTCGGGCATCCGTCATGGTGTCAACGCTATCAACGCGACCGCGGTGTGAAATCGGGACCGGTTTTCATGCTAATGTCTTTCTTCGGCGGCCGGTTCGAACGGCTTCCGGAAACACCCGTCCGGGTGGCGGAAATGGCAGACGCGCTAGCTTGAGGTGCTAGTGCCCGTATAGGGCGTGGGGGTTCAAGTCCCCCCTCGGACACAGACAGAACCCCGGTCTCACGACCGGGGTTCTTCGTTTGTTCGGGGCTAGTGTGAACCGCATGTCGGACGACCGCGGATCCTCCAGCCTCCTCACCGTTCTCATCGCGTTCGGCGCCAATGTGATCGTCGCGCTGGCCAAGACATTCGCTGCCGTGATCACCGGGTCCGCGTCGATGGTCGCCGAGGCGGCGCACTCGTGGGCGGATGCCGGCAACGAGATCTTCCTGCTGCAGGCCGAGCGCAGCTCAGCGAAGCCGCGGGACTCCGCGCATCCGGGCGGCTACGGTCGCGACGCGTACGTCTGGTCGCTGTTCGCCGCGGTCGGGTTGTTCACCGCTGGGGCCGTCGTCTCGATCATGCACGGGGTGTCGCAGCTGACGAGCGAGGAGCCGGGCGGCGACTACCTGATCAACTACATCGTGCTCGCGGTCGCCTTCGTGTTCGAGGGCATCTCGTTCCTACAGTCGTACCGGCAGGCGCGCGGGAAGGCGTCGGAGCGGGGAACCAGCACCCTCGGCCACATTCTCAGCACGTCGAACCCGACGCTGCGTGCGGTCTTCGCCGAAGATGCGGCGGCGCTCATCGGACTGGTGATCGCCTTCTTGGGCATCCTCCTGCACGAGCTCACCGGCAACGCGGTCTTCGACGCGATCGGGTCGATCCTGGTCGGCGTGCTGCTGGCGATCGTCGCCATCATCCTGATCGACCGCAACCGGCGGTTCTTGCTCGGGGAGCCGGGCTCGGAGCGGGTGAATCAGATCTTCCTCTCGGCATTGCTCGAGCATCCTGAGGTCGAGAAGGTGACATACCTGCATCTGGAGTACGTCGGGCCCGAGCGCTTCTACCTGGTCGCCGCCGTCGATCTGATCGGCAACGATCCCGAGTCCGATGTCGCCTCCGATCTGATGGCGGTCGAGGCGGCGCTCGAGGAGAGCCCGTACATCACGGAGGCGGTGCTGACGCTGTCGCGCCCGGGGGCGACAGCACTGCAGGAGACGACCGCCGGCTGACGTCCGCGGATTGCGGTCAGTAACCGTCCGCAATCCGCGGCAGACTGGGTCGCATGGCGACGACCGGTTCACGCACCCTCCAGCTGCTCTCGCTCCTTCAGACGCAGCGGTACTGGCCCGGAAGCGTTCTCGCCGCACGGCTCGAGGTCTCGGTGAGGACCCTGCGCCGCGATGTCGACCGGCTGCGCGAGCTCGGCTATCCGGTCGACGCCACCCGCGGTGTCGACGGCGGGTACCAGCTCGCCGCCGGCGCCTCGCTCCCGCCGCTCGTCGTCGACGACGAGGAGGCGGTGGCTCTCGCCGTCGGGCTGCGGACCGCTGCGCAGAGCGGCATCGCCGGTATCGAAGACGCGTCGGTGCGCGCGCTCACCAAGGTCGTGCAGGTCATGCCTCCCCGGCTGCGCCGCCGCGTCGAGGCGCTGCGTTCCGCGACGGTCGCCGGTTCCCTGCGCCCCGGCCCCAGCGTCGACGCCGAGGTGCTCACCACCATCGCGCAGGCCTGCCGCGACGAGGAGCGGCTCGACTTCGTGTACACCGCCCGCGACGGTGAGCGCACCGACCGTCGCGTCGAACCGCACCGGCTCGTCTCGGTCGGGCGCCGCTGGTACCTGGTCGCCTACGACCTGACCCGCTTCGACTGGCGCAGCTTCCGCCTCGACCGGCTTTCCGGCCCCCGGGCGACGGGCTCGCGTTTCCGTCCGCGTGACCTGCCGGCCGACGACGCCGCCGCGTTCGTTCGCGCCTCGCTCGGTGGCGTCGCGCCGACCCCGCTGAACGTCGTCGCGATCGTGCGCGCACCACTGGCGGATGTGCAGGCCACGATCGGCCCCTGGGCGACCACCGAGCCCGTCGACGACACGCGCACGCGCATCCGGATGACGGCGGACAATGCCGACTGGGCGCTCTACGGCCTCGGCGCCGTCGACGCCCCGATCGAGTCGGTCTCGCCTCGCGCGGTCGCGGAGCGGATGCACGTCTGGGCCGAGCGGTTCGCAGCGGCGAACGCCTCCGAAGGCACCGGCGAACAGGCACCGGGCATCCACGACGCATAGACTGTTCCACCGTTATGACCAACGACATTGCCCGGCGAGAGCCCAGTCCCGCCGACGTGCGCCGCTGGCGCCGATACCTCGCGGACGAACGGGCCGAGGCCTCCGTCTACCGCGACCTGGCCGGACGGCGGACCGGCGAGGAGCGGGAGATCCTCCTCGCGCTCGCCGAAGCCGAACGCCGGCACGAACAGCACTGGCTCGACCTGCTCGGCGACCGGGTGGGCAAACCCCTGCGCGGCGACCTGCGCACGCGCGTGCTCGGCTTCCTCGCGCGGCGCTTCGGCTCCGTGTTCGTGCTCGCGCTCGCACAACGCGCCGAGGCGCGATCGCCGTACGGCGCGGATGTCGACGCGACGCCGCAGATGGCCGCCGACGAGCAGATCCACGAAGAGGTCGTGCGCGCGCTCGCGGCCCGCGGGCGTCAGCGGCTCTCCGGCACCTTCCGCGCGGCGGTGTTCGGCGCCAACGACGGGCTGGTGAGCAACCTCGCGCTCGTGCTCGGCATCAGCGCCAGCGGAGTGCCGAATCACGTGGTGCTGCTGACCGGCATCTCCGGTCTGCTCGCGGGCGCGCTGTCGATGGGAGCCGGCGAGTACGTCTCGGTGCGCTCCCAGCGCGAACTGCTCGAGGCATCCACCCCGAACCCGGCCGCACGCACCGTGCTGCCGGATCTCGATGTCGACGCCAACGAACTCACGCTCGTGTACCGCGCCCGCGGAATGAGTCCGGAGGACGCCACGACCCACGCAGCCGAGGTGCTGAGCGGGCTCGCGACCTACAACGTCGAACCGGATGCGGACGCCGTCGAGGTGGACGAGCACGAGTCCGTCGGCAACGGCTGGAGCGCGGCCGTCTCGAGCTTCTGCTTCTTCGCGTCGGGGGCGCTCATCCCGATCATCCCGTATCTGTTCGGGCTGCAGGGCACGACGGCGGTCATCGTCGCGGCGGTGCTCGTGGGCATAGTGCTGCTCGGCACGGGTGCGGTCGTCGGTCTGCTCTCCGGCGCCTCTCCGCTCAAGCGCGCCCTGCGTCAGCTCGCGATCGGGTACGGCGCCGCAGCGGCGACGTACCTCCTCGGCCTGCTGTTCGGCGCGACGCTCGGGTAGCCGGCGCGGCCGTCGGGTGCTGCGCCGGACGCCCGTGCTACCGGTTGCGGTTGCGGTCCCGCTCGCGGCCCTCGTAGCCGCTGCCGTACACGATGACGCCCACGATCGGGATGAGCAGGAACCACAGCCAGCTGTAGGCGAAACCCCAGATCCAGCTCGTCAAGAAGAACAGGATGAGCGCGATGAACGGCACGATCGAGACGATCACGTAGCCGTTGCGACCGAACGGGCGGCCGTCCGAGACGCGACCGGGACCGTAGCCGTCGCGGGTGCCGTAGCCGTCGGCGGAGCCGTACGCGGCGGGTGGACCGAACGACGCGGCCGATCCGGGCTGCGCTGCTCCAGGGGGCGCTGCGGCCGACGGAGCGGCGTCGTCGAATGCGACGAAGCGGGGCAGATCGGCGAACAGCGGCGCGAGGTCGCCGCGGGTCACGGCGGTGCGGGCGGACTGGACGCGAGCCTGGACCTCATCCTCGGTCAGCCGGCCGTCTGCGGCGTGCGACTGGAGGGCGGCGACAGCACGATCGCGCTCTGCATTGCTGAGGCGGAATGCACCGGACGCGTCCGAATTGTCGGTCATTCCGTCAGTATGGCAGCAGCCGTCACGCCGCGCGAGAGGTGCGGAATGGGGCTCTTGAGACGTCTCGAGACGCTGTTGTCGCCCCTGATCAGCGGTCGCCGCGCCCGACGAGCCGGCCGATCCAGTTCTGCCAGGAGATGAGGATACGCGGCGGGGTGTGGTGGCGCCGGCTGTTGTTCTGCAGGCGCGGACCCCGGTTGCCCTGACCGGCCCTCACCCGATTGCGATGCGGCTGATTGGCCGCGGGTGCGTCGCTGTGCGCCGGCACTCCGGGGACGCTGTGGGTGGCATCGTGCAGGGTGGATGCGAGGGTGTTCATGGGTTCTCCTGTCGGGATCAATCAGGGACGATGACGAGGCGGGTGCCCCGGAGATCGGTGCGGGTCCATGCCGACTCGATCTCACTGAGGGGCATGGTGGTGACGTCGATGGCGAGCTCGCCGCTGCGCAGCCAGTCGACGACCTGCTGGTAGGCGGCAGCCATACCGGAGGCCAGGTTGCGGGCGGCACCGTAGATCTCCAGGCCCGAGGTGCGCAGGGCGTCACCGGTGAGGCTGATCGCAGGGCCGGCGGACTCGCCGATCTGCACGAGGCGGGTGCGCTCTGGCATGGCGAAGCTGCCGGGGATCAGCGCGCGGGTCAGCAGCTCGGTGGGTCGACCCCAGAGGTAATCGATGACCACGTCGTACCCGTCGCCGGCGTGGTCCCGGAACGCCTGCACCAGTTCGGCGTCGTCGACGGCGGTGTTGATCACGGCGTCAGCGCCGAGCGCCGACAGCTGCCGGAGGGCCTCCTCGTCGCGTCCCGTGGCCACGATGCGTCCGGCGCCGAGGAGCCGCGCGATCTGAACGGCCAGTCGCCCGGCCACGCCGGTCGCGCCTTGCACCAGCACGGTCTCACCCGAGCTGAGACCGCCAGCGGTGCGCATGCTCATGGCGCTGATCGCGGAGGACAGCGCCGCCGCGATCGGCGCGCCGATCCCCTCCGGGATCGGCGCCGTGTGGGTGGCGGGCACCGCCGCATACTGCGCGAGCGTTCCGTACGGCGGCGTGACGCCGCCGAACCCGACGACGGTTCCGTCGGGCAGGCGGCCGATGCCGTCGAAGCACGGGATCGCCGGCAGCGCCGCCTGGAACGGCGCGGACGTGTAGTGGGTGCCGGCGACGATCGCGCGATCCACGTTCTCCACCGCGACCGCCTCGACGGTCACCAGCACCTGACCTTCTCCGACCTCAGGGTCGGGAAAGTCCTGGAAGCGCGGAACGGCTCCCGCGCGGTCCACGACTGCTGCCTTCACGGTCTTTCGCCTTCTCTCTTACAGTGTTAGAGCGCTAGGGTATTTCTAACACTGTAAGAGCGATCGTGCAAGGAGGGCTCATGGCGTTGGACCGGCAGCAGGTCGTCGACGAGGCCCTGAGTCTGCTCGACGACAAGGGTCTCGAATCCCTCAGTCTCCGCGCCCTCGCCGGCCGCCTCGGCGTGCAGGCGCCCACGCTCTACTGGCACATCGGCAGCAAGGCCGAACTCCTCGACGCCCTGGCCAACGCCATCATGGACGACGCCATCGCGGCGATCCCCGCACCCGGACCCGACGGCGAGTGGTCGGAATGGCTGCTGACCGCCCTGACCGAGCTGCGGAGGGCGATGCTCCGCCGCCGCGACGGCGCCCGGATCGTCTCCGGTGCCCGCCTTTCGTTGCGTCGCGCCGACTTCTCGGAGTCGGCCATGTCCACACTCGTCGACCACGGGATCGAGCTGCAGAGGGCGCGGCTCCTCGTGCTCGCCGGTGAGCGCCTCACGGTCGGCTACGTGCTCGAAGAGCAGGCGCCGACGGACGAATCGCAGCAGCCCCCCGATCTCGAGGAACTCCTCGGGCGATTCCCCGTCATGACCCGTGCCATCGGCGAGTACTTCCACGACGGTCGCACCTCGGACGACCTCTACCAGGACACCGCACGGCTCCTGCTTGGCCTTCCACCGCACGCCTGAGTCACCGGCATCTCGACGCTGCCTCGACCTTCGCGACGCCGGATCGCTATGCGCGCGACAGTGGTTGGATCTACACTCGGATTCGAACATACGTTCGAATCGACGAGGTGAGGACAATGGCGGAGATCGACGAGACCGTCGCGGTGTGGACGACGGAGGACGGCATCCCGACCCGATTGGTGTGGCGTGCGACCCGGTACCGCGTGAGCGACACCCCCACCGTCTGGGCCGACGTCTGCCGGTGGTGGCGCCCGTTCGGCGAGAACCGCTACGGCATCGGCGCACTCCCCCGCGAGATCGGCGGCTGGCGCTTCCAGGCCACCGACGACGACGGGCGTGCCCATGTCTTCGACGTAAAGCACGACGACGACCGGCGCACCTGGCAGCTGGTGCACATCTTCGACTGAGCGCGCGGTCCGGATGCCCGTCCCGTGCATGCTGGATGCGATTCCGCGCCCCGGATGCCGTTCTGCTCCGGATGCACAGCGGCCGCCGTCCGCCGCGTGCCTCCCCCGCCCGATCTGCGCGGCGGACTACTCTCACGGGGTGACGTACGACCGCTATGGATCCGATGTGCTGGCGACCGATTGGAAGAATGCCGACCGAAAGCCCGTGCCCTCCGTCGAAGCCGTCCGCGACCTCGTGGTCGAGGACGCCGCCAGCGGCTTCTGCGGCGCAGTGACCCGCATCGAGACCCAGACCGTCGAGCTCGAAGACTACTTCGGCAAGAAGCGCGTCTTCCCGCTCAGCGGCAGCTTCCTCATCGACGGCGAGCCGGTGACGCTGGTCGTCCCCAAGCAGAGCGGCGGCACCAGGGCGCGCACCGCATCCGGATCGTTCGCGGTCGACGACCAGCGTGCGCGGACCGCGCGCGCGAGCCGCATCTTCGTGGAGGGCAAGCACGACGCCGAACTCGTCGAGCGCGTGTGGGGCGACGACCTGCGCGTCGAAGGCGTCGTCGTCGAATACCTCGAGGGCGTCGACGACCTCGACGCGATCGTCCGCGAGTTCGCACCCGATCGCAGCCGCAGGATCGGCGTTCTGGTCGATCATCTCGTCCCGGGTTCGAAAGAGAGCAGAATCGCAGGAACCGTGGCGCGCGGGCCGTTCGGTGCCCATGTCATGGTGGTCGGGCATCCGTACATCGACATCTGGCAGGCGGTCAAACCGGAGCGCGTCGGGCTCCGGTCGTGGCCGGACATCCCCCGCTCGATCCCCTGGAAACATGGGATCTGCGAGGCGCTCGGTCTCCCCCATGAGACGCAGGCCGACGTCGCCAGAGCGTGGAAGCGCATCCTCGGAACGGTACGCAGTTACGCCGATCTCGAGCCGGAGCTGCTGGGCCGGGTCGAGCAGCTGATCGACTTCGTGACAGAGCCGTAACAACTCGAACGGGTGCCTTTTTGGCGTTTCTGCCACTAGGCTGGGGCATACGCCGTGTGTTTTGCATGTGTTGGAGCGGTACGATCCGGAACCGGAGCGTGGCCACCTTTTCAGGAGCAGGCTTACAACACTCGGCGAGGCCCCGACGTTCGGGGTCGAGAATTCGCTCCTGGAGGAGACATGGCAACAGGTACGGTCAAATGGTTCAACGCCGAAAAGGGCTTCGGCTTCATCGCTCCCGATGATGGTGGCGCTGACGTTTTCGCCCACTACTCGGCGATCACCTCGAGCGGCTACCGCTCGCTGGAAGAGAACCAGAAGGTCGAGTTCGAGGTAACCCAGGGCCCCAAGGGCCTGCAGGCGGAGAACATCCGCCCGCTCTAATCGTTGAGCTCGTGAGAAGGGGTCGGACCGTTCGCGGTCCGGCCCCTTCTTCTGTGCCCGGGGGCTACTGCCAGCCGAACTCCGTGTAGGTCTCGCCCTGCCCGATCGCCTCGATCGCGTGTCGGACGGCCGGCACCACGTCGTCGGGCAGCCGATCGACCCCGGCCCAGAGCAGCTCGGAGCATTTGTCCGGCTCGCCGATGGCCGGCCGGGCGTCACCGCGCTCGGCGGTGAAGAAGAAGTCGATGTAGGTCTCGCCGTCGGCGCGGCCGTGCTGCACGAGCGCCATGCGCACGTCGTCCGGAGCGAGCTCGACCAGGATCTCCTCGCGGGTCTCCCGCAGCAGCGCCTGGGTCGCCGACTCCCCCACCTCGATGTGGCCGGCCGGAACGGCGAGCTCCCCGTCGCGGTACCCGGTGCCCGCGCGGCGGAGCAGCAGGATGTCGTCGCCGTCGCGCAGGCAGAGATAGACGGCGGCCGGGTAGGTGGAGCGCATAGTCGATTGTCACACCGGGGGCGTATCGTTCGTCGTGTCCGCCTGGGTCCGTCGCCGGGCGGACCGGGTTCGGACCCGTTCAGGCGCGACACGCGCGGGGCGCTCTTTCGCAGCAGATTCCATTTGCGATCTTCGAACATATGTTCGAAAATTGATGTGTGTTCTCCACAGCAGCCGCCCTCGCCTCGCCGGTCTCCGACCGGTCGCAGGTGCATGAGCTGCAGTCGCGCATCCGGCAGATGCAGGCCACCAAGCTCGACGACAGGCGGCAGGAGACGCATCCGGCCCTCGCCTCGCTGCTGCCCGGCGGAGCGCTCAAATCGGGGGCGGCCTATTCGGTGCGCGGCTCCACCACGCTGGTGATGGCGCTGCTCGCCGGCCCGAGCGCGGCCGGCGCCTGGTGCGGAGTCGTCGGCATGCCCGACTTCGGCGCCGAGGCCGCTCGCCGGTTCGGCATCGATCTGGAGCGGCTCGTGCTGGTTCCGCATCCCGGCGAGAACTGGCTCACCGTGACGGCCGCGGTGGTCGACGTGCTGAGCGTCGTGGTGATCGTGCCGCCGGCACGAGCGAGAGACGGCGATGTCGCACGGCTCACCGCCCGGCTGCGGCAGCGCGAGTCCACCCTCATCGTGGTCGGCGACTGGCCCCAGGTCGAGGCGACCCTCACGGTGTCGCGCAGCGGGTGGGACGGCCTCGGCGACGGAACGGGCTATCTCGCGGCGCACCGGGTCACCGTGGAATCGGCGACCCGCGGTGGCCCAGGGTCCCTACGGCGAGCCGACCTGTGGCTGCCCGATCCGAGCGAGAGTTTCCGGGCCGTCTCGCCTGCGACCGTCACCGGGCTCTCCGCGGTGGATGACGTCCCGCATCTGGAGGCGGTGATCTGAGTGCCGGCCGTGACCAGAGCGATCGTGCTGTGGTGTCCGGACTGGCCGGTCACCGCGACCGTGCAGACCCTCGAGCTCCCCGCCACCGCCCCGCTCGCGCTCGTCGACCGCAACCTCGTGTTCGCCTGCTCGGCGGCGGCGCGCGCCGACGGGGTCAAGCGCGGCCTGCGCATCCGGGAAGCCCAGGCCCGCTGCACCCAGCTGCTGGTGCATCCGTACGATCCGGTGCTGGATGCGCGTGCCTTCGAGCCGGTGCTGGCCGCCATCGAAGAGATCACCCCCGGCGTGCAGGCGGTGCGTCCCGGTACCTGCGTGCTGCGTGCCCGCGGGCCGGCGCGGTATTACGGAGGCGAGCAGCAGGCGGCGGCCGAGCTGCTGCGCTGCCTCGAAGGACTCGGCATCCCCGACGCGCGCATCGGCATCGCCGACGGCCCGTTCGCAGCGGAGCAGGCGGCACGCAGCACCGGCCTCGATCGCGTACGGATCATCCCGCCCGGCGCCTCCCCCGACTTCCTGGCGCCGCTGCCGGTGTCGATGCTGGGCCAGGATGCGCTCACCCCGCTCCTGCACCGTCTCGGCATCCACCGGCTCGGTGACCTCGCCGCGCTCGATCCCACCGACGTGCGCGAGCGGTTCGGGGAACTGGGCGCACGCTGCCACACTCTGGCCAGCGGCCTCGACGGGGCGGCCGTCGTGCCCCGCACCCCGCCCAAGCAGCTCGACCGGGTCATCGAGTTCGAGCCGCCGCTCGACCGGGTCGATCAGGTGACCTTCGCCTTCCGCGGCACCGCCGAGACCTTCATCGCCGGCCTCACCAAGGCCGGACTGGTGTGCACGGCCCTCCGCATCGAGGTGACCGACGAGTCGGGCCGGGCGAGCGAACGCACGTGGCTGCATCCACGGCTCTTCTCCGCCGCCGACGTCGTCGACCGGGTGCGCTGGCAGTTGCAGGGCAGCGGGGCGGTCGACAGCGGACTCGGCTCCCCCATCATGAGCGTGCTCGTCGCCCCCGAGAGCGTCGACGACATCGGCCACCACGAAGACGGTCTGTGGGGCGGAGGCGCCGACGAGCGCATCCACCACGGGTTGTCCCGGGTGCAGAGCATGCTCGGTCACGACGCCGTGCTCACCGCGACGATCGGCGGCGGTCGAGCCCTGGCCGAGCGGCAGATCCTGGTGCCGTGGGGCGACCGCGCGGTCGGCGCGGCCCGCGCCGAGCAGCCCTGGCCGGGGAGCCTGCCGGCGCCCGCCCCGGCGACGGTGTTCGAGGTGGCGCGTCCGGTGGGCGTCTACTCCGCCGGCGGAGACCCGGTGACGGTGGATGAGCGGGGAACGGTCAGCGCGCCCATCCACCGCTTCTCGGCCGCCGGGTCGGCCCTGGATGCCCGCGAGGCGCGCAACGCCCGCGAGGTGACGGCGTGGGCGGGTCCGTGGCCGGTGCGCGAACGCTGGTGGGACCCGGAGCACGCGCGCACGGTGCAGCGCTTCCAGGTGGTCGATGCCGACGGCACGGCTTGGCTGCTGGTGCTCGGTGACGAGGGCTGGCGGGCGGAGGCGCGGTATGACTAGGGAGCGCAGCGATGGGCTGGAATAACCCCCCGATCCCGTGGGCCGAGTTCGAGAGGCGGCTGTCGGGCACCCGGCGAACCGGCGAACAGGTCGATGAGCGGCCGTCGTCGCGCAAGCGTGCCCCGTACATCCCGCCGCCCGTCGTGCCCGATGAGCCCGACGACGGCCACGTGCCATACGCCGAGCTGCACGCGCACTCCAACTTCAGCTTCCTCGACGGCGCCAGCTCGCCGGAGGAGCTGCTCGAGGAGGCCACCCGGCTGCGCCTGCACGGTCTCGCCATGACCGACCACGACGGGCTCTACGGGGTCGTGCACCTCGCCGAGGCCGCCGAGGCCTACGACCGCGTGAAGACGGTGTTCGGCGCCGAGCTCTCGCTCGAGCTCAGCAAGCCGCAGAACGGTGAGGCCGATCCCGAGGGCAGCCATCTGGTCGTGCTCGCCCGGCAGCAGGCCGGCTACCACGCGCTCGCCGCCGCCCTCACCGCCGCCCAGCTCGCCGGACAGGAGAAGGGTCGACCGCTCTACGACCTGGCCGACCTCTCCGACCGTTCCGGCGGGGACTGGGCCGTGCTCACCGGCTGCCGCAAAGGCGATGTGCGACGGGCGCTGGCCTCCGACGGCGAACGGGCGGCCGAGCGCGAGGTGGCGCGCCTGGCCGAACTGTTCGGGCGCGACAACGTGCTCGTCGAACTCACCGACCAGGGCAATCCGCGCGACACCACCGACAACGACGCACTCGCCCGCATCGCCGAGCGGCTCCGCATGCCCGTGATCGCCACCAACAACGTGCACTACGCCTCGCCGGCCCAGCATCCGCTCGCGTCCGCGCTGGCGGCCGTGCGGTCCCGGCGCAGCCTCGACGAGCTCGACGGATGGCTCCCCGCGGCGAACACCGCCCACCTGCGCAGCGGCCGCGAGATGGCGGCCCGGTTCGCCCGCTACCCAGGCGCGGTGGAACGCACCGTCGAGATCGCCGACGACCTCGCGTTCCGGCTGCGTAGTGCCCGGCCCAACCTCCCCGCCCAGGAGGTGCCGGAGGGGCACACCCCGATGAGCTGGCTGCGGGAGCTCACCTGGCAGGGCGCCGCCGAGCGGTACCGGCACATCGACGAGGCCAAGCGGGAGCGCATCCAGCGGGAGCTCGACGTGATCGAGGCCAAGAACTTCCCTGGCTACTTCCTGATCGTGTACGACATCGTCCGATTCGCGCGCAGCCAGGGCATCCTCTGCCAGGGGCGCGGGTCGGCGGCCAACTCGGCGGTCTGTTATCTGCTGGGCATCACGGCAGTCGACTCCATCAAGTACGACCTGCCGTTCGAGCGGTTCCTCTCCAGCATGCGCGAGGAGGAGCCCGACATCGACGTCGATTTCGACTCCGACCGGCGCGAGGAGGTCATCCAGTACGTCTACCGTCGCTACGGCCGCCTCAACGCCGCCCAGGTGGCCAACGTCATCACCTACCGCCCCAAGAACGCGGTGCGCGACATGGCGAAGGCCCTCGGCTACAGCCCCGGCCAGCAAGACGGCTGGTCGAAGCAGATCGACTCCTGGGGATCGATCCAGCCGACGGCCGACCACGACATCCCGGATGAAGTGGTCGACCTGGCACAGCAGGTGCTCAAGTTCCCGAGACACCTCGGCATCCACTCCGGCGGCATGGTGCTCACCGACCGCCCGGTCGGCGAGGTGTGCCCGATCGAGCACGCCCGCATGGAGAACCGCACCGTGCTGCAGTGGGACAAAGACGACTGCGCCTGGATGGGGCTGGTCAAGTTCGACCTGCTCGGGCTCGGGATGCTCAGCGCGCTCGACTACTCGATGAAGACGATCGCGTCGGCGCTCGGCGAGGAGTGGACGCTCGACAGCATCCCGAAAGAAGAGCAGGGCGTGTACGACATGCTCTGCCGAGCCGACTCGATCGGCGTGTTCCAGGTGGAGAGCCGGGCGCAGATCGGCACGCTGCCGCGCCTGCAGCCGCGATCGTTCTACGACCTGGTGATCGAGATCGCGCTCATCCGGCCCGGTCCCATCCAGGGCGGCGCCGTGCATCCGTACATCCGGCGCAAGCTCGGGCAGGAGAAGGTGACCTACCTGCATCCGAAGCTGGAGCCCGTGCTGGAGCGCACGATGGGTGTCCCGCTGTTCCAGGAGCAGCTGATGCAGATGGCGGTCGCGGTCGGCGACTGCACCGCAGAAGACGCGGACCTGCTGCGCCGGGCGATGGGATCCAAGCGCGGGCAGGAGAAGATCGGCACCCTGCGCGAAAAGCTCTACACCGGCATGGCGAACAACGGGATCACCGGCGACGACGCCGACGCGATCTACGCCAAGATCGAGGCGTTCGCCAACTTCGGGTTCGCCGAGAGCCACGCCATCAGTTTCGCCCTGCTCGTCTACGTGAGCTCCTGGATGAAACTGCACTACCCCGGCGCCTTCCTCGCCGCGCTGCTGCGGGCGCAGCCGATGGGGTTCTACTCGCCGCGCACGCTGACGGCCGACGCCCGACGGCACGGTGTGGTGGTGCATCGTCCCGACATCCAGCTCTCCGAGGTGTTCCCGGTGCTCGAACCGCTCGACGAGGCGCACCGCGAGCCCACCGGCGACGACCCGTGCCTGCAGACCGACCAGCCCGAGATCGGGCCCTTCCGGCGCGCGATCCCGCTCGACTACGCCCGGCATCGCCGTGACGCCGGACATGCCGTGCGCCTCGGGCTCGCCGGTGTCACGTCGATCGGCGAGAAGCTGGCGGCCCGCATCGTGGCCGAGCGGGCATCCGGTGGTCCGTACACCGACCTCGGCGACCTGTCCCGCCGCGTCGGGCTGAATGTCGCCCAGCTGGAGGCCCTGGCCGCCGCCGGCGCCTTCGAGAGCATGGACCTCAGCCGGCGTCAGGCCATCTGGGGCGCCGGCAATGCAGCACAGGAGAAGCCGGAGTACCTCAGCGGCACCAGCATCACGGTGCAGCCGCCGCTGCTGCCGATGCTCACGCCGGCCGAGCAGCTCGCGAGCGACCTGTGGGCGACCGGCATCTCGACCGACGACCACCCGATCGGCTTCCTGCGCTCGGAGCTGGCCGGTCGCGGCGTGCTGAGCGCCGAGCAGCTGCCGTTCGCCGAATCCGGCCGGCGCGTCGAGGTCGGCGGTGTGGTCACGCACCGCCAGCGTCCGGCGACCGCCGCCGGGGTGACCTTCCTCAACCTCGAAGACGAGACCGGCCTGGTCAACGTGATCTGCCCGGTGGGGGTCTGGAACCGCTACCGCCGCGTCGCCAGGGAGGCGCCGGCCATGGTCATCCGGGGCATGCTGGAGCGCTCGGAGGAGGGCGTGATCAACGTGATCGCCGATCGCCTCGAGACGCTCGGGGTCGGGATGCGCACAACCTCCCGGGACTTCCGCTGACGAACGCGGCTAGGCGTTGCCCGACTTCTCCTCGTCCTCGAAGCGGAGGTGGCGCACGCTGCGGCCGTTGCGGCGCACGAGCTTCAGCGCCTCCACCCCGATCCGAATGTGCCGGTCCACGAACTCCGCGGTGACGCTGCGGTCGCTCGCCTCCGTCTTCACGCCTTCCGGCACCATCGGCTGGTCGGACACCAGGAGCAGGGCACCGCACGGGATCCGGTTGGCGAAGCCGGCGGCGAAGATCGTCGCGGTCTCCATGTCGACGGCCATGCACCGGGTGCGCCGCAGGTAGGTCTTGAACGCGTCGTCATGCTCCCAGACACGGCGGTTGGTCGTATAGACCGTGCCCGTCCAGTAGTCGAAGCCGAGATCGCGGATCGTCGTCGAGACACCGCGCTGCAGCTGGAACGCCGGCAGCGCCGGCACCTCGGGCGGCAGGTAGTCGTTCGATGTCCCCTCGCCCCGGATGGCGGCGATCGGCAGCACCAGGTCGCCGATCGCATTCTTCTTCTTGACGCCGCCGCACTTGCCGAGGAACAGCGCCGCTTTGGGCGAGATCGCGCTCAGCAGGTCCATGACCGTCGCGGCGTTGGGGCTGCCCATCCCGAAGTTGATCATCGTGATGCCGTCCGCGGTCGCATTGGGCATCGCGCGGTCGGATCCGCGCACCTCGACACCGCTCCAACTGGCGAAGCGTTCGACGTAGTCCCCGAAGTTGGTGAGCAGGATGTGCTCGCCGAAGTCGGCCAGCGGCGTCCCGGTGTACCGGGGCAGCCAGTTGGAGACGATCTCCTGTTTCTCTTTCATGATCACACCATCCACCGTCCGCGCCGGCTCGCGCTCAGACCACGCCGGTCGTCCCCAGCAGCGCTCCGATCACAAAGGTCGCCGCGAGGGCGAGTGCTCCCCCGATCACGACGCGGAGGGTCGCCCTCCCCCGTTGGCTCCCGCCGATGAACGCGGCGACCCAGCCGGTGACGGCCAGCGCCACGAGCACGGCGACGAACGTGACCGGGATCCGGATGGCCGCCGGTAGCAGCAGGATGGGCACGAGCGGGAGGATGCCTCCGATCGTGAATGCGACGGCCGACGCCAGCGCGGCGTGCCACGGGCTGACCACGTCGTTCTGGTCGATGCCGAGCTCGGCCGACAGATGCGCGGAGAGCGCGTCGTGCTCGGTCAGTTCCACCGCCACCTGGCGCGCCGTCGTCCGGCTGAGGCCCCTCGCTTCGTAGAGGCCCGTGAGCTCCTCGAGCTCCGCCTCCGGCATCTCCGCCAGCTCGCGACTCTCCTTCGCGATCAGCGCGTGCTCGCTGTCACGCTGGCTGCTCACGGACACGTACTCGCCGAGCGCCATCGAGATCGCACCGCCGACCAGCGCGGCGAGGCCGGCGGTGATGAGCGGGGCGAGCTGCGGCGTCGCGCTCGCGACACCAACGGCGACGGCGGCGACCGACACGATGCCGTCGTTCGCCCCCAGCACTCCGGCGCGCAGCCAGTTCAGCCGTTTGGCCAGCCCCTCACGGTGCGGCTCCTCGGGATGCTGCCCGGGGATCGCTGCCCCGCTCGCGCCGTCAGTCATACGCCAAGCACAGCACGTCCGCGCCGCGCGCGCCAGGCGACTGCGCGCTCGCTCGCCAGCGACTTGCGCCGAATGTGCGGTCCCGCACACCCCCAACCGCACATTCGCCGCAACTCGACCGGCGCCCCGGCGCCGGCGCCAGGCCGCCTCCGCGAACGGTGCCTAATGTCGCCCATTTCGCCCGAGTGCGCGACATTTCGCACCTCTCGCGCGAAGCGACCTGCGCTGGCACCATGACGCGCTCGCGAACGGTGCCGAAAGTCGCTCATTCGGGCGAAATGCGCGACATTTCGCGCCTCTCGCGCGAACGCCTCACCACGGAGACTCACGCGAGCCCACCACGTGGCATCGAGTTGCGCCGAATGTGCGGTCACGCGCACCTCCAACCGCACATTCGCCGCAACTCGACCACCGTGCCTGCGCCGGCACCGGCACCGCACCGGCGCGGTGCGCCTCTCGCGAGAATCGACCTGCGCGGGCACCGTGACGCACTCGCGAACGGTGCCGAACATCGCTCATTCCGCTCGAATGCGCGACATTCGGCACCGCTCGCGGGGGCCGCCCGCGCGCGCCGCCGCTCAGACGAGCGGGCGGCCGAGGCGCTTGCGCAGGAAGTCGATGCGCGACTGCAGCTGCGTCACGCTCGCCTGCGCCACCGCCGGCCCGCCGCAGACGCGGCGCAGCTCCGCGTGGATGAGGCCGTGCGGCTCGCCCGTGTTCTTCGAGTAGAGGCCGACGAGGCTGTTGAGCAGTGAGCGCTGCTCCTTGAGGTTGCGGTACAGCGGCGCCGGCGGGTGCCCCTCCGCCGTGGCCGGGCGCGACGACGTGCGGCGCGCCTGCCGCTGCTGGCGCTGGGTGAGCAGCTCGTGCACCTGGTCCGGCTCCAGGATGCCCGGCAGTCCGATGAAGTCGTGCTCCTCGTCGCTTCCCGGCACCGCGTAGCTGCCGAACTCCTTGCCGTCGTACAGCACACGGTCGAAGTTCGCCTCGGAACCGAGCGCCTCGAACGCGAACTGCTCGGTCAGCGCCTCCGACGCCTTGTCGTCGCGGTTGGCCTCGGCCATCATCGCGTCTTCGGGGTTGTAGAAGTCGCCTTCGGCGAGCTCCTCCGACGCGCGGTCGAGCGCGTGGTCCCGTTCGAGTTCGAGCGCATTCGCCAGCGCCATCAAGGCGGGCACATTCGGCAGGAACACCGAGGCCGTCTCACCGCGGCGACGCGCACGCACGAAGCGTCCGATTGCCTGCGCGAAGAACAGCGGCGTCGAAGCGCTGGTCGCGTAGACCCCGACGGCGAGCCGCGGCACGTCCACGCCCTCGGACACCATGCGCACCGCGACCATCCACCGCGACGTTCCGGCCGCGAAGTCGGCGATCCGGTCGCTCGCCTCCTTCTCGTCGGAGAGCACGACCGTGACCGGCTCCCCCGAGATCTGCTGAAGCAGGTCGGCGTAGGCCCGCGCCGCGTAGTGGTCGGTCGCGATGACCAGGCCGCCGGCATCCGGGATGGCGTTGCGCACCTCGGTGAGGCGCCGGTCGGCCGCGTTGAGCACCGCCGGGATCCATTCGCCGCGCGGATCGAGCGCGGTGCGCCACGCCTGCGACGTGATGTCTTTGGTGTTGCCCTCGCCGAGACGGGCCTCCATCTCGTCGCCGGTCTTGGTGCGCCAGCGCATGTGCCCCGCGTAGACCATGAAGATCACCGGACGGACGACACCGTCTTCGAGCGCGCGCCCGTAGCCGTAGTTGTAGTCGGTGAGCGAGGTGCGGATGCCGTGCTCGTCGGGCAGGTACGTCACGAACGGGATGGGCGCCGTGTCAGAACGGAACGGCGTTCCCGTCAGCGAGAGGCGGCGGGTCGCCCGCTCGAACGCGTCACGGATGCCGTCGCCCCAGCTGAGCGCGTCGCCGCCGTGGTGGACCTCGTCGAGGATGACGAGCGTGCGGTAGCTCTCGGTGATGTCTTTGTGCAGGCTCGGCCGCATCGCGACCTGCGCGTACGTGACCGCGACACCCTTGTAGTGCCGCGCGTACCGGCCGTCGGAGTTCTTGAACTCGGGGTCGAGGTGCAGCCCGACGCGCTCCGCCGCCTCGGCCCACTGCCGCTTGAGGTGCTCGGTTGGAGCCACAACGGTGACGCGCTCGATGATGCGGCGCGACAACAGCTCCGTCGCGAGACGCAGCGCAAAGGTCGTCTTGCCGGCGCCGGGCGTCGCGGCCGCGAGGAAGTCGCGTGGTTCGCTCTGGAAGTAGACGTCGAGCGCCTCGGCCTGCCACGCGCGAAGCTTGTTCGCTGTTCCCCAGGCCGCACGCTCGGGGAAGGAGGGAGAGAGATGTTCCGCCGCGAAGGTACCCGCGTGCGCGCCCGGACGATCGGGTTCGGAGGGTGAGGTCGGCGTTTCCACGTGTATCGAATTTACCGCCTGCCGCCGACATCCGCCGACCCGTCGTGCGGCCCGGGCGCGCCGAACCCGGCCCGGTCGCGACGACCGCGCATCGCGAGAAGTGCAGAATGGAAGCATGGCCGAAGCACAGCATCCCTGGTCCCGCTACGTCGCTCTGGGCGACTCGTTCACCGAAGGGATCGGCGATCCTGAGCCTCGGAGCCCCGGTGGCCACCGCGGCTGGGCCGACCGCGTCGCCGAGGTCCTGAGCCGGCAGACCGACGACTTCGCCTACGCCAACCTCGCCGTGCGCGGCAAGCTGATCCGCCAGATCCTCGACGAGCAGGTCGAGCCGGCGGTCGCGCATCGCCCCGACTTGATCACGATCTCAGCCGGCGGCAACGACGTGATCCGCCCTGGCACGGACCCCGACCAGATCGCCGCGCTCTTCGACCAGGCCGTGCAACGGCTGAGCGCGGAGGGCGCGACCATCGTCGTCTTCACCGGCGTGGATGTCGGCTTCTCCCCCGTGTTCCGCGGCATCCGCGGCAAGGTCGCGATCTACAACGAGAACGTGCGTGCCATCGCCGCCCGCTACGACTGCATCGTCGCCGACCAGTGGTCGCTCACCGAGATCCAGGACGCGCGGATGTGGGCCCCCGATCGCCTGCACCTCGCCCCGCTCGGCCACCACACCGTGGCCCGCATGGTGCTCTCCGCCCTCAACGTCGAGAACGACCTGCAGCCGCTCGAACCCGAGCCGCTGCCGGAGCGCACCTGGCGTCGGGCCCGCTCGGAAGACCTCTCGTGGGCGCGCGAGTACCTCGTCCCGTGGGTGATCCGGCGCATCCGGCACCAGTCATCGGGCGACCTGGTCAAGCCGAAGCGTCCGGATGCCGGCCCGTTCGTGATCGACACGGAGGACTGACCGCAAGCGGCCGTCAGGCCGCAAGCGCCCGTCAGGCCGCAAGCGCCCCTCAGGCCCCGAGACCGCCCGGATGCGCGAGGCGCCACCACAGCCCCGGATCCGGCAGCGCGTCCTTCAGCGCCAGCTGAGCCGTCTGCGTCTTCCCGTTCAGCGTGAAGGTCACCTGGCCGACGACGTCGCCAGCCTTGCCCGACTGCACCGTGCGGGTCTGCAGCGCCACCTGGATCGGCGTGTCCGACCAGACCAGGAACATCTTCGTCGACGTCGAGACCAGGGTCGTCTTCGCACCCCACGGCGTCGTGTACGTGCCGTACGACTGCCCGACATGCGCCGCATCCACCTCGGCGAAGCCGTTCTTCATGCTGGTCAAGAGCTTCTGCACTCCCGCCCAGAGATCGTTGTGGGTCGGAGCCCCCAGCACGACGCCGATGACGCGCACCGTGCTCTGGCCGACGGTCACCTTCGCCGAAAACAGCAGGCAGTTGCCGGCTTCGTCGGTGTTGCCGGTCTTGATGCCGTCGATGCCGCCGACACCGAGCAGGGTGTTCGTGTTGTCCTGCTTGCCTGCGCCCGGCAGGGTGACGTTCTTCTGCGACACGATCGCCGAGAGCACCGGGTCGGCGAGCACGAGCTTGCCGATGCCGATCAGGTCCTTCGTCGTACTGACGCTGCCCGGAGTCAGGCCGTCGGGGCTGTCCAGGTGCGTGCCCGTGAACTTCTTCGCCTTCAGCCACGAGTTGGCCGCTGACACGAAGGAGCCGGTCGATCCGTACGCCCAGTTCGCCAGGGAGATCGCGTAGTTGTTGGCCGACGGCAGCAGCATCGCTTCCAGCGCCTGCCGCTCGGTCATCCTCGTCCCGGCCACCACCGGGGCCCACGAGCCGCCCTCAGCGATCACCTGATTCCAGATGTCGACGTCCTTCTGCGTGAAGGAGATCGTCGGGCCGTCTTTACCCGACGCGATCGGCTTCTTGTCCAGGATCACGAGCGCGGTGATCGTCTTGGTCACGCTGGCGATCGGAACGCTCGCCGATGATCCGTGGAACTTGGTCGCCCCCGGATAGTCCGGCGCGGTGATCGCGCTCGAGCCCCAGGTCGGCCAGACCAGATCGGCGGCCGGCTGCGCGATGCTCGCCTGATGCTGGGTGACGGCCGCGGTCGCCGGCATGGGTGCGAAGAGCGACCCCGTGATGTACAGGATGCTGACCAGCACGATCCCGAGGAATCCGAAGACGACGATGCGACGACGACGGTAGACCTGTTGTCGGGTGTAACGGCGGGGCTGATCGTGCACCCGGAGATTCTACGGTGGGCTAGTCAGCAGATCCCTGAGAACGCGCCCGCAACGCCCAGAGTGCCACGGCGCTCGCGGCGGCGACGTTGAGGGAGTCGACTCCGTGCAGCATCGGGATGGTCACCACCGTGTCTGCGGCGGCGAGGGCCCGCCTGCTCAACCCGTCGCCCTCCGACCCGAGCACCATCGCCACCCGCTCCGGTGGATCGGCGGCGTACTCGTCCAGTCCGACCGCGTCGTCGGAGAGCGCGAGCGCCGCGATCTCGAAGCCCGCGTCGTGCAGGATGGGCGTGGCTTCGTTCCACTCCGGGATGCGCGTCCACGGCACCTGCAGCACCGTCCCCATGCTCACGCGCACGCTGCGCCGGTAGAGCGGATCGGCGCAGCGCGGGCTGACCAGCACGGCATCGGCGCCGAGCCCGGCCACCGCTCGGAAGATCGCCCCGACATTGGTGTGATCGACGATGTCTTCGAGCACGACGACGCGGCCGGCATCCGCGAGGAGGTCGGCGAGCGGCGGAAGCTCGGGCCGGTGCATCGCCGCGAGCGCGCCGCGGTGCAGGTGGTAGCCGGTCAGCTCCTCGAGCACGCCGCTGTCGCCGACGTACACGGGAACGTCCGGGTACGCGCTGAGCAGCGGTTCGATGTCGGGGAGCCATTGCTCCTGCAGCAGCACCGAGCGCGGCCGATGTCCCGCGGCCAGTGCCCGCGTGATCACCTTCGACGACTCGGCGATGTAGAGCCCGCCCGCCGGCTCGCTGACGCGCCGCAGGGCGACGTCGGTGAGCCGTGAGTAGTCGGCGAGGCCCTCGTCGCCGAGGTCGGTGATGCGGTGGATGCGCACAGGAGGCCGCCTTTCGTGGTCGGGTGCAGCATCCAGATTGCCAGTAGCCGGAAACAATTCGGAAAACTCCGGTGTTTAGACTCAGGGCAGGCTGTATCAGGAGGTGTCGATGGCTGCGTTCACGACCGAGGTCCCGCCCGAGCTGGCGAGCGATCTCGACCGCGCTGTCGACATCCTGTCGGGGCGGCGGTTCGCGATGCTCACCGGCGCGGGCGTGAGCACCGATTCGGGCATCCCGGATTATCGGGGCGAGGGCGCGCCCAAGCGCACTCCGATGACCTTCCAGCAGTTCCTCGCCGACGAGGAGTACGCCAAGCGGTACTGGGCCGGCAGCCATCTCGGCTACCGGCGATTCGCCGCCGCCTCGCCGAACGCGGGCCACCGGGCGATCGCCGACCTGGAGCTCTCCGGCGCTGCGAACGGCGTCATCACCCAGAACGTCGACGGGCTGCACAAGCAGGCCGGCTCGCGAAAGGTCGTGGACCTGCACGGGGCCATGGACCGCGTGCTCTGCCTCACCTGCGGTCAGATGTTCGCCCGTGAGAGCGTGTCCGCGCGCATCGACGACGCCAACCCGTGGCTCGACACCGAGGGCGCCGTGGAGATCGCGCCCGACGGCGACGCGATCGTCACCGACATCGACTCGTTCGTGGTTCCGACCTGCACGGTGTGCGGCGGCCGTCTCAAGCCCGACGTCGTCTTCTTCGGCGAGTTCATCCCCGCCGAGAAGTACCGCGAGGCGAGCGCCCTGGTGCGTTCGTCGGACGCGCTCGTGATCGCCGGCTCGTCCCTGGTGGTCAACTCCGGCATCCGGCTGCTCGAAGAGGCACGGCGCAAGCGCCTGCCCATCGTCATCGTCAACAGGGGCGTGACCAAGGGCGACACCCGGGCGACCGTTAAGCTGGACGCCGGGACCACGGAGACTCTGGTCGAACTGGCCAGGCGCCTCGCCTGACCGCCGCGCGTCCTGCGACGAAAGGACGCGCGTGACCCGGATCTCCCTCGTACGCCACGGTCAGACCGACTGGAACCTCGCCAAACGCATCCAGGGCTCCAGCGACATCCCGCTCAACGCCACGGGACGGGCGCAGGCCGAGGCGACGGGTCGCGCCCTGGCCGGCGGCACGTACGACGCGATCTACACGAGTCCGCTCGGGCGGGCATCCGAGACGGCGGCGATCATCGCGGAGCACACCGGGCTGGATGCTCCCCTGCCGTTGCCCGCCGTGGCCGAGCGACGCTACGGCGAGGCGGAGGGGCTGACCGGCTCTGAGATCCTCGCGCGCTGGCCGGAGGGCACGCCCGTCCCCGGTCGCGAGTCGCGGGACGCCGTCGTCGAGCGGGCGCTGCCCGCGCTGCTCGAGCTCGGCGAACGCCACCCGGGGGAATCGATCATCGTCGTCAGCCACGGCGGCGTCATCGGATCCCTGGCGCGGCACGTCACCGACCACGCACGGCCGGGCCCGAACGAGGTCATCCCCAACGGCTCGGTGCACGAGTTCGTCTACGACGACGGCGCCCTCACCCTCGACCGCTTCAACCTCACGCCGGAAGAGCGCGACCTCTACACCGCTTCGGTCCTCTAAGGACGAAGGCGGGGCCAGCTACCTCCGGCGCCGGTCGGCACGCCCCACGACCGCCGTGAGCACCGTCAGCAGGTGCTCCGCCGACGCCTCCCAGGTGAACCGGGCCGCCTCGGTGCGCGCGGCCGCCGACCGCGCCGCCCAGACCCCGGATTCCTCCAGGTGCCGGATGCGCGCCGCCAGGTCTCCGGCGCTCGTCGCCTCGAAGTAGAGCGCGGCGTCTCCCCCGATCTCGCGGAAGATCGGGATGTCGCTCACCACCACCGGCGTCCCGAGCGTCATCGACTCCACCAACGGGATGCCGAAGCCCTCGTCGAGCGAGGCCGTCACGAGCGCCGTCGCCGAGGCGAGCGTCTCCGCGTACTCCTCGTCGCTCGCGCCGTTGTGGAACACGATCCGGGCATCCGGTGCGATGGCGCCGAGGCGCTCCCGCTCCGCATCGCTCACCCTGCTCATGAGGTGCAGCTCGTAGTCAGGCAGCAGCGCCGCCGCCTTCACGAGCGTCTCCGCGTTCTTGTACGGCATGAAGGAGCCCATGTAGACCAGGCTCTTCGTCTCGGGCAGGCTGCGGGCCGCGCGCTCGGGGGCGATGGGCGGCATGTCCGCCGCGTTCGTCACGACATGCACCGGCCGGCGCGTGAGGCGATGGTCGGCGATGAGCTGCTTGGTGGTCTTCGAGACGGTGACCACCGCATCCGACCGGTTGAGCAGCATCCGCTGCGGCCACCAGGCCAGGTGGTACAGCCGCCAGAGCAGCCGGATGGGCGCGGGGAGGTCGCGCGGAGGCGTGCGGTTGCGGTAGTAGATGAGGTCGTGCACGGTCAGCACGAGGCGGTACCGGCGGCCCCAGCCTCCCATCGTCTGCATCGGAGTGAAGACGACATCCGGGGCAAGCCTGTTGACCTGACGGGCCACCCACGGCTCCCCCGCACTCGTCGGCGAGCTCACGAGCTCCCAGGGCAGGTCGGGGAGCATCTCCAGCTGCCGGTGGTCGCTGATCAGCATCGTGACCGCGTGACGCTTCGCCAGCGCCGAGACGAGTCCGGCCGTGTAGCGGCTGATCCCGTCGTGCCTCCCGATCCGCGTGTAGCGGCAGTCGAAGACGATCTTCACCGGACGTCCTCTGCCAGGAATGCGTCGATCGCCTGCGCGGCCTCACCGGGCGTCTCGTAGTGGATGAGGTGGCCGACGCCGTCGATCACGACGAGCCGGGCATCCGGGAACAGGGTCTGCAGGTGGTATTCGGCCGCGATCGGAGTGATGTCGTCCTTCTCGGCGGCGATCAGCAGCGTCCGCTCCGGGATGCGCGCCGCGTACTCGCTCACATCGTGCGAGACCGACGCGCGGAACGCCTCCAGCACGACACCGCGGTCGCTGAAGGCGCTGAAGTAGCGGTCGTGCTGGTCGTGGATCCAGCGCCGCAGCCCCTTCTTCCTGGTCTTGGCCATTGTCATGCTCATGACACGCACGATGACGCCGTTGCGCAGCAGCCAGAAGCCGAGCCGCTCGGGCAGCACCGCCGCGAGCCAGTAGTAGAAGATCGCGAGGCGCGTGAACACCCCACGCGGACCTTCGAGCGCCGGCTGGCCGATCGGGTTCACCAGGATGACCGCGTCGGGCTCGAGCGCGTTGGGCACCGCGTGGTCGGCCAGCGTCGCCGCCACCACGATCGAGCCGAACGAGTGCCCCAGGATGACCAGGCGCCCCTGGATGCCGAGGGCGGCAACGAACTCGCGGAGCCAGCGGGCGTAGCCGTCGATGTCGTGCGCGGTCTCGCGCAGCGGGTCGGACTCCCCGAAGCCGGGTAGGTCCGGCGAGACGATCCGGACGCCCCGCAGGTTCGCGACCACCGGCTCGAGCCCGTGGTGGTCACCGCGGAAGCCGTGCACGAGCACGATCGTCGTCGTGGCGTGCGGGTCGCCGTAGTCCCAGTAGCGCGTGACGCCGCCCAGGATCGAGGCCTGATCTGCGCGCACGGGTATGCGTCCGAGCGCGTCGGCGTATGGTGAGGAAACGGTCATCGCAGACCAGTCTAGGCAGCAGGGCTGGACGCTCCCGGCAATACGCCGCTGGGACTGGACAGGCCACCCTCGCGTGCACCTAGACTCGTGTGGTTGTAATCGCTTGCAGTCGGCCGCCGCGCCAGAAGGAGAACCGTGAGTTTCACTGCGCCCATCACGCTCCCCGGGCTGACGCTCGACCCCCAGTGGTATCGGCGGTCCGTGTTCTACGAGGTGATGGTGCGGTCGTTCGTCGACAGCAACGGCGACGGCTCCGGTGACATCGCCGGCCTCACCTCCAAGCTGGACTACCTGCAGTGGCTCGGCATCGACGCGCTGTGGCTCCCCCCATTCTTCCAGTCGCCGCTTCGCGACGGCGGCTACGACGTGTCGGACTTCCGCGCGATCCTGCCGGAGTTCGGCACCATCGACGAGTTCAAAGACCTCGTCACGAAGGCGCACGAGCGCAACATGCGCATCATCATCGACCTTCCGATGAACCACACCTCCGACCAGCACGAGTGGTTCCAGCAGTCGCGCTCCGATCCCGAGGGCCCGTACGGCGATTTCTACGTCTGGGAGGACACCGACGAGAAGTGGCCGGACATCCGGATCATCTTCGTCGACACCGAGGACTCCAACTGGGCGTTCGACGAGGCCCGCCGCCAGTTCTACTTCCACCGCTTCTTCTCCCACCAGCCCGACCTCAACTTCGAGAACCCGGCCGTGCACGAGGCGATGTTCGACATCGTGCGGTTCTGGCTCGACCTCGGCGTCGACGGATTCCGGCTCGACGCCATCCCGTATCTCTACGAGTCCGACGAGGGCAACGGCGAGGGCGAGCCGAAGACCCACGAGTTCATCAAGCAGCTGCGCTCGATGGTCGACCGCGAGTACCCCGGACGCATGATGGTCGCCGAGGCGAACCAGTGGCCGCGCGAAGTCGCGGCCTTCTTCGGAACCGAGGACGAGCCGGAGTGCCACATGGCCTTCGACTTCCCGGTGATGCCGCGCATCTTCTACGCCCTGCGGTCGCAGCAGGCCGCGGAACTCATCCGGGTGCTCTCCGAGACCACCGACATCCCGGATGGCGCGGGCTGGGGCGTCTTCCTGCGCAACCACGACGAGCTCACCCTCGAGATGGTCAGCGAGGAGTACCGCCAGGCGATGTATGGCTGGTACGCCTACGACCCGCGGATGCGCGCAAACATCGGTATCCGCCGCCGCCTCGCTCCCCTGCTCGACAACTCGCGCGCCGAGCTCGAGCTCGCCCACGCGCTGCTGTTCTCCCTGCCCGGCAGCCCGTTCCTCTATTACGGAGACGAGATCGGGATGGGCGACAACATCTGGCTGCCCGACCGCGACAGCTCCCGCACGCCGATGCAGTGGACGCCCGACCGTAACGCCGGATTCTCGACGGCCGACCCCGGCAAGCTCTTCCTGCCGGTGGTGCAGTCGCTGGTGTTCCACTACAACCAGGTGAACGTCGAGGCCCAGCTCGCCCAGTCGCGCTCCCTGCTGCACTGGATCCGCAACGTGATCCACGTGCGCAAGGCGCATCCGGTGTTCGGGCTCGGCGAGATCCGGGTGCTGCAGACCAACCACGAGTCGGTGCTGGCATTCGTGCGGTCGTATGCCGGAAGCGGCACGCACTTCGGCGACCAGCCGGAGGACGTGCTCTGCGTGTTCTCGTTCGCGCACAATCCGGTGTCGGTGTCGCTGGAGGCGTCCGAGTTCGCCGGCAGCACGCTCTACGACATGTTCGGCGGAGCCGAGTTCCCGACCGTCGCAGAAGACGGCCGGTTCACGCTGACGCTGGGCACGCAGAGCTTCTACTGGCTGCACATCGAGCAGCGCCACAACTGACGCGCCGACCGGCCACCACGGCGGTGACGGTGGTCCCGCTTACCCTGGTGCCATGAGCAACTGGCACGATCAACTGGGCGTCTTCGATCTCGAGACCACGGGGATCGACGTCGAGTCGTCCAGGGTCGTCTCAGCGCACGTCGGACTGCTCGACGACACCGGGCGCGTCGTCGAACGGCACGACTGGCTCGTCGACCCCGGCGTCGAGATCCCGGCCGGTGCGACCGCCGTGCACGGCATCAGCACGGCGCACGCCGCCGAGTTCGGGATGCCGGCAGCACAGGCGGTCGCCGAGATCGTCGCCGCCCTCCGTGAGCTGTTCAACCGGGGAACGCCCGTCGTCGCCTACAACGCGCCGTACGATTTCACGCTCCTCGACCGCGAGGCACACCGCCACGGCATCTCGCCGCTCGTCGCGCCCGGCCCGATCATCGATCCGCTCGTCATCGACAAGGCGGTCGACAAGTACCGGCGCGGCAAGCGCACGCTCGAGGTCACCGCCCTGCACTACGGCGTCGACCTGACCGACGCGCATGACGCGGGGGCCGATGCCATCGCCGCCGGTCGTGTCGCCCAGGCACTCGCCCGGGTGCACACCGAAGCGCTCGCCCTGGAGGCGGCGGAGCTCCACCGACTGCAGATCAATTGGTGTCAGCAGCAGGCGGAAGACTTCCAGGCCTACATGCGGCGCGAACGCGACCCGTTGTTCACCACCTCGGGCGCGTGGCCCGTCCGCTAGGGTCCTTCCCCCGGCACCGTGCGCCGCACTAGAGTCGGCGCATGAGCACACCAGAGCAGCCTCCGCAACAGCCTGAGCAGCAGCCCCCGTCTCAGGAGCCGCAGTCTCAGCAGCCGCAGTACGCACAGCAGCCCGCCTACCCGCCGGCGCCGCAGTACGGGGAGCAGACGTACCAGGGCGGCGCTCCGCAGCGCGGCTACAACACGATGGCGATCGTCGGCTTCATCCTGTCGTTCTTCATCTCTCTCGTCGGCATCATCCTCGGCTTCATCGCGCTCTCGCAGATCAAGAAGAGCGGCGAGCAGGGTCGTGGCTTCGCGATCGCCGCCATCATCATCGGCTTCGCCGAGATCGTGCTCGGCATCATCTTCGCGATCATCTTCGTCGCCATCGCTGCGAACGTCGGCTACCAGTACAGCACCACCTGATCGGCTGCGCGGCGGCGGTTCGCCGGCACAACTCCGGAACTCGAACCCGACACGCCGCCACTTGCCGCTGAACTCCGGAACGTCGGGGCGGCGTCGGTTCGAGCATCCGGAGTTGTGCTGCGGCCGGCGTCGGCCACCGCAATCAGCCGCCGTCAGCCGCCGTCAGCCACCGACAATCGGCGTCGGCGCGTGCAGCGTTGCCAGGAAGAGTGCACACAGCACGACGCTCGCGCCCATCGCCATGACGACCGGCACCCATGCGCGAGGGCGGCGGGCACTCAGGATGACCGCGAACGCCGCCGTGGCGCCGATCGGAATCGGGATGAGCGCACCGGCGGCGGCACTGCGCGCGTCCGAGCCCAGCCGGTACAAGTCGTCCTTGCCGGAGATCTCTCCACCTCCGACAGCGGACGAGACCTGCAGCACGACGACCAGCAACAGCACCGCGAGCAGCACATGCGCTCCGATGAGGGCGAGCGCCACCAGTATCGGCTTCCACCGCTCGAACCCGGTCGGCTCCGACGGGAACAGCACGTCCGCGGTCGACGGACCGCTCTCCTCATCCGGCATGTCCGCCTCTCCCCCGACACCGTTCCCCGACTGCTCCGCGCCAGTCTAGGTCGGCCGTTCCGGGCTCCGGATCCGTCTGCAGAACGATCTAACTCCGGAACTCTGATCCGACACGCGGGTCGCTCCCGCATAACTCCGGAACTTCCGCCGGAATCGCCGCCGAACTTCCGGAGTTGCGCCCCGAGGCACGTCCCGCTGCCCGCAGCGCACACGCAGAACGGCCCCCGCCGGAAGGCGAGGGCCGTTGAACGGAAGAAGCGGTGAGCTTACTTGCCGAAGTTCTTGTAGCGCGAGTTGAACTTCTCGACGCGGCCGGCCGAGTCGAGGATGCGCTGCTTGCCCGTGTAGAACGGGTGCGACTCCGAGGAGATCTCGACGTCGATCACCGGGTAGGTGTTGCCGTCTTCCCACTCGATCGTCTTGTCGCTCGACACGGTCGAGCGGGTAAGGAACGTCGCACCCGAGGCCAGGTCGCGGAAAACGACGGGAGCGTAGTCGGGGTGGATGCCAGTCTTCATCAGGACTTCCTTGTTGCGTAGTTGTGTGTGGTCGTGTCCAGGGCTCTGCCGGGACGGGAAGCTAGTGGCGCGAGTCAACAACCTCGTCGGCCAGCTATCGAGTTTAGCAGATGATGCGGCGTGCTTCGGCCTTCACTCCGCCGCGGCCTGTCGGGCACGTGCCGAGTAACGACCGTCCTGCTCCGTGAGCTCGATCTGCAGGCCGAAGGTGTCGCTCAGACGCTCCGACGTGATGACGTCGGCCACGGTGCCCTGCGCCGCGACGCGGCCGTCGGTCAGCAGCAGCGCATTGCCGAACCCGAGCGGGATCTCCTCGACGTGGTGCGTGACCATGATGATCGCCGGCGAGCGGGGGTCGCTCGCGTACCCGCCGAGCAGCTGGAGCAGCTCTTCACGTCCGCCGAGGTCGAGGCTGGCCGCCGGCTCGTCGAGCAGCAGGATCTCGGGGTCGGTCATGACCGCACGCGCGATCTGCACCCGCTTCTGCTCTCCGTCGCTGAGGTTGCCGAACGTGCGCTCGGCGAGGTGGTCGAGGTTCCACTCGGAGAGCACGCGGTGCGCGCGGCGCTCGTCGATCTCCTCGTACTCCTCGTTCCATCGGCCGGTGACCGCGTATGCGGCCGTCATGACGACGTCGAGCACCGTCTCGTTGCGCGGGATGCGGCGCGCGAGCGCGCTCGACGCGAAGCCGAGCCGCGGACGCAGCTCGGCGAGGTCGCTGTGGCCGAGGGGCTCTCCGAGCACCGTCGCCACGCCGGACGTGGGGTGCATGGCGGCCGCCGCGATCTGCAGGAGGGTCGTCTTGCCCGCACCGTTCGGGCCGAGGACGACCCAGCGTTCGTCCGGCTCGACGGTCCAGTTAACCGAGTCGAGAATCGAATTCTCATCACGGACGACGGACACATCTTCGAGCTTGAGAACGCTGGCCATGACCTCTAGCCTAGCGGCGTCGTCAGCTCACGAGTGACCGGTAGATCGCTCGTGTCTGCTCCCCGATGGACGTCCAGCTGAACGCCGTCTCCGCCCGGAGGCGCCCTGCGGCGCCCATCAGCGCGGCACGCTCAGGATCACTGACCACGTCGATCAGGGCGGCCGCGAGTTCGGCCACGAACGCATCCGGGTTCGTCGGCGTGCCGGTGCCGTCGTCCGCCTGCTGGATCGGCACCAGCCGGCCCGTGACGCCGTCGACGATCACCTCGGGGATGCCGCCCGTCGCTGTTCCGACGACCGGGAGACCACACGCCATCGCCTCGAGGTTCACGATGCCGAGCGGCTCGTAGACGGAGGGGCAGACGAACACCGTCGAGGCCGTCAGCGCCACCCGCAGCTCCTCCTGCGACAGCAGCCGGTCGATCCACACGACGCCGGCGCGCTCGGCCTGCAGCGCCTCCACGCCGCGCGTGACCTCCGCCATGATCTCGGGGGTGTCCGGCGCCCCGGCGCACAGGATGACCTGCACCTCCTTGGGCAGCAGCCGCGCCGCCCGGAGCAGATAGGGCAGACCCTTCTGGCGGGTGATCCTGCCCACGAAGACCACGGCCGGGCGCTCGGGATCGATCCCCAGCGCGCGTGCCCTCTCGTCGTCCTTGAGCGGCTTCCAGCGGTCGAGATCGATGCCGTTGTACACGACCGTGACCTTCTCGGGATCGAGAGCCGGATACGCGTGCAGGATGTCGCGGCGCATCCCCTCGCTGACCGCGATGACGCGATCGGCGCCCTCGAACGCCGTCTTCTCGATCCAGCTCGACACACGGTAGCCGCCGCCGAGCTGCTCGGCCTTCCACGGGCGCAACGGCTCGAGGCTGTGCGCCGTCACCACATGCGGGATGCCGTGCAGCAGCTTCGCGAGATGGCCTGCGGCGTTGGCGTACCAGGTGTGCGAGTGCACCAGATCGGCGCCCCCAGCATCCTGTGCCATCTGAAGGTCCACGCCGAGTGTGCTGATCGATCCGTTGGCTCCGGCGAGCTCCTCGGGAACGCCGTACCCGAATGTGTCGGGCTCGTCAACGGGGTCTCCGAAGGCCCGGACGATCACGTCGGTGTCCGTGCGCAGCGCACGGACCAGTTCGGCCACGTGAACACCGGCCCCGCCGTAGATGTTGGGCGGATACTCCCTGGTCAAAAGATCGACGCGCATGAGGTGAACGCTAGTACACCACCTCGGTTGCCTCTACTGTGGTGGCATGGCAGGCAAGAAGATCTTCGGCATTGTTCTCGCGGGTGGCGAAGGGAAGCGCTTGATGCCCCTCACCGCCGACAGAGCGAAGCCGGCCGTCCCCTTCGGTGGGCAGTACCGTCTCATCGATTTCGCCCTCTCGAACCTGATCAACTCGCAGCTGCGACAGGTCGTCGTGCTCACCCAGTACAAGTCGCACAGCCTCGACCGTCACGTCTCGCAGACCTGGCGTCTCGACGGGATGCTCAACTCGTACATCGCGTCGGTTCCGGCGCAGCAGCGCCTCGGCAAGCGCTGGTTCAGCGGCTCGGCCGACGCGATCCTGCAGAGCCTCAACCTGCTGCGCGACGAGAAGCCCGACATCGTCGCCGTGGTCGGCGCCGACCACGTGTACCGCATGGACTTCGGCCAGATGATCGACGCGCACATCGCGTCCGGCGCGCCGGCGACGGTCGCGGCCATCCGGCAGCCGATCTCCCTCGCCGACCAGTTCGGCGTCATCGAGGTCGACCCGGCGCATCCGGATCGCATCGGCGCGTTCCGTGAGAAGCCGTCGGATCCGATCGGCCTGCCCGACTCCCCCGACGAGGTGCTCGCCTCGATGGGCAACTACGTCTTCGACGCCGACGCCCTGATCGATGCCGTGGTCCGCGACGGTGACCGCCCCGACTCCAACCACGACATGGGCGGCGACATCATCCCGGACTTCGTCGCACGCGGCGAGGCGGGCGTCTACGACTTCAATCGCAACGACGTGCCCGGCTCCACCGACCGGGACCGCTACTACTGGCGCGACGTGGGAACGATCGACTCGTTCTTCGAAGCGCATCAGGACCTGATCTCTGCGCTGCCGGTGTTCAACCTCTACAACCGCGAGTGGCCGATCTTCAGCCAGGTGCTCAACTCGCCGCCCGCGAAGATCGTGCGCGACGGCCGCGGAGCGCTCGGCACGACCATCGACTCGATCGTCTCCCTCGGCTCCGTGATCTCGGGCGCCCACCTCGAGCGCAGCGTGCTCGGCCCGTGGGCGAAGGTCGACTCCGGCGCGAAGGTGGTCGACTCCGTCGTGTTCGAGCGGGCCGTGATCGAGCCCAACGCATTCGTCGGCCGCGCCATCCTGGACAAGGACGTGGTCGTCGCCGAGGGCGCCAGCATCGGCGTCGACCCCGAGCGGGACCGCGCGCGCGGCTTCACCGTCACCGACTCCGGTCTCACCGTCGTCGGCAAGGGAGTGCACGTCGTTCCATGACGCTCAGCAGTCCCCCGAACCGAACATCCCCGCGTTTCCTCGTCGTGCTCGACGCCGACTCGACCCTGATCCACGATGAGGTGATCGAGCTCCTCGCCGAGGAGGCAGGAGCCCGCACCGAGGTCGCCGAGATCACCGAGCGCGCCATGCGCGGCGAACTCGACTTCGCGCAGAGCCTGCGTGAACGGGTGAAGACCCTGGCCGGACTGCCGGCCGAGGTCTTCTCTCGCGTCGGAGAGCGCATCCGGGTCACCGACGGCGTGCCCGAGCTGATCGCCGGCGTGCACGCCGCCGGGGGTCTGGTGGGCGTCGTCTCCGGCGGCTTCCACGAGACGCTCGATCCCCTGGCCAAGCGTCTCGGCCTCGACCACTGGCGGGCGAATCGCCTCGAGGTCGTCGACGGCGCACTCACCGGCGCGACCGTCGGCCACGTCGTCGACGCGCAGGCGAAGGCGGATGCGCTCACCGAGTGGGCGCAGGCCGCCGGCATCCCGCATGCGCGCACCGTGGCGATCGGCGACGGCGCCAACGACCTCCGGATGATGGAGATCGCCGGACTCGCCGTCGCCTTCAACGCCAAACCGCGGGTGCGGGCCGAGGCCGACGTCGTTATCGATCGCCAGGACCTCTCGCAGATCCTCCCGCTGCTCGGCCTGCGCGGCTGACCGGCTAGTGGCCCATGCCGAGGCCGCCGTCGACCGGGATGACCGCGCCGGAGATGTAGCCGGCATCGTCGCCGGCCACCCACGCCACGACCTTCGCGACCTCGGAGGCCGTGGCGAAGCGCCCGGCCGGGATGTTCTTCTTGTACTCGGCCTGCTGGGTGTCCGGCAGCGCCGCCGTCATGTCGGTCTCGATGAAGCCGGGTGCGACGACGTTCGCCGTGATGCCGCGGGCGCCGAGCTCGCGCGTGATCGACCGCGCCATGCCGACGAGTCCCGCCTTCGACGCCGCATAGTTCACCTGTCCGGCCGAGCCGTAGAGCCCCACGACGCTCGAGATCAGCACGATACGGCCGAACCGCGCCTTGAGCATGCCCTTCGAAGCACGCTTGACGACGCGGAACGATCCGCCGAGGTTGGTGTCGACGACCGTGTCGAACTCCTCGGCCGACATCCGCATCAGCAGCGTGTCGCGGGTGATGCCGGCGTTCGCGACCACGACTTCGACCGGGCCGAGCTTCTCTTCGATCTCGGTGAACGCCGCGTCGATCGCGTCGACGTCGGTGACATCGGCGCGTACGGTGAGAGAACCCTCAGGACCTTCGCCGGAGCGAGCGGTGACGGCCACCCGGTGACCCTGGGCCAGGAACTCCTCGGCGATCGCGTAGCCGATCCCGCGGTTTCCTCCGGTGACGAGCACGGTGCGTTGGGTGGTCATTCAATATCCTCTCGAAACGGAACGGGTACCAGTTTATGGACGTAGGCTTGACCCAACGGACATGAAGCATCAGCAGCAGCAGTCGATAACGAATCTTCCGCTCTCCCCCGACGACGAGCGACGACACCGGATGATCAAGTATTCGGTCGCCATGGGCGTTCGTGTGCTCTGCATCATCGCCATCCCGTTCTGCCCGGGTCTCTGGTGGATCATCCCGGCCATCGGTGCGGTGTTCCTTCCGTACTTCGCCGTGGTCGTCGCGAACGTCGCGAGCGACCCGCGTAAAGAGGACGTTCAGCGTCCAGGCAATATCCTTCCCATGACGCCTCCGCCGCCGGCGGGAGGCCGCGACGACACGAAAGGCCACGACGCGTGATCGGGTTCGGAGAGCCGGAGCGATTGACCTGCTCCCGGGCGGGATGCTCGGAGACCGCAACGTCGCGCATCGAGTGGCGCAATCCGAAGATCCACACCGCCGACCGCGTCAAGGTGTGGCTCGCCTGCGACGAGCACGTCGACTTCCTGCGCGAGTTCCTCGCCGCCCGTGACTTCCCGGTGGCGGTCGTCGCCATCGACGACGAGCGGACCACCGCGTGAAGGCCAGCTGGGGCTTCGCCTTCTCGCGGCGCTGGCTCGGGTATCTGGCGTTCGCCATCGTCTTCGCCATCGCCTGCGGCTGCCTGTCGGCCTGGCAGCTCGCCCGCAGCAAGGAGGCCGCCGCGGCCAACGCGCTGATCTCCGCGAACTTCGACTCCCGTCCCGTCCCGCTCACCGACGAACTCACCAGCCTCGACGCCTTCAGCGCCGACCAGCAGTGGAAGCGGGTCAGCGTCACCGGCACGTACGTGCGCGATCAGGAGCTCCTGGTGCGCAACCGGCCGTTCAACGGCGGCCCCGGATTCGAGGTGCTGACACCGCTGCGCACCGCCAGCGGGGCGCTCTTCATCATCGACCGCGGCTGGCTGCCCACCGGCAACTCCGACGACAAGCCCGATTCGGTGCCTCCTGCCCCGGCGGGGGCCGTCTCGGTCGTCGCGCGCCTCAAGCCCAGCGAGCCCGGCATCCCGGGGCGCACCGCCTCCGGCGATCAGGTCGGCACGATCCAGCTCTCGGTCGTCAAGCAGAAGCTCGGCGGCGCCGATGTGTACACGGGCGCGTACGGGCTGCTCGACTCGCAGAAGCCGAGCCCGGCGACGGCACCGACGCCGACCGTCACCGATCCCCCGACGCAAGACGAAGGCCTGCACTGGTCGTACATGATCCAGTGGATCATCTTCGCGCTGATCGGCTTCTTCGGTCTCGGCTACGCGCTACGCACCGAGTACCGCAAACGCAATGAGGACGACCCGGAGGAGCGCGTGCGCGCCGCCGAACGCGAGCGCAAACGGGCGCTGAAGCGCACCGACGCCGACGTGGAGGACGACCTGCTCGACGCCGCCCGCTGAGCCCGATCAGGCCGGCGAGGCCGGGCCGATCAGGCCGGCGAGGCCGGGCCGATCAGGCCGGCGAGATCAGGCCAGCGAGATCAGGTCGAGGTAGTCCTTGTTCCAGTGGTCTTCCTGACCCTCCGGCATGATGAGCACCCGCTCCGGATTGAGCGCCTCGACGGCGCCCTCGTCGTGGCTGACCAGAACGACAGCGCCCTCGTAGTGGGCGAGCGCATCCAGGATCTCTTCGCGGCTCGCCGGGTCGAGGTTGTTGGTCGGCTCGTCGAGCAGCAGCACGTTGGCGCCGGACACCACGATCATCGCCAGGGCGAGGCGCGTCTTCTCGCCACCGGACAGCACGCCGGCCGGCTTGTGCGAGTCGTCGCCCGTGAACAGGAACGATCCGAGTACGCGGCGCGCCTCGGTCTCCGTAAGGTTCGGGGACGACGAGACCATGTTCTCGAGCACGGAACGATCGACGTCGATGGTCTCGTGCTCCTGTGCGTAGTAGCCGATCCGCAGACCGTGGCCGGGCTCGATGGCACCTGTGTCCGGCTTGTCGACGCCCGCGAGCATCCGCAGCAGGGTCGTCTTGCCCGCGCCGTTCAGGCCGAGCACGACCACCTTGGAGCCGCGGTCGATCGCGAGGTCGACGGCGGTGAAGATCTCGAGCGAGCCGTAGCTCTTCGACAGGTCCTTGGCCTGCAGCGGCGTGCGGCCGCACGGAGCGGGAGTCGGGAACCGCAGCTTGGCGACGCGGTCGACAGCACGCACGTCCTCGAGGCCGGAGAGCAGCTTCTCGGCGCGCGCCACCATCTGGTGCGCAGCGGCGGCCTTCGACGCCTTCGCACCGAACTTCGCGGCCTGCAGCTGCAGAGCGCCGGCCTTCTTCTCGGCGTTGACGCGCTCCTTCTTGCGTCGCTCCTCGTCGGCCGCTCGCTGCTGCTGATAGTGGCGCCAGCCCATGTTGTAGATGTCGATCTGCTGACGGTTCGCGTCGAGGTAGAACACGCGGTTGACGGTCTCGCCGACCAGTTCGACATCGTGCGAGATCACGATGAAGCCGCCGCTGTAGCTCTTGAGGAACTCGCGCAGCCACACGACGGAGTCCGCGTCGAGGTGGTTTGTCGGCTCGTCGAGGATCATCGTCTGGGCATCCGAGAACAGGATGCGCGCCAGCTCGATGCGTCGGCGCTGACCGCCGGAGAGCGTCTTCAGCGGCTGGTCGAGGATGCGGTCGGGCAGATTGAGGTTGCTGGCGATCGACGCGGCCTCCGCCTCGGCTGCGTAGCCGCCGAGCATGTGGAAGCGCTCTTCGAGTCGCCCGTACGTCTTCATGGCGGCTTCGGAGACGGCGGACTCGGTGCTGGCCATGTCGAGCGTGGCCTGCTGCATCCCGAGCACGATCGACCCGAGGCCGCGAGCATCCAGGATGCGCGTGCGGGCGAGGTCGTCGAGGTTGCCGGAGCGCGGGTCCTGCGGCAGATAGCCGAGGTTGTCGCTGCGCTCGACCTTGCCGCCGTTGGGCAGGAGGTCGCCGGCGAGCACCTTGGTGAGGGTGGTCTTGCCGGCGCCGTTGCGGCCGACGAGCCCGATCTTGTCGCCGGCGGCGACGCGGAAGCTCACGTTCTCCATCAGGAGGCGGGCTCCGACTCTGAGCTCAAGGTTCTGCACGTTGAGCACAGGCGTCATCCACTTTCGTTCGTCGGGGGGAAGCTAACAGTATATTGCGGGCATTACACGCGTGAGGCCCCGGCAGCAGCCGGGGCCCACGTCGTCATGGTCGGATCAGTCGGATCTGTCGCAGCGCCTAGATCGCGAAGCCGAGCGCGCGCATCATGTCGCGCCCGTCGTCCGTGATGCGCTCCGGGCCCCACGGCGGCATCCACACCCAATTGATGCGGAACGCCTCCACGATGCCGTCGAGCGACTCGGCGGTCTGCTCCTCCAGCACGTCGGTGAGCGGGCAGCCCGCCGAGGTGAGCGTCATCGAGATGATGAGCGCGTTGTTCTCGTCGTCCCAGGCCAGGTCGTAGATCAGGCCCAGGTCGACCACGTTGATCCCGAGTTCGGGGTCCATCACGTTCTTCAGCGCCTCTTCGACCTGATCGAAGAGCGCCGGGCTCAGTGTGGCGGGCATGCGTCCAGCCTACGCTTCCGCGCCGATGGGGGCATCCGCGTCGATGGCGTCGGCCTTGGCGGGCTCGGGGGCGTCGACGAAGCGGTCGTAGCCCTCTTCTTCCAGACGCTCGGCGAGCTCGGGGCCGCCCTCCTCCGCCACGCGGCCGGCGACGAACACGTGCACGAAGTCCGGCTGGATGTAGCGCAGGATGCGCGTGTAGTGGGTGATGAGCAGGATGCCGAGGCCGGTGTTCGCCTTGGCGCGGTTGACGCCCTCGGAGACGACCTTCAGCGCGTCAACGTCGAGGCCCGAGTCGGTCTCGTCGAGAACGGCGAACTTCGGCTTGAGGAGCTCGAGCTGCAGGATCTCGTTGCGCTTCTTCTCGCCACCTGAGAAGCCCTCGTTGACGTTGCGCTCGGCGAACGACTTGTCCATGCGGAGCTTGTCCATCGACTCGCGGACGTCCTTCACCCACGAGCGGATCGAGGGCGCCTCGCCGTCGATCGCGGTCTTCGCCGTGCGGAGGAAGTTGGTGTTGGTCACCCCGGGGATCTCGACCGGGTACTGCATGGCGAGGAAGAGACCGGCGCGGGCGCGCTCGTCGACGGTCATCGCCAGCACATCGGCGCCGTCGAGCGTGATGGTGCCCTGGGTGACGGTGTACTTCGGGTGACCGGCGATCGTGTACGCGAGCGTCGACTTGCCGGAGCCGTTCGGGCCCATGATCGCGTGGATCTCGCCCTCGCGGATGGTGAGGTCGACGCCGTTCAGGATCGGCTTGATGCCCTGCTCGGTCTCGACGGTGACGTGGAGGTCGCGGATTTCGAGAACTGACATGAATCTAAATCTCTTTCGTTGCGTTCGGGTCGATGAAGACGTCTCCGTCGATCAGCTCGACCTGGTAGACGGGTACCGGCTCGTACGCCGGGAGGTTGAGGGGTTTGCCGCTGATGAGCGAGAACTGCGAGCCGTGGGCCCAGCACTCGAGGGTCTCGCCCTCGACGAAGCCCTCGGAGAGCGAGATCTCGCCGTGAGTGCAGGTGTCGCCGATCGCGTGCACATCACCGGCGGAGTCTTTGACGACCGCCATGGGCACACCGTCGATGACGACGCGTGTCGCCTGGTCGACCACGAGCTCGTCGAGCGAGCACACTCGCGTCCCCATCAGCGGGTCGCTACCGTGACGGCTTCCAGCTCCGCCTCGATGGCGGCCTGAAGCCGCTCCTGCAGCGCGGGCGAGCCGATCTGCTGGACGATCTCGGAGAGGAATCCACGGACGACGAGGCGGCGCGCCTCGTCTTCGGTGATGCCGCGCGACTGCAGGTAGAAGAGCTGCTCGTCGTCGAACCGGCCGGTCGCGCTGGCGTGGCCGGCGCCGACGATGTCGCCGGTCTCGATCTCGAGGTTGGGAACCGAGTCGGCGCGGGCGCCGTCGGTGAGCACCAGGTTGCGGTTCTGCTCGTAGGTGTCGGTGCCGACCGCCTTCGGGCCGATCAGCACGTCGCCGATCCACACCGTGCGGGCGTTCTCCCCCTGCAGCGCACCCTTGTAGGTGACGCGGCTGCGGGTGTTGGCGGCGTCGTGGAAGACGTACACCTGCTGTTCGAGGTGCTGTCCGGCGTCGGCGAAGTAGGCGCCGAAGAGCTCGGCGTCGGAGCCGGCGCCGGCGAGGTGGGCCGCCGGGTTGAGGCGCACGACACCGCCCCCGAGCGTGACGGCGATGTGCTTCAGCTTCGCGTCGCGGCCGATCGTGGCGAAATGCGTCGCGACGTGCAGAGCGTCGTCGTCCCACTCCTGCACCGTGACCAGCGTGAGCTGCGAGCTTTCGCCGAGCACCAGCTCGACGTTCTCGGCGAGGTGCGCCTGACCGGTGTTCTGCAGGATGAGCGTGGCGCGGCTGAACGGCGCGGTCTCGATGATCGTGTGGGCGGCCCGCGGAGCGTCGCCGAGCGAGGACCGCGTGAGCGTGACCTCCTTGGCGTCCTCGCCGCTGATCGAGACGACGAGCGCCTGCTCGAACGCGCTCCAGGCATTGGCGGACGCGCGGTCCTCCGGCTTGCCTGCAGCTCCGATGCGCGCGTCGTCGCGGCCGACCCAGCCGGTGGTGACACCGGGTGCGGTCGTGACGTCGTACACGTACGACGCGCCGTCGAGCACGCCCGAGATCAGTTCGGCGAGCCGGGCGACCGGCGTGTACTTCCAGCCGGCCTCGCGGCCCGTGACGGCCGGGAAGTCGGCGACGTCGGTCGAGTGGAAGCGGTCGTTGCGCGTCTGAACGGGCACAGCACTGCGCATGTGCTTGGGTGCGGCCTCGTGTGCGGCGTCGGTGGTCTTCGTCGGTGTGGTGGCGGAGGTCATCATTTAGCCGACAGAGCCTTCCATGCCCATCTCGATGAGCTTGTTGAGTTCGAGTGCGTATTCCATGGGGAGCTCGCGTGCGATCGGCTCGATGAAGCCGCGCACGATCATGGCCATGGCTTCGTCCTCGGGGAGGCCGCGGGACATCAGGTAGAAGAGCTGCTCCTCGCTGACCCGCGAGACGGTGGCCTCGTGGCCGAGCTGCACGTCGTCGACCCGGATGTCGATGGCCGGGTAGGTGTCGGAGCGCGAGATCGAGTCGACCAGCAGCGCGTCGCAGCGCACGGTGTTGGCCGCGTGATGCGCGTTGGCGTCCACCCTCACCTCGCCGCGGTATCCGGCACGTCCGCCGCCGCGCGCGATCGACTTGGAGACGATCGACGACTGGGTGTACGGAGCCATGTGGATCATCTTGGCGCCGGCGTCCTGGTGCTGACCCGGACCCGCGAAGGCGACGGAGAGCGTCTCGCCCTTGGCGTGCTCGCCCATCAGGTAGATCGACGGGTACTTCATCGTGACCTTGGAGCCGATGTTGCCGTCGATCCACTCCATGGTGGCGCCCTCGCCGGCGGTGGCCCGCTTGGTGACGAGGTTGTAGACGTTGTTCGACCAGTTCTGGATCGTCGTGTAGCGCACGCGGGCGTTCTTCTTCACGATGATCTCGACGACGGCCGAGTGCAGCGAGTCCGACTTGTAGATCGGCGCCGTGCAGCCCTCGATGTAGTGCACGTAGCTGCCCTCGTCGGCGATGATCAGCGTGCGCTCGAACTGGCCCATGTTCTCCGTGTTGATGCGGAAGTAGGCCTGCAGCGGGATCTCGACCTTGACGCCCTTCGGGACGTACACGAACGAGCCGCCCGACCACACAGCGGTGTTCAGCGCGGCGAACTTGTTGTCGCCGGCCGGGATGACCGTGCCGAAGTACTCCTCGAAGATCTCGGGGTACTGCTTGAGAGCGGTGTCGGTGTCGAGGAAGATGACGCCCTGCTGCTCCAGGTCCTCACGGATCTGGTGGTAGACGACCTCGGACTCGTACTGAGCGGCGACGCCGGCGACGAGGCGCTGGCGCTCCGCCTCGGGGATGCCCAGCTTCTCGTAGGTGTTGCGGATGTCCTCTGGCAGGTCCTCCCAGGTCTGGGCCTGCTTCTCCGTGGAACGCACGAAGTACTTGATGTTGTCGAAGTCGATGTCCGACAGGTCGGCGCCCCAGGTGGGCATCGGCTTGCGCTCGAAGAGCTGCAGGGCCTTGAGGCGGCGCTGCAGCATCCAGTCGGGTTCGTTCTTGAGGGCGGAGATGTCGGTCACCACCTGCGGTGAGATGCCGCGGCGTGCTGAGGCACCCGCTGCGTCGGAATCCGCCCAGCCGAACTCGTATTGCCCAAGGCTTTCGAGTTCGGGGCGGTCGATCAGGATGTCTGACATATCTACCTCGTTTCCTTCCACTCGTAACCGGCTATCAATCCGGCTCATTCCCTACTGCGGCCGACAGCGTCGATCGAAGCGGTTGGTGATTGTGCGGGTGGCTGGTGTGCGTACCTAAACTGTTCAAGAACACGGGCGACGGTGCCCCGGCCGCACTGCGCGATAGCAGGGCGGGCACGCGCAGGACTGCGCGTTTCTCGAACCCACCAATTCTACAGGTGCAAAGCGGTAATAGTAGAGGCGCGCCTGCACGTTGGCCGAGTATCCGATCCAGAAGCAAGGAAACATCCCGAGAATGAAGCGCATCATCCAGTGGCTGCCCGACCGTGTCGACGTGCGGCTGCGCGTGATCGCCTGGGTCTACCTCGTCGCTCAGATCATCCTGGTCGGCACGGGCGGCCTCGTCCGTCTCACCAGCAGCGGGCTCGGCTGCCCCACCTGGCCGTCGTGCACCGGCAGCTCGCTGGTGAACACGCCGGAGATGGGCGTCCACGGCGTCATCGAGTTCGGCAACCGGCTGCTCGGCGTCGTGCTCGGCCTCGTCGCGATCGTCGCCTTCCTCGCGGTCCTCCGGCTGCGCAAGACGCGCCCCGAGCTCTTCTGGCTCACCCTCCTCGCCGGCCTCGGCATCCCGATGCAGGCGGTCATCGGCGGACTGAGCGTGCTCTCCGACCTGAACCCCTACGTCGTCGGCCTGCACTTCGTCGTCTCGATGGTGCTCGTCGCGCTGTGCACCGCGTTCCTGCTCCGGGTCTACGCCGTCCCCGGCCCCCGTGCACGAGCCGTGCCACGGTGGTTCGCCATCCTCACGCACATCACGAGCTTCGTCGTCGCCGTGACCATCCTGGTGGGCATCCTGACGACCGGGTCCGGACCGCACGCCGGCGACGCCAAGGCGCCCCGCAACGGCCTCGACCCCGAGATCCTGCAGCACGTCCACGCGATCCCGGCCTACGTCACGTTCGCGCTGACGCTCGTCCTCGTAGTCGCGTCGCTGCGCATCCGTACGACGCCGGTGCACCGCTACACGATGTATCTGCTCGCCGTCGAGGTGCTTCAGATCGCGGTCGGGCTGATCCAGGCGAACACGGGACTGCCCCCCATCCTGGTCGGCATCCACATGACGCTGGCCGCGCTCCTCGCAGCGGCGATGACGGCGGTCGTGCTGTCGCTCAAGGCGCCGGTCGCCGATGCCGCAGACCCCGCGGTGGCGTCAGCCGCGCCCAGCGCCGTCGCCCGCTGAGCGGGTACGACGCGTAGCACGCGCGGAGTCGGCCGCGCGCACGCGGGCTTCGGCTGCGCGCACGTCATCGGCCGGCGCACGCAGATATCCGATCCGCGCCGGCCGCTCGTCGCCGAACGCGCGGGTCGATCCCGGCTCCTCGTCGAACACGAAGCCGACGCTCTCCGCCAGCCGCCTGCTCGCCGAATTGCCGTCGAGGTGCTCCCAGCGCAGCCGGGTGAACGCCATCCCGTTCGCGTCGAGCGCGAACGCGACCACTCTGGCCAGCCCCTCCCGCATGTAGCCGTTGCCCCGTGCATCCGCTGCGAGCCAGCAGCCGACCGACGCCGATCCGACCGTGCGATCGCGCCGCACTTCGACGACCCCCAGCAGCGGCGCATCGTCGATCCGGAGCGCCCACACCGTGAATGCGCCACTCGCCTCGCCGTGCGGGACATAGCTGCGCACGAAGAACTCGGCGCTCTCGACCGTGTACGGATTCGGCAGCGGGATCCAGCGCAGGATGTCCGCGTCCTGGCAGGCGCGGTAGACCGCGTCGATGTCCGACTCGCGTGGCGCATCGAGGCAGAGCCTCTCCGTGCGCAACGCGATCATCGTCAGAACGGCAGCAGCGGATCGATGGCGACCGCGAGGAAGATCAGCGTCAGGTAGGCGATCGAGCCGTGGAACACGCGCATCGGAGACACCGTCTCGTGGCGGATCGAGAGGTTGTAGAGCCGGTGCGACTCGTAGATGAACCAGCCTCCGGCCACGAGCGAGACCGCCGTGTAGAGCAGGCCCATGTGGCCGACCGGGATGAGCAGCAGCGAGCACGCCACCATCGCCCACGCGTACAGGATGACCTGCAGCCCGACGACCGCGCGACCGCGGACCACCGCGAGCATCGGGACGCCCGCCTCCTTGTAGTCGTTGCGGTACTTCATCGACAGCGGCCAGTAGTGCGGGGGCGTCCAGAGGAAGATGACCCCGAACAGGATGAACGGCGCCCAGTCGAGCGAGCCGGTGACGGCCGCCCAGCCGATCAGCACGGGCATGCAGCCGGCGACTCCGCCCCAGACGATGTTCTGCGCGGTGCGCCGCTTGAGGATGAGCGTGTAGAAGACGACGTAGAGCAGGATCGCGACGAGCGAGAGCCCTGCTGCGAGCCAGTTCGCGAAGAACCCGAGCACCAGGATCGACGCGATGCCGAGCCCCCAGGCGAACACCAGGGCCTCGCGATCCGTCAACTCCCCGGTGACCAGGGGCCGGTTGCGCGTGCGCTTCATGACCCGGTCGATGTCGCGGTCGATGTAGCAGTTGAAGGCCCCGGCCGAGCCTGCGCTCATGTACCCGCCGATGACGGTGGCCAGCACCAGCCAGAGGTTCGGGATGCCGCCCTCCGCGAGGATCATTGTCGGCACCGTCGTGACGAGCAGCAGCTCGACGACCCTGGGCTTGGTGAGAGCGACGTACGCCTTCAGCTTGCGACCGAAACCGATACGGTTCGACTCGACACGGCTCTCTACAGCGACGTCCATTGCTCCTCTAACGACTCGGTGACCCCGAACGAGTCTACGATATCGTTCCCCGGCTACCCCGCTCGGAGGATATGCACAACCGGCAGGGGGAACACTCCACGTTTCGTGCGTGTTACCTATACTTGGAGGTGCTCGCCAGCCGAAGCCGCCACAATCCGCCCGTCCTTTGTAGGACGTGGACGGGATGCGGCCCCGGTGCCGATGACGTCCACGGCGCGCACTACCTCAATCGGTGCGGGACCATGACGGCCCTCACCATCTCTACGAAGGGTCAGTTTTCACGTGGCAGCTCTGCAATGGGATCCCATTGACAACAAGGCAGTAGACACCGCTCGCGTTCTCGCGGCGGACGCGGTCGAGAAGGTGGGCAACGGTCATCCCGGCACCGCGATGAGCCTCGCCCCCGCCGCGTACCTCCTGTTCCAGAAGGTGATGCGCCGCGATCCCCACGACCAGCACTGGCTGGGACGCGACCGGTTCATCCTGTCGGCGGGTCACAGCTCGCTCACCCAGTACATCCAGCTCTACTTCGGCGGCTACGGCCTCGAGCTCGACGACCTCGAGAAGCTCCGCACGTGGGGCTCCCTCACCCCGGGTCACCCCGAGTACGGCCACACCGACGGCGTCGAGATCACGACCGGACCTCTCGGTCAGGGCATCTCCTCCGCCGTCGGTTTCGCATATGCGAGCCGTTTCGAGCGAGGACTGTTCGACCCCGAGGCCGACCAGGGCACCAGCCCGTTCGACCACTTCGTCTACGTGATCGCCGGCGACGGCGACCTGCAGGAGGGCGTGAGCAGCGAGGCCTCCTCGCTCGCCGGCCACCAGCAGCTCGGCAACCTGATCGCGATCTACGACAGCAACCAGATCTCGATCGAGGACGACACCAACATCGCCTTCACCGAAGACGTCAAGGCGCGCTACGAGGCGTACCACTGGCACGTGCAGGTCGTCGACTGGAAGAAGACGGGCGTCTACACCGAAGACGTTCGCGAGCTGAACGACGCGATCGTCGCAGCCCAGGGCGTCACCGACAAGCCCTCGCTGATCATCCTGAAGACGATCATCGGCTGGCCGGCCCCCAAGAAGCAGAACACCGGCAAGATCCACGGCTCCGCCCTCGGCGCCGACGAGCTCCGCGCCGTCAAGGAGGTGCTCGGGTTCGACCCCGAGAAGACCTTCCAGGTCGACCCCGAGGTCATCGAGCACACCCGCAAGGCAATCGAGCGCGGCGCAGAGCAGCGCGCCGAGTGGACCGTCGCATTCGACGCATGGGCCGCCGCCAACCCGGAGCGCAAGCAGCTCCTCGACCGTCTCCTCACCGGCGAGCTCCCGGAGGGCGTCGAAGCGGCGCTCCCCGTGTTCGAAGCGGGCAAGGACGTCTCGACCCGTGCCGCCAGCGGCAAGGTGCTGAACGCGCTCGGCCCGGTCATCCCGGAGCTGTGGGGCGGTTCGGCCGACCTCGCCGAGTCGAACAACACCACCATCGAGGGCGCGGCATCGTTCGTGCCGACCGAGCACTCGACGCACGAGTGGACGGGCAACCCGTACGGCCGCGTGCTGCACTTCGGCATCCGCGAGCACGCGATGGCGGCCATCCTGAACGGCATCGTCCTGCACGGCCCGACGCGCGCGTTCGGCGGCACCTTCCTGATCTTCAGCGACTACATGCGCCCCGCGGTGCGTCTGGCCGCGCTGATGAAGGCTCCGTCGATCTTCGTCTGGACCCACGACTCGGTGGCGCTCGGCGAAGACGGTCCGACCCACCAGCCGATCGAGCAGCTCTCGGCGCTCCGCGCCATCCCGCAGCTCGACGTCGTGCGTCCCGGTGACGCCAACGAGGTCGCGTACGCCTGGAAGACCATCCTCGAGCGCCGCAAGGGACCGGCCGGCATCGCGCTGACCCGCCAGAACATCCCGGTGTTCGAGCGCGGCGACGGCGACGCCACGGGCGACACCTTCGCCTCTGCCAAGAACGTCGTCAAGGGTGCGTACGTGCTCGCCGAGGCACCGGGCGGAACGCCCGACGTGCTGCTGATCGCGACCGGCTCCGAACTGCAGATCGCCGTGGATGCGCGCGAGGTGCTGAAGGGCGAGGGCATCAACGCCCGCGTCGTCTCGGCCCCGAGCCTCGAATGGTTCGAGGAGCAGAGCGACGAGTACAAGGAGTCGGTGCTGCCGTCCGCCGTCAAGGCGCGCGTCTCGATCGAGGCCGGCCTGGCTCTGAGCTGGCGCAAGTACGTGGGCGACCACGGCCGCAGCGTCTCCATCGAGCACTTCGGTGCCTCGGCGGACTACAAGACCCTGTTCCGCGAGTTCGGCATGACCACCGAGCACGCCGTCGCCGCCGTCAAGGAATCGCTCGCGTCGCTTTGAGCGCGGGCATACGAGGAGAAACAGAAGAAATGACCGACACCACTCCCACCGCACAGCTCTCCGCCGCCGGCGTCAGCATCTGGCTCGACGACCTCTCGCGTGAGCGCATCAAGACGGGCGGCCTCCAGAAGATCATCGCCGAGAAGAACGTGGTCGGCGTGACCACCAACCCGACGATCTTCGCCACGGCCCTCTCCAAGGGCGAGGCGTACGACGAGCAGGTCCGCCAGCTCGCCGCCGCCGGGCTCGATGTCACCGACGCGGTCTTCGAGATCACGACCGATGACGTCGCCGAGGCCAGCGACATCTTCGCCGAGGTGTTCGAGAGCTCGAACGGCGTCGACGGACGCGTTTCGATCGAGGTCGAGCCCGGCCTCGCCCACGACGCAGCCGGCACGATCACCGAGGCCAAGAAGCTCGCGGCCAAGGTCGACAAGCCGAACGTGCTCATCAAGATCCCCGCGACGGTCGAGGGCCTCGAGGCCATCACCGAGACCATCGCCGCCGGCATCAGCGTCAACGTGACCCTGATCTTCAGCCTGCAGCGCTACCGCGAGGTCATCAACGCCTACCTCACCGGTCTCGAGAAGGCCAAGGCCGCCGGCATCGATCTGGCGGGCATCCAGTCGGTCGCATCGTTCTTCGTGTCGCGCGTCGACACCGAGATCGACAAGCGCCTGACCGCGATCGGCACCGACGAGGCCCTCGCGCTCAAGAGCAAGGCCGGCATCGCCAACGCACGTCTCGCCTACCAGGTGTACGAGGAGACGTTCGCCAGCGAGCGCGCCAAGGCGCTCGTCGCGGCCGGCGCCAACGAGCAGCGTCCGCTCTGGGCATCCACCGGTGTCAAGGACCCGAGCCTGCCCGACACGCTCTACGTGACCGAGCTCGTCGCTCCGAACACCGTGAACACCATGCCCGAGAAGACGCTGGACGCGACCTTCGACCACGGCGTCATCACCGGCGACACCGTCACCGGCAACTACGACGACGCCAACGCCGTGCTGAACGCGATCGACGCGCTCGGCATCTCGTACGACGAGGTCACCGAGCTGCTCGAGAAGGAGGGCGTCGACAAGTTCATCGTCTCCTGGAACGAGCTGCTCGACACCGTCACCAAGGCGCTGGAGGCCGCGAAATGAGCTTCAAGATCCACGTGACCGGCGCCGCTGAGGAGGCCGTCAAGACGGTCGTCCCTCAGCTGGTCGCCGATCTGGTCGCGTCGGGCATCACCGCTCAGGACCCGGCACTCTGGGGCCCGGATGCGGAGGCCGAGTCCTCCAAGCGTCTCGGCTGGACCGAGGCCGTCGCCATCTCGCGTCCGCTGGTTCCGGAGATCGTCGCCCTGCGCGACGAGCTGCGCAGCAAGGGCGTCGACCACATCGTGCTCGGCGGGATGGGCGGCTCCTCGCTCGCCCCCGAGGTCATCACGCGCACCGCCGGATACGAGCTCACGGTGCTCGACTCGACCGAGCCCGGCCAGGTCCTCTCCGCCCTGCGCGACCGCCTGGAGACCACGGCACTCGTGATCTCCAGCAAGTCGGGTTCGACGCTGGAGACCGACAGCCAGCGCCGCGTCTACGAGAAGTGGTTCACCGACGCCGGCATCGATCCGCGCGAGCGCATCGTCGTCGTCACAGACCCGGGCTCGCCGCTCGACGCGTCGGCCCGCGAGGCCGGATACCGCGTCTTCAACGCCGACCCGAACGTCGGTGGCCGGTACTCCGCGCTCACCGCATTCGGTCTCGTCCCCTCCGGCCTCGCCGGTGTCGACCTCGAGGAGCTTCTCGAGGAAGCGGAGACGATCTCGCTCGAGCTCGCCATCGACGACCCGACCAACCCCGGGCTCATCCTGGCCGCCGCGATCGCCGGCACCAACCCGCTCAAGGACAAGCTCGGCCTGATCGCCGACGGCACGCACATCGTCGGCTTCCCCGACTGGGCGGAGCAGTTGATCGCCGAGTCCACCGGCAAGCAGGGAACCGGCCTCCTCCCGGTCGTGCTCGACCCGCTGGCGCCGGAGCTCAGCGAGAACCTGAGCGATCTCCAGATCGTCCGCCTGGTCGACAACGCCGAAGCCCACCACCTGTTCCCGAGCAACCGTCACGAGGGCGAGATCCTCGTCTCGGGCAGCCTCGGCGCCCAGATCCTGGTGTGGGAGTTCGCGACGGCCGTCGCCGGACGCCTGCTCGGCATCAACCCGTTCGACCAGCCCGACGTCGAGGCTGCTAAGGTCGCCGCACGCTCGCTGCTCGACAACCGCCCCGAACCGGCCACCCCGGCCTTCGTCGCCGACGGTGTCGAGGTCCGCACGGTCGGCGACTTCCTCGGCGACGCATCCACGCTCGATGCCGCCGTCGACGCGCTGCTCGCGCAGCTCGGTCCCGACGGCTATGTGTCGATCCAGGCATACGTCGACCGCGTGGCGCTCCCCCAGCTCGCCGGTCTCCGCGACCTCCTCGCTGCCAAGGCGAAGCGTCCGGTCACCTTCGGATGGGGTCCCCGCTTCCTGCACTCCACTGGTCAGTTCCACAAGGGCGGCCCCGCGGTCGGCGTGTTCCTGCAGATCACCGCTCAGGCCACCGAGGATCTCGAGATCCCCGGCCGTCCGTTCACGTTCGGTCAGCTCATCCAGGCCCAGGCCGCCGGCGACGCGAGCGTCCTCGGCGAGCACGGACGCCCGGTCCTGACCCTCAACCTCACCGACCCAGAAGCGAACCTGGTGCCGCTGTTCGAGGCCCTCAACTAGCTACGCACTCCCCGCATCCAAGGAGCTTCATGTCCCCGGTGGAAATCACCCCGGAGTTCAACCCGCTGAGGTTGCCCTCCGATCGCCGCCTCAACCGCATCGCTGGTCCGAGCAGTCTCATCATCTTCGGCGTGACAGGCGACCTGTCCCGCAAGAAGCTGATGCCGGCCGTCTACGACCTCGCCAACCGCGGCCTGCTCCCTCCCGGCTTCTCGCTGGTGGGGTTCGCGCGCCGCGACTGGGAGGATCAGGACTTCGAGAAGGTCGTCTACGAGGCGGTCAAGCAGTACGCCCGCACCCCCTTCCAGGAGGAGGTGTGGCAGCAGCTCGCGCAGGGCATCCGGTTCGTCCCGGGTGAGTTCGACGACGACGCGGCGTTCGAGCGTCTCAAGGAGACGGTCGACGCACTCGACAAAGAGCGTGGAACGATGGGCAACCACGCGTTCTACCTGTCGATCCCGCCGAAGGCGTTCCCGCTCGTCACCGAGCAGCTGCGCAAGTCCGGTCTCGCCGATCAGCGCGAAGGCGGCGGCTGGCGCCGTGTCGTCATCGAGAAGCCGTTCGGCAGCGACCTGAAGTCGGCGCGCGAGCTGAACGCCGTCGTCGAGACGGTCTTCCCGCCCGACTCGGTCTTCCGCATCGACCACTACCTCGGCAAGGAGACGGTCCAGAACATCCTGGCCCTGCGCTTCGCCAACGAGTTGTACGAGCCGATCTGGAACGCCAACTACGTCGACCACGTGCAGATCACGATGGCGGAGGACATCGGGGTGGGCGGCCGTGCCGGCTACTACGACGGGATCGGCGCCGCGCGCGACGTCATCCAGAACCACCTCCTCCAGCTCCTCGCCCTCACGGCGATGGAGGAGCCGATCTCGTTCGACGCCGCAGACCTGCGTGCCGAGAAGGAGAAGGTCCTGGGCGCCGTGCGCCTGCCGAAGGACCTCGCCACCTCGACCGCCCGCGGGCAGTACTCCAGCGGCTGGCAGGGCGGCGAGAAGGTCGTCGGCTTCCTCGAGGAAGACGGGATGAACCCCGCCTCCACCACCGAGACGTACGCCGCGATCAAGCTCCTGATCGGCACGCGCCGGTGGGCGGGCGTTCCGTTCTACCTCCGCGCGGGCAAGCGCCTCGGCCGTCGCGTCACCGAGATCGCCGTCGTCTTCAAGCGCGCTCCGCAGCAGTTGTTCGCGGAGAGCCAGACGTCGGCCCTCGGCCAGAACGCGCTCGTCATCCGCGTGCAGCCCGACGAGGGTGTGACCATCCGCTTCGGCTCGAAGGTCCCCGGCGCCGGCATGCAGGTGCGCGACGTGAGCATGGACTTCGGATACGGCCACGCCTTCACCGAGGCGAGCCCCGAGGCCTACGAGCGCCTCATCCTGGATGTCCTCCTCGGCGACCCGCCCCTCTTCCCCCGTCACGAAGAGGTCGAGCTGTCGTGGAAGATCCTCGACCCCATCGAAGAATTCTGGGCGACCCAGGGCCAGCCGGAGCAGTATCGTCCCGGAACCTGGGGGCCCAGCTCCGCGGACGAACTGCTCGCCCGCGACGGCCGCGTTTGGAGGCGTCCATGATCGTCGATCTGCCCGACACCACGACGAGCAAGGTCTCGAAGGCCCTCGTCAAGATTCGCGAGGAGGGCGGCGCCGTCGCCCTCGGCCGCGTGCTGACGCTCGTCATCGCGACCCACCTCGGCGAGGAGGAGGAGGCCATCGAGGCCGCCAACGACGCCTCCCGCGAGCACCCGATGCGCGTCATCGTCGTGTCAACCGAAGAGGAGCGCACGTCCACCGGCGATGGCCGCGTGGATGCGCAGATCCGGGTGGGCGGCGACGCCGGCGCGAGCGAGGTCATCGTGCTCCGCGCCTACGGCGAGACCGCGAGCGACGAGGAGGGACTGGTCACCGGCCTGCTCCTGCCCGACGCGCCCGTCGTCGTCTGGTGGCCCGGGCTCGCCCCCGAGGTCGTCTCGAAGTCGCCGCTCGGTCGCATCGCGACGCGCCGCATCACGGATGCGTCGGCGCAGCCCGACCCGCAGGCAGCGCTCCGTCACCTCTCGCGCACCTATGCGCCCGGCGACACGGACTTCTCGTGGACGCGGTTGACCCTGTGGCGGGCGCAGCTCGCCGCAGTGCTCGACCAGCCGCCCTTCGAGCCGATCGAGAACGTCGAGGTCGCCGGCGCCGCCGACTCCCCCTCGACGCTGCTCCTCGCGGCCTGGCTCTCACTGCAGCTCCAGGTGCCCGTGCAGCACGACCTGACGTCGCGCGCCAACGGCTCCAGCGGCATCCACGGGGTGCGCATGGGACGCGCATCCGGTGTCATCGAACTCGAGCGGGAGATCCCGAACGTGGCACGGCTCTCTCAGCCCAACCAGCCGACGCACGACCTGTCGCTTCCGCGCCGGAGCCTGCGTGATTGCCTGGCCGAGGAATTGCGTAGGCTGGACCCCGATGATCTGTACGGTGAGGTGATCACCAAAGGCCTCGATCAGCTCGAGGCAAACGACACGGGAGTGGGCGTCACGGCATGACGAACGAACGGCGGGTGCTTGTACACCCCGATAAACAAGCGCTCACCGGCTCGGTGGCGGCGCGTTTCCTGACCAAGACCGTCGACATCCTCGACGACCTGGGTGAGGCCAACGTCGCCCTGACCGGCGGAACCGTCGGCATCGCCGTGCTCGAGGCGGTGAACAGCTCCCCCGCGCGCGACAGCGTCGACTGGAGCAAGGTGCACTTCTGGTGGGGCGACGAGCGCTTCGTCGCAAAGGACAGCGAGGAGCGCAACGAGCGCCAGGCCCGCGAGGCCCTGCTCGACCACATCGCCGTTCCGCCGGAGAACATCCACCCGTTCCCCGCGTCGGACGAGATCGCGGACATCGACGAGGCGGCCGCGGTGTACGCCGCCGAGCTCGAGGCGTTCGCCTTGGATGGCGCGCGTCACCCGCGGTTCGACATCACGTTCCTCGGTGTCGGGCCCGACGGGCACATCGCCTCACTGTTCCCCGACCGTGCCGGCATCCGTGAGACGGAGGCGACGGTCATCGCCGAGCGTGACGCGCCGAAGCCCCCGCCGCAGCGCCTCAGTCTCACGCGACCGGTGCTCAACGCGTCCGACCGCATCTGGCTCGTCCTCGCCGGCGCCGACAAGGCCTCGGCCCTCGGCCTCGCACTCGCGGGCGCGAGCTACACCGAGGTCCCGGTCGCCGGCGCCAAGGGACGCAAGCGCACGGTGTTCTTCGTCGACAAGGACGCCGCAGTCGACGTTCCGGAGAATCTCATCGCGCCGAGCTACTGACCTCGCGCACAACGCATGATGCCCCGCTGCCGCATCGACGGCAGCGGGGCTTCGTCGTCGGTGGGGGTGCCTTCGCGGATCGCCGGGCGCCGGCACCACGCAGAAGGCCCCGCGGGTGAACCGCGGGGCCTTCTGCGTGGTGCCGGCTAGTTGGTGGCGCTCAGCTTGCCGCGCCGGGCGCGAAGCTGGTTGAGTGCGTCCTCGAGAAGCTGCTCGGCCTCTTCTTCGGTGCGACGCTCTTTGACGTACGCCAGGTGGGTCTTGTAGGGCTCGAGCTTCGCCACCGACGGTGGGTTCGCCTTGTCGCGACCGGCCGGCAGGCCGGACGACGGCGAGTCGATGACGTCGGGGATCTCTTCGTCGGGCAGGTTCGCCGCGAAATGACGGACCGTCTCGTTGCCGAGGGCGTCCCAGTACGAGACCGAGATGCGTTCCGCGTGGAAACCGCGGTCCTGCTCCCCCATCGGGCCCGCGCCGACGCGCGAACCTCGAATTGCGCTTCCTCCGGATGCCATGCTGCTCCTCGCTGTGTGTACTTGGGCGCCTACGCGCCGGAATCGAACTTCGTGATGAGGCCCAGAACGACGATGCAGGTGATCCAGATCAGTCCGAGGATCACCGTGATGCGGTTGAGGTTGCGCTCCGCCACCCCGGATGCGCCGAGGTTCGAGGTCACGCCGCCGCCGAACATATCGGAGAGGCCGCCACCACGTCCCTTGTGCAGGAGGATGAGCAACGTCAGCAGGAGGCTGGTGATGCCCAGCAGCACCTGCAGGACGACCTGGAGAATTTGCACGAGAAACCTTTCGCAGTGCGACCGGGTCGGATGCCCGGGAAGACCAACGACCAGTATAACTGCAGGCGGCTCCGTGAGCCGCCTGCAGTTGTGTCGGACCTGGAAGACCTAGAGTCCGACGTGCTTCTGGTAGCGCACGATGCTCGCGAATTCCGCGACATCGAGGCTCGCGCCTCCGACGAGAGCGCCGTCGACGTTCGGCTCCCGCATGAAGCTGGCGATGTTGCTCGACTTCACCGAGCCGCCGTACAGGATGCGCGTCTTGGCGGCGACGTCCTCACCGAGCACCTCGACGAGCACGGCACGCAGCGCTGCCGCGACCTGCTCGGCCTGCTCCGGCGTCGCCGCCTGACCCGAGCCGATGGCCCACACCGGCTCGTACGCGACCACGATGTCAGCCGCGGAGGTGACGTTCGCCAGTGCGGCGCGCAGCTGCGCGACCGGCACGGCGCTCGCGCCGTGCACTTCGAGGTCTTCCGCCGTCTCGCCGACGCAGATGATCGGGGACAGGTTGTGTGCCAGCGCAGCAGCGACCTTGCCGGCCACCTGCTCGTCCGTCTCGCCGTGCAGCGTGCGGCGCTCCGAGTGACCGATGATCACGTAGCGGCACTCGAGCTGGGCGAGGAACGTCGCCGAGATCTCACCGGTGTACGCGCCCGACTCGTGCTCGGAGACATCCTGACCGCCGAAAGCGAGCGGCAGCTTGTCCGCCGATACCAGGGTCTGCACACTGCGCAGGTCGGTGAACGGCGGGAAGACCGAGACCTCGACCGCCGTGAAATCATGCCCGGCGTCCTTCAGGCTCCAGGCGAGCTTCTGAACGAACGCGATCGCCTGCAGGTGATCGAGGTTCATCTTCCAGTTGCCGGCGATGAGCGGCGTACGCCGCACCGACGAGCTCACTGCTGCCATCCGAGGACCTCCAGTCCCGGCAGGTGCTTGCCCTCGAGGAACTCGAGACTCGCACCGCCACCCGTTGAAATGTGACCGAACTGGTCGTCGGAGAATCCGAGTGCGCGCACCGCGGCCGCGGAGTCGCCACCGCCGACGACACCGAGGCCGTCGATTTCGGTCAGCGCCTGAGCGATGGCCTTGGTTCCGGCCGCGAAGGGGGCGAGCTCGAACACGCCCATGGGCCCGTTCCAGAAGACCGTGCGCGCGGCGCGGATGTACTCCGAGAACAGCTCGGCGGTCTCCGGGCCGATGTCGAGCCCGAGTCCGCTCGAGCCCCAGTCGGTGTCTTCGATGCCGTCGATCGGACGCACGACGTGTTCGGCGTCCGCCCCGAACTTCGAGGCGACGACGACGTCGCGCGGCAGCACGATCTCGACACCGAGCTCCTCTGCCTTCGCCAGGTAGCCCTTCACGGTCTCGATCTGGTCGGTCTCGAGCAGGCTCGACCCGACCTTGTGCCCGAGGGCGGCGAGGAAGGTGAAGAGCATGCCGCCGCCGATCAGCAGCGAGTTCACGCGCGGCAGCAGGTGCCCGATGACCCCGAGCTTGTCCGACACCTTCGAGCCGCCGAGCACGACCGCGTACGGCCGCTCGGGGTTCTCGGTGAGGCGATCGAGCACGTCGAGCTCCGTGGCGATGAGGAGCCCTGCAGCGCTCGGAAGCGCCTTCGCGAGCTCGTACACACTGGCCTGCTTGCGGTGCACGACGCCGAAGCCGTCGGAGACGAACGCATCGCCGAAGGCGGCGAGCTTGGCGGCGAACGCCTCCCGCTCGGCATCGTCTTTGCTGGTCTCCCCCGGGTTGAACCGCAGGTTCTCCAGCAGGGCGACGTCGCCGTCCGTCAGGCCGGCGACCGCGTCCTGCGCTCCGGAGCCGACCGTGTCACGGGCGAAGGTCACCGGCTTGCCCAGCAGCTCCGAGAGCCGCTGGGCGACCGGCGCCAGGCTGTACTTCGCGTCGGGCGCGCCCTCCGGGCGGCCCAGATGGGAGATGACGACCACCTTCGCGCCCTGATTGATCAGGGCGTTCAGGGTGGGAATCGACGCTCGCACGCGGCCGTCGTCCGTGATCTGTCCGTCTTTCAGAGGGACGTTCAGATCACAGCGGACGATGACCGCCTTGCCGGCGAGCGAACCGAGTGAATCAAGTGTGCGTAGCGTCACGTCGGTTCCCTTGGTGCTAGAGGCGCTCGGCCACGTACTCGGTCAGGTCGACGAGACGGTTGGAGTAACCCCACTCGTTGTCGTACCACGACGCGACCTTGACCGTGTTGCCGATGACCTTGGTGAGGCCCGCGTCGAAGATCGACGAGTGCGGGTCGCTGACGATGTCGGTCGAGACGATCGGGTCCTCGGTGTACTTGAGGATGCCCTTGAGGGGACCCTCGGCTGCAGCCTTGTAGGCGGCGTTGATCTCGGCGACCGTTGCGGTCTTCTCGAGCTCGACGGTGAGGTCGGTGATCGAGCCGGTGATCACGGGCACACGCAGGGCGTAGCCGTCGAGCTTGCCGACGAGCTCCGGGATGACCAGGCCGAGGGCCTTGGCCGCGCCGGTCGAGGTCGGGATGATGTTCGCGGCGGCGGCGCGGGCGCGACGGAGGTCGCTGTGCGGGCCGTCCTGCAGGTTCTGGTCGGCGGTGTAGGCGTGGACCGTGGTCATCAGACCGCGCTCGATGCCGAAGTTGTCGAGCAGCACCTTGGCGAGCGGCGCGAGGCAGTTCGTGGTGCACGAGGCGTTCGACAGGATGTCGTTGACCGCGCTGTCGTAGGTCTCCTCGTTCACGCCGAGGACGATGGTGGCGACGTCGTCACCGGTGGCCGGAGCCGAGACGATGACCTTCTTGGCGCCTCCGGCGATGTGCTTGCGCGCATCCTCCGACTTGGTGAAGCGGCCGGTGGACTCGATGACGATGTCGACGCCCAGCTCACCCCACGGCAGGTTGGCCGGGTCGCGCTCTTCGAGGACGATGATCGGCTTGCCGTTGACGACGATCTTGTCGCCGTCCAGCTCGACGGTCGCGTCGAGACGGCCCGTGATCGAGTCGTACTTCAGAAGGTGTGCGAGCGCCTTGTTGTCGGTGAGGTCGTTGACGGCGACGATCTCGAGGTCGCTGCCTTTGGCCAGAGCCGCGCGGAAGAAGTTACGACCAATGCGACCGAACCCGTTGATTCCGATCTTTACGGACACAGATGTCTCCTGTTACTGAGAGGCGCCGACGGCGCACTTGTATGGGATGAAAACGGACGGCGGTGTCCCGGGAGGCAACCCTTCCGGGACACCTCTCCCCGCTACGACAGTAGCAGCAGGCCCGATGTCTTTTCGCGCGCCCGGGTGAAGCGCTCGTTAACGTCGCCCCAGTTCGTAATGTTCCAGAACGCCTTTACGTAGTCCGCCTTGACGTTCACGTAGTCGAGGTAGAACGCGTGCTCCCACATGTCGAGCAGCAGCAGCGGGATCGTGGCCGCGGCGAGGTTTCCCTGGTGGTCGTAGAGCTGCTCGATGATCAGCTTCTGACCGAGGGAGTCCCACGCCAGGATCGACCAGCCCGAGCCCTGGATGCCCAGGGCCGACGCGGTGAAGTGCGCACGGAACTTGTCGAAGGACCCGAAGAACTCGTCGATCGCCGCGGCCAGTTCGCCGGTGGGCTTGTCTCCGCCGTCGGGCGACAGGTTGTTCCAGAACACGGTGTGGTTGACGTGGCCGGCGAGGTTGAAGGCCAGGTCTTTCTGCAGCTTGTTCACGTACGTGAGGTCGTCGGCGTCGCGAGCCTCGGCGAGCTTGGCGATCGCGGTGTTCGCACCGTCGACATAGGCCTTGTGATGCTTGTCGTGGTGCAGCTCCATGATCCGACCGCTGATGTTCGGCTCAAGCGCCGAATAATCGTACGGAAGGTCTGCGAGCGTGTAGTCAGCCATTACTCATCTCCTCATATGGTTCCCGGCCCGAGCGGTTCGGAGCGGGCTTCGAGCGACATTTTCAGTCTAGTAAGGGCAACCGATTCGACCAGGGGTTGCTTCCCGGACGTTACACCTCGTCGAGGTCGGCCGGGAGGTTCGCGTCCGTCCCGGGGATTCCTTCGTCTGCAGCGCGCTTGTCCGCCATCGCGAGCAGCCGGCGGATGCGACCGGCGACCGCGTCCTTCGTCATCGGCGGGTCGGCGTGGTGGCCCAGCTCGTCGAGGCTCGAGTCGCGGAAGTTGAGGCGCAGCTCGCCGGCGTAGCGCAGGTGCTCCGGCACCTCGTCACCGAGGATCTCGAGGGCGCGCTCGACGCGGGCGCAGGCGGCGACGGCGGCCTGGGCGGACCGGCGGAGGTTGGCGTCGTCGAAGTTGACGAGGCGGTTCGCGGTCGCGCGCACCTCGCGGCGCTGACGCAGCTGCTCCCAGTTCTCGACGGTCTTCGTCGCACCCATGTGCACGAGCATCGCGCTGATCGCGTCGCCGTCGCGGATGACGACCCGGTGCACACCGCGCACCTCACGCGCCTTCGCGGCGACACCGAGACGGCCGGCGGCGCCGACGAGGGCCATCGCCGACTCATTGCCGGGGCAGGTGACCTCGAGAGCGGCCGAACGGCCGGGATCGGTCAGCGAGCCGTGGGCGAGGAAGGCGCCTCGCCAGACGGCGGCCAGTTCGTCGCGGGAGCCGGTGGTGAGGCGATTCGGCAGGCCACGGATCGGCCGGCGACGGGCATCCAGCAGGCCGGTCTGGCGGGCGAGCGTCTCGCCGCCGTCGAGCACCCGTACCAGATACTGGCTCGTGCGCCGAAGCCCGGAGGCGGAGATCACTGACACTTCGCTGCGCACTCCGTAGAGTTCTGCGAGGTCTTTGCGCACCCGACGGGCGAGCTCAGGGGTGTCGAGTTCGCTCTCCACCGCGATCCGGCCGCTGATCAGGTGCAGCCCACCGGAGAACCGCAGGATCGTTGCGAGCTCCGCCGCGCGGACCGTGGTCTTGCTGATCTCGACCTTGGTGAGTTCGTCTTTGACGTCGGCGGTGAGAGCCAATCGGGTTCCTATCTGTCGTGTCGGCCGTTGTGCGGCCGTAAGTCGGTGGCCGGCGTCATTCACGGCCGAGATCGCGGTGTTTCGTGTTCACCGCGACCCCCGGGAGTTCCTGCAATCGAGTGGCGAGCTCTTCCGCAATCGCCACCGAACGGTGCTTTCCCCCCGTGCAGCCTACAGCGATCATCGCGTGCCGTTTGTTCTCACGCTGGTAGCCGGCCAGGATCGGGCGCAGCGCGGCGACGTACGCCTCGACGAACTCCATCGCGCCCTCCTGCTCGAGCACGTAGTCGCGCACCACCTCGTCGAGCCCGGTGAACGGGCGCAGTTCCGGGTTCCAGAACGGGTTCGGAAGGAAGCGCGCATCCGAGACGATGTCGGCATCAGGCGGCAGTCCGTACTTGAACCCGAAGCTCATCACCGTGACCTGCACGCCGGCCGTGTTCTCGGCAGCGAACGTCTCGGTGATGTTGGTCGCGAGCTGGTGGATGTTGAGGTCGGAGGTGTCGACGATGATGTCACTGGCCTCGCGGATCTCGCGCAGCCGGGAGCGCTCGGCGGAGATGCCGTCGAGGATCGTGCCGTCGCCCTGCAGCGGGTGAGGGCGCCTGACCTGCTCGAAGCGCCGCACGAGAACCGAATCGGTGGCCTCCAGGAACAGCACGCGCACCTTGGTGCCCTCGCGCAGGCTCTGGATCATGTCGCGCAGATCGGTGAAGAAGTTGCGGCCGCGCACGTCGACCACCGCGGCGATTCGGGGCAGCGTCGACCCGGCCCGGTTCGCGAGTTCGATGAGGGGCCGAAGCATCTGTGGAGGCAGATTGTCGACCACGTACCAGTCGAGGTCTTCGAGCGCATTCGCAACCGTCGACCGCCCTGCCCCCGACATTCCAGTGACGATCAGCACTTCTTGCTGCTCGTTGTCGGTGCTCATCAGGCGCGCTCCTCGTGCTCGGTGGTGCCCCCAGCCTATCGACTGGCGAGTCGTTCATGGATGGCCCCAGCAAGGGTGGGGCCGACACCGCGCACCTCGGCGATCTCGTCGACGCTCGCCTTCCTCAGCTGGGCGACGGAGCCGAAGTGCTTGAGCAGCTCCTTCACCCGGGACGGCCCGAGACCCGGGATCTCGCCGAGCACCGACCCGATGTCGCGCTTGCGCCGTGCGCGCTGGTACGTGATGGCGAAGCGGTGCGCCTCGTCTCGGATGCGCTGGATCAGGAAGAGCGCATCACTGTTGCGCGGCAGGATGACCGGGAAGTCGGAGTCGGGGAGCCAGAGCTCCTCGAGTCGCTTCGCGATGCCGACGAGCTGGATGCCCTTCACCCCTGACTCCTCGAGCGCACGCCGCGCCGCCGCGACCTGTGGCTGGCCGCCGTCGACGATCAGCAGATTGGGCGGGTAGGAGAACTTCTTGCGCCGCTTCTCGGCCGCCTCCTGGAGCTCGGCGTCGATATCGATCGTCGGATCGTCGCCCGCGTCGTCGTCGCCCGCGCCGTCCGCGCCGGCGTCGATCGCCGACGCACCGTTCGCCGACGCACCGTTCGCCGACGCACCGTTCGCCTCCTGGACCTCCTGGGCCTCCAGCGCCGGGTCCTTGAGGTAGGCGAGCCGGCGCGTGATCACCTGGTAGATCGACTCGGTGTCGTCCGTCGACTCCGGGATGCTGAAACGACGGTACTGGTCTTTGCGCGGGAGGCCGTCTTCGAACACGACCATCGAGGCGACGATGTTGGTCCCGCTGAGGTGCGAGACGTCGTAGCACTCCATCCGCAGGGGCGCGTCGAGCATGCCCAGCGCATCCTGGATGTCATTGAGCGCCTTCGAGCGCGCGACGAAGTCGGAACTGCGGCGGGTCTTGTAGAGAATCAGCGCGTTCTTCGCGTTCATCTCCACGGTCTGCACGAGCGCGGCTTTGTCACCGCGCTGGGCCACCCGCAGCGCGACCTTGCCGCTGAGCGAACCGCGCGGCGAGGCGGGATCGCCGATCTCGTGCCGGCGCGCGGTGAGCCACTGCTCCAGTTCGGCGGCGTCCTCGGGGAGCTCGGGGACGAGGATCTCGCGGGGCGGGGCGTCCGACCCCTCGTAGGCGTTCTGCACGACGGTCTCGACCAGGTCGCCGAGCTCGACGTCGAGTTCCTTGTCGACCACCCAGCTGCGCACACCGCGTATCCGGCCGCCGCGCACGATGAACTGCTGCACGGCGGCGGCGAGCTCGTCGTGGGCGATGCCGAAGACATCCGCGTCGACGTTGTCGGGCAGCACGACGGCGCTCTTGCCCATCGCGGCCTCCAGGGCCTGGATGGCGTCGCGGTGGCGGGCGGCGGCCTCGTAGTCCTGCGTGCTCGCAGCTTCGCGCATCCGCTCGTTGAGGGCGCGGATGTATTTCGTGTCGTTGCCCGCCATGAACGACACGAAGTCCTCGGCGAGTTCGCGGTGCTCCTCCGGGCTGACCCGGCCGACGCAGGGTGCGGCGCACTTGCCGATGTCGCCGAGCAGGCAGGGCCGGCCGGTGAGCTCGGCGCGACGGTAGACGCCGTCGGAGCAGCTCCGCACGGGGAACGCCTTCAGCATCAGGTCGACAGTGTCGCGGATCGCCCAGACCTTCGTGTACGGGCCGAAGTACCGCGCGTCCTTGATGCCGCGATTGCGGGTCACCATGACGCGCGGGATGCGGTCCCCCAAGGTCACCGCCAGGTACGGATACGACTTGTCGTCGCGGAACTGCACGTTGAACGGCGGGTTGAACTCTTTGATCCAGGTGTACTCGAGCTGCAGGGCCTCGAACTCGCTCGCGACGACCGTCCACTCAACCGAGGCAGCGGTGGTGACCATGCGCCGGGTGCGGTCGTGCAGGCTCCGCAGCGGCTGGAAGTAGTTGCTCAGCCGCGCACGCAGGTTCTTGGCCTTGCCGACGTAGAGCACACGCCGATTCGGATCACGGAAGCGATAGACGCCGGGCTGTGTGGGGATCTCCCCGGCCTTCGGCCGGTAACTGACGGTGTCTGCCACGCGGGTATCCTACGCAGCGCCCCGGGCGCTCTCCGCCCCCTGCAGGATCTCCTTGAGGAAGTAGCCCGTGTGGCTGCCCTTGGCGTCCGCGACCTGCTCCGGCGTGCCCGTCGCGATCACCTGGCCGCCGCCGGCGCCGCCTTCCGGACCCATGTCGATGATCCAGTCGGCCGACTTGATCACATCGAGGTTGTGCTCGATGCAGATCACCGTGTTGCCCTTGTCGAGCAGCCCGTTGAGCACGAGGAGCAGCTTGCGCACGTCTTCGAAGTGGAGACCGGTGGTGGGCTCGTCGAGCACGTAGACGCTGCGTCCGTTCGATCGACGCTGCAGCTCCGTGGCCAGCTTCACACGCTGCGCCTCGCCGCCGGAGAGCGTCGTGGCGCTCTGGCCGAGCCGCACGTAGCCGAGGCCGACGTCGACCAGCGTCTGCAGGTATCGGTGGATCGCCGAGATCGGCTTGAAGAACTCCGCCGCCTCGCTGATCGGCATGTCGAGCACCTCTGCGATGTTCTTGCCCTTGTAGTGCACGGCGAGCGTGTCGCGGTTGTAGCGCGCTCCCCCGCAGACCTCGCACGCGACGTACACGTCGGGGAGGAAGTTCATCTCGATCTTGATCGTGCCGTCGCCCGAGCACGCCTCGCAGCGCCCGCCCTTGACGTTGAAGCTGAACCGACCGGGCAGATAGCCGCGGGTCTTGGCCTCGATCGTCTCCGAGAACAGGGTGCGGATGCGGTCGAACACACCGGTGTAGGTCGCCGGGTTCGAGCGCGGGGTGCGGCCGATCGGCGCCTGGTCGACGTGCACGACCTTATCGAGGTTGTCGAGACCGGTGACGGTCTTGTGCTTGCCCGGCAGCTTGCGGGCGCCGTTGAGCTTGTTCGCGAGCACCCGGTAGAGGATGTCGTTGACGAGCGACGACTTGCCCGATCCGCTCACGCCGGTGACCGCGACGAAGGTGCCGAGCGGGAAGTCGACCGTCACCTTCTTGAGATTGTTGGCCTCGGCGCCCACCACCGAGATCATGCGCTTCTTGTCGATCTTGCGCCGTTTCGAGGGGATGTCGATCTCTTTGCGACCCGCCAGGTAGTCGCCCGTGAGCGACTTCGTGTTCGCCAGCAGATCGTCGTACGAACCCGAGTGGACCACATGGCCGCCGTTGACTCCCGCGCCGGGGCCGATGTCGACGATCCAGTCCGCCGTGCGGATGGTGTCTTCGTCGTGCTCGACCACGATGAGCGTGTTGCCCAGGTCGCGGAGGGCGACCAGCGTGTCGATGAGCCGGCGGTTGTCGCGCTGGTGCAGGCCGATGCTGGGCTCGTCGAGCACGTAGAGCACGCCGGTGAGGCCCGACCCGATCTGGGTCGCGAGCCGGATGCGCTGCGCCTCGCCTCCGGAGAGGGTCGCCGCGGCGCGCGACAGGTTGAGGTAGTTGAGCCCGACCTGGATCAGGAAGTCGAGACGCACCTTGATCTCGCGCAGCACCTGTGCGGCGATCTTCTCCTCGCGCTCGGTGAGGTGCAGCTTGTCCATGAAGCCACGGGCGTCGCTGAGGCTCAGCTCCGCCGCGTCGGCGATGCTCGCGCCGTGCACGAGAACCGCGAGGACCTCCGGCTTGAGCCGCTTGCCGCCGCACACCGGGCACGGCACCTCACGAAGGTACTCGGCCCAGCGGGCGCGCTGCGTGTCGGTCTCGGCCTGCAGGTACTGGCGCTCGATGTAGGGGACGACGCCTTCGAACCCCGAGGTGTAGCTCATCTCGCGGCCGTAGCGGTTCTTCCACTTGACCTTGACCTCGAAGTTGTCGCCGCGCATCACGGCCTCGCGCACCTGCTGGCTGAGCTTGCGCCACGGGGTCTTCAGCGAGAACTTGAGGTCGCGGGCGAGGCCGTCGAGCAGCTTCTCGTAGTAGTTGAAGAGCCCCTTGCCCTGGGTGGTCCAGGGGATGATGACGCCTTCGGCGATGCTCAGGTCGTCGTCGCCGAGCAGCAGATCCTCGTCGACCGACATGCGCGTGCCGAGGCCGGAGCACTCGGGGCACGCACCGAACGGCGCGTTGAACGAGAAGGTGCGCGGCTCGATCTCGGTGAGCTGGATGGGGTGGTTGTTCGGGCACGACAGCTTCTCGCTGAACGTGCGCCACGCGTCCGGGCCCTCTTCGTCGACGAAGTTGATCTGGACCAGGCCGTCGGTGAGACGGAGCGCCGTCTCGAGCGAGTCCGTGAGACGGGTCAGCAGCTCCGGCCCGGCGACCAGGCGGTCGACCACGACGGAGATGTCGTGCTTGTACTGCTTCTTCAGCACGGGCGGATCGCTGAGCTGGATCTGCTCGCCGTCGACGATCGCACGCGAGTATCCGCTCGCCGCGAGCTCCTTGAAGAGGTCGACGAACTCGCCCTTCTTCTGCGAGACGACGGGGCTGAGCACCTGATAACGGGTGCCGGGCTCGAGCTCCATGAGCTGGTCGGCGATCTGCTGCACGGTCTGCCGCTGGATGGGCTCGCCGCAGATCGGGCAGTGCGGAACACCGATGCGCGCCCAGAGCAGACGCATGTAGTCGTAGATCTCAGTTATCGTGCCGACGGTCGACCGCGGGTTGCGGTTGGTGGACTTCTGGTCGATCGACACCGCCGGGCTGAGACCCTCGATGAAGTCGACGTCGGGCCGGTCGACCTGGCCCAGGAACTGACGCGCATATGCGGACAGCGACTCGACGTAGCGGCGCTGCCCCTCCGCGAAGATCGTGTCGAAGGCGAGGGACGACTTGCCCGAGCCCGACAGGCCCGTGAAGACGACCAGCGAATCGCGTGGGATCTCGAGGTCGACATTGTGCAGATTGTGCACGCGTGCGCCCCGGACGCTGAGGTGGGATCCGGTCACCTTACTGATACTCACTCGATCAATTCTCCGCTAGTTGTGGGTGGTGCCTGGCCGTGTTCGCCGAGCGCGCATCGAAGATATGTTCGATTCTAACCGATGGGGCGCACACGGGACCCCGGGCACGCGGCGAGTCTATGCCGCACCACCGACATTGCAAGGTCAGTCCCGGGGCCTCCGGAGGAGCGGCCCCGCGAGCGCGATCACCAGGACCACGAGAGCCGCCGCCGAGACCGCCGCCAGCCAGAGCACGGATGCCCGCGAGAACGCCGTCGTCAGCGCTAGCGCGCCGGCCGCGACGAGCTGCACCGGCGCCTGGATCAGCAGGAAGCGCCGCGCACTCGGCCCCAGTGACGCCGGATGGACGAGGGCGCGCGGGCTCACCACGAGCATCCACGACGCGAGCACGTGAAGCGCATGCGCGCCCGCGATCAGCACGTAGGGTCGCCAGTCACCCACGGACTGATCGCGAAGGAGCACCGTGAACGCCAGGAGCCCGATGAGGAACCACGCGGTCAGCCAGCGCGGCATCGCGATCGCGAGCGCCGCGAGCACGAGGGCGACAGCCACCCATTGGGTCTCGGCCTCCGCCAGGCAGAGCGCGACTGCGACGGCACCGAAGGCCACGCGCAACCACCAGCCGGGGAAGACGCGTCCGATCCCGAGCGCGGATTCCACCGCGACCGCGTCGCCGGCCCGCGGCGCAGCCGGCGCATCCGGCGCGCCCGGTACGACAGGGCCCTCCGTCGCGCGGGTCATCGCGGCCGCCTGGGCATGCTCAGCTCGCGGAGCCGCGCACCACGGGTGTCGCCCGCCTCGTCCTGCCATCGCATCACGTCGATGCCGCCGGCCGCGAGCCTCCGGAACCGCAGAGTGCGCTCCAGCTCGACCACCCGGAGCGCCACGCGGTCGCGCGGAGTGAGATCCGAGGTGAGCCGGTCCGGCAGCGTGTCGACGGCGATCACCCGATGCCCGGCGGCGCGCCAGACGAGGGCGAGGCCGAGTGCCTGCTCGTCGAGGAACGTCGACAGCACGAAGACGAGCGCGCCCGGTGCGAGCACGGGCGCGCGGACGCGCTCCGTGGCGATGCCGCGCGGCCCGGTCCGGGCGACGGCGCGGAGCACGCGCTGAAGATGCCGGGAACCCGAGCGCGGCGGGATCCCCCGGCGGGCGTCCGCCAGGTCGTCGAACCCGACCCGGTCGCCGGCCGCCGCGTACGCGCTCGCCAGGCTGGCCGCCGCCTCGCGGGCGAGATCCTGCGAGCCGATACCGGGGCGGGGGTACGCCGCCGCCCAGTCCGCGACCCGGCCCGTGAGGTCGTCGCGGCTGTCGATGACGAACTGGATCGCCGCATCCGACGTCGCCATCGTTCGCCTGACGTAGAGCTCCCCCGCAGTCTGCGCCCGGCGCGCTGTCGCCTTCCAGTCGATGCGTCGCAGGCGATCCCCGGCCGCGAACAGCCCGACGTCGCGGAACTCGCCGCCGTCCCCGGGGCGTGCCGAATCGTGTGGTCCGGTGAGTCCGATCAGGCGCGACGGGAGCGGCAGGCTGCGTACGGCCCGCACGCGCGGCGCCACGACGCGTTCCGCAGTGACGGGTGGTGTCGGCTCGGTGACGATCGCGGCATCGGCGCCGATCATCCTGGTCTCGACGGAGACCAGGCGCTGAGGGCCGGAATGCCCCGCTGTCAGGGTTCCAGTGAGGCGCTCGGCACGGCGACGGGACACCACCGCGTCGATCGGCGGCTGCCCCCTCAGCGAGATCCGAAGCTCCACCGCGTCGGCTCCGGCATCCGACGTCGCCTCGACCGTCGAGGTCAGCCGAGCCCCGCCGGCCGCGTCCACCCTCGCCGAGACACCGACCCGCGCCTGCTCCCCCGGACGTCGATCCCAGGCGATCGCGGCGGACACGAGCAGCGGGATGCCGACGAGCGCCAGATCGACGCGCGACGCGAAGAACCCGGCGGCGGCGCAGACGACGCCGACCACGACCGCCGCGGCGACGGCCGGGCTGAGGTTCCAGCGCGCTGTGAACCAGGTCAGCCGGCGCGCTCGCGCGGCGTCCGCCTGCTCCTCCGCCTGCTCTCCGGTCACACCGTCGGTCCGTCCTGGCCGCTCGCCGTCACATGCGCTCGGGTTCCGACGACGGGCGGCCCGGCCACCGAGTTCACGACCTCGTCGACCACCTGCACGGCCTGCACACCGCTCGTCCAGGCCTGAACGGTGAGGGTGAGTCGATGGGCGAGCACGGCCCCGGCGACCGCCTTGACGTCGTCCGGGATCACGAAATCGCGACCGGCCATGACGGCCCGCGCCCGCGCCACCAGCAGCAGTCCCTGCGAGCCGCGCGGCGACGCCCCGACCTCCACCGCCCGGTGCCGCCGCGTCGCCGTGGCGAGGGACACGCAGTACGCCGCGATGTCCGGGTCCACGTCGACCAGCTCGACGCCGGCCTGCATCGAGCGCAGGGTCGCCGCATCGATGACGGCGTCGACCGAGGCGCGCTCCCTGCGCCTGCCGACCCGCGCGAGCAGCACCCGGCGCTCCCCCTCCGGATCCGGGTAGCCCACGGCGAGGCGCACCATGAACCGGTCGAGCTGCGCTTCAGGCAGAGCGTAGGTGCCCTCGTACTCGATCGGGTTCGACGTGGCCACGACGTGGAACGGCCGGGGCAGCGGGAAGCTGCGTCCCTCGACGGTCACCTGGCCCTCGGCCATCGCCTCGAGCAGCGCCGACTGCGTCTTGGGTGACGTGCGGTTGATCTCATCCGCCAGGAAGAGCCCCGTGAAGACAGGACCGGGCCGGAACTCGAACGTACCCGACGACGGCACATAGACGTACGAGCCGGTGATGTCGGCCGGGAGCAGGTCTGGCGTGCACTGCAGCCGGCGGAACTCGAGCCCGATCGCCGACGCGATGCTGCGGGCGGCCAGCGTCTTGCCGAGCCCCGGCACGTCTTCGAACAGCACGTGACCGCCGGCCAGGATGGTCGCCAGGGCCAGCTCGAGCGCGGGCCTCATGCCGACCACTACGGTCGACACGCGCTCGAGCACCTCTTCGCTGAGCCGGGCGATGTCCGCGACCGCCAGCGGCGTCGCGTCGTCGATCATCGTGTCGTCATCGGTCATCGGGGTTCTCCTCGGGATGGGCTCGGGGTGGCGGGCGCGCCAGTGGCGGTCGGGACAGTGCCGGTCGGAACAGGGCCGGTCGGATCGGGGCCGGTCGGATCCGGGCGGGCCGCGCCAGAGCCGACCGCGGCCACGCCCGCGTCAGCGGTGAGCGGGCCGGGACGAGCGGCGGCCAGCCGGTCGAGGCGATCGAGCACCGACGCGTACGTGGCGCGACGGGGCAGCTCCGACGACCCACGCCGGATGATGCGCAGCACGTCCGCACCGAGCACGCGCTCGATCTCGGCGCGGTCGCCCGGCGCATCGAGGTCGAGACCGTGCAGTTCGAGCGCCTGCGCGGTCAGGGTGCGCAGCCGTCGTACCGCCTCCGGCGCGACGGTGCCGCGGCGGGTATGAAGCGCCCAGCCGAGCTGCACCACATCACGCCGCGATCCGTCCCGCTGAACGAGCGGGTCGGGCGCACGCTCCACGCCGGCCTGGTCCCCCACCATCGACAGGCAGGCCGTGGCGGCGAAGACCACCCCGCCGATCCCGAACGCATGGGCGACGTCGACGCCGAGATACCAGGAGGCACCACCCACCACGAGGGCGAGCACGAGGCACCAGATCATCCGCCGGCGGTAGGGCGGCCGCAAGAGTGACCGCCGTCGTTCGATCGTCGTCATCGCGCGGCTCCCCCACCCGCCCCTGAGCGGCCGCGGGCGACGCCCGTGCTCCAGGATGCCTGCAGCGCCTCGATCGCCGACGTCGCGCGCGCCAGGTCCGCGGAGGTCACCGGAGCGTCGCCGAACCGCGCGCGCAGATAGAGGTCGAGCAGTGTTCTGGCCGCCGAGCGGTCAGCGCCGACCCGCGCCAGCACCCGCGCGGCGAATTCGCCAGGGGTCTCGGCGGGCAGGCGCCGCACGCCCGAGTCCTCCGCCGCGTCCTGCAGGCTCAGCCACGCCTGCTCGATCGCATCGCGCGGCTCGCGGTCGTCGTCGAGGAGGTCGAGCGCTCGGTCGAGGCCACGGCGCAGCTGCGGTGCATCCGGCTCGGCCTCCGGGGCGGGCTCGACGTCGCCGAGCGCTTCGACCTCCAGCTCTACGTCCGGGTCGGGCGTGCGCTGCAGGCGCTTGCGCACGGCCCGCCAGATCAGGATGGCGACCACTCCGAGCACCACGACGGCCACCAGCAACGCGAGCCACGACAGGTCGATGCGGGTGATGTGCTGTGCAGCCGGAGGGGCGCTCGCGCGCGGCCCCGGCGTCTGCGTGATAGCGATGCTCGGCGCCGGCTGCGGAGCGAACTCGGGCACCCAGACGATCCCGCCGAGCACCGGAGCGCCCTGCAGAGCCACGGCCAGGATAATGAGCAGAGCGAGCGCGGAGCACACGAGGAGCGTTCGATGATGCTTCATCGGCCGTCCCGTCGCGTCCCCATGCTGCCACCGTATCGCGGCCGGTCAGGTGGATGCTGCAGGAGCCTCGACGGGCGGCGCAGGAGCGTCAGCCGAGGTGGCCCGCCTTCTCCATCTGGCGCAGATCGCGCTTCAGGTCGCCCAGCTCGTCGCGCAGGCGCGCGGCCAGCTCGAACTTCAGCTCGGCGGCGGCCGCGAGCATCTGATCGTTGAGGTCGGCGATCAGCGACTCGAGCTCCGCACCGCCCTGGGCGGCGATTCCGCCCTTGCGCAGATTCGGCGTCGGGCTCTTCTTCTTGGCGTCGCGTCCCGCGAGCATCGCGGCGGTGTCGGCGCCCTCGCGTGCGAGTACGTCGGTGATGTCGGCGATCCGTTTACGCAGCGGCGTGGGATCGATGCCGTTCACCCGGTTGTACTCGAGCTGCCGGTCGCGTCGGCGGTCCGTCTCTTCGATGGCGTTCTTCATCGAGTCGGTCAGGACATCGGCGTACATGTGCACCTGGCCGGAGACGTTGCGCGCCGCGCGTCCGATCGTCTGGATGAGCGACGTCGACGATCGCAGGAAGCCTTCTTTGTCGGCGTCGAGGATGGCGACGAGCGAGACCTCGGGGAGGTCGAGGCCCTCTCGCAGCAGGTTGATGCCGACCAGCACGTCGTAGACGCCCGCGCGCAGCTCGGTGAGCAGTTCGACGCGGCGCAGCGTGTCGACGTCGGAGTGCAGGTAGCGCACCTTGACGCCGGCCTCGGCGAGGAAGTCGGTGAGCTCCTCGGCCATCTTCTTGGTGAGCGTGGTGACGAGCACGCGCTCGTCGCGCTCGACCCGCTGCCGGATCTCCTCGAGCAGGTCGTCGATCTGCCCCTTGGTCGGCTTGACCACGATCTCCGGATCGACGAGGCCGGTCGGGCGGATGATCTGCTCGACGATGCCGTCGGCGATCCCCATCTCGTACCGACCGGGCGTCGCCGACAGGTACACGGTCTGCCCCACCCGGTCTTTGAACTCGTTCCACTTCAGCGGACGGTTGTCGAGCGCGCTCGGCAGGCGGAAGCCGTGCTCCACCAGGGTGCGCTTGCGCGACGAGTCGCCCTCGTACATCGCCCCGATCTGCGGAACGGTCACGTGCGATTCGTCGATGACGACGAGGAAGTCGTCGGGGAAGTAGTCGAGCAGGCAGTTCGGGGCCTCGCCGGCCGAGCGGCCGTCGATGTGCCGCGAGTAGTTCTCGATGCCGGAGCAGAAGCCGATCTGCTCCATCATCTCGATGTCGAACTGGGTGCGCATCCGCAGCCGCTGCGCCTCGAGCAGCTTGCCTTCGCGCTCCAGCTCGACCAGCCGGTCGTGCAGTTCGGTCTGGATCGTTCCGATCGCACGCTGCATCGTCGCGGGGCTCGCGGCGTAGTGCGTCGCCGGGAAGATCGAGACCGCGTCGACCCGGTCGATGATGTCGCCGGTGAGCGGGTGCAGGGTGTAGATCGCCTCGATCTCGTCGCCGAAGAGCTCGATGCGAACGGCGTGCTCCTCGTACACGGGGATGATCTCGATGGTGTCGCCGCGCACCCGGAACTTGCCGCGCGAGAAGTCGACGTCATTGCGCTCGTACTGCATGCCGACGAACCGCCGGATCAGCTTGTCGCGTCCGACGTTCTCGCCCACCTGCAGCGCGACCATCGCCTCGAGGTACTCCTCCGCCGCGCCGAGGCCGTAGATGCAGGACACGGTGGACACGACGATCACGTCGCGCCGGCTGAGCAGCGAGTTCGTGGTCGAGTGCCGCAGTCGCTCGACCTCGGCGTTGACCGAGGAGTCCTTCTCGATGAAGGTGTCCGTCTGCGGGACGTACGCCTCGGGCTGGTAGTAGTCGTAGTAGGAGACGAAGTACTCGACGGCGTTGTTCGGCATCAGCTCGCGGAACTCGTTCGCGAGCTGCGCCGCCAGGGTCTTGTTGTGCGCCAGCACGAGCGTCGGCCGCTGGACCTGCTCGATGAGCCATGCGGTCGTCGCGGACTTTCCGGTTCCGGTGGCGCCGAGGAGCACGACATCCGTCTCGCCGGCATTGATGCGACCCGCGAGCTCGGCGATCGCCTGCGGCTGGTCGCCGCTGGGCTGATACTCGCTCACGACCTCGAAGGGACGGACGGCGCGCGTGGGTTCCATAGCTCAAGTCTAAAGAGCACCACCGACATCGGGCTCGGGATGCGCTCAGAGCGGAACGGGCGGGAAAAGCCGAACGGGCATCCGGTCAGGCGGTCAGCCGGCTCCAGAGCAGATCGGTCTGCTCGAGCGTCTGCTCCAGCGTGCCGTCGGTGTCGATCACGATGTCCGCCACGGCCAGGCGCTCGTCGTCCGACGCCTGCGACCCGATGCGTCGCTCCGCCTCCGCACGCTCCATGCCGCGCAGCGCGACCAGCCGCTCCACCCGGGTGGCCGCATCCGCGTGGGCGACGACGACGAGGTCGAACGGATAGGCGTTGGCCGACTCGACCAGGAGGGGCACGTCGTAGACGACCACGGCATCGGGGTTCTCGGCGGCGGCCTGCTCGAACCGGGCGGTCGACGTGCGGAGCACGGCGGGGTGGGTGATCGCGTTCAGCCGCAGCCTGGCCTCCTCGTTCGCGAAGACGATCGCTCCGAGAGCGGGCCGGTCGAGACTGCCGTCTGCCGCGATGACTCCGGGCCCGAACGCCTCGGCGATCTCGGCGAGGGCGGGGGTGCCCGGCTCGACGACCTCGCGGGCGATCCGGTCCGCGTCGACGACGACGGCGCCGTTCTCGGCGAGGCGACGGGCGATGGTCGATTTGCCGGAGGCGATCCCGCCGGTGAGTCCGATCAGCTGCACTCCCCCATGCTAGGCGAACCGCCGCCGCGCGAGAGTGCCGTTAACGCCGGAACGGCCGGCCCCGAAGGACCGGCCGTACCGTGACGTGCTGCTCGATCAGTTGTTCGAGCTGAGCTTCTCGCGCAGAGCGGCGAGCGACTCGTCGTCGGCGAGGGTGCCGGCCGAGGTCGGCTCGCTCGAGAACGTCGAACCACCGGTGGATGCACCTTCGGTGGCAGCCTCCTCGAGACCCTTGGCGACCTGCTTCTTGTGGGCCTCCCAGCGAGCCTGGGCTGCAGCGTAGTCCTGCTCCCACTTCTCGCGCTGGGCCTCGAAGCCTTCCTTCCACTCGTTCGTCTCGGGGTCGAAGCCCTCCGGGTACTTGTAGTTGCCCTGGTCGTCGTACTCGGTGAGCATTCCGTAGAGCGCCGGGTCGAACTCGGTGCCCTCGGGGTCGACGCCCTCGTTCGCCTGCTTCAGCGAGAGGGAGATGCGACGACGCTCGAGGTCGATGTCGATGACCTTGACGAAGACCTCGTCGCCGACCGACACGACCTGCTCGGCGAGCTCGACGTGCTTGCCCGACAGCTCCGAGATGTGCACGAGGCCCTCGATGCCGTCTGCGACGCGAACGAACGCACCGAACGGAACCAGCTTCGTGACCTTGCCCGGTGCGACCTGTCCGATCGCGTGGGTGCGGGCGAAGACCTGCCACGGGTCCTCCTGCGTCGCCTTGAGCGAGAGCGACACGCGCTCGCGGTCCAGGTCGACCTCGAGGATCTCGACGGTGACTTCCTGTCCGACCTCGACGACCTCGGAGGCGTGCTCGATGTGCTTCCAGGAGAGCTCGGAGACGTGGACGAGACCGTCGACGCCACCCAGGTCGACGAACGCACCGAAGTTGACGATCGACGACACGACACCCTTGCGGACCTGACCCTTGTGCAGGTTGTTCAGGAACGTGGTGCGGCTCTCGGACTGGGTCTGCTCGAGCAGAGCGCGACGCGACAGGACCACGTTGTTGCGGTTCTTGTCGAGCTCGAGGATCTTGGCCTCGATCTCCTGGCCGAGGTACGGCGTGAGGTCGCGCACGCGGCGGAGCTCGATGAGCGAAGCCGGGAGGAAGCCACGAAGACCGATGTCGACGATGAGGCCGCCCTTGACGACCTCGATGACGGTACCGGTGACGACGCCGTCAGCGTCCTTGATCTTCTCGACGTCGCCCCACGCACGCTCGTACTGCGCGCGCTTCTTCGACAGGATGAGGCGGCCTTCCTTGTCCTCCTTCTGGAGAACCAGTGCCTCGACGGTGTCGCCGACCTCGACGACCTCGCTGGGGTCGACGTCGTGCTTGATGGAGAGTTCGCGGGAGGGGATTACACCCTCGGTCTTGTAGCCGACGTCGAGGAGGACCTCGTCGCGGTCGATCTTGACGACGGTTCCTTCGATGAGGTCTCCGTCGTTGAAGAACTTCAGCGTCTTTTCGACCGCGGCAAGGAAGTCTTCAGCAGATCCGATGTCGTTGACGGCGACCTGCTTGGGTGCCTTGTCGGTCGTTGCGGTTGTCATGTAGTGAGTGCTCCGTTATGGACATAATTCAGGCCGATCGCGTGATGCTGCATTGTTAGTTCCGCGAACGGCAGGCGGATAGAGGTGTCACAAATGTGACAGTCTAGTCTAGCTGTGCGCGGGGGTGCGCGGCAACCCGCGTGCCGTCACGATCTCCCGCACCGCCGGCTCGAGCTCCGGATGGTGGAATTCGTAGCCCGCGTCGAGCAACCGTTCGGGCACCACCCAGCGGCTCTTGAGCACCAGTTCGGTCTCCGTGCGGATCACCGCGGACCCGATCTCGAGCATCCACCGGTACGCCGGCAGGCCGAAGGGCCGGCCGACGACGCGCCGAAGGGTCGCCATCATGGCCCGGTTCTCGACCGGGTTCGGCGACGAGACGTTCAGCACCCCGTCGAGCTCCGGATGCTCGCGCACGAAGTCGATCGTCCCGAGGACGTCGCGGATGTGAACCCAGCTGAACTGCTGCCGCCCGCCGCGCGCACGGAACTCGTGGAAGGTGCCGGCGTTGCGCCGCGCGGCCGTCGCGAACCAGCGACCGTCGCGCTGCGGGCCGCCCAGGCCGAACTGCGTCAGCCGCATCAACGGGATGAGGGCGCTCCCGTCTCCGAGGACGATCGCCATCCGCAGCGCGACGCGCCGGGTGCCTGGCAGGTCGCGGGCGAAGAACGCCCTCTCCCACGCGGTGGCGACATTCACCGAGAATCCGGTGCCGATCTCACCGGTCGCCTCGGCCATCGGCCGGTCCTCCGCGTGACGGTAGATCGTCGCCGTCGAGGAGTTGATCCAGAGCGGCGGCGGATTCACGCTCGCGGCCACTGCATCGGCCAGCGCCCGCGTGGTGTCGAGCCGCGAGCGGAAGATCTCGGCACGGTTCACGTCGTTGTAGCGGCAGTTGACGCTCTTGCCCGCGAGGTTGATGAGGAGGTCGGCTCCGTCGACCACGCGCAGGATGCTCTCGGGGTCGCCCCACGACGCGTCCGGCCCGTTGCGGCCGATCAGCCTGACGGACGCGCCACGGCGACGGAACGCGTCGGCCAGGTAGGCGCCGATGAAACCGGATGCACCGGCGATGACGATGCGCTCGCTCACGCGGTCCGCTCCCCCGTTCGGATCTCGTAGCGGAAGTCCCCCGCGTACTCGTAGAGCCTACCGATCAGCGGCACCTCGACCACGATGGAGACACGCTGCACGTCGCGCTCGGCATCGAACCGTTCGGAGAGCTCCACCCGTGGCGCAGCGAACCGCGGTATCCGGATGCGCACCCGCCCGAACCGCACGCCCACCGCCGTCGAGCTGAGTCGCAGGCCGCCATCCACCACCCTTGCCTCGAAGCGCGCGACGATGCGCTCCGGGCGCCCGAGCCGGTCGACGATGGCTCCGGCGACGACGCCGATCTCGTCGACCATGGTGCGCTCGCCCGAGCGCAGCCCGAACGTGCGCTCGGCCGCCACCGCGGGCTGACCGTCGGCGGACACCACCGGCCGGTTGACGACCGTGAACGCCACGTCGCGTTCCCACACCGGGAAGGCCACGCCGGTACGCGCGGCCACCCAGAGTGCGGGCCACAGCCACCGCCGGGGCGTGCCGACGGTGTCGAACACGCCCCGGCCGAAGCCGTGAGCCGTGGGAGGGATCGCCTCGAAGTACGGCCGGAGACGCGGGTGGAGCCGATCGAGCTCATCGCCGAGCACCGCCCGGTACGGCGACACCGCGCCGGTCTCGCGGCGCGGGCCGCCCGCGTCGTCGCTCACCCGCGGCCGCGTCAGTCGAGCAGTGCCGACTTCAGGGTGTCCAGGCCGACACCGCCGATGTCGAGCGCCTTCTTGTGGAACGCCTTGATGTCGAAGGCAGCGCCTTCGCGGCGGGCGTACTCGTCGCGCAGCTGCTCCCAGATGCGCTGGCCGATCTTGTACGACGGCGCCTGTCCCGGCCAGCCGAGGTAGCGGTTCACCTCGAAGCGCACGAACCCGTCGTTCATGTTCACGTTCTCGCCGAGGAACTGGAAGGCGTACTCGCCGGTCCACGGTCCCGATCCGTCCGGCAGGGGCTTCTCGAGGTGCACGCCGATGTCGAGCACGACGCGGGCCGCGCGCATCCGCTGGCCGTCGAGCATCCCGAGGCGGTCGGCGGGGTCGTCGAGGTAGCCGAGCTGCTCCATCAGACGCTCCGCGTACAGCGCCCAGCCTTCGGCGTGCCCCGACGTGCCCGCGATGCGCCGCCACGAGTTGAGCTGCGCCTTGTTGTAGGTCGCCTGGGCGATCTGCAGGTGGTGTCCGGGAACACCCTCGTGATAGACGGTCGTGAGCTCGCGCCAGGTGTCGAACTCGGTGACGCCCTCGGGGACGCTCCACCACATTCGGCCGGCGCGCGTGAAGTCGTCGCTCGGACCGGTGTAGTAGATCCCGCCCTCCTGGGTCGGGGCGATCATGCACTCCAGCCGGCGGATCTCGGTGGGGATGTCGAAGTGCGACTTTCCGAGCTCCTCGATGGCACGGTCGCTGGTCTCCTGCATCCAGCGCTGGAGGGCGTCGGTGCCGTGCAGCTTGCGGCTCGGGTCGCCGTCGAGGAACGCGATGGCCTCGTGCACACTGGCGCCCGGCTTGATCTCGCGGGCGATCGACTCCTGCTCGGCGACCATGCGCGCGAGCTCTTCGATTCCCCACTCGTACGTCTCGTCGAGATCGACCGTCGCTCCCAGGAAGTCGCGCGAGGCCAGGGAGTACAGCTCTCGGCCCACGGCGTCCTTCTCCGGAGCGTGCCCAGCGAGCTCGTTCTCGAGGAAGTCCGCCAGTTTCGCGTACGCGGCGGCCGACTCCTGCGCTCCCGCGGCGAGGTCGGAGGCGAGCGACGCGGGGAGTTCGCCGTCGCCGGCCTTCGCGTCGCCGGTGAACTCGAAGAAGAAGCCGGTGGAGGCGACCTGCTTCTTCGCCTGGGTCAGCACCTCTCGCACCTGCCGGATAGCCGGGACGTTTCCAGCGGCGATACCGCTGCGCAGCGTCTCGATGTAGCCGTCCATCGCGGCGGGCAGGTTGTGCAGCCGCTTGGCGACGTTCGACCAGTCGTCTTCGGTGTCGGTCGGGACGAGGTCGAAGATGTCGCGGAGCTCCTGCGCCGGCGACGCGATGACGTTCAGGTCGCGTTGGCCGAAGCCGGCGTCGTGCTTCTCGACCTGCAGTTGCAGGTCGCGCGTGAGGTCCATCTTGGTGACGCGATCGATGTCGTCGACGGGCTCCGCCGCCTCGATCTTGGTCAGCGCCTTCTTGACCTCGGCCACGGCGCGTTCGGCGCCGGCCGGCGAGTAGTCGGCGTACTCGCCCTCACGTCCGGGGCGGCCGAGCCACACGTGGAACTCGGGGAACAACTCCAGCTGGGTGTCGACCCACTCCTCTGCGATCGTGTCGATCGGAGTGGGCTCTCGCTTCTCTGCGTTCGTCATGCTTCGACCTTATTGGCCGAGGGGCCGGACGTGCCAGGCCGAGCAGCCCCCGCGTGTCAGTGCGCGGCGGCGTCCCAGTTGTCTCCCCGCCCGACCTGCACGTCGAGGGGCACCCGCAGGTCGGCGGCGTGCGCCATGCGGTCGCGCACGATGGCCTCCAGGGCGTCCCACTCCCCCGACGAGACCTCGAAGATCAGTTCGTCGTGCACCTGCAGGAGCATGCGCGACGAGAGCTTCTGGTCGATCAGGTCGCCGGCGATGCCGAGCATGGCGATCTTCATGATGTCTGCGGCCGAACCCTGGATCGGCGCGTTGAGCGCGGCGCGCTCGGCGTTGTCGCGCAGCACGCGGTTGGTGCTCGTGAGATCGGCGAACGGCCGCCGGCGCCCGAAGATCGTCTCGGTGTAGCCGTCGACCCGCGCCTGCTCCACGACCCCGCGCAGATAGTCGCGCACGGAGCCGAAGCGCTCGAAGTAGTCGCTCATCAACTGCTTGGCCTCGGCCGTCTCGATGCGCAGCTGCTTGGACAGGCCGAACGGGCTGAGACCGTATGCGAGACCGTACGACATCGCCTTGACCTTGGTGCGCATCGCGGGCGTGACCTCGGCAGGCGTGACCCCGAAGATGCGCGCACCGACGAAACGGTGCAGGTCTTCGCCGGCGTTGAAGGCCTCGATGAGTCCCGGGTCTTCGGAGAGGTGCGCCATGATGCGCATCTCGATCTGCGAGTAGTCGGCCGTGAGCAGGGTCTCGAACTCGTCGCCGCGGCGGATGGCCGAGCGGATCTCGCGACCCTCCTCCGTGCGAACGGGGATGTTCTGCAGGTTGGGGTCGTTGGAGGAGATGCGTCCGGTGCTGGTGCCGGTCTGGTCGTAGGTCGTGTGCACGCGACCGTCGGTCTCGACCGAGCGCTCGAGCGTCTCGACGATCTGCTTGAGCTTCGTGGCGTCGCGGTGCTGCAGCAGCAGACCCAGGAACGGGTGCGGGTTCTTCTCCTGCAGATCGGCGAGCGAGGCCGCGTCGGTGGAGAAGCCGGTCTTCGTCGCGCGCGTCTTGGGCATCTGCAGCTCGTCGAAGAGCACCTGCTGCAGCTGCTTGGGCGAGCCCAGGTTCACCTCGTGGCCGATCTCGGCGTAGGCGCGGGCGGCGTAGTCGTTCGCCTTGTCGGTGAGCTCACCGCGCAGTCGCGCAAGCACCTCGGGATCGATGGTGACGCCGGTGAGCTCCATCTCGGAGAGCACCGCGACGAGCGGCAGCTCGATGTCGTCGAGCACGGCGCGGGTGCCGTCGTCGAGGGCCAGCGCCTGGGCCTCGGCCACCCGTCGCAGGTACCACGCCTCGGTCGCGGGGCTGACGGTGTCGGTGAGTGCGACAAGCTGATTGGGGTCCGAGACGGGCAGCGTCTCGCCCAGCACCTCGTAGACCTGTTCGGCCAGCGACTGCGGTGCGCTGCCCGGGCGGACCAGCCACGAGGCGATCCTCGTGTCGAACGCCAGACCGTCGACGATGAGCCCGGCACGACTCAGCGCCTTGAACTGCGGTTTGGCGTGGAAGAAGTGCTTGGGCGCGCTCGAGGCGAGCCACTCTTCGAGCGCCTGGTAGTCCATCCGGCCCGCGGCCCACGGCACGTACACGGTGTCGTCGGCGCCGGCGAGGCCGAAGCCGATGATGCCGGCCGGACCGAGTTCGACCTGCACCCCGATCGCCGCGCCGTCCGCCGAGTTCTTGGCGAGCCAGTTCGCGAGCTCCTCGTCGACCATCGTGCGGACCGGCGGAATCGTCACGGCACCGGTCTCGATCGCCTCGCTGAACCCGCCGGACGCGTCGTAGTGGCCCTCTTCTGCCGCGGTCTTGAGCAGGCGCTCCAGCAGGGTCTTGAACTGCAGCTTGGCGAAGATGTCGCGCACGGCGATCTCGTTGAGGGCGCGCCGTTCGAGATCGCCAGGGCGGACCGGCAGCTCGACGTCGGTGAGCAGGCGGTTGAGCCGGCGGTTGCGGAGGGCGTTCTCCTTCTGGTCGCGCAGGTTCTGCCCGACCACGCCCTTGATCTCGTCGGCGTGCGCGACGATCTCGTCGACCGTGCCGTACTGCTGCACCCATTTGACGGCCGTCTTCTCGCCCACCTTGTCGATGCCGACGAGGTTGTCGCTGGTCTCGCCGACCAGTGCCGCGATCTCCGGATACTGATACGGCTCGATGCCGTAGCGCTCGCGCACCGCGGCCGGGTCGTAGACCTTGAGCTCGGAGACGCCGCGCACGTTCGGGTAGAGCAGGGTGACGTCGTCGTTGACGAGCTGGATCGTGTCGCGGTCACCCGAGACGATGAGCACGCGGTAGCCCTCGGCCGCGCCCTGCGTCGCCAGGGTCGCGAGGATGTCGTCGGCCTCGAAGTCCTCTTTGGTGACCGTCGTGATGTTCATGGCGTGCAGCGCCTCTTCGAGCAGCGGGATCTGCCCGACGAACTCCGGCGGGGTCTCGCCGCGGGTGCCCTTGTACTCCGGATACTCGCGTGTGCGGAACGAGTACCGCGAGATGTCGAACGCCACAGCGATGTGCGTCGGCCGCTGCTGCGAGAGCAGGTTGATGAGCATCGCGATGAAGCCGTGGATGGCGTTGGTGTGCTGCCCGTCACGGTTGACGAAGCTGTCGACCGGCAGAGCGTAGAAGGCCCGGAATGCCAGCGAATGGCCGTCGATGATCAGGAGGGTAGGCTTTTCGGAGTCTGACACCAGGACAGCCTACAAGGCACCTGTGACAAGAGAATCGCCCCTGCCGACGAAGGTGAGAGAGACCCGGATGACCGAGGATGCGCTGGCATACGTCAACGAGAGAGGGCTCGGCAGACTGGCCGAGAAGATGGGGATCGAGATCCTCGAGTTCACCATCGAACGCGCTGTGGCCCGGATGCCCGTCGAGGGCAACACGCAGCCGGCGGACCTCCTCCACGGCGGCGCCTACGTGGTGCTCGGCGAGTCCCTCGGGTCGATGTCGGCCAACCTGCACGCCGGCAAGGACCGCCTCGCCGTCGGCATCGAGATCAACGCGACGCACACCCGCTCGGCCACGAGCGGCTACGTCACCGGCGTCTGCACGCCCATCCACCTCGGCCGCACCCTGACCACGCACGAGATCGCCGTCACCGACGACCAGGGGCGACGCTGCTCGACCATCCGCATCACGAACCTGATCAGGGATCTCTAGAGGCGCATCCAGCCCCCAGCAACGCGAAAACGCGGCTCCCGGTGATCCGGGGCCGCGCTTTTACGATGTTCGGAGGCTGCTCTGCTTACTTCTTGGCAGCGAGCTGCTCGATGATGGCCTGGGCCACGTCGTGCATGGTGAGGCGACGGTCCATCGACGCCTTCTGGATCCAGCGGAAGGCCTCGGGCTCGCTGAGCCCCATCTTCTCGTTCAGCAGACCCTTGGCGCGGTCGACCAGCTTGCGGGTCTCGAAGCGCTCGACCATGTCGGACACCTCGGCCTCGAGCGCGATGATCTGCGCGTACCGGGCGAGGGCGATCTCGATGGCGGGGAGCAGGTCGTTCGGCGTGAACGGCTTGACGACGTAGGCGAGGGCGCCGGCCTCGGTCGCCCGCTCGACGAGCTCCTTCTGGCTGAAGGCGGTGAGGAGCACGACGGGGGCGATGTGGCCCTTCGACAGGCGCTCCGCCGCCGAGATGCCGTCGAGCTGGGGCATCTTGACATCCATGATGACCAGGTCGGGTCGCAGCTCGGTGGCGAGTGCGACGGCGGTCTCGCCGTCTCCGGCCTCCCCGACGACCTCGAATCCGTTGTCACGGAGGATCTCGACGATGTCGAGCCGGATCAGGGATTCGTCTTCCGCGACGACGACGCGTCGCGGGGTGGTTGAGGTAGCTTCCTGGTCAGTCACGGGTAAAAGCCTACGGTATTCTGTCGATGTTGTTGTGCGCCGGTGTGGCGGAATGGCAGACGCGGAGCACTCAAAATGCTTTGTCCGAAAGGGCGTGTGGGTTCGAGTCCCACCACCGGCACCGACGCTCATTGCACATCTGTGCAGAGTGATCGGAGGCCGACGACACCGGCGCGGTGACCGTCTCGCCTACGCGATGGTCCCCTTGCGCGGATCGCCGAACGGCACGTTCTCGGTCACCAGCACCTCGGGCTGGCCGTCGAGATGTCCGGCGTTCAGACGGTTGAGCTCCGCGATGGCCGCGCCGGCGGAGTGCGCCTGCAGGTCGGCCAGCTCGGTCCAGCGCTCGACGACCACCACCCGCGTGCCGTCGGTGTGGACCGCGTAGAGCTCGCATCCCCGCTCGGCGTGCACCAGCGGAGCGGCCACCTCGAAGGCGTCGAGGACGTTCTGCGTGTGACCGTCGAGCGGGGTGAGAACGGCGACGACGACAGGCATGGGCTTCTCCTTCTGATGCTTTCTTGGGCCGGATCAGTGCTGCCGCAGCGATGAACTGCGGGAGCGGCGCCTCCAGCCTGGCGCGACGGACGCGGTGGGTCAACACGGCTGGCGCGACGCCCGGGCGCGCGACTAAAGTGCACGGAGGCCCCCGTTCGGGGGTGTTCGGTGCTGAACGGAAACGGTGACTCCATGACCACTCGATTCGACTCCCCCGCCCCGCGGACGCCCATCCGGCGCTCGCTCGGAGCGACCGCCGCCACCGTGGCGCTCGCCCTGGGGCTGACCCTCGTCGGAGCATCCGGCGCCCAGGCCTGGGATCCGGGCCCCGGCGGCGGGCACGGCGGCGGCCATTCGCAGACACTCGCGCCGCGCACGCAGTTCACGATGGCCCCCGACGGCTCCAGCGGCGCGAAGGTCGGCGGTGAGGGCATCCCGAACATCGACTCGGACAAGAAGACGATCGCCACCTACTACGGCGACCCCGGAACCGGCATCGCGAACAAGACCGCGTCGCCGTACATCACCGAGATGGCCTCGATCGTCTCCCGCGAGACCGCGAAGCTGAGCTCGCTGTACCGTGACGCCAAGCGTCACGGCGAGAAGCCGGCCATCGTCTTCGACGCCGACGACACCACGCTGTGGACGTACGACATGGAAGTCGGCGACATGCACTTCAACTTCAGTCCGGCCGAGCAGGACGTCTGGGTGCAGGACCAGAGGTTCCCCGCGACCCCGAGCATGGTCGCCTTCGTGAACAAGGCCGCCGCCATGGGCTTCGCCGTCTTCGGGCTCACCGGACGCAACGACGACCAGAAGGCGGCAACGCTGGGCAACCTCAGCAAGGTCGGGTACACGCCGTTCAACACGCAGAACTTCTTCACGAAGTGGACCGGAGTCGGCACCTCCCAGCAGCCGTCGTACATCACCTGCGTCACCGCCAAGTGCACGACGGTCGAGTACAAGGCGCTCACCCGCAAGCACATCGAGAGCCTCGGCTACGACATCGCGCTGAATGTCGGCGACCAGTGGTCCGACCTGCAGGGCGGTTACGCCGACCGCGCACTCAAACTGCCGAACCCGACCTACTACCTGCCGTCGGCGAACCTTCCCGGCGTCTCGCAGCCGTGGCTGGCACCCCGCACGCACTTCACGATGGCGGCCGACGGCTCCAGCGGTGCGAAGGTCGGTGGCGAGGGCATCCCGAACATCGACTCGGTGAAGTCGACGATCTACACCTACTACGGCGACCCGGGCACGGGCATCGCGAACAAGACCGACTCTCCGTACATCCGTGAGATGCGGTCCCTCGTCCAGCGTCAGCTTCCGGCCGTCGCCGCGGCGTGCTTCGTGGGCAAGAAGCTGCATAAGAACCCGGCCATCGTGCTGGATGCCGACGACACCACCCTGTGGACGTACGACATGGAGGTGGCCGACATGCACTTCAACTTCAACCCCGCCGAGCAGGACGTCTGGGTGCAGGACCAGCGCTTCCCCGCCACGCCCTCGATGGTGACCCTCGCCTCGGTCGCCCAGAAGTCCGGATGCACGATCGTCGGACTGACCGGCCGCAATGACGACCAGAAGGCAGCCACCCTGGGCAACCTCGCCAAGGTCGGCTATACGGGCTTCACCGCCGCGAACTACTACACCAAGTGGACGGGCGTCGGCACGTCGCAGCAGCCGTCGTACATCACCTGCGCGACCGCGAAGTGCACCACGATCGAGTACAAGTCGCAGACCAGGGCGCACGTCGAGTCGACGTCCGGCGGACGCTACGACATCGTGGCGAACTTCGGCGACCAGTTCAGCGACCTGATCGGCGGCCACGCCGACCGCGCCATCAAGCTGCCGAACCCCACGTACTACCTTCCCTGACCGGATCGGGAGGCCCGCGGCGCGCCGCTGCGGGCCTCTCTCCCGGCCCCGCTCGATCAGAGCCGGGGGTCGACCGGCTCCGACTCCATCGCGAGCACGGCGAACACCGCCTGGTGCACCTGCCACAGGGGCGCACCGCCCACCAGCCGCTCCAGCGCCTCGAGGCCCAGCGCATACTCCCGCAGCGCCATCGAGCGCTTATGGGCGACGTTCCGGTCGCGGAGACGCACCAGGTTCTCGGGCTCGGTGTAATCGGGTCCGTAGATGATGCGCAGGTACTCGCGGCCGCGCACCTTGATGCCCGGCTGAGCGAGCCCGGAGTCGGTGCGCACCAGGTTCGCGAACGGCTTGACGACCATCCCCTCGCCTCCGGATTCGGTGAGCTCCGTCCACCAGGCGGTCGCCGCCGCGACCGACTCGGCATCGTCGAGGTCGATCGGCAGGCGGCGGGTGCGCCGCACGAGCACCGGATCGGCGGCGGCCACACGGTCGACGATCGCGAGATGCCAGCCGTGGTCGTGGTCGGCGAACTGCCTTCCCTCGGCCGCGAGCACCTGGAACGGCGCGAGCTGCACCCCCGTGAGTCCATCGGCGTGGCCGACGTACCGGCGGTAGGCGTCGACGTACCGGTCGGCATCGCGCTCACGCATCCTGGTGCTGGTCAGGAGCGCGCCGACCTCGATGCCGCGAGCCGCCGCGGCCTCGAGCGCCGCCACCGCGGGAGGCAGCGCTGCGCGTGCGGCAGCGCCGACGGTCGCGTACTGCTCGCGGATCATCGCTCCCGCCTTCAGCGACCACGGCAGCAGTTCGGCGTCGAAGAGCAGCCAGTCGGTCTCCAGCTCGTCCCACACTCCGGCCGTCGCGACCGCACGGTCGAGCCGTCGAAGGAACCCCTGCTCCAATCCCGGCTCGAAGAACCGGCGCCCGGTGCGGGTGTGCACGGTGCCGAGCCATCCCGGCTCGCCGCCGAACCGCTCGGCATCGTGGGTCAGCAGCACGACGGCGCGCGAGCCCATGTGCTTCTCCTCCGCCAGCAGCCGAGTCACGCCCTCGCGCCGATACGCCGCGAACGCCTCATCCGGATGCTCGAGCAGTCCCTCGCGCGCGCTCGCGTTCGGCGGCGACATGGTCGGCGGAAGGTAGAGCAGCCTGCGCGGATCCACGGCCCAGCGGCTCATGACCTCCAGCGCCCCCGCGGCGTTCTCCTCCCGCACGCCGATGCGGCCGTGTGTGGATGTCTCGATGATGTGCTTGCCGAGCACGTCGTCGATGCGCAGCAGGCCGCCCTCGCGCTCCGGAGACGTGTCGCCGTCGCCGTCCTCGGGGAGGAACGGCCGGGCGGGCTCGTACCAGACCCGTTCGGCGGGCACCGAGACGACCTCGCGCTCGGGGTAGCGCAGAGCGCTGAGCGACCCGCCGAACACGCAGCCCGTGTCGAGGCACATCGTGTTGTTGACCCACTCCGCCCGCGGGGTCGGCGTGTGCCCGTAGAGCACGGTCGCCGATCCACGGTAGTCGTCGGCCCATGGCAGGCGCACGGGCAGGCCGAACTCGTCGGTCTCCCCCGTGGTGTCCCCGTACAGCGCGAACGAACGAACCCGGCCGGATGCCCGCCCCTGGTACGCCTCCTTAAGTCCAGCGTGAGCGACCACGAGGCGTCCGTCGTCGAGCACGAGATGCGACACCAGGTCGTGGCAGAAGGTCTCCACCCGGGCACGGAACTCGGGTGTCTCATCTGCCAGCTGCGCGAGCGTCCGCTCCAGCCCGTGGCTGACCTGCACCTTCGCCCCGCGGAGTGCGCGCACCAGCTTGGCCTCGTGGTTGCCGGGCACGGCCAGGGCGTGGCCGTTCTCGACCATTCCCATCGTCAGGCGCAGCACGCCGGGGCTGTCAGGACCGCGATCGACCAGATCGCCGAGGAAGACGACGCGCCTGCCCTCCGGATGCTCGGCGTCGACCGCGCGCCCCTCATCGTCACGGCGCAGCGCGTAGCCGAGCGTCGTCAGCAGGCCCTCGAGTTCCGACAGGCAGCCGTGCACGTCGCCGATGGCGTCGAACGGCCCGGTCTCTCCGCGCCGGTCGGTGAGCAGCGGAACCCTCTGCACCCGCGCCGCGGCGATCTCCGCCACGCTGCTCAGCACGTGGACGGAGCGGAACCCCTCCGTGGCGAGGAATCGAAGGGACTTGCGCAGCTGCCCGTGCTGGCGATGCACCACGGCTGCGCCGAAGTCGCGGTCCGGCCTCGCGGCGTTCCGCTCGACGCAGATGCGCTCGGGCAGGTCGAGGACGACGGCCACCGGGAGCACGTCGTGTGCCTTGGCCAGGTCGACGAAGCTCTTGCGCGAGCTCTGCTGAACGTTCGTGGCGTCGATCACCGTCAGCAGACCGGCCTCGAGACGTTTCGCGGCGACGAACCGCAGGGCATCGAATGCGGCCGCCGTCGCCTCCTGACTGTTCTCGTCGTTGGAGACCAGCCCGCGGAAGAAGTCGCTCGACAGCGTCTCGAACGGCGCGAACTTCTCCCGTGCGAAGGTCGACTTGCCCGAGCCGCTGACGCCGACGAGCACCACCAGCGACAGGGCCGGAATGCGCAGTTCCGCCGGCTCGGCGATCGATCCATCCATCCCGGTCATGCGTCCTCCCTCCGGAACAGTGCGAGCTGGGTCGGCGACCCCCGGCGCTCATCGACGTCGCCCACGTCTCTGAACTCGACGCCATAGCCGGTGCGTCCGGCCACACCCGTCGCCCATGCACGGAACTCGCCCCTGCTCCACTCGAACCGGTGATCCGGATGGCGCATCGCCCCGGCTGACAGCGACGGATAGAGCTCGTTGTACTCGCGGTTGGGCGTCGTGACGATCACCGCCGCCGGACGCGCGGCAACGAACACCGCGCGCTCGACGGCCGCGTGGCGTTCCGGATCGATGTGCTCGATGACCTCCATGAGCACGACGGCGTCGAGCCCGGCGATCCGGTCGTCCTGGTACGTCACCGACGACTGCAGCAGTCGCACCCGGCCCTGCTGGGCATCGCTCAACCGGCCGAGCTGAAGACGTTCGGCCGCCACGGCCAGCGCGCCGGCGGACACGTCCGTTCCGACGATCTCAACGTGCGCGCGGTCGTCGAGCAGCGGGCGCAGCAGGGCTCCTGGTCCGCAGCCGAGATCGGCGACACGGCGAGCGCCGAGCTCGCGGAGGATGCCCAGCACGACCTCGGCCCTCACGCGGTTGAGCGGAGCGCGGTCGTCGCCGGCGACCGCCCCTGCCTCCGCAGCATCTGCTGCCTCCGGTGTCTCCGGCCCCTCCGCGGCGAGCGCCGGCACACCGTCCGCCTCGGCGAGCCGTGTCGCCGCGTCGTCGATGTACGACCGCTGGTGCTTCAGGTAGCGCTGCGTGATCAGTTCGCGTTCCGGATGCCCGGCCAGCCATCCCTCGCCGGCGCGCAGCAGCTTGCCCACCTCGTCGTCGCTCACCCAGTAGTGCTTCGCGTCGTCGAGCACAGGCAGCAGCACGTACAGGTGCCGGAGAGCGTCGGCCAGCCTCACCGTGCCCTCCAGCCGGATGGCCTGGTAGGGAGAGGATCCCCACTCGGGGAAGGCGTCGTCGAGCGGCTGCTCCGTCGCCGTGACCTGCCAGCCGAGCGGCTCGAAGAGTCGGGCGGCGAGATCGACGGGCCCGCGGACGGGGACCGCGCTCAGCTCGATCACGAGCGGCATCGGATTCGCCACGAGGTCAGGACGCGCGTCGCTGCGACCGGTCATGGCTGTGCGGAAGACGGCGCCGACCGCCGTCGCCATCATCGATCCGGATGCGTACGGCCGGTCGTTCACGTAGTGGGCGAGCGTCCCGTCGCCGGACCCGCGGAACCGCTTGCTCCGCACCAGCTCGATCGGGTCGATCTCGAGCAGCAACGCCGCCGTGCACTGCGCGTCGTCTGCGACCGGGTAGAAGACATGCGCTCGCCCGACGCTCAGGTCGAACACGTGCGCACGCTCCGGGTTCTTGTGCAGCAGGAAGCCGAGGTCCGTCGCCGACGGTCCGGTGTAGGTGAGAGTGACGAGCATCGGGCCCCCAGGTCGCGTCAGGCCACCCTATCGGCCCGGATGCCGTCAGAGCGCGCGTACCCGGTTGTTCCGTGCGTCGTGCGTGAGTTCGGCGAGACCGAGCGCCTCGAGCAGCGGTGGCAGGTACATCCCGAACCGTCCCCGGTAGCCCTTGCGCAGGCCGTACCAGCCACCCACCGGGTTGGACTCGTCACGTCCCCACGCCTCCACCGTGCCTGCGGCGGCCTGCTTCTGCTCGTCGGCGGCGCCGAGCGGCACCCAGTCACCCTGTTCGCGCAGCCACCCCGCGAGATCGTCGATCGCGCTGAGGTGGTATTTGAGGGTCGTCGGCCCCACCTGGCACACCAGCGCGGGTGGGTCGCCCGCCTCGTCACGCCACATCGAATACTCCGACGATCCGGGGGCCGTCTTCAGGAGCCACGGGTCGTCCTTCGTGCCGTCGGCCATCGTGGCCTCCTTCTCGAGGGATAAATCGAGTATGCGGCTAGATGCGCGCGCCCACCACCGTGTTGGCGAAACGGCGGGCGCGCTCGGCGAGCCCGGCGATGCGGTCGGCGACCACCAGGTCGGCATCGAAGCCGACGTACGAGGGCGGCGGGGTGCGGCGCACGTTCTCGCAGCACTCGAAACCACCGCACAGCAGCGTGCCGACAGTGTCGCCGTTGCGGCCGGCCTGCCCCGCCCGCTTGGCCACGTACAGGTACACGTCGTGGGTGAGGTGCACGTCTTGGCACCAGCCGCACATCGTGGGCGCGTGTGAGCGCATCGACGCCTCGGATGCCCGCAGCACGATACCGACCGGACCGTTCTCCGTCGGAACCACCACGTAGCCGCGCTGCGGCACGCGGGGATCGCGCCAGCCGAGATACTCGCGGCGCGACCAGTCCACCTCGTGGAGCCCCGGCGGCATGGGGAGTTCGGCGGCCTCGCTGCGGGAGCAGTTCACGAACGCGTCGCGGATCTCCGCCTGCGAAAGGATGTCCATGCTTTTTCCTCCTCCTCCATGCTGTCACAGCTTGACCTTGCCCCTGGGGTCACGGTCTAACCTCGCCGCATGACTCACCTCACTGCTGTCACCGACGCCACCTTCGACCAGACGGTACTCTCCGCCGACAAGACCACCATCGTCGAGTTCTGGGCCCCGTGGTGCGGGCCGTGCCGGGCACTCTCGCCCATCCTCGAGCAGCTCGCCGCGGAGCACGCCGACACCATCACGATCCTCAAGATCAACGCTGACGAGAACCTGAAGTCCGCCATGGAGTACCGCGCGATGTCGCTTCCGGTGATGAAGGTCTTCCAGGGCGGCGAAGTGGTGAAGACGATCGTCGGCGCCAAGCCCAAGCCGGCGCTCGAGTTCGAGCTGGCGCCCTACCTCACGTGAGGTGGTCGTTCGCGCCGGTGACCCACGCGATGTAGCGGTCGGCCGAGCGCAGCACCGCGCCCCGCGCATCCTGGAGCACGGAGTTGCCCAGGTTGCCGTAGAGCCGGTCGAACGGCCGTTCGCACACCGCATCGGCCACCCGCCGCGCCACCGCCCCCGAGAGCGGGATGTCGTTCGGGTAGCTGCGCTGGAACGTCACCCAGCGACCGGACGGCCCGGGGAACACCGTGTCGCCGGAGAGCACCACGCCGCGATCCCAGTGCACCACCGCACTGCCGGGGAAGTGGCCGCCGATCGTGCGCAGCGTCACCCCCGGGAGCACCTGGCGCTCCCCCGACCAGGTCTGGATGCACGGCTCCTCGCGTTGCACCCACCGGCGGTCGCGCTCGTGCACCAGCACCGGGACGTCTCCGAGCAGCCGTGACCACGACGTCTGCGCCCCGAGCATGTGCGGGTGGCTGGTGGCGATCACGGATACACCGCCGAGGGCGCGCACCGCGGCGGCCGCCTCCTCGTCCACGTAGCCGGTCGGATCCCACAGCAGGTTGCCCTGCGGAGTGCGCAGGAGCATGCTCTGCTGACCGATGCCCACCTTCGGTTCGGACCGGAGAGCATAGAGGTCGGGTTCGAGTTCGGAGACGCCGATGCGCTCGCCGTCCGACGCGAGCTGCTGAAGCGAGGTCCACACCTGACCCGTGGGTGGCACGTACTGCCGTTCGTCCTCGCAGATCGGGCACGTCACCGGATGCTCCGCGCCCGCCGGATACTCGACGGCGCACGTCGCGCACAACCAATCGACCATGCGGAGACCATACTCCCCGGTCAGCCATTGCTTGCGGCCGCATGCCGGGAATAGCCTGTGCCTGCGACACCCGATCTCCCCTCCTCGACGTTCCTCGAAAGGTACGAGCACATGGCGAATCAACCGGTGATCTTCATCCACGGCCTCTGGCTCCACGGCACCAGCTGGCAACCCTGGATCGAGTACTTCCAGAACGAAGGCTTAGACGCGGTCGCGCCGGGCTGGCCCGGCGAGAAGGAGACCGTCGCCGAGACGCGCGAGCACGCCGACGACGTCGCCGGCAAGAGTATCGACGAAGTGACGGACCATTTCGCGAAGATCATCGACGGCTACGACCAGCCGCCGATCATCATCGGCCACTCGTTCGGCGGTCTGATCACCGAAAAGTTGCTCGGCCTCGGCTACGGCAATGCCGGCGTCGCAATCGACCCGGCACAGATCAAGGGCGTGCTCCCGCTCCCCCTCGCCCAGCTCAAGGCCGCGCTCCCCGCCCTCGGCAATCCGGCGAACATTAACAAGGCGATCAGCCTGACGGAGAAGGAGTTCAAGTACGGCTTCGGCAACGCGCTCACCGATGAGGAGTCCAAGCAGCTCTACGACGCCTGGACCATCCCGTCGACGGTGCGCCCGCTCTTCCAGGCCGCCGCGGCCAACTTCACGCTGCACTCCCAGGCCGCAGTGGACACCAAGAACGAAGACCGCGGCCCGCTGCTGCTGATCTCGGGCACGGCCGACCACACCGTCCCGGATGTCACGACCGACGCCACGATGAAGCAGTATCGCGACTCCAACGCGGTGACCGAGCTGATCAAGTTCCACGGCCGCGGGCACTCGCTGACCATCGACCACGGCTGGCACGACGTCGCTACCGAGGTGCTGGTCTGGCTCCGCCAGCAGCACGTCGGCGACTGACACCCGCAAACCGACATCGACGCCGGGCGCCGCCGGGGCAGGAATACCGGCGGCGTCACCGGCCTTGGGATGAACGTGAAACGCATCGGATTCCTCTCCTTCGGACACTGGCAGCCGATCCCCGGCTCGGTCTCTCGCACGGCCTCGGATGCTCTGCTCCAGTCGATCGACCTCGCGGTCGCGGCCGAAGAGGTCGGGATCGACGGCGCCTACGTGCGCGTGCATCATTTCGCCCGCCAGCTCGCCTCGCCGTTCCCGCTGCTCGCGGCGATGGGCGCCCGCACCAGCCGCATCGAGCTGGGCACCGCGGTGATCGACATGCGCTATGAGAACCCGCTGTACATGGCCGAGGATGCCGCGGCGGCCGACCTCATCAGCGGCGGCCGGCTCCAGCTCGGCATCAGCCGGGGATCACCCGAGACGGCATTGCAGGGGTACGAGTCCTTCGGCTACGCGCCGAACGACGGTGAGACCGACGCGGATCTCGCCCGGCGCCACACGGAGGTGTTCCGGGCGGTGATCGCAGGTGCGGGCGCGGCGATGTCGAACCCGCAGATGACCGGGGTCGAGCAGCCGCTGGCGATCGAACCACGCTCGGAGACCCTGCCCGACCGCATCTGGTGGGGCTCGGGCACACGGCAGACGGCGGTCTGGACGGCCGAGCAGGGCATGAACCTGATGAGCTCGACGCTGCTCACCGAAGACACCGGCGTGCCGTTCGGAGACCTGCAGGCGGAGCAGATCCGGCTGTACCGCGAGGCCTGGGCGGAGGCCGGCTGGGAGCGCGAGCCGCGCGTCTCGGTCAGCCGCAGCATCCTGCCGATCACGAACGACCTGGACCGGCGCTACTTCGGGGCGACGGCGCTCGGCGAGCGCACCGACCAGCTCGGCCACCTCGACGGCGGCATCGCCCGGTTCGGCAAGACCTACGCCGGGGACCCGGAGCAGATCGTCGAGGAGCTGCGCGACGATGCGGCGGTGCGAGACGCGGACACCGTGCTGGTGACGGTCCCGAACCAGCTCGGGGTCGAGTACAACGCCCACCTGCTCGAGACGATCGCCACCCAGATCGCGCCCGCACTCGGCTGGCGCGACTGACCCCGGCCGCCGGGCCGGCTGCGGTGCACACCCCCTCGAAGACGGGGCACCGGCCGTCGTGGCACCCGCTGGCGCGCGCGGCACACCACCTGACAGAATGAGTGCGCTGCACACCCGAAGCGCGGCGACGACAACGACGAAGGGGTGTGCTGTGCCTGCGTTCAGGGTGAGATCGGTGGTGGTGAGTGCGCTCGCCGGCGCGATCGTCGCGGGAGGATCGCTGATCGCCGCGGCCCCCGCCGTCGCGGTGCAGAACAGCACCGAGGGCTCCGCTCCCTCCGCCATCACCAGCATGTGGGCGTGGGGCAACCCGATCGATCCGGCGACGGATGCGCGTGGCCTCGGCCAACCGCAGTTCGAGCCCGCCGCCCTCGTCGCGTTCGCTCAGGAGCACCACCTGCGCTCGGTCTACCTGTCGGTGCCGTGGGCCGCCAACCAGGGCGCCTTCGCGACCTGGTTGCCCGAAGCCGTCACCGCACTGCACGAGGCGGGCATCTCGGTGTCGGCGCTCGGGGGCGACTCCGGATGGACGACCCAGCCGTCGCTCGCCGCGCAATGGGTGACCGATGCCCTGAGCACCGCGCCGTTCGATGCTGTGCAGTTCGACGTCGAGCCGTGGGCGGGCATCCCGAACCCGGATCTCGCCACGATCGTGCCCCAGTACGCGGCGATGCTCGACGCGGCGCGCACCGCCGCGGGCGATGTGCCGATCGGGGCCGACCTCCCCTGGTGGCTCGCCGCGCATCCGGTCGGTGACGGCACCGCGTTCGACGCGCTCCTGCCGCACCTGCAGAGCGTCGCGATCGTCGCCTTCTCCGATCACGCCGCCGGATCCGACGGGATCATCGCGCTCGCGGAGCCCGCCGCTCAGGCCGCCGCCATCGCCGCCGTGCCGTTCACGATCGGCGTCGAGACGGACACCCCCGCCGTGGCCGGCGGCGCCCAGTACACCTTCGGCGACGACTCGCCGGTGGCTCTCGAGACGGAGACCGCGCTCGTGCGATCGCACTTCTCGACCACCGCCGGGTACGGCGGCGTCACTGTCGAGCACCTGCTCGCCTGGCAGACGCTCCTCGGCTGACCCCGTCCCGCCTCTCGGCTGCGCTCAGGCGGCGTCGGCGGCGGCTTCGAGGGCCGCGATGTCAAGCTTGCCCATCGAGAGCATGGCCTCGGTGGCGCGGCGCACCCGAGCCGGGTCCGGATCGGAGAACAGCCGGTCGAGCGCGGTCGGCACGATCTGCCACGACAGCCCCCAGCGGTCTTTGAGCCAGCCGCACTGGCTGGGTTCGCCGCCATCGGCGATGAGGGCGTTCCAGAGGCGGTCGATCTCCTCCTGCGTCTCGACCTGCACCATGAACGAGACCGCCTCGGTGAACGGGAACAGCGGCCCGCCGTTCAGCGCTCCGACCTCCATGCCGTCGATCTCGAACCGCACGGTCGTGACGCCGGCCGCCTGACCCGGCGCGTCGTCTCCGAACCGCCTCACCTCGAGGATGCGCGAGTTCGGAAAGAGCGAGACATAGAATTCGGCAGCCTGCTCGGCCTGGTCATCGAACCACAGGTACGGGGAAATGGTTTGCATCGCGGTACTCCTTCACGTCTGGTCGCGCGTCGATGCGCGTCTGAGTGGATCGTTCTGTGGGGCACGTGCGGCCCATGGTACGCGCGACGGGTAGCGTAGCTATGTGTTTACGAGTTACATCGCCATCGGCGACAGTTTCACCGAGGGTGTCGGCGACGAGCTTCCCGACGGACGCACGCGGGGCTGGGCCGACTTCGTCGCCCTCGGTCTCGCCGCGGCGTCGAGTGAGCCGGTGCGCTACGCCAACCTCGCCATCCGCGGTCGCAAGCTCCGGCCGCTCATCACCGAGCAGCTGCAGCCGGCGATCGATCAGCGACCCCAGCTGATCAGCCTGAACGGCGGCGGCAACGACATCATGCGGCCCAAGGTGTCGATGGAGTCGGTGGTCACGATGCTCGACGACGCCGCCACGCGCGTCACCGCCGCCGGGCTGCACATGCTGCTTCTCAGTGGCGCCAATCCGACCGCGCACCTGCCGCTCGGGTCAGTGATGCGGCGTCGTGGCGACGAGCTCGACGCGGCCGTACGCGCTCGACTCCCCCTCGACAACGTGACCTTCGTCGACAACTGGGTCGACGAGGGACTCGGTGACATCCGGTACTGGTCCGTCGACCGGCTGCACCTCAACTCCCTCGGGCACGCCCGGGTGGCGAGCAACGTGCTCACCGCCCTGGGCGTTCCCGTGCCCGCCGAATGGGGCGTCGACGAGGTCGCGGCCGCCCCGGCCGGCGAGAAGTCCCGCCGCACCGTGGACTACTACCGCCGCTACGTGCTGCCCTGGATCGGCCGCCGCCTCACGGGGCGGTCGTCGGGCGACGGCCGCACGGCCAAGATCCCGTCGCTCACGATCGTCGACCCGTCGGCGGCCGCCCCGCTCTGAGGCTGAGCCCGCCGTCAGTCGTTGTCGCCGCCCGTCGTGTCGAGGCGGGTGCGCTTTGTGCCGCCGCCCCACGCCCATTCGGCGACCTCGGGGATGTCCTCTCCGTGCTCGCGCGTGTACTGACGCGCCCGCAGCCGGGCATCCTGCATCTCCTGCCGGAAGGCGCCCTCGCGCTCCCCGAGCCCGGGCACCCGGTCGAGTACGTCGATCACCAGGTGGTACCGGTCGAGGTCGTTGAGCATCACCATGTCGAACGGCGTCGTGGTGGTGCCCTCCTCCTTGTACCCGCGCACGTGCAGATTGGAGTGGCCGTTGCGCCGGTACGTCAGCCGGTGGATCAGCCACGGATACCCGTGATAGGCGAACACCACCGGCTTGCCCGTCGTGAACAGCGCGTCGTACTCGCGGTCGTTCAGGCCGTGCGGATGCTCCCCCTCGCTCTGCAGGCGCATCAGGTCGACCACGTTGACCACCCGCACGCGCAGCGACGGGATGCGCTCGCGCAGGATCGACGCCGCCGCCAGCACCTCGAGGGTCGGGACGTCCCCCGCGCAGGCGAGCACCACGTCGGGCTCTTCGCCCTCGACCTCGGTTCCGGCCCAGTCGAAGATGCCGATCCCGCGAGTGCAGTGCTCGATCGCCTCCTGCATCGTCAGCCAGTTGGGGGCCGGCTGCTTGCCAGCCACGACGACGTTGACGTAGTCCACCGACCGCAGGCAGTGGTCGTAGGTCGAGAGCAGGGTGTTGGCGTCGAACGGCAGGTACACCCGCACGACGTCGGCCTTCTTGTTGATGACGTGATCGATGAATCCCGGGTCCTGGTGCGAGGCGCCGTTGTGATCCTGGCGCCAGACATGGGAGCTCAGCAGGTAGTTGAGCGACGAGACCGGCCGGCGCCACGGGATGTGGCGTGACGTCTTGAGCCACTTGGCGTGCTGGTTGAACATCGAGTCGACGATGTGGATGAACGCCTCGTACGAGGTGATGACGCCGTGCCGCCCGGTGAGCAGGTAGCCCTCGAGCCAGCCCTGGCACTGATGCTCGCTGAGCATCTCCATCACCCGTCCGCTCGGGGCGAGGTGGTTGTCGTCGTCGATCGGCCAGCGCTCGGCGTTCCACTGCTTGTCCGTCACCTCGAAGACGGCCTGGAGGCGATTGGAGGCCACCTCGTCGGGCCCGAACAGCCGGAACGTCTCGTGGTTGTCGATCATCACGTCGCGCAGCCATTCGCCGAGGACCTTCGTGGCCTCGGCGACCGTCTCGCCGGGAGCAGGAACGTCGACGGCGTAGTCGCGGAAGTCGCGCAGCCGGAGGTCTTTGCGCAGCAGGCCGCCGTTGGCGACCGGGTTGGCGCTCATCCTCCGGTCGCCCTCTGGCGCCAGCCCCGTGATCAGGGGCAGCGGAGCGCCCTCGTCGTCGAACAATTCTTCCGGGCGGTATGAGGCCAGCCACGATTCGAGCAGCTTGGTGTGCGCCTCGGTGTCCCGCGCATCCGCCAGCGGCACCTGGTGCGAGCGCCAGTTGTTCTCGGCCGGGTGGCCGTCGATCTCCTTCGGGCAGGTCCACCCCTTCGGCGTGCGCAGGATCAGCATCGGCCACGCGGGCCGCTCGGTGAGGTCTCCCGCCTTCGCCGCACGCTTGATGCCCGCGATCTGGTCGAGGATCTCGTCCATCGTCTGGGCCATGCGCTCGTGCACGGCGCGCGGATCCTCCCCGTCGAAGCCTCCGGACACGACGTACGGCGTGTGACCGTACCCGCGCATCAGCTCGAGCAGCTCCTTCTCCGGGATGCGCGCCAGCACCGTCGGATTCGCGATCTTGTACCCGTTGAGGTGCAGGATGGGCAGCACGACGCCGTCGGTCGCCGGATCGAGGAACTTGTTCGAGTGCCACGCCGTGGCGAGCGGCCCGGTCTCGGCCTCGCCGTCGCCGACGACGGCTGCGACCAGCAGGTCGGGGTTGTCGAACGCCGCGCCGTAGGCGTGCGAGAGGGAGTAGCCGAGCTCACCGCCCTCGTGGATGGAGCCCGGTGTCTCCGGCGCCGCGTGACTCGGGATGCCACCGGGGAACGAGAACTGGCGGAAGAGCTTGCGCAGGCCGTCAGCCGTGCGGTCGATCCGCGGATAGATCTCGCTGTAGGTGCCGTCGAGGTAGGCGCTCGCGACCACTCCGGGTCCGCCGTGGCCTGGGCCGGCGATGAAGATCGTGTCCAGGTCCCGCTCCTGGATGACGCGGTTGAGGTGCGCGTAGATGAAGTTCAGCCCGGGCGTGGTGCCCCAGTGGCCGAGGAGCCGGGGCTTGATGTGGTCCCGGGTCAGCGGCTCACGCAGCAGCGGATTGTCCAGCAAGTAGATCTGACCGACGGAGAGATAGTTGGCGGCGCGCCACCAGGCATCCAGTCGGTCGAGCGTTTCGGACGTGAGCGCGGTGGACGTGCGAGTTCTCATCGAGTACCTTCCCCTTTTTCGGCATCCTACGCGGGGGTCCGCTCCGAACAACGACTATGGAGAGAACGTTCATCGACACCTCGCTCGGCTGCGTGGCTGTACGCCACGGCGTGCGCGAATCCGGCACGGCGACCATCCTGCTCCACGGCGCGGCCGGGTCCTGGACCACGTGGCGCGCAGCGATCGCTGCGGCCGAGACCGGAGGCGCGGTGGCCGACCTCGTCGTTCCCGATCTCCCCGGCTGGGGCGACTCCCCCGCCGACGACCTCTCCCGCGTGGATGCTCAGACCCTCGCAGCCTCGGTCGCGACGGTCGCCCGTGCGCTCGGCTACGAACACTGGCGCGTGGTCGGTCACTCCCTCGGCGGGTTCATCGCCCTCGAACTCGCCGCCGCCGAGCCGGTGGCCACGGAATCGGTGCTCCTCGTCTCGGCCACGACGCTGGGCGGCCGGGGCGACCGGCTCTCCGCGTTCATGCGGTTGGTGCACTATCCACTGCTCGTGGGACTGCTGCAGGGCATCCGGCTGCTCCTCCTGCTCGGGCCGTTCGCCGCGCGCTTCGTGCGGGCGCTCGACCGGTCCGGCGTGCTCACGATCCTCGCCGCGCCGCTCTTCGCCCGCACCGATCGCAGGGCGGTGCACGAGCTCGCCCGCGACCTGCGGCCGGGAGCGTTCGTGCGCGCGATGCAGTGCGCGCACGACTACCCGGCGGAGGAGCGCTGGTCGCGCATCCGGTGCCCGGTGGTCGGCCTGCACGGCGACCGTGACGTCTTCGTCGGCCGGAACGACGACGAACTGCTTACCGGGATCATCCCCCAGTACCGTGCGATCGCGGTGCCGGCGACCGGGCACTTCGGCCACGTCGAGCATCCGACCCTACTGGCCGGTGCCCTGCACGCCCGCTAAATTGTGCGTATGGCTGACTCGATCACCGTCGAACCCGTGCGCGACGAACTGTGGCCCGAACTCGAGCGCGTCTTCGGCGAGCGGGGCGACCCGTCCGGATGCTGGTGCCAGTGGTTCAAGCTGACGGGAACGCAGTATCGCGAGCTGCCACGGGAGCAGAAGGCCGACCGGCTGCACACGTCCATCACGACGGACCCCGCGCCCGGCGTGATCGCGTGGATCGAGGGCGAGCCCGTCGGCTGGGCGGCAGTCGAGCCGTTCTCCGCCTACCCGGGTCTCGCACGATCACCGATCACCAAGCGCCTTCCCGACGACCCGCCCGACCCGTGGGCGGTCACCTGCTTCGTGGTGCGCGACGGCTTCCGCAAGCGCGGCGTCGCGCACGCGCTGCTCGATGGGGCCGTCTCCTTCGCCGGCGAACACGGAGCTGACGTCATCGAGGGGTATCCCGTCGACACCGAGGTGCGACCGGGGCTCTCGAGCGCCGAGCGGTTTCACGGCACCGTCTCGCTCTTCCGCTCCGCCGGATTCGACGTGGTGCGTCGCCCCTCGGCGACCCGCGCGATCATGCGCCTGACAGCGCATCCGGCGGCGCAGTGACCCCGTAAGCTCGACGGGTGAGCTCCGCACCCGACCGTCCTGCACGCCGGACGCTGATCGGGGCGGGAACCCAGGTCGGCACCGAGGTCAGCATCAATTTCGGCTCCTCGATCGCCGGGCTGCTCATCCCGATCGTCGGTTCCGTGGTGGTCGTGGCGGTGCGGCAGGTGATCACGGCGATCGCCGTGCTTCCGTTCTACCGCCCGAAGCGCGCCGAGCTGACCTGGCGACGGCTCTGGCCGGCTCTGCTGCTCGGGCTCGTGCTGGTCTCGATGAATCTGAGCTTCTACGAAGCGGTCGGACGCCTCGGGCTCGGCATCGCGGCGACCATCGAGTTCCTCGGACCGTTCGCCCTCGCCCTCGCCGGGTCGCGCCGAGTGCTCGATGTGCTCTGCGCGGTCGTCGCAGCCGGAGGCGTCGTGCTCCTCACCGGAACGGAAGGGGCGATCGACCCGATCGGCGTCGTGCTCGCTCTGACCGCCGCCGCGTCGTGGGCCGCCTACATCCTGCTCACCCGGCGCGTCGCGCTGCGTCTGCCCGGACTGGAGGGCCTCAGCGTCGCGAGCGTGGTCGCCACCGTCGTCCTGCTGCCCATCGCGCTGATCATCGTCGACTACTCGCGGCTCGACTGGACCGTGGTCGGGCTGCTGGTCGCGGCCGGCATCCTCTCCTCCGCCATCCCGTACAGCCTCGACACCTTCATCCTGCGGCGCATCCCGCCGCGCCTGTACGCGGTCATCACCAGCTTCGGGCCGGTGATCGCGACGATGTTCGGCGTGCTGGTGCTGCACGAGCACTTCTCAGCAGTGCAGCTCGCCGGAATCGTGATCGTCTGCCTCGCCGCCGGCGTCACGATCGCAACGCAGCGCGAGCATCCGCGCTCCGACCTCGAGGGAACCGCCGAGACCATTCCTTAGCCGACGCTACGAGAGGATGTCCTTCGTCGTGAATCGGCCGACCGCGAGCGCACCGAAGACCGCGATGTAGCCGAGCTGCAGCACGGCGTTGCTGCCGAAGGAATCCCAGGAGATGGGCTGGCGCAGCAGGTCGGCGAATCCGAACCAGTAGTGGCTGAACAGCCAGGGGTGGATGGCGTCGAGCTGCGGCAGCTGGTCGAGCACCTGCGAGACCACCGACAGAACGATCGTGGCCGCCATGGCCCCGACAGGGACATCGGTCAGGGTCGAGAGGAACAGGCCGATCGCGCACAGACCGAGCAGCGAGACGGTCACGTAGGCCGCGATCGCCAGCAGCCGCAGGAAGGCGTCTCCCAGGCTCACCACGGTGCCCGAGAGCAGCGTCACCGGACCGATCGGGAACAGGATGGCGCCGATCGCCGACCCGGCGAGGATGACGACCAGGGTCGCGACGATGCAGAACACCGCGGCGCCCGCGTACTTCACCGCGAGCAACCGGATGCGCCCCGCCGGCGCGATCACCAGGTAGCGCAGGGTGCCGTGGCTGGCCTCGCCCGCGATCGTGTCGCCCGCCACGACGCCGACGGTCAGGGGCAGGAAGAGCGGAACGCACACCACGAGAGCGGTGAACCCGACGAACAGGCCGTTCGCGGTGATCTGGTCGAGGAAGGCGGGGCCGCGACCGGCGTCGGGGCCCCCGCGCACGCGTACGGCGACCGCGATCAGGATGGGCACCGCCGCCAGTGCGGCGAGCATCGCCCACGTACGCCAGCGCCGGAAGAGCACCCAGAGCTCCGACCAGAGCAGCGACCAGCCGGCCGACGGTCGCGGTCGTCCCTGCGCCGTGAAGGCCTCGGAGCCCGAGACGGCCGCCTCACTGCTCGACATCGAATCCCTCCCCGGTCAGCGCGACGAAGCGTTCCTCGAGGGTCGAACCGTGCACGGCGAAGCCGCGGACCCGCACATCGGCGGCGACAAGCGCGGCGACGAGGCTCTCTGCGGACGGGCCGGCATCGGGAAGGGAAGCGTCGACCACACCGCCCTCCGCTGCGGCGTCGGCGAGCCCGAGGCGGGTGAACACTTCGACCGCCGCCGCCGGATCCGGCGTCTCCAGGCGGACCCGCGGAATCCCGGCGCCGCGCAGCTCGTCGAGGGATCCCTGGGCGACCAGTCGCCCGGTGCGCATGATGGCCGCGTGCGTGCAGATCTGCTCGATCTCGGCCAGCAGGTGGCTGGAGACGAAGACGGTGGTCCCTTCGTCGGCCAGCGACCGGATGAGCGAGCGCACCTCCCTGGTGCCCTGCGGGTCGAGCCCGTTGGTCGGCTCGTCGAGCACGAGCAGATCGCGGTCGGTCAGCAGCGCTCCCGCGATGCCGAGCCGCTGCTTCATGCCCAGCGAGTACGCCCGTACATTGCGACCCGCTGCGTGCGAGAGGCCGACACGCTCCAGCGCCGCGGCCACCCTCGCGCGCCGCGTCGCCGGAGGCGCGTACCGATCGGCGGTGTCGCGGCGCAGCAGGTTCGCCGTTCCGGAGAGGTACGGGGCGAAGGCGGGGCCCTCGACGAGGGCGCCCACGCGGGGCAGCACGTGCGCACCGCGGGCGGGCATGGTCTCGCCGAGCAGCCGGATGTCGCCGGCCGTCGCGTTGACCAGCCCCAGCAGCATGCGGATGGTGGTCGTCTTGCCCGAGCCGTTGGGGCCGAGGAAGCCGAAGACGGCGCCGCGCGGTACGAGCAGGTCGAGCCCGTCGACGACCGTACGCGACCCGAACCTCTTGGAGAGGTCGCTCGTCGCGATCGCGGCGTCGGGTTGCGTCACTTGGCGGCGGCGGCTTCGAGGGCCGACACCGGAACGGCGCCCGCGAGGACGCGGCCGTCGTCGGTGAGCAGCACCGAGACGAGGGACGTGCTGAAGGCGCGGCCACCGGGAACGGCGGTCGTCAGCTGGGCGAACAGCGGCGACGAGGTCACCGATGCCGGCACGGCGCCGACGGACGCGGTGACGATGCTGCTCCAGCCGGAACCGCTCACGACCGGCTCGGGGTGATCAGCGGCTTTCGCTTTGTCGGACGCCCTCGCGTGGGAGCCGGGGGCCGGGAGCGTCTGCTCGGTCACCGTGGCTCCGGCCGGCGGGGTGAAGGCGAACACGTCGGCAGAGGGAGCAGACGGGTCGAACGTGCTGAACGCGACCTCGAAGGCCGGCGTGGACTGTCCCCGCGCATCCACCTGCACGCTGAGGGGGACGCCGGTGGCGCCGTCCACCGCGATCGAGACGGAGCCGACGAGGGTCGCCGACGTGCGTGGAGTCAGCACCAGGTCGTAGGCGTCACGGCCGGCGACCTTCGTGTTGTCGCCGAGGGTGACCGCTGTGCTGTCGTCGACAGCGGCCAGGAAGCGCTGGGCGAGCTGGGCAGGCGTGGTGGTCGAGGCATCCGGCGTCGTCTTCTCGGCCGTGCGGCTCGGCAAGGTGACGTGGGTCACCTTCGTGCCCGTGGAGGTGTACAGCCAGACATCGGAGCCGTTTCTGACGACGTCACGCTCAGCGAGCTGGTCGAGCACCTGAACGCGCGCCTTCGTCGGCCCGTCCGCGTAGACCTTGGCGGTGTGCGACCCGGTGAGCAGTTCCAGTGCGTCGGATGCGTCGGACGACGAGCTGGAGGCGGCCCCGCCGCCGCTCACACTCGGCATCGACGGCAGCCCGAGGTCGGAACTCTGCTCGATGGTGCCGGAGAAAGCGCGGACGTCGCTGGCTGCGACGAGCTTCAGCACATCCGACGGAGTCTTCGACGGCAGGTCGGCGGCTCCAGCGGCCATCGGGGCGATGAGCGCTCCCGCAGCGATCGCAGCCGGGATCACGGCTGCCGGCAACCAACGGACCCAGCGACGTTTCATGGGATCGAGACTACGCCGGTCATGCGTGCGTGAACCCCTCGGTTGCTGCGAACTCCGTGGGAACCGGTCCGCACTGCGCCGGGCGACGGTGATGCCGCAGGCGGAGACGAAGAACGGCCCCCGATCGCTCGGGGGCCGTTCTGTCATCCGGTGCGGGGGCGTCTCAGAGGACGTCGCCCACGCGGTGCACGCGGATGTCGTTGGTGGTTCCGGGGATTCCGGGAGGGGAACCCGAGATGATGATGACCTTGTCGCCGTTCTCGGCGCGGCCCGTCGACTTCAGCGCCTCGTCGACCTGCGCGACCATCTGGTCGGTGTGGGTGACGCGCGAGACGACGAACGACTCGACGCCCCAGTTCAGCGACATGCGACGGCGGATCGACTCCTCCGGCGTGAACGCGAGGATGGGGATCTTGCTGCGCAGACGCGACATACGACGCGCCGACTCGCCCGACTCGGTGAACACGCAGAGGTACTTGGCCTCGACGAAGTCGGCGACCTCGACCGCGGCGAGCGTGATCGCACCGCTCTGCGTGCGCGGGCGGGTGCCGAGCGGAGCGATGCGGTCGAGACCGTGCTCCTCCGTCGAGCTGACGATGCGCGCCATGGTCTGCACGGTGATCACCGGGTACTCGCCGACGCTGGTCTCGCCGCTGAGCATCACGGCGTCAGCACCGTCGAGGACGGCGTTGGCGACATCGGAGGTCTCTGCACGGGTGGGGACCGGGCTGGAGATCATCGACTCGAGCATCTGCGTGGCGACGATGACCGGCTTGGCTGCGCGACGGGCGAGCTCGACCGCGCGCTTCTGCACGATCGGCACGGCCTCGAGCGGGAGTTCGACGCCGAGGTCGCCACGGGCGACCATGATGGCGTCGAACGCCTCGATGATCTCCTCGAGGTTGTCGACCGCCTGCGGCTTCTCGACCTTGGCGACGACGGGGAGCTTGCGACCCTCTTCTGCCATGATCTCGTGCACGCGCTCGATGTCGGCCGCGCTGCGGACGAACGAGAGCGCGATCAGGTCGGCGCCGAGCTTGAGGCCCCAGCGGAGGTCCGCCTCGTCCTTCTCGGACAGCGCAGGCACGTTGACCGCGACGCCCGGGAGGTTGATGCCCTTGTTGTTCGAGACCGGGCCGCCGACGATCACCTCGGTGGTCACGACGGTTCCGTCGGTCTCGAGCACGCGCACGCGCACCTTGCCGTCGTCGATCAGCAGGAAGTCCCCGGCCTTGACGTCCTGGGGCAGGCCCTTGAACGTCGTGGAGGAGATCTCCTTGGTGCCGATGATGTCTTCGATGGTGATCTTGAAGATGTCACCTTCGTGGAGCTCGTAGGGACCCGCCTCGAACTTGCCGAGACGGATCTTCGGGCCCTGGAGGTCGACCAGAACGGCGACCGGCTTGCCGGCGTCGTCAGCGGCCTTGCGCACGTTCGCGTAGACACCCTCGTGGACGTCGTAGCTTCCGTGGCTCAGGTTCATTCGAGCAACGTCCACACCCGCGTCGATGATCGCGCGGATGTTCTCATAGCTCGAGGTCGCGGGCCCGAGGGTCGCGACGATTTTCGCCCTTCTCATACTTTTCTTCTTGCTCCGTGATTCTGCGCTCTGGGCGCTCGATTCGGTGATGACGTGCACGGCGGTTCCGCACGCGCGTCCAACAGCTCGTTCGTAAGCCGACTCAGACCAGGATGCCCCGGTCTGTAGGTCGGATCGGGGACGGCAGCTGCGTCTCCCCTTCAAGATACCGGTCAACGGAGGCCGCCGCTGCACGGCCTTCTGCGATAGCCCACACGATGAGCGACTGACCGCGGCCCGCGTCGCCGGCGACGAACACGCCCGGCTGGCTGGTCTGGTAGTCGCCGTCGCGCTGCACATTGCCGCGCTGGTCGAACGGGACCTCGAGCTGGTTGCCGAGGTCCTCGGACTCCGGACCGGTGAATCCGAGGGCGAGGAGGACCAGGTCGGCCGGGATCTCGCGCTCGGTGCCGGCCTTCGGGACACGACGGCCGTCGAGGTACTCGGTCTCCGCGACGCGGATCGCCCGCACCTCGCCGTACTCGTTCGCGAGGAACTCGACGGTCGAGGCGAGGAACTCGCGGTGGCCACCTTCTTCGTGCGCGCTCTGAACTTCGAAGAGCGTGGGCGTAGTCGGCCAGGGCTGGTGTGCGGGGCGTTCGCTCGGCGGCTGCGTGCCGATGGCGAGGTTGGTGACACTGGCCGCACCCTGGCGGTGCGCCGTCCCGATGCAGTCGGCACCGGTGTCGCCTCCGCCGAGAACGACGACATGCTTGCCCTCGGCGGTGATCTGGTCGGCGACCTGGTCACCGGCCCCCGCCTTGTTCTGCTGGACGAGGTACTCCATCGCGAAGTGCACGCCGCTGAGGTCGCGCCCCGGGATGGGGAGGTCGCGGGGCACCATGGCTCCGGTCGCCACCACGACGGCGTCGTACCGGGCACGCAGGTCGTCCCACGTGATGTCCACGCCGATGTTCACACCGGCGCGGAACCGCGTGCCCTCGGCCATCATCTGGTTCAGACGCGCCTCGAGGTGCTTCTTCTCCATCTTGAAGTCGGGGATGCCGTAGCGGAGCAGGCCGCCGATGCGGTCGTCCCGCTCATAGACGGCGACGGTGTGCCCGGCACGCGTGAGCTGCTGGGCCGCGGCGAGACCGGCAGGACCGGAACCGACGACGGCGACCGTCTTGCCCGTGAGGCGCTCCGGCGGATGCGGCTGCACCCATCCGTTCTGCCACGCCTGGTCGATGATCGAGACCTCGACCTGCTTGATCGTCACCGCCGGCTGGTTGATGCCGAGAACGCACGACGACTCGCAGGGCGCCGGGCACAGCCGGCCGGTGAACTCCGGGAAGTTGTTGGTCGCGTGCAGACGCTCGATGGCCTGACGACCCTCGCCGCGCCACATGAGGTCATTCCACTCGGGGATCAGGTTGCCCAGCGGGCAGCCCTGATGGCAGAACGGCACGCCGCAGTCCATGCAACGCCCGGCCTGACGGCGCAACTGCGCCGGGTCGCCGGCCTCGTAGACCTCTTTCCAGTCCATGAGGCGCACGGAGACCGGGCGGCGCTTGGGGAGCTCGCGCTCCGTAACTTTGAGGAAGCCCTTCGGGTCAGCCACCGGTCACCTCCAGAATTCTGTTCCATACGATGTCCCCGTCGGGGTCGAGACCCTCGTCGACGGCGGTTTGACGCATCTGAAGCACGGCCGCGTAGTCGCGCGGCAGCACCTTGACGAATTTCGCGACGGTCTCGTCGAAGTTCGAGAGCAGCTCGGCGGCGAGTGCCGAGTCGGTCTCCGCCACGTGCCGCTCGAGGAGGTCGCGCACGATCTCCACGTCGGCGCTGCCGAGCGGCAGCAGCTCCAGCTCGCCGCTGGCGAGCGAGTCGCGGTTGACCCGGTCCTCGTCGAGCTCGTACACGTAGGCCGTTCCGCCGGACATGCCCGCACCCAGGTTGCGGCCCGTACCGCCCAGGATGACGGCGAGCCCACCGGTCATGTACTCCAGCGCGTGGTCGCCGACGCCTTCGACGACCGCGGTCGCTCCGGAGTTGCGCACCAGGAACCGCTCCCCCACGATGCCGCGGATGAACATGCTCCCCTGGGTGGCGCCGTAGCCGATCACGTTGCCCGCGATGACGTTGCGCTCCGCCGGGAACACGCTGTTCTTGTCGGGCCGGATCACGATCTGGCCGCCCGAGAGGCCCTTGCCGACGTAGTCGTTGGTGTCGCCTTCGAGCCGCAGCGTGATGCCGCTCGGCAGGAAGGCGCCGAGCGACTGCCCTGCGGAGCCCGTGAGGCTGATCTCGATCGAGCCGGTCGGCAGGCCGTTCTCGCCGTGACGCACCGTCACCTCGTGCCCGAGCATCGTCCCCACCGCCCGCTCCGTGTTGCGGATCGGCAGGTCGATCGCGATGTGGCCGCCCTTCGCGAGCACGTCGGCGCTGCGCTCGATGAGCTGGTTGTCGAAGTGCTTGTCGAGCTCGTGGTCCTGCTGGCGCGCGTTCTTGCGCGGCGCGTCCTCCGGGAAGTCCGGTCCGCGCAGGATCGGCGCCAGGTCGAGGCCCGACGCCTTCCAGTGGTCGACCGCGCCGTTGACGTCGAGCAGCTCGCTGTGGCCGATCGCCTCGTCGAGGCTGCGGAAGCCCAGCTCGGCCAGGTACTCCCGGACCTCCTGCGCGATGAACTCGAAGAAGTTCACCACGAACTCGGGCTTGCCGGAGAACCGCGAGCGGAGCTCCGGGTTCTGGGTCGCGACGCCGACAGGGCAGGTGTCGAGATGGCAGACGCGCATCATGATGCAGCCGGAGACGACCAGCGGCGCCGTGGCGAAGCCGAACTCCTCAGCGCCGAGCAGCGCGCCGACGATGACGTCACGGCCGGTCTTGAGCTGACCGTCGACCTGCACGACCACGCGGTCGCGCATCCCGTTGAGCATCAGCGTCTGCTGGGTCTCGGCGAGGCCGAGTTCCCACGGCGTACCCGCGTGCTTGAGCGAGTTGACCGGCGAGGCGCCGGTTCCGCCGTCGTGCCCGGAGACGAGCACGACATCGGCGAGGGCCTTGGCGACGCCCGCCGCGACCGCTCCGATGCCGGACTCGCTCACGAGCTTGACGTGCACACGGGCATCCGGGTTCGCGCGCTTCAGGTCGAAGATGAGCTGCTTGAGGTCTTCGATCGAGTAGATGTCGTGGTGCGGGGGCGGCGAGATCAGGCCGACACCGGCCGTCGCGTGACGGGTGCGGGCGACCCACGGGTACACCTTGGTCGGCGGCAGCTGGCCACCCTCGCCGGGCTTGGCGCCCTGGGCGAGCTTGATCTGGATGTCGTCCGCGTGGGTGAGGTACATCGACGTGACGCCGAAGCGACCGGATGCGACCTGCTTGATCGCGCTGCGGCGCTCCGGGTCGAGCAGGCGGTCGAGGTCCTCGCCGCCTTCTCCCGTGTTCGACTTCGCGCCGAGACGGTTCATCGCGATCGCGAGGTTCTCGTGCGCCTCCTTGGAGATCGACCCGTAGCTCATCGCGCCGGTGGAGAACCGCTTCACGATCGACTCGACCGACTCGACCTCGTCCAGAGGGACCGGGGGCCGGACGCCGGTCTGCAGCTTGAACATGCCGCGCAGCGTCATCAGGGTCTCGGCCTGGTCGTCGACTGCGCCGGTGTACTCCTTGAAGATGTCGTACCGGCGGGTGCGGGTCGAGTGCTGCAGGCGGAACACCGTCTCCGGGTTGAAGAGGTGCGGCGCGCCGTCACGGCGCCACTGGTACTCGCCGCCGGTCGCCAGCCGCTCGTGCGCGAGCGCCGCGCCCTCCGCCGGGTACGCGCTGGTGTGGCGCGCCATGTTCTCGATGCCGATGACGTCGATGCCGACGCCGCCGAGCTTCGTCGTGGTGCCCGTGAAGTAGAGGTCGACGACCTCCTGGCTGAGGCCGACGGCCTCGAACGCCTGGGCGCCCGCGTACGACGACACCGTCGAGATGCCCATCTTCGACATGATCTTGAGCACGCCCTTGCCGAGCGCCTTGATCACGTTCTTGACGGCCTTCTCCGGGGTGACCCCGGTGATCAGGCCACTGCGGACGAGCTCCTCGCAGGTCTCCATCGCGAGGTACGGGTTGATGGCCGACGCGCCGTAGCCGATGAGGAGCGCGACGTGGTGCACCTCGCGCACGTCACCGGCCTCGACGATGAGCCCCACCTTCATGCGGTTCTCCGCACGGATGAGGTGGTGGTGCACAGCGGCGAGCATCAGCAACGACGGGATCGGCGCCAGGTCTTTGGTGGAGTCGCGGTCGCTCAGCACGATGAACTGCGCGCCGGCCTCGATCGCCTCGTCCACCTCGTCGCACATCTCGGCGAGACGCTTCTCCATCGCGTCGGCACCCGACTCGATGCGGTACAGGCCCTTCACCGTCGTGGTCAGCCGGCTCCCCGGGCGGGGGTCGATGTGCTGGATCTTGGCCAGCTCGTCGTTGTCGATCACCGGGAAGTCGAGGACGACCTGGCGTGCGTGCTCCGGGCCGGCGGAGAGCAGGTTGCGCTCCGGGCCGAGGCCCAGCTTGAGCGAGGTGACGACCTCTTCGCGGATCGAGTCGAGCGGCGGGTTGGTCACCTGCGCGAACTGCTGGGCGAAGTAGTCGAAGAGCAGCCGCGGCCGGTCGGAGAGCACGGCGACGGGCGTGTCCGAGCCCATGGCGCCGAGCGGCTCCGCTCCCGTCGTCGCCATCGGCTTCAGCAGGATGCGCACCTCTTCTTCGGTGTAGCCGAAGGTGCGCTGGCGGCGGGTGATCGACGCCGGGGTGTGCACGATGTGCTCGCGCTCCGGCAGGTCCTTGAGGTTGATGCGGCCCTCGTCGAGCCAGTCGCCGTACGGCGCTCCGGCGGCGAGCTCCGACTTGATCTCGTCGTCCTCGATCAGGCGGCCCTCCGCCGTGTCGACCAGGAACATGCGGCCCGGCTGCAGGCGGCCCTTGCGCACGACGCGGCTCGGCTCGATGTCGAGCACGCCGATCTCGCTGGCCAGCACGACGAGTCCGTCGTTGGTCACGACGTACCGGCCGGGGCGCAGGCCGTTGCGGTCGAGGGTCGCGCCGACCAGCGTGCCGTCGGTGAAGACGATCGCGGCGGGGCCGTCCCACGGCTCCATCAGCATCGAGTTGTACTCGTAGAAGTTGCGGCGCACAGGATCGATCTCGGTCTGGTTCTCCCAGGCCTCGGGCACCATCATCATCACGGCGTGCGGAAGCGAGCGACCGGAGAGCGAGAGCAGCTCCACGACCTCGTCGAACGACGCCGAGTCGCTCGCCCCTGGCGTGACGATCGGCAGCACCGGCGCGAGGTCGCCGAGCAGCTCGCTCTCGAGCTGCGACTGGCGGGCGCGCATCCAGTTGCGGTTGCCCTGCACCGTGTTGATCTCGCCGTTGTGCGCGATCATCCGGAACGGCTGCGCGAGCGGCCACGACGGGAAGGTGTTCGTGGAGTAGCGCGAGTGCACGAGTGCCAGCTTCGAGGCGAAGCGCTGGTCGGACAGGTCGGGGTAGAACGGCTCCAGCTGGAGCGTCGTGACCATGCCCTTGTAGACGAGCGTGCGGCTCGACAACGAGGTGAAGTAGACGTCGAGCTCCCGCTCGACGCGCTTGCGCAGGAAGAAGGTCTGACGGTCGAGCAGGATGCCGCCGACCGGCTCGTCGTCGGTGCCGGTGCGCGTGCTCGACACGAACAGCTGCTCGATGGCGGGCATAGCGCCACGCGCCAGGTTGCCGATCTCGTCGGGGCGCACGGGGACCTCGCGCCAGCCGATGACCGTGAGCTCCTGCTCGATCGCGATGGCCTCGATCGCAGCCTTGACGGCGGCGCGCTCGCCCTGCTCGATGGGGAGGAAGACGTTGCCGACGGCGTAGCGACCGGCGCCGGGCAGCTCGAGCCCGGAGACGGCGCGCAGGAAGGCATCCGGCACCTGGGTGATGATGCCGGCTCCGTCACCCGTGCCGGCGTCGGAGCCGACGGCCCCGCGGTGCTCCAGGTTGCGCAGCGCGTTGAGCGCGGCATCGATGATGTCGTGCCCGGCGGTGCCGCGGAGCGTCGCGACCATGGCCAGGCCGCACGCGTCCTTCTCGAAGGCAGGGTCGTACAGGCCCTGCTTGACCGGGGTCGTGCTGAAGCGGGAGTGGGGAGGCGTAAGCGCCATCTTCGACCGTCCTCACGTTGATACGTAATTGCGGGGGGACACCATCGGCCCGGGGACTGGGGAGGGTTCCGACGCTCTCGGCAGCGTGTGTGCTGCCCGGTGGAGGTGCGGTGAGAGGTGCTTTCTTAGATCGCCTCGACAGGTGGACTTTTACGAGCCGAGTGAGCTTGTGGCTTTGGCTGCGCCCGGTTCGTTCGGCGTGGCGGCATCGTCGCCCTCATCCTCATCGTCCGAATCGGTGTCGTCAGAGTCTACCTCAGCATCCGGCTTATGCCATTCACGACCCGTCACGTACACGCCGGGCTCGAGGCCGGGGTGCCTGCGGGTCTGCACGATGAACAGGACGACGCCGAGCACGACCGCCAGGAACGCGGCCCAGACATTGCTCTGGATGCCGAGGATCGAGAACTCGCTCGGGTCGATGCGGATCGACTCGAGGTACGAGCGGCCGAGCCCGTACCAGATGAGGTAGACGGCGAAGGTCTTGCCCCAGCGGAGCTTGAACTTGCGCTCGAGCCACAGGATGACGACGATGCCGATGACGTTCCAGATGATCTCGTAGAGGAACAGCGGCTGGAACAGCGTGTTGTCGGGCAGGCCGACGGGGATCGCCTTGTTGCCCGCGTCGATCTGCAGGCCCCAGGGAACGTTGGTCGGCAGGCCGAACAGCTCCTGGTTGAAGTAGTTGCCGAGCCGGCCGATCGCCTGGGCGAGCAGCAGTGCGGGGGCGAGCACGTCGGCGAACGACCAGAACCGGATGCCCGTCCAGCGGCAGCCGATCCAGGCGCCGATGGCCCCGCCGATCAGCGAGCCGAAGATGGCGTTGCCGCCGTCCCAGATCGCGACGACCTTCCAGAGCTCGGCGCCGGGGTAGAAGTAGTCCCCCGGGTGCGTGATGACGTGGTAGAGCCGCGCTCCGATGATGCCGAGGGGAACCGCCCACAGGATGATGTCGAGCACCACACCGGGCTCACCGCCGCGCTTGGTGAGGCGGCGCGAGGTCCAGATCGCGGCGACGACGATGCCGACGAGGATGATCAGCGCATAGGTGGTGATGCGGTACGGCCAGAAGGGCAGGGGAATCTGCTGCCACTCCGGTCCGGGGCTCGGAATGCTCGCGTACCAGCTGCTCATCGTCGCAAACACCCGATGACTCACCTTTCGTGTTGATCAGACCGCGCGGAACGTGCGCGCGGCCACCATAGTCTATTTTGCTTTCGCGGTGCCGTCGGCCAGAGCGGCCGCGACCCGGGCGACGCCGTCGACGCCGTCATCTGCCAGCGCCTTGACCAGCGCGGAGCCGACGATCGCACCGTCGGCGTACTCCAGCACCTCGGCCACCTGCACGGCGCTCGAGATGCCGAGCCCGACGCACGCGCTCGTCGAGCCGGCCTCGCGCAGCCGGGCGACCAGCGAGCGGGCCGCACTGTCGACGTCGCTGCGGGCACCCGTGATGCCCATCGTCGACACGGCGTAGACGAACCCGCGACTCGCCTCGACGGCCTGGCGCAGCCGCGCCTCGGTCGACGACGGGGCCGCCAGGAAGACGCGGTCGAGACCGGTGCGCTCCGACGCGGCGAGCCAGTCGGCCCCCTCGTCGGGGATGAGGTCGGGCGTGATGAGTCCCGCTCCCCCTGCCGCGAGCAGATCGTCGGCGAAGCGCTCGACGCCGTACTGCACGACGGGGTTCCAGTAGGTCATCACCAGCACCGGCACGTCGACCGCCGCCGTGATCTCGCGAACGGCGGTGAAGCCGTCGCGCAGCCGGAACCCGTTGGAGAGGGCCCGCTGCGTCGCGGCCTGGATGACAGCGCCGTCCATCACGGGGTCGGAGTACGGCAGGCCGAGCTCGATGATGTCGACGCCGTTGCGCGCGATCGCCACCGCCGCGTCGATGCTGGTCTGCAGGTCGGGGAAGCCGGCGGGCAGGTAACCGATCAGCGCACCCGCGGCTTCGGCGTTGCGGCGCGCGATCGTGCTCGCGACGCGGCTCTCGACCGAGGTTCCGCTCACGACTGCACCGCTCCCTGATCGATCAGGTCGAAGTACCGTCCGGCGGTCTCCATGTCTTTGTCACCGCGGCCGCTGAGGTTCACCAGGATGATCGCATCCGGGCCCAGTTCGGCGCCGAGCTTGAGGGCGCCCGCGAGGGCGTGCGACGATTCGATCGCCGGGATGATGCCCTCGGTGCGGCTGAGCAGGCGGAGGGCATCCATCGCCTCGGCGTCCGAGATGGGCAGATAGCTGGCGCGGCCGATGGACGCGAGCCACGAGTGCTCGGGCCCGACACCCGGATAGTCGAGTCCGGCCGAGATCGAGTGGGACTCGATGGTCTGGCCGTCCTCGTCCTGCAGCAGCATGCTGCGCGCCCCGTGGAGCACGCCGGGGCGCCCCTTGGTGATCGTGGCCGCGTGGCGGGGCGTCTCGGCGCCCTCCCCGCCGGCCTCGTAGCCGACGAGCCGCACGTCTTCGTCGTCGAGGAACGCGTGGAAGATGCCCATCGCGTTCGAGCCGCCGCCGACGCAGGCCACGACGGCGTCGGGCAGCCGGCCGGTGAGGTCGAGCACCTGCTGGCGCGCCTCCTCGCCGATGATCTTCTGCAGGTCGCGCACCATCGCGGGGAACGGATGCGGCCCGGCCACGGTGCCGAAGATGTAGTTGGTGTCCTCGACGTTCGTGACCCAGTCGCGCATCGCGTCGTTGATCGCGTCTTTGAGGGTGCGGGAGCCGGTCGTCACCGCGACGACCTCGGCGCCGAGCAGGCGCATCCTGGCGACGTTGAGCGCCTGGCGCTCGGTGTCGACCTCACCCATGTAGATGGTGCACTTGAGACCGAACAGGGCGGCGGCCGTCGCGGTCGCGACGCCGTGCTGACCGGCGCCGGTCTCGGCGATGACGCGGGTCTTGCCGATGCGCTTGGTCAGGATGGCCTGGCCGAGCACGTTGTTGATCTTGTGCGAGCCGGTGTGGTTCAGGTCTTCGCGCTTGAGGATGATGCGCGCGCCGCCGGCGTTCGCGGCGAACCGCGGCACCTCGGTGATGAGCGACGGTCGGCCGGTGTACGAGCGGTTGAGCTCGTCGAGCTCCGCGTGGAACGCGGGGTCGGCCTTCGCCTCCTCCCACGCCACCGACAGCTCGTCGAGCGCGGCGATGAGCGACTCGGGGACGAAGCGTCCACCGAACTCGCCGAAGTACGGGCCCGTCTGCGCGCGCAGGGAGGGGTCGGTTCGGCGCGAACCGTCGGAGGGGTTGGACATCAGACCACCAGGAATTCTTCGAGCGTTGCGACAGGGTCGCTCGTGACGAGCGCCTCGCCCACGAGCACGACATCCGCGCCCGCAGCCCGATAGTGCGCGACGTCGGCGGCCGAGGTGACAGCCGACTCCGCGACGCGGATGACACCGGACGGGATGCGGTCGGCCAATGTGCCGAACAGATCGCGGTCCAGTTCGAATGTGGAGAGGTTGCGGGCGTTGATGCCCACCAGGCCGGCCCCGGTGTCCAGAGCACGGCTGAGTTCGTCGGCGGTGTGCGCCTCGACGAGAGCGGTCATGCCGAGCGACGTGATGAGCTCGTGCAACGAGACCAGCTCGCGCTGCTCGAGTGCCGCCACGATGAGCAGCACGAGATCCGCGCCGGCTGCACGCGCCTCGAACACCTGGTACGGGTCGGAGATGAACTCCTTGCGCAGCACCGGGATCGACACCGCTGCTCGCACCGCTTCGAGGTCGGCGAGCGAGCCGCGGAAACGGCGCTCTTCCGTGAGCACGCTGATCGCGCTGGCGCCACCCGTCTCGTAGGAGACGGCGAGTGCGGCCGGATCGGCGATCTCGGCGAGGGCGCCGCGCGACGGACTGGCGCGCTTCACCTCGGCGATGATCTTGATGCGTGCGGCCGGCGAGAGGGCGGCCAGGGCGTCGAGTGCGGGGGCGCGCTCGGCGGCGGCCGCCTCGACGACGCTCAGCGGACGCTCGGCCTTGCGGCGTTCAGCGTCTTCGCGCGCGCCGGCGACGAGGTCGGCGAGCACGCGTCAGTGGCCTTTCGGCTGGTATTTGGTTCCACCGACCCCGTAGCCGGCGCGCTTCATGAACCAGCCGACGAGGAGACCGATGATGGCGAGCCCTGCGGCAGCCCAGACGACGATCGGCGCGTCGAAGAAGAACGCGACGGCACCGATGGTGAAGGCGACCAGCATGATGATGACGGCCGTCCACGCCGCCGGCGAGTGACCGTGACCTGGCTCGACTGACTCGGTGCTCATGGGACTCCTGCTCGTGAGGTGCACCGCCGGATGACGGCGCACGGGTGGATCGATGGGGTACTCGTCAAGTCTAGCCAGATGCGCCGAGGCGCTCGCACGCCGGGCCGTCCTGCGACTCAGCGCGTCGGGTCCTCGCCGCGGCTGAGCTCGTCCCAGCTGTCGATGGCCTGATCGCGCTCGAGCGGTGCCGCCGGCGTCTCGCCGTCGCCCTGCTGCTCGGCCTCCGCGAGGGCTCTGGCCTCGTCGTCGTCCGAGACCTCTGAGGTGACACCCGTCGTCGCAGGGATCGCCGCGCCGGTCGCCGTGGCGGTGGTCGCCGCATCCGGGTCTTCGAACCGCGTCTGGTAACGCTTCGAGGGCCCGGGCCAGAGCCGGGTCGTGACCACGACGGCCGCGGACGCGAGCACGAGGATCGCGCCGCCGATGATCGCGACGGTCGGCCAGATCCCCGCGTCGATGCGCTCGACCATCCGGTGGAGGGACGCGTTCCCCGCGACGCCGGTCGCCGTCGTGATGGCCGCGGAGGCCGATCGCAGCGGGTCGCCCAGCGCGCTTCCGGCAGAGATGAGCACGCTGACGCCCAGCAGGATGCCCAGCAGAGCGAGCACGACGCGGAAGATCGGCCCTGCGATCGCCAGCGCGGCGGTCAGGGCGAGGCCGGCGAGCGAGAGCGCGGTGAGCGCGGGCGCGGCGGCAGAGCCCGCGACGGTGATCGCCGCTCCGCTGTCGGCCGCCGACGTCAGGTGCACGGTGAACCAGGTCTGCGTCGAGGCGAGCAGGGTCAGCCCGCTGCCGACCACAAGTGCCAGCAGTGTGACGTACTTCGCACGGCGCGAGACGCGCCGCGGCGTCGGCTCGCCAGCCTCGGCTGTGTCAGCCGTCACCCTGCACCCGCCTCATCGCGTTCGCGACCGCGACCGCACGGAGCGGTGCGGCCGCCTTGTTCTGCGACTCCTGGAACTCGCTCTCGGGGATCGAGTCGGCCACGAGGCCTCCCCCGGCCTGCACCCGCGCGACGCCGTCCATGATGGTCGCCGTGCGGATGGCGATCGCGAGGTCGGCGTCGCCCGCGAATCCGAAGTAGCCGATCACGCCGCCGTAGACACCGCGCTGCGCCGGTTCGAGCTCGTCGATGATCTCGAGAGCGCGCGGCTTGGGGGCGCCGGAGAGCGTCCCGGCGGGGAACGTCGCCCGGAACACGTCGATCGCCGTCGCCGTCGGAAGCAGGTCGCCCTCGACCGACGACACGATGTGCATGATGTGGCTGAACCGCTCGACGCGCATGAATTCGGTCACCTCGACCGATCCTGCCTCGCAGACCTTCAGCAGGTCGTTGCGGGCGAGATCGACGAGCATCAGGTGCTCAGCGCGCTCCTTGTCGTCTCCGAGGAGCGTCGCCTCGAGGTCGAGGTCCTCCTCCGGGGTCGCCCCGCGCGGCTTGGATCCGGCGATCGGATGCGTGAACGCGCGCCCGTTCTGGACCTTGAACAGCGCCTCCGGTGACGACCCGACGATCGAGTACGCGCCGCCATCCGGGCGCTCGAGGGCGAGCAGATACATGTACGGGCTCGGATTGAGACTGCGGAGCACCCGGTAGACATCGAGCGGATGCGCGGAGCATTCCAGCTCGAAGCGCTGCGAGATGACGACCTGGAAGATGTCGCCGTCGACGATCCGCTCCTTGGCGGTGACCACGGAGGCGAGGAAGTCCTCGCGCCGCGTGCGCGAGACGGGATCGGCCGGCGTCGCCAGGTCGACCTCGGCGAGCCAGGCCTCCGACGGCTGCGCGAGCCCGTTCTGCATCGCATCGAGTCGTCGCTGAGCTTCGTGCCACAGTGTGTCGGCGTCGTCGACGCCGTCGTTGAGCACATTGGCGATGAGCGTGACCGTGCCGAAGCGGTGGTCGATCACCACGAGGTCCGCGCTGAAGGCGAGAGCCTGCCCCGGCACGTCGAAGTCGGCGGGCGGCTGGTGCGGAAGGCGCTCGATCTGCCGGATGGCCTCCCAGCCGATGAACCCGACGAGGCCGCCGGTCAGCGGGGGGAGTCCGTCGATCCGCGGCGTCTGCCAGCGGGCGTAGAGCGCCGCGAGGGCTTCGAGGGGCGGAAGCTCCGCCGCGGTGCCGAGGGCGCGCTCCGCCGGCAGCCCGTAGTCGAGCCAGCGGACCGCATCCTGCTCCTGGGTGAGCACGCCGAAGGACGACACACCGACGAAGGAGAAGCGCGACCAGATTCCGCCCTGCTCGGCGGACTCCAGCAGGAAGGTGCCTGGCCGGTTGGCGGCGAGCTTGCGGTAGATGCCGACCGGGGTCTCACCGTCGGCGAACAGCTCGCGCACGACGGGCACGACGCGGTGGTCGGCGAGGAGCGCGGAGAAGTCGGTGCGGGCGGTCGAGCCGGATGCGGTGGCGATCACGGGGCCTCCGATGCGCCGACGGGTGCCGCACCGACGGCCGGTGCCAGCTGATCGCCGTCGAAGCAGGTGCGCGTGCCGGTGTGGCAGGCGGCGCCGATCTGCTCGACGGTCACCAAGAGCGTATCGCCGTCGCAGTCGAGCGCCGCGGCCTTGACGTACTGGGCGTGGCCGGAGGTGTCGCCCTTGCGCCAGTACTCCTGACGCGACCGCGACCAGAAGGTCACCCGACCCTCCGTCATGGTGCGACGGAACGCCTCGGCGTCCATCCAGCCCATCATGAGCACCTCGCGCGTGTCCCACTGCTGGATGATCGCGGGCACGAGCCCGTCGCTGTTGAACGTGATGCGCTCCACGATCGCGCTGTCGACCGCGCTCATGATCTGACCTCCAGGCCGGCTTTGACCAATTCCTCTTTGACGTCGCCGATCGTCATCTCGCCCGAGTGGAAGACGCTCGCCGCGAGCACCGCATCGGCGCCGGCCTCGATGGCCGGGACGAAGTCGGTGACCGCCCCGGCGCCGCCGGACGCGATGACCGGGACGCTGCTGATGCCGCGCATCAACGCGATGAGCTCGGTGTCGAACCCCTCTTTGGTTCCGTCGGCGTCGATGGAGTTGACGAGCAGCTCCCCCGCGCCGAGCTCAATGGCGGTCGACGCCCACTCGAGCGCGTCGAGCTCGGTCTCGGTGCGCCCGCCGTGCGTCGTGACGACGAAACCCGACGGCGTCGCGGCCGAGCGCTTGACGTCGAGCGAGAGCACGAGCACCTGCGCGCCGAAGCGGTCGGCGATCTCGGCCACCAGGGCGGGACGCGCGATCGCCGCGGAGTTGACCCCGACCTTGTCGGCGCCGCTGGCGAGCAGCCGCGAGACGTCCTCGGTGCTGCGCACGCCACCGCCGACCGTAAGCGGGATGAAGACCTGCTCGGCCGTGGCGCGCACGACGTCGTAGGTCGTCGAGCGGTTGTCGACCGTCGCCGTGACATCGAGGAAGGTCAGCTCGTCGGCGCCCTGCTCGTAGTACGAGCGGGCGAGCTCGACCGGGTCTCCCGCGTCACGCAGATTCTGGAAGTTGACACCCTTGACTACGCGGCCGGCGGCCACGTCGAGACACGGGATCACCCTGACCGCGACGCTCATCAGATGCGCGCCGCGTGGATCGAGGTGACCAGGATGGCGCGTGCGCCCAGCTCGTAGAGCGCATCCATGGTGTGGTTGGTGCTCTCGCGCTTGATCATCACGCGCACGGCCACCCAGTCGGGCTCGCCGAGCGGCGAGACGGTGGGCGACTCGACACCGGGGGTGAGTGCGACCGCGCGCTCCAGCAGAGCGACGGGCAGGTTGTAATCGACCAGCACGTACTGGCGGGCGACCATCACGCCCTGGAGCCGCCGGAGCAGTGTGTCGACACCGGGGGCCGGAGCGGCCGACGAGATGAGCACGGCCTCCGACTCGAGGATGACCGGGCCGAAGATCTCGAGGCCCTGCTTGCGCAGGGTGGCGCCGGTCTCGACCACGTCGGCCACCGCATCCGCGACGCCGAGGCGCACGGCCGACTCCACGGCGCCGTCGAGCTTGATGAGCGTCGAGTCGATGCCCTTGTCGGCGAGGAAGTCGCCGACGAGCCCGGGATAGCTGGTCGCGACCCGCTTTCCCTCGAGGTCGGCGAGGTCGGTGAGAAGGCCGGTCGGGCCGGCGAACCGGAAGGTGGAGGCGGCGAAGTCGAGTGCGGCGATCTCCGCGGCGGAAGAGCCGGAGTCGAGCAGCAGGTCGCGGCCGGTGATGCCCACGTCGAGAGCACCGCTGCCGACGTAGGTGGCGATGTCGCGGGGGCGCAGATAGAAGAACTCGACATCGTTGCGCGGGTCGGAGACGATGAGCTCTTTGGGGTCGCGGCGGCCGTGGTAGCCCGCCTCCGACAGCATCTGCGCCGCGGTCTCGGAGAGGGAACCCTTGTTGGGAACGGCGATCTTCAGCATTGTTGGGTCTTTCGTGTACGTGGGGTGATCAGAACGGGGAGGTTCGGTTCACAGATGTCGGTACACGTCGGCCGGCGTGAGGCCCTTGGCGATGAGCAGGACCTGCAGGTGGTAGAGCAGCTGGGAGATCTCCTCAGCCGTGCGCTCGTCGGTCTCGTACTCGGCGGCCATCCAGACCTCGGCGGCCTCCTCCACGATCTTCTTTCCGATGGCGTGCACGCCCGCGTCCAGCTCGCGCACCGTTCCGGAACCGTCCGGACGGGACACGGCCTTCTCGCTGAGCTCGGCGAAGAGGTCGTCGAAGGTTTTCACCGTTACAGGCTACTAGTTCCCGCCGGGGTGGATGTGCTCGGCCGCCGTATCGCGCAACAGGGAGATCTCTCGCTCGGTGTTCTCGGCCCGGAACACGGCGGAACCGGCGACGAAGGTGTCCGCCCCGTTCTCGGCCGCGGTCACGATCGTCTCCTCGGTGATACCGCCGTCCACCTGCAGCCAGACGTCGAGACCGGCGGCATCGACCGCGGAGCGGAGTCGCGCCAGCTTCGGCATCGTCTCCGGCATGAACGATTGCCCTCCGAAGCCCGGCTCCACCGTCATCACCAGTACCTGGTCGAATTCCGGCAGGAGCTCGAGGACGTCGTCGACCGGGGTGCCCGGCTTGAGCGCGATGCCGGCGCGTGCTCCGATCGCCCGCAGACGCCGCGCGAGCCGCACCGGGTCCGCCGCAGCCTCCGCATGGAACGTGACCGAGTACGACCCCAGCTCCGCATAGCCGAGCGCCCACCGATCGGGATCGTCGATCATGAGGTGCACGTCGAGCGGAATCGGCGACACGGCCTGGATCCGCTCCACCATCTGCGGCCCGAACGTCAGGTTGGGCACGAAGTGATTGTCCATCACGTCGACGTGCACGAGATCGGCGGAGGCGATGCGCTCCAGGTCCCGCTGCATGTTCACGAAATCGGCGGCGAGGATACTGGGGTTGATCCGTGCTGGCATGGGCTTCAGTCTCTCTCTTCGGCGGGGGCGTTCTTCGTCAGCAGCGCGATGAACATGGCATCGGTGCCGTGGCGGTGCGGCCAGAGCTGCGCGTGCAGCACGTCGTCGGCCAGGTCGAGACGCTCGACGGCGAGCTGCTGCACCACCTCGGCCGTGCTGAGCGCTTCGAGGTCGTCGTGGCGGTCGAGCGCAGCGGCGACGATCCCCCGGGTCTCCCCGATGTGCGGCGAGCAGGTCACGTAGGCCAGCACACCGCCGGGCGCGAGAGCGTCGACGGCGGAGTCGAGCAGCCGGGTCTGAAGGGCGGTGAGCTCGGCCACATCGCGCGGAGTCTTGCGCCAGCGGGCCTCCGGACGGCGCCGCAGCGCCCCAAGACCGGTGCAGGGCGCGTCGAGCAGGATGCGATCGAAAGCCTCGGGATGCGACGCGCCGATGGTCGTGCCGTCGCGTTCCCACACCTCGACGTCGAGCGGAACGGGCGCGAGGGCGCGGCGGACCAGCTCGGCGCGCGCCGGGACGACCTCGTTGGCGACGAGCGTCGCTCCCCCGGTCAGCGCCTCGGCCGCGAGGAGCGCCGCCTTGCCGCCCGGGCCGGCGCACAGGTCGAGCCAGCGCTCCCCCGGCAGGATCGGCCGCGCACGGCTGAGCGCGAGCGCGGCGAGCTGGGAGCCTTCGTCCTGCACCCGCACACGACCGTCGTTCGCCTCGACCAGGGCCTGAGGGTCGCCACCGCCGGCGGTGAAGCCGGGCGGCGAGTAGCGGTCCGGCGTCGATCCTTCAGGCGCGTCGGCCAGGCCGGGGAGGGCGATCAGGTTCACGCGCGGGGCCACGTTGTCCGCTGCCAGCAGCTCCTCGAGTTCGGCGCCGCGGCCTTCGGCCTCGAGGGCGCGTCGGAACGCGCGCACGACCCAGACCGGGTGCGAGCTGACGGACGCCAGCTCGTCGTCCTGGTTCTTCGCCGCGGCGAGGATGCGCTGCCGCCATTCCTCGGGCGTGTGACGGCCGATTTCGCGCAGCACTCCGTTGGTGAAACCGGTCGTCGAGCGCGAGCCCACCATCCGGGCGAGCGCGACCGACTCGTTGACGGCGGCGTGCGGAGCCACGCGAGTGGAGAGCAGCTGGTGGGCGCCGAGGCGCAGCACGTCGAGGATCGGTGCATCGATCTTGTCGATCGGGCGTCCGGCGGCGATCGCGATGACACGGTCGTAGTAGCCCTGCATGCGCAGGGTCCCGTACGTGAGCTCGGTGGCCAGCCCGGCATCCGCCGGTGACAGACCGGCGCGCACGATGCGGGTCGGCAGGAGCAGGTTGGCGTAGGCGTCGGATTCACGCACTGCCGAGATGACGTCGTAGGCCACCTGGCGCGCGGGCTGTACGCGGGTCGGGCGCTCGCTCATGAGAGGTGTACTCCTTCGGGGTTCGAACGGCCCCGCCACCAGTCGGCGGCCGCCATCGCTCGCTTGCCCGCCGGCTGTACGGTGACCAGCTCGAGCGGGTCCGTCGCCGTCCCGACCTGGACGGCCTTGCCACGCAGTTCGACGGCGCCAGGAGCCAGCGGCTCCGCCTCGGGCGCCCGGCGGGCGGACAGGATCTTGAAGCGCTCGCCGTCGAGCAGCGCGAACGCGCCCGGCTCCGGCGTCACGCCGCGCAGCCGGGCGTAGACGGCCTCGGCGGGCGCCGCCAGGTCGAGGTGGGCGTCGTCCAGCGTGAGTTTCGGGGCGAGCGTCGGCTCGCCGGTCTGCTCCGTCGCGACGGCCGAGCCGTCGGCGAGCGCGTCGACCGTCTCGGCGAGAAGTCCGGCGCCCGGGATGGAGAGCGCTTCGAGCAGCTCGCCGGCCGTCTCATCCGGGCCGATCTCGCGGCGCAGCTCCGAGAAGACCGCTCCGGCATCCAGGTCGGGCACGAGCTGGAAGACCGCGGCGCCCGTCACGGTGTCTCCGGCGATGACCGCTCGCTGCACCGGCGCGGCGCCGCGCCACAGGGGCAGCAACGAGAAGTGCAGGTTGATCCAGCCGAGCCGCGGCAGCGAGAGCAGGGGCTCGCGCACGAGTCCGCCGTACGCGACGATGGCGCCGAGATCGGGTGCGAGCTCCCGGATGCGCTCAGTCACCGTGTCGTCGAGACGGTTCGCCTTGATCGTCTCGATGCCGAGCTCCTCCGCGGCCGCCGCGACGGGCGACGGGGTGAGGACGCGCTTGCGGCCGAGCTCGGCGTCGCGCCGGGTGATCACCGCGACGACGTCATGCCGCTCGGCGAGCGCACGCAGTGCGGGGACAGCCACCGCCGGGGTGCCGGCGAAGACCAGCCTCAAACGTGTCACGTACATCTCCGGATCGTCGAACAGCGGAAGGGCCGGCGCGGCGAACGGTCGCCGACGGGCCAGCATCCATTCTCCGACACCGCGGCCGACGGCGCGAACCTAGCCGAGCTCGGGGTCGTCGAAACGCACCCGCAGGGTCGGCGCGGGACGGAAACCGCTCTTGCCCGCCGGCGCGCGACGCCGCTTGGTGGCGTTGCGCACGAACGCCGCGCGCACCGCCGTGGCGACTTCGCCCCCGCGCGCGTACTCGAACCGCAGGATGCTCCGCACCAGGCCGTCCGCCGCCGGTGCCGGCCCGAGCACGTCGATGAGCAGGTCCTGGTCCACGGCGGCGACCAGCTGCTCGACCGCCTCCGCCGAGCCCGTGATCGACGCCAGCCGCACCGCCGGAGGGAACCGCAGCTCCCGGCGCGCGGCCAGCTCCGCCCGGGCGAACTCGGTCAGCCGCCCCGTGGCGAAGTCGCGCGCGAGCGGGCCGGCGACGCCGACGAGCACCGTCGGCGCCCCGGGGGCGGCCAACGCGGATGCGTTGGTCCACCAGCGCAGGCAGTCCTCCGCCACGCGCAGGCTCTCCCGGGCGAGCATCCGCTCGCCGTCGAGCAGGAGCACGGCGCGGTAGCCGCCGGCGGCGATCGGTTCGGCCCCACGCGTCGCGACGACCAGCGCGGGCGCGTCGCCGACGGTCTGCACCGGATGCTCGCCGTCGGCCACCACGACGCGCACACCCGGAAACGCTCGGCCGAGCTCCTCTGCGGTGCGGCCGGATCCGACGGTGACCATCCGGAACCGGTCGTGCTCGCAGTTGCCGCAGTGCCAGTCGGTGGCGAGCGCGCCGCACCAGCCGCACGCCGGGGTGGCACCGGCGCGACTCTGGCCGAGCGGGCCGTCGCAGCGGTTGCACCGGGCCGCCTGCCCGCAGCGCGCACAGGCGAGCATGGGCGCGTATCCGGGGCGTGCCACCTGCACCAGCACCGGCCCGGCAGGATGGTCGGCCGAGCCGGTGAGCGCGGCCCGTGCGGTCTGCCAGGCGCCCGACGGGATGCGGGCGGCACGCGCCGCGGGCTCGTCGGCCGCCTGGTTGGCGGTCAGCACGACGCGCGGCGACACGGCCCGCTCCGGGGCGATCTCGTCGAGCCAGCCGACGTCGACCAGGCGCTCCACTTCCACGGTACGGGCGTGACCGGCGAAGACGAGGGCGCAGTGCTGCAGTTCCTGGCGCACCAGCGCCGCGTCCCGCGTGTGCACATAGGGGCTCAGCGGCTCGGCGTAGAGCGGGTCGCCGTCACTCCAGAGCGCGATGAGGCCGAGGTCGGACGCCGGCGCGTAGACGACGGACCGGTTGCCGATCACGATGCGTGGCCCGGAGAGCGCTTCGAGGAACCCGCGGTAGCGCTCCGCATTCGCCTGCGACGCGTCGGCGCGCACCACGGCGCCGGCGGGCGCGATGGCGTGCAGGGCCGCGGCGAGCTGGTCGAGGTCGCGGTAGTCGGGGACCGCGATGATCGCGGATCGGCCTGCGACGAAGCATCCGGTCGCCAGCGTCGCGAGGGTGACGGCCCACTCGCCCACCCAGGAGCCGTCGGGGAGCTGCGCCAGGCGCGGGATCGAGCGTACGGCGACGCGCCGGCCGTCGGCGACCGCCGCCTCGAGCACGCCGTCGCCGTAGCCGCGCACGGCGGGTGCGGGGACGTGCGCGGCCGGAGCCGTGCGGTGGTCGGCGCCCTCCGCCCCCTCGGCGACCTCCGGTTCATCGGCCCCCGGTTCTGCGACCTGCGCCTGGGCGGCCAGCCACGCCTTCTCGACGCGCACCGCCCGGCCGGGCACCGCGAGCCGCACGATGTCGTTGGCCGTCCCGGCGCTCCGGTCGGCCAGCCGCCGAGCCAGCCGCCAGACCTCCGGCGAGAGCACCGGCACCGGCGACACGACCGCCTCGATCGGGCTGAGCTCGCCCTCGTACGCCTCCTCGGACTCGTCCGCGAACTCGGCGATGTAGCCGTCGGCGATGCGACCGGCCGTGCGCAGCGGCACCTTGACCCGAACGCCCGGCTGCGCCAGGTCGGCGAGCTCGGGCGGTACGCGGTAGTCGAAGTAGTGGTCGAGCTGGGGAAGCGCCGAATCAATGACGATGCGGGCGACCCGTGCGGCCGCCGGCATCGCTACAGCCCCGCGGCCGACCGCAGATCGTCGATGCGGTCGAGGCGCTCCCAGGTGAAATCGGGCAGCTCGCGGCCGAAGTGGCCGTAGGTCGCCGTCTTCGCGTAGATCGGGCGCAGCAGGTCGAGCGATTCGATGATCGCTGCGGGCCGCAGGTCGAAGACCTCCCGGATGGCCGCGATGATGCGGTCGTCGGGAATGGTGCCGGTGCCGAACGTCTCGACGTAGAGGCCGACGGGCGCCGCCTTGCCGATGGCGTAGGCGACCTGCAGTTCCAGGCGGTCGGCGAACCCGGCCGCGACCGCGTTCTTCGCGGCCCAGCGCATCGCGTACGCCGCGGAGCGGTCGACCTTCGACGGGTCCTTGCCTGAGAAGGCGCCACCACCGTGGCGGCTGGCGCCGCCGTAGGTGTCGACGATGATCTTGCGACCCGTGAGGCCGGCGTCTCCCTTGGGGCCGCCGATCTCGAACCGGCCGGTCGGGTTGATCAGCGTGCGCACGTGCGCCGACTCCAGCCCGGCAGCGTGGAGCACGGGAGCGATGACCTCTTCGATGACCTCGGCCTGCAACGTCTCGTTGGAGACGTGCGGCGCGTGCTGGGTCGAGAGCACGACGGTCTGGACCGACTTCGGCACGATGCCCTCGTAGCCGATGGTGACCTGGGTCTTGCCGTCGGGCCGCAGGTAGTCGAGCACTCCCTGCTTGCGCACCTCGGCCAGGCGCTCGGCCAGGCGGTGCGCGAGCCAGATCGGCAGCGGCATGTACTGCGGCGTCTCGGTCGTGGCGTAGCCGAACATGATCCCCTGATCGCCGGCGCCCTGGTGGTCGAAGGGGTCGATGCTCTGCTCGGAGCGCGTCTCGAGGGCGTTGTCGACGCCCTGGGCGATGTCGGGCGACTGCGCGCCGATCGACACGGAGACGCCGCACTGGTTGCCGTCGAAGCTGACGTCGGACGAGTCGTAGCCGATCTCCACGATCTTCTCGCGGACCAGCGCGGGGATCTCGACGTAGCCGTTCGTCGTCACCTCGCCGGCGACATGCACGAGGCCGGTGGTGACCAGCGTCTCGACCGCCGCGCGACTGTGCGGGTCGACCGCGAGCAGCGCATCCAGGATGCTGTCCGAGATCTGATCGCAGATCTTGTCGGGGTGGCCTTCGGTGACGGATTCGGAGGTGAAGAGGCGCAGTTCGGCCAAGGTTCTCCCTAGCTCGGGCCCGTCACATCTGGTTTGCGTCAGGCGATGACGTCGAGAATACGATCGGCCACCGACAGCTTGGAGCCGGAGGCCTCCATCACTATATCGCCGCCCCGTCGGAGCACGACGACTTCATTGCTCTCCGTGGCGAACCCCTGGGTCCAGCCGACCTGGTTGATCACGAGGAAGTCGCAGCCCTTGGCCTCCAGCTTGCCGCGCCCGAGCTCGATCAGCGCGGAGGGATCCGGTTCGGTCTCGGCTGCGAAGCCGACGACGACCTGACCTTCGCGCCGACCCGCCGACAGTCCGGCCAGGATGTCGGGGTTGGCGACCAGCTCGAGGGTGAGGGTCTCCCCCGCCTCGGTCTTCTTGATCTTCGCGTCGCGCACCTCGGCCGGGCGGTAGTCGGCGACGGCTGCGGTCATCACGACGATGTCGGCGGAGGCGGCGACCTCGGTCACGGCCTCCTGCAGCTCGAGTGCCGTCTGCACCTCGATCACCGTGAGGTCGTCGGGCGCCGGCACCTCGAGGTGGGCGGCGATCAGTGTCACCTCGGCTCCCCTGGCTCGCGCGGCCTGGGCCAGGGCGACGCCCTGCCGTCCGCTCGACCGGTTGCCGAGGAAGCGCACCGGGTCGAGAGGCTCGCGCGTTCCGCCTGCCGTCACCACGACCCGCTTGCCGGCCAGATCGTTGCCGCCACGCGGTCGACGCGTCGCCTCGTTCGCCCGGCGGCGTTCGGAGAGCACGACGATGTCGGCCACGGCATCCGCCGCCGGAACGACGATCGCCTGCGGCTGCTCGGAGACCACCGGCGGCAGCGATCGTTCCGGATGCGCCCCGACGGTCTCGAGGGCGGCGCGCACGATCGTCGCCGACTCCTCCATCCGGCCGGGACCGGAGTCTTTGCCCGTGAGCTGTCCGCTGGCCGGACCGACCACCGTGACGCCGCGCCCGCGCAGGGTCGCGATGTTCGCAACCGTCGCGGGGTTCTGCCACATCTCGGTGTGCATCGCCGGGGCGATGACCAGAGGCGCCGTGCTGGCGAGCACGGTGTTGCCGAGCAGGTCGTCGGCGAGTCCGGCCGCGAGCTTCGCGATCGTGTTGGCCGTGGCGGGCGCGATGACGATCAGATCGGCGGACTGGCCGATCGCGACGTGCCGCACCTCGGCGACACCCTCGTAAAGATCGGTCGCCACCGGATTGCGGCTGATCGCCTCGAGCGTCGGGCGGCCGACGAACCGCAGCGCGGCCTCCGTCGCCACCACGTGCACCGAGTGCCCCTCGAGCACGAGGGCCCGGATCACTCCGACGGCCTTATACGCGGCGATGCCGCCGGTAACTCCGACGACAATGGTCAATCGTGCGCCCACGGCGGCATCCCCTCATGCCGGGAGAACCCCGGCCGTGCTACTTATTCGACGATCGGCTTGATCTCGAGCTTGTCCTCGTTGATCTCGTGCAGGGCGACCGAGAGCGGCTTGTCGTCGACCGACGAGTCGACCAGGGGGCCGACGTTGTCGAACAGGCTTCCCTCGTGCAGGTCGGCGTAGTAGTCGTTGATCTGACGGGCGCGCTTGGACGCGAAGATCACCAGGGCGTACTTCGACTCGACCTTGGCCAGGACGTCGTCGATGGGCGGGTCAATGATGCCCTTGTTGCTGAGTGCCATACGTGTATTGCTCCTTGTGTAAGGTGGGTCGTCACGGTGACGACGGGCGTCTCCAGGACGCCAAGAGAACGGTCTACGGGCGCGACGGCGCCGTGCGGATCTTCATCAAGTCTACGACCTCCCGCGCGGCCTCGGCCACGTCGGTGTTCACGACCCGGTGATCGAACTCGTCCTGAGCGGCCAATTCGATCTTCGCGGTCTCGAGCCGGCGCTGCTGTTCCGCGGCCGATTCGGTGCCGCGGCCGATGAGCCGCCGCACGAGCTCCTCCCAGGTCGGGGGCAGGAGGAAGATCAGGCGCGCCTCCGGCATGGCGGCACGCACGCTGCGCGCTCCCTGCAGGTCGATCTCGAGCAGCACGCTCCTGCCCGCCTCGAGCGCACGCTCGATCGGCGTGCGCGGCGTGCCGTACCGCGAGGCGTTGTGCACGGTCGCCCACTCGAGCAACTCGCCGTCGGCGATCATCCGGTCGAACTCGGCGTCGTCGACGAAGTAGTAGTTCACGCCGTCGACCTCGCCGGGCCGCGGGGCGCGGGTGGTGGCCGAGACGGAGAGCAGGACATCCGGATAGTTCTCGCGAATGTATGTGGAGACGGTGCCCTTGCCCACCGCGGTAGGACCGGCCAGCACGACCAGCTGGTTCTTCTGACGCCCCGAGCGCGACTCGCGCTCGATGAGGAACTCGCGCAGGCGAAGGCGCTGATGCCGGCCGAGTCCGCCGAGGCGCTTCGCCGGCGAGATCGCGAGCCGCTCCAGGGCGTCCTTCATCTTGGTGGTGCCGATCGCGGGCACGCTGAGCAGGAACTCGGTGACGCGCAGCCGGCCTTCAACACCCTCCGGCTCGGCCGTCGCCTTGTCGAGGACGGTGAGCGGAGAGATCTCGTGGGCAGCGATCGCGGCCTTCACCGCTGCACGCGCCCGACGCGCAGCGACGGCGGCCTGCGAGGCGGCGCGGCGGTCGACCTCAGGGGGCGCCGGACGAAGCGAAGCGGTGCGGGGCTCAGACATGACTGCTCCGCACCTCGTCGGCGCGTGCCGCGATGGCATCGGCGAGTCCGTCGGGGCCGGCCCCGAGCAGGCCGCGCGACTCGCTCACGATCACACCACCGGCCAGCGAGCCGAAGAGCCGCGCCGCGTCGGCGACACGAGCGCCCTGGTGCCCGAAGCCGGGTGCGAGCACCGGAGAGGCATTGACGCGCGCGCTCGCGGTGGTGTCGATGCCGAAGTCGGCGAGGTCGAGGGTGGCACCGAGCACGAGCCCGATCGAGCCGAAGGCGTGCTGCGCCTGGGCCTGGTTGAAAGAACTCACGTCTTCGATGATCGCACGCGCGACCGTGAGTCCCGAATGCGCTCCCGACGCCACGACCGCCTGCTGGATGGCCGCCGCCTCCGGATTCGACGTGGCGGCGAGCACGAACAGGCCCTTGCCTGCGCTCTCGGCGAGCCGCATCGGCTCGGCGATCGACCCGACCCCCTGGAACGCGGCGATCGTCATCGCGTCGGCCTCCAACGGCGATCCCGGCGTCAGCCAGGCCTCCGCGTACGCGGTCACGCTGGTGCCGATGTCGCCGCGCTTCGCGTCCGCGATCACCAGCAGTCCGGCATCCCGGGCGGCGGCGAGCACCTCTTCGAGGGCGGCGTAGCCGGCCGACCCGTAGCGCTCGAAGAAGGCCACCTGCGGCTTGACGATGCCCGCCCGTCCCGCCGTGGCCGCCACGACCGCCAAGCCGAAAGCCCGCACACCGTCCGCCGAGGCCGGGAGGCCCCAGCTCTGCAGCAGGTGCTCGTGCGGGTCGATCCCGACGCAGAGGCGCCCTTCGCTGGCGAAGACTCCGGCGAGCCGGTCACCGAAACTCACGCGCGCGCGGCCCGATCGAGTGCATACTCCTGCAGCGACTTCACCTCGAAGCCTTCGCGGATCGCGTCGACCGAGGCGACGGCGGCGCTGAGCTCCGCGATCGTCGTGAACAGCGGCTTGTCGCCGGCCACGGCGGCCGCGCGGATCTCGTACCCGTCCGCACGGGCCGATCGGCCGCTCGGAGTGTTGATGACGACATCCACTTCGTTGCGGTTGATCAGGTCGACGATCGACGGGGCCGAGCTGTCGGTCTCGCTGAACTTGCGCACGACGCTGGCGGCGATGCCGTTGCGGTTGAGCACCTCGGCTGTGCCCTCGGTGGCGAGGATCTCGAAGCCGAGCTGCTGCAGGCGCAGCACCGGCAGCACGATCGAGCGCTTGTCGCGGTCGGAGACGGAGACGAACGCGGTGCCTCCGAGCGGCATCCCGCCGTACGCGGCCGACTGGCTCTTGGCGAACGCGCGCGGGAAGTCCTTGTCGATCCCCATCACCTCGCCGGTCGAACGCATCTCCGGGCCGAGCACCGAGTCGACGATGTTGCCGTCCTTCGTGCGGAACCGCTTGAACGGCAGCACGGCCTCCTTGACGGCGACCGGCGAGTCCATCGGGATGACCGAGCCGTCTTGCACGGGGAGCAAACCGGACTCGATCAGCGAGGCGATCGTCTCGCCCACCATGATGCGCGATGCCGCCTTGGCGAGCGGGATGCCGAGCGCCTTCGAGACGAAGGGAACCGTGCGGGATGCCCGCGGGTTCGCCTCGAGCACGTAGAGCACGCCGGCGCCGATCGCGAACTGCACGTTCAGCAGCCCGCGCACGCCGACGCCCTCGGCGATCTTGAGCGTCGCGTCCCGGACCCGGTCGATCTCGCGGCGTCCCAGGGTGATCGGAGGCAGCGTGCAGCTCGAGTCACCGGAGTGGATGCCGGCCTCCTCGATGTGCTCCATCACGCCGCCGATGTAGAGCTGCTCGCCGTCGTAGAGTGCGTCTACGTCGATCTCGATGGCGTCGTCGAGGAAGCGGTCGACCAGCAGCGGATGCGCCGGGCCGACGATCCCCTGACCGGCGACGCGCTCGAAGTAGTCGGCCAGCGACGGGCTGTCGTAGACGATCTCCATGCCGCGGCCGCCGAGCACGTAGCTCGGCCGCACCAGCACCGGGTAGCCGATCTGCTCGGCCACCTGCACCGCGCCGGGGAAGTCGAACGCCGTGCCGTTGCGCGGTGCGAGCAGGCCGGCGTTCTCGAGGATCTCGGCGAACAGCCCGCGCTCCTCGGCCAGGTCGATGGCCTCGGGGGTGGTGCCGAGGATGGGGACGCCCGCCGCTTCGAGCCCCTTCGCGAGTCCGAGGGCCGTCTGGCCGCCGAGCTGCACGACGACACCGACGAGCTCGCCGCTCTGGGATTCGGCGTGGATGACCTCCAGCACGTCCTCGAGCGTGAGGGGCTCGAAGTAGAGCCGGTCGCTGGTGTCGTAGTCGGTCGACACGGTCTCGGGGTTGCAGTTGATCATGATCGTCTCGAACCCGGCGTCGTGCAGCGCGAACGAGGCGTGCACGCACGAGTAGTCGAATTCGACGCCCTGACCGATGCGGTTCGGGCCGGAGCCCAGGATGACCACCTTGCGGCGATCGCTCGGCTCCACCTCGGTCTCCAGGTCGTAGCTGGAGTAGTGGTACGGCGTGAGTGCAGGGAACTCGCCGGCGCAGGTGTCCACCGTCTTGTAGACCGGGCGCACACCCAGGATGTGCCGGATCTCCCGCACGTCGGTCTCGCCGAAGCCGCGCAGCTGGCCGATCTGAGCGTCGGAGAAGCCGTGGTCCTTCGCGTAGCGCAGGGTGTCGGTGTCGAGCGTCTCGGCGTTCTTGAGCTGGTCGGCGACCTCGTTGATGAGCACGATCTGGTCGAGGAACCACGGGTCGATCTTGGTGGCCTCGAAGACCTGCTCGATGGTCGCGCCCAGGCGAAGCGCCTGCTGCACGTCGACGATCCGGCCGTCGGTCGGCGTGCCGATCGTGGAGAGCAGCTCGTCGAGCGTGCGCGACTCGGCGCCCCAGTGGAACGACGATCCGCGCTTCTCGAGCGAGCGGAGCGCCTTCTGCAGCGCGCTTGTGAAGCTGCGGCCGATCGCCATCGCCTCGCCGACCGACTTCATGGTGGTGGTGAGCGTGGGGTCGGCGGCCGGGAACTTCTCGAACGCGAAGCGCGGGACCTTGACGACCACGTAGTCGAGCGTCGGCTCGAAGCTCGCCGGGGTGACCTTGGTGATGTCGTTCGGGATCTCGTCGAGACGGTAGCCGATGGCGAGCTTGGCCGCGATCTTGGCGATCGGGAAGCCGGTCGCCTTCGATGCGAGCGCCGACGAGCGCGAGACGCGGGGGTTCATCTCGATGACGATGATGCGGCCGTTCGACGGGTCGACGGCGAACTGGATGTTGCAGCCGCCGGTGTCGACGCCGACGGCCCGGATGATGTCGATGCCGATGTCGCGCAGCTTCTGGTACTCGCGGTCGGTCAGGGTCAGCGCGGGCGCGACGGTGATCGAGTCGCCGGTGTGCACGCCGACCGGGTCGACGTTCTCGATGGAGCAGACGACGACCGTGTTGTCTGCCGTGTCGCGCATCAGCTCGAGCTCGTACTCCTTCCAGCCGAGGATGGACTCCTCCAGGAGCACCTCGCTGGTGGGGCTCTGGTGCAGGCCGTCGCCGACGATGCGCCGCAGCTCCTGCTCGGTGTAGGCGAAGCCCGACCCCAGGCCGCCCATCGTGAACGACGGGCGCACGACGAGCGGGTAGCCGAGGTCCTCGGCGAAACCGATCGCCTCCTCGACCGTGTGGGCGATGTGCGAGCGGGCGACCTCCGCGCCGGCGGCGATCACCAGCTCCTTGAAGATCTGGCGGTCCTCGCCCTTCTGGATGGCCTCGAACTTGGCGCCGATCAGTTCGACGTCGTACTTCTCGAGGATCCCGTGCTCGTGCAGCTGGATGGCCGCGTTGAGCGCGGTCTGGCCGCCCAGGGTCGGCAGGATCGCATCCGGGCGTTCCTTGGCGATGATGGTCTCGATGACCTCCCACGTGATCGGCTCGACGTACGTGGCGTCGGCGAAGTCGGGGTCGGTCATGATCGTCGCCGGGTTCGAGTTCACCAGGATGACGCGCACGCCCTCCTCGCGGAGCACGCGGCACGCCTGCGTGCCGGAGTAGTCGAACTCGCAGGCCTGGCCGATGACGATCGGGCCGGAGCCGATGACCAGGACGGAGCTGATATCGGAGCGTTTCGGCATTAGTTCTGGCCTTCGTTCTCGGTGGCGGTCGGGTAATCGGTCGCCGGCACGCCGGACGGCTTCTCGCCGGCGGGCTTGCGGATCATGTCGATGAAACGGTCGAACAGGTAGTTGGCGTCGTGCGGTCCGGCAGCGGCCTCGGGGTGGTACTGCACGCTGAACGCATCGAGGTCGAGGCAGTTGAGCCCCTCCACCACGTTGTCGTTGAGGCTGAAGTGGCTCACCTCGACGCGGCCGAAGCCGGCGGGCGAGTCGAAGGTGCCCTCGATCGGCGCCTCGACCGCGAACCCGTGGTTCTGGGCCGTGATCTCGACGCGGCCGGTGCGCTTGTCGAGCACCGGCTGGTTGATTCCGCGGTGCCCGAACGGCAGCTTGTAGGTCGTCAGGCCCAGCGCGCGGCCGAGCAGCTGATTGCCGAAGCAGATGCCGAAGTACGGCACTCCGGCGCGGAGCACCTCCTGGAGCAGCTGCACGTGCTTCTCCGATGCGGCGGGGTCGCCGGGACCGTTCGAGAAGAACAGCGCCGACGGCTGCAGCTCGAGCACGTCGCGGGCGCTGACCATCTGCGGCAGCACGTGCACGTCGAGTCCGCGTGCGGCGAGGTTGTTGAGCGTCGAGGTCTTGACGCCGAGATCGAGCACCGCCACCGAGCCGATCTTCTCGCCGACGGCGGGCACCGTGAAGGGCTCCGGGGTGGAGACCTCGGCCGACAGGTTGCGCCCCGCCATCCCGCTGCCGCTGCGAACGAGGTCGAGCTGCTCGCTCTCGCTGAGCTCGAAGTCCGGACCCGAGAAGATGCCGGAGCGCATCGCGCCGGCCGACCGGATGTGACGGGTCACCGCGCGGGTGTCGATCCCGCTGATCCCCACGACGCCCTGAGCGACGAGGTCGTCGTCGAGGCTGCGCTGAGCGCGGAAGTTCGACACGACGCGGGACGGCTCGCGCACGACGTAGCCGGCCACCCAGATCTGACGCGACTCCATGTCTTCGTCGTTGGTGCCCGTGTTGCCGATGTGGGGCGCCGTCATGAGGACGATCTGCCCGGCGTACGACGGGTCGGTCAGCGTCTCCTGGTAGCCGGTCATGCCGGTGGAGAAGACCGCTTCGCCGAGGGTGCGGCCGACCGCCCCGTATGCCCGCCCGACGTAGCGGGTTCCGTCTTCGAGGACGAAGACGGCAGGTTGTGCTGCAGCCACGTCACACCTCACTTTCGGTGGTCGATCCCGCCGAGTGCGCGGCGGGGAGAAGGGTTTCGATCGCGGCGATCAGTGGCGCGCGGTCGGCCGGGTCGGCGACCCGGAAGTAGCTGTCGGCGGCAGTGCCGCCACTGGTGGTCCACGAGAGGCGGACGAGTCCGTCCTTCTCGACCACGCGGTCGATCGTGACGGTGGCGGTGGCGACGCCGGCGATCGCCTCGGATCGCACGAACACCGGCGCTTCACCGGTCACCGCGATGGTGACTCCCGCGTCGGCGACGGTGACGGTGGCCCGCCCGCGGAACGACAGCCCGGGCAGGGCGAGACGCTCGAGCGGCTCACCGCCGGCGGTGGTCGCGACGTAGAGCGCGTCGACCTCGGCCAGTGGCGCGTCTGTCGTCTGCGCGGGCGCTCCCGCGGGATAGCCCGAGCCCGCGCCGGCGTCGCGTCGCGCGCGACGGCGCCAGCCGAGCCACATCAGCAGGAACGCGGCGGCCAGAACGACGACGACAACGATCGTGGGGAGGAACTTATCCACGGAGAGCATCCTCTTCCGCGCCGGCGAACGAACGGGCCCTGGCGGCGACGACGTCGGCCTCGACGACCACACCGTCGAGCACCGTCGGGTAGCCGTGATGGAAGGTCGCCACCACCCGCCCGGGGAGCGTCATGGACAGGTACGGCGAGTTCACGCCCTTGCCCGCCAGGTCGGCGGTCGAGAATTCACGGGACGCCTGCGGGTCGTACAGGGTGAACTCCGCGGGCGCGCCGGCCTCGAGCGGCTGGCCGTGGCCGGACAGGCGTCCGATGCGAGCCGGGGCGGACGAGAGCACCCGCGCGACGTCGGACCAGCCGAGCATCCCGTTCTCGACCACGGAGGCGTGCACGACGGAGAGCGCGGACTCGAGCCCGACCATTCCGAACGCCGCGGCATCCCACTCGCAGTCCTTCGACTCGACCGGATGCGGGGCGTGGTCGGTGGCCACGATGTCGATGGTGCCGTCGGCGAGGCCGGCGCGGAGCGCTTCGACGTCTTCCCGGCGGCGCAGCGGCGGGTTGACCTTGTAGCGGGCGTCGTAGCCCTGCACCAGATCCTCAGTCAGCAGCAGGTGATGCGGGGTGACCTCCGCGGTGACGTCGATCCCCCGGGCCTTGGCCCAGCGGATGACGTCGACCGAACCGGCCGTGGAGACGTGGCAGACGTGCAGGCGGGAGCCGACGTGCTCGGCGAGGAGCACATCGCGCGCGATGATCGACTCCTCCGCCACAGCGGGCCAGCCGGTGAGCCCCAGCTCGCCGGAGAGCGCCCCCTCGTTCATCTGTGCGCCGATCGTCAGTCGCGGCTCCTGCGCGTGCTGGGCGATGACCCCGTCGAACGCCTTCACGTACTCGAGGGCACGACGCATGAGAAGCGGATCGGAGACGCACTTACCGTCGTCGGAGAACACCCGCACCCGTGCGCGGGAGTCGGCCATGGCGCCGAGTTCTGCGAGACGCTCTCCCTCGAGTCCCACGGTGACGGCGCCGATCGGACGCACAGTGGCGTAGCCGGCCGCATCACCGAGGCTCAGCACCTGCTCGACCACCCCGGCCGTGTCGGCGACGGGCGACGTGTTCGCCATCGCGAACACCGAGGTGAAACCGCCGGCGGCGGCCGCGCGCGTGCCCGTCAGCACGGTCTCGCTCTGTTCGAAGCCCGGTTCACGCAGGTGCGTGTGCAGGTCGACGAGCCCAGGGAGCGCGATCAGTCCCGCCGCGTCGACGACCGTCGCGCCCGGAGCCGAGAGACCTGCTCCCACTTCGGCGATCCGTCCTCCGTCGACCAGCAGGTCGACCGTTCGGCCGTCGGCGAGCGTCGCGCCCGCGATCAGATATGTCTCGTTCATGTTCTATGCGTCTTCCCGATCTCCACCGGACAGCAGCAGATACAGCGCCGCCATCCTCACGGACACTCCGTTCGCGACCTGTTCTCTGACGGTCGAGCGGGGCGAATCGGCCGCCGCCGCCGAAATCTCCAGGCCCCGGTTCATCGGGCCGGGGTGCATGACAATGCTATCGGTGCGGAGCCGGGAGAGGCGCTCGTCGTCGAGACCCCAGCGCCGCGCATACTCGCGGGTGTTGGGGAAGAACGCCGCATTCATCCGCTCGGCCTGGATCCGCAGCATCATGATCACGTCGGGCCCGGCGTCGATGGCCGCGTCGAGGTCGAAGCCGATCTGCGCCGGCCAGCCGCTGACATCCACCGGCAGGAGGGTCGGCGGGGCGACCAGGGTGACGGTGGCGCCGAGGGTCTCCAGCAGCCAGACGTTCGACCGGGCGACCCGCGAGTGGAGGATGTCGCCGACGATCGTCACGGTCACACCGTCGAGGTCGCGTCCGCGCGATGCGGCGCCGTGGAGCCGGCGCCGCATCGTGAACGCGTCGAGCAGAGCCTGCGTCGGATGCTCGTGCGTGCCGTCGCCGGCGTTGATGATGCCGGCGTCGATCCAGCCGCTGGTCGCAAGGGTCTGCGGGGCTCCGCTGGCGTGGTGCCGCACGACCACGGCATCCGCGCCCATGGCGGCCAGGGTCTGGGCGGTGTCTTTGAGACTCTCGCCCTTCGAGACGCTTGACCCCTTGGCGCTGAAGTTGATCACATCGGCGGAGAGTCGCTTGGCCGCCGCCTCGAACGAGATGCGCGTGCGCGTCGAGTCCTCGAAGAACAGGTTGACGACCGTCTTGCCGCGCAGGGTCGGGAGCTTCTTCACCTCGCGGTCCTGCACATCCGCCATGTCCTCGGCGATGTCCAGCAGCCGGATGGCGTCGTCGCGGCCGAGCGTCCTGGTCGAGAGCAGGTGCCTCATGCGCTCGCCTCCCCCGTCTCCTCGATCGTCACGGATTCGTCGCCGTCGATCTCGGTGAGCCGCACATTGATGCGCTCGCTCGCAGCGCTCGGCAGGTTCTTGCCGACGAAGTCCGCCCGGATGGGCAGCTCGCGGTGGCCGCGGTCCACCAGCACGGCGAGGCGCACGGCACGCGGTCGCCCGAGGTCGCTGATCGCGTCGAGAGCGGCCCGGATGGTGCGGCCGGAATAGAGCACGTCATCGACGAGCACGACCGTCTTGCCGTCGATCGAGCCGGGCACCGAGGTGGGCGCCGGGGTGCGCGTCGGGTTCCGCGAGAGATCGTCGCGGTACATCGTCACGTCGAGCGCGCCGACGAGGTCGCCGGTGCCGGGCTCGATCCGCTGGATGTTCTCCGCGATGCGCTGCGCCAGGACGACGCCGCGCGTGGGGATCCCGAGGATGACGAGGTCGTTCGTTCCCCGGTTGGACTCCAGGATCTCGTGGGAGATCCGAGTCAACGCCCGGGTGATGTCAGCGTGTTGCAGCACAGTGCGTACTGTCATGCCGACCTCCTTCCCCGCCTCACTGGACGGCTGTTAAAGGATGTCTACCGTGGACGAGCATAGCAGGACGCCGGCTGGCGCCTGCCGACCTCGGAGGGCCTGTCAGTTCTCCGACAGGAAGGACCGGAACGCCGGTCCGTCGTCCACTTTGCCTGTGAACAGCTTGCCGTCGACGAGCACCGTCGGCGTCCCCTCGATGCGGTCGAGCACCTTCTTGCCGTCGACGGTGATCGGCCCGGTCTGCGAGTGCGCGGTGTTCGCCTGCGCCCACGACTGATACGGGCCGCTGTCGGCCAGACAATTCGAGATGTCCCCGATGCCGGCATCCGTCGCGAGCTTTGCCAGCTGCTTGTCGGTCAGGCCGTCGCTGTTCTCCTCCGGCTGATTCGAAAAGAGCGACTGGTAGTACTCGAGAGCCCTGGCCGGTTCCTTCACCGCGACGCAGGTGAGTGCCGCGACGGCACGGGTCGAGTATCCGGTGCCGTTGGAGAGGCGGTCGAGGAACGTCAGCGGATGCAGCCGCAGGGTGATCGACCCGTCGGCGACCGCCTTCGAGAGCGTCTCGCCGTTGGTCTTCTCGAAGATGCCGCAGATCGGGCACATCGGGTCGAACCACAGATCGACCTTCTTGTCGCCCGTTCCTGCCTGGATGTAGCGCTCGTCGAAGTTCACCGCGCCGTCGACACCGGTCGGCGCCTTGGCGGTCGACGACGGGACGGGAGACGAGCCGCCGATGAGCGAGCACGCGCTGATCCCGGTCGCGAGGGCCATGGCCACGAGAACCGCGCCGAGTGCCCGCAGGCCGCGGCGGCGAGTGGGTCGGACGAGGGTGGTGCTGCTCATTCTGCTCTTCTCGCTCACCTGGTGACGTTCCGCGTCGCTAGTGGGACTTGTTCTGGGAGATCTTGGCCAGCAGCCCGTTGATGAAGCCGGCCGAGTCGTCGGTCGACAACACTGTCGCGGCTTCGACGGCCTCGGAGATGGCGACGCCGTCGGGGACCTGGTCGTTGAACAGGACCTCCCAGACACCGATGCGCAGGATGGCACGGTCGACGACCGGCATCCGCGCCAGGGTCCAGCCCTGGGCGTACGTTTCGATCTGCTCGTCGATCTCGTCGCCGTTGTCGACGACCCCGTCGACGATCTCCCGCGCATACATCCACGACGCCTCGCGCTGCGGCTCGTTCGCCGCGCGCTCGGCCTCGGTCGCGAGGGCCTGGTTCAGCGGGATCTGCCGGATGTCGGCGCCGTACAGCACATCGAGGGCGCGCTTGCGGGCTTTGGTTCGTGCACTCATCGGGTGGTCGTGTCTCGGGCGATCTAGTCGTTGACGCGGCCGAGGTAGTCCCCGGTGCGGGTGTCGACCTTGACCTTGGTGCCCTGCTCGAGGAAGAGCGGGACCTGGATCTGGTAGCCGGTCTCGACCGTCGCGGGCTTGGTGCCGCCAGTGGAGCGGTCGCCCTGCAGGCCGGGCTCGGTGTAGGTGATCTCCAGCACGACGGAGGCCGGGAGCTCGACGTAGAGCGGCTCGCCCTCGTGCAGCGCGACGGTGACGTTCTGGTTCTCGAGCATGAAGTTGGCCGCGTCGCCGACGACGACACCCGGAACGGAGAGCTGGTCGTAGTCGCTCGTGTCCATGAACACGAAGCTCTCGCCGTCCTGGTACAGGTACTGGTAGTCGCGGCGGTCGACGTTCGAGGTCTCGATCTTCGAGCCGGCGTTGAACGTGCGGTCGACGGTCTTGCCCGAGGTGACGTTCTTCAGCTTGGTGCGCACGAAGGCGCCGCCCTTGCCCGGCTTCACGTGCTGGAACTCGATCACGGTCCAGAGCTGGCCGTCCATGTTGAGGACGACGCCGTTCTTGATGTCAGCAGTAGTTGCCATGCCTGTGTTCCGTTCGATTGGGAGAAGTTGCGGGTGGATGCGCGCCCAAGGCGGTCCACGGTGGCTGGCCATCCGGCGGCAGCCTCAAGAGATTCTAGTTCTCAGCGCGCGTTTCGGCGAATGTAGACGAGCGCGAGGCGGTAGGACTCGAAGCCGAAACCGGCGACGACGCCCGTCGACACCGCGCTGATCACGCTGGTGTGGCGGAATTCCTCGCGGGCGTGCGGGTTGGAGAGGTGGACCTCGATCACGGTCCCTCCCGGCTTCGTCACCATCGAGACGGCGTCGCGGAGTGCGTACGAATAGTGCGTCCACGCGCCCGCGTTGAGGATGACCGGCTCGCCCGTGTCGGCGGCCTCGTGCAGCCAGCCGAGCAGCTCGGCCTCGGCATCGGTCTGACGCAGGTCGATCGCGGCATCGGGCGCGTCGGCTTCGAGCACGGCGCGCAGGTCGTCCAGCGTGCCGGACCCGTAGACGTCGGGCTCCCGCGTGCCGAGCCGGCCCAGGTTGGGGCCGTTCAGTACCAGGATGCGGGAGGCGGAGTCGCTCATGACGCCTTAGCCTACTGGCGCTTCCCCGTCGGCGAGCGGACGCACGCGCACCGCCGACCACGTGTCGTCGCCCGGCTCGATCTGCCGTTCGGCGACGACGGTCTTCACTGCCGGACCCGCCGTCGTCACGAGCCGATCTCTTGGTACGCCGCGAAGAGCAGGCTCTGGTCGGGACCGGCGAGCACGGTGGGCCGCGCCAGGTCGTCGAGCACGATGAAGCGCAGCAGGCTGCCGCGCGCCTTCTTGTCGCGCTGCATGGTGGCCAGCAGGGTCTGCCAGCGCCCCAGAGGGTACGTCGTGGGCAGGGTGAGCGACTCCAGGATGCGACGGTGCCGGTCGACCACGTCGTCGCTCAGCCGGCCGCTGAGTCGCGCGAGCTCCGCGGCGAAGACCATCCCCACCGACACGGCGGCGCCGTGACGCCACTGGTAGCGCTCCGCATGCTCGATGGCGTGACCGAGCGTGTGACCGTAGTTGAGGATCTCCCGCAGGCCCTGCTCGGTGAAGTCCTCGCCGACGACGCGCGCCTTGATGCCGATGGAGAGCTCGACCAGCCGACGGAACTCGGGGCTCGACGGATCGGTCGCCCGGTCGACGTCGCGCTCGATGATGTCGAGGATCTCCGGCTCGGCGATGAAGCCGTACTTGACGACCTCGCCGAACCCGGCGAGCAGTTCGTTGCGGCCGAGGGAGGTGAGCGTGTCGAGGTCGCAGATCACCGCGGCCGGCGCGTAGAACGCACCGACGAGGTTCTTGCCCTCCGCCGTGTTGATGCCGGTCTTGCCGCCGACGGCCGCGTCGACCATGCCGAGCAGTGTGGTCGGCACCTGCACCAGGCGAACACCGCGCAGCCACGTCGCGGCCACGAAGCCGGCGAGGTCGGTCACCGCTCCCCCGCCGAAACCGATGACGGCGTCCGACCTGGTGAAGTCGGCCTGGCCCATCACTTGCCAGCAGAACGCAGCAACCTCGACCCGCTTGGCCGCTTCGGCATCCGGGACCTCGGCGAGGAGCACCTCGTACCGTCCGACGAGCGATTCGCGGAGCTCTGCCGCGGCGGCGCCGAGCGTCGGCGGATGCACGACCAGCACCTTGTTCACCCCCGCGCCCAGGTAAGGCGCAAGGTCGGCGCGGAGGCCGCGCCCGACGACCACCGGGTACTGGTCGACCCCCGGCACGAGGATCTCGGTGGGCTGGTCGTGCTCGATGTCGGTCATCGGTGTCCTTCTTCCACCCAGGCGGCGATCTCTTCCACGATGGTCTCGATGGGCCTGGTCGATGTGTCCGCCGTGTAGTCGGCGAGCGAGTTGTACAGATCGGAACGTGCCGCGACGAGCCGCTTCCACGACTCGAGGTCGGTCACGAGCGGCCGCTTCGCGTTGGAGATGCGCGACGCGATCGCGTCGGCCTGCACCGTGAGCAGCACGACCGTGGTCGCGGCCAGGTCGGACTGCGTCTCCGGGTCGAGCACGGCCCCGCCGCCGAGCGAGACCACCCCGGGCTCGGCGATGGACTCTGCGACCGCCACCCGTTCGAGCGCGCGGAAGTGCGGTTCCCCGTGCTCGGCGAAGATGCCGGGGATCGGTCCGTGCTGGGCGACGATCACCGCGTCGGTGTCGACGAATGGGAGCCCGAGCCGTTTCGCGAGGCGCCGGCCGATCCGCGTCTTGCCGGCCGCCGGCGGTCCGATGAGGACGATCGTCACACCGTTCACTCCGCGTACGGCGCAGACAACCGCGTCGTGGCGAGGTTGTCCGGGATGGCGTCGAGGTACCCCTGGAGGTTGCGCGACGTCTCGGCGATCGAGTCGCCGCCGAACTTCTCGAGCACCGCGTTGGCGAGCACCAGTGCGACCATCGCCTCGGCGACGACGCCCGCGGCGGGAACCGCACAGACGTCGGAGCGCTGGTGGTGGGCCGGTGCGGCTTCACTCGTCGCGATGTCGACTGTGCGGAGGGCGTGCGGGATGGTCGCGATCGGCTTCATGCCCGCGCGGACCCGCAGCACCGTTCCGGTGCTCATGCCGCCCTCGGTGCCGCCGGCTTTGTCGCTCGTGCGCGAGATCTCGCCGTCGCCCGGCACGAGCTCGTCGTGCGCGTCGGACCCGCGACGTGTCGTCGTGAGGAATCCGTCACCGACCTCGACGCCCTTGATCGCCTGGATGCCCATGAGAGCGGCGGCGAGCTGCGCGTCGAGTCGGCGGTCCCAGTGCACGTGCGAGCCCAGGCCAGGCGGGAGGCCGTACGCGAGCACCTCGACGACGCCGCCCAGTGTGTCGCCGTCTTTGTGGGCGGCGTCGACCTCGGCGACCATCGCGGCCGAGGTCGCAGGATCGAAGCACCGCAGCGGGTCGGCGTCGAGCGCCTCGACGTCGCTGGGCAGGGGAAGCGGCGACCCCTCGGGGACGCGGACCGGACCGATGGAGAGCGTGTGGCTCACCAGGGTGATGCCGAGCTGCTCGAGGAACGACCGTGCAACCGCACCGAGGGCGACGCGCGCTGCCGTCTCGCGGGCGCTCGCGCGCTCGAGCACCGGCCGTGCCTCGTCGAACCCGTACTTCTGCATGCCGACCAGGTCCGCGTGCCCCGGTCGCGGCCGCGTGAGCGCCGCACCTCTGCCACCGGCGAGCTTCTCGGCGTCGACGGGCTCCGCGCTCATCACGTCGACCCACTTGGGCCATTCCGTGTTGCCGATGCGCACGGCGATGGGGCTGCCGAGGCTGTAGCCGTGGCGCACGCCGCCCGAGATATCGAGCGCATCCTGTTCGAATTTCATGCGGGCGCCGCGGCCGTAGCCGAGTTTGCGGCGCGCCAGATCGGCGCGGATCGCGTCGAGGGAAACCGGCACGCCGGCGGGGAGCCCTTCGAGCAGGGCGATGAGTTCGGGGCCGTGGGATTCCCCGGCCGTGAGCCAACGAAGCATGATTCGATTCTGGCATAGCGCCACAGGGCCGCCCGTTCGTGTGACGGAACGGCTGACGGAAGGCGCGACGTGCGCGTCAGGACAGCGGGGAGCCGGTCTCGTCGATGCGGACGGCGTCGAGCATCGCAGCGAGCACCGCATCCTCGTTCTCGAGGGGCTGCAGCGGGTCACCGGAGACGAAGATGCGCACCTGGAGCAGCGCCTGGTGCGCGAGCATCGCGAGCCCGGAGACGACGCGGCCGTCGACCGCCTTCCACGCCGCACCGAGCACGCTCGGCCACGGGTCGTAGGAGACGTCGAGGAGCAGCGCGCGGCGCCGGGTCGAGTCGGTGTAGACCGCATCCGTGGTCACCCCGCCCGGCAGGGTGCTGATGACCAGCTCCGGGATGTCGAGCGAGCGATCGGCCTGACCGAACGGGCGGATCCGGATCATCAGCCCGAGGTCGTGTGCGAGCGGCTCGAGCCAGACGCTGCGCTCAAGCGACCGCACATACACGTCGACCCGCTCGGCACCGAGCTCGGCCGCGGCGACCAGGGCCGAGGCCGCCGTCGCCCCGCCGCCGAGGATGTGGACGAAGCGGGCGCTCTCGAGGCCGGTCGCCCGCACCGCGCGAACCAGGCCGGCGACATCGGTGTTGAACCCGCGCACGGCGCCGTCGTCGAGGAGGACGGTGTTGGCCGCGCCCGTCTGCTCGGCCACCCGGTCGGTCTCGTTCAGCAGCGGGATCACCGACTGCTTGAGCGGCATCGTCAGCGACAGGCCGCGCCATTCGGGGCCGAGACCGTCGATGAAGTCGGCCAGCCCGTCCTCTGCGACGTCAACGCTCTCGTACTCCCAATCGAGCCCGAGGGCCTCGTACGCGGCGCGATGGAGGGCAGGCGACTGGGAATGACCGATCGGCGAGCCGAGCACGGCCAGTCGACGCACCGGCGCCTTGGGCGAACGGGACGTCTTCTTGCGCGGGGTCCGCGGAGCAGCGGGTTCCGGGACGGCGGCCTCGGCTTCGACCGCGGGCTCGGCGTCGGCATCGGCTTCCGCCTCAGCTTCATCGTCGGCAGGGTCCTCCCGGTCGGCGGCGTCCTCGGCCTCGGCGACGGCCGCCTCCTCGGCCTCGCGCGCACGCTCGGCTTCGACGAGCGCAGCGATTCCCGCCTCCGCATCCGCCTCGGACACACCGTTCTCGGCAGGATCGAGCGACTCCGCCTCGCCATCGGCGACGACCTCGTCATCGTCGTCGGTCACGTCCGCATCGGCGGCGTCCTCGTCGTCGTCGTCCTCGTCGACCTCGTCGGCATCCTCGGATTCCTCGGGTTCCCCCTCGAGCATCACCGCGGGCTCGGCCAGTTCGTCGATGATCGCGTCGCCGTTCTCGTCGTCCGCCGGGGTCGATCGCTTGTCACTCATAGCCAGGATTGTCCCTCATCCACTGTTGCCACTTCTCGACGGCGGCGTCGTGCTCGGCCGCGGTCGTCGAGAAGATCGTCTCGCCGGTCTTCAGGTTCCAGGTCACGAAGAACATCCACGGTCCGGCTGCCGGATGCAGCGCCGCGTTGATCGCGAGGTCCCCAGGGTTCGAGATCGGCCCGACCGGGAGCCCCGGATGCACGTAGGTGTTGTACTTGTTGGACGCGTCGGCGCGCTCGGCGTCCGTCGTGGTCACTGTGTGGGTGTTGCCGGTGCCGTACGCCACCGTTGCATCGGACTGCAGATCCCAGCCCTGCGCGAGACGGTTGAGGAAGACCCGCGACACCTTGGGGTAGTCGGGCGCGAGCCCGGCCTCGCGCTGCACCAGTGAGGCCAGCACGATCGTCTTCCAGCGGTCGGCCGGCTTCACCCCGGCGTCGTCGAGCGACTGGAACGTGCGGTCGACCAGCGTCTTTATTACGTCATGCGCCGTGATCCCCGGCGTGAACGTGTAGGTCGCAGGGAACAGGAAGCCCTCGAGCGTCGTCGCCTGTGCGGGAGCACCGTACTGCTGCGGATTCTTGGCCGCCGCCGTCAACTCCGCGACGGGAATCTTGGTGGCGGTGGCGAGGAGCGGCAGGATGTCCTTCTCCGCCGTCCCCTCCGGGATCACGGCCGTGTTCTGCACACGCGACGCCGGGTCCTCCATCGCGAGCAGCGCCGCCTGCGCGCTCATCTTCTTCGCCAGCTTGAACGCGCCGGGCTGGAACTCGACCTCCTGCTGCTGGCGGAGCAGCAGCGAGTAGAAAGCGCTGTACGTCTTGGTGACGCCGGCTTTCTGAAGCTTGGTCGCCACATCCGAACCGGTGTCGCCCGACACGATCGAGACGATGACCGTCCCGCTGCCGTTGCCGGAGTAGTCGTCGTCTTTCGGCGTGATCGCCGCGACCAGCTTGGCGACCTGCGGCTGGAAGGCTGCGTAGGCACCGCCGACGAGCCCGCCCAGGATGGCGACGACGATGAGCGTGACCCAGAGCGGCTTGAAGCTGCGCTTCTTCTTGGGCTCGCGGTGCGAGAGGTAGTTCTGCTGCCGCCAGGCGAGGGGCGACTCGGGGCCCCCGGGCACCTGCCCACCGGGGCCACGCGCGTCGCCGGCCTCGGGGTCGGCGACGGCGGCGATCTCCTCGAAGGTCGCGAACGGACTGTCGAGCACTGTCTCGGCCGCAGACCTCGGGCGGGCGGCAGCCGGGCTGTCGGCCGCCACGTCGCGGTCGGCGGCCAGGAGGGCGTCGAACTCCGCGTCCGCCTCGTCGGGGGTGCCGGCGGTCAGGGCGGACCCGCCCTGCGCCATCCGGGCCTCCCGGCGCGTCATGGGCGGTCGGTCCGAAACGGGTGCGTCGACGTCCGGGATCGTTTCGCCCGGCCCGGGAGGGTGTGGGTTCTGCGACAAACTAGGGTCCAATGCTCGGTTCGATGGGAGAGCCCGGCGGATGACCTGTAGCGCGCTCCGCATCGAGGGCGTGCTGCAAAATTATCGTGGCGGCGACCTGATCCACCACCGGACGCGCAGATTTCGAGTTCTTGCCGGATGCTCGCAGTGCTGAGTGAGCGGAAACGGTCGAGAGCCGCTCGTCCACGAGGCGTACCGGGACATCCACGTCGGCCTCGAGGGCGGTGGCGAATCCGATCGCGTCAGCGGTGGATGCCGTGTGTGCTCCCGAAAGCGCCAATGGCAGTCCGACGATAATCTCGAAAACTCCGAGTTCCGTCATAATCTCCGCGATCCGGCGGCGATCCGCAGCATCTTCGGAGCGTGGCACGGTCTCTACGGGCGTGGCGAGCATGCCGTGCGGGTCGGACCGGCTCACGCCGATCCGTACCTTCCCGACGTCGATGCCGAGTCGCACTCCCGTTCGCACCGGCGCCTAGCCCCCGATGCCCGAGATCACGGCGTTGAGTGCGGCCGGGATGGCGTCGACGTCCGTTCCGCCGCCCTGGGCGAGGTCGGCCTTTCCGCCGCCGCCTCCGCCGAGTACGCCGGCCGCCGTCTTGGCGAGCGCGCCCGCGTTCGCCCCGGTGTCGCGCGCCGCCTGGTTCGTGGCGACGATCACGACCGGCTTGTCGCCGGCCCGGGCCGCGAGAGCGACGACCGCCGGGTCCGAGCCGAGGCGCTCACGCACCGTCGTCACGAGGAGGCGCAGGTCGTCGGCCGAGTTGAGCGTTCCCGCATCCTGGGCGACGACTGTCACCGCACCGTGACGCGCGGCGCTCTCGAGCAGCGCCGGCACCTTGTCGAGCACGGCACGGGCCTCGAAGGCGGCGATCCGCTTCTCCGCCGCCTTGAGGTTGGCCATCAGATCGGCGATCTTCTCAGGAAGCTGCTCGCGCGGCGTCTTGAGCGAACCGGAGAGCTGCGAGACGATCGTGCGCTCGACCGCGAGGTCGCGGAAGGCCTCCAGTCCCACCAGTGACTCCACTCGGCGGTTGGTCGAGCCGACGGACGCCTCGCTGACCAGGTTGATCATCCCGATCTCGGCGCTGGACGTCACGTGGGTGCCGGCGCAGAGCTCGCGCGACCAGGGTCCGTCGATGTCGACCACGCGCACGGTGTCGCCGTACTTCTCGCCGAAGAGGGCCATCGCGCCGAGCGCCTTGGCCTCGGCGAGCGGCATCTCCCGTGTGGTGACCTCGAAGTTCTGCCGGATGGCGTTGTTCGAGATCTCTTCGATCTCGGTGCGCGTCTCGGGCGAGAGCGCCTGGTTCCACGAGAAGTCGAGACGCAGGTAGCCGGCCTTGTTGTACGAACCGCTCTGGTGCGCGTTCGAGCCGAGCACCTGACGCAGGGCCGCGTGGATGATGTGGGTGCCCGAGTGCGCCTGTCGCGCCCCGCGCCGGTAGTCGTGGTCGACGAGGCTCGTCGCGGGCGCGCCAACGCCGACCTCGCCGCTGCGCACCAGCACCTTGTGGCTGATGAGGCCCTTGACCGGCTTCTGCACATCGAGGACGTCGAGCTCATAGCCCGGGCCGACGATCGTGCCGGCGTCGGCATCCTGCCCGCCGGACTCGGCGTACAGGGCCGTCGCGCCGAGGATGATCTCGGCGATCTGCCCCTCGGTCGCCTTCGAAACCGAGGCTCCGTCGACGATGAGGCCCAGCACGCTCGACTCCGTCTCGAGCTCGGTGTAGCCGGTGAACACGGTCTCGCCGAGCGAACGGAACGAGCTGTAGACCGACAGGTCGGCCAGCGCGGTCTTCTTCGCCTTGGCGTCGGCCTTCGCCCGGGAGCGCTGGTCGGCCATCAGCGAATCAAACGCGTGGCGGTCGACGCTGAGCCCGGCTTCCTCCGCCATCTCGAGCGTGAGGTCGATCGGGAACCCGTAGGTGTCGTGCAGCAGGAACGCGGTGTCGCCCGCGAGCTCCTTCTTGCCGGCACGCTGCGTGTTGGAGACCGCGGTGTCCAGGATGCCCGTTCCGGCGACGAGGGTGCGCAGGAACGTCTCCTCTTCGGCGTAGGCCAGCTGGGAGATGCGCGGGAAGTCCTTCTCGACCTCCGGATACGCGGCCTTCATCGCGTCGCGCGACACCGTGAACAGCTCCGGGAAGGTCGCGTGGTCGACACCGAGCAGGCGCATCGCGCGCACGGTGCGACGCATCAGACGGCGCAGGATGTAGCCCCGGCCCTCGTTCGACGGCGTCACGCCGTCCGACATCAGCATGAGCGCGCTGCGCACGTGGTCTGCGATCACGCGCAGACGCACGTCGTCGTCGTGCACCGCACCGTAGGTCTTGCCGGCGAGCTGTGCCGCACGGTCGAGGACCGGGCGCACCTGGTCGATCTCGTACATGTTCTCGACGCCCTGCTTGAGGAACGCGACGCGCTCGAGCCCCATACCGGTGTCGATGTTCTTCTTGGGCAGATCGCCCAGGATGTCGAAGTCGGCCTTTCCGGTGCCCTCGCCGCGCAGGTACTGCATGAAGACGAGGTTCCAGATCTCCACGTAGCGATCGTCGTCGGTGGCCGGACCCCCGTCGATGCCGTACGCGGGACCACGGTCGAAGAAGATCTCCGAGCAGGGCCCTGCGGGGCCGGGCTGGCCGGTGGACCAGTAGTTCGTGTCCTTGCCCAGGCCCTGGATGCGCTCATCCGGCAGGCCGGCGACCCGGCGCCAGATGTCGCGCGCCTCGTCGTCCTCCTCGTACACCGTGACCCAGAGGTCCTTCGGGTCGAAGCCCAGACCGCCGTCGTCCTCGGACGTCGTCAGGAGATCCCAGGCGAACGTGATCGCCTGCTCCTTGAAGTAGTCGCCGAAGGAGAAGTTGCCGCACATCTGGAAGAAGGTGCCGTGCCGCGGGGTCTTGCCGACCTCGTCGATGTCCAGCGTGCGGATGCACTTCTGAACGCTCGTCGCGCGCGGGAACGGCGCCGGCACGAGGCCGGTGAGATACGGGACGAACGGCACCATCCCGGCCACCGTGAACAACAGCGACGGGTCGTCGCTGACGAGCGAGGCGGAGGGGACGACGGTGTGTCCGCGCTTGGCGAAGAAGTCGAGCCAGCGGCGGTGGATTTCAGCAGTCTGCATGGGTTCCGAGCGGTGAGAAGTGGTGAATGGGTCTGGAGCCGGTGCGGTCGTCGCGGTCGGTCAGTCGCCGTCGATGGCCGAGCGGAGTTCGGCCTCGCGCTGACGGTAGCCGTCGCCGACGGCCTCACCGAAGTCACGTGCCTTCTTGTCGAGCGAGCTGAAGAACTGCTTGCCCTGCGGTGTCTCGTTCACTTTGTGCGCGACGGCGAATCCGATCGCCACGCCGACGATGAGCCACAGAAAACTCTTCATTCCGATACTCCCTGAAGTGGATGGGACACGCGGAATCACCCGCGCGCCTGGGTCAGTTTAGTGCGTCGTGCCGCGCGAACGCCGAGAGCCGCCCGCAGCCCGGAAGGCCGCGCGCACCGCTGCGCTGAACCCCGCGAGCTTGATCAGCGGCCCGCCGACGGTCGCGGCGAACAGGGCGACCAGCGCCGAGACGTTCCCCGTGACATCCGCCACGTTCTTGGTGATCACGTCGACCCGCGCGAGCTGCTTGTTCGTCTCCTGGATGGTCGTCGCGGTCTCGTCGAGAATGGGCGTGATCCCGTCGCTGGCGTCTTTGATCGCCTCGCGCGTCTGATCGAGCACCCGGCCGAACTTGACCAGCGGGATCGCGATGAACCCCACGAGCACGGCGAAGACGACCGCCGCGATCAGCCCTGCGATATCGCCACCCGACACGAGTCCACCATCCATTCCGCCATCGGCATACTGTCCCAGCGTAGTCTCACCGCGCCGGAAAAAGGAGAACGGGGCCGTGGCACGAAGCCACGACCCCGTTCCGGGAGTCTTGCGATCCTTAGCGGGCCGCGTAGTACTCGACGACGAGCTGGACTTCACACGTCACGGGCACCTCGGCGCGCTTCGGGCGACGGACCAGACGAGCGTGCAGCTTGTCGAGCTCGACATCCAGGTAGGCCGGAACCTTCGGCAGGACGTCGACGTGTCCGCCGGCGGCCGCCACCTGGAACGGCTCGGTGCCCTCGGAGCGTGCCTTGACGTGGATCAGCTGACCCGGCTTCACGCGGAACGAGGGACGGTCGACGATGTTGCCGTCGACGAGGATGTGACGGTGCACGACCATCTGACGAGCCTGGGCTGTGGTGCGGGCGAAGCCGGCGCGGAGCACGAGGGCGTCGAGACGCATCTCGAGCAGCTCGACCAGGTTCTCACCGGTCAGGCCCTGCGTACGACGGGCCTCTTCGAACGCGATCTTCAGCTGCTTCTCGCGGATGCCGTACTGGGCGCGCAGACGCTGCTTCTCGCGCAGACGAACGGCGTAGTCCGAGTCGGCCTTGCGCTTGGTGCGACCGTGCTCACCGGGAGCGTAGGGACGCTTCTCGAGGTACTTGGCGGCCTTCGGGGTCAGGGCGATGCCCAGTGACCGCGACAGGCGGGTCTTGCTACGGGTACGTGACTTGGTAGACACGAGTTCCTTTCGGTTGTCTCTCTAACACAATGAACGCAGCACACTTCGTGCTGCAAAAATTAGAGGGATGTCGCCAAGGACGCCCGGCTACAGGGCCTGTCCCTTCGAGAGCGAATGTCGACGCAGCCGCACGCGACACACACTTCTAGGCGCAGCAATTCTAGCAGAACCGCGACTAGCTCCCGCGCACGATCTTGCGCAGCTTCGCGAGGCGTGCGGAGACGTCGCGCTCGTTGCCGTGCTCGGTCGGCTGGTAGTAGGCGGCGTCGGAGAGTTCGTCGGGCAGGTACTGCTGCCGGAGCACGCCGAGCGCGTCGTCGTGCGGATACTGATATCCCTTGCCGTGGCCGAGCCGCTTGGCGCCCGGGTAATGCGCGTCGCGCAGATGCTTCGGCACGCGTCCGATCCGTCCGGCGCGCACATCGGCGACGGCCGCGTCGAGCGCCATGTAGGCCGCGTTCGACTTCGGGGCGGTCGCAAGGTGAACCACAGCCTGGGCCAATGGGATGCGCCCCTCGGGCATCCCGATGAACTGCACGGCGTCGGCGGCGGCGATCGCCACCACCAGCGCCTGAGGATCGGCCATACCGATGTCTTCCGACGCCAGGATGATGATGCGGCGCGCGATGAAGCGCGGATCCTCCCCCGCCTCGATCATGCGGGCGAGATAGTGGAGCGAAGCATCGACGTCCGAACCCCTCACCGACTTGATGAAAGCGCTGATGACGTCGTAGTGCTCGTCGCCGTTGCGGTCGTAGCGCAGCAGCGCACGGTCGACCGCCTGCGCGACGATCTTGGCCGTGATGACCGGCTTCTTCTTGGAGGTGGCCGGCGTGGAGGACGCCGCACTCACCGAGCCCGCCTCCAGCGCCGTGAGGGCGCGGCGCGCATCCCCCGAGGCGAGCCGGATGATCGCTGCTCTGGCCTCCGGGTCGAGCGTGTACTGACCGGCGAGCCCGCGATCGTCGGCGACGGCGCGGTCGATGACGGTGCCCAGGTCGTCGTCGCTGAGCGTCTCCAGCGTGAGGAGGAGCGAGCGGGACAGCAGCGGCGAGATCACCGAGAACGACGGGTTCTCCGTGGTCGCAGCGACCAGGATGACCCAGCCGTTCTCGACGCCGGGGAGCAGGGCATCCTGCTGGGCCTTGGTGAAGCGGTGGATCTCATCGAGGAACAGCACGGTCGAGACGCCGTACAGATCGCGGGTCGAGAGCGCCTCGTCCATCACGAGACGCACGTCTTTGACGCCGGCCGTGACGGCGGAGAGCTCGACGAACCGTCTGCCGGACGAGTGCGCGATGGCCTGCGCGAGCGTGGTCTTACCCGTACCCGGCGGCCCCCACAGGATGACGGAGACCGAGCCGGTCTCGCCGCTCTGGTCGGAGGCCAGCGCGACCAGCGGAGATCCGGGACGCAGCAGGTGCTTCTGACCCGCCACCTCGTCGAGCGACTTCGGACGCATCCGCACAGCCAACGGGGTCGCCCCTGTGCGGAGCCCGGGTTGCACGTCGACCATTCCTCCAGGCTAGTCGGCACCGCCGACATGCTGGCTGGGAGCGGCGACTTTGTCACCCATAGGCAAGTCGCATAAAGTTCATCCTGATCCGCGGCCGGTGGCGCGACGGATCGTTCGCACGACGGCGCGCCCTCGGAGGAATCACGTGGCATCAAACAGGCAGAACGACCGCGAAGCCCGGCAGGCCCGAGAGCGGCTGCGCGCCTATCAGGCGCGCCAGACCGTTCACGAGACCAAGACCAAGCGGCGTCAGCGCGACAACTGGATCGCCGGCGGAGCGGTGCTCGTCGTCATCGTGCTCGCCGTGGCCACGCAGCTGCTGTACTTCGCCAAGCCGGGGACGCCGAGCGCATCCGCCTCGCCGTCGGCCTCTGCGCAGACCTACACGCTGCCGCCGAAGACGCTCGCGGGCAACCGCCACTGGACGGGCGCCCTCACGATCAACGACATCGCGCTCGGGGTCGACCTCGACGGCGCGAAGGCACCGCAGGCCGTGTCGAGCACGATCGGGCTCGCGTCAAAGGGCTTCTACGACGGGCTCACCTGCCACCGTCTCACCAACGGCGGCTTCTATGTGCTGCAGTGCGGCGACCCCAAGGGCGACGGCTCCGGCGGTCCCGGATACTCGTACGGTCCGATCGAGAACGCACCGAAGGACGACATCTACCCGGCGGGCACGCTCGCCATGGCGCGACAGAGCGACAACGCCTCGAGCCAGGGCAGCCAGTTCTTCATCGTGTACAAGGACACCAAGATCCCGTCCGACAGCGCAGGCGGCTACACCGTGATCGGAAAGGTCACGAGCGGACTCGACAAGCTCATCTCCGGCGTCACGGACAAGGGCGTGCAGGGCGGCGGAACGGATGGCAAGCCGGTCGTCGCGACGACCATCGACAGCTTCTCGCTCCAGTAGCGGATCATCCGGGGGCGGCTGCACGCCGCCCCTGCGTGCAATAGGCTGAATCGCAACTGTGGGCGGTCTCCCGCTCGGAACGTCATCAGCAAGGTGAGGGTCTTGGCTACTACTGATCAGCAACCGTGGGGTCGTGTCGATGAGACAGGCACCGTCTTCGTGCGCGAGGGCGACGGCGAGCGGGCCGTCGGCCAGTATCCCGACGGCACGGCCGAAGAGGCTCTCGCCTACTTCGAGCGCAAGTACACCGACCTCGCCGGCCAGGTGACGCTGCTCGAGCAGCGCGCCAAGCGCGGCGCCCCCGCATCGGACATCGCCAAGGCGGTCGCATCGCTCCGCACGAGCGTCGCCGGCGCCAACGCCGTCGGCGACCTCGCTTCGCTCGCCGCCCGTCTCGACACCCTCGGGGGAACCGTCGAAGAGCTCACGGAGCAGCAGAGCGCCGAGGCGAAGGCCCAGGTCGAGCAGGCCGTCGCTGAGCGCACGGCCATCGTCGTCGAGGCCGAGGCCCTTGCCGCCGAGGATCCTGCGCGCACGCAGTGGAAGCAGACCACCTCGGCTCTCGATTCGCTGTTCACCCGGTGGCAGACCCACCAGCACGATGGTCCGCGCATCCCCAAGAACGAGGCGAACGAGCTGTGGAAGCGGTTCCGCACCGCGCGCTCGACGATCGAGCACAACCGCAAGGCCTTCTTCGCCGAACTCGACAACCAGCACCGCGATGTCCGGGCCCGCAAGACCGCGCTCATCGAGCAGGCGGAGGCGCTGATCCCCCGTGGCGCCGACGGCGTCCCCGAGTACCGTCAGCTGCTCGACCAGTGGAAGCTCGCCGGGCGCGCAGGCAAGCGCAACGACGACGCCCTCTGGGCCCGCTTCAAGGCCGCCGGCGACGCGATCTACTCCGCCAAGGCCGAGGTCGACGCCAAGGACAACGAGGAGTACTCGGCCAACCTGGAGCTGAAGCTCGCCCTCCTCGACGAGGCGGAGCCGCTGCTCAAAGCCACCGACCGCGAGTCGGCTCGGGCGACGCTCCTCTCGATCCAGCAGCGCTGGGATGAGATTGGCCGGGTGCCGCGCGATCAGGTGCGCCCGATCGAAGACCGGCTCCGCAAGGTCGAGGCCGCTGTGCGCCGCCTCGACGAAGAGCACTGGGAGCGCAACAACCCCGAGAAGAAGGCGCGCTCCGAGGGGCTCGCGAGCCAGCTCACCGAGGCGATCGCGAAGCTTCAGCAGGAGCTCGACGACGCCAAGGCGTCCGGCGACCAGCGCAAGGTCAAGGAAGCACAGGAAGCACTGGACGCCCGCAAGATCTGGCTCGACGCGCTGCAGTAGACGCGGTGCGTCCGTCCACAGGGCGGATTCTCCACCACTCTTCTCTGCACGACCCTCGACCGGTGGGTGCGGCGCGAAGCTGGGTGCATGACATCGGTGCTCCCCCGGCTTCTCGGCCCTCCCACGATCCCGCAGGCCGAACTGTGCGCCCTGCGGCTCGACGGACAGCTCTACCGGGTCGGCGACTCCTACGCGACGCTCGACACCCCCGACACGCACGAGTTGCGCGCTGAGGCATTCGCCCTCCTCGCCGCGCCGTCCATGATCGCCGATCGTCGTACGGCGGCCTGGATCCACGGCGTCAGGGCGGAGCCCCCTCCCGTGCTGCACGCGTGCGTCGACCGGGCCCGACGGGGCCCAGCATCGAATCCGCCCGGCATCGACCTGCGTCAGTGCGCACTCGAACGCGGCGATGTGCTGCGCGTCGGGCGCGCGCGGCTCACCTCGCCGCTGCGCACCGTGGTCGATCTGCTCCGCACCGAGCAGCGATTCACGGCGGGACTCGCCCTACAGGTGCAGGCGCTTCTGGCACTGGCCGGCGTCGCACCGGCGGAGTGCCAGGCGCACATCAAACGGCACATCCAGTCGCCCGGCACGCGCCGAGCCCTGGTCCGGCTCGCAGCGGTCCCGCAGCATCGGGCCGCACCCGAGAGTCAGCCCGCGCTCACCCGGTACACGTCGTAGACGGCGTCGATCCGGCGCACCGCGTTCAGCACGCGGTCGAGGTGAGTGGTGTCCCCCATCTCGAACACGAATCGGCTGAGGGCGAGGCGATTGCTCGACGTCGTGACCGTGGCCGACAGGATGTTCACGTGGTGCTCGGAGAGCACGCGTGTGACGTCGGACAGCAGCCCGGCCCGGTCGAGGGCCTCGACCTGGATCTGCACGAGGAACACGCTCTTGGAGCTCGGCGCCCACTCGACGTCGATCATCCGTTCGGGCTCCTGCAGCAGCGACTGCACATTGTGGCAGCTCGCCTGGTGCACGGAGACACCGGCCCCGCGGGTCACGAAGCCGACGATCGGGTCGCCGGGCACCGGGGTGCAGCACTTCGCGAGCTTGACCAGGATGTCCGGTGCACCGCGCACGAGCACGCCGGAGTCGCTGTTGCGCAGCTGACGAGACCGTCCCTTGACGGGCAGCTCGAGGTCGCCATCCGTCTCGGCCTCGGTCTGCACCGACGCGACGACCTTCTCGATCACGGACTGCGTCGAGACGTGACCCTCGCCCACCGCGGCGTACAACGACGAGACGTCGTCGTACTTGAGCAGCGACGCGACCTCGACCAGGGAGTCCTGCGACATCAGCTTCTGCAGCGGCAGGTTCTGCTTGCGCATGGCACGGGCGATCGCGTCCTTGCCCTGCTCGATTGCCTCGTCGCGGCGCTCCTTGGTGAACCACTGGCGGATCTTGTTCCTGGCACGCGGGCTCTTGACGAAATTGAGCCAGTCCTGGCTCGGACCGGAGTCGGGGTTCTTCGACGTGAAGACCTCCACGACGTCCCCGGTCGTGAGGGTGCTCTCGAGCGGCACCAGGCGACCGTTGACCTTCGCGCCCATCGTGCGGTGGCCGACCTCGGTGTGCACGGCGTAGGCGAAGTCCACAGGCGTCGCGCCGGCCGGCAGGCCGATGACGCGGCCCTTCGGCGTGAAGACGTAGACCTCTTTGGCACCGATCTCGAAGCGGAGCGAGTCGAGGAACTCGCTGGGGTCCGCGGTCTCGGCCTGCCAGTCGGAGATGTGCGCGAGCCAGGCGAGGTCGGTGTCGTCCTTGGCGGGGCCACCGGAGCTCTTGCCTGTCGTCTGCTCCTTGTACTTCCAGTGCGCGGCGACACCGAACTCGGCGCGCTGATGCATCTCCTCCGTACGGATCTGGATCTCGACCGGGCGGCCCTCCGGACCGATCACCGTCGTGTGAAGCGACTGGTACAGGTTGAACTTCGGCGTGGCGATGTAGTCCTTGAAACGCCCGGGCATCGGCGTCCAGCGCGCGTGGATCTGACCGAGCACGGCGTAGCAGTCGCGCACCGAGTTCACGAGCACCCGGATGCCCACCAGGTCGTAGATCTCGTCGAACTCACGTCCGCGCACGACCATCTTCTGGTAGATCGAGTAGTACTGCTTGGGTCGCCCGACCACCTTGCCGCGGATCTTCGCGCTCTTCAGATCGTCGTTGATCGAGTCGATGACCTGCTGGACGAGGCGCTCGCGCTCGGGAGTGCGCTGCCGTACGAGGCTCTCGATCTCTGCGTAGAGCTTCGGATAGAGCACCGCGAACGAGAGGTCTTCCAGCTCCCACTTGATGGTCTGGATTCCGAGGCGGTGCGCGAGCGGCGCGTAGATCTCCAGCGTCTCTGTCGCCTTGCGCGTCGCCGACGCGGCGGGCACGAACCCCCAGGTGCGGGCGTTGTGGAGCCGGTCGGCGAGCTTGATGATCAACACGCGGATGTCCTTCGACATCGCCACGATCATCTTGCGGACCGTCTCGGCCTGCGCGCTGTCGCCGTACTTGACCTTGTCGAGCTTGGTCACGCCGTCGACGAGCATCGCGATCTCATCGCCGAACGCGTCGCGCAGCTCGTCGAGGGTGTACTCGGTGTCTTCGACCGTGTCGTGCAGGAGGGCGGCCGCGATCGTCTTGGCGCCGATCCCCAGATCGGCGAGGATCTGCGCGACCGCGACGGGGTGCGTGATGTACGGCTCGCCCGACCGGCGCTTCTGTCCCGAGTGGGCGCGCTCGGCCACCGTGTAGGCGCGTTCGATCAGCGACAGATCGGCCTTCGGATGGTGCAGCCGCACCGTCCGGATGAGCGTGTCGACCGCTCCCGCCGGTTGCGCGCGCGAGAAGATGCGCGGCACGAGGCGGCGCAGCGAAGCAGTCTGTGTCGTATCAACCATGCGCGCGCCTCCTTCTCCCTATTATCGCCGCCGCGACACCCCGCTCGTTCACGGGGCCGACTCCGGCGTTCAGACGACGTCTCCCGTAGAGCCGTCGTCACGGACGACGGCGGCGCCGTGCGCCTGCCACGCGCTCATCCCGCCGGCCACGTTGGCCGCGGGATAGTCCGCCCGGTTGAGCGCGTCCGTCGCAAGACGGGAGCGACCACCCGAATGACAGATCACCAGGATCTGCTGATCCTCGGGCAGTTCGTGCTGTCGCGTCTGGAGTTCGTACAGCGGGATGTGGTGAGCATCCGGCGCGTGTCCGGCCTCCCACTCGTGCGCCTCGCGGACGTCGAGCAGCCAGGCCGAACCCGCTCCGACGAGTTCGCTCGCGCGCGCGGCGCTCACCTCGTCTTCGTCGAGATAAGAACCGCTCACGGTCACCTTCTATTCCGCCGTGACCGGCACCGGCTGCGGTGCGGCGGCCTTGGGCCGGATGGAGAGCACCTTCGCGTCGTGCTTCTTGATGGCAGCCTCGCCCTCGCGGAACTGCGAGTACATCGGAGCAGCAAGGAAGATCGTCGAGTAGGTTCCGACGATGATGCCGATGAGCAGCGCGAGCGAGATGTCGCGCAGGGTGTCGGCGCCGAGCGCGAATGCTCCGATGAAGAGGATGGAGGCGACGGGCAGCACGGCCACGACGGCGGTGTTGATCGATCGCACCAGCGTCTGGTTCACCGCCAGGTTCACCGATTCCGCGAACGTGCGGCGGGTGAGTTCCAGCTCTTCCTTGGTGTTCTCACGCACCTTGTCGAAGACGACGACCGTGTCGTAGAGCGAGTAGCCCAGGATGGTCAGGAAGCCGATCATGGTCGCGGGAGACACCTCGAACCCGACCAGCGCGTAGATGCCGGCCGTGATGATGAGGTCGTGGAACAGCGAGATGATCGCCGACGCCGACATCTTCCAGGTGCGGAAGTAGAGGGCCATCGCGATGAACGCCAGCAACAGGAACACCACGATGCCCTGGATCGACTGCTGCGTCACATCCGCGCCCCACGAGGGTCCAATGAACGTCGACGAGACGTCGGTGGCGGGCACGTCGTAGGCCTTCGCCAGCGCGTCCGCTACCTCCTTGGTCTGCGTCTCGGTCAGCTGGTCGGTCTGAACGCGAACGGAGTCGTTGTTGACCGTGGTGACGTGAGCGACCTTGTTGGGAACGACGCTGTCCAGCGCATCCTGCGCCTTGGCGGTCGAGGTGTCGTCGACGTTGGTGATCGTGAACTGCGATCCGCCACGGAACTCGATGCTGAAGTTGAAGCCGCCCTTGATGACGGGGATCAGGATGGACAGGATGACCATGACGGCCGCGATCCAGTACCAGATCTTGCGCTTGCCGACGAAGTCGAACGAACGGGCGCCGGTGTAGAGGTCGTTACCGAATGTGGTGAGTCGACTGGCCATCAGGAGTCCTTCCCCCCGCTCTTGCTATCCGACGACGCCGATGCGGAGGCCAGTTCGGCCGCCTTGCGCTCGGCGATGGTCTGGCGGCGGGCCGCCTCCTTGCTGGCGGATGCAGCCTTTCCGGGTGCGACAGCCACCGGCTTGCGGAACTGAGCGGCGCCGCGGTACACGGCACCGAGCGCCTGCGGGTCGAGACCGCTCCACGGGCTCCCGCTGTTGAAGTAGCGGGTCTTCGCGAGCAGCTGCAGCACCGGATGCGTGAACAGCAGCACCACGAGCACGTCGATGATCGTCGTGAGTCCGAGGGTGAACGCGAATCCACGGACGTTGGCCGCGGCGAGCACGTAGAGCACGACGGCGGCGAGCAGGTTGGTGGCCTTGGAGGCGTAGATCGTGCGCTGGGCTCGCTTCCAACCCGCCTCGACGGCGGATTCGAGACCTCTGCCGTCGCGCAACTCATCGCGTATTCGTTCGAAGTACACGATGAACGAGTCGGCCGTGAATCCGATCGCGACGATCAGACCCGCCACACCTGCCAACGACAAGCGGTAGCCGTAGTGCCACGAGAGCAGAGAGATCGTGAGGTACGTGAGCAGGGCGGCGACCACGAGCGAAATGATCGTGACGAAGCCGAGCAGGCGGTATTGGAACAGGGTGTAGATCGCGACCAGGATCAGACCGATGAGACCGGCGATGAGACCTGCGAGCAGCTGGGACGAACCGAGCGTCGCCGAGATCGTGTCCTGGCTCTGCACCTTGAACGAGAACGGCAGCGCGCCGAACTTCAGCTGGTCGGCCAGGGTCTTCGCGCTGTCCTGCGTGAAGTTACCGCTGATCTGCGGACGGCCGTCGGTGATCACGGCGTTGGTGGTCGGGGCCGAGATGACCTTGCCGTCGAGCACGATCGCGAACTGGTTCTGCGCGCCGGTCAGGCCGTTCAGGCGGGTGGTGACGTCGGCGAAGGCCTTGGTGCCCGCATCGTTGAAGATGATGTTGACGGCCCACTGACCGTTGCTGACACCGCTGGAGCTCTGCATGAGCCCGCTGTTGGCGTCTTTGATGTCCTGACCGCGGACCTCGACGGGGCCGAGCAGGTACTTGACCGTGCCCCCGTCGTCACAGGTGATGAGCGGTTCGTCCGTCGGCGCGGTACCGGTGTTCTTGGCGGCGTCCGAGTCGCACGAGAACGCGTTGAACTGCGCCTGGAGCTCCGGCGTCACCCAGGCGAGGTCGCTGCCGTTGGTGGGCTTGGTCGAGGGCGTGGACTGCAGGCCGGGAGCCGGGCTCGGTGCCGGTGTCGTCTTGCCGTCGGCCCCGACGACCTCGTTGGTCGGGCCGCCCGAGATGAGCACCGGACGGAAGTCGAGCTTGGCGCTCGCCTTGATGCGGTCGAGCGTCTGCTGGTCGGGGGTGCCGGGGATCGAGACGACGATGTTCTTCGAACCCTCGGTCGAGATCTCCGACTCCGAGACGCCGGCGGCGTCGATGCGCTGCCGGATGATCGACACGGCCTGGTCGAGCTGCTGCTGCTCGATCGCCTGGCCGTTCTGCACCTGCGGCGCCAGGATGATCTGGGTTCCGCCCTGGAGGTCGAGAGCGAGCTTGGGCAGCCACGTCGCGTTGCTCCAGATGACGCCAGCCGTGAGCGTACCGAGGAGCACCACGACGATGACGCCGAGCCAACTCAGTGAACGCCAGGCCTTCTTGACCGGGGTCGACTTTGCCACCTAATACTCAGCTTTCTACGAGCGTGCCCGCGCCGAACCGACGCGGGCACACAGGAAATGGGGTCAGTCGTCGCTCTTCGCGCCGGGCTTCTTCGAGACGTCGTCGACGCGCTCTCCGAACTCGGGCTCGGTGAGCGGGACGGCGTGATCCTCGTTCAGCTCAGGGGCGGCAGCGGTCTCGACCTCGGCCGGCTCGTCGACCTTGGGCTCGACGACGCGCGCGAGCACCTGACGGTGCACCTTGATGACGGTGCCCGGGCTGGTCTCGATGAGAGCGGTGTTGTCGTCGTCGTCGACGGAGAGCAGGTGGCCGTACAGGCCGAAGTTGGTCATGACCTCGACACCGGGGACCATCTTCGAACGCGTCTCAGCCGCCTCCTTCTGACGCTTGCGGCTGTTGCGGAACATGAAGAAGACCAGGGCCGCCAGTACGACGACCATGACAATGGTCAGAGTTGTGTCACCCATGAGTTGGGGTCACCTTCCAGTGCGCGGCGCAAGGCCGCTTCAATCGGTTTGAGAATGGTTGGCCGACAGGCCAGCTTGAATTATAAGTCATCCATCAGTGATGGTTGCTGTGAGCCTACCTGCTGCGGGTGGTCGATCCCGAAATGGCGCCACGCCGACGGTGTCGCCACGCGACCGCGCGGAGTGCGGGACAGCAGCCCGATGCGCACCAGGAACGGCTCCACGACCGATTCGATCGTCTCCGCCTCCTCACCGACCGAGACGGCGAGGGTGTTGAGCCCGACCGGTCCCCCGCCGAAGCGTTCCAGGATGGCGTGCAGTACGGCGCGGTCGAGACGGTCGAGGCCCAGCGGGTCGACATCGTAGAGTTCGAGCGCCCCGCGCACGGCCTCGATGTCGGCGGCTCCCCCGCGCACCAGGGCGAAGTCGCGCACCCGGCGCAGGAGTCGGTTCGCAATGCGCGGTGTGCCCCGGCAGCGTCCGGCGATCTCGGCGAGGGCCGCCCTGTCGATGTCGAAGTCGAGCATCACCGCCGCGCGCTGGAGCACCTGCGTGAGCTCCGCCTCGTCGTAGAACTCGAGGTGCGCCGTGAAGCCGAAGCGGTCGCGCAGCGGGTTGGGCAGCAGACCGGACCGCGTCGTGGCGCCCACGAGGGTGAACGGCGCGAGGTCGAGCGGGATCGACGTCGCCCCCGCTCCCTTGCCGACCATGATGTCGATGCGGAAGTCCTCCATCGCCAGGTACAGCATCTCCTCGGCGGAGCGGGCCATCCGGTGGATCTCGTCGATGAAGAGGACCTCACCAGGTGTGAGGGAGGACAGCAGGGCCGCCAGATCTCCCGCGTGCTGGATCGCGGGACCGCTCGACAGCCGCAGCGGACGCCCGCTCTCATGGGCGACGATCATCGCGAGCGTGGTCTTGCCGAGCCCGGGAGGGCCGGCGAGCAGGATGTGGTCGGCGGTGCGGTCCTGCATCTTCGCCGCGGTGAGAAGCAGCTGGAGCTGGCCGCGCACCTTGGCCTGCCCGACGAACTCGGCGAGCGAGCGCGGGCGCAGGGCGCCCTCGAAGGCCAGTTCCGATTCGGACTCGAGTTCGGGAGCGGTGGGGTCGCTGGCGTCGCTCACCGTCATGCCAGCCCGCTCTGCTTCGCCGGACCGAGGTGCGCAAGAGTGAGACGCAGGAGCGCCTGCATGCTGTCGCGGTGACTCTCGTCGGTCTCCGCGACCACCTCTGCCAGGGCCTCGGCGGCCACCTTCTCGGGCCAGCCCAGGCCGACCAGCGCGACCAGGACGCTGTCGCCGATCGATGACGGAGCTGCGGACGCGCGCGACACCGGGGCGCGTCGCGTGACGGTGAGCTTTCCGGCCAGCGACACGACGATGAGCTTCGCGGTCTTGGGTCCGATGCCGGACACCTTGCGGAACGGCGCATCGTCGTCGGCCGCGACGGCTTCGGCGATCTGGTCGGGAGAGAGCACCGACAGCACGCCGATGGCGGACTTGGGCCCGACGCCGGAGACGCCCGTGAGCAGCTCGAACACCTGCAACTGCTCGACGTCGGAGAATCCGAAGAGCGAGAGCGCGTCTTCGCGCACGATGAGGGAGGTCATCACGAACGCTTCGTCACCGATGCGGAGGGAGAGGACGTGGTCGGGGGTCAACTGCACCGAGAATCCGACACCGCCGACCTCGATCACGGCCGTTCCACCGCTCGCTGAGAGAACGATGCCACGGAGGGAGGAGATCACCTGGCCAGCCTACGTGGCGCCGCCGACGCTCGGCTGCTGGAGCGTTCCGCGGCGCGCCATGCCGCTTGAGCGGGCGTCAGGTCGCCGCCATCCGGGCCAGCGGCTGCTGCGGGGGCACCCCGCCAGGCGTGGCAGATGGCGATCGCGAGCGCGTCGGCGGCGTCCGCCGGCTTCGGCACCTCCGCCAGACCCAGGATGCGCGCCACCATCGCCTGCACCTGCTTCTTGTCGGCGGAACCGTAGCCGGTGATCGCTGCTTTCACCTCGCTCGGGGTGTGCAGGGCGACCGGGAGTCCGCGTTTCGCCGCCGCGTGCAGTGCGACACCGCTCACCTGCGCGGTGCCCATCACCGTGCGCAGATTGTGCTGGGCGAAGACGCGCTCGATGGCGACGACGGCCGGGCCGTGGGCGTCCAGCAGCTCTTCGATGCCGTTGCCGACCGCCAGCAGACGCTGCTCCAGGGGCATCGCCGGCGGCGTGCGGATGACCGTGACCGCCACGAGCGTCGCACGCCGATCCGGATGCACGTCGACGATGCCGACGCCGCAGCGGGTGAGGCCGGGGTCGATGCCGAGGACGCGCACCGACATGTCGGCCGCTACTCGGAGTCGGACTCGAGCTCGGCCTGGACCTCAGCGGTCAGGTCGAGGTTGGTGTAGACGTTCTGCACGTCATCCGAGTCTTCGAGCGCGTCGATCAGGCGGAAGACCTTGCGCGCCGTCTCGGCGTCGGCCTCGACATTGACCGTGGCGACGAACTCGACGTCGGCGGAGTCGTAGTCGATTCCTGCATCCTGCAGCGCCGCACGGGCTGCGACCATGTCGGTCGCCTCGGTGAGCACCTCGAAGGTCTCGCCGCGGTCGGTGACCTCTTCTGCGCCGGCGTCGAGCACCGCGGTGAGCACGTCGTCCTCATCCACGCCGTCGGCGTGCGGGACGACGATGACGCCCTTGCGGTGGAAGTTGTAGGAGACGCTGCCCGGGTCGGCCATAGTGCCGCCGTTGCGGGTCATCGCGGTGCGCACCTCGGCGGCCGCGCGGTTCTTGTTCTCGGTGAGGCACTCGATCAGCAGTGCGACGCCGTTGGGGCCGTAGCCCTCGTACATGATCGTCGCGTAGTCGATGCTCTCACCGGTGAGGCCCGCTCCGCGCTTGATCGCGCGGTCGATGTTGTCGTTCGGGACAGACGTCTTCTTCGCCTTCTGCACCGCGTCGACGAGGGTCGGGTTGCCGGACATGTCGGCGCCGCCCATCTTGGCCGCCACCTCGATGTTCTTGATCAGCTTCGCGAACGACTTGGCGCGACGCTGGTCGATCACGGCCTTCTTGTGCTTGGTGGTGGCCCACTTGGAATGCCCGGACACTGTGCTCCCTCAGACTGCTTTCAAAGATCCTGACCATTGTAGAGCCTCGGCTCCCGCGGATCCGTACTCCGCGCGCCGCGGATGCGCCGGTCAGCCGGGCAGCGCGCCCGGGCGCAGACCGGCCTCCGCGACGATCGTCGCCGCTGTCTCCGCCGCCGAACTCTGCGCGGGGATCAGCCGCTCGCGCACGAACGGGAGCAGGTCGTCGTCCACGAACCACTGACGCAGTTCGTCCGCACCGAACGAGCCGGCCTTGTCGCGCGTCGCGTGCCGGGCGACCGTCTCGTCGAACGGCACGTCGAAGTAGTAGAACCACGCGGTGACGCCGGGCTCCGACGCCAGCTCGCGCAGCATCGCGGCGTAGCGCGCGCTCGACAGCATTCCCTCGACCACCACCGCATCGGATGCGTGGAGCGCGTGCCGGGCGACGAGGGCGATGAGCTCCTGGTTGCCTCCGGCGTCCGTCTTCTGCTGGCCGAGCACGGTGCGCGCAAGGTAGTCCTGCTCGACGAGAGCGACCCCGTCTCCGAGCATCCGGCGCAGCTCTCTCGCGACCGTGCTCTTGCCCGATCCCGAGTTGCCCCGCAGCACGATCAGCTTCATGCCGCTGCGCGCACTTTGCTCAGGAAGTACTCGTGGAACCGGACGTCGCCGGTCATCTCGGGGTGGAACGACGTGCCGAGCAGGGCGCCCTGCTCCACGGCGACGACGCGGCCGTCGGCGAGCCGGGCGAGCGGAGTCGCCCGCTCCCCCACGCTGTGCACGATTGGCGCCCGGATGAACACGGCGTGCATCGGCTCGGCGCCGACCGCGGGGATGTCGAGATCGGTCTCGAACGAGTCGAGCTGGGAACCGAAGGCGTTGCGCCGCACCTGCACGTCGAGGCCGCCGAGCGTCTGCTGGCCCGCGATCCCGTCGAGGATGCTGTCGGCCAGCATGATGAGGCCGGCGCACGTTCCGTAGACGGGAAGACCGCCGGCGATGGCCTGCTTCAGCGGCTCGGCGAGGCCGAACGTGCGCGACAGCTTGTCCATCACACTCGACTCGCCGCCGGGGATCACCAGGCCGCCGACCTCGGCGAGCTCCGACGGCCGGCGCACCGGCACCGCGTCGGCGCCCAGGGAGCGGAGGACCGCGATGTGCTCGCGGAAATCCCCCTGCAGTGCGAGGACGCCGACTCTGGTGCTACCAGCCACGCTCGGAGAGGCGGTGCGGCGCTGCGAGGTCGGAGACGTTGATGCCGACCATGGCCTCGCCCAGTCCGCGGGACACCTCGGCGATGACCGACGGGTCGTCGTAGAACGTCGTGGCCTTGACGATCGCGGCCGCGCGCTGCTCGGGGTTGCCCGACTTGAAGATGCCCGATCCGACGAACACGCCGTCGGCGCCCAGCTGCATCATCATCGCCGCGTCGGCCGGGGTGGCCACGCCGCCGGCGGTGAACAGCACGACGGGAAGCGTGCCGGTCTCGGCGATCTCGGCGACGAGCGCGTACGGTGCCTGCAGCTCCTTGGCCGCGACGTACAGCTCGTCCCGGCTCATGGAGGTGAGCGCCGCGATCTCCGACTTGATCTTGCGGATGTGCTTGGTCGCCTCCGAGACGTCGCCGGTGCCGGCCTCGCCCTTCGAGCGGATCATGGCGGCGCCCTCGTTGATGCGGCGCAGCGCCTCACCCAGGTTGGTTGCACCGCAGACGAAGGGGACGGTGAAGCCCCACTTGTCGATGTGGTTCACGTAGTCGGCCGGGCTCAGCACCTCGGACTCGTCGATGTAGTCGACGTCGAGCGCCTGCAGCACCTGCGCCTCGACGAAGTGGCCGATGCGGGCCTTCGCCATGACGGGGATGGACACCTCGGCGATGATGGCCTCGATGAGGTCGGGGTCGCTCATGCGGGCGACACCACCCTGCGCACGGATGTCGGCGGGGACTCGTTCGAGCGCCATCACGGCGACCGCACCGGCGTCTTCGGCGATGCGTGCCTGGTCCGGCGTCACGACGTCCATGATCACGCCGCCCTTCAGCATCTCGGCCAGGCCGCGCTTGACGCGGTCCGATCCCGTCGCTGTGCTCTCCGTGTCGACCATCGTGGTCCTCTCGTCCGTCGTTCAGTAGTATTTGACCTATGCCAAACGATATCACTCCCCCTGGTGCTCGTTAGGCTCGAGCTCGGAGCGACATGGACGAACAGATCATCACGGGCGCGACGGCGGCGGAGATCACCGCGAGCGTGCGAACGCTCCACGAACGCGGTGCGCTGCGACCGGGTGACGCACTCCCCCCGGTGCGGGAACTGGCCGCCCTGCTCGGCGTGAACCGCAACACGGCCGTGGCGGCCTACCGTCTGCTCGCGCAGGCCGGCGTGGTCGTCGCCCGCGGCCGAGCCGGGACGGTGATCGCCGGCCACGAGGCCGTCGCCCAGGAGGGCTACGCGCCCGACTCGGTCCTCCGCGACATCGGCACCGGCAACCCGGATCCCCGCCTGATCCCCGATCCGACCACGGCGCTCGCGCGGGCGACCGGGCGACCCGTGCTGTACGGGGAGCCCGTGATCGACCCCGCCCTCGAAGACCGTGCGCTCGCCTGGGTGCGCGACGATCTCCCCGGCCGGGACCTCCGGATCACCGTCACCAGCGGAGCCGTCGACGCCGTCGAACGACTTCTGGCCCAGGCGCTTCTGCGCGACGACGCGGTCGCGCTCGAAGACCCCTGTTTCCTCGCCAGCATCCACACGGTGCGCCTGGGCGGCTACCGGGCCGTTCCGGTCCCCGTGGATTCCGAGGGGATGACCGTCGACGGCCTCCGCGCCGCTCTCGACGACGGCGTGCGGGCGATCATCTGCACCCCGCGCGCACAGAACCCGACCGGCGCGACCCTCTCGCCGCGCCGGGCCGCCGACCTGCGCGCGCTGCTCGCCGAGCATCCGTATGTGCTCGTCATCGAGGACGACCACTTCTCGATGCTCTCCCAGCGGCCGTACGAGACGCTCATCGGCGAGGGACACCGCCGCTTCGCCCTCGTCCGGTCCGTGTCCAAGTTCCTCGGGCCAGATATGTGCCTCGCCGTCGCGGCGACCGATCCGGAGACGGCGGAGCGGCTCGCCCTCCGGCTCAGTCCCGGCACGACCTGGGTGAGCCATCTGCTGCAGCGTCTTGTGCTCGCTCAACTGACAGACGAGACGGTGCTGCACGAGATCGCCGCGGCCGGTCGCCACTACGCCGAACGCAACGCGGCCTTCGCCGCCCGGCTCACCGAGCGCGGTCTGCCGACGGAGGCGGAGGACGGCCTCAACCTCTGGGTCAGTCTCCCCGTCGAGGCGAAGATCGTCGCGGAGCGGCTCGTGCTGCGGGGCTGGCTCGCCAGGACCGGCGACGAGTTCGTCCTGTCGGAGCGGTCGGCCCCCTCGCACCACCTGCGGCTCACGGTGCACGACCTCACCGACGAGGAGACCGCCCGCCTCATCGACGACCTGGCGGAGGCCACCCGCTGACCGAGGCGAGCACAGCCTCCGCGGGATGAGAGGATCGACGGATGAAGATCCTCTCGATCCAGTCCGCGGTGGCCTACGGTCACGTGGGCAACTCCGCCGCCGTGTTCCCCCTCCAGCGCATCGGGGTCGAGGTCCTCCCCGTCTACACCGTGAACTTCTCCAACCACACCGGCTACGGCGCATGGCGCGGTCCGCTCATCGCCCCGGAGGACGTGCGCGACGTCATCACCGGCATCGAGGAGCGCGGTGTGCTCGGGCAGATCGACGCAGTGCTCTCCGGCTACCAGGGCAGCGAAGGCATCGGCGATGTGATCGTCGACGCCGTCTCGCGGGTCAAGGCCGCCAATCCGGATGCCGTGTACGCCTGCGATCCGGTCATGGGCAATGCGACATCCGGCTGTTTCGTCGCCCCGGCGATCCCCGACCTGCTCCGCGACCGGGTCGTGCCGGTCGCCGACATCATCACCCCGAACCAGTTCGAGCTCGGGTACCTCACCAACACCTCGCCCGACACGCTCGAGTCCACGCTGGACTCGGTGGACGCGGCGCGGGCCATGGGGCCGCGCACGGTCCTCGTCACGAGCGTCGAACGACCGGACCGCCCCGACGACACGATCGAGATGCTCGCCGTCGACGACGAGGGCGCATGGATCGTGCAGACGCCGCGGCTGCCGATGAAGGCCAACGGCTCGGGCGACGTCACCGCCGCCCTGTTCACCGCCCACTACGTGCGCACCGGGGACGCCGAGCTCGCCCTCCGCAAGACGGTCTCGAGCGTGTACGACCTGCTCGCGCGCACGCTGGAGTCGGGCGAGCGGGAGCTCAAGCTAGTCGAGTCGCAGGACGTCTACGCGAACCCGCTCGAGCAGTTCCCCGTGCGTCGCGTGCGCTGACGCCGCGCGCCGGTTCAGTCCGTCGGCCAGGCCTCGGCGATCGCCGTCCGCACATCACCGAGGAGCTGCGGGAGCGCCTTGGTCTTGGCGATGATCGGCAGAAAGTTGGCGTCCTGCGCCCAGCGCGGCACGATGTGCTGGTGCAGGTGCGCGGCGATCCCTGCTCCGGCGATCGCACCCTGATTCATGCCGAGGTTGAAGCCGTCGTTCTTCGACACCTGCCGGATGACGCGCATCGCCGTCTGCGTGATGCTGCCGATCTCGGCGACCTCCTCCGGCGTCGCCTCGTCGTACAGCGCGACGTGCCGGTACGGGCAGACGAGCACGTGGCCGCTGTTGTAGGGGAACAGGTTGAGCAACGCGAACGCGTGCGTGCCGCGATGGACGATGAGGGCGTCCTCGTCGCTCATGGTCGGAGCGACGCAGAACGGGCAGTCCTCATGTCCCGGCTGCTGACCGTGCTGGATGTAGACCATCCGGTGCGGCGTCCAGAGGCGCTGGAACTCGTCGGGCACACCCACCAGATAGCCGGGGTCGTCGATGCGCACCGCGTCGGATGCCCCGTCGTCTCCCCCGGCTGCCTGGCCGGAATAGTCGTCGATGCTCAGTCGAGCCATGCCGTGACGACCTGCTCGTGGTTCGCGATCGACGACACGATGCGTTCGATCGCCTCGTCCACGGTCACGCCGTTGCACTGAGTGCCGTCGCGGAAGCGGAAGCTGACCGTGCCGGCCGCGGCATCCTCTTCACCGACGATGAGCTGGTACGGGACCTTCGCCTTGGTGTGCGTGCGGATCTTCTTCTGCATCCGGTCGTCGGAGTGGTCGACTTCGGCCCGCACGCCGCGCGCCCGGAGACGGGAGATGACGTCGTCGAGCACGGGGCCGTACGCATCCGCGACCGGGATGCCGACGACCTGCATCGGCGACAGCCAGACCGGGAAAGCGCCGGCGTAGTGCTCGAGCAGGATCGCGAAGAAGCGCTCGATCGAGCCGAGAAGGGCGCGGTGGATCATCGCCGGCTGCTTGCGCGTGCCATCGGCCGCGTTGTACTCGAGTTCGAACAGCTCCGGCTGGTTGAAGTCGAGCTGCACGGTCGAGAGCTGCCAGGTGCGACCGATCGCATCGCGGGCCTGCACCGAGATCTTCGGGCCGTAGAACGCGGCGCCGCCCGGGTCGTCCACGAGCTCCAGGCCGGACTCGACGGCGACCTCGCGCAGCGTCTCCGTCGCCTGCTCCCAGCTCTCGTCGGAGCCGACGTACTTGTCGGGGTCCTTCGTCGATAGCTCGAGGTAGAAGTCGGTGAGGCCGTAGCCGCGCAGCGTCTCGAGAACGAACTCGAGCTGGCGCGCGACCTCGTCCTTGATCTGGTCCTCGGTCACGTAGATGTGCGCGTCGTCCTGCGTGAGGCCGCGCACCCGCGTGAGGCCGGACAGCGTGCCGCTCTTCTCATAGCGGTACACGGTGCCGAACTCCGCCAACCGCAGCGGGAGCTCGCGGTAGCTGCGACCGCGCGCCCGGTAGATCAGGTTGTGCATCGGGCAGTTCATGGGCTTCAGGTAGTAGTCCTGGCCCTGGCGGGTCACGTGACCCTCGGCATCCGTCTCCTCATCGAGGTGCATCGGAGGGAACATCCCCTCCCGGTACCAGTTGAGGTGCTGGCTGATCTCGTACAGGCGCCCCTTGGTGATGTGCGGGGTGTTGACGAGCTCGTAGCCGTTGGCGATGAGCCGCTCGCGCATGTAGTTCTCGATCTCGTTGCGGATGATGCCGCCACGAGGATGGAAGACCGCGAGACCGGAGCCGATCTCGTCGGGGAAGCTGAAGAGATCCAACTCGGCGCCGAGCTTGCGGTGGTCGCGCTTGGCGGCCTCCTCCATGCGGGTCTGGTAGGCGCGCAGCTCGTCCTTGGTCGGCCAGGCCGTTCCGTAGATGCGCTGCAGCTGCTTGTTCTTCTCCGAGCCGCGCCAGTAGGCGGCGGCCACGCGGGTGAGCGCCCAGCCGTTGCCGATCATCCGGGTGTTGGGCAGGTGCGGGCCGCGGCAGAGGTCCTTCCAGACGGTCTCGCCGGTCTTGGGGTCGACATTGTCGTAGATGGTCAGCTCGCCGCCGCCGACCTCGACGCTCTCCTCGGCGTCGAACGCCGCGGTGTCGCCCTTCTGCGCTCCGCCCTTGAGGCCGATCAGCTCGAGCTTGTACGGCTCGTCCGCCAGCTCGGCGCGCGCCTCGTCGTCGGTGACGACCCGGCGCACGAAGCGCTGGCCGGCACGAACGATGCGCGACATCTCCTTGTCGAGGGTCTTGAGGTCCTCCGGGGTGAACGGCTCGACGACATCGAAGTCGTAGTAGAAGCCGTCGGTGATGGGCGGCCCGATGCCGAGCTTGGCCTCCGGATTGATCGACTGCACGGCCTGTGCGAGCACGTGAGCGGTGGAGTGGCGCAGGATGTTCAGACCGTCGGGCGAGTCGATCGTGACCGGCTCGACGGTGTCGGTGGTCGTGACCTGCGTCGCGAGATCTTTCAGTTCGCCGTTGACGCGCATGGCGACAACGGAACGGTCGGTGAAGAGCTCGAAGCCGTCAGCCACCTGTTCCACTCCTAATGTTCGTTGTTGGACGGTTCAACTTTAGTGCGGGCAGGCGTCCCGGCCGACCATCCCTATGCTGTTGGCCATGAGCGCAGACGCACAGACCCGCCGGGTGGCCTTCCAGCTCCGGGTGAAGCCCGACCGGCTCGACGAGTACCTCGACCGGCACACCGCCGTGTGGCCGGAGTTCCTCGCGGAGATGGAGGCGGCAGGGGTGCGCAACTACAGCATCTTCTCCCGCGGCGACGGGGCGCTGTTCGGCTACTACGAGTGCGACGACCCGGCGGCCTCTCAGGCGCAGTTGACGGCGACGGATGTCGACGCCCGCTGGCAGGCCGAGATGGAGGAATTCTTCGACCGCTCCCAGGCGGGGGTTGAGGGCTTCACCGATCTGGTCGAGGTCTTCAACCTGGATGCTCAGCTGAGCCGGGCGCGGGCCGAGGGGTTCACCGGCTGACGTTGAACACCGTCAACACCGTCACGACGGGTTCGGGGTTCCGTCTATCGTGACGCGTCGCTTCAGGACGCCCGCGAGCACGATGATGATCACGCCGGCGATGGGAACGATCAGGAGGGCGACCCGCAGATCGGTCGCGTCGGAGACGACGCCGATGATGAGCGGTGAGAGCAGGAAGCCGAGCCGCATCAACCACGTCACCACGGTCAATCCGGTGCCGGGCCGCAGGCCGGGGATGCTGTCGGCAGCGGCCATCGTGGCGGGTACGAGCGTCGCGATTCCGAAGCCGGCGGCGGCGAATCCGAGCAGGGTCGTCGCGATCGACGGGAACGCCAGCGCGACGGCCATCCCGATGAAGACGAGCACCCCGCCCGCCCTGGCCACCGCTCGTTGGCCGAGACGGTCGACCAGGCGGTCCCCGACGAGCCGCCCGATGAACTGAAAGCCGATCAGCGCGATGTAGCCCGTCGCGGCCAGGGCGGCCGGCGCGGCGAGCGAGTCGGCCAGGTAGAGGGTGGCCCACGAGTTGCCGACGTCTTCCACGATCGTGCTCGCGATGGCGATGAGCGCCAGGCCGGCCATCAGGGCGACGATGCGCGGCGAGATCCGGGCCCTGCGTCGCACGCTGTTGAGTGCTACGGGAACGTCGGGTACGGCCCCGTCGGGCACGGCCTCGTCGTGTCCGGGGAGGCAGAAGCGGAAGGCCACGATCGCCGTCGCGGAGAAAAGCACCGCGGTGCCGAGCAGATGCACGGACAGCGGAAGGCGGAGGGCGATGGCCGCGGCGGCCATGAACCCGCCCGTGACGGCGCCGAGCGACCAGATCGCATGGAACGAGTTGATGATCGAACGGCCGTAGCGACGCTGCACGCGCAGCCCGTGGGCGTTCTGGGCCACGTCGGTGATCGAGTCGAGCAGCCCGACGACGAACAGGCTGGCTGCGAACATCCAAGGGGCGGCAGTCAGCCCGACCACGAACATCGCGACGGCGAGCAGTACGGTGCCGATGGCCGCCAGCCGAGCGGAACCCAGCCACCGGATGAACGTGCCGGCCGCGAGACCCGAGAGGAGCGCGCCGACGGGCACGGCGGCGATCGAGAGGCCGTAGAGCGTGTCGCTGAGTCCGAGGGCGGCCTTGATCTCAGGAAAACGCGGGATCACATTCGCGTAGATCGCGCCGTTCGTGAAGAACAGGGCAGCGACCGCGACGCGCGCCCGTCGCTCGGCGGTCGAGGGGGCGACGACGGCGGGGGCGGTCATCGAGCGCACGGCACGGTCGGATGGGCGAAGGTGAAGGGTGGGGCAGGGATCACACCGAATTATCGAGGCGCGCCGACCGCCGTGTCCAGTCGACGCGGACCGATATCCGGCGCAACGGGAACTCAGATGTGGATGCGGTCGGCATGAGCGTACGTTCGGGTAGGTACGGCCGCTCGAATCACGGAAGAGAACGAGATGAGACCCCTTCGATACGCCATCAACGTCACTCTCGACGGCTGCTGCCATCACGAGGCAGGGCTTCCTCCCGACGAGGAGTCGATGCGTTACTGGACTGGTGAGATGGAGCGTGCAGATGCTCTGCTCTTCGGCCGGGTGACCTACGAGATGATGGAGTCGGCGTGGCGGCGGCCGGCCACGGGCGCGTGGCCCGAGTGGATGGACGACTGGCAGCTCCCGTTCGCCGAGGCGATCGATGCGGCGAAGAAGCACGTCGTGTCGGGCACGCTGAGCGGCGTCGACTGGAATGCCGAGCTGCTGCCGGGAGACCTGAGGCAAGCGGTCGAGAGACTCAAGCAGGAGCCGGGCGACGGCCTGTTCGTGGGCGGGGTGACGCTTCCCCTCGCGTTGGCCGATCTGGGACTGATCGACGAGTACGTGTTCGTTGTGCAGCCGATCCTCGCCGGAAACGGGCCGACGTTGCTCGCTGGCCTGCGCGAGCACATCCAGCTCGAGCTCGTGGATCGCCAGGAGTTCCGCTCAGGAGTGACCGCGCTGCGCTACCGACCCAGCGCGTAACCACGCGCACGCCCGGATTCGAAACGGACAGTTCCACTAAAAACGGAAAAAGCCCCCGGATCTCCGGGGGCTTCTCTCTGTGGGCGATACTGGGATCGAACCAGTATCAGGACGATTCACCTACTTCCGCTAGATGACTGGCAACTCCCCCGATTCCCTTGAAAACACTGGGATCAATCAGGCGCGAGGCACCCGCCACGAGTAGACTCAAGACGACACGCGTGGACACAATTCAGCCCACGCTCAGCCCACGCGAGGAGTTACGGATGCCAGCCAAGCGACAAGCCCGCCAATGGGGCACCGTCGAGAAGCTCAACTCGGGGCGTTACAGAATCCGCTACACGCACAACGGGAGGCGTTACTCCCCCGAGGTCACCTTCGGCAACGAGCGGGATGCCCGCACTCAACTCGGCATCATCCGAGCCGACCTCATCCGCGAACGCCTTGACCCCGAGGCGACCAAGCGCACAACGGAGACCCTCGCGCAGTACGCCGATCGGTGGATCGACAAGAGGCGCAACAAGAAGGGTGAGCCCCTCCGCATCCGCACCCGCGCAGAGTATGGCCGCCTCCTCGCCGGTCCCCTTGCCGACCTGGCAGCTATGCGGTTCGCCGCCATCACGCCCGACGTCGTCAACGCGTGGGAACGTGAGCAAGCCAAGGCCGGCACCGTAACGCAGACGGCCCGCGCCTACTCCCTTCTCAAGTCGGTCATGGCCGACGCCGTCAAAGACAAGCGCATCGCGTCGAACCCTTGCGACATCCGCGGCCTCGCATCCGCCGTGACCGGCAAGGAGGTCAAGCCACCCACCGACCTCGAACTCGACCTCATCGAGCAAGCCATCTCGGAGAAGTACAAGGCCGCGGTAGCGATCGCCGCATGGGGACCGCTCCGCTACGGCGAACTCACCGAGCTCCGTCGCAAGGATGTCGAGGTCATCCGCTCCACCGACCCCGCTCGCCCCGACGAAGTGCTCGCCATCATCATCCATGTGACGCGCGCCGTGACGCACACGCCGGGCGTCGGCTACGTCGTCGGCAAGACGAAGAGCGCTGCGGGAGTCCGCTCGGTCTCAATGCCCCCTCGCACTTTCGGCGCCATCTTGGCGCACCTCGCTCAGCACGTCGAGCGCACCGACGACGAAGCACTGCTCTTCCCCGCTCGTGACGGCGAGACGCATTTGGCCGAATCGACCTTCGTAAAGCACTACTACCCGGCGCGTGAGGCCGCTGGACGCCCTGACATGCCCTGGCACGCCCTGCGCCACCACGGCGGCACGAAATACGCTCAGACGGGTGCCACCATCAAAGACCTCCAGGCACGATTGGGCCACTCCTCCGTGACCGCGGCGATGCGGTATCAGCATGCCTCTGCCGAGCGTGACGCCGAGCTCGCGCGGAGGATGGGATGAGCGGCCACTACCTCGGCCCCGCCCCGGACGGCGGCCACTTTGAGCGCGAAAAGGACGGGCGACTCATCCACGTCACCGACTGTTTCCAGGCACCGACCGACGAACCGCCCGCCCATGTAGCGGAGGAGGGCTAGTACCCGTAACCGCCGCCCGTGAAGACGGCCGGGATCGGATCGCCCATCTGCTCGGGGTCGATGTACTTGACCCGCACGAGGCGCGGGCCGAGTCGGATGGCCTTGAGCCGGCCTTGCTTGATCCAGCGCTCGACGGTTCGCGTGGAGATACCCAACCGCTTCGCGGTCTCGGCGATGGTGATGAGTTCGGCGTTAGCCATGACGTGACCTCTCGTATCGAGTAGGTCACTCCCGAATGACGACACCCTCTCGGGCTCGGTTCATGACTGCGCCCTCGTGGGCGACTACCGGGGCTTACCCGGCCTCATGGCGGCAACGGCGGCCCCGAAGGGACGTACCAGCACTCTATCCGACAGGGGCAGACAATGCCGGATATTCGTCGGCGCTGCCTGTTAAGCTGCCGCCGATGGCCGGGGTCGGGGCGGTGGCCGTAGCTCCCCACCGCCTCCTCCCTCCCTCCCATCGGGTCCTCGATCTTATGAAGCGTGGCCGATAGTCTTCTCGCCAACGCGGGCAGATGAGGGAGCAGTTATGGCCACGGCGGTAAAGCTCAAGCTAGTTGCCCTGCCTGCGGTTCGGTCAAGGCGACCAGAATTCGCAGGCGCATATGGACGCCTTCGCGGTGCGCACGAAGCGGTACAGGGCCTGCTTGACAATTTGGAGTACCTGCGCGAGACAAAGCGGCTCGGTGGTGTCAAGCTCGCCCGCCTCAAGCACCCCGAAAGCGATCTGCTTCGAGCAGCAATTCTGTTTGCTGGCGCAGGCATCGATGCGGTACTTAAGGCGCTCATCGAGGACTGTCTGCACAAGATATTGCTCGCAAACAAGGCCGCGCGAACGAAACGCGGTGCGTTCATATCGAATCTGGTGAAGGACGAAGCGGGCAATGCAATCAGGGTGTTGAATTCCTTGGATATCGAGAAGGCGCTGCACCGGTGCTACGTCGAGACAATGACGCAGCGCAGCCTCCAGGGCGAGAAGGCTCTCAAGGACGTCCGCGACGCGCTAGGCATCGAGCCCACGGGGCGATTTTCCGACCAGGAACTTGAGTCATTCCGGGATTTCTTCGAGGCCCGAAACGAGATTGCCCATGAGCTCGACTTGAAAGACCCGCGCGGTCGCGGTGACTCCTCTCGCAAGGATCGAGCGATGTCGACGACGATGAAGCAGTGCAATGGAGCCCTTCAGCTAAGCGCCGCCTTCATTCGCGCGACCGAAGAACTCCTCTATCCCACCCTTTACCGAGAATGATTGGCGGGCCGGCAACGTCGCCGGATGCGACGCGCCGACCCCGATTCAGCTACGCGTGGTGCGGGAGGCCGAAGCCGAATCCGCGGTACATCGCGAGGCCCTTATCGATGAGCTTGCCGATATCCAGCAGCACTGAGATGACTCCACGCATGCGGCTCAGCATGTCGGGAGAAAACGCCGCGTGGAACCTGCGCATTGTTCCGATGTCGGCGGTTGGTGGGATATTGTGTCCTAAGTCGGACGGGTTCTCGGGGATCACGATTGGGCGTTCCACCTTCCTGTTTGATGTCGGTTGCAGCCGACATGATTGTCAGTAATTTGCAAAAGCCTCGACTCGCTTAGAGCCGAGGCTTTTCTGCGAGGTGAGGGTAAAAGACTACGTCGGGCCTACGACGCTCGGAACACATCCGATGCGTGTTGCAGCTCGGCGGGATAGCCGGTCGTGAACGTCACCCATTCGTTCGTGCCTCGCGGAGGTCTAGACCGGGAGTGGTGCTGGCTGCTTGGCCCTAGGCGGCTCGCTGATGTCTTGTCGACGGTCGGCGTGTCGCTCGCCTGATGTAGTCGGGCACCCCGTTGAGGTTGCTGTCGGACAAAAGACGGCCCCCTCGCCTTCCACTGGCAAGGGGGCCGTCGTGCCCGGCGCGGGCACATGGAATCGCGCCGGGGGTCTATTGCGTGAGCAGGTTGCGGAGTTCCTCGGCTTCCTTGCCGTAGTCGGTCGACTCGACAGATAGCTGCTGCGGAGCGTAGAGGCCGAGGAGCTTTGCGCGATCCTGCTCGACCCGGAGAATGACCCCGAGCGCGTCGGAGATGATCTTCTCGGCCCGGTAGTCCACCAGCCCGACTGCGCCTGACCGAGTCACAGCCTGGGCAGCCCGCTCGATCTGGCCTACCGCGGTGGCGGCGACCTTGTCGAGCCGATCGAGCGCCATCGTCAGATCGCTGAGGTTGGCCCCCTGGGCGATCTCGTCACTCATTCGTCGTCGAGGTCGTCGGGATCGATGCCCAACGCCTTGAGCTTGCGGTCGAGGCGAGCCTCAGCGTCCCGCACGGCCGTGGCTTCCGACGGCGCGCTAGTCGGCTGCGCCAGGCCAGCGGCGCGCACCTGGCGGTCGGTGGCCGCAGAGGGAGCGTTGAAGCGGCTTGCATCGGCTGCCTGCTGCTGGCGCACGCCCGTCGCGTAGTGGTCGAGCGTGCCCTTGAGTTGTGCCGCCTGGCGTTCGGTGGCGCTCATCTCGTTTTCGGTCATGTCAATCGTCCCTTCCATCCCAGTCGCCGAAGTCTTCGGCGTCGTTGTCGTTGTCGTTGTCGTCGGCGCTCATGATCGGCACTCGCACATCGGCGGAGAGCGAGCGCAGTTCGATGAGGCGGAGCTCGGCGCTCTCAACCTCAAGGGCCGCCAGCTTCATGAGGATGCGATACTCGGCCTCCTCATCGTCATCGCGGCGCGGGTCGGCCCGCAGTGTGCGGAGCCGGCGGAGTTCGGAGTCAGTCACGATCGCCTCACGCGGTCGCAATGTCGACATCGAACGAGTCGTCATCGTCGTCGGCCGGCACGTCAGGGGCGTGGAACTTGCCGGGCACCAGTTCGGTGGTCCTGGGGTGTCCGACACCTCGTATCCGATCCGGATGGATTCGAGCGCTTCCGCGATCGTTGCGAGACCAGCCATCAACGAGTCCCGACCGATCTTGAGGGCCGCCATCGATTGCACGCCCCGTGGAGCGAGGCGAGTGAAGGCCTCGGGATCACCCGAGCGGGCGCCCTCGTCGCGGTTGCGATCAATCATTTCGACCATGCTGAGCGCGTAGTCGAGTCGGTCGACGGCGTCGGTAATGGCCGCAGACGCGCCGAGGAGGTCCGCGTCAAAGGCGTTGAGCGCCTCCCGCTGGTTGTAGTCGCGGATGGAGTCCCCGTGCTCTGCGGTGAGGCCGAGCACGGCACGCGCGGCCTGCTGCACGCCGATGTTGGCCGCCTGCTGCTGCTCAAGCAGGACGGCGAGACGCTTCTGCTCCACCTCAATCTCGGGGAGCTTGCCGTACCCGTTGGCGAGCTCGTCGAGCGCCGCATCCGAGAGCCCCTCCTCGGCCCAAACGTTGACGAGGCCGGCACTCGCGCGGTTCTGAATGTCGAGCACGACGGTTCGCTGCTGCTCGATCCTGGCGACGAGCTTGCTCTGCTGCTCGACGACGCCGGCGAACTTCTGCAATGCCTCGTCGACTTCGGGAACTCCGGTCGTGCGGGTGAGGTCCATGTGAATCCACACGTTGCGCATATCGCTCGTGTAGTTGATCTTCTTGTGGGCGGGGGTGCTGGTCTTGCGTGCCATTTTCCTGACTCCTTAGAGGGTTGGTAGTGCGGGCGTTTCGGGTGAGAGATAGCGGCTCCACGTCTCGGCCCAGTCGCCGCGGCGCCAGCCACGCTGCGGGGTCTGGTGGTCCGGAAACCGAAGGGAGTAGTTGCTCGGGATGCCGTAATCCTTGAGAAGGCGCATCATCATTCGCGTGTCGAGCGGCTGGCCGTGGTCCCACTCCCCCCAGGGGCTTTCCTCCATCATTCGGAGACGATTGAGAAGTTCCGAAGCAGTGATGCGGTCGGAATCCCCAAATGCGGTCCGGACGTCGCCGAGGAGCATGTTGGACGTCGAGCGCGGCCGGCGAGAAACGCTCGTGACGTCAGCGATTGCCGCCGCACGAGCTCGCTCCGGCCATCCGCCGCCCAGCACATCGGCGACCGCAATGATGCCCTCCCATTTCTGAGCATCGCGGTTCTCCAACTCGTTGGGGAGGTCTCGGCCAAGGCGTCGCTCGATCGCGCCGACATTCGCCAGCGCCCATTGCGTGATGCTGGTCCGAAGTTCATTTACGGCGGGCTCTTGCTCTCGGAGACGGAACCTCTCAACAACTTCGCCCGGAAGCTTCTTCTTCTGGTGCTGTTTGATCGCCCTCGTAGCAATCGACTCGGGCAAGTCGCCACGTCCGATCAAGACGCATGCCGCGTAGACCCGAATCTCGCGCGGTATCCATTCACCCGACTCACCATCGCGCTCAGACCGAATGAAGCCTCCCGTGGGATAGCAAGCTGTGTCGATCACGGCTCGCATGCTCTCGGTGCTGTCGCTCGACGACTGACCTCCAACCCAGTATGCATCGACCTCATCGAGGACCATGACCGAGGCAGGCTTGGCTTCCTGATATCGAACGAACGATGACGGCGAAAACGATGCGGCCATCATGTAGTCGGGCGCAAGCAAGCCGACATATTCGCCGTGGTTCGTCTTGCCTGTGCCGTACTCGGGTGCACAGATGTGAAGAAACGGCATCATGACCCCGAGCGGACGGAAAACGTTAGCGAGAATCAGCCACAGGGCGTCGATGTTCGCGCCGTGGTCATCGCCGTAGTAGTTGAACCGCTTTAGCCATTTCACCGAACGGTCAGCGATATCCTCGCCGTCGATGTACTCGGCGGGCGCTTGTAACGAGTTGTGCAGCGCGACACGGCGCTGAATGGCGCGGGACTCTGGCGAGAGGCCCTTGCGAAGCGCCTTCCGCTTGGTCTTGGTCATCGCGTCGAGCTCGGCCTTTGCCGCTTCAAAAACAGCTAGGTTCGCCTTCTGCTGAGCCTTGGTGGGGAGCGAGCGCCCGCGTCTATATGCCTTGCTGGCCTTTCGGTCGGCCGTGTGCGCCTCGTTGACGGCGGCGGCGACCTCCCCAGCGTTGGCGTTCGGCTCGTGCTTCATGCGGAACTCCTCGGCGACGCCCAGGGCGCGCCGACGGCTGAGGTGCCGGCCACTCTCGGCGAGAGAGCCGATGGCGCCGTGGTGAAAGTGCTCAGCGAGCTCAGCCTCGGCGAGCTCCTCGGCGTCAATCTCTTCGTCGCTCCAGGCGAGCGGGTCGTCATGCACACCGTTCACCGGCCCTGGCTCTGAATGCGACGGAGTTGCTCACGGCGGAGACGGCGAGCGAGCTTATAGCGGCCTTCGAGGTCAAGGTCGGGGCGGTCCCGCTGGGCCTTCACCATGAAGTAGGCGATGCCCCCGTCAAGCTCGATGGCCTTCGCAGTGGCAGCGAGACGATCGCGACGCCGAGCCTCCGTAGTCGCTTGGCGCGCTTCACGAGCGGCGGCGGTCGCATCTCTGCGCTGCTCGGCGGTGGTTCCCGCCCATCTGATCTGCGCACCTTTACGGCCGGCCTCGACGTGCCCGCTCTCGCGCATTTTCTTGGTCTTGTGCTTCTTGCCCATGGGTAGCTCCCGTGTAGTTGGGCTCATACGGGAGGGCGATGAAGTCGGGACATGCCCGTGACACCCCGCTCGCATGAGCGGCTTTTAGAACGGTGTCCATCCGGACGGTGGGGCTCTCGCCCAAGTTTTAGGTCCATCCCGGACCGGCGTTCGCCATACTGGCCATCACGGCCGACGGGGCTCTCGCCCAAGTTTTAGGTCCATCCCGGACCGGCTCTCGCCTCAGGCACGGCCATCCGGCCAGCTACCTACAGAGACCATAATCACACGCATGTCATTCGCGCAAGCTGTAGCTCAGCAATTTCATTTCGGCGTGTCGCGGTCGCCGCCGCGCTGTCGCGTTTGTACCGGATGTGTCGCGTATCCGGAAGTGTCCTAGGAGGTTGCGCGACGACGAGGGGCGATCCTGCACTCTCATGTGCTTCTTTCAAAGATCTATTTTTTTTGTCTTCTTTGACTCCCCCGGTTTGGCGTTACATCCGATACCGACGTGGCAAGGAGTCGGGTGCGGCCATGGTTCGGACGCCGCCCAGAGAATTCGGCACTGAGAGCCAATAATTGGCCGCGCTACATCGTGGCTACAGGAATTTCGACCGATACCTACGGGCCCCCTCGGAGCCCCTTCTAGCGCGTCCGGTCGTGTCGGCGAATGTCGACTCAGCCCACGTTCAGCCCAGGCGGTGCCTGCAGAAACAGAAAAAGCCCCGGTCAGGGGGCTCTTTCTCGTGGTGGGCGATACTGGGATCGAACCAGTGACCTCTTCCGTGTCAGGGAAGCGCGCTACCGCTGCGCCAATCGCCCAAACCCGAGCTTTACCCCGGGTTGGAGGTGGATACGGGATTCGAACCCGTGTATACGGCTTTGCAGGCCGCTGCCTCGCCTCTCGGCCAATCCACCGTTTGGGTTCACCACCGTGATGAGAGGCCCGATCTTTCGATCGGGCCGACTCGAGCGGATGACGAGATTCGAACTCGCGACCCTAACCTTGGCAAGGTTATGCGCTACCACTGCGCCACATCCGCATTTTTGTTCCGCATCTCTGCGGCACTTGAATGACTTTAGCCGATGCGATCGCCGAATTCCAAACTGGAGACGTAACCGGGTGTGTCGCGTGGCCGATGTGCGCCGGGGCCGTTTCGTCGGCTAGTATCGAGTCTCGCGGCCGGGATTCTCCGGCGCAGTTCAGGGCGATTGGCGCAGTTGGTAGCGCGCTTCCTTCACACGGAAGAGGTCATCGGTTCGAGTCCGGTATCGCCCACCACATAAAGGCTTCTGCATCACAGTCCCCCACTCTCGATCTGTCGGCGGGCTTTGTCGCGCAGCGTGGTGCGACCGTCGTGCACTAGGCAGAATCCCCCCAGCTCCGGTGCCTCTGACGGCTGGTCCGTGCCGCCCCTAGCGCGAACTCCGTCCTGCAGCCGTGTGGCACGATGACCCCATGGCCCAGACTCCCCGTGACAGCGCGCCCACCGACGACCACTCGGCGGGAACCGCGTACGACAGTATCGCCGAGGGGTACGCGGCCCTCAATGAGACCAGTCTCCTGAACGAGTACTACAACCGGCCCGCGCTGATCGAGCTCGCGGGCGACGTCACCGGGCGTCGGATTCTCGACGCGGCATGCGGCTCGGGACCGATCCTCTCGGATCTGCGTGACCGCGGCGCGGTCGTCACGGGCTTCGATTCGAGCCAGGGGATGCTGGATCAAGCCAGGCAACGGCTCGGCACTGACGCTGACCTGTTCGTCGCCGACCTGGCGGATGCGCTCCCGTTCGCCGACGACACCTTCGACGACGTCATCGTGTCCCAGGCGCTGCACTACCTCGAGGACTGGGCACCCACATTGGCTGAATTCCACCGTGTGTTGAAGCCCGGCGGTCGCCTGATCGTCTCCGAAGAGCATCCATCGGCGACGTTCCTCGGCGATCGTCTCTCAGGCGGAATGTCAGAGTATTTCGGGACACGGCCCCGTACCGAGGAATGGACTTTGGGCGCCGGAACGGCCGAGCTCACTTTCTGGGACAGACCTCTTCACGCCATGACGGACGCGTTCGCTGCGGCCGGTTTCCGCATCGAAACCATCAGCGAACCAGCGCCGGCGGCGGCCGCGTATGAACGATTCCCCGACGAGTTCGAGAACCGCCCAAGCGGACGCTTCCTCGCGTTCTTGCTCTTCGTACTGATCGGAGTTGAGGCATAACGCACAGATCAGAACGGCCTTCGCACGGGTTCGCGGCTCACCCTTCCTACGCGCCGCTCAACCGGCGCGACCGACGATGTTTCGCATCGACTGGATTCGTGCTCACTCCTCGGACCCCCAGAGGTCGAGGCGCACCGCTTTCCGCACGGCGTCGATCCGGGAGGTCGCACCGAGCTTCGCATAGATGTTGGTCGTGTGCCGCTTGACCGTGCCCTCCGCGATGTGCAGGCGCCCGCTGATGTCGCGATTCGTGTAGGCCTGGGCGATCATCCTGAGCACTTCGAGTTCGCGGAGAGCAGCTTCTTCGTGACCACACGACAATGATGGCCGCTCCGCCGGTCGAGGGACGACCACCACGATGTGACCTTCGGCACATTCCTCTTCGGCCCGATCGTGCATAGTCTCTTCGGGTGGTGCCGCCCGGGGGAAGCGCGGCGCTCAGGTGGCAGGTGTTCGGGGGGACCCTGCCACCCCACGCTTCGCGCGCGACGCGAAGTCGACGAGCCGCTGCTGCGACTCGTCATAGGAGGTCGCGGTCGGTACGTCGCGCCTGTCACGCACCGCTCTGGCGACGTCCACGGCGGCGTCGATCGCAGCGCGATACGGCAGCGACCCGGTGCTGACCCTACGGATGCCCAGGTTCTTCAGATCGTCCAGCGTGAGGCTCGGCACGACCAGCACGTTGACGGGCAGCGGGATGCCGGCGGTCAACTGTTCCAGCGTCGCCGGGTCCGCCGCACCCGGGATGAAGATCCCGTCCGCTCCCACATCGGCGTACGCCTTTGCCCGCTCGAGGACGGCAGCAACCGTGTCGTCCTCATGGAACCAGTAGGAGTCCACCCGCGCATTGACGAACACCTCGGGCGCGGCACGCTTGATTGCGGCGACCTTCGCGGCCAGCACTGCCGGATCCACCAGTCGCCCGTCAGCCGAGTCTTCGATGTTCACGCCGTCAACGTCAAGCCCCGCGACAAGGTCGGCGACCTCACCCGGATCATCGCTGTAGCCGTCCTCGATGTCAGCGGAGATGTATACGGGAAGCGAACTGATTCGCCCGACCAACGCGACGGTGGCATCCCGGCTGGCGCCTGCAGCATCCGGTTGCCCGGCCGACGCATTCACGCCGAAACTCGTCGTGCCGATCGCCGGAAAATCGGCTGCGGCGAAGGCGAGCGCGGAGCCGACATCCCACGCGTTCGGCAGCAGCAACAACTCGTCTTCGAAATGCAGTTCGCGGAACGTCATGGTTGTCCCTCCCACCCTGCGAGGCTAGCGCTGCGCCGGCGAGCGCGATACCCGGTCGTCGCACGCGGGCGATGGCGATCGTTCAGCGACCGGGCGTGATACGCGGATGCAAGCCGCGCTAACCCTGATCCCACACCGTTCGCGCCTGCGAAGCCAGCTCGAGGAGCGGCGCACTGTCCAACACGACGTGCGACTCAGGCACGCCGAACGCCGGCCATTGAGCAACCACCTCGAGCGGTCCCTCCGGCGGCAATGGCCAGAGCCACATACCATCGTCAAACCGGTAGAAGTCCTCGGACCCGCCGCCGTTGCCACCTGACAGGGCGAGGCTGTGCTTCTCGGGTCTCTCGACGAACATCCCGGACGGCTGGTCGAGGATCAGCTGCTGACCGTCGCCCAGTACCAGGCCGTAGCGGAGCCGGTCGGGATCTCGAATGCCTGCGTGCCCGTGAATCTGCCATTGCATCTGCTGCCATTCGCGGTTGCTGATGCCGTACCGTCTCAGGCGACGATCGATTACGAACTCGACTCCGTTGCTGTACACGCGAGCCGAACTCAGAATGAGCGCCGCGGTGTCACTTTGCGCGATCGTCTCGCCGATCGGGAAAAGAGCGGGCAGTTCCTCGTCCGAAGGCTTCCACCACGGAGCTGGATCGTCGGCGACGCGATTGGTCTGCGCTTCTGGGAGGTCCGGCGGAAAGAAGGTCACGGAGAAAGACGACCACACTCGGACGGGACCCACAAGAGCCTGTGTCGTCGTTCGAGCAGACACGTATCGATGACCGACGGACTCTTCGGTCCCGATCAGAGCGCCTTGCTCGTGAACAGCGAGTCCCCGTGCACGGCATCCGGCTCGACCCGGTCGGTCTCGACGAAGCCGAGCTTGGCGAGCACGCGTCGGGACGCGATGTTCCAGTCGCGCACTGTCGCCCACAGGCGGCGGTAGCCCGACGCCTCCGCCCAGGCGAGCACGGCCCGCGACGCCTCCGTCGCGTACCCCTGGTTCCAGACCCGGCGCAGGAACTCGAAGGCCAGTTCCGGCTCTCCGTCCTGCCCGTGCACGTTGGGGATCAGCCCGCAGTAGCCGATGACGTCGCCCTCACCCGTGCGCTCTGCGACCAGCAGGTCGCGAGCCGAGGCGCGCTCATCGCGGATCCAGCCCTCGATGTCCTCGACGGTGGGATGTCCGTCCGCATCGATCCGCCGGCGGGGAGGGACCCGCGGGTCACGCTCGGTCCACAATTCGTGCTGCACGGCGGCGTCTGAGACGCGCCACCGTCTCAGGTGCAACCGGCCGGTCTCGAGAACGACCTCGCCCGCCGGCGCTCGCGACTCATCCATGGAGATAAGTATGCCGGGCGTCGCCGTCGTCCTCGCCCGACGCGGTCGGCGCGGACCGTAGCTCAGCGCAGCGACCGCAGGTACCTCCGGCGAGCCACGCGCTGCGCGACGAGCAGCAGCAGGAACAGCGCGCGCCACGGCTGCTGAGCGGCCGCGCGCGTGAGCGATCGCACGACGAGGCTCACCTGATCACCGTCTCGCTGCACGATGAACGACTCCTCCCCCGACACCGGATGCCCCGGCCTGGTCCGGTAGGCGAAGCCCACGCGATCGGTCTCCTCGACCACCTCGACGACTTCGATCGGTTCTCTGATGGCGAGGCCGAGTACACGCGCGGTGATCACCAGCCGTTGCCCCGCAGCGACACGTTCAGCGGAATCGACGGTGAACCCGCTCTCGGTCTTCACTCGCCAGTGCAGCACGTCGGTGCTCGCTCGCTCCCAGACGGCGGGGCCGGAGCCGATGACGGCCGACACCTCCGACCGCCGATAGCAGGGATCCGTCGCCGGCCAGACGTCGATCTCCGGCGCCGTCATCCCCATGTCCGCCCTCCAAGCCGTCGGAGCGAGAGTATCAACCGCGCAGGGGCCGATTCACCGACGACCACCCCCGAGCGACGACGCGCGGAAATCCGCGGCGAAGAACGCGATAGCCCCTAGGGTGTGCTCAGGCACATGGACGCGAGCGCTGTCTGGATCGGCAGCGCAGCGGAGAAGGGGGCATTGTGGCGCGGAACGTCAGTCGACTCAAGCAGTTCGCGACGGCAGCGGCGACGCTCGCTGCGGTCGGCCTGCTCGTCGGCTGCGCCGCCACGGCCTCCGCGCATCCGGATGCTCGTTCAACGGCGACGCCGACGCCCGAGGCCGTCACCGTGCCGATGCCCGATCTCGGCCCCTCGCCGGCACCGGCTCCGCAGACCGCTGCCCAGACGGAGCAGTTGAGGATCGCACGCGCGGATGAGGCGTGGAAACAGCTTGTGCAGCAGTACCCCTCGGCGGTTCGCCCCCAGGTGACGTTCGACGGCTACATCTCGGACGCGACCGAGATGGACGTGATGACACAGTGCTACACGGAGCAGAAGGTTCCCATCGCACTCGGCTATCCGGCCGGCGCGCAGAAGGGCGACAAAGCCACCAGCGTCGGCGCGGAGACGACCAACGAGCAGGAGGCGATCGGCGCCTACGTGTGCAACGTCGAGCATCCGTACCCGCCCACGTCACCAATGACACAGCAGCAGCTGGGCTGGCTCTACGACTACCTGACCCGGTTCCTGGCTCCGTGCTACCAGGCCAACGGCATCGCCAACCCTCCGGCGCCGTCTCGCGCCGACTTCATCGCGAAGTGGCCGCACCAGAACTGGTTCCCGAGCGACGGCGGTCTCATGGACGGCCCGAGGGCCGCGGCCATCGTCAAGGCATGCCCGTCGCCGAAATGATCTGGGCGCGGCTACGGTCGTGCCCCGCTGCGCCAAGCAGAAACGGGCACTGCGCGGGGCGACAAGACGTAGCGGGAGAAGCGCACGCCACCAGGGCTGCTGGCGGCCGCAGCACGGCGACTCACACGACGCGCTCGCGCAGGAACACCCCGATCCCCTCCGTCGCCTCGGCCGCCTCCGGGGTGCCGAGCATCAGCTGGTACACGTGCGGGAGTCCGTCTCCGACCTCGAAGCGTACGTCGACGCCCTCCTCCGTCGCCGCGCGCGCCAGGCGTTCCGCGTCACTGAAGAGGAGGTCGGCCGTCCCCACCTGCACCAGCAGCGGCGGGAGGCCGGCGAGGGACGCGAACAGGGGCGACGCCAGCGGATTCCGAGGGTCGGCCCCCGCCAGGTAGTCCGACGCCAGCCGGCTGAGTAGTTGCGGGGTGGATATCGGATCTTCGTCGACGCGGTCGGTCATCGATGCGCCCGAGCTCGTCAGATCCACGGTCGGCGACAGCAGAACGGCGGCGGCCGGCAGGTCCTCTCCGGCGTCCCGGGTGGCCACGAGCAGCGCAACCGCAAGCCCGCCACCGGCGGAGTCACCGGCCACCGCGAGCGATCGCGCCGCAGTTCGCCGTCGAAGCCAGCGCCACACGGCCAAGACATCGTCGACGGCCGCGGGAAACGGATGCTCGGGCGCGAGCCGGTACTCGGGGAACAGCACCCGCATCCCGGCCGCCCTGCCCAGGCGCGCCGCCAGCTCGCCGTCGCTGCGCAGCGACCCGAACTGATAGCCGCCGCCGTGCAGAAACAGGAGCGCGCGTCTGCCGTCGACCCCTGGCGCGTCCAGCCAGTGCGCCGCCACGCCCGCGGCGTCCACAGCGGTGACCACGACATCGTCGGGCACCGGATGCGCGGATCCGGCCGGCTCGAAGCCCGCGCGTGTCTCCGCGAGCGATTCGGCCGGCTCGTTAGCACTCGCCCGCTGGCGCTCTCTCAACGCCTCCATCACATCCAGCATCGCCTGACTCGGCATGTCGAACCGGCCCCGGTCTCCCGCGTCGGCCTAGCCGGCGGCCGGCAGTGCCGCCGGGCGCACCTCGCTCACCCGGCCGGTGTCCAGATGGAAGATGAACCCTCTGACCGCCACATCCGCCGCGATCCACGGGTGCGAGCGGGCCTTCTGCATCTGCTCCCGCGTGTTCCGTTCCGTGTCGGTGAAGCTGTAGAACTTCGCCGGCGCGATCGGAGACACCCCCGTCTCGTTCCGGAGCCGATCCTCCAGTTCGTCGTCCGTGAACCGGAGCATGCCGCAGTCGTCGTGATTGATGATCATGATCTCGCGGGTGCCGAGCACTCTGGTCGAGATCACGAGGGAGCGGATCGAGTCGTCGTCGATGACCGTGCCCACATTCCTGATCATGTCGACGTCGGCGTCGGCCAGCCCCAGTAGGCGCACGATGCCGGACAGGCGCGGATCCGCGCAGGTGACGATCGCGATCTTGGGCGAGGGAGGCCCGCCCGGGCCGGGATCATAACCGTCGGCGATCGTCGCATTGGCGTTCAGCGCCTCATCGATGAGACTCATGGTCGTGTACCTCCTGTCGGCACGGGCTACGCGCGTGGATGCTCTCAGCTGCGGCAGCTGCTGTGACCCAAGCGCGACTCTATGTCCGCCGGTAGGTCGACCGGAACGCGGGGTTCCCCCCATCTCACCGCCAGCCCCACCCTGTTCGTGAGGGAAGTCCGACACGTCGCTCTCCGCACAGCACACCGCTCTTGCGGCCCCAGCTGCAGCGGTGGGACCATGAGGGGTTGAGACCGACCGGAAGGACGGGCAACAGTGACCCGTCGACCGGGCGAACCAGCAGACGACAGCAGCGATCGGGCGGAACAGCGCCTTCAGCAGTTCATCGCTGCGCACGCAGACGTTCCTGCTGACGATGAGGCTACGTCGGGTGAGGAATCGAACGGTCACGAAGCCGACCGCGCGACCGGCACCACGCCGGTCGACCCGCGTGCCACGGGCACGCACTCCGCGAACCCTCCCGGGAGTTCGAGCTGAGCATGTGACCGGCGCTGCCGGACGCTTCTCCAGGAGGTGAGCGTACGTGCACGGACCAGAAGACACGACGACCGCGGCCGCAACGACGACCGCAGCGAAACCACCCCGACCACCCGGCGGCAAAGCACTGCTGCGGCTGATCGAGACGCTGGCCAAGGCGGGGCTCGACGATGTCGCGCGGCAGACCGTCGCGGATGCCGTCAGCGAGCGCGCGCCCGCCGTTCTCGCTCTCGCTCCCGAGCTGAACGCCGCGCCGGCACCGCGCAGCACGCGAGGCCGAGGGCGCGCCAGGACCCCCGCCCCCGAGGCCGCGGAACCCGGCGCGACAGCAGCCGAAGCCGCGCGCGCGTATGCCGAGGACTCGGCCGCTGCGGCGCTCCTGCTCGGGCCCCCCACCAGGACCGGCCCGCAATGGCGCCCGCTCGGACCGGCGACCATCACCAACGGCCAGACCTACGGCGCGAGCAGGATCAACGTCAGCGGACGCGCCTCCGCACTCGCCGTCGATCCGGCGCGCCCCGATCACGTGCTCGTCGGAGCCGCGAACGGCGGCGTCTGGGAGAGCTCGAACGGCGGCGACAGCTGGGCGCCCCGCACCGACTACGCGGCCACAACGACCGTCGGGGCTCTTGCGTTCGACCCCTCGAACCCGTCTCTGGTCTATTGCGGCACCGGCGAGGGCGACTGGTGGTCGTGGCTCGGAAACGGCGTGCTTCGCTCGACCGATGGCGGAACGAACTGGACGCCACTTGCGACCAAGCCGTTCGTCGGCCAGGGGTTCCACAGCCTCGTCGTCGACCCGTCGACACCCACCAGGCTCTTCGCCGGAACCACAGGCGGCCTGTACATCTCGACCGACAGCGGTGTGACCTGGATGCAGAGCCGCTTTCAGCGCACCTGGTCGATCTCAGTGTCGCCGACCGGTGGCGAACTGCTCGCCGGATGCGCGGACGGCGCGTTCTCGACCACCGACAGCGGCGCGACGTGGAATCCGATCACGCTGCCCGGCGCACCGGCGAGCTACCAGCGCGTCGCCGTCTCGATCGCGCCCTCCTCCCCGACGGTCGCGTACGTCTGGGCGGCCGACAACGCGTCGCCCTCGGCGGCCTACCTCTGGCGGCGCGCCCGCTCGCCGCGCGCCGTGCGGTGGACGCAGTTCCCTGCGCCGCCCGGGTCGAGCGGCGGTCAGGGCTGGTACGACTGGTACGTCGCGGCGTCACCGGACTCGGCGACCGAGGTCTACTGCGGTGAGATCCATCTGCACCGAGGCGACCTGACCGGGTCGACGTTCGCGTGGGAGAACATCTCCAGCAAGCCGGCCGGCGACTCCATTCACCCCGACCAGCACTCGATCGCCTTCTCCCCGCGCTCCGCCGCCACGCTCTACGCAGGCAGCGACGGCGGTGTCTTCCGCTCGGATGACCGGGGCGTCACCTGGCGCCACCGCAACAACGGTCTGGCGATCAGCGAGTACGAATACCTGGCGCACGACATCGGGTCGCCGCGCTGGCTCATCGGGGGAACCCAGGACAACGGCACCAACCGGTACACCGGCTCCGCGACCTGGGAGCACGTGCAAGACGGCGACGGCGGCGACTGTGCGAGCAATCGCACGAACTCCGACATCGTCTTCCACACGTTCCAGAACGGCTCGGCCGAACGGTCGACGACCAAGGGAGCCTGGGCGAGCTGGTCGAACATCACGCCGGCCCGGCCCGCCGGCGAGAGTTCGGGACTCTTCTACGTGCCGTTCGAGGCGAGCGAGTCGGGTGGCGACACGGTCGCGCTCGGCGGCGACGCACTCTACGTGTCGCGCGACAACGGGACGACCTGGACCAGGGTCGGCTATCCGACGGGCGGCACCGCGAGCGCGATGCATGTTCCGGATCCCGACACCGTCGTCGTCGGCCTCACCGGCGGCGGCCTGCTGGTCACCCGGTTCAGTGGCGGAGCCTGGGGCGCGTTCTCGAGCCTCACCACTCCGCGTGCCGGAGCCTGGGTGAGCGACATCCGGGCGGTGCCGGGAGGCTCGGGGCGGCTGTGGGCGACGAGCTCCAGTCGCGGCGGCGGGCGTGTCTTCCGATCGTCGGACGGTGGCACGACGTGGACCGACTGCTCCGCCGGACTCCCCAACCTCGGGATCAATGCGATCGCGGTGGATCCGGCGAATCCGTCACGCGTCTGGGTCGCAGCCGACCTCGGCGTCTACCAGAGTCAGGACGCCGGAGCGACGTGGAGCCCGTTCGCCTCCAGCCTCCCCAACGCCTACATCGGTGACCTGATCTTCCATCCGCACGCGCGGGTGCTGCGCGCAGCGACCCGCAATCGCGGCGTCTGGGAGATTCCGGTCGACGGCTGGCCGACCTCGCCGACCTGCGGAGTGCAGTGGACGGGAACGCTCGCCCCACACGCATCAGGCCGCTGGTTCACGTTCAATTGGCCCGCCGCCTGGCACGTCATCTGGACGGCGATGCCGACGGTCATCACGCCCGGCGGCCCGCAGCTGTCCTGCTCGACCCAGGTGGAGCGCGCGAGCTCCGAGTTCGCCACCTACTGGATCACCGTGCGGAACCTCAGCAACGCGCCCGTCACGTTCGAGGGCCGCTTCGAGATCTTGAGCTTGTACTGAGAGGGAGAACAGATCATGTGGACGAACGTTCAATTCACCGGCACCCTCGCCGCCGGTGCCTCGGGCAGCTGGTACACGTGGGGCTGGCCTCCGGCGTGGCATGTCGTCTGGTACCTGATGCCCACCACACCGAAGCCGGGTGCGCCCCAGGTCGACTGGACCATCCAGGTCGAGCGGGGCGCGACCGATCAGTGCACCTACTGGATCGTTGCACGCAACCTCACCACGACGCCTCTCACCTTCGAGGGCCGTTACGCCGTTCTGAACTGAAGGAGCGCACCATCATGCACGTCAGCATCACGATCGACGACGGCGCACCCGATGCCGTCGAGGTGACGTCGGGTGACCAGGGATCGGCTGCAGCCGACTCCGCACCCGCAGAAGTCCTCGCCCGTGCGGCGGCCGTCGGCGCGAAGTCGGCGGGAGCAGCACCGACGGGTCCTGGCGCAGCCGGGGCGACGGGCGACGTCCCGGCAGCGCCAGGGGCCGGAGATCGACCGGGCGTACATGCCTCTGACCCCGGCGACGCGTTCTCCGCCGGTCCCGCCGTCCCGTTCGGAGGCGAGTGAGATGCGCCGCCGACTCACCATCCGGATGTCCGTCGAAGGAGTCATCGCGCTGATCGCGGCGATCGTCGCGATCGTGACGCTCATCCAGCCGCAGTGGATCGAGCGGCTGACCGGTCTCGATCCCGATGAGGGCAGCGGCACGGCCGAGTGGCTCGTCGTCGCCGCGCTCGCGCTGATCGCCGTCGTCTTCGCCGTGCTTGCCGCGGTGACGGGAGCACGCCTCAGATCCGCCCGCGACTGACCACGGTCGACGCCGGTCGTCAGCTCCAGCCGTAGCGGCCGGCGAGCGCTGCCCGCACGACGTCGAAGCGCGCGCGCTCGAGCGCGGCCGCCTCGCGGCGCATCCCTCCCTGGTGCACGCGGAAGACCCGCTGCAGGTTCACATAGCTCGGGCGCCCCTGGCCGTCCCATGGTCCGCTGCCGATCGGCACGTATTCCGGGCGGCCCGGATGCGCCTGGCTGGTCAGCTGCACCGCGAGCACGGCGCCCGATCGCTCGCTCGCCACCACCAGCACCGGACGGTCCTTGCCGCGGCCGTCGGCCTCCTCGTACGGCACCCAGGTCCAGACGATCTCCCCCCGGGTCCGCGTCGCCATCGGTGGACGGCGCATAGGCCGTGCGCACCGGACCGATGCGGTGCGGGTCGACCTCAGCGGTCGCGTCCCGCCCGCTGCGTCCCGGCTCGTCCCCCGCGAGCTGCGCCCGGGTCCTGGTCGTCGTCGACGCCGGTTTCGAGCTCGGCTTCGGGTCCGGGTTCGACCGGAAGAGGTTCGCCAGAGTGCGCAGGAGTCTCATCGGGGATGCCACGGTGGGCACGATACCGGACGCGCGTGAGCCCGATCGTCACACGCAGAAGCACCGCGATCAGTCCCGAGATCAGAACCGATGCCGCGGCGACGGACAGGGCGGCGACGGCCTGCGACACGAACAGGTCGAAGTTGCCGCTGTCGATCATCCCGCCGCCGCTGGCGAACAGGCCGATGAACAGCAGCCCGACCAGGCTCGCGACAATGTGGATCACGCAGATGGTCATCGGAACGCCGAACCGGGCTCGCGCCGCCACGTCGACCATCGAGGCGCAGGCGAGCGCCGCGAGCACGCCGAGGAGCAGCGACCACCCCGTGGTGATGACGCCGGATGCCGGAGTGATCGCCACCAGCCCGGAGACGGCGCCGCACAGTGCACTGGTGACGGTCGGACGGCGGAGCATCACACGGTCGACGACGATCCAGGTCAGGGCGCCTCCCGCCGAGGCGATGAGGGTGTTCATCCAGATCAAGGGAGAGAAGGAGTCGACGGCGCCCTCCGATCCCATCGTCAGCCCGAACCAGCCGAACCAGATGAGCGCGCCGCCCGCGGCCACCAACGGGAGGCTGTGGGGACCTGCCACCGGATGGCCGGCGCGCCCGCACGCGAGGATCACCCCGGCCGCGCCGCTCCCGGCGGCAAGGCTCACCGGGATGGCGCCCCCGAAGTCGATCACGTGCATCCCGGCCACGGCCCAGCCGTTCGACAGGGCGAACACCGCGTAGCAGGCCGGGAACAGCACGAGCACCGACCACAACGCGACGAAGACGACCCAGGCGCGCAGCGTGACGCGCGACGCGACGGCGGCACCGAGGATCGCGACCGCGACCACGCAGAGAGCGATCAGGTAGCCCGCATGGGCGAGCGGGTACGGGTCGATCTTCGCGAAACCGCCCGTGCCGAGGCCCGCATCGCCGAGCAGTCGCATGAGTGCCCAGTCCGGCTGCCCGACGACCGTCGGAACGAGCGCCGGACCGAGCATCAGCCCGAAACCGCCGAGCACGGCCAGCACGACCACGACGGCCGCCCCCGAGAGCGCGGCCCTGAACGCCTGCGCCGCTCCATCGCGACCGGTCATCCCGCCGTAGAAGAGCGCGATGCCCGCGACCACCAGCATGACGAGCGTGGCGCTCACGAGCATGAGCAGGCTGTCGACCTGTTGCGACGACGCCGGTGCTGCGACGGCGACCGCGTGGGAGCGCCACGTGATCATCCGCCCTCCTTCTGCGCACGCCGACTGGCTCTCACCCTAGCGCCAGCCCGCACACGGAGCGGGGTGCCGCCCGAAGGCGACACCCCGCTCTGCTGCTGTGTGAGTGAGTTGCGTCGGATCAGACGGTCTCGAGGGCGTAGCCCTCTTCGCCGTGCACCACCGTGTCGACACCGGCCAGCTCGTCCTCGTTCTTGATCCGGAAGCCCATGGTCTTCTGGATGACCCAGCCGATGGCGTAGGCCAGCACGAACGAGTAGATCATGACCGCGAAGGCTCCGACGGCCTGCACGCCCAGCTGCTGGAAGCTGCCGCCGTACAGGAGGCTGGAGAAGGAGTCCGTCGCCTCGCCCTTGGAGTTGTAGACGTGGGTGAAGCCGAAGATGCCGATCCAGAGGGTTCCGATCAGACCACCGATGAGGTGGATGCCGACCACGTCGAGCGAGTCGTCGAAGCCGAGCTTGAACTTGAGGTCGATGGCCAGGCAGCACACCGCGCCGGCGACGATTCCGAGGAGGATCGCGAAGCCGGGGGTCAGGATGTTACAGGCCGGGGTGATGGCCACCAGACCGGTGACCGCGCCGGACGCCGCACCGATCGACGTCGCCTTGCCGTCCTTGAGCTTCTCGACGATCAGCCAGCCGATGATTGCGGCGGCCGGTGCGGCGAGCGTGTTGATCCAGGCGATGGCGGCGACACCGTCGACCGCGGCCTCCGAGCCGGCGTTGAAGCCGAACCAGCCGAACCACAGGAGGGCGGCACCGAGCAGGGTGAGCGGAACGTTGTGCGGCTTCGACATGCCCTTCTGGAACCCGACGCGCTTGCCGAGCACCAGAGCGAGCGCCAGGCCTGCGGCACCGGCGTTGATGTGCACCGCAGTACCACCGGCGAAGTCGTTCACGTGGAGAACGGCGGGAGCCCAGCCGTCAGCCAGGTTGAACACCCAGTAGGCCACCGGGAAGTAGACGACCGTGACCCAGACCCCGGCGAAGACCATCCACGCGCCGAACTTGGCGCGGTCGGCGATCGCTCCGGAGATCAGGGCGACGGTGATGATCGCGAACGTGGCCTGGAAGCCGGCGAACGAGAGACCGGACAGGTCGGGTGTGATGCCGTCCTTGCCCATCAGGCTCGAGAGCATCCAGTCGGGCGTTCCGAGGAAGTGCGGGATGGAGGCCGGTCCGAAGCTGAGGCCGTAGCCGTAGGCCACCCAGAGGACTCCGACGAGGGCCATGGCGCCGAAGCTCATCATCATCATGCTGATGACGCTCTTGGCGCGAACCATGCCGCCGTAGAAGAAGGCCACGCCGGGGGTCATGAGCAGGACAAGCGCTGCGGCGACGAGCAGCCACAGGGAGTTGACGGTCCCTGCCTCTGCGTAGTCCGCTGCTGTGTGTAGCAACATACGAATGGTCTACCTCTCTGTGAATGCACACGGTGACCCCGGTGATGCTGCTCGGGAGCGCTTCGGGGTGTCGCCAGTTTTGTCGGGAGAGGTTTCGGTCGAGCGATGCTCGTGTTTCGCGAGTGTTACGCATGCGCCATGCATGTAAACATCGTGTTTCGGCGAGCGGAGAAGTCGATGCCAGACCGCCGGGATTATGCCGGAGTCAGGACCGGATCGCGTCGTCGTCGGGAACGTCGATGGTTTCCGAACGCTGCTCGACCGCTGTCGGCGCCGCCGGCGGCGTCGAGAAGAACGTCGGAGCCACTCCGGCGAGCGCCCCGACCGCAACCCCGAGCAGCGCGATCACCAGCACGTGCAGCTGTGCGACGAAGGCGACCAGCGCCGCCACGACGATCACGGCGAGAACCAGGGTGGCCCCTCGCTGCACCCGATACACCGTTGTCCGCGGCCCGGCACGGAAGCGGGCGTCGGTGTCGGAGTCGAGACGCCGGGTCAACGAAGCAACCCCCGAGATCACGAGAATCGTCGCGAAGTTCGCGATCGGGAAGCCGACATGGCGTGTGAGCCAGCCGGCCTCCGCCGCGGCGACCAAGCCGACGAACATCATCACGGCCACGGCGAGATTGAGATAACCCAATGGCCCGAACTCCGGCACCCGCCCCAGCGGACGGATCGTCCCCTCGGCCGACTCATCGACCGGCACAGCACGAGCGCCCATGGTCGCCCCGCCGACCACCCGATTCTGCAACATGCCCCGACCCTACCCGTCGGCCGCACGGCGCCGCCAGGGACTCAGCCGAGGAGTTCCGCCAGCCGGCGCGCCACCGGCCACGCGCCGTCGGAGCTGTTCGAGATCACCGTGACGGTCTCGTCGCGGTCGACTCGATGCCAGCTGCGGAAGGAGACGCCCGCGTCGTACCCCTCGAGCAGCACGGCGCCGTCGGCGTCCCGCAGCCAGAAGCCGAGGCCGTAGCCCATGCCGTCGCCGGCGTCGCTGACCCGCTCGAGCATCCGGGCGATCGCCGACCTCGACACGATGCGACCGCCGAGCAGCGCGGACCAGAATCGGCCGACGTCGCCGACCGTCGAGTATGCACCGCCGTCGCCGCTTCCGACGACCGGCAGGTGGAACACATTGGTGCGGTCGTGCCCCGCGATCGGCAGGTACCCGATGGCGGCGTCGCCCGGCAGTTCGTCGGAGCGCGGGAACCCTGTCGCCGTCATCCCGGCCGGCTCGCAGACCCGGGTGCGCACGAGCTCATGGAACGGCACCCCGGAGACACGCTCAGCGAGGAGGGCGAGCACCACGTACCCGCCGTTGCAGTACGAGAACCGCTCCCCCGGCGCGAACTTCTGCGGATGCCCACCGAGCACGCGCAGGTAGTCCTCGGTTGCGACCAGCTCGTGCACCGGCACGGGCAGCACGTAGTCGGTGATCTCCCCTTCGGCCTCCTCATCGAAGTAGTCGCCGATCCCGGAGCGGTGCGCCAGCAGCTGCTCGACGGTCACCGCGTCGTCGATCAACGGCAGGTCTCCGCCGAGCACCGACCGTGCGGTCGTCTCGAACGCCAGCGCACCGTCGGAGATGAGCGACACCACGGCGAGCGCCGTGAGCCCCTTCACCCCGCTCGCGATCCCGAACCGGGTGCCGGCAGTGTTCCGGATGCCGCGGGCGCGGTCAGCGAGACCGTACGCCTTCTCGACGACGGTCTCCCCTCCACGCACGATCGAGACGGCCCCGGCGAACCCGCTCTGCCGCGCGACCGCGTCGACACCATCGGACAGGGTGACCTCGTCGGGAAGCGTGGACATCGGGCTACTCGTCGTGCGGCGGCAGTTCGCCCGTGGTGAGCGCGATCATGCGCGACACCGAGCGCAGGTACTTCTTTCGGTAGCCGCCGCCCAGCATGTCGTCGTCGAACACCTCGTTGAGCGCCTCGCCGGTCTGCACGATCGGGATCTCGGCGTCGTAGACCCGGTCGATGAACGCGACCAGGCGCAGCGCGGCCATCTGGTCGTGCAGGATGCGCACCCCGGTGAGCCCGATCACATCGACGCCGTCGAGCAGCTTGATGTACTTCGACGGGTGGACCGTCGCCAGGTGCGCGATCAACGCGTCGAAGTCGTCGCTGGTGACCGACTCGCCGCGGTCGGACAGTGTGCTCACGATGCGGTCGTAGACCTGCTGGTCGACCGTCACCGCGCGTCCCTCGGTGTCGCGGCGCCGGTAGTCGAGTCCGTCGATGCGGATGGTCTCGAACCGGTCGGAGAGCGCCTGGATCTCGCGCAGGAAGTCGCTGGCGGCGAACCGCCCCTCGCCGAGCGCGTTCGGGGGCGTGTTGGAGGTCGCCGCGATGCGGGTGCCGGAGGCGACGAGCTCGCCGAGCATCCTGGTCATCATCATCGTGTCGCCCGGGTCGTCGAGCTCGAACTCGTCGATGCAGATGAGCGCCGAGCCGCGCAGCAGGTTAACGGCGCCGGCGTAGCCGAGCGCGCCGACGAGAGCGGTGTACTCGATGAAGGTGCCGAAGTACTTGGGCCCGGGCGCCTCGTGCCAGAGCGCAGCCAGGAGGTGCGTCTTGCCGACACCGAAGCCGCCGTCGAGGTACACACCCGGCTTGGTCTCCGCCTTCTTGCGATTGCGGCTGAAGAGCCCGGCCGGGCGCTGCGGTTCCCACGACTTCGCGAACGACTTCAGCAGCCCGACGGCCTCGGCCTGCGACGGGTAATCGTGGTCGGGACGGTACGACTCGAAGGTCGCGTGGACGAACTGCGACGGCGGCACGAGCGACGCGGCGATCTCCGCCCCCGTGATGTCGGGCGTGCGGTCGGCGAGACGCACGACAGCGCCGGTCTGTTCGATGGTCATGAAAGCTGCACCTTTGTGTCGAAGTCTTACCGCACCTGTTTACGCCGGATAGCCTTGAACGTAAGTTCACAGAGTGTCGAGGTTCCCCAGCCTAATCCGACGCCGATGATTGTTACCCGTGCCCACGAGGCGCTCCCAGGAGGTACATCCGCATGACCATCGAGGCCGACCCGTCCCCCGATTTCGCCGACTACGCCCACCCCGAGCGGCTGGTGAGCACCGAATGGCTCCAGGAGCACCTCGGAGACCCAGGACTCGTCGTGGTCGAGTCAGATGAGGACGTCCTCCTCTACAACACCGGACACATCCCCGGAGCGGTCAAGATCGACTGGCACACAGATCTCAACGACCCGGTGCAGCGCGACTACGTCGACGGCGAGCACTTCGCCCAGCTGCTCAGCCGCAAGGGCATCAGCCGTAACGACACGGTGGTCTTCTACGGTGACAAGAACAACTGGTGGGCCGCCTACGCTCTCTGGGTTTTCAGCCTGTTCGGCCACGAGGACGTGCGCCTGCTCGACGGCGGGCGCGACAAGTGGATCGCCGAGGGCCGCGAGATCACGAAGGTCGTCCCCGAGCGGGAACCGGTCGAGTATCCGGTCCCCGAGCGCGATGACACGATCATCCGCGCGTTCAAGGACGACGTCCTCGCGCACCTCGGCAAGCCGCTCATCGACGTGCGGTCACCCGAGGAGTACAGCGGCGAGCGCACCGAGATCCCCGGCTACCCCACCGAGGGCGCGCTGCGGGCCGGCCACATCCCGTCGGCCGCCTCGGTGCCGTGGGCGCGCGCGGCCGCTCCGGATGCCACGTTCAAGCGTCGTGCCGAGTTGGAGTCCATCTACCTGGGAGAAGCCGGGCTGAAGCCGGGCGACGACGTGATCGCCTACTGCCGCATCGGCGAGCGCTCCAGCCACACCTGGTTCGTGCTCACCCACTTGCTGGGCTTCGGGAACGTGCGCAACTACGACGGATCGTGGACCGAGTGGGGAAGCGCCGTGCGCGTTCCCATTGCGACCGGAAGCGAGCCGGGCGAGGTTCCCGCGACGTAAAATCGGATCATGACTGATTTGGCTCCGGCACTGGCGGAGATCCGCGACGACTTCCTGGCGCTCGAGCAGCCCGACCGGCTGGAGCTGCTGCTGGAGTTCTCCGAGGAGCTGCCCGAGCTTCCCGAGCGCTACCGCGACCATCCGGATCTGCTGGAGCGCGTCGAGGAATGCCAGTCGCCCGTCTACATCTTCGTGGAGGTGGACGGGGAGGGCATCGTGCACCTGCACGCGACCGCGCCACGGGAGTCGCCGACCACACGGGGTTTCGCATCGATCCTGGTGCAGGGCCTCGCCGGGCTGAGCGCGGACGAGGTGCTGGCGGTGCCCGACGACTACCCGCAGACGATCGGCCTCACCCAGGCGGTGTCGCCCCTGCGCATCCGGGGCATGTCTGCGCTGCTCGGCCGCACCAAGCGGCAGGTGCGCGAGAAGCTCGCCGCGTAGCGATCCGTCTCAGTCGATGTTCTCGGCGAGCCAGGCAGCGATCGACGACGTCCACCGCTCCTGGTCGTAGTTCCAGAGCTTCGTGTGCAGCGCGACGGCGAACGGCACCAGGGTCACGATTTCACTGCGGGCCTCCGCGAGCGCGCGGGATGCGGTCGAGGGCACGAAGCCGTCGTCGTCGCTGTGCAGGATGAGCGTCGGCAGGCTCAGGTCGGCCGCACGCGCCACGAAGTTCATGCTCGCCAGGTCGATGGGTGCGCCCTGGCCGGTGATCGGGCCGCCCCAGGCCGACTCGATGATGCGGAGGGCGCCCTGGGTGATCGGGTCGGGCAGTCGCAGCAGCTTCGCCTGGTATTCGAGCGTGTCGATCCAGTCGATCACCGGAGAATCGAGCACGATCCCGTGGATCAGGTCGACGGACGACGTGCGCGTGATGGTCTGGAGCACGACGGCGCCACCCATCGACCACCCCATCAGCACGATCGAACGAGCACCGCTGTCGGCCGCGAACCGGATGGCCGCGTCGATGTCGCGCCACTCGGTGCCGCCGAGGCCGTACCGTCGGTCCGCGCTCTCGGGCGCATCCCCGTCGTTGCGGTACGACGCGAGCAGGCACGTGTACCCCTGGTCGTGGAACGCGCGGACAGCGCGCAGCCCCTCCTGGCGGCTCGCCCCCCACCCGTGCACCTGGATCACCCAGCGGTCCGATCCGGCGTCGTCAGCGGAGGGGAACAGCCAGGCCGGCGCCTCGCCGAGATCGGTGTCGATGATCACGCTCTGCACCGGCAGGCCGAGCTCCTCCGGTTCGAGGTAGTAGTACCCCGTGATCCGGGCGCGCCACGTCGGCCGCAGCTCCCCGAACGCCACCGACTCGAGGGTGCGGGTCACCGAGCCGTTGACCTTCTCGATGACACCGCCGATCTTGGCGTAACCGGTCTCGTCATCGAACCAGAGGCCGTATCGGCCCGGCACAGCGGCATCGGGCGTGCTGCGCAGGGTGACGGTGCCGGCATCCCGATCGACGGCCCTGATCGTCTGGTTCTGCGGCCTCTTGCGCACCGGAGTGATCACCGTGCGGGCGACGCGCGCCATCACGAATCCGGCGCCGGCAGCCGCCACCAGCGCGAGCCCTCCCGCGACCCCGGCGGCCGTCCACAACGTCTTCGCGATCATCGACCTCGCCATGGCAGCAGGGTAGCGCGCCACTCTCTGTTCGCGCTCAGGAGTTCTCCAGCGGCGTGCCTTACCGCCGGGCACGAGAAAACGACTCTAGTGTTCGTATCGTGCCGACGACATCCTCCACTCCCAGCACTCCTCCGGAGTTCGCCGCGGCGCTGGAGACCATCCGTGGTGTGCAGTCCCGTTCCGAGCTCGTGATCAGCGAGATCCCGGCGCCGGGGCAGCTCGCTCCGTGGGCCGTCGCGCTCGCCGCCGACGTGCGTCCCGCGCGGCACGGGATCGACTCCGATCTCGGCACCGGGCGATTCATCCTGCTCTACGACCCCGATGAGCCGGAGGCCTGGGGCGGCCGTTTCCGCATCGTCTGCTTCGCGCAGGCGCCCCTCGAGACCGACATCGGCCTCGACCCGTTCCTCGCCGACGTCGCCTGGTCGTGGCTGGTCGACGCGCTCGACGCGCGGCACGCCAAGTACACGGCGGCGAGCGGCACGGCGACCAAGATCATCTCGACCGGCTTCGGTGAGCTCGCCCGGCAGGGCGACGGCTCGCAGATCGAACTCAGGGCGTCGTGGACGCCGCTGGAGAACGACATCACGGCGCACGTCGAAGGCTGGGGCGAACTGCTCTGCATGCTCGCCGGACTCCCGCCTGCAGGCGAGGGTGTGAGCCTGCTCTCCACACGACGGAATCCGCGTGGCTGAACACACCGTCATCACCACCAGAGACGACTATCTGGCCGCGGTCGACGCGATCGCAGCGGGGAACGGCCCCATCGCCGTCGACGCCGAGCGCGCCTCCGGCTTCCGGTACTCCCAGCGCGCCTACCTCATCCAGGTGTTCCGGCGCGGCGCGGGCACGTTCCTGTTCGATCCGCCGGCGGTCGGCCGCTTCGACGAGCTGAACGCCGCCATCGCCGACGAGGAATGGGTGCTGCACGCCGCGACCCAGGACCTCACCTGCCTGCGCGAGGTCGGCCTCGACCCCCACACCATCTTCGACACCGAGCTGGCGGCCCGCCTGCTCGGGATGCCCCGCGTCGGTCTCGGCACCGTGGTGGAGGAGCTGCTCGGCATCCACCTGGCCAAAGAGCATTCGGCCGCCGACTGGTCGACCAGACCGCTGCCGGAGCCGTGGCTCGTCTACGCCGCCCTCGACGTCGAGCTCCTGCCCGACCTCCGCGACGCGATCGCCGCCCTGCTCGACGAGGCGGGCAAGACGGAGATCGCCCAGGAGGAGTTCGCCGACGAACTCGCCCGCGACCTCAAGCCCGTGCGCGCCGAGCCGTGGCGTCGGCTGTCGGGCATCCACTCGGTGCGCGGCATCCGCAACCTCGCCGTCGCCCGCGAGCTCTGGCTGAGCCGCGACGAGCTGGCGCGCGAGATCGACACCGCTCCCGGGCGCCTCGTGCCGGATGCCTCACTGACCGCCGCCGCCAAGGCGATGCCGGAGACCAAGCGCGCCCTCGCGGGCCTGCGCGAGTTCAACGGACGCGCGAGCCGCACCGAGATCGACCGCTGGTGGGCCGCCATCGAGGCCGGACGCACCACGACCGACCTGCCCGTCATGCGCGGCAACGGAGACACCCTCCCCCCTCCGCGTGCCTGGGCCGATCGGAACCCCGAGGCGGATGCCCGTCTCAAGGCCGCACGCGCCGCCGTCACCGCACTGTCGGAGGAGCGCGCGATCCCGGTCGAGAACCTGCTCACTCCGGAGACTCTGCGCCGGGTCGCGTGGGCTCCTCCGGCCGAGATCACCGTCGAGTCCGTCGGCTCCGCGCTGGCCGACTGGGGCGCACGACCGTGGCAGATTGAGGCAACCTCACAGATCATCGCCCAGGCGTTTGTGGAAGCCCACCAAAACGCGGGCGACGCCGCCGAATCGGATTCGTAGAAAGAATCAAACGATTCTCGCCGCTCCGGGGCCCTCTTTAGGATCGATGCAGACCTGAAAGTGGGAGGCATTGTGGCCGATAGAGCTGATGTCGTCTTCGTCGACGGAGTCCGCACTCCGTTCGGGCGAGCCGGCGAAAAAGGGCAGTACTGGAACACTCGCGCAGACGATCTGGTGGTCAAGGCCATGATCGAGTTGCTCGAGCGCAACCCGAACGTGCCCAAGGACCGTATCGATGACGTGGCGATCGCCGCGACGACCCAGCAGGGCGACCAGGGTCTGACCCTCGGCCGCACGGCCGCGCTGCTCGCCGGCCTGCCCAAGTCCGTGCCCGGCTTCGCCATCGACCGGATGTGCGCCGGCGCCATGACGAGCGTCACGACTCTCGGCTCCGGTATCGCATTCGGCGCGTACGACCTGGCGATCGCCGGCGGCGTCGAGCACATGGGACGCCACCCGATGGGCTTCGGTGCCGACCCCAACCCGCGCTTCCTCTCGGAGCGCCTGGTCGGCGAGGACGCGCTCAACATGGGTATGACGGCCGAGCGCATCCACGACCGGTTCCCTGCTCTCACCAAGGAGCGCAGCGACCGCTTCGCCATGCGCAGCCAGCAGAAGACCGCCGCGGCCTACGCCGCCGGCAAGATCCAGCCCGACCTCGTGCCGGTCGCCATCCGCTCCGAGAGCGGCTGGGGCCTCGCCACGCAGGACGAAGGCATGCGTCCCGAGACGAACATGGAGTCGCTCGCCACGCTGCGCACCCCGTTCCGTCCGCACGGCCGCGTGAGCGCCGGCAACTCGTCGCCTCTCACCGACGGCGCGACCGCGAGCCTCCTGGCCTCCGGAGACGCGGTCAAGGAGTTCGGTCTGCAGCCGAAGATGCGCATGGTGAGCTTCGCGTTCGCGGGCGTCGAGCCCGAGATCATGGGCATCGGCCCCGTCCCGTCCACGGAGAAGGCACTGCGCAAGGCGGGCCTGACCATCGATGACATCGGTCTGTTCGAGCTCAACGAGGCGTTCGCCATCCAGGTGCTCTCGCTGCTCGACCACTTCGGCATCGACGACGAGGACGACCGCGTCAACAAGTGGGGCGGCGCCATCGCCGTCGGCCACCCGCTCGCCGCGAGCGGCGTGCGCCTGATGATCCAGCTCGCCCGCCAGTTCGAGGAGCACCCGGAGGTGCGCTACGGCCTCACCGCGATGTGCGTCGGCCTCGGCCAGGGCGGCAGCGTCATCTGGGAGAACCCTCACTACAACAAGCGCGCCCGGAAGGCCTGACACGTGACCGACTACTCCACCATCGACTTCAGCCCGCTCGTCGACCTGACCAGCGACGAGGTCGTCACCCACTCGTTCGTGAAGGACATCCCGCTGAAGAGCGGCAAGACCCTCGCGCTCGTCACCCTCGACAACGGGCGCGACCACACGCGCCCGAACACGATGGGACCGGCGACGCTGCTCGAGCTCGGCAAAACCTTCGACGAGCTGACCGAGCGGGCATCGCGAGGCGAGATCGATGCGGTCGCCGTCACCGGCAAGCCGTTCATCCTGGCCGCCGGGGCCGACCTCAGCCGCGTGGGCGACATCCCGAGCGTCGAGGTCGCGAAGCTGCTCCCCCAGCTCGGCCACTACGTGCTCGGCAAGCAGGCCGCCTTCGGCGTCCCGTCGTTCGTGTTCACCAACGGCCTGGCCCTCGGCGGCGGCGTGGAGATCGGCCTCAACGCCGACTACCGCACCATCGACCGGTCGGCCGCGGCCTTCGCCCTGCCCGAGGTCTTCCTCGGCCTCATCCCGGGCTGGGGCGGCGCGTACATCCTGCCCAACCTCATCGGCATCGAGAACGCCCTCAAGGTGATCGTCGAGAACCCGCTCAAGCAGAACCGGATGCTCAAGCCGCAGGACGTCTTCGACCTGGGCATCGCCGACGCGATCTTCGATTCGGCGAACTTCCTCGAGGACTCCCTGGCATGGGCCGACAAGGTGCTGACCGGCGAGCTCACGGTGAAGCGACCGAACGTACCGGGCAAGGTCGAGCGGATGGTCAAGTGGGACGCCGCTATCGGCATCGCCCGCAAGATGCTCGAGAGCCGCATCGGCACCGTTCCGAAGTCGCCGTACGCGGCGCTCGACCTGCTGAAGGCGGCCAAGTCCGGCACCAAGGAGGAGGGCTTCGCCCGCGAGGACGACGTTCTCGCCGAGCTCATCTCCGGTGACCAGTTCCAGGCGAGCATCTACGCCTTCAACCTGGTGCAGAAGCGCGCGAAGCGTCCCGCCGGCGCACCTGACCGGAAGCTCGCCAAGAAGGTCACCAAGGTGGGCGTGATCGGCGCCGGCTACATGGCCAGCCAGTTCGCACTGCTCTTCGTGCGCCGCTTGCGGGTGCCGGTCGTCATCACCGACCTCGACCAGGCGCACGTCGACAAGGGCGTCGCCTACATCCACGACGAGATCGGCAAGCTGCAGGAGAAGGGGCGCATCTCACCGGATGAGGGCAACCGGCTGCGCGCGCTGGTCACGGGCACGACCGACAAGTCGCTGTTCGCCGACGCCGACTGGGTCATCGAGGCCGTATTCGAGGAGCTCTCGGTGAAACAGAACGTCTTCGAAGAGATCGAGCAGTACATCTCGGACGACGCTGTGCTCGCGACCAACACCTCCTCCCTCTCCGTCGAGCAGATCGGCGCCAAGCTGAAGCACCCGGAGCGCCTCGTCGGCTTCCACTTCTTCACACCGGTCGCCGTGATGCCGCTCATCGAGGTCGTCAACACCCCGAACACCGACGAGGCGACCCTGTCGACCGCGATGGTGACGGCGGCTGCCCTCAAGAAGAACGCGGTCATCACCGCCGACACCCCCGGGTTCGTGGTCAACCGCGTGCTGGCCAAGGTGCTCGGCGAGGCGATGCACGCGGTCGACGACGGCACCTCGTTCGAGACGGTCGACAAGGCGTTCGCGCCGCTCGGCCTGCCGATGCCGCCGTCGGCCCTGCTCGACCTGGTCGGGCTCAAGGTCGGCGCGCACGTGCTCGACACGCACCACGCCGCCTTCCCCGACCGGTTCTACCGCAGTGAGAATCTGCACAAGCTGGCCGAATACGGCACCCTGCTCGAGAAGGACTCGAAGGGCAAGATCAAGGGCGTCGACAAGCAGGCGGCCAAGATCATCGCGGGCGGTAAGAACCCGTGGTCGGAGGAGGAGATCCTCCGCCGGCTCGAAGACGGGCTGGCCGACGAGATCCACCGGATGCTCGTGGACGACACGGTCGTCGCGGCACCGGAAGACATCGACCTCTGCATGATCCTCGGCGCCGGCTTCCCGTTCCAGATGGGCGGCATCACCCCGTACCTCGATCGCGTCGGGGCGTCGGAGCGCGTCTTCGGAGACACGTTCCACCACCCGCCCGTGAAGGGCGTCGCCTAGGCGGCACGCGGTTCCCTTCGAAGGGGCGGATGCTCAGGCATCCGCCCCTTCGTCGTCTGCGCTCACGATCACGAGGTCGAGATAGGCGCGCAGCGCGTCGGCCGCGTGGATGCGGCCGGGGGCGTACAGCCACTGCAGCTGGATGCCCTCCCACAGCGCGACGACGCTGGCCGCTGCCATCGCCGGGCCGACACCGCTGCGCAGGCGGCCCTGCCTGCGCACCTCCTCGAATTCCGCCGTGTATCCGGCGCGCAACGAGTCGTAGCGGCGCAGGAAGAACTCGCGCCCCGGATGCCCGTCTGTGACGCCCTCGGCCGAGAGCACGCTGTACAGCGCGATCAGCCCGGGGATGCGCTCGTTCGCGGCGGCCCGCGCCACGATGGCTGCGTAAAACGGCACGTCGGCGTTCTCGGCGGTGTTCTCGGCGGTGTCGGCGTCGGCCGTCTCGGCTGCAGGGGTCTCGTCGCGACGCTCCAGCACCGCGAGCAGCAGTTCCTCCTTGCTCGCGAAGTGGTGCTGCAGGTTCGAGAGGCTGATGCCCGCCGCCCCGGCGATCTCGCGGAGCGAGCTGGCGTGGTAGCCGCGCGTGGCGAACATCCGGTACGCCTCGTCGACGATCTGGCGCCGCCGTTCGGCGCTCTTCGCGTAAGGTCCGCGTGCTCGCCCCGCGGGGCTGTCGGTGTCCATCTCTCTAAATTAGGTCATCCGATCGGTTTTCGGATAGCGTCGACTCCACGAACCCTCGCACGACGCCGTGACCGAACTGGAGCACCGTGACCATCGCATCCACCTCCTCCGTGCCGTACCTCGCCGACACCGCACCTGGCCGTGGCCCGCGGCGGCCGCCCCGCTCCTGGTTGCACTCGGATGCGCCGACCCTCTCGCTCGACGGCGCGTGGCGGTTCCGGCTCTCCCCCGTCGCCCCCGCCGACGAAGACCTCGCCGACGACGGCTTCGACGACAGCGCGTGGGACAGCATCCCGGTCCCGTCGCACTGGGTGCTGGAAGGCGACGGAGCGTACGGCCGGCCGATCTATACGAACGTGCAGTTTCCGTTCGCGATCGATCCGCCGCACGTGCCCGACGAGAACCCGACCGGCGACTACCGACGGCGCTTCACCCTGCCCGCCGACTGGAGCGCGGCCGAGCGCATCCTGCTTCGCTTCGACGGCGTGGAGTCCCTGTACAAGGTCTGGCTGAACGGCATCGAGATCGGCATCGCGACCGGCAGCAGGCTGGCCACCGAATTCGACGTCACCGATGCGGTGCGGCCGGGCGAGAACGTTGTCGCCGTGAGAGTGCACCAGTGGTCACCGGCCAGCTACCTCGAAGATCAGGACCAGTGGTGGCTGCCGGGCATCTTCCGCAGTGTGACGCTCGTCGCGCGCCCGGCGGGCGGAATCGACGACGTCTGGCTGCGCGCCTGCTACCGCAACGGCGCCGGCACGCTCGACGCCGAGCTCACCGCCGACCCCTCGGCCTTCCCGATCACGCTGAACGTTCCGGAGCTCGGAGTGGAGCGGACCTGGCAGACGCCCGACCATGTCGGGCCGATCGCCGTCGACACCGTGGAGCCGTGGTCCGCCGAGCGTCCCCGGCTCTACGAGGCGACCGTCTCGTCGGCGGCAGAGAAGATCACGCTGCGCGTCGGTTTCCGCACGGTGGAGATCCGGGGCGACCGCTTCCTGGTCAACGGGAACCGCGTCGTGTTCCACGGGATGAACCGGCACGAGGCGCATCCCGACCGCGGCCGCGTCTTCGACGAGGAGCACGCCAGGGCCGACCTCGCCCGCATGAAGCAGTTCAACGTGAACGCGATCCGCACCAGTCACTATCCGCCGCATCCGCGCCTGCTCGATCTCGCGGACGAGCTCGGGTTCTGGGTGATCCTCGAGTGCGACCTCGAGACGCACGGTTTCGAGAAGGGCGGCTGGCGTGGCAACCCCAGCGACGACCCCGCGTGGCGCGACGCCTACCTCGACCGCATCCGGCGCACCGTCGAGCGGGACAAGAACCACCCCAGCATCGTGATGTGGTCGCTCGGCAACGAGTCGGGCACGGGCGCGAACCTCGCCGCCATGTCGTCGTGGGTGCACGCCCGCGACACCGGACGCCCCGTGCACTACGAGGGCGACTACACCGGGGAGTACACCGACGTGTACTCCCGGATGTACCCGACCGTGATCGAGACGGCCGAGATCGGCATAGACGGCTCGCGCGCGCCGCTGCTGAACTGCACGCCTGCGCAGGGCGCACGGCAGCGCACCAAGCCGTTCATCCTGTGCGAATACGCGCACGCCATGGGGAACGGGCCGGGCGCGCTCGACCAGTACGAGCAGCTCGTGCACGAGCATCCGCGCCTTCACGGCGGTTTCGTGTGGGAGTGGCGCGACCACGGCATCCGCACGACGACGCCCGACGGTGCCGAGTTCTTCGCGTACGGCGGTGATTTCGGGGAGGTCGTGCACGACGGCAACTTCGTGATGGACGGGATGGTGCTGAGCAACGACGTGCCGACGCCCGGCCTGCACGAGTACAAGGCCGTCGTGCAGCCCATCCGGTTCGTGTTCGACGTTGACGCGGTGGCACTCACCAACCTGCGGCACTCGGCGGATGCGTCGGACCTGCGGTTCCGCTGGCGTGTCGAGCACGACGGGGCCGTGGTGCGCACCGGCGAGCTCGACGTTCCAGAGCTGGAGGCAGGCGCGACCGTGCTGGTGCCGCTGCCCGAGGTGCCCGTCGCACACGACGCGGAGACCTGGCTGACCGTCGACGCCGAACTGCGCGACGACGTCGCGTGGGCTCCCGCCGGGCACATCGTCGCCAGCGCGCAGGTCGATCGATCGGCGCGCATCCCGGTGCCGGCCGCACCGACCGTGCCGCTCCGGTCGGGGGATGCAGCAGCACCGGCATCCGGCACACTCACCCTCGGCCCGGCGTCGTTCGAGAACGGCCGGCTGGTGTCGCTCGGCGGTCGTCCCGTATCCGGGCCGCGCCTGGAGCTCTGGCGCGCACCCACTGACAACGACGAGGGCGCCGCGTACAGCGACCCGACCGGATCCGACGGCAGCGTCGTCGGCGTCTCCAGCGCGAGCCTCTGGCGCGAGCAGGGCCTCGACCGGCTCACCCGGCGACTGGTGTCGTCGTCGGGCGACGCGACGAGCCTGCGCACCGTCGAGCGTGTCAGCGCGGCGAACGCCCTCGCGTCGGTGTCGGTGGAGTCGACCTGGACGCTGAACGACGGCGAGCTCGAGTTGCGCGTCGAGATCCTGCCGTCGGCCGGATGGAGCACGGTGTGGCCGCGCATCGGCGTGCGGTTCGATCTGCCGGACGACGCGACGGCCGTCGACGGAGCGAGCTGGTTCGGGCTCGGCCCGCTGGAGTCGTACCCCGACAGCATCCACGCCGCCGCAGTCGGCCGTTACGAGTCGACCGTCGACGACCTGTCGGCGGACTACGCGCGCCCGCAGGAGACGGGGCACCGATCGGCCGTGCGGCGTCTCACGCTCCGTGCCGGCGAGGCCGACGTGCTCGCTCTGACGTTCCTGCCGGACACGCGGGGGCGCCGCTCCGGCTTCACGCTGAGCAGGCACACCCCGCAGCAGCTTGCGGCGGCCGGGCATCCGTTCGAGCTGCCCGCGAGCGACACGACCTACCTGTTCGTCGACGCGGCACAGCACGGGCTGGGCTCGCGCACCTGCGGCCCCGACGTCTGGCCCGAGTACGCGCTACGACCCGAAGCGCGCACCCTGCGCATCCGCTTCGCCTAGCTCTCTTTTCGTTGAGGGGCGGCAAACGCACCGAAACACGCCGGTGAAACCTGCGTTAGCCGCCCCTCAACGAGACCGACCCGACGAGACCGATCCCGCCGAGATCGACCCCGACGAGACCGGCCGTGCCGAGCTACTTGTTGAGCGGGCTCATGTCCGCGTAGCGGTCGCCGACCGCCGGGGCCACCTCGGCGAGGCGCTCGAGCTGATCCGCCGAGAGCACCAGCTCGTCGGCCTTCACGTTCTGCTCGAGGTTGGCGACGCGTCGCGTGCCCGGGATGGGCGCGATGTCGTCGCCCTGGGCGAGCAGCCACGCCAGCGCGACCTGTCCCGGCGTCGCGTCGAGTTCCTTCGCCACGGCGTCCACCTGCTCGACGATCCGGATGTTCGCCTCCAGGTTGTCCCCCTCGAAGCGCGGGTTGAACCGGCGGAAGTCGTCATCGGCCAGCTCGTCGAGCGAACGGATGGTCCCCGTGAGGAAGCCGCGGCCGAGCGGCGAGTACGGCACGAAGCCGATCCCGAGTTCGCGCACGGTCGGAAGCACCTCGGCCTCCGGATCGCGCGTCCACAGCGAGTACTCGGTCTGGATCGCCGTCACCGGATGCACGGCGTTCGCGCGCCGGATGGTCGCCGGCGCCGCCTCGGACAGTCCGTAGTGACGGATCTTGCCCTCCTGGATCAGCTCGGAGAGGGCGCCGACGGTGTCTTCGATCGGCGTTCCCGGGTCCATCCGGTGCTGGTAGTAGAGGTCGATGTAGTCGGTGTTCAGCCGGCGGAGCGAGCCCTCGACCGAGAGCCGCACGTTCTCGGGCGAGCCGTCGAGGGTGCGGACCGGCTGGCCGTTCTCCTCCGGGACGCGGTGGTTGATGGTGCCGAACTTCGTCGCGATCACGACCTCGTCGCGGTGCCCGGCGAAGGCCTTGGCGAGCAGTTCCTCGTTGCGGTACGGGCCGTACATCTCGGCGGTGTCGAACAGCGTCACGCCGAGCTCCATGGCACGGTGGATCGTCGCGATCGAGCCGGCGTCATCCGCGCCCGCGCCCGTGTAGAAGGCGGAAATGCCCATGCAGCCGAGGCCCAGGCGTCCGACCTCGAGCTTCTCGGTTCCCAGTGTGATCTTCTTCATGCGGTTACCTTTTCTTGATAGAGGCCGATCTTGTAGTCGATGGCGGCGAGACTCGCCGTCATCTCCTCGAGCTGGCGCACCACGTTCATCCGGTGGATGAGCAGGAGTTCGAGCCGGTCGGCGACGCTGTCGTCACCGCGGCGGGCGAGCTCGACGTATTCGCGCATCTTGGCGATGGGCATCGAGGTCAGCCGCAGCTTGGTGAGGAAGATCACCCAGTTCACGTCGGCCTCCGTGTAGCGCCGGTGCGTCGACGATGCGCGATCGACGGGCGCGAACATCAGCCCCTCGCGCTCGTAGTAGCGCAGCGTGTGCGTCGAGAGACCCGTGCGGGCCGCGACGCCGGAGATCGACAGTGTGCCGGTGAGCGCCGTCTCGGAAGATTCGGTCATATGAGCCACGATAAGACTTAGAGCGCACTCGAAGTCAATTGCGGGCTTAGTCTGGGAGAACGGAGCCACCGCGGCGCCCACGAGGGAGCCATCATGTCGGCCGATTCCATTCTTTCCGTCCCGCTCACGCTCGGCGTGCTCGCGACCTCCGCGAAACCGGATGAGCGGCGCCTGCCGCTGCACCCGGCTCGCCTCGACCGTGTCCCGGCCGAACTGCGTGAGCGCATCGTGCTCGAGAGCGGGTACGGCTCGCGGTTCGGCGTCGACGACGACGACCTGCGTCCGCTGGTCGGCCGGATCGCCTCCCGCGCCGAGGTCATCGCCTCCGCCGACGTCGTGCTGCTTCCCAAGCCGCAGCCCTCCGACCTCGACGACCTGCGCGACGGCCAGGTGCTGTGGGGCTGGCCGCACTGCGTTCAGGACCGCGAGATCACGCAGCGCGCCATCGACAAGCACCTCACGCTGATCGCGTTCGAGGCGATGAACCACTGGACCAGCAAGGGGAACTTCGCCCTGCACGTGTTCCATGTGAACAACGAGCTCGCCGGCTACTGCTCGGTCGTGCACGCTCTCGGGCTCGTCGGCCGCACCGGCGACTACGGGCGGCGGCTGAACGCGATCGTCATCGGCTTCGGGGCCACGGCGCGCGGAGCGGTCACGGCCCTCAACGCGCACGGCATCCACGACGTGCAGGTGCTGACCAACCGCGAGGTCGCGGCCGTCGGCTCCCCCATCCACTCCGTCCGGATCGTTCAGTTCGACCACGACGACGACGCGCCCCACCTCAGTCACGTGATCACCGATCACGGACGCGTCCCGCTCGCGCCGTTCCTGGCCGAGGCCGACATCGTGGTGAACTGCACACTCCAGGATCCGAACGCGCCGCTCACCTACCTGCAGGAGCCCGACCTCGCCGCCTTCACGCCCGGCAGTCTGATCGTCGACGTCTCGTGCGATGAGGGGATGGGATTCAGCTGGGCGCGGTCGACCACCTTCGACGACCCGATCTTCGAGGTCGGTGACCACGTGCAGTACTACGCCGTCGACCACAGCCCCTCGTACCTGTGGGACTCGGCGACCTGGGAGATCGGCGAGGCGCTCACACCGTTCCTCGAGGTCGTGATGGGCGGGCCCGAGGCGTGGCAGGCCGACCCGACCATCCGGCGCGCGATCGAGATCCAGGACGGCCTGATCGTGAATCCGGCCATCCTCACCTTCCAGAATCGCGAGCCTCTGCCGCCGTACCGGGATGTCCTCCGTCGCTGATACCGTCGCGGCATGGCTCTCACCCAGTACTACGTCGCCTCGTCCATCGACGGCTTCATCGCCGACTCCTCCGACCGCATCGACTGGCTGCTGCAGTTCGGGTTCGAGGCGTTCGACGAGCACTATCAGCGCTTCCTCTCGGGCATCGGCGCCATCGTGATGGGCGCAGCGACGTACGACTTCCTGCTCGCCGATCCGTCGCTCCAGTGGCCGTACGCGGGCATCCCGACCTGGGTGGTCACGCACCGCTCGCTCCCGGTGGTCGAGGGCGCCGACATCACCTTCTTCGAGGGCGACCTGGCGCAGCTCGATACCGAGCTACGCGACACCGCCGGCGATCGTGACGTGTGGGTGGTCGGCGGCGGTTCGATCGCCGCTCAGTTCGCCGACGCGGGGCTCCTCGATGAGTTGCACGTCACCTACATGCCGGTGCTCGTGGGGTCGGGCAAGCCGCTGCTGCCCGTCTCCGAGGTGAGCCGCCCGCTCGAGCTGCTGCGCACCACGCCGTTCGCCGGCGGGGCGATCGAGCACGTCTACCGGGTCGCCTGACCCGACGAGCGCTCGCGGCGGCTACGCGTCGAGGTGGCGCTCGCTGAGCTCGTCGGCCGGGAGCGGCCGAGCGATCGGGATGCGGCTGCCGAGCACCTGCGCCACGAGGTCGCGCGCGATCTTCTGCGGCGTCAGGCCGGCCTCTTCGAGGATCTGCTCGCGGGTGGCGTGATCGATGAACTCGTCGGGAAGGCCGAGCTCGTCCACCGCCGTGTCGATCCCGGCCTCGCGGAGGTCCTGACGCACCCGGGTGCCGATACCGCCCACCCGGATACCGTCCTCGATGGTGACGACGATGCGGTGGTCGGCGGCGAGGGTCAGGATGCTGCGGGGAACGGGCACCACCCAGCGCGGGTCGACGACGGTCGCACCGATGCCCTGGGCGGCGAGACGTTCGGCGACGGTGAGTCCGAGGGACGCCATGGGGCCGACCGCGACGATGAGGACGTCTTTGCGCTCCCCTTCGGCCAGCACGTCGACTCCGTCGTCGGTGCGGCGAACCGCCTCGATGTCGGGGCCGACCGAGCCCTTCGGGAACCGCAGGACCGTCGGCGCGTCGTCGACGACGACGGCCTCGGCCAGCTCCTCGCGGAAGCGCGCGGCATCCCGCGGCGCCGCGAGCCGGATGTTCGGCACGACCTGCAGGATCGCCAGATCCCAGATGCCGTGGTGACTGGGGCCATCCGGGCCGGTGACCCCGGCGCGATCGAGCACGAACGTCACCCCGGCGCGGTGCAGCCCGACATCCATCAGCACCTGATCGAAGGCGCGGTTGATGAACGTGGCGTACACGGCGACGACCGGATGCAGCCCGCCGAAGGCGAGCCCGGCCGCGCTCGTCGCCGCGTGCTGCTCGGCGATGCCGACATCGTGCACGCGCTCAGGGAAGCGCTCCGCGAACTTGTGCAGGCCGGTCGGGCGCAGCATCGCCGCGGTGATCCCCACGATCTTCGGGTTCTTCTCGGCCAGCTTCACGATCTCGTCGGCGAAAACCGACGTCCATGACGGCTTGCTCGAACTCTCGATGGGCTCGCCGGTCTCGGGATCGATCTGTCCGACCGCGTGGAACTGGTCGGCGGCGTCGCGCAGGGCGGGCTCGTAGCCGCGGCCCTTCTGCGTGATGGCGTGCACGATGACCGGCGCGCCGTAGTTCTTTGCCTGCCGGAGCGCCTCTTCCATCGCCTCGATGTCGTGGCCGTGCACCGGCCCGATGTACTTGATGTCGAGGTTGGAGTAGAGGGCTTCGTTGTTGGAGAAGCGGCTGAGGAAGCCGTGCAGTCCACCGCGCACGCCGCGGTAGAACGAGCGGCCCGGGCCGCCCAGCCGGTCGAACGCTTTGCGGCTGCTCAGGTACAGGCTGCGGTAGCTGCGCCGCGTGCGCACAGTATTGAGGAAGCGGGCCATGCCGCCGATCGTCGGGGCGTACGAGCGTCCGTTGTCGTTGACGACGATGATCAGGCGACGGGTGTTGTCGTCGCTGATGTTGTTGAGCGCCTCCCACGTCATGCCGCCGGTGAGCGCACCGTCGCCGACCATCGCGATGACGTGCCTGTCGTTCTGACCTGTCATGGCGAAGGCGCGCGAGATGCCGTCGGCCCACGAGAGGGAACTCGAGGCGTGGGAGCTCTCGACGATGTCGTGCTCGGACTCCGAGCGCTGCGGGTAACCGGCGAGGCCGCCCTTCTGGCGCAGCATGCTGAAGTCCTGCCGGCCGGTGAGCAGCTTGTGCACGTACGACTGGTGCCCGGTGTCAAACACGATCGCGTCCCTGGGCGAGTCGAACACCCGGTGGATGGCGATCGTCGCCTCGACGACGCCGAGGTTCGGGCCCAGGTGACCGCCGGTCTTCGCCACGTTCGCGACGAGGAACGCACGGACCTCCGCCGCGAGCTGGACGAGCTGCTCCTCGGAGAGACCGTCGAGATCGCGGGGACCGTGGATGGTCTCGAGGATGCTCATGGGTTCGAGTCTAGGCGCGGACGAATCAGAGGTGGCTCGGAAACATCGTTTCCGAGCCACCCCTTGACAGACCGAGCGTCAGACCAGGCTCCGCAGCACGTACTGCAGGATGCCGCCGTTGCGGTAGTAGTCGGCTTCACCTGGCGTGTCGATACGGACGACCGCGTCGAATTCGACCGTCTGCTTGCCCTCGGGCGAGTCGGCGGTCGGTGCGGCGGTCACGTGGACCGTCTTCGGCGTCGTGCCCTCGTTCAGCTGCTCGAGGCCGTCGATCGAGATCAGTTCGGTTCCGTCGAGGCCGAGCGACGCCCAGCTCTCGCCGGCCGGGAACTGCAGCGGAACGACGCCCATGCCGATGAGGTTGGAGCGGTGGATGCGCTCGAAGCTCTCGGTGATCACCGCGCGGACGCCGAGGAGGCTGGTGCCCTTCGCCGCCCAGTCACGCGACGAGCCCGAACCGTACTCCTTGCCGCCCAGGATGACGAGCGGGACGCCCTGTTCCTGGTAGTGCTGCGACGCGTCGTAGATGAACGACTGCGGGCCGCCCTCTTGCGTGAAGTCGCGGGTGTAGCCGCCCTCGACGCCGTCGAGGAGCTGGTTCTTGAGCCGGATGTTCGCGAAGGTTCCGCGGATCATCACCTCGTGGTTGCCGCGGCGCGACCCGTAGGAGTTGTAGTCCTTGCGGTCGATGCCGTGCTCGTCGAGGTAGCGGCCGGCGGGGCTGTCCGCCTTGATGTTGCCGGCGGGGCTGATGTGGTCGGTGGTGACCGAGTCGCCGAGCTTCGCCAGCACCCGCGCGCCCTGGATGTTAGTGACCGGCGTGGTCTCCAGCGTCATGCCCTCGAAGTACGGGGGCTTGCGCACGTACGTCGACTTCTCGTCCCACTCGAAGACCGAACCGGTCGGGGTCGGCAGCGACTTCCAGCGCTCGTCGCCCTCGAAGACGCTCGCGTACTCGTGCGTGAACATCCCCTCGTTGATCGAGGAGTCGATGGTCTCCTGCACCTCGGCGGCGTCGGGCCAGATGTCCTTGAGGAACACGTCGTTGCCGTCCTGGTCCTGACCGAGCGCGTCGACCTCGAAGTCGAAGTTCATCGACCCGGCGAGGGCGTACGCGATGACCAGGGGCGGGCTCGCCAGGTAGTTCATCTTGACGTCGGGGTTGATGCGGCCCTCGAAGTTGCGGTTGCCCGAGAGCACCGCGGTCACGGCGAGGTCGTTCTGGTTGACGGCCTGCGAGATCTCCTCGATCAGCGGGCCGGAGTTGCCGATGCAGGTGGTGCAGCCGTAGCCGACCGTGTAGAAGCCGAGGTCTTCGAGGTAGCCGGTGAGTCCCGCCTTCTCGTAGTAGTCGGTGACGACCTTCGACCCGGGAGCCAGCGTGGTCTTGACCCAGGGCTTGGACTTCAGGCCCTTCTGCGCCGCGTTGCGGGCGAGCAGACCGGCAGCGAGCATCACCGACGGGTTGGATGTGTTGGTGCACGAGGTGATCGCGGCGATCGCCACGGCGCCGTGGTCGAGCGTGAACGACGTGCCGGTCTCGGCGAGCGTGACCGGGGTCGGACTCGAGGCGGCCTTGGGCGCGTGACTGTGGTGGTGGTGCACGTGCATGCTGTTGGTGTCCTGCGGGCTGAGCTCGCCCGGGTCGGACGCCGGGAACGACTCCGAGATCGTCAGGTCGACGATGTCGTGGTCGATCTCCGCGTAGTCGACGAGGTCCTTCTCGAACTGGTCCTTCGCCTCGGCGAGGACGATGCGGTCCTGCGGGCGCTTCGGGCCGGCGATCGACGGCACGACGGTGCCGAGATCGAGTTCGAGGTACTCGCTGAAGACGGGCTCCGTCGACGGGTCGTGCCAGAGCGACTGCAGCTTGGAGTACTGCTCCACGAGCGCGATCTGCTCCTCGCTACGGCCTGTCAGACGCAGGTAGTCGAGGGTGACGTCGTCGATCGGGAACATGGCGGCGGTGGAGCCGAATTCGGGGCTCATGTTGCCGATGGTGGCCCGGTTCGCGAGCGGCACCTCGGCGACGCCGGCTCCGTAGAACTCCACGAACTTGCCGACGACGCCGTGCTTGCGCAGCATCTGCGTGATGGTGAGCACGACATCCGTCGCCGTCACACCGGTCGGGATGGCGCCGGTGAGCTTGAAGCCGACGACCTTGGGGATGAGCATCGAGACGGGCTGGCCGAGCATGGCCGCCTCGGCCTCGATGCCGCCGACGCCCCAGCCGAGCACGCCGAGGCCGTTGACCATCGTCGTGTGCGAGTCGGTGCCGACGCAGGTGTCGGGGTAGGCCTGGACGGCCCCGCCGACCTCGCGCGTCATGGTGACGCGGGCCAGGTACTCGATGTTGACCTGGTGCACGATGCCGGTTCCCGGCGGGACGACCTTGAAGTCGTCGAAGGCGGTCTGGCCCCAGCGGAGGAACTGGTACCGCTCGCCGTTGCGCTCGTACTCGATGTCGGTGTTGCGCTCGAGTGCGTTCTCGGTGCCGAACAGGTCGGCGATGACGGAGTGGTCGATGACCATCTCGGCCGGAGCGAGCGGGTTGATCTTGTTCGGGTCGCCGCCGAGGGCCGAGACGGCCTCGCGCATCGTGGCGAGGTCGACGATGCAGGGGACGCCGGTGAAGTCCTGCATGATCACGCGCGCCGGCGTGAACTGGATCTCGGTGTCGGGCTCCGACTCGGGGACCCAGCCGCCGAGGGCCCGGATGTGGTCGGCGGTGATGTTCGCGCCGTCTTCTGTGCGCAGCAGGTTCTCGAGGAGAACCTTGAGGCTGAACGGGAGCTTCTCATAGCCCTCGACCTTGTCGATACGGAAGACCTCGTACTCGGTCGACCCGACGGTCAGGGTGTCTTTCGCTCCAAAGCTGTTTACCGCAGACACTGTGCCCTCTCCTTCATTGGCAGGCCTGGTAACGCAAGCCCTCTGTCAATCTTGGTTGTGCGTCGAACTGTGTTTCCAGCAAGGCAAGCCTAAGTCGTCCGGCTGAAAATATATCTTGACGTCAAGATAAATCTACCACGCGTCATTCCCGATCGAAGACCAGCCCGCGGCGCTTCGCGAACCGGTAGAACAGCTCGATCCCGGCGGCGCCGACGGCGCCCACCACGATCCCCCACAGCAGCGCCAGGTCGAGCGACACGTGCATCTCGAAGAACTTCGCGGTGAACGGGATGACGCACACCAGCACCATCGCCGCCGCCACCGCGCCGAGCAGCCCCCACCGTGCCGGACTGAGCGGCCTGGTCAGCACGCAGAGGATCCAGAGCGAGACGCAGAAGAGGGCGATGGTCGTCACGCTGCGCGCCTCGTGCAGCGGGATCGACCGGTACAGCGGCACATACGCCACGACGCAGGTCAGTCCGGCGATCACGCCGGTCGGGATCGAGTACCGCAGGATCCGGCCGAGCACGCCGGCGCGATAGATGCGCCGGTTCGGCGCCAGAGCCAGGAAGAACGACGGGATGCCGATCGCCAGGGTCGACACCAGCGTGAGCTGCCGCGGCAGGAAGGGGAACGGCCACAGCGCCACCGCGCTGACGAGCGCGAGCAGGATGCCGTAGACGGTCTTGGCGAGGAAGATGTTCGAGACCCGCTCGACGTTGGCGATCACCCGGCGCCCGAATGACAGCACATCGGGCAGACGGTCGAAGCGGCTGTCGAGCAGCACGAGACGAGACACGGCCTTGGTCGCCGCTGTCGCATTGCCCATCGCGATGCCGAGGCTGGCATCCTTGATCGCCATCGCGTCGTTGACACCGTCACCGGTCATCGCGACCGTGCGTCCCTGCTCGCGGAGCAGCCCCACGGCAGCACGCTTCTGCTCGGGGCTGACCCGCCCGAAGACGTCGGAGGTGGCCAGGGCGGCGGCGAGCGCCTCATCGTCCGCGAGCACCGAGGCGTCGACGACCTCCCCCGAGAGCCCGAGCCCACCGGCGATCGCCGCGACCGTCGCCGGGTTGTCCCCCGACATCACGATCACGCGCACGGATTGCTCGGCGAAGTAGCCGAGCGTGGCGGCCGCCTCCGGCCGCACCGTCTCGCTGAGCACCAGCAGCGCGGCCGGCTCCACCGCGAGCCCGGCGATCGGCGCGTGCGAGCCCGCCGGGAGCGCGTCCACCGCACGCACCAGGGCGAGCGTCCGCTGCCCGGTCGCCGCCACCGTCATGGCCGCGGCCAGCTCATCCGGATGATCGGCCAGCACGCGTTCCGGGGCACCCAGGATCCACGACTGGGAGTCGCCGTCCACCGTGATCACCACCGCGCTGTACTTGGTCGCCGAGCTGAACGGCACGCGCCGGTGCACCCGGAAGCGCTCGGAGCGGAAATGGCTCGACAGGATGCCGGCGGTCGCGTTGCCGGCGTCGTCGCTGCCGAACGCCGCGAGCGCCACCCCGACCTCGTCGTCGCCGATCGCGTCGCCGAGGAGCTCGGTGCGGTCGAAGCCGAGCTCACCGGTCGTGAGCGTGCCGGTCTTGTCGAGGCAGAGGACGTCGACGCGGGCCAGCACCTCGACCGCGGCCAGCTCCTGCACGAGCACCTTGCGCGCTGCGAGCTGGATCGCGGCGACGCCGAACGCGAGGCTGGTGAGCAGCACCAGCCCCTCCGGGATCATCCCGACCACGGCCGCGACCGCGTCGAGCAGTGCGCGCCGCCAGCGAGCGTCGACGAACAGGGTGTTCCAGCCGCCGTAGGTGAGCACCCGTCCGATCAGCGTGATCAGGATGACCGGGCCGAGGATCCACGACAGATAGACCAGGATGCGGTTGGTCGCGTCGCGCAGTTCCGAGTGCACGAGCGTGCGCTTGCGGATCTCGCTGGTCAGCTTGCCCGCGTACGAGTCGGCGCCGACCGCCGTGACCACGGCGAAGCCGGTTCCGCTGGTGACATGCGAGCCGGAGAGGAGCACCGCGCCGTCGTCCTTGAAGACCGGGTCCGACTCCCCGGTCAGCATCGACTCGTCGAGGGCGAGGCCCGTGCTCTCGACCACTCGGGCGTCGGCCGGCACCTGATCACCGGGGCGCAGCACCAGCAGGTCGTCGAGCACGACACCTTCGAGTGCCACGGAGACGACCTGCCCGTTGCGCCGCACCCGGCTCTCCGGGGCGGCGAGCAGCGCTGCCCGGTCGAGCACGATCTTCGCGCGCACCTCCTGCACGATGCCGATCAGTGCGTTCACGACGACGACGCCGTAGAAGAAGCCGTCGCGCAGGTCGCCGAGCACGAGCACGGCGATGAAGCACACCGTGAGGATGCCGTTGAACAGCGTGAAGATGTTCTCGCGGAGGATGTCCGCCATCGACCGCGAGGTCGGTTGGTGCTGGGTGTTGCCGCGACCGTCCGACAGACGTTCGACGACCTCCGCGCTGGTCAGCCCCTCCCTGGTTCGCGCGTCCAGCATGGCCTACCCCTCGGCCGGCTTCTTCGTGCCGGTGCCCGCGAACTGCCCGCGCACCACGAACCAGGTGATGAGCAGGAGCGGGGCATAGAGAGGGACGCCCATGAGGAGCTTGGTGAGGGCGAGCGCGCTGGTCGCGGCGTCGGTGTGCGCAAGATAAAGAGGTACCTGCACCAAAAGCCTCGCGGCGAACAGCAGGAACCAGAGGAACGTGAGCGCCTGCATCACCCGGTAGGTGTTCTTGCGCGAGCGCCACGCCAGGCCGTCGCCCATGAGGTAGCCGGCGGCGAGACCGATGAGCGGCCAACCCACCAGGATCGAGATCAGGAGAGCGGCGCCGTAGGCGGCGTTCGTCCAGATGCCCAGGATGAAATTGTCTTCGCCACGTCCGGTGATCAGGGCGAGGATGGCCGAGATCCCGACGCCGAGCAGACCGGCGATCGCCTGGGTCACCGGCGTCTTGCCGATCAGCCGTACGGCGGTGAAGATGATCGCGACCAGCACCGAGCAGCCGATGGACAGCGGCACGTTCTGCGTGAAGGTGAAGAGGATCAGGAAGACCAGGCCGGGCAGGATGGTCTCCGCCAGCCCGCGGAAGCCGCCGAGCGCGCCGAGGAGAGCCGCGCCGGTCGAGTTCTCGCGGTCGGCGAGCTGTCCGAGACCAGACTTCTGCGCTGCCCGGGCGAGCGACTCCCCGATGGCCGACGGGACGGCGTCGCGGGCGGCGTCGTCCTCGTGTCCCGGGTCCTCCGGGGAACGATCGGTCATGGAACCCGCCTAGAGGGACGTGTAGTCATCGGGGCCGGTCGACGGCGCGGTGGGCATCCGGAGCGGGATGAGGTCGCGCGGCGGCATCGGCGACGAGCCGCGCACCACGACGATGCTGCGGAACAGGTCTTCGACGAGGGCGGCGGCATCCGGCTTGATCGCGGCGTCTCCCGCGATGACACCGCGGAGGAACCAGCGCGGGCCGTCGACGCCGACGAAGCGCGCGACGCGGGTCTCGCCGGGTGCGCCCTGCGGTGCCGCGACGGGGATCTCGGCGACGAGTTCCGGACCGAATACGCCCTCGCGCTCGGTCGTGCGCCCGCCCTGGCGGTTGACCTGATCGGTGATCTGCTCGCGGATCTCGTGCCACAGCCCGCTCGAACGCGGAGCGGCGAACGGCTGCACCTGCAGGGTCGAGTTGGCGTAGTCCAGGCCGACGGCGACGACGCGCTGCGTCTCCTCCTCGACCTCGAGCCGGAGGTGCAGACCTTCGCGCGGGAGGATCTTCACGCCGCCGAGGTCGACGTACGGACGCACCGGATTGGCTTCGCTCTCGTCGAGCGGTCCCTCGGTCTCGCGGTCCTCCGGCGCCGACTTCTCCCAGATCTCGGGATCGGTGCTAGACGTATCGCTCACGCGTGTTCTCCTGACTGCGTCACTGTGTATCCGGTCGAGCCGAAGCCTGCGGCTCCTCGGGTGCTCTCCGGAAGGCTCTCGACGGGCACGAACCGGGCCCGGGTGACCGGCATCACGATCAGCTGCGCGATCCGGTCGCCGACGGCGATATCGTACGGCATCGAGCTGTCGGTGTTCAGAACGGTCACGCGGATCTCTCCGCGGTAGCCGGCGTCGACGGTGCCCGGCGAATTCACGATCGTGATGCCGTGCTTGGCGGCGAGGCCGCTGCGCGGGACCACGAAGGCCGCGTAGCCGTCGGGCAGCGCGACCGAGACGCCCGTCGGCATGGTGTGGCGCTGCCCGGGAGCGAGCGTCACGGGCTCGGCGGCGCACAGATCGGCGCCGGCATCGCCCGGGTGGGCGTAGGCGGGGAGCACGTCGGCGACGATCGGAACGTCAACGGTATCGGTCACGTGTCGAGGGTAGTGCAGAAGTCTGATCGAATAGAGCCATGGACCTGTACCGCGAGCGCCTCTACGCTGCCCCCTGGCTCTTCATCTCGAGCGCCCTCGTCATCCCGATCACGATCCTGATCCTCGCGCCGATCGACCTGGCGGTCGGCATCGTCGTCTCGATCATCTTCTACGCCGCGATCGTGGCGGCGTTCATCCTGTCGGCGCCGACCATCCGGGTCACGGCGACCGAGCTGTTCGCGGGCCGGGCGCGCATCCCGCTGTCGCTGATCGGACAACCGGCCGGCTACACGGGCGAGGAGGCGAGCCTCCAGCGCGGGCAGCGCCTCGATGCGCGTGCGTGGCTGCTGATGCGCGGCTTCATCTCCGGGGTCGTCACCGTCCCCGTGCTCGACCCGGACGACCCTGCGCCGTACTGGCTCCTCTCAACAAGAAACCCGGACCAGTTGGTCCGGGTTCTCGATGAGGCTCGCCTCGCGTCAAGCTGACCGCCCTTAGGCTGCGCACTCCACGCAGATCGGTCCGAGCTTCGTCTCGTGATCGATCTGCGAGCGGTGCTTCACCAGGAAGCAGTTCACACAGGTGAACTCGTCCGCCTGGGGCGGCAGCACGACGACGTCGAGGTCGAGGTCCGACAGGTCGGCACCGGGGAGCTCGTAACCACCCGGGTTGTCGGCGTCTTCGACGTCGACGACCCCGGACATCTTGTCCGGCACTCGCTCCTTGAGGGCCTCGATCGACTCTGAGTCGTCTTCGGTCTTCCGCGGTGCGTCGTAATCCGTTGCCATGCCCATCCACTTCTTATACATAACGGCCGATTCTTCGCAATCGGCGGCGATAGTTTGCATCAATCCCAGGGGAATAGCAAACCACTCAAAAAGCTCCCAGGGATTGCTCGGTTTTCAACTTCCGGCACGCCCGCGTTATTCCCTGGAAACCCGCTTCACGCGTGGCATTCTTGGGCCGTACGCCAATAGCTGGGAAGGCATCCACCATGCAGGATCTGAAGGTCATCGGAGTCGAAGACGGAGCGCTCGTCGCCGTCGGCGATGACGGTGAACGTTTCCGCATCGCCATCGACGAAGCACTCCACTCGAAGGTGCGCCAGTTCAGGCAGGAAGCGTCCGCCGCGTCACCCAAACTCTCGCCGCGCGAAGTGCAGGCGCACATCCGCTCCGGCATGTCCGCAGAAGACGTGGCCACGGTCACGGGCGCGCCGCTGGAGTACATCCAGCGGTTCGAAGGTCCCATCGTCGCCGAGCGCGAGCACATCGTCGCCAGCGCCCTGAGCGTGCCCGTGCACACCACGGTCGATGTCGACCCGCTGGGCGAGGGCAACACCTTCGGCGCGGTCATCCGCGACCGCCTGGCCTCCCTCGGCGTCACCGGTGAGCGCTGGGCGAGCTGGAAGGATTCGGAGGCCGGCTGGATCCTCAAGCTCGAGTTCACGGCCGACCAGATCGACCACGATGCGCGTTGGAGTTACGACGCGCGCAAGCACGCACTCTCCCCGCTCAACTCGGAGGCCACGACGCTGTCGCAGGCCGGAGAGCTGAAGGGCGCACTCATCCCCCGGCTGCGGGCCGTGATGCCGCACGACTCCGAACCCGATGAATCGCGGTTCGACAGCGGCGCGTTCACGTTCCCCGAGCCGCCGAGCGACCTGATCGGTCCCGACACGGCCCCGTTCCTCGAGCCGCTGGTCTACGGCCGCACGCTGACCTCGGCCAACAACTCGATCTCGGTGTCCGCGATCAAGCGGGCCGACGACGAGACGCCGCGCGACCTGCACCAGACGGCCGATCTTCTCGAGGCGCTCCGGCGCCGTCGCGGAGAGCGCGAGGCGGCCACCTACGAAGAGCGCACCGAACCGTCCGTCGAGCTGGCGGACGCGCCCGTCGAGGCACCCGTGCCCGTGCGCGTGATCGACGAGCCGTTCGACATCTTCGAACCGCTGCGCGAGGACTCGCCGGAGGGCACGCCCCCGAACGCTCCCGTCTCGTCGGCGGCCTCGGCTCCGTCGTCGGTGATCCCGTCACCGTCGCCGTCTTCGTCGGGCGCCACCGGGCCGCAGCCGCGGGCCGGCAAGAAGGGCCGCGCGTCGATGCCGAGCTGGGACGAGATCGTCTTCGGCGCGCGCACGGACGACGACCTGGCCTGAGTCAGCGCGTACTCGACGCGAACGCTCCGAACCGGAGCAGCGGGACACGCGTCTCGTCGGCGGTGAGCGAACCGTGCTGGCCGATCATGTTCTGCCCCGTGCGTGACGGATCGCGCGAGTCGTAATAGGCGATCCGCTTGCGGGCGGCCACCAGCACATCGCCGATGCGCGGCAGGACCTCCGGAGCCACCTCCGGACCGAACCACCCCATCGCCACGGCCTCGTCCCTGGTCGCCACCCATGCGCGGTCGCCCTCGACGTCGCGCCAGCGCTCGGCCAGCTGCGTCGCCGCCTCGGCCCCGGGGGTCTCGAGATAGAGATGCAGCAGTCGCGGCTCTCCGCCGATGGCCGAGACCCCGTCGACCAGTTCGGGAGCGGTGTCGAACAGCACGTGCCCGCTCGACGGAACATCGATCACGCCGTGGTCGGCCGTGAGCAGCGCACCGTGCCGCGGACCGAGCCGTCTCGTGAACGACGCGACCAGCGCATCCAGGGTCTCGAGGGCATCCGTCCAGTCGGGCGACTCCCAGCCGCGCGCATGGGCGAGCTGGTCGAGCTCGGACACGTAGAGGTAGGTGAGCCCCGGACCTGGCGTCTGCACGATCCGCTCGGCCTCGGCGAAGCGCTCCGCCATCGTGCGACCGCCGACGTACTCGGCCCCGCGCAGGATCGCGTGCGTGAACCCGGAGTCGCTGTGCTTCGGCATCCCGATCGCCCAGCTGCGCACGCCGTTCTCCGACGCCTGCTCGAACACCGTGCGCGATCGCTGCCAGGTCGCAGGATCGAGCCGACCGTCCCAGCCGTTCAGCTGGTTGACGAGACGCCCATTGACGGTATCCCGCACCTTGTATCCGACGAGACCGTGCTCGCCCGGGTACGTCCCCGTCGCGAGGGTGGCCAGCGCGGCCGCGGTCGTGGTCGGGAAGCCGGCATCGATCGTCGTGGTCTTGCCGAGCAGGGGCGCCAGAGTCCTGGCGTGACCGGCGCGGGAGCGGAGTGCAGCGGCCCCGAGTCCGTCGACGACGATGACGACCGCGTGATCGACCTCCGGGAGGTCCAGCTCGTTGGCCTCACCGGCGAGCGCGGCCGAGCAACTTGGCAGAACAGCGGCAAGGCTCGAACGCGTGGTGAAGGCGGCCGGTAGCATGGGGGGCATCCGGCCCAGTTTGTCATACGGCGTCCGACCGCACGAGGTGGCGCACGACGAACGGGGCCGGCACCGTGAGACCCCTCTCCCTTCCCGAGATTGCACGAATGACACCGACAGACGACCAGCCCGGCGCGGGCACCACCGAACGCATCGAAGACGTCGACGTCACGACCGAGATGCAGGGCTCGTTCCTCGAGTACGCCTATTCGGTGATCTACTCCCGCGCCCTCCCGGATGCCCGTGACGGCCTCAAGCCGGTGCAGCGGCGCATCCTGTACCAGATGACCGAGATGGGGCTGCGGCCCGACCGCGGACACGTGAAGTCCGCGCGCGTCACCGGCGAAGTGATGGGAAAGCTGCACCCGCACGGCGACAGCGCCATCTACGACGCCCTGGTGCGCATGGCGCAGGACTTCACGCTGCGCGTTCCGCTGATCGACGGCCACGGCAACTTCGGATCCCTCGACGACGGCCCGGCCGCCCCGCGCTACACCGAGGCCCGCCTGGCCGCGGCCGCGCTCGCCCTCACCGAAGACCTCGACGAAGATGTCGTCGACTTCGTCCCCAACTACGACAACCAGCTCATGCAGCCGGATGTACTTCCCGCGGCCTTCCCGAACCTGCTCGTCAACGGCGCCAGCGGCATCGCGGTCGGCATGGCCACCAACATGGCGCCCCACAACCTCATCGAGGTCGTCGGGGCGGCCCGCCATCTCCTGGCGAATCCGGATGCCACGCTGGACGACCTCATGGAGTACGTCCCCGGCCCCGACCTGCCGACCGGCGGCACCATCGTCGGCCTCGCCGGGGTCCGCGACGCGTACGCCACCGGGCGCGGAAGCTTCAAGACCAGGGCCAAGGTCTCGGTCGAGTCGATCACCGCGCGCAAGAGCGGGCTCGTCGTCACGGAGCTCCCCTACCTCGTCGGCCCCGAGAAGGTCATCGAGAAGATCAAAGACGGCGTCAACTCCAAGAAGCTCTCCGGCATCTCCGACGTCACCGACCTCAGCGACCGCCAGCACGGCCTCCGGCTCGTCATCGGCATCAAGACGGGCTTCAGCCCCGAGGCCGTGCTCGAGCAGCTCTACCGGCACACGCCGCTCGAAGACGGCTTCTCGATCAACAACGTCGCGCTCGTCGAGGGCGGCCCGCAGACGCTCGGGCTCCGCGAGCTCCTCACCGTCTACATCGACCACCGCGTGCGCGTGGTCACGCGCCGCTCCGAGTTCCGCCTCGGCCGCCGCAAAGAACGGCTGCACCTGGTCGAGGGTCTGCTCATCGCCATCGTCGACATCGACGAGGTCATCCAGGTCATCCGCACCAGCGACGACACGGAGCAGGCACGCACGCGCCTGATGGACGTCTTCGACCTCAGCACACTGCAGGCCGACTACATCCTCGAGCTGCGTCTGCGCCGCCTCACGAAGTTCTCGCGCATCGAGCTCGAGAACGAGAAGGCCCAGCTCGAGGCGGAGATCGCCGAGCTCGAGGAGCTGCTGAGCAGCCGCGAAAGCATCAACGCGCTGGTCTCCGACGAGCTCGAGCAGGTGGCCGCCAAGTTCGGCACGCCGCGCCGCACGCTGCTCACCGAGGCCCGCCCGTCCATCGCCACGGCGTCGGTGCGCGGCAAGCAGCCCGTCGTGCTCGAGGTGGCGGATGTGCCGTGTCGCGTGCTCCTGTCGACGACCGGCCGCATCCTGCGCGTCGATCAGCAGCCGGATGACGAGGGCGGCCTCGACCGCATCGCCGCGCCGGCACGGCGCAGCAAGCACGACGCGATCCTCACGCAGCTCGACACCACCACGCGCACCGAGATCGGCGCCGTGACGAACACGGGCCGGCTCATCCGGTTCTCCCCCGTCGACCTGCCGGCCGTGCCCGTGAACTCGGTACAGCTCGGCGCCGGAGTGAAGGTCGGCGACTATCTGGCCCTCGCCGATCGCTCGGAGAAGATCCTCGCGGTGGTCTCCCTGACCTCGCCGAAGTCGATCGCGCTCGGCACCCGGCAGGGCGTCGTGAAGCGCGTGACGGCCGGCGACTGGGCGAACAAGCCCGAGTTCGAGATCATCGCTCTCAAGCCCGGCGACGCGGTCGTCGGCGCCGTGCAGGGCGACGACACCGACGAGCTCGTGTTCGTGGCCAGCGACAGCCAGCTGCTGCGCTTCCCGGCGTCCGCCGTGCGCCCCCAGGGGCGCGCCGCCGGCGGTATGGCCGGCATCAACCTCGGCGCGGATGCGCGGGCCGTCCACTTCACGAGCATCCCGGCGGAAGAGCGCGACGAGGTGGTCGTGGTGACGATCGCCACGGGCGGCGACACGCTGCTCGGCGCCGACCCCGGCAGCGGCAAGGTGAGCGACTTCTCGGAGTTCCCGGCCAAGGGACGCGCGACCGGCGGTGTCCGCTCGCAGCGCTTCCTCAAGGGCGAGACGGAGGTCGCGCTCGCCTGGGCCGGCCGGGCCCCCGCCCTCGCCGTCGGGCCGGACGGCGCCGCGCGCGTGCTCCCGGAGGGCGGCTCACGCCGCGACGCCTCCGGCACCCCGCTCGACATGGTCGTCGGCTCCATCGGCCGCCGCCTCGGCGCCTAGCGCCCCGCGCCCATACGCGCCTGCGCTCGCACCCACGTGCGCTCGCACCCACGCGATCGAGTCCGAACTTGTTGCTCCGACACGCCGGATTTCGGCGCAACAAGTTCGGACTCGATCGCGTCGAGCCGGGGCTCGCGCTAGGCGTCGATGCGGGCGCGGGAGAGGTCGTCCGCTCCGGCGATGATGAACTCCTTGCGCGGCGCGACATCGTTGCCCATCAGCAGCTCGAAGACCGCCGAGGCCTGCTCGGCGTCGGGAACGCGCACCCGCCGCAACGTGCGGTGGTGGCGGTCCATCGTCGTCGTGGCCAGCTGGTCGGCATCCATCTCGCCCAGCCCCTTGTAGCGCTGGATCGGCTCCTGGTATCGCTTGCCGCGCTTCTTCAGGTCTGCGAGCACGGCCTGCAGCTCCGCCTCCGAGTACGTATAGATCGTCTCGTTGGGCTTCGTGCCGGGGTTCATGACGATCACCCGGTGCAGCGGAGGAACGGCCGCGAACACGCGACCCTCCTCGATCATCGGGCGCATGTAGCGGAAGAACAGGGTGAGCAGCAGGGTCCGGATGTGCGCTCCGTCGACATCCGCGTCGCTCATGATGATGACCTTGCCGTAGCGCGCCGTCGACAGGTCGAAGCTGCGGCCGGATCCGGCGCCGATGACCTGGATGATCGCCGCGCACTCCGCGTTCGAAAGCATGTCGGAGACCGACGCCTTCTGCACGTTGAGGATCTTGCCGCGGATCGGCAGCAGAGCCTGGTACTCGCTGTCGCGGGCGCGCCGGGCGGTGCCGAGCGCCGAGTCGCCCTCGACGATGAAGAGCTCGCTGTTGCCGACGTCGTTCGACCGGCAGTCGACGAGCTTGGCCGGCAGCGACGACGTCTCGAGCGCATTCTTGCGGCGCTGCGTCTCCTTGTGAGCGCGCGCCGAGATCCGGGACTTCATCTCGGCCACGACCTTATCGAGCAGCAGCGCGGACTGCGCCTTGTCGTCGCGCTTGGACGAGCCGAACCGCTCGGACATCGCCTTCTGCACCACCTGCGCCACGATCGCCCGCACCGCCGGGGTGCCGAGGATCTCCTTGGTCTGGCCCTCGAACTGCGGCTCGGGCAGACGCACCGTGAGCACAGCGGTCAGGCCGGCCATCACGTCGTCCTTCTCGAGCTTGTCGTTGCCGACCTTGAGGCGGCGCGCGTTCTGCTCGACCTGCTGCCGCAGGAACTTCAGCATGCCCTGATCGAAGCCGGTCTGGTGGCTGCCGCCCTTGGGCGTGGCGATGATGTTGACGAAACTGCGCATCACGGTGTCGTATCCGGTGCCCCAGCGCAGCGCGATGTCGACCTGGCATTCGCGCTTGAGCTCGGTCGGAAGCATCGCACCCGAGTCGGAGAGCACCGGAACCGTCTCGGTGAAGTGGCCTTCGCCGGTGAGCCGCCACGTCTCGGTGATCGGGCTGTCGGGGGCGAGGAAATCGACGAACTCCGAGATGCCGCCCTGGTACTCGAACGCGGTCTTCTCCCCCTCGGGGCTCCGCTTGTCGTCGATGGTGATCGTGAGTCCCGGCACGAGGAACGCGGTCTGACGCGCGCGGCCGATCAGGTCGTCGCCCTGGAAGTCCGCACCCTTGGTGAAGATCTGACGGTCGGCCCAGTACCGGATGCGCGTGCCGGTGACGCCGCGCTTCACCTTGCCGACGACCCGCAGCTCGCTGTTCTTCACGAACGGCGTGAAGGGGGCATCCGGGCTCGGCTCGTTCTTGCCGTCGTCGAAGATGCCGGGCTCGCCCCGGTGGAACGACATCGCCCAGGTCTTGCCGTCGCGGTCGACCTCGACGTCGAGCCGCTCGGAGAGCGCGTTGACGACCGATGCTCCGACGCCGTGCAGACCACCGGATGCGGCGTACGAGCCCGTGCCGAACTTGCCGCCGGCGTGGAGTTTCGTGAAGACGACCTCGACGCCGGACAGCCCGGTCTTGGGCTCGGCGTCGACGGGGATGCCGCGGGCGGTGTCCCTCACCTCGACGCTGTCGTCGGAGTGCAGGATCACGTCGATCGTCGAGCCGTGACCGGCCAGCGCCTCATCGACCGAGTTGTCGATGATCTCCCAGAGGCAGTGCATGAGACCGCGCGAGTCGGTCGAGCCGATGTACATGCCTGGGCGCTTGCGCACCGCCTCCAGTCCCTCGAGGACGGAGAGGTGTCTGGCCGAATAATCTGAGCTCGCCACGAGCGCTCCTTGCAGAAGTCGGGGCGCCGCGGGTGCTGATGAGGGGGCTGGCGCCATCCCACCCTCCAGCCTACGGAGTCTTCGGGCCGACGCCCGCCACCGACACCCACGGCCCATGGGCTACGCGTTGAGCGAAATAGCAGGCAAATCACGCAGTGTTCCCGTGAGAACGTGGTTCTATAGAGGTATCGAGTTCACGGGTTGCGATCTGAAAGGAGCATCACATGTCGACGATCACCACGGAGAACGGTGCGGTTGACGAGCTCGCATCGGGGCCGCAACTGACGGCGGCCGACCGTTGCGACAGCTGCGGAGCACAGGCGTACATCCGCGTCGTCGTTAATAACGGCGAGCTCCTCTTCTGCGCTCATCACGGCAAGAAGCACCAGGAGAAGCTGTCGGAGATCGCGCACAGCTGGCACGACGAGACCGCGCGTCTCTTCGAGGACCAGCGCGCGTAGGCTTCGCGACGTTCCCCCTGACTGCTGACGATGGATTCGCGGCCGACGAGTGTGCACAGGCACGCGTTCGTCGACCTCGAACGAATCGTCCGTAACGCAGCAGACAGCGGTTCACCGCTCACCGACTCCACCGCCGACCTCCGCGCCGACGCGTACGGACACGGGCTCATCCCCGTGGCACGTGCGCTGTCGGATGCGGGGGTCGGCGGTTTTCTCGTCTCCCGGTACGAAGACGCAGCCGCGCTTGCGGACGCCGGTCTGAGCGGAGCCGTCGTCGCGAGCGTCGACGACCCGTCCACCCGCGGCCCCCTCATCGGGACCGAGCTGTTCGGCCTGGACGAGGCACGCGGACTGCCCGCGCTCCGGCTCGTCGGCGAGGTCATCGCCGTCAAGCACGTCGGCGCCGATCGCGGTGTCTCGTACGGCTACACCTACCGCACGGCGAAGCCGACGAGCCTCGCGCTCGTCGCCCTCGGGTTCGCCGACGGCATCCCGCGCGTCGCCTCGAACAAGGCGCCGGTGCGTGTCGGTGACTTCACCGGCCGCGTGACGGGCCGCATCGCGATGGACCAGTTCGTCGTCGATCTCGACGGAAACTCCGCCGAGCCCGGTGACCGCGCCGTTCTCTTCGGCGATCCGGTGCGCGGCGAACCGAGCGTCGCCGACTGGGCCCGGGTGATCGGCATCGCCGCCCCCGTCATCACCAGCCGGCTCGGCACCCGCATCGAGAGGGTGTACCGCGCATGACGATCACCGACGCCATAGCCGAACCGCTGCCGCGCGCAGTGATCGATCTCGCCGCACTGCGGCACAACGTCTCCCACCTCGCCGCACTCATCGCGCCGTCCGAGGTGATGCTCGCGGTCAAGGCCGACGCCTACGGGCACGGCCTCCTCCCGATCGCCCGCGCCGGGCTCGAATCGGGTGCGACCTCCCTCGCCGTCCTGGAGATCCCGGCCGGCCTGGTGCTGCGCGGGGCCGGTATCACCGTGCCGCTCCTGGCCTGGCTGCACGGACCCGACGCCGACTTCCGCGCCGCCATCGAGGCCGACATCGAACTCGGCGTCTCCGCGCGCTGGCAACTCGACGCGATCGCCGCCGCCGCGGCGGACCGTCCCGCCGTGATCCATCTCAAGGTCGACACCGGCCTCAGCCGCAATGGCGCCACCATCGAGGAATGGCCGGGTCTGATCGATGCCGCCGTGGCCCTGCAGGAGCAGGGCGTGGTGCGCATCCGGGCCGCCTGGTCGCACCTCGCCGACGCCTCCATCGACGACGACGAGAAGGCGCTCGGCGAGTTCCGCGCCGCCGTGGCGATCGCCGAGGAGCGCGGCGCCCGGTTCGAGATCCTGCACCTGGCGGCCAGCTCCGCGGGCATCCGGATGCCGGAGGCCCGCTTCGACCTCGTGCGTCTCGGCATCGCCGCGTACGGCATCTCCCCGTTCGACGACAGCACGGGAGCCGATCTGGGTCTGGTGCCGGTCATGCGGCTGGAGGCTCCGGTGACGGAGATCCACGTCGGCGGCACCTCGCACGCCCGCATCGCCATCGGCTACGGCGACGGCGTGCCCACTCTCGGCATCGCGAAGGCGCACGTCGCCATCGGCGGCATCCCGCGACAGGTGGTCGCGGTGGAGGTCGACTCGATGCTGGTTGAGATGGGCAGCGATCGGGTTCGTGTGGGAGACACGGCGACGCTGTTCGGCCCCGGCGTCAACGGCGAGGTCATCGCCGAGAAATGGGCGGACTGGGCCGAGACGATCGCTGACGAGATGGTCACCGGCGTCGCACAGCGTGTCCCCCGCGTCTACCTCGGCTGACCCAGCCGTCAGCCGTCAGCCGTCAGCCGTCAGCCGAGCTTGACTCCGAGGCGATCGGCGATGGCGCGGCGCGCGTTCGCGGCGAACCGATCGACGTGCTCCAGCTCGCTCGTCGTCGCCAGCGGCTCGGACGTGCCACGGAGCGCAAGCGCAGAGCCGAGCATCCGGTCGGCGAGTGACGGGTTCATCGGGAGCACCGGACCGTGCAGGTGCGTGCCGATCGCAGCCGCGATGCGCACGCCCTCGTACCGCACGGACGACGACGCCTCGTTCCCGAAGCCGCTGATGACGGTGCCGAGCGGCTCGGCGCCCTCGAGCACGGTGGTCGCGGAGTGGTTCTCGAAGCCGGCGAGCGTTCCCTCGGAGGTGCGCACGACGATCTCGCCCACGTGACGTTCGGCGCCCAGTGTCGCGCGCGTCGGGAACACGCCGGCGCCGGCCAGTCGCTCGCCGTCGCTCGTCACGAGCTCGGAACCGAGGAGCTGCCAGCCGCCGGCGATCGCCAGAACGGGGACTCCGCCGTCGCGCCAGTCCCGCAGGGCGGGCGCGATGCGCTGGACGTCCTCGAGCACGACGCGCTGCGACGACAGCGGGCCGCTGCCGATGTGCACGATGTCGATGTCGTCGGGGAGCCGGCCGCCGGCCTCGTGCGTCACGACCTCGGTCTCGATCCCCCGCCACCGGGCGCGCTCGACGAGCGCGGTCACGTTGCCGACGTCGCCGTTGATCCCGAGCTCGCGCGGGTACAGGTGCAGGATGCGCAATGCCGTCATTTCTCGCCGCCCTCCAGGTCGAGGAAGCCGAGCTGCTTGCGGATCAGCATCATCTGCTCGTAGTTCACGATCATGGTCTTGGTGCCGTGCGACGGCTTGGGCAGTGCGAGGAAGGCGTTGAGGGCCGGCCGGAGCTCCGGCACGACGGATCCGACCGGAATGCCCGCATAGCCGAAGCGCGTCGCGAACTGCCAGGCCTTGGTGCCCGAGATCACGTCGACGTGCGCGATCGACGAGAGATCGATGTCGTACACCCACGACGGGTCCGGCGTCCCCTCGTCGACGGCGACGAACACCTGCTCGGGCGCCTCCGCCAGGTAGTCGAGGTTGAGCTGCAGGCTCGGCGGGTTCTTCATCATGATGATCTCGATGTCCTCGTCGCCGACCCGGAGCGTCTCGCCGCGTCCGTAGACGGTGCGGAGCGACGTCATCGCCCTGGTCACGGCGTCGGCACGGAACCGGTCGCCGAGAAGGCGGCGGGCCATCGCCGTCGCGCCGGCCGCGTCGACCGCGTAGTGCAGGCCCCGCGCGGGCAGTGCGATCTCGACGCTCGAAGCAGGTGTCGACGGCCCGGCAGCGGCGAGGTCGAGCGACGCCGTGCGGGCGCCGAGGGAGGCGACGGTGACGGTGGGCAGCGGGAGCGTGCCGGAGGCGACGCCCGAGAAGTCCTCGACGTTCGCGAGCCCGTTCGGCGACGCGGCGATCAGAGCCGGAGCGACCGCGAAGGTCGAGACGTCGCGACCCTCGGCGGCGAGCTCGGCGCCCACGCGCGCCAGGCTGTCGTCATCGGCGTTCACCACGACGAACTCGGACGATCGCGCGCCGATCGTGCGGAGCATCCCGACCACGCGGGTGGGCTCGAAGAAGCGGTTCAGCTGATCGATCTGCACGTTGAGCAGCAGCGACGCCCGCGGCTTGAGCACGGTCGCCAGATCGACACCGTAGGCCTCGTCGACCTCGATCACCCCGACGTCGCCGCGCACGTAGCCGTCGAGCGGAACGCTCGCCAGTAGAGCGGAGGCGATGCCCTGCGGGAGGTTGCCTCCCGACGGGTTCGTGAAGACGTTCAGACCGTGCTCACGCAGGATGCCCGTGAGCATGTTGGTCGTCGTGGACTTGCCGTTCGATCCGGAGACGAACACGACTCCGAGGGGAAGCCGGCTGACCGACCGCTCCAAGAAGCGCGGGGCGATCGCCAGGGCGACCCTGCCGGGCACGGCCGATCCCCCGCCGCGCAGGCGCAGAAGCCAGCGGGCGAGGCGACCGGCGATGACGGCCAGTCTGTAGCGCACTCCCCCGGCCTACTCGAGGTAGTCGCGCAGCGACTGCGAGCGCGACGGGTGGCGCAGCTTCGCCATGGTCTTCGACTCGATCTGGCGGATGCGCTCACGCGTCACACCGAAGGTGTCGCCGATCTGGTCGAGCGTCTTCGGCATTCCGTCGCCGAGACCGAAGCGCATGCGGATCACGCCCGCCTCGCGCTCGGACAGCGAGTCGAGGAGGCTCTCGAGCTGCTTCTGCAGCATCGTGAAGCCCACCGCGTCGGCCGGCACGACCGCCTCGGTGTCCTCGATCAGGTCGCCGAACTCGCTGTCGCCGTCTTCACCGAGCGGAGTGTGCAGAGAGATCGGCTCGCGGCCGTACTTCTGCACCTCGATGACCTTCTCCGGCGTCATGTCGAGCTCGCGGCTCAGCTCTTCGGGCGTGGGCTCGCGACCCAGGTCCTGGAGCATCTGGCGCTGCACGCGGGCGAGCTTGTTGATGACCTCGACCATGTGCACCGGGATACGGATGGTGCGCGCCTGGTCGGCCATCGCGCGGGTGATCGCCTGACGGATCCACCAGGTGGCGTAGGTCGAGAACTTGAAGCCCTTGGTGTAGTCGAACTTCTCGACGGCACGGATGAGGCCCAGGTTGCCTTCCTGGATCAGGTCGAGGAACTGCATGCCACGGCCGGTGTAACGCTTGGCCAGCGAGACGACCAGTCGGAGGTTGGCGCCGAGCAGGTGGCTCTTGGCACGCTGGCCGTCACGGGCGACCCAGCGCAGCTCGCGCTCGAGCTCCTTGGGCATGTTCGGCGTGTTCGCGAGCTTGTCCTCGGCGAACAGTCCGGCCTCGATGCGCATCGCGAGCTCGACCTCTTCGGCCGCGTTCAGCAGGGCGACCTTACCGATCTGCTTCAGGTAGTCCTTGACCGGGTCGGCGGTGGCGCCGGTGATCGCGGTGGAGTAGACGGGGATGTCGTCGTCCTCGTCGACGGCGCGCAGTACCAGCGCGCCGGTCGGAAGGGGCTCCTCGACGGCTGCCGGCTTCTCAGTGTCGTCGTCGGTGTCCTCCGCCTTGACCTCGGCATCGTCGCCCTCGGTCTCGGTGGCGTCCTCCGCCGTCTCCACTTCGTCGATCTCGACCGCTTCGTCGTCGCCGACCTCGTCGTCGTCGCTCTTGGCGGCGCGGCCCTTGGGCTTGGTCGCCGCCTTCTTCGCGGCGGGCTTCGCCGTCGCCTTCGGCGCGGCCTTCTTCGCGGCGGGCTTCACGGCCGCCTTCGCGGTCGCTGCCGTCACCTCGTCGACGGCCGGATCGGCCGTCGGAGTCTTCGTTGCTGCACGGGTTGCCATGTGAACACCTTTCATACCAAGCGGAGGGGCCGAGTTCGCGCCTTGGCCTGGCTCAGGTTGCGTGCGGACATTACTAAGACCCATGTCAAGTCCTGGGTCTTTTCGCCGGGCATCGTCAAATGCTCCGAGCCCCTGGATATGAACGGGTCCGAACTACAATTATTGCACGAATCCCGGCCGCCCCCGACCAATCCTCAGCAGCCGTTCCCGACGCTCTCAGCGGGCCGTCCGGCCCCTGCGGCCTCTCCACGCCTCCATCAGTGCAACCCACAACGGGGCCACTTCTATTCCCTCATCCTCCGAGAGACGGCGCCGGGTGCGGCGCCGTGCATGCAGGAGGAACCCGACGCCGATCCCCACGATCACGTACTGCACCGCGAAGGCCCAGCGGAACGAGTCGAACGCGTAGAGATCAGACGGTTGGCCGGCCGCGACGCGGATCGAATTCTCGGTGTCCAGGGCGACGCCGATGAGGAACATCATGATGAAACTGGCCAGGAAGCCGCCGACGTTCACGATCCCGTTCGCCGATCCCAGGCTGCGCAACGGGTTGAAGGTGCGGGCGAAGTCGAAGCCGATCAGGGAGCCGGGGCCGCCGATGCCGAGCACGACGAGCAGCACGATGAGCATCCAGAGCGGCGGGACGCCCGGCCAGAGCAGCACGAAGGCCCAGGTGACCCCCATCAACCCGACGATCCCGAGCACCAGGTTGCTGCGTCGTGACGGGAAACGTGCCGTCAGCAGGCCGAGGATCGGCCCGGCGATGAGCCCGGCGACCACCGGGACGATCAACAGCCCGGCCGCCTCGGCGGGATCGATCCCGAGCGCGTAGACCATGAACGGGAGCCCCCACATCAGGCTGTACACCGTTCCGGACGACTGCGTCACGAAATGCGACCAGAACCCGAGCTGCGTGCCCGGCCGGGCCAGACTGACCCGGAGCTGCCGCATCGACTCCGCCCAGGAGGCCGGTCGCGGACCCTCCAGCGAGCCGACCGGACGGTCGCTGATCACGACGACGATCCCGATGAAGGCGATCACCGAGAGGGACGCCGCCGTGAGGAAGGCGGTGGTCCATCCGGCCTGGTGCAGGATCAGCGCGAACGGGATGGCGGACAGGACCTGCCCGAGCTGACCGATGTTGCCGATCCATTGCGAGAGCTGCGGCACGATCCGTCCGCTGAACCAGGAGTTCGTCAGGCGCATCAGAGAGGTGAAGACGGTCGCGTCGCCGGCGCCCACCAGGATGCGCCCCGCGATCGCGACGCCGATCGTCGGCGCGAAGGCGACCGTGATCTGGCCGGCGACCATGAACGCCGTGCCGAACGCCATCAGCCAGCGGGAGCCCACCCGGTCGATCAGCACGCCGACCGGGATCTGCATCGCCGCGTAGACGACGAGTTGCACGACCGCGAGCGTCGAGAGCACCGAGGCCGAACTGTGGAAGCGCTCGGTCGCGGCCACACCGGCGACACCGATCGTGGTGCGCTGCATCACGGCGATGAGATAGGCGAAGACGCCGACCCCGAAAATCAGCCAGGATCGACGCGAGTTCACCCGTCAAGCGTATTACCCGTCGCGGAGGCGCCCGCGCGTGGGCCCTACTTCGACGACGGGTCGGCGGAGCATCCGGTCAGGAAGCGGCCGGACCGCCCGGCTCGTCGTCGCCGTGACGGCGGAAGGCGAGGAAGTTCTCGAGTTCGGCGGCGATCTCGTCGGCCGACGGCAACTCCCCCTCGCTGTCGGTCAGCGGCGACCGCAGCTGGTTGTCTTCCATATAACTGTCGTGGCGCTCCTCGAGGGTGCCCACCAGCCGCGCCAGTTCGGCGTTGCCTGCGACCTGTTCGTCGATGTTCGCGATGAACTCCCTGTCCTCCTGCCGCAACCGGTCGGTCGGGAAGATCAGGCCGGTCGCTGCGCTGATGCTGTCGAGCGCCGTGATGGCGGCGGCCGGGTACTCCGTGTCGGCCAGATAGTGCGGAATGAGCAGGATGAACCCGGCGATCGGGTACGACAGCTGCTGCAGCCGGTACTCCAGCAGGTGCAGCGCATTCGCCGGCACCTGGGTGTGCGGCTTCCAGATCGACATCGTCTCGATCAGCTCGGAGCGGTTGCCGCTGACCGTGACGCCGATCGGGCGGGTGTGCGGCACCGGCATCGGGATGGCGTGCACCCACGTGACGCTCTTCACCTTGAGCTCGTCCAGCAGCCCGAGCACGGCCTGCGTGAAGCGCTCCCACTGGAAGTCGGGCTCGAAGCCGGAGAGGAGGAGGAACGGCTGGCGCAACTCGTCGTACGCCAGATACAGCTTGAGCGTCGCCGGCTGGTAGTCGGTGAGGTGATCCTGATCGAAGTAGATGATCGGGCGGCGCGCGCGGTAGTCGAGCAGGATGTCGGCGTCAAACGTCGCCACGACGTCGGTGTCGAGCGTTCCGAGAAGGTAGGTGCCGAGCTGGCTCACGCCGGAGCCCGCGTCGGCGAACCCGGTGAGGCCGGCGACCAGGTGGAGACCCTCCGGGACCTCGAGGGCCGGATTGCGGTCGTAGAGTTCGCCAGGATCGTGCATGTTTTAACTCTAGGCCGACCCCTGCGGGCGAATCCTGCGAACAGGCCGCGAAGCCTCACGCCCACAGCGAACAGGGGGCTCGCGGCCCCGGGCGGTAGATTCGATGCATGACGGTTCCTTCTCTCTCGCTCTCCCCCGCAGGCACTCCTTCTTCCTCGTCCGACATCGTGCTCATCGGCGCCCGGCTGTCCGGCGGGTCGGCCACCCTGTTCACCGTGGAGGGCTACGAGGCCATCGCAGCTCAGCTGGACGCGATCGGGTTCACGGCCGGACGCGACGAGCTGGTGCGACTGCCCGGCCTCGAGGGCGGCACGCCCATCGCCGTGATCGGCGTTCCGGACGCGGTGGATGAGGACGCGCTGCGGTATGCCGCCGGGTCGGGCATCCGGCAGCTCGCGGGCACGGGATCGGTGAGCATCGCGTTCCCGGTCGAGGGTGACGAGCAGCTCGGCGCGGTTCTCGAGGGCGCTGCTCTCGGTTCGTACGCCTTCACCGCCTACCGCGAGGCTTCCAAATCGGCGACGAAGACACCGGTCGCGACCATCGAGGTGCTCGGCTCGAGCGCCGACGGCGACCAGTTCGTGGCGCGGGCGACCGCCGTCGCCGAGGCCGTCGCCCTGGTGAAGGATCTCGTCAACACGCCTCCTCTCGACCTCTATCCCGAGACGCTCGCCGAGGCCGCGCGCTCGAATGCGCAGGGCCTCCCCGTCGACGTGACCGTCTGGGATGAGAAGCAGCTCGCCGCCGATGGCTTCGGCGGCATCCTCGGTGTCGGTCAGGGCTCCACCCGGCCCCCTCGCCTGGTGAAGGTCACCTATGACCCCGCCGGTTCGACCGCGCACCTCGCCCTCGTCGGCAAGGGCATCACCTTCGACACCGGCGGGCTCTCCCTCAAGCCGCCGACCGGCATGGTCGGCATGAAGTACGACATGACCGGCGCCGCGACCGTGCTGGCCGTGACGCTCGCCGCCGCTCGTCTCGCCCTCCCCGTGACCGTGACCGCGTGGCTCTGCATCGCGGAGAACATGCCGTCGGGCTCGGCGATCCGGCCGAACGACGTGCTCCGCATCCGCGGCGGCCGCACCGTCGAGGTGCTCAACACCGACGCGGAGGGGCGCCTCGTGATGGCCGACGGACTCGTGGCCGCCAGCGAGGAGAACCCGGATGCGATCGTCGACGTCGCCACCCTGACCGGTGCCGCCATGGTCGCTCTCGGCACGCGCTACGCCGCTGTGATGGGTGAGGACGCCCTCGTCGAGCGGGTGCTCGACGCGGCGAAGACCAGTGGCGAACTGCTCTGGCCGATGCCGCTCCCCGGCGAGCTGCGTGCGACCATCAACTCCGACGTCGCCGACATCGCCAACGCGAACCCCGGCAACACGGCAGGCGGGATGCTCCTTGCAGGAGTCTTCCTGCAGGAGTTCGTCGGACGCACAGGAGATGCGGAGGATTCGCCCCGCATCCCGTGGGCCCACCTCGACATCGCCGGACCGGCGAAGGGTCCGGCCGCGCCCTACGGATTCACCGGCAAGGGCCCGACCGCCGTGACCGTCCGTGCGCTCATCCGGTTGGCCGAGGACTTTTCACGGAAGTAGTAGGGTCGTAGAGGCAAGAAAATCTTGCCGAATCAACGCCTGCCCACGAGTGATCCCTCGGGGCAGGGTCGTGTCACGAATCCTGATGCGCGAGGGAGTAGCTGGGTGTCTGAGCAGAACTTTGACATTGTGGTGCTCGGCGGTGGAAGTGGAGGCTACGCAGCAGCGCTGCGTGCGGCCGAGCTCGGTTTCACCGTTGGCATGATCGAGAAAGACAAGGTCGGAGGCACCTGCCTGCACCGAGGATGCATTCCCACCAAGGCGCTGCTTCACGCCGCCGAGGTGGCCGACTACTCGCGTGAGTCGTCGAAGTACGGCATCATCACGGAGTTCCAGGGCATCGACATCAACGGTGTCACCGAATACCGGCAGAACATCATCGCCAAGAAGTACAAGGGCCTGCAGGGCCTGGTGAAGGCTCGCGGCATCACGGTCATCGAGGGCGAGGGCCGCCTGGTCTCCCCCACGACCGTGCAGGTCGGCGAGAACACCATCGTCGGCAAGAACGTCATCCTGGCCACCGGCTCCTACTCCCGCTCCCTTCCGGGGCTCGAGATCAGCGGCCGTGTCATCGCCAGCGAGCAGGCGCTCGAGCTCGACTTCGTTCCCAAGAAGGTCGCCGTGCTCGGCGGCGGTGTGATCGGCGTCGAGTTCGCCAGCGTCTGGAAGTCGTTCGGCGCCGAGGTCACGATCATCGAGGCCCTCCCCCACCTCGTCCCCAACGAGGACGAGGCCATCAGCAAGTCCCTCGAGCGCGCGTTCCGGCGCCGCGGGATCGACTACCGTCTCGGCGTGCGGTTCGCCGGCGTCACCCAGAACGAAGACGGCGTCGTCGTCTCGCTCGAGAACGGTGACACCGTTGAGGCCGAACTGCTCCTCGTCGCCGTCGGGCGCGGCCCGAACACCGCCAACCTCGGCTACGAAGAGGTCGGCGTCACGATGGACCGCGGCTTCGTCATCACCGACGAGCGCCTGCACACGAACATCCCGGGCGTCTACGCCGTCGGCGACATCGTCCCCGGCCTGCAGCTCGCGCACCGCGGGTTCCAGCAGGGCATCTTCGTCGCCGAGGAGATCGCGGGCCTGAACCCGATCGTCGTGGCGGACGTCAACATCCCCAAGGTCACCTACTGCGACCCCGAGGTCGCGTCGGTCGGCCTCACCGAGGCCAAGGCGGTCGAGCAGTTCGGCGCCGACAAGGTGTCGAGCTACGACTACAGCCTCGCCGGCAACGGCAAGAGCGAGATCATCGGCACCAGCGGCTCCGTCAAGGTCGTCCGCGTGGTCGACGGCCCCGTCGTCGGCGTGCACATGATCGGTGCCCGCGTCGGCGAGCTCATCGGCGAAGCACAGCTCGCGGTGAACTGGGAGGCGTACCCGGAGGACATCGCTCCGTTCGTGCACGCGCACCCCACGCAGAACGAGTCGCTCGGAGAGGCCTTCCTCTACCTGGCGGGCAAGCCGCTGCACACTCTTTAGGTCCGTCGATCGTCGACGCGACTGCAATAAGCTACTGAACGAATTGGTTTGAAGGAGACAAGCTCATGAGCGAATCCGTCAGCCTCCCGGCACTCGGTGAGAGTGTCACGGAAGGCACGGTCACCCGCTGGCTGAAGAACGTTGGCGACCGTGTCGAGGTCGACGAGCCCCTGCTCGAAGTCTCGACCGACAAGGTCGACACCGAGATCCCGTCACCGATCGCCGGCGTGATCGAGGCGATCCTGGTGCAGGAAGACGAGACCGTCGAGGTGGGCACCGCGCTCGTGACGATCGGCGACGGTTCCGGCGGTGGCGAGGCTCCGGCCGCGCCGGCCGCTGAGGCCGAGGCCGCTCCGGCACCTGCCGAGGCTGCGCCTGCCGAGGCCGCGCCTGCCGAGGCCGCGCCTGCCGAGGCCGCGCCTGCCGAGGCCGCGCCCGCGGAGGCCGCTCCGGCGGAAGCCGCACCGGCAGAGACTGCTCCGGCAGAGGCTCCGGCACCTGCCGAGGCACCGGCTCCGGTCGCTGCCGCTCCGGCTGCGGCGCCTGCGCCCGCTCAGGAGGCTCCGGCTCCGGCTGAGGCTCCGGCCCCCGCCGCGGAGACGCCCGCTCCGGCGGCCGCCCCCGCCGAGGCACCCGCGGCAGCTGCTCCTGCGCCCGCTGCCGCGCCTGCTCCCGCCGCCGCGCCTGCTCCCGCAGCATCGTCGGGCGGTGCACACGCCGGCAACGCGGGCTACGTCACCCCGATCGTCCGCAAGCTGGCGAACGAGCAGGGCATCGACCTCGCGAACGTCACCGGCACCGGTGTCGGCGGACGCATCCGCAAGGAGGACATCCTCTCGGCTGCTGCTCCCGCAGCTGCGGCCGCCCCGGCCGAAGCAGCACCCGCTGCCGCACCGACTCCCGAGGTCTCGCCGCTGCGCGGCACGACCCAGCCGATGTCCCGTCTGCGCAAGGTCGTCGCCGAGCGCGCCGTCGTCTCGATGCAGTCGTCCGCTCAGCTCACCACCGTGGTCGAGGTCGACGTCACCAAGGTCGCCGCGTTCCGCGACAAGGTGAAGGCCGACTTCCAGGCCAAGACGGGCGTCAAGCTCTCGTTCCTCCCGTTCTTCGCTCTGGCGGCGGCCGAGGCGCTGAAGACGTACCCCGTCATCAACGCCACGATCGACGGCGACTCGATCGTCTATCCGGACCACGAGAACATGTCGATCGCGGTCGACACCGAGCGCGGCCTGCTGACCCCCGTGGTCCGCAATGCGTCCGAGCTCGACCTCGCCGGGCTCGCCGCGGAGATCGCGGACCTCGCCGAGCGCACCCGCGAGAACCGCCTCAAGCCGGATGAGCTGGCCGGCGGCACGTTCACGCTGACCAACACCGGTTCGCGTGGCGCGCTGTTCGACACCCCGGTCGTCTTCCTCCCGCAGGTCGCGATCCTGGGCACCGGTATCGTCACCAAGAAGCCCGTGGTCATCTCGGCCGACGGAACCGACTCGATCGCGATCCGCTCCACCGTGTACCTTGCGCTGTCGTACGACCACCGCATCGTCGACGGCGCCGACGCCGCTCGCTTCCTCGTCGCGGTGAAGAACCGCCTCGAGGGTGGCGACTTCTCCGGCAACCTGGGCATCTAGTCGCGATAGACATCACGCAAGCGCCAACCGGCCTCGTTCCTGACCATCAGGACCGAGGCCGGTTCGCTTTTCCCGCTCGCCCCGCTCTGCGCGGCAGACGGTGTCGCCGACACCAGCGCCGCATCGCCCCAGCGCTGCACCAGCGCCAGGCGGGCATCCGAGAAGTCCCGGAGCACGTCCGCCCCGACCGCACCGAGCGCGGCGGCATCCTCCCGGTACAACGCCGAGTCGACCCGCAGCGATGTTTCGAGGCACGACGGCTCGGCAGCGGCACGGAAGCAGGCCAGCCGGGCGGCGAGCAGGCCCGCTGCCGCGACCACCGGATCATCGGATCGCAGCCGCTGATCGCCCGCGCCACCACCACTGCTACCTGAGGCCTTGGACGTCGCTGTCACTCGTGGAGTCGACGTCGATGCCGGAGCTGTGGACGCGGCGCCCGACGGGGCGTCTTGGGCCGCCGCCGCCGCCGGAGACACCGTCGGAACCGCGCCAGAGGTCGGGGCGTCCGGGGGCACCATCGCCACCGCGAGAGCTGCCAGCGCGATCGGCGTCACGGCCACGGCCACCAGTTTCCTGCGCGTGCCGAGCCATCCGGTGATCCGCTGCACGACCGCCGCGATCGGGTGCCCCTCCAGCACTGTGTCGAGCATCCCCGCGTGCGGAGCCATGGCCCGCGACGGCACGGCGTGCGACGCCAGCGCGGCGGTCGGCCGAGTGTCCGGACCGGCGACGTCGCCACTCCCGACGGGAATCAACACCGCCTCGGGCTCGACCGCGACCGCCACCGCGTCGGACACGGACTCCCAGCTCCCCGACCGGAGCGGCTCACGGATCGCCTCCAGGATCCGATCACCGTCGGCCCTCGGGAGGGAGCCGGCCAACCGCTCTGCGAGGCGCAAGAAGCCGCGGCGGTCGCCGTCGGCGCTGTCCGCCGTCAGACGGCGCGCTCCCGCCAGGGACGCGAGCGCCGGGCAGGAGTCGTGCCGGAACACGACGCACCGCGTGGTCAGCGCCCCGTGGGCCCAGCCGCGCTCGTTCAGGGCCGACAGCCCCGCTGCCACCCCGAGCAGGACCGTGGCCACCTCCCCCGCCCTCAGGTAGGTGCGGTGCGCGAGCAGGTCGGCGAGCAGGCCGCCTGAGGCGTGTTCGCGAAGCACGGCGGGCACCACCGTCGTCCCCCTCAGCTCGCGGCGCCGTGTCGTCTCCGTCACCACCTCGACGAGCCCGAGCAGATGCTCGGACGCGCCGGGGGCCGCGAGCTCGATCTCCGTCTGCACCCTGGTGTGCGCATCCGGCGACGGCGTCTGCAGCCAGAGTTCCACGGGGAAGGCAGCACCGGACGGGAGCACGAGCTGACGCAGTTCGCGCTCATCGGCTGCCAGCGTCGCCAGCGTCGTCCAGTCGTGCTGAGCGGCCAGGGCCGAGGCGCGACGCGCGAGGTCGAGTGCGGGTGTCGGCGCCATGACTCCATCCCAGTCCAGCTCCCGCGGACCGGCAACCGTCCGACGCACGTCGGTGCACAACGCGCGGCCGGCGTGGACTGTGGAGAACCGGCGAGCGCATAGACTGACCCGGTGACCGCGTTTATCGTCACGGGGCTAAGCGCCAACTCCGTGCCGTATCTCGAGGCCCTCGAACAGCAACGTGCCCTGCACGCCGCTGTCGTCGCAGGCCGGGCGCCCGATACCGTCATCCTCCTCGAGCACCCGTCGGTGTATACCGCCGGAAAGCGAACCGAGCCCGACGAAAGGCCGACAGACGGCACCCCCGTCATCGATGTCGACCGCGGCGGGAAGATCACCTGGCACGGGCCGGGTCAGCTCGTGGGGTACCCGATCCTCCGTCTCGCCGAACCGATCGACGTCGTCGGATACGTCCGCCGGCTCGAGGGCATCCTCATCGACGTGCTCGCCGACCTCGGCGTGACCGGTGAGCGGGTGCAGGGCCGTTCCGGCGTCTGGATCCGCGGGGTGCAGCGCGACGAGAAGATCGCCGCGATCGGCATCCGTGTCGCCGAGGGGGTGACGATGCACGGCTTCGCCCTCAACTGCTCCAACGGGTTCGAGGCGTACGACGCCATCGTCGCCTGCGGCATCCGGGATGCGGGGATCACCTCGATCAGCCGGGTGCTCGGCCGCACGGTGACGCCTCAGGACGTCGCGCCGCTCGTCCAGGCCCGCTTCGAGCAGGAACTGGCGGCCGTCGCGTGAGCGCCGCACCCGAGGGACGCCGGATGCTGCGTCTCGAGGTCCGCAACGCCGAGACACCGATCGAGCGCAAGCCCGAGTGGATCAAGACCAAGGCGAAGATGGGGCCGGAGTACCGGCAGCTGCAGTCGCTGGTGAAGAGCGAAGACCTGCACACCGTGTGCCAGGAGGCCGGCTGCCCGAACATCTTCGAGTGCTGGGAGGACCGCGAGGCGACCTTCCTCATCGGCGGAGCCCAGTGCACCAGGCGCTGCGACTTCTGCCAGATCGACACCGGCAAGCCGGCCGACTACGACACCGATGAGCCGCGCCGCGTCGCCGAGTCCGTCACGCGGATGAACCTGCGCTACGCGACAGTGACCGGCGTCGCCCGCGACGACCTGGACGACGAGGGGTCGTGGCTGTACGCCGAGACGATCCGCGAGATCCATCGGCAGAGCCCCGGCACGGGCGTCGAGATCCTGGTACCCGATTTCTCCGGCAACCCGGACTATCTCGGCGAGGTGTTCTCGGCCGAGCCGGAGGTGTTCGCGCACAACGTCGAGACCGTGCCCCGGATCTTCAAGCGGATCCGGCCGGCGTTCCGCTACGACCGCTCCCTCGACGTCATCACCCAGGGACGCGCTGCCGGGCTCATCACGAAGTCCAACCTCATCCTCGGGATGGGCGAGGAGCGCGACGAGGTCAGCCAGGCGCTGCGCGACCTGCACGACGCCGGAACCGACATCATCACGATCACCCAGTATCTGCGCCCGAGTGCGCGGCATCTGCCGGTGGCGCGCTGGGTGCATCCGGACGAGTTCGTCGAGCTGAAGCACGAAGCCGAGGAGATCGGATTCCTCGGGGTGCTCGCCGGTCCCCTCGTGCGATCGTCCTACCGCGCCGGGCGCTTGTGGGCCCAGTCGATGCAGGCGAAGGGCCGTCCGGTGCCACCCGAACTGCATCAGCTGGCCGACGCGTCACTCGGGTTCGCACAGGCGGTTTCCTGAACGCGAACGAGGTCACGCCGAGCCCGGTCTTGCCGGTATCCTTAGACCTATGGCACGCAAGGACAAGTCCACCAAGGAGCCCGGCCGTCTGAAGCAGATGTGGCAGGTCTTCCAGATGACCCGCCGCTACGACAACCGGGCCGTCGCATACATCGTCGGCGGACTCGTGCTGCCGATCATCGTGGGCGTGCTCCTGTCGATCTTCCTGTCCGACGGCAACGTCTTCACGATGATCCTCTGGATCGTCGCCGGGCTGCTGGCCGGCGTGCTCATCGCGCTCATCATCCTCGGCCGCCGTGCCGAGCGTGCCGCCTACTCGCAGATCGAGGGTCAGCCCGGTGCCGTCGGCGCCGTGCTGCGCAGCTCGCTCAAGCGCAGCTGGCGCGGGTCCGAGATGCCCATCGCGGTCAACGGCAAGACGCAGGACGCGGTCTATCGCGCCGTCGGCCGTGGCGGCGTGGTGCTGATCAGCGAGGGTCCCAAGACCCGCACCGTCCGGATGCTCGACGAGCAGCGCCGCAGCGTCAACCGCGTGCTCCCGAACGTGCCGGTCACGACGATCAGCGTCGGTCCGGATGCCGACTCGGTGCCGCTGCACAAGATCCCGCGCACGCTCGCCAAGATCAAGCCGACGCTCACCAAGGCCGAGGTCATGGCGATCAGCAACCGTCTGCAGTCGCTCGAGAACCCGATGCCGATCCCCAAGGGCATCGACCCGATGAAGGTGCGCGCGCAGCGTTCCCGCTGACCCGCCGCGCTCAGGGCTGATCGGCCGCGCTCAGGGCTGACCCGCCGCGCTCAGGGCTGACCCGCCGCGCTCAGGGCTGACCCGCCGCGCTCAGGCGCGGATGAGGACCGTCCCGGCGATCTTGTCGTGGAAACCGCGCTGATCGGAGTCCCAGACCAGGGCCGGCACGACGACGCAGAGCAGCAGGGTGCGCACGATGGGCCGCCAGATCCCGATCCAGCCGCCCTTGAGCGCGACCACGCGCATCCCGAACACGCGGTGGCCGATGCTGCCGCCGATCGTCGGGATGAAGACGATCTGCATCAGGGCGAAGATGCCGAGCGTCGTCCAGCCGTCCGCTGTTCCGTCATGACGGAACAGGCCCCACGAGATCAGATACGCCAGTCCCCAGTCGATGACGAGGGCGCCGATCCGGCGCCCGGCGCGGCCCACGGAGCCGCGGCCCTCCTCGGGGAGACCGAGGCGCTGCCCGGGATATCTGCTCGGTGCGATGTCGCCGGAACGGGAGGCGGAGGGATTCTGGGGCACCCTCGCAAGTTTACCGGCCAGGGGTACGCGTAACATGCCGGAAACATTTGCGTCACCGCGGGGAAACTCCCTCCCCCTAGGTTGGGACTCGGGCTGCACGCGCAGTCCGCCCCGCTTCAACCCATTTGGGAGTCCTCCGCATGTTCCGTGATTCTTCCGAGGTGCTCAAGTTCATCAAGGACACTGACGTCAAGTTCCTTGATATCCGCTTCACCGATCTGCCCGGTGTCCAGCAGCACTTCAACATCCCCGCGTCGACCGTTGATGAAGAGTTCTTCTCCGTCGGCCAGCTGTTCGACGGCTCGTCCATCCGCGGCTTCGCGTCGATCCACGAGTCCGACATGCAGCTCATTCCGGATGTCTCGACGGCCTACGTCGACCCGTTCCGCGCCGAGCGCACGCTCATCATGGTCTTCGACATCTACAACCCGCGCAACGGCGAGATCTACGCGAAGGACCCGCGTCAGGTCGCCAAGAAGGCTGAGAAGTACCTCGCCTCCACCGGCATCGCCGACACCGCGTTCTTCGCCCCCGAGGCGGAGTTCTACATCTTCGACGACGTGCGCTACGAGGTGAAGCAGAACTCCAGCTTCTACTCCGTGGACTCCGAGGAGGGCGCCTGGAACAGCGGCCGCGTCGAAGAGGGCGGCAACCTCGCCAACAAGACCCCGTACAAGGGCGGCTACTTCCCCGTCTCGCCGGTCGACAAGCAGGCCGACCTCCGCGACGACATCTCGCTCAAGCTGATCGACGCCGGGCTCATCCTCGAGCGCGCGCACCACGAGGTGGGCACCGGCGGCCAGGCCGAGATCAACTACCGCTTCGACACCATGGTGCACGCGGCCGACGACATCCTGAAGTTCAAGTACATCGTGAAGAACACGGCGCAGGAGTGGGGCAAGGTCGCGACCTTCATGCCGAAGCCGCTCTTCGGCGACAACGGCTCGGGCATGCACACGCACCAGTCGCTGTGGAACGACGGCAAGCCGCTGTTCTACGACGAGGCCGGCTACGGCGGCCTGTCCGACCTGGCCCGCTGGTACATCGGTGGCCTGCTGAAGCACGCCCCGGCTGTGCTCGCCTTCACGAACCCGACGGTGAACTCGTTCCACCGCCTGGTCCCCGGCTTCGAGGCCCCGGTCAACCTGGTCTACTCGGCCGGTAACCGTTCGGCGTCCATCCGCATCCCGATCACGGGCACGAACCCCAAGGCGAAGCGCATCGAGTTCCGCGCTCCGGATGCCTCGGGCAACCCGTACCTCGCGTTCGCCGCTCAGCTCATGGCCGGCCTCGACGGCATCAAGAACCGCATCGAGCCGCACGAGCCGGTCGACAAGGACCTCTACGAGCTCCCGCCCGAGGAGGCCAAGAACATCCCGCAGGTCCCCGGTTCGCTGGGCGAGGCCCTGGACGCGCTGGAGGCCGACCACGACTTCCTGCTCGCCGGCGGCGTCTTCACCCCGGAGCTCATCGAGACCTGGATCGACTACAAGCGCGAGAAGGAGATCAAGCCCCTCGCGCAGCGTCCGCACCCGTTCGAGTACGAGCTGTACTTCGGCGTGTAACGACTGCACCCGCACCGCACGGAAGGCCGCATCCCCGGGATGCGGCCTTCTGTCGTTCCCGGCGTCTCCCCCGAGGTCACGGGGAGCGAGTTGCGTCGAATGGGCGGTTCGACCATCGCCCGACCGCCCATTCGGCGCAACTCGATCGCGTGGGGTCCCCGGCGGGGGCATCGAGGGGTCGGGCCAGCCGCCGCCGGGGTGCTCGGGGTCAGTCGGCGGGCACGAGCGTGAAGTTCGCCGCCGGTCTGACGATTCCGGTGCTGAAGGCCTGCCGCGAGTCGGCGCGGGAGTCGATGCGCCAGTCGTTCGTCGACCGTTCTCCACTGACGTAGCTGGTGATCGCCAGGCTGAACCACGAGAACCCGATGATGTCGGCGTTCTCCGGATCCGCGAAGCCGTCGAAGAACGAGTTGATCCACTTCACCTTGTGACCGCCGGTCTCGGATGCCCCCACCTCGGCCAGCAGGATCGGTTTCGACGTGAGAGTGCGCATCTGGTGCAGGCTCGCGCCATACGTGTAGTCGAAGGTGAAGTTGTTGCCGGCGCGGTACGGCGGGCGCAGATAGCCCGAGAGGCCGACCCAGTCGACGTAGTCGTCCCCGGGGTAGTAGCCCTCGAGGAAGGCCTGCGTCGCGTGCGAGGAGGGCTGCATGTTGTTGACGATGTTCGGCGCCCACACCCAGATGACGAGAGCATTCGCTCCCTCCTGCTGGAAGATGTCGTGCACATGGCGCCACATCTTCACGTAGTCGCCCACGTTGTTGCCGTTGATCGACCGGTTGCCGCCGTTCAGCTCCGACCACGGGTACCACGTTCCGTTCATCTCGTGATCGAGCCGGATGGCCAGCGGAAGCCCCGTCGAGACGATGTCTTTGGCGTACTTGTGCAGATACGCGTCGAACGAGCCGCCGATGATCTTGGGCAGCGAGTAGTCCGGCGCGACGTTGGAGTCGTTGCCCGCGGCGATCGGGCGCGACTCCCACGTCATCAGCGGCAGGCGTCCCTGCTGCCAGGCGCGCGTGACCGCGCTCACCCGGAAGTCCTCGTCCCAGCCGCTGAAGTAGCCGACCATGTTCGGCTGCACGCCGATCTTCGCCGAGGTCGCGTCGAGGGTCGCCCAGTTGAACGGCGCCTGCTCGGTGTACATCCCGAAGTAGCGTTTGGCCGGCGCCACCAGCGAGGCACGACTGGGTGCCGTGATCGCAGCCGTCGTCGTCCCGTCTCCCCCGGTGCTCGTCGTGCCGCCGCCGGTCGTCGAGGAACCGCCCGAGCCGCCGGGCCCTCCCGCACCGCCCGAGCCGCCCGAGCCGCCGGCCGACCCGGATCCGCTCGCCGACCCCGGGTCGGCCTGCGACAGCTGCGACTTCAGCTGGGCCACCTCGCCCTGCGCCACAAGCACCTGGCGCTGCGCCGTCGCGAGCTCCTTCGCGTGGGCAGCGGCCGCGACGGCAGCAGCCGTGGATGCGTGCGCGAGCTTCTTCTGCTGGGTCGTGATCGTCCCCTTCGCCGAGCCGAGCGCGGATTGGAGCGTCGCATTCTGGGCGGCGAGCGGATTGACCGCCGCGACCGCCGTATCCGTCGCCTTGCGCAGCGCGCTGTCGGGCGACGACCACACGAAGTACGTGAGCCCCGCGAGAACGAGGGCCAGGATGGTCGCGGATGCGGCCGTGACGCGGGCGCGCGAGCGGCTCCCCGCCCACCAGGAAGGAGTACTAGACAAGGAACATCGCCTCCAGCGCAAGGATCGAGAGACCGATCAGGTACGGGATGACCGCGTACGGATTGACGCGGCGGGTGCGAGGTCGCGCATGCGCCACGGTGGCGCGCGCGACCCGAGCCGGGGCGACGACCAGCGTCGATCCGGTGAAGCCGAGCCGGGCGAAGGCGTCCGGTTCGTCCGTTGCAGCCAGGCGCGCTCCCCCGGCGTCCGGCTGCGGTGACAGGGATGGTGTGCTGTTGTCGGGGATGGCGTCGTCGGCGGTGATTTCGGCGGGTCCGCCGGCGTAGGCGCCGGCGCGGGTGCCCCACCCGGAGGCGTGTGCCATCCGGAAGAAGCCGAGGAGCCGGATCGGCATCAGGAAGAAGGTGGAGACGATGATGAACACCGGCAGCCGGAAGAAGTCGGAGGGTTTCTCCGACAGGTGCCGGATCTGCCGGATCGACATGCTGATCACCGACGACGCCACCATCAACGCGATCACCGCGAGGATCCCCGCCTGCACCCCGTACTCGGCCAGGAACCCTTGGTAGAAGTTGTAGCCCTGCCCGGTGAACGCCCGATACACCCACCCGCCCAGCACCCCCGCCAACACGAACGGCAGGATGATGTCAGTCACAAAGAAGAACGCCAACAGGGGCGCATGGCCCAACATCCAGGGCAGCATCCGCAACGTGTTGTACTGCGACCCGCGCGCCCACCGCAACTGCTGCTTGAACAGCTTCTTCACCTTCAACGGCGCATCCGTGAACACCAACGACGT